>WQZN01000006.1 GCA_009780695.1 Microbacteriaceae bacterium
CGTCGGCCTGCTGCTGCAGGGCCGAGACCTTGCGCAGCGGCGGCACCCGGAAGAACCAGGTGAGCACGAACGCGGCCAGGATGACCATCATGCCGACCCAGTAGATCTCGATCGTCGAGGCGTTGAAGCCCTTCATGAACGGACGGGTCAGCGCCTTGTCCGCGCCGTTCAGGAACGACGTGTTGCTCGTGTCGATGTTGCCCGAGCTCTTCGAGGAGTTGCCCTTCTTGATCTCCTTGATGATGCTCGGCACGACCTCCTTCACGACGGCCTCGCGCTGCGCGGTGTTCGTGTAGTCGACCGCGAGCTTGCCGTTCACGACCGAGGCGTTGGCCTTCTGCGCGACCGTCTGCAGCGCCTGCTGCGTGGCCTGGGGCAGCGCGGCCTGGACCTGCTGGGCGATGATCGTCGGCGCGGCTGCGGCGGGGATCGCGCCTGCGGCGACCTGGGCGTTGACGGCCGAGGTGACCTGCTGGGTGACCGCCTGCTTGGCGGCATCCGTCGCCTCGCCCGCGGCCTTGTCGAGGCCGGTCTGCACGTTCGACTTGATCGGAGTGACCATCGGCGTCCACAGCGTGCTCATGATGGCGCGGTTGTTGGACTTCTCGGCCACGGCCGGGTTGAGCGCGGCGTTGAGGGCGGCGGTGAGGTCCGCCTTGTTCTCGGTCGCGGTCTGGATGTTCGTCGGGATGACCGAGAACAGCACCGAGAGCAGCACGGCGGTGCCGAGCGTTCCACCGATCTGGCGGAAGAACGTCGACGACGCGGTCGCCACACCCATGTCACGCGGCTCGACCGAGTTCTGGCTGGCGAGCGTGAGCGTCTGCATCAGCTGGCCGAGGCCGAGGCCGATGGCGAACATCGCGATCATCATGAACCACAGCGGGCGGTCGACGGTCATGAAGGTCAGCAGGTAGAAGCCGACCGCGGTGATCGCGGTGCCCGTGACGGGGAAGATGCGGTACTTGCCGGTGCGCGAGATGACCTGACCGGAGACGATCGAGGCGATCATCAGGCCGAGGACCATGGGCAGGGTGGCGAAACCGGATGCCGTGGGCGAGAGGCCCGTGACGATCTGCAGGTACAGCGGGATGGTCATCATCGCGCCGAACATGCCGAAGCCGACGAGCACGCCGAGCAGCGTCGCCATCGAGAAGACGCCCGACTTGAAGAGCTTCATCGGGATGATCGCGTCGTCCTTCATCGCGAGCTCGATGAAGACGAAGGCGATCGCGCTGACCGCGCCGATCACGTAGCAGGCGATGGATGCCGCGGAGCCCCAGCCCCACGTGCGGCCCTGCTCGGCCACGAGCAGCAGCGGCACGAGCGTCGTGATGACGGCCGTCGCGCCCCACCAGTCGATGCGGACCTTGCGGCTCGTGAACTTCGGCAGGTGCAGGAACGTCATGACCATGAACAGCGCGATGACGCCGATCGGCACGTTGACGAGGAAGACCCAGCGCCAGCCCGAGATGAACAGGATCTGGTGCGCGCCGGAGAACACGCCGCCGACGAGCGGGCCGATGACGGAGGAGATGCCGAAGACGGCGAGGAAGTAGCCCTGGTACTTCGCGCGCTCACGCGGCGAGAGGATGTCGCCCATGATGGCGAGCGGCAGGGACATGAGGCCGCCGGCACCGAGGCCCTGGAAGGCGCGGAACGCGGCGAGCATGATCATCGATGTCGAGAACGACGACGCGGCCGAGCCGACGATGAACACCGCGATCGCGAAGATGAACAGCGGGCGGCGGCCGAAGATGTCGGAGAGCTTGCCGTAGATCGGCGTGGCGATCGTCGAGGTGATCAGGTAGGCCGTCGTCACCCACGCCTGCTGGTTCAGCCCGTGCAAGTCGTCGCCGATGGTGCGGATGGCGGTGCCGACGACGGTCTGGTCGAGGGCGCCGAGGAACATGCCGGCCATGAGGCCGTAGATGACGAGCAGGATCTGCTGATGCGTCATCACCGCCTTGTTCCCGGTGGCGGCGCTCGTGGGCGCGGCAGCTTGTGACATTGATGTCCTTCTTGGTGAGAGGCGTTGCCGAGATGCCGGAGATGATGAGAGAGCGCGCCGAACGTGCTGGCGCGGCCGACACTGGCGTAAAAATTTGCGGTGACTGCAAATTTACACCGTGCGAAGGTCTTTGGCGAATCGACCAGGCGATTTTCAGCTAGGAGATAAGCAGGGTCTCTCAGGTCCGCCGCGCCGTCAACGGTCGCGGCGGCTGTCGCGGGCGCTACGCCGCGAGCGCGGTCTCGATCGCCGCGATCACCTCGGGGTCGTCGGGCTTCGTCGGCGGACGGAAGCGGATGACGCTGTCGTCCCGGCCGACGAGGAACTTCTCGAAGTTCCATGCCACGGGGCCGCCGAGGTGCAGGTGGTCCTTCGTGTGCTTGAGCTGCTTGTACAGCGGGTGGGCGTCCTTGCCGTTGACCTTCGTCTTCTCCATGAGCGGGAAGCTCACTCCGTAGGTCGCCGAGCAGAACTCGACGATCTCCTCGGCGCTGCCGGGCTCCTGCCCGGCGAACTGGTTGCACGGGAAGCCGAGGACCGTGAAGCCCTGCGGTCCGTACTGCTCCTGCAGCTTCTCGAGCTGCTCGTACTGCGGCGTGAGGCCGCACTTGCTCGCGACGTTGACGACCATCACGACCTTGTCGGCGTAGTCGGCGAGGGAGGTCTGCTGCCCGTCGATCGTCGTCAGCGGGATGTCTCGGATCGATGCCATGCACCGAGGCTAGCTCGACGCGTCGCAGTCGGATCCGACTTCGTGTGAGGAAGACGGCTCTGTGAAACAACTATGAACAGCACCTGAACGACATGACCCCCGAGAGGGGGAGCGCCATAACCTCGGAAACGCGGCATGCCCGCGGCCCGGATCCCCCACCCGACACCGTGCCGGCCGCACCCGCTCGGCCGTACCGCCGCGCTTCGCAACCCGGAAAGGTCCGCCTCCCCATGCCGCACGCCGCCCGGTTCCCGTGGGGCTGGGCCGTCGCCGCCGTGGGCCTCATCGTCTGCGCCGTGCTCGCCGGGACGCTCCTGCAGCCGGGGGAGGGCGGCTCGCGCGGCGCCGGCGCCGGGGCATCCGCCGCCGCATCGCCGACCGAGATCGCTCTCGATGTCAGCCACTGCGGCAGCACGTGGGGCGCACACGGCGGCACGCACGCGGCCGGTGGCGCGCAGTCGTTCACCTTCGTCAACGGCAACACCGGTGATGTCGAGGTGCAGCTGCAGCAGGTCGCGAGCAAGAAGGTCTTCCTCGAGGTCGACGGCGTCGGCGCCGGCGCGCGGCACAGCGCGGCCGTCGCCCTCGGCGCCGGCGACTATCGCTTCCTCTGCTACCCCGCTGACGCCGACCCGGTCGTCGGACCCACGGTGACCGTGGGCAAGGCCCCCGCCGGGGCGGTGCTCACGGCGGGCGTCGTGCCGCTCACGACCAACGACCTCATCCCGGTCGCCAAGAAATACGGCGCGTGGGTCAAGGGCCGGCTGCCCGGCCTCATCGCGCAGCTGCGCACGCTGGATGCGGATGTCGCAGCCGGCGACCTCGCGCGGGCGCGGCGCGACTGGCTCACCGCGCACCTCACCTACGAGACGCTCGGCGCGGCCTACGGCGCGTTCGGCGCCTACGACACCGCGATCGACGGCGAGCCGGCCTCGGGTCGGACCGCCCTCGACGACCCGTCGCTCACGGGCTTCCATCGGGTCGAGGCGCTGCTGTGGGCCGGGCGCCCCGCTTCGGACATCCGCCCGCTCACCCGCAAGCTCGTGACGGACGCGACCGCGCTCGCCGCCTCGACGACGCTCGATCGCATCGACCCGCTGCAGATCGGCCTGCGCGCGCACGAGATCGTCGAGAACGCGATCCAGTTCGAGTTGACCGGGCAGACGGATGCCGGCAGCCACACGAACCTCGCGACGATCGACGCGAACCTCGCGGGCTCGCAGCAGGCGCTCTCCGAGCTCACCGCACTGCTCGATTCGCGCTACGCGCAGCTGCCGCAGACCGAGCGGTCGCTCGCGGCGGCCCGCGCGCTCGTCGAGACCTATCGACGCGCCGACGGCTCGTGGGTGCCGCTCGACTCCCTCGCGCGCGTGCAGCGCGAGCAGCTGAACGCCGCGCTCGACGCGACCGTCGAGCTGCTGGCGCCCGTCGCCGAGATCTCCGAGCCGCGGAAGGCCGTGCAGCAGTGACCGAACCGACCTCGTCGCAGCCCGGTGGTGCGTCCGGTGCTCATGACGCTCACGACGCCGCCGGTGAGCCGGGCGGCTGTCCGTTCCACCCGGTCGCACGGGCGGACGCCCGGCCGCCGGCCGCTGCGCGCCCGACCACCTCGCGCCGTGGCTTCATCGGTGCGCTCGGCGCGGCGGCCGGCGCGGCCGGCGTCGGCGTCGCGGCGGCGCTCGCGCACCCGGGCCAGGTCGCCGAGGCGGCGCCCGCCGTCGCCCTGGACGACGCGGCGGCGAAGATCGCGTTTCACGGGCCGCATCAGGCGGGCATCCTGGCCCCGGTGCGCCGCTCGGCCGCGCTGCTCGCCCTCGACGTGACGGCCACGGGGCGTGCGGGGCTGCAGCAGCTGCTCCAGACGATCACCGAGCGGGCGCGCTTCCTCACGACCGGCGGCACGACGCCCGACGTGGGCATCACCGCGCAGCCGTCGGACTCGGGGATCCTCGGCGAGGAGGTCGTCCCGGGCGGTCTGACCGTGACGCTCGCCGTCGGGTCGAGCCTGTTCGACGGGCGCTTCGGCCTGGCATCCGCCAAGCCCGCGAAGCTGCGCGTCATGGAGGACTTCCCGAACGACGACCTCGACCGCGACATCTGCGACGGCGACCTGCTGCTGCAGTTCGAGGCGGACGACGTCGACGTCGTGACGCACGGCGTGCGCGAGGTGCTGCGCGCGACCCGCGGCGCGATGCAGCTGCGCTGGCGCCACGACGGCTTCGCCTCGCCGCCTCGGCCGAGCGGCACGCCGCGCAACCTGATGGGCTTCAAGGACGGCACCGCGAACCCGCTCACGAGCGACAAGAAGGCGATGGACGGGCTCGTCTGGGCGCACGGCGACCAGAACGGCGAGCCCGCGTGGGTCGAGGGCGGCAGCTATCTGGCGGTGCGCGTCATCCGCATGCTCGTCGAGTTCTGGGACCGCATCGGCCTCGACGAGCAGCAGCAGATCTTCGGCCGCTACCGCGGCAGCGGCGCCCCGCTGACCGGCACCGCCGAGTTCGACGACCCGCACTACGAGCTCGACCCGACGGGCGCGGTCATCCAGTTCAACGCGCACATCCGGCTCGCGAACCCGCGCACGCCGCAGACGGCGGACCAGAGGATGCTGCGCCGTGCGTTCAACTACGACGCCGGCATCGACGCCAACGGCAACCTCGACCAGGGGCTCGTCTTCACGGCCTACAACCAGGACATCGAGCGCCAGTTCGTCACGGTGCAGAAGCGGCTCGCGAACGAGCCGCTCGTCGACTACATCTCGCCCGTCGGGGGCGGCTACTACTTCGCGCTGCCGGGGGTCAGGAATGCCTCCGACTGGCTCGGCAAGGGATTGTTCACGTGACGCGGATGCCCGGGCATCCGCACCGACCGGAATCGGCGTGAACGCACATGCTCGGCGCACACGGGCGTCGGGACAGAGAGGAAGAAGCAATCGTGTTGCAGAAAGCACGTTTGATGCGCTTCGGCATCGCCGGTAGCGCTCTGGCCGTGGCGGCCGGCTTCGTCGTGGCGACCGCGTTCGCGGTCGCGCCGGCCGAGGCCAAGCCCGTCAAGGACAACTCCGCGCACACCACCACCCCGATCAAGCACCTCGTGGTCATCTACGGCGAGAACGTCTCGTTCGACCACTACTTCGGCACCTACCCGAACGCCGCGAACACCGACGGCACCACGTTCACGGCGGCCAAGAACACGCCCAAGGTCAACGGCCTGACCCCGGCGCTGCTGAACAACAACCCGAACCTGTACAACCCCTCGCGCCTCACCCCGGCGCAGGCGGTCACGTGCGACCAGAACCACAACTACAAGCCCGAGCAGGAGGCCGTCGACAACGGCCTCATGGACAAGTTCGTCGAGAACACCTCGAAGGACACCTGCACCGGCGCCTTCGGCGAGCCCGGCCTCGCCATGGACTACTACGACGGCAACACCGTCACCGGCATGTGGAACTACGCACAGAACTACGCCATGAGCGACAACAGCTGGGACGCCGGCTTCGGCCCGTCGACCCCGGGCGCCCTCAACCTCGTCTCGGGTCAGACCCACGGCGTGACGTCGTACTCGCCGTCGAGCTCGACCAACCCGGTCGCCCTCTCGACGCCCGACTCGTACACGGTCGCCGACCCGGCGGCGAACGGCGTCGGCACGGTCATCAACGACCCGGACCCGGTGTACGACGACTGCGCCGACACCAACCACACCTCGACGAACGCGCTGGCGGGGATGTCGGGCAAGAACGTCGGCGACCTGCTCAACGCGGCGGGCGTCACGTGGGGCTGGTTCCAGGGCGGCTTCACGCCGACCACCTCGGCGGCCGACAGCTCGACCGGTTTCGCGGTCTGCGGCACGACGCACACCAACGTGGCCGGCGTCTCGTCCGCTGACTACTCGGCGCACCACAACCCCTTCGAGTACTACAAGTCGACGTCGAACCCGCACCACATCGCCCCGGCCTCGGTGGCCGAGGTCGGTCACAACGGGCAGGCGAACCACCAGTACGACATGTCGTACTTCTACAAGGCGCTGGATGCCGGCAACCTGCCGGCCGTCTCGTACCTGAAGGCCCCGGAGTACCAGGACGGCCACGCCGCCTACTCCGACCCGATCGACGAGCAGACCTTCGACATCAACGTGATCAACGCCCTGCAGAAGTCGGCGGACTGGAAGAACACCGCCGTCGTCATCTCCTACGACGACTCGGACGGCTGGTACGACCACGTCGCCCCGACGATCACGAACAGCTCGAACAGCGCGACGAACGACACCACCATCTGCACCACGGCTGCCGCCAACGGTGTGAAGGCGCTCGGCGGCTACGTCGACCGCTGCGGCCCGAGCCAGCGTCTGCCGCTGCTCGTCATCTCGCCCTACACCAAGGCGAACTCGGTCGACCACACCGTGACGAGCCAGCCGTCGATCCTCAAGTTCATCGAGCAGAACTGGAAGACCGGCACCATCGGTGACGGTTCGCTCGACCGGACGGTGAACTCGATCTCGAGCCTCTTCGACTTCTCGGACGCGCAGAAGCGCGAGGTGCTGCTAAACCCGTCGACGGGCGCGGTGGCGCAGACCGTTGCGCTCAAGGGCAACGGCGAGCCGAAGAACCACCAGGGCGACAACGGCAAGGGCGAGAACGGCAAGGGCGACAAGAAGTAGTCAGTCGCACGCGCTCAGCGCACACGACAGGAGGCCCCGGGCTCGCCCGGGGCCTCTTTCGCGCACGTGCCTCCCGCGAGCCGCGCTGCCGGGCTCTACGCCTCGGAGGCGAGTGCCGCGTCGACGATCTGTTTCGCCTCGGCCTGCACCTGCGCGAGGTGCTCGGCGCCCTTGAACGACTCGGCGTAGATCTTGTAGACGTCCTCGGTGCCCGACGGGCGCGCCGCGAACCACGCGTTCTCGGTGACGACCTTGACGCCGCCCACGGCGGCGCCGTTGCCCGGCGCCTCCGAGAGCTTCGCGATGATCGGCTCGCCGGCGAGCTCGGTCGCGGTGATCGCCGCGCCCGAGAGCTTCGCGAGGCGCGCCTTCTGATCCTTCGTGGCGGCGGCGTCGACGCGCTCGTAGACCGGGTCGCCGAACTTCTCGGTCAGCTCGCGGTACAGCTGCGAGGGCGTCTTGCCGGTGACGGCGATGATCTCGCTGGCCAGCAGGGCGAGCAGGATGCCGTCCTTGTCGGTCGTCCAGGCGGTGCCGTCCTTGCGCAGGAAGGAGGCGCCGGCGCTCTCCTCGCCCCCGAAGCCCACGGAGCCGTCGACGAGGCCGGGCACGAACCACTTGAAGCCGACCGGCACCTCCCAGAGGCGGCGGCCGAGCGACGCGGCGACCTTGTCGATGATGGTCGAGCTGACCAGGGTCTTGCCGACGGCGGCATCCTCACGCCACTGAGGGCGGTGCGTGTAGAGGTAGTCGATCGCGACCGCGAGGTAGTGGTTCGGGTTCATCAGCCCGCCGTCGGGCGTGACGATGCCGTGCCGGTCGGCGTCGGCGTCATTGCCGGTCACGACCTGGAAGGCGTCCTTGTGCTCGAGCACCGACGCCATGACGTGCTTGCTCGACGGGTCCATGCGGATCTTCTCGTCCCAGTCGAGCGTCATGAACGGCCACTTCGGGTCGACGCGCGGGTTCACGACAGTGAGGTCGAGCCCGTACTTCTCGCCGATGAGGGCCCAGTAGGCGACGGATGCCCCGCCCAGCGGGTCCGCGCCGATCTTCACCCCGGCGGCCTTGATGGCGTCGATGTCGATGATGTTCACGAGGTCGGCGACGTATTCCTCGCGGAAGTCGTAGCCCTCGACGGCGCTCGGCTCGGCGCGCTCGACGCCCTTCAGCCCGGCCTCGATGAGCTCGTTCGCGCGGTTCGCGATCCAGCTCGTGGCGTCGCTGTCGGCGGGGCCGCCGTGCGGGGGGTTGTACTTGAAACCGCCGTCGCGCGGCGGGTTGTGGCTCGGGGTGATCACGATGCCGTCGGCGAGCGCCTGGCTCGCGTCGACCCCGCGGTGCTCGCGGTTGTATTTGATGATCGCGTGGCTGACCGCCGGCGTCGGAACGTAGCCGTCGTGCGCGTCGGTGTACACCTCGATCTGATTGCCGACGAGCACCTCGAGTGCGGTCGTGAGCGCAGGGCCCGAGAGCACGTGCGTGTCAGCGCCGATGAAGAGGGGGCCGTGGATGCCCTGGCTCTCGCGGTACTCGACGATGGCCTGCGTGCACGCCGCGATGTGGTCCTCGTTGAACGCGGTGTCGAGGGACGAGCCCCGGTGGCCCGAGGTGCCGAAGACCACGCGCTGCGCCGGCACGGAGGCATCCGGCTTCAACTCGTAATAGGCCCTGACGACGGCCTGGTCGTCGATCAGATCGGATTCCTGCGCGTAGGTGCCTGCACGAGACGTCATGCGCCCATCCTGACAGCGGGGCCGTGTCGACGGAACCGCCTCAGCGGAGCCGTTTCGACGGAACCATCTGACAGAACGTCGCCAACGGAGCCGCTCCCGATGGAACCGCCCTGACGGAACAGCCCCCACGGGGCCGCACCGCGCGGGAAGGGCCCGAACCGACGCGCTCGCGATCGGTGGTGGAGGTCGGCGGTCGTCGCGCTCATGCGGCGTCGCCTTCCTCGGTCGGCTCGCCTTCCGCACGGCGCAGCTGTGCCGCGAGACCGTGCTTGCGGATGAGCCGCGCGGGTTCTCGACCCGGCCAGCGCAGCCAGTAGTCGCCCCCTCTCCGCTCGATGCGACCGCCCTGGTTGTGCAGGTTGAGGTGATGGAACCGGCACAGCAGCACGCCGTCGCGGGTCTCGGTGCGGTGGCTGTGCTCGCCCTCGTGCCACGGGTTGATGTGATGTGCCTCGCAGGCGGATGGCGGCATCGTGCAACCCGGGATGAGGCACCCGCCGTCGCGGAGCGCCAGTGCGGTTCTCTGCCTGCCCGAGAAGGTCCTCTCATGTCGTGTGACGTCGAGCGCCTGCCCGGTGTCGTCGAACAGGGTTGCGAGATGGTCGCCTGAGCAGACCGCCGTGAGGATGTCGGCCCCGGCCACCGGCTCGGACCGCCCGTCGAGCCAGCCGAGGCCGTCGGGCGGTGGATCCTGGCCGTTCCTGCGCGCCTCGTCGGCAGCCTGCGCGGCGCGGAGATCGGCGAGGGTGACGGCGATGTTGACGGTGGGGACGTACTTGCCGAAGACGCCGGACCCCGTGACGCCGGCGATGAGGAAGCCGGTGAACGCGTCGGCGAGCAGCTGCTCATTGCTGCGCGCGTCGGCGTCGAGCTCAGCCGCACGGTCGCGTTCCTCTTCCGTCATGAACCGCGGGCCGCCGAGGCGGGGCGCGAGGTGGCGGAAGAGCGGGGCCCAGAGCTGTGCGTCGGTCATCGGATCGACGAGCAGGTCGTACTTCACCATGCCGTCGCCGCGCACGTGCCGCTTCAGAGACCGTTGCTCGTGCAGCCGCTCGGCGTTCCCGACGGCCCAGTCGCGGTCGAGAACCGCCCGGTGCTGTGCGGCGAGCCTCTTCACGTCTTCCGGGGTGAGTTCGCCCTCCCAGGCATCCACGACGAGCCGCAGCGCCGCCGCCCGCCAGGCACGCTCATCGCTGCTGCTGGCCTCGCGCGGCGCCCCGAGCCCGCGGCGCAGCGCATCACCCTGGTCGATGGTCAACCAGGCGTTGCGCACGGCGACGGCGATCGGTGCGTCCCACGCACCGCTCAGCCGTTCCAGCGCCTCGATCGAGCGCGGCAGCGGAACCGAAGCGTTCGGAACGGGTGCGATCTGTTCGGCGACCTCGAGCAGTTCGCCGGTTCGGACCGCGCGCGAGGCATCCGCCCGCGTCACGCCCGTGAGTCTCTGCACGAGTTCGACGCCCGAGCGCACGCCGGAACGCCGGGCGAGCCCGGCTGCGCCCAGCTCGCGCGCCGATTTCCGCTCGATGTCGGCGGCCACAGCCGCCATGGCGGTGTCGACCCGCGACCGCAGCGCCGCCAACTCGACCAGCAGCGCGGTCTCGTCGGCATCCGCCAGCGCGGCGATCTCGCCCGAGCGCGGCAGTGCGGACTCGGCCGACACGGCCAGGTCATGCACCCGCGAGACGATCTCGATCATGCGTCAAATCTACGACACAACAAGTCCAAAGAAAAGTCCAACATAGAATATTTGTACTAGTTCCGAAACCTGGGGCTGTGAACGGAAAGAGGTGCCCGGTGCGCCCTCGCCCGCGCCCGGCAGCAATGCCGCCCGATTCTCAGAGCTTCCTTCGGTGCGACCCGCCACAGTAGTGCCCATGGCTCGTCACATGCACTCGGGCGCCTCCTCGGATGCGCAGACCCTTCGCCCTCTGCGCTACCCGGCTGCGGCGCTCGTCATCGGCATCGCGGGGGCGCTCGCGCTCGCGGTCTGGGGCTTCGCTCTGCGGCACTCGACCGGCGGCTTCGACATCGACCTGTGGCTCGACGCCCACCACCAGCCCGCCCTGAGCACGATCGCCCTCACCCTGAGCAAGCTGTTCTCGCCGGGCCCCGCCGTCGTCATCGGATTCCTGTTCGCTGTCGTCGTCGCGCTGTTGGCCCGCCGCGTGTCGACCGGCCTCGCCGCCGGCCTCGTCGTCGGCCTGACCTGGGCGTCGAGCGACATCATCAAGCTCGCTGTGCACCGACCGCGTCCCGACTGGGCGGCTCTGACCCACCACGTCGGGTCGATGGAGGTCGATCCGAGCTACCCCAGCGGCCACGTCACCTTCCTGGCCACGCTGACGCTCGTGACCGTGCTGCTGCTGCGCAGCAACGGCTTGCGGGTGCTCGCCGTCGTGGTGGGCGTCGTGGGCACGGCCGTGCTCTCGTGGGCGCGTCTGTATGTCGGGGCGCACTATCTGACGGATGTCCTGGCCGCGGCCGCATACGGCGCGCTCGTCACGCCGGCGGTCTACGTCGTGCTGGCGTGGCTGAGCCGGCGCACCCCGATCGCGGGCGCGCTCGACCGGGTCGCCGCGAAGGCGCTGCCCCGCCTCTTCGGGGAGCGCGCCGCCGTCACCCGCTGAGCGGAACAGCCGGTCGCCACGCAGACCGTCACGCGCAGACCTTCACCCGCTGACCGGCTCCCGCTGAGCAGCGCCCGCCCGAGCTGAGCGCGACGCCCGGCCGCTAAGCCGTGCGCCGCCGCGGAGCGGCAGCAGCCGTGACCATCCCGTCATCCCGCCGCTCCTGCTTCCGTGCGAAGCCGAGCACGATGCCGAGCGCGACGAGCGTCGAGATCAGCGATGTGCCGCCGGACGAGAACAGCGGCAGCGGCACGCCGAGCACCGGGAACAGGCCGAGCACGACGGCGATATTGATGACCGCCTCGCCGATGATCCAGGCGAAGATGCCGCCGGTCGCGGCGCGCACGAAGACCGACGGCGACGTGCGGATCACGCGGAGCAGCACGACCGCCAGGGCGCAGAACAGCACGAGGACGAGGATCGCGCCGATCATGCCGAGCTCCTCGGCCGTGATCGCGTAGATGAAGTCGGTGGACGAGGCGGGCAGCCAGTTCCACTTCGATTCCGAGTTGCCGAGGCCGACCCCGAGCACGCCGCCGTCGGCCATGCCCCAGTGCGCCTGCAGGATCTGGTAGCCGGTGCCGTTGGGGTCCGCCGCGGTCGGGTGCAGGAACGCGAGGATGCGGTCGGTGCGGTTGCGGGACGAGAAGGCGAGCGTGAGCGCCGCGAGCGCCGCGCCGACGCCCACGACCCCCAGCTGCCATAGCGGCACGCCGACGAAGAACAGCACGCCGAGCAGCATGAGACCGAGCACCATCGTGGTGCCGAGGTCGCCGCCCTTGACCACGAGGGCGAGCGGCACGACCGTGACGATGAGTGCGGGCAGCAGCGTCTCGCGGAAGCTGCGCAGCTTGTCCTTCTTCCTCGTGAAGAAGGTGCCGAGCCACACGACGAGCGCCATCTTGATGAGCTCCGACGGCTGGAAGACGATCGGGCCGAGGTGCAGCCAGTTCGTGTTGTTGTTGATCTTCTCACCCAGCGGCGTGAACACGACGAGGCACTGCAGGGCGCACGACCCGATCAGCGCGATGAGGGAGATGCGCTGCCAGAACCGCACGGGCAGGCGCGAGACGAAGAGCATGAGCGGGATGCCGACGAGGGCGTAGGCCGCCTGCGTCGCGAACTTCGAGAGATCGCCCGAGCCCGTGGAGTGCGCGTCGACGTACGACGACGAGAGCACCATGAGCAGGCCGAACACGACGATGAAGAGGGTGAGGCCGAGCAGCACCCCGTAGTCGGCCGACTCCGCGACGAAGGCCCGGCCCAGCATGATCCGCGCCGAGTGGGCGGCCCGACGGACGCCCGCCGTCTCATCGGCGACGGACGAGAGGGCGAGGTCGCCGGGGTCTGCCGGGAATGTCACTTGCGCATCCTGGCAAGCGAACGCGCGCGCGCCGCAAGTCGACGCGCCGGACATCATGGGTTCCCAGCCTCGCGGCCGCCGGGCCGCCGGGCCGCCGGGCCGTCCGTCCCGTCCGTCCGCCCGAGCCTCCCGATAATCTGAACCCGTGAACGCGCCGACCCCGCCCGCTGAGGCGAACACCGAGACCTACAGCTACCTCGGGCCCGCCGGCACCTTCACCGAGCTCGCGCTCAAGCAGGTCAAGGAAGCCGAGGGCAAGCCCTGGCGCGCGGTCAACAACGTCGGCGAGGCGCTCGACGACGTCGTGTCCGGCCGCAGCACGGCCGCGGTCATCGCGATCGAGAACTCGATCGACGGCGGCGTCTCGGCCACGCAGGACGCGCTCGCGACGGTCCCCGGGCTGCGCATCATCGGCGAATACCTCGTTCCCGTCGGCTTCGTGCTGGTCGCGCGGCCGGGCGTGAAGCTCGAGGACGTCCGGACGATCGCAGCGCACCCCGTGGCCTACGCGCAGTGCCGCGGCTGGCTCGACAGGAACCTGCCCGACCACGCGCACCTGCCCGCCGGCAGCAATGTGCAGGCCGCGACGCAGCTGCTCGAGCGCGACGGCGAGACCGGCGCCCCGACCTCCCCGGCCGATGCCGCCATCGCGCCGCCGACGATCGTCGACCATCACGCGCTCGCCGTGCTCGCCGAGGACATCATCGACAACCCGCACGCCGTCACGCGCTTCGCGCTCGTGAGCCGCGGCCGGGCTGTCCCGGCCCCGACGGGGGCCGACAAGACGAGCCTCATCGCCGAGCTGCCGACCGACCGCCCGGGCTCGCTCGTCGAGCTGCTCGAGCAGTTCTCGACCCGCGGCGTCAACATGAGCATGCTCGAGTCGCGCCCGATCGGCGACGGCACGGGCCGCCACCGCTTCATCATCGACCTCGAGGGCCACATCGGCGAGGAGCGGATCGCGGATGCCCTGCTCGGCCTCTACCGCTTCACTCCGCGCGTCATCTTCCTCGGCTCGTACCCGCGCGCGATCCGCGAGCAGACCGAGTTCGACCGCCGCTACGCCGACGAGGTGTTCGTCGAGGCGCGCGACTGGCTGCGCGGGCTGCTCGCGGCCGAACCCGACCCGGCGAGCTGAGCGACCCGCTCGAACACCGCCTGCTCGAAGGCATCCGCCCACACGTCGTAGCCGCGGTCGTTCGGGTGGAACAGATCGCCGGCGAACTGCGTCGTGACGCCGAGCAGCCCCTCGCGCTTCATGGTCTCGTGCAGGTCGACGACGCGCAGCCCGTGGCGCGCGGCGGCGGCGCGGATCAGCCGGCCGCCCTCGAGCGCCTTCCGGTCGCCGGGCAGGAAGTAGAAGCTCGGCAGGTCGGCGACGATCGCGTGCGTCGGCAGCTGCGTGAACAGGCGGTCGAGCTGGTCGGCGAAGCGCGCGGCATCCCACGCGGCCACGTCGTTCGCCCCGATCGAGACCGTCACGATCGCGTTCTCGACGATCGACGCGTCGATGTTCAGCAGCCGCGGCGCCTCCTTCTCGAGCGCGGTCTGCAGCGTCGCGCCCGAGATGCCGAGGTTGATGACGCGCACCGAGCGGCCGGTGCGGTCCTCGATGCGGCGCGCGAGCACTCCCACATATGAACGGGCGGGGCGGGATGCCCCGATGCCCTGCGCCGCGGAATCGCCCAGCGCGATGTAGACCAGCTCGCCCGGCAGTTCGCGCCGCGCGCGCCAATACGCGCTGTGCACCGGGATGTTGTCGGACAGCACCCGCTGCCAGGTGAGCTGCCGCGTGCGCAGCCAGCGGTACCACGCGTAGCCGCCGCCGACAGCCGCCAGACCGAGCCCCACCCCGACGGCGACGCGCGCCGCCCGGCTCATCGCGGCACCCGCACGATCAGGCTCGCGGCATCCGCGCGGAACAGCCCGGCGCGCACCCAGCCGATCTCGTCGCCGTCGAGCTCGGCGCGCACGGGCTCTGCGAGGGCGACCGTGATGAGCGCCCCGCGCGAGTACTCGAGCACGTTCGGCAGCACCCGCGAGCGGTAGGTGATGAGCTTGCGCCCGAGCGCCGTACTGCCCAGCACGTGGTTCTCCCACAGGATGCGCCGCCCGATGTGCAGCCAGCCGAACGCCGTCTTGGGGTGCATGACGGCGACATCCAGCACACCGTCGTCGATGCGCGCGCCCGGGATCAGCTCGACCCCGCCCGGCAGCGCGCCGACGTTGCCGATGAGCGTCGAGTGCGCCTCGAACGACTTCACGGTGTCCTCGCCGCCCGGCCGCTCGATGCGCAGCTTCGCCTTCACGGGCTTCGAGGTGGTCACCGAGCGCAGCACGCCGTCGACGTAGGCGATCCAGCCGAGCTTCTGCTTGAGCAGGGGGCTCGTGTTCGCGATCATCGCGGCGTCGACGCCCATGCCGGCGACGACCATGAACGGATGCTCGGTCACCTGCCCCTCGGGGTCGGTGAACTCGGCGAGCCCCACGTCGACGACCCGGTCGATGCCGTTGAACGCGATGTCGACCGCGGCCTCGGCGTCGCCGATGGGCAGGCCGAGGTTGCGGGCGAGCAGGTTGCCCGTGCCGCTCGGCACGATCGCGAGCGAGACGCCCGTGTGGCGCAGCGCGCCGGTGACGGCGCGCACGGTGCCGTCGCCGCCCGAGACGACGATGTGCTGCGCACCCGCCTCGACGGCGCGCGCGGCGGCGCCCGCGCCCTCGTCCTCACGGGTGGTCTCGAACCAGAGGGGGCGCCCCGCGCCCGAGTCGTAGGCGTGGCGCGCGATCGCCTGCCGCACGCGCATCACGTCGCCCTTGACGGGGTTCACGATGGCGGCGACCGTGCGGGATGCCTCGGCGCCGGCACCACCCGACGCCGCACCAGAACGAGCCGCTTCCGGCACGAGGTCGCTCATTCCCCCAAGCTACCGCCCGGATCGGCCCCGATAGACTCGGATTCGTGATCGACCCCGTTCTGCTGCGCGAGAATCCCGACGTCGTCAAGGCCTCTCAGGTCGCGCGCGGCGAGTCCGCCGACACGGTCGATGCGGCGCTCGCCGCCGACGTGAAGCGCCGCCATGCGATCACCGAGTTCGAGTCGCTGCGCGCCGAGCAGAACGCGCACAGCAAGCTCGTCGCCAAGGCGCCGAAGGACGAGAAGCAGGCGCTGGTCGCGCAGGCGCAGCAGCTCGCGGGCCGGGTGAAGGCCGCGCAGGCCGAGGCCACGGCCGCCGAGGCCGAGTTCGACGCCGCGGTCCGCGCCCTCGGCAACGTCATCGTCGACGGGGTGCCCGCCGGCGGCGAGGACGACTTCGTCGTGCTGAAGACGGTCGGCGACATCCCCGCCTTCGACTTCGAGGCACGCGACCACCTCGAGATCGGCGAGCTGCTCGACGCGATCGACATGCACCGCGGTGCGAAGGTCGCGGGCGCCCGCTTCCACTTCCTCAAGGGCATCGGCGCGCGCCTCGAGCTCGCCATCATGAACATGGCGCTCGACAAGGCGCTCGCCAACGGCTTCACGCCGCTCATCACGCCGACGCTCGTCAAGCCCGAGATCATGCAGGGCACGGGCTTCCTCGGCGCCCACGCCGATGAGATCTACCACCTCGACGCCGACGACCTGTACCTCACCGGAACGAGCGAGGTCGCGCTCGCGGGCTACCACTCCGACGAGATCCTCGACCTCGAGGGCGGCTCGCTGCGCTACGCCGGCTGGTCGACCTGCTACCGCCGCGAGGCGGGGTCGGCCGGCAAAGACACCCGCGGCATCATCCGCGTGCACCAGTTCAACAAGCTCGAGATGTTCGTCTACGCCAAGCCCGAGGACGCGCAGGCCGAGCACGCCCGGCTGCTCGGCTGGCAGGAGGAGATGATGCAGGCGCTCGGACTGAGCTACCGCGTCATCGACACCGCCGCGGGCGACCTCGGCTCGAGCGCCGCCCGAAAGTACGACGTCGAGGCGTGGATCCCCACGCAGGGCGCGTACCGCGAGCTCACCTCGACCTCGAACTGCACGACCTTCCAGGCCCGCCGCCTCGGCGTCCGCTACCGCCCGGCCGAGGGCGACGGCGTCGGAAAGACCGCGGCGGTCGCGACCCTCAACGGCACGCTGGCGACCACCCGGTGGATCGTGGCGATCCTCGAGACGCACCAGCAGGCCGACGGCTCGGTGCGGGTGCCCGAGGCGCTGCGGCCGTACCTCGGCGGCCTCGAGGTGCTGACCCCCGTCGTCGGCGCCGCGGCGCCGGCCGCGAAGTAAGCGGAAGCGCGCGACATCCTGATGCCACGCCGCCGTCTGCTCATCGGGCTCGACGTCGACGGCACCCTCATCCGCCACGATGAGTCGATCTCGGATGCCGTGCTCGCCGCCGTTGCGCGCGTGCAGGCGCTCGGGCACGAGGTCACGCTCGCCACGGGCCGCAGCTGGGAGACCGCGCGGCCGATCCTCGAGCGCTTCAGCCTGAGCCCCGAGTACGTCGTGTGCGCGAACGGCGCGCTCACGATGGCGCGCGACCTGTCCGAACCCGAGGGCTACCGCCGCGAATGGGTCGAGACCTTCGACGCGACCGAGGTGCTCGAGAAGATCCGCGACCACCTGCCGCGCGGCAGTTACATGGTCGAGGACGCGATGGGCTTCCGCCGTTACACCGAGGGCATGACCGACTGGGAGCTCAGCAACGCCGAGCGCGTCGACTTCGACCAGCTGAAGGGCTTCCCGACGACGCGCGTCGTCGTCACCGTGCCCGAGCTCGGCGACGAGGACTTCCTCGCGATGGTGCGCGAGATGGGCTTGAAGGATGTCGCGTACTCGGTCGGCTGGTCGGCGTGGCTCGACATCGCCCCGCACGGCGTGAACAAGGGCACGGCGCTCGAGCGGGTGCGGCGCGAGCTGGGCATCGCACCCGCCGATGTGCTGGTCGTCGGCGACGGCCGCAACGACATCGAGATGCTCGAGTGGGCCGTCGGGGGCGGCGGCCGCGGGGTCGCGATGGGCCAGGCGCCCGAGGAGGTCTTCGAGGCGGCGAACGAGGCGACGGCGTCCGTCGAGGACGACGGCATGGCGTTCGTGCTGTCGACCGTTGAATAGACTCGACCCCGGATGCGTGGCAGAGCGGCCTAATGCGGCGGTCTTGAAAACCGCTGACGAGCAATCGTCCGGGGGTTCAAATCCCTCCGCATCCGCTTTCCGCACCGGCTCCCACCGGCCGCGCGGAAGCGGTAGACAGGTCCTATGAGCTGGACTCCCGCCTCGCGCCTGCCCGACCCCGCCGTCGAAGTGCTCGACCCGCGCTTCGCCGAGCTGGTGCTGTTCAACGCCAAGGTCGAGCGGATCGCCGAAGGGTTCCGCTGGGCCGAGGGCCCCGTCTGGTTCGGCGACGGCCGCTATCTGCTGTGGAGCGACGTCGCGGGCGACCGCATGCTGCGCTGGGACGAGCAGACGGGCGCGGTCGCGACGTTCCGGGCGCCGTCGAACAATTCGAACGGCAACACCCGTGACAACCAGGGCCGGCTCGTCACGTGCGAGCACGCGTCGCGGCGCGTGACGCGCACCGAGTACGACGGCACGATCACCGTGCTCGCCGATTCCTACGACGGCAAGCGGCTCAACTCGCCCAACGACGTGATCGTCGGGAGCGACGGGGCCGTGTGGTTCAGCGACCCGACGTTCGGCATCCTCGGCGACTACGAGGGCCATCGCGCCGAGCCCGAGCTGCCCACGAACCTGTACCGCCTCGACCCCGCGACGGGCGAGCTGCGCGTCGCGAGCGGCGAGCTGCGGCATCCCAACGGCCTCGCGTTCTCGCCCGACGGCAGCGTGCTCTACGTCGTCGAGTCGACGGGGATGCCGCGCCAGTGCATCACGGCGTTCGATGTCGCGGCCGACGGAACGCTCACGAACCGCCGGCTCTTCATCGACGGCGAGGGCGCCTCGCCCGACGGCCTGCGCATCGACGAGGCCGGCAACCTGTGGTGCGCCTGGAGTGGCGGCGAGGGTGTCGACGGCGTGCGCGTCTTCGCCCCGGACGGCGCGGCGATCGGCCACATCCACCTGCCCGAACCGTGCGCGAACGTCGCGTTCGGCGGCCGCGCGCTCTCGCGGCTGTTCATGACCGCGACGAGCGGCGTGTACTCGCTGTTCGTGCGCACGCGCGGGCTGCGATAGTCGCGGCGCCGCGCTTGCGGGGCGTTCCTCCTGATGAAGGGGCAATACGGCTTTGATGCGGCTCATATTCGGCTACGTGATAATGGCTGTCGCCCCTACCCGGAGGCCGTCACCGCGCGCTTCCGGTTCCCCATACCCCGAGGTGTCATGACTGATTCGCGACGTGGAGAGGCCACTGTGCGGCACGCCAGAGCCGACCAGGCCGAGTTGGCGGCTGCGCACCGGAAGCATTCGGTCGGGCGGCACGCCAAGGCGGCGCTCAAGCACCCCCTCGCGTTCGCGGGCAAGCTCGTGGCATCCGTTCTCAGCGTCTCGCTGGTGAGCGCGCTCGGCATCGCCGGCATCGCCTTCGCGCAAGAGGCGAACAACATCGAGTCGAAGCCCGTCGTGCACCTCGTGCAGCAGAAGGCCGACGGCGGCCAGCAGGTCAAGACGGTCTCCGCGACCGCGCTGCAGGGCGAGTTCAACATGCTGCTGGTCGGTTCCGACACGCGAACCGATCAGGGCGCGGCGTACGCGGATGCCGCGGACCAGGCTGCGTCGCAGGGCTACGGCAACAACGACGTCACGATCCTGCTGCACGTCAACGCGGCCCACACCGCCGCCACGGTCGTGAGCTTCCCGCGCGACATGGTGCTGCCGATCCCGTCCTGCCCCGACCCCAAGGGCGGCTGGTACAGCGCGATGTCGGCGCAGATGCTCAACTCCTCGCTGAGCTACGGCGGCCTCGCGTGCCCCGTGCTGACGGTGGAGAGCCTGCTGGGCATCGACAACATCAACTACGCGGCCGAGATCACCTTCGACGGCGTGGCCGCGATGTCGAACGCGGTCGGCGGCGTGCCCGTCTGCCTCGCGACGCCTCTCACGGACCCGTACGTCGGGCTCAAGCTGTCCGCCGGCACACACGTGCTCAAGGGCCAGCAGGCGCTGGAGTTCCTCCGTTCGCGGCACGGCGTCGACGATGCTTCTGACCTCGCGCGCATCAGCAGCCAGCAGAACTTCCTGTCCTCGCTGCTGCGCACCATCAGCTCGAACGGTGTCATCTCGAACCCGCTCACGCTCTTCAAGCTGGCGGACGCCGCGACCAAGAACATGACGCTTTCCGACACGATGCGCTCGCCGCAGACGATGGTCGGCATGGCGCTCGCGCTCAAGAGCGTTCCGCTTTCGAACATCACCTTCGTGCAGTACCCGGTGGTCAACGACCCGAGCAACGCCGCGCGCGTGCTGCCCGACACGTATGAGGGCCCGCAGCTCGGGCTCGCGATCAAGAACGACCAGCCCGTCAAGCTGACGGCGGGCAACGGCCGCGGCACCGAGCTCGCGCCCGGGTCGACCTCGACCTCCACGCCCTCGGCGCCTGCGACCAGCGCGCCGACCACGGGCGCGACGACGGCCCCGACGACCGGGTCGACGCCCGCGCCGACGCAGGTCGCGCTGGGCAGCAACGCGTACGGCCAGACCGCCAATCAGGAGACCTGCACCAAGGGCGTGAACGCCGGCGGCTTCTAGCCGTTGGCGACCACGCGCGCGCTCGTTCGTGCGGCCGGCGGCGGGTGCGTCAGCGGTGCGCTGCTGGCTCGCCGCGCAGGCTGCGCCTGATAAGGTGTACGGGATGCCTGCCTCGGTGGGCATTGGAGACGTCGCATAGTCCGGTCGAGTGCACCACCCTGCTAAGGTGGAGTCCCCGTTTAGGGGACCAAGGGTTCAAATCCCTTCGTCTCCGCACGAAAAACCCAGATCAGGCCCCGGTTTCGCCGGGGCCTTTCTGCTGCCCGGCACCTGTCGTCCGTTCTCAGGAAGAGCGCCCCAGGACAGCGAGGGGACAGCGGGGGAATCGAGGAGGGCCAGTGCAGCCCGGTTCGCATCGGCTCCGAGCACGTGCGCGTAGATGGTCAGAAGCACGGTCGGGTTCTTGTGTCCTGACCACTCAGCCACCGTCTTAATGTCCATTCCGCGCATGAGCCAGTACGAGATCGCGAAATGCCGTAGCGCGTGAATTGTGAGGCCTCTGCATGTCGTCCGGTTCCACGCAACTTGGCGCCGGAACAGGTTCCCGCGGAGCTGCCTGCCGGTCTTGGTTCGGAAGAGATACGCACCCGCAGGAAGGCCGGCGACGCGCGGCGCGACGATCTCGGCAGCTCGAGGCCGCAGCGGAATCGTGCGCGAGCGAATCTCGCCACTGTGGCTCTTCAAGGACTTCTCGGCGTAGCCGTCCGACTGAGCCCGCCAGACGTGCAGCGCGGGAAGGGGGACTTCTACAAGATCCTCGACGCGCAGCGCGCGCAGTTCCGACCATCGCAGACCCGTGAGCGCCAGAAACTCGGTCACCTCGGCCATGCTCGGATTGACCTCGTGCTGTGCTGCGATCGTGCACCGCATTTCTTCGGGAGTCCAGGTGTCGGCCTTTGGGCGCGGCGGAAGCCCAACCACAACCGGCATCCGCACGCCACGCACCGGGTTCGACGGCGCGACATGTTGCGACACCGCGAACTCAAAGAGCGCGGAGAGCGTTACACGAGTTCGAGCGACCGTCGACCGAGCCAAGCCGCGCCGCAAGAGATCGGCCAGGCAATCATGAACGTCCGAGCCTGTGATCGTTGACGCTGGTCGCCGCAACCACGACACCGGAACGTGCTTCAGATTGTCGGAGTCGGTGCGCCAAGTGTGAGGCGCAACGCGCGAGTGCCGGGCCTCACGGAATCGCGAGATCAGCTCGGATACCGAGAGCAACGACAGCTCGGGGGACACAACACCACCCAGGGCAAGCACTCGGTACTGTTCTTTTTCCCAGCTCTGCGCATCGGCCTTCCGGTCAAATGTCCGGCTCGCCACAACATCGTGATCCAGGAACACCCGAACCCGATACTTGCCGGACTTGCGCCGATCGATCGCCATTACGCGACCCCCACAGCGGAACCGGTCAGCGCTTCGATGTCCGCCACCCGATAGCGGCGGATCCGAGGAGTGAGATTCACCGGCTTGAGCGGACAGATGCCGTGCTCGACCAATCGCGCGAGCGTCGTGCGATTGATGCGGAGAATCGCGGCGGCTTCGGCCTCGGTCAGCAGAAGCGGCGCGATCGCTCGCGCTTCGTCAGTCTTGGTCTTCATCACTTTTCCTTTCGTCTCTCGGTTGGTTGTGTCATGCGGTCATGCGGCCCGGCCGCTGCGCCATTGCGCGTACTCGCGGGCTCGAGCTGCCGCAGCATCGGCCAAGGCTTTGTCACCCGGCAACGGCCACCCGGTGCCCTGGTACGTCCAAGAGCCGACGACCAAGATCGTTTCTTCTTCGTCGGCCATGAGCCGGGCTTCAAGATCGTGAGTGTCGAGCAGCATCCCATCGCGGGCGGCGTCGGCGGCGAGCTGTTGGAAGCGGCGGCGGGCGCGGCGCAGCTTGCCGAGCGTGACCGAGTAGCGGCGCGATTTGGTTGAGAAGTGTCCGCGGAAGCCGAGCATGCTCGACCACTTGCCGAGCAGTCCGTATGTGCTCTCCCGGCACTGGTCACACAGCGCGCCCCGTCGTTCTCCGACGTGGTCGGCACATCCGTGAGTACAGCCGGCCAAAGCGCGGGAGGCGAGGATGCGGCATGCACGGGTGAGCTGCATCAGGTGCGGCTTCGGTTTGCGCGGGTCGATGCCGGTTGCTTTGGTCGAGTACTTCGCGAGGTATGCGGCGACTTGTCCGGCGGTGATGTCGTCGCCCGAGATCGCCCCGTGCCGAACCGTACGCACGTCGACCTGATGTCCGAATCGCAGCACCCGCGTCCTGTCGTCATGATCGACCGGGGGAGCGGTGATCATGACTGATTCGGCAGCAGCGCGTACCGCGTCCTCGAGCACCCCTGGGTCGACCGGTGCGGCGGATCCCTGCCCGTCGGGTCCGTCGAGGCGGATCAGGGCGTGGAAGTGCACCGCGCCGCGCGATTGGAACTCCGCGACTTTCGCGTATTCGAGTCGCGCGAGCTGCCTCAGCTCACCTGTTGTGACGCCCAGGGCTGCGGCGAGTTCGCGGCGCAGCGTGATCGTGAAGCGTCGCCACAGTTCGGGCGCGAACCACTGCCAGATCGCCGCCGTCTCGACGTCGTAGCAGTCGGCACACAGCGGCGATCCGAGTTTGGGCGCGCTGTCGTCGTGGCGCGCCCAGCACACGGATGCGTTGCCGTGTTCGCACGGCCCCGCCTTCGAGCGCGGATGACACGGCTTGCCGCCCCGCACCGTGTGCACGGTCCCGAAGGAGGGGGCGGTGAGGGTGACGAACAGCAGCGGGTTCGCCCGCACCGTCTCGGGTACGCCCTTGCCGCCGCTGACGCCGGTGGAGATCATCTCGAAGGTGTCTCGCGCGTAGAGCCGTGAGCAGGCGGGGCAGACTTCTTCGCGCCGATTCCCGCACGGTTTGAACAGCAGGCCGAGCGGCTGATCGGTGGACGTGAACGTTTCGACCAGCTCGCCCGTGCTGCTGTCGAAGGTTTCGGCGTAGCCGCGCAGCCGGATCGGGTGCGAGCAGTTGCGCACCGCCGCGAGCGTGTCGGCGAGCGCGCCCATCGACTTGTCCGCGAGCCGCGTCGTGATGGACTCGAACGCCTCAGGGCTGAGGTTGCCGAGGTTCAAGGGAGTTTCCGGGTCGTGGCCCCAGAAGGTCCCCTCAACCTTGGCGTGCCGGGTCATGCTGCACCCGCCTCCGGGGAGGCATCCGCATCGAGCTCGCCGGGATCGGCCTCGCCGGTTGCCGCGTCGATGAACTGCACCCCGGCCACCGGCTCTGCGTTCGGCGCGTACGTGATCGCAAGGTGCGCGATGTCGGCATCAGTGACGTGGAACGCGCGAGCGCGCAGCGGGGCGGCGTGCCCGTCCTCCATCACGTACGCGACGCCGGGCAGCGCGTCGGGGATCTGATCGCACAGCGCACCGGCAACGCGCGAGCCTTGCCCCAAGATCATGTCGACTTGCGTGGCTTCGGCGAACCGCAGCCCGATGCGGATCGGGAACAGTTGCCGCATCAAGACCACGTCCTTGGACGGGTCCTGCACCGCCGCAACGACGGATACCCCGACCGCCCGGCCCTGCGACAAGATCAGTGACAGCAACCCACTGATTTCGTTCGCGAGCTTCCGATCGGTTTGGTAGGCGATCAGCGAGGCCAACTCGTCAATCACGATCACGATGAACGGGTCTGTCGGGGTGGGTTCGTGTTGCCGTGAGGTGCCGCGCAACCCGTTCGCCCGCCGCGTCAATACCGCAGCGGCGTCGCGCAGCAGCTCGAGCGATTCGGTCCCGGTGTCGTACGCGAAACGCGTGAACAGGCCGACGCCTTGCCCGAACTCCATGCCGCCCTTGGGGTCGATCACCCACGCCTGAACCGAGCTGTCCCGGATCGCGGGGGCGAGGGCGGCGAGCATCGACCACACCACCGACCCCTTACCTGCGCCCATCAGCCCGGCGACGAGGATGTGCCTGCCGAGCAGGCGCACGGACCATGGGGTGCCGTTCTCACCGGCTCCGATCACGAGGTTGGCGAGGTCGACCGTTTCGGCCGGCGATGGCAACGCGAGCGCATTCCGTAGCCCGTCGATGCGGCGTAGCACGATGCGCACCCGGCCCGGCCCGTCCAGCAGCACGGTCGAGGACTGCGCACCGAAGGCGTGCGCGAGCGCCTCCGACCGCGAAGACCAGTCGGCGACCGTCTGCCCGAACACGAGATTCACGTGCAGCTCGTCCGCACTCTGCCCCACGTGGATGCGGCGCAGCTTCGGGACTACCGGTTCGGTGTCCAGCACCGGGGCGAGACCGTGCAGCGCGCAGACCCTCGCCCACTTCACCCGGTACGTGTGCCACGCGTGCCACCGGGAGGCAATCGGGCGGGCGAAGAACCGCACGAACGAGCGGGCGTCGAGCGCCGCCCAGACGACGAAGATCGAGGCCCAGACCGAGGCGAGGAACACCGCAGCCCACGGCCCCGACATCACGAGTGCGGCGATGGTGGTGAGGGTGGGGACGCTGACCAGTGGGAACAACACGGCCCACTTGGTCAGCGTCACCCAGAACATGACCACACCCCAGGCGCACTTAGCGACCAGCAGGAACAGGACCGTGATCGGCCCGTCACTGTCTTTCGACGCGAACGGATCGCGCACACCCGAGGAAGCCACGACACACCCCTGTTAGGCCGTTGCCGTCTCGGGGCGGCGACCGTGGTGGCCCTGCCCGTTGATCGCGACTTGGGCTGCCTCGAGGAGCTGCGCGAGCTTTTCTGCGTAGCGGGCGGCACCTTCGAGCATCGCCGCCGCCGTTGCCGCATTCACCGCGGGCGACACGTTCTCGACCTCGTACACGTCGAACTCCGCCACCGACCGCTCGATCCCGTCCGCGAGACGCCCGAGTGCTTCGGCGAGGAAGTAGCCGCCCGCGAACTTGAGATTGCCGAGGATGCCGTACAGCTCCGGGGCGGGAACGGCGCGATTCATGACCGCCACGCTGAGTTCGCGCACGTCCTCGTACAGCTCGTCCGCGACCACCGCAGTCGACCGGGACATCACGCGGCCCCTTGTTCGCTCTTGCCCGTGTTGTGGGCCAGCGCGATCTTCTCCGCCCGGAACGACCAGGCGATCCGCGCCCGGTTCCCCGAGTCATCGACGTACGGGAGTGCGGACAGGCCTTCGAACCGCACCGGGGTCCACGGGAACGGCGTGTTGTTCTTCGGCACCTCCGGCATGGTGGGCGAGGCGAACTTCACACTGACGCCGATGTCCTTCCGGGAGGCGTCGTCGTCCATGTCGATCACCGTGCACTGCCACATCGGCAGCCCCGTCTCCTTGTCGTGCTGCTGAGGGCGGTTCCCGTCCGGAAGCGGTGCACCGTTGAAGTCCGTCACCGGCTCCACCTCGCCCCGCAGAAACGCCCCCTTCGGAAACGCCGTCTCATTCGCAATTCCAAAACGCCTCGAAATAGCCATCGCCCTACTCCTTATCTCTTCAGCTCTTCATGATGAGTTGCTGCGATAAGGGAAACACTGTCTCGTCAACATGTCAACAGTTCATGAGGAGTAATGTGTGAGGTTCAACGCGAGCAACGAGAGAAACAGATGCCGAGCACGAGAGTCCCGAAGTACCACCGCGTAGCTGACGCGCTTCGCGCGCAGATCCGTGGGGGCGAGCTCGCGCCCGGCGATCGCCTCCCCGCGGAAAGTGCGCTAGCTGCGACGTACCGAGTGAGTCCGCCCGTGGTCCGTCAGGCACTCGACGTTCTTCGTGGTGAGGGACTGATCACTAGCAGCCAGGGCAAGGGCAGTTTCGTTCGGCAGGAGCACCGTTTCGAGCGGCGTTCGCGCGCTCGCTATGGCGAGGCGCGAGGTCGAACCGGCCTGCTCACCAACCACTTGCGCCACGAGATCACCAGCGCGGGCCCCGAACCGCTCGCCGTCTCGATCGCGCCTCTGATGAATGCCGCCCCCGGTTCAGAGGTGATCGTGCGTCGTCGTCGGCTCTACGACGAGAACGATGAGCTGCAGGAGATCGGCGCGTCCCACCTGCCCGTATCCTTCGCGGCGGATACCTATCTTGCCGAGCCGACCGTGGTGCCGAAGGCCCTGTTCCTCTGCGTGGAGGACCTAACCGGCGATCGATATAGCCAGGCCGAAGACAGGTGGGTTGCGCGGCCGGCGACGATCGAAGAGTGCGAAGACTTTGGCCTTGCCAACGGCGCGTACGTCGTCCATGTCACCCACAAAGCAACCGGCGCAAATGGCGACGTGCTCGAGGTCTCCGAGTCGATCTGGCCCGCAGACCGGCTCGCGTTCGTCGACGAATACGCGATCCCGGCCCAGGCCGAACACCCCGCCAAAGAGTCGGACGTGTGATGACCGCCTATCAAGCGCTCTACGCGGACCACGAGGTCATGGCGAATCACTGGTGGTGGCGCCCCGGTTGGCAAGTCGGTACGCGCTTCTATACCTGGCACATCACGCAAGATGAGGCACCAGCTGCCATCGAACTAGCGGAGCGGTACCAGGACGCGCTTCGCCCCTTCCCTTCGCTTGACCCGGTGCCGCGCAAATGGCTTCACATGACCATGCAGGGCGTCGGCCACGTCGAGGACGTTCCGGAGTCGGCTATCGAGCGCGTCATCGACTCTGTCGCAAATCGACTTACCGATTTCGCCCCGATCAGCACCACCTACCAACGCGCGCACATCTTCCGCGAGGCGATCGCGCTCCCGCCGGCCAACCCGGAAGCGCTCGCCGAGCTACGGAGCGCGGTGCGGGCCGGGATCACCGACGCGCTAGGGGAGTGCCCCGAGCCGGAAGAAGGATTCCGCCCTCACGTCTCTGTCGCGTATTCCAATGATGATGCAGACGCAGCACCGATTCGAGGTGCGCTCGACCTCGCACAACCCGGACTGGTGCACGCCGACTACTCTCATATCTCGCTGATCGTCATTCACCGAGACAACCGCATGTACGAATGGGAGACGATCCGGCGACTACGCCTTGGTGAAGAGTGATCATCGATGGGCCGTAATTGCGACGGACGGCGCATTCCGGGCGATGACACATTTAGGTCTGGACGACTGGGCTGCCGTCGCCGGCCAAGACGAAGAGGAGCTGAGCAACGGACTCGCGACTCTGGGTCGCTGGGAAGCTCGGGCGGACCCGAGCGGCATTCGGCTCCCGCGCGCGAAGTGCCACGATGACAAGACGATCACCGCGATCTCGTTCAATTGAATCGCAATCCCCGTGCGGAGATGCGGGGTTGGATGCCGCGCGCTATCGGACCTGAAGCGCGCCAGCAGCATTCGCCAGCGCATCGCGATTGACCGTGAAGTATGCCCACTTGCCGCGCTGCTCGCGGGTCACGAGGCCGGCCTCGACGAGCAGTTTCATGTGGTGCGACACGGTCGGCTGCGAGAGACCCACGGGCGCGGTGAGATCACAGATGCAGGCTTCCCCGTCATCACTTGCCGCGATCAACGACAGCAGGCGAACTCGATTGGCGTCCGCGAGAGCCTTGAACGTCTTTGCGATGCGCTCCGCTTCCGCGTGGTCGACTACGGCCGCGGTCAGCGGCGCGCAACACGTCTCCGCATCGTTCGCACGTAGCGGCAGGGTCATCGTCATGCAGACATTCTGACACATCGGATTGACACTCTTCGATGCGTGGGTCATCCTGTTTACATTCAACCCCATCGATTTGAGGAGATCACTGTGACCGACGCTCTGCCTATCGCGATCATCGGCGCCGGCCCACAAGGTCTCGCCGCTGCGGCCCAGTTGCTCGAGCGCGGCATCGAGCCTCTGGTCTTCGAGCGCGGTGCTGCTGCCGGCGCGGCGGTGACCGATTGGCACGATGTGCGGATGTTCTCCGAGTGGCCCGAGCTCGTCGACGGCCCGGCACGCCGGCTGCTCGAGGGCGCCGGTCAGGAGATCCCGGCCTCGGGTTTCCCGACGGGTGCCGAGTGGGCGTCGGACTACCTCGTCCCTCTCGCCTCCGCGCTCGGATCGCGTGTTCGCGTCGGCGCGACCGTGACAGGCGTCGCACGCTCCGGCCGCGACCGCCTTGTCGATGCCGGCCGCGCCGAGGCCCCCTTCGAAGTCCAGGTCACAAATGCTGATGGCTCGGAAGAGCGCATCATCGCTCGTGCCGTACTCGACGCGTCCGGCACGTGGTCGCAGCCCAACCCGGCCGGCGCCGCGGGATTGCCCGCTCTCGGTGAGCGCGCCGCGGCCGCGGACGGTCTGATCAGCTACCGGATCCCGATGGAAACCGAAGCCGATGCCCTCGCCGGCAAGCACGTCGTCGTGATCGGCAGCGGGCACTCGGCATCCCACGCCGTCATCCGTCTCGCGGCGCTCGTCGAGCGCGCGCCCGGTACTCGGGTGGAGTGGCTGATCCGCCGCGGCACCCCGTCGGGCCTCGCGAGCGAGAACGACCAGCTTCCTGAGCGCGGCGCGCTCGGCGGTCGTGCTGCGCAGACCGTCGAGTCGGGTGCGGTGACGCAGGTGCACGGGTTCCGTACTGCCGCATTCGAGAGCGCGGCCGACAAGCTGACCATCGTCGGCGAGGATGCCACGCGCATCACCGATGTCGACCACGTCATCGCGCTGACCGGCTTCCGCCCCGACACGAGCTTCCTGTCTGAGCTGCGCGTCTCGCTCGACCCGAGCCTTGAGGCGGTCGCGGACCTCGCTGAGCAGATCGACCCGAACATCCACAGCTGCGGCACGGTTCGCGCTTCCGGCGTCGTGCAGCTCGCGCAGCCCGAACCTGACTTCTACATCGTCGGCGCGAAGTCGTACGGCCGCGCACCGACGTTCCTCGCGCTGACCGGGTACGAGCAGGTGCGCAGCATCGTCGCCGAACTCGCCGGCGACCACGCAGCCGCGCTCCGCAACGAACTCGTGCTGCCCGAGTCGGGTGTCTGCGGCGGCGCCGGCGACTTCGGGGATGCCGGAAGCTGCTGCACCCCGGCCGCGGCGTCCCCGCAGCTCATCGAGCTCGCGCCGAACCTGACGGCGGCGACGCAGCTCATCCAGCTTCAGGCGGCATCCGCAGCGTCGTCGTGCTGCGGCTCGGCGTCGGCGGAGCAGGCTGCGACGGAGCAGGCTCCGGCCGCGGCATCGTGCTGCTCCTCCGCCACAGCAGAATCGGCCGAGCCTGCGGCATCGTCGTGCTGCTCCGCCCCGGCCGCTGAGGTCGCGGCGCCCGCCAGTGCGGCCTCGTGCTGCTCGCCGGCCGGCGCGCAGTCGATTGAACTCGGCGCGCGCCCCGACACCGTCAACGTCTAGGCGATGGAGCGCCGCCGACTGACAGGGGTGCTCGTCGCACTCTGCGTCACCGAGATCGTCAGCTACGGCGCGCTGTACTACGCGTTCACGGTGCTGGCGCCGCGGATCGCACACGACACCGGCTGGTCGACGTTCGGCATCACGGCAGCATTCTCGGCAGGCAGCTTGCTTGGCGCACTCGCCGGCATCCCGGTCGGGCGCATCATCCAGCGGCGCGGGCCACGGCCGGTCATGGTGCTCGGCAGCATCCTCGCGGCCGTGGCGGTCACCGCCGTGGCCCTGGCGCCGAGCCTCGCGGCTTTCTTCGTCGCATGGCTCGTCGTCGGGGCGGCGACCTCCGGCTTGTACTACCCGCCTGCGTTCGCCGCCCTCACCGGCTGGTTCGGCGAGCGACGCGTACAAGCCATCACGACGCTCACCCTCGCGGCCGGCTTCGCTTCGACGATCTTCGCCCCGGTGACGAATGCCCTCGCCGACCGCCTCGGCTGGCGCGGCGCCTATCTCGTTCTCGCCGGCATCGTGTTGGTCGTCAATCTGCCGGCGCACGCCTTCGCTCTCCGGCTGCCCTGGACGGTGCGCGAGACCTCCGCACGGGTTACGGATCGCGAGATCATCTCCAGCCGCCCGTTCGTCCTGCTGTCGACCTCGGGAACACTCATGTCGTTCGTGAGCTACGCCTCCCTCGTCGCCTTGCCGGTCCTGTTCATGCACCGTGGGGCGAGCCCGGCCCTGGCCGCATGGGCGATCGGGCTCAGCGGCGCCGGCCAGGTCGCCGGGCGAGTGATCTACCCGGGGCTTGCGAACAGGCTCCGCCCGATCTCGCGCGCGGTCGTCGTGATCGGGCTGCTCGCAGTAACGGTCCTGGCGCTCGCAGTCATCCCCGGCCCCGACTGGCTCCTAGTCACCATCGCGATCATCGCGGGCGCATCGCGCGGGCTCTTCACACTTGTCAATGCGACGCTGGTCGCGGATCTGTGGGGGCCGGCGCGCTACGCGAGTGTGAGCGGTGTCTACAACGCGCCGCTGTCGGCCGCGGGCGCGCTCGCGCCGGGCATCGGCTCGGGCATCGCCGCGCTGAGCGGGGGCTACCCAGCGTTGTTCGCGATCCTGGCCGGCGTCGCGGCATCCGCATCGGTGATCGCCGTTTTCGCAGGTCGAGGCTCGCAGAGATCAGCGGCGCCGACGAGTCTCGCCGGCGCGCTCGACTGAGCTTCAGCTCGCCAATGGCTGGGCGGGGTCGGCCGTGGTGATCAGCTCGATGGGTTTGGCCAGCGTGAGCGATGCCGACCATTCGACGGGCTCCACGCTGTTGCGCTGCGCGGCCAGCGCATGCAGGTGCTGGCGACACGCGTGCTCGGCCATGACCGGCAAATAGGTCACCACCGACGCGTGCGACGACAGCCTGTGGTGCGCTTCATGCAGCGCTTCCTCAACGGTCGCCCTGTCGAAGACACCGGCGAACTCCTCGGCAAGACGGTCGAGTGCGTTCGTCAACGCGAGCTCCTGATCGAGCGGTGTCTCACTGTGGGACCCCATCGTCCTCACCCTTCTGCTCAGGCCGCGGTCACCCGGGGCGCCAGCTCGTCGATGCGTTCGGCGAGCAGCTTGTACGCGTGTTCGAAGGCGTCGGGCGTGCCTTCCGGGACGGGGTCGGGCACCGACCAGTGCAGGCCTTCAGCCCCCAGTTCCTCGTGCGCGCGGTCGCACACGGTGATGACCAGGTCGCGCGGGCCGAGCACTGAGTTGAGTGAATGCGGCGACAGCTCGGGCGGCTTCATGCCGTGGCGCCGCATCAGTTCGAACGTCTCGTCCGCGATGCGGTCGGCCGGGTGCGTGCCTGCGGATGCCGACGGCACCGGGCTCACGGTGCGCCATAAGGCGTCGGCGAGCTGGCTACGTGCGGTGTTGGCGGTGCACACGAAGACGACGCGCGGCACCGCGATCGACGCCCCGGGCAGCAGGCCACCGAAGGCGCGGCGCCGGAGCTTCAGATAGCTGCGTCGGCGGTCCGCCTCCGAGCGGTGGCGCGAGATGACGCCCGCTTTCTCGAGCACGCGCAGGTGGTGCGCCACGAGGTTCGATGCCATGCCCAACTCGGTCTGCAGCTCGAGTGGCGATTTGTCGCCGAGAACCAGCTGGTCCGCGATGGCAAGGCGCGCAGGGTCCCCAAGCGCCGCATGGACGGCTGCCCTGCGCGCCAAGTCATTTCGCTCAGTGTTCATTGAGTCAAGTTTGACTGACGGTCCTATGGGATGTCAACCTAGTCGCGTGAGCACACCGACCCCTCTCTGGCGCCGCGCCCTGGCCGAATTCATCGGAACAGGGCTCCTTGTCGCAGTAGTTGCCGGCTCCGGCATCGCCGCCCAGCAGTTATCGCCGCACGACGTCGGCCTCGAGTTGCTCGAGAACTCGATCGCGACGGCGCTCGGCCTGGCCGTGCTCATCCTGATGCTCGGGCCGATTTCAGGCGCGCACTTCAACCCGGTCGTGACGCTGGCGGATGCCGTACTCGGCGGACGCCCCTGGCGGGATGTCGCGCCGTATCTGCTGGCGCAGGTCATCGGCGGCATCGGGGGCGCAGAACTCGCCAATGCGATGTTCGGGGCAGGCGTCCGACTGTCGTCCCATCATCGATCGACGAGTGGTCACCAGATCGGAGAAGTCGTTGCGACCGCGGTGCTCGTTCTGCTGATCTTCATGCTGGTCCGCACCGGCCAGACTGCGGCAGCTCCCGCGGCCGTGGGAGCGTACATCGGCGCCGCCTACTGGTTCACCTCGTCGACGTCGTTCGCCAACCCGGCGGTCACCGTCGGGCGCATCTTCACGGATACCTTCGCCGGTATCGCACCGCTGTCCGCTCCGGGGTTCATCGCCGCTCAGCTCGTGGGCGCCGCGGTCGGCCTGGGCCTCCTCATCCTTCTGATCCCGTCGCCGCGCGTGAACGCCGCCGACGCCGTCGTCCCCGAAAGGACCCTCTCGTGACTCACTTGATCGCCATCGGCGGCAGCGACGCCGGCATCTCCGCCGCCCTGCGCGCCCGAGAACTGGACCCCTCCGTCGACGTCACCGTCGTCGTCGCCGATCGCTACCCGAACTTCTCGATCTGCGGAATCCCCTACTACTTCTCCGGCGAAGTGCAGCCGTGGCAGTCGCTTGCGCACCGCACCTCTGCCGATCTTGAAGCGACGGGCATGAACCTGCGCCTTGACACCTGGGCCACGGACATCGACGTTGCCGGGCGCAAGCTCGCCGTTCGGAACCCGGACGGCACGACCGAGCAGTTGCCGTACGACGAGCTCGTCGTCGGAACCGGCGCACTGCCGTCCCACGCAGGCATCACCGGGCTCGAGGGCCTGGGACCGGACGACGGAGTCCACGTCATGCACTCCATGGGCGACACCTTCGCCCTCGACAAGCACCTCGACGAACGAGACTCGAAGTCCGCCATCATCGTCGGCGCCGGCTATGTCGGGCTCGAGATGGCAGAGGCCTTCACAGTGCGCGGACTCAAAGTCACCCAGATCCAGCGCGGGCCGGAGGTGCTCTCGACCCTCGACCCCGAACTCGCTCGCGTCGTACGCGCCGAGCTCGACAGCAATGGCGTCGAGGTGGTCACCGACACCACGGTGAACGCAATCGAGAAGACGAGCGCCGGAATCACCGTCGCCGGCACGCACCGCGGCGAGCCCTTCGCCCGCACTGCCGACCTCGTGCTCGTCGTCGTCGGCGTGCGCCCCAACACGGAACTGCTCGAGCGCGCGGGCGCGAGCCTCGGAGCCGGTGGCGCAGTCGTCGTCGACGCGGGCATGCGCACCGGGCTCCCCCACGTGTATTCGGCCGGCGACGGCACGGTCACGCACCACCGTCTGCTCGGCGTCACCTACCTGCCGCTCGGCACGACCGCGCACAAACAGGGCCGCGTCGCCGGCGAGAACGCGCTGGGTGGGGATGCCCGCTTCGCCGGCTCCGTCGGCACACAGGTCGTCAAAGTCTTCGATGTCGTAGCGGCACGCACCGGGCTGCGCGACCGCGACGCCGGGGGCTACAGCCCGCTTACCGTCGCGGCATCCGCAGACGATCACAAGCGCTACTACCCGGGCGCCCACCCGATCGACTTCCGCATCACCGGTGACACGCGCGACGGCCGCCTTCTCGGCGCGCAGCTCGTCGGCCGCCTCGGCACCGAGGTTTCCAAGCGTGTCGACACGTTCGCCACAGCGCTCTACGCCGGGCTCACGGTCGAGCAGGTCAGCGAACTCGACCTCTCCTACACTCCTCCGCTCGGCTCGCCGTGGGATGCCGTCCAGGCCGCAACCCAGGCGTGGGAGCGCACTCACCGCGAAGGACTCACCGCATGAACAAGCCCGTCATCCTCTTCATGTGCCAGCACAATGCCGGCCGCTCGCAGCTCGGCGCTGCGCTGATGGAGCTGCAGGCCGGCAACCGCTACGAAGTCCGCTCAGCCGGCCTCGCGCCCGCCGACCACGTCAACGAAGCCGGAGCCGAATCGCTGCGCGAGCTCGGCAAAGAAATCGGCGACCGCGTACCGCGACGTGTCACCGAGGCGGATCTGCGCGAGGCCGATGTGGTCGTAGCCATGAAGCCAGGACTCGAGCTGCCGGTCGCGCCGTCCGGCCGTCTCATCGAGTGGTCGTTCCCCAATCCGGAGAACTGGGACCTCGACGGCATTCGCCCGCTGCGCGATGCCATCGCCGCGGCGATCGCCGAACTCGACCACGAGCTCCGCGACCTGCCCTTGCGTGAGGAACGCTGACGAAAAGTGTCTCGACCGGTCAGCACCTTTTCGACGTGCCATGCACGCAGCGTGACCCACGAGTGACACATCAGAAGAGCGGCCCTCGCCGGGAGGCAGCTCCGAGGAACGGGGTTCCTCGGAGCAGCGGACCAGGCTGGGTACGAACGCCCACACGCTCGCGTCAAGGGCGCTGCGCGTCGCTTCGCGATCGAGCACGCTCGACCCTTGACCCGGCTGCACACCGAGACTGACGCAGCTCGCAGGCAGCGACCTGTCGACAGGACAGGCGACTCGCGGCGTGTTTGGTGAGAACTTTCCGTACTGACTCAAGCGCGGCTCCGCCGCGCGGTGCGCAGCGGGCCGCGCTCCTGGTCGCAAGCTCCCGTCGCGCACCCCGCTGCGCACCCTGGCCGAGCTGCAGCGAAGCACACGAAGTGACACCCGTTCGCCTTCAGCCGGCCCCGCTTTGACCGACGCTGCCTGGGACAGCCACAGGACAGTTGCAACCAGCTCAGGTCTGTGCAGCGCGTCGCTTTCGGTGCGTAGAAACCCCGAAAATCCGCGGAATTCCGGGGTTCCTAGACCCTGCTAAGGTGGAGTCCCCGTTTAGGGGACCAAGGGTTCAAATCCCTTCGTCTCCGCACACAGATCAGGCCCCCGAATTTCGGGGGCCTTTCTGTTGCCCTGGGCACTTCATCGGGTGAAGGCCCAGGCGACCATCTTGGGGAACTCCTGCTTCCAGAACGGGCCGCCGTGCGCGCCGTCCCGCTCGACCGACACGGTCTCTGCCTCAGCCTCGTGCAGCGCCGTCGCCCAACGGGCGGCGTTCTTGAGGAAGAACGGTTCCTGCGTGCCCGCCACGAAATAGGCCCGTGGCAGCGGCGGCTCAAGCACTGCCGGGGGCCGGAAGCCGCCGCCGGGGGAGGCGCACAGGACGACCCCGTAGGTCTCGGGATGCCGGACCCCCATCGCGAGCGCGAGCTCACCGCTCGCCGAGACACCGAACACCGCGGTCCGCTCCGGTGGAGGCGCGAGACCGAAGCGCTCGCGCACCCAGCGTCGGACATCCTCGACGAAGAAGCGCTCGTGCGCCGCGAAGAGCTCAGGGTCGAACGTGAACTGCGCGCTGCTCTCCCCGGGTGAGTACTCGCGGATGCGCTGCAGTTCGTCGTCGACGCGGTGCGCGGCCACCACCAGGACGGGCGGCAGCCCGGATGCCTCCAACAGCCGGCCCCACGGAGCGATCAGCTGCCCGTCGCCCGCGTAGACGATCGCCTCGGGTTGCTTCGCCGGGACATACGCGCTGACCCGCCGGCCGCCGTCGAAGGCCAAGGTCTCGGTGACGAGCCGACCCGTGGGAGAAGCCATGACCGCAGTATCCCCGCCGACGAGCGGCGCTGTCGATCGCGACCCTCTCGTTGTTCGATCCGCTGAACCCGGCAGGAAGTGCCGCACCGTGCCGGCGACCTGTTCAGACAGTGGCGACCGGGTAGTCGACGAAGGCGAAAGCGGTACTGTCGGGCGCCCAACTCGGCACATTGATGGTGCCTTGGCCGCCGTTGAGGGCGACGATCGTGGTGGGGTGCTGCCAAGCATCCCTGGTTCCACCGAGATGCACGAGGCGGAGCTCGACCGGCAAGTCAGCGGGGTGCCCGGTGGTGCCGGACGGGTAGCTGAGGTAGACGACGACCTCGCCATCGGGCGAGATGTGCGGGAACCAGTTCACCCGCTGATCGAAGGTGAGCTGCTCGAGTCCGGTGCCATCCGAGCGGATTCGGGCGAGCTGGGAGTGCCCGGCGGCTGTCGAGAACTGCTCAGTGTTGAACAGAACCCACTGCCCGTCGGGTGTCCACTCGCAGCCGTCGGCTGGGCCAGGGTGGCTAGTGATCGCGATGTCATCGCCTCCGTCGGTCTCGACCGTGTGGATGGTGGCCGAGGCCCACCAGTCCTCGCCGTCGGGGTCGAGACGCACGTAGGCGAGTCGGGTGCCGTCCGGGTGGATGCCGTGCAGGAAGTGCATGCCGCCGTCATCCCGCGTCACCCGCCGGGCCGCGCCACCGGCAAGCGGCACCGCCCAGATGTGCCAGTCGTTCGTCGAGGCGAACACGGTCTGCCCGTTGGGGGAGAGCACGTGGTCGTTGTTGACCGGCGGCAGGCCGGTCGCGGGCACCTCTCGCGGTGGTTCCGAGCCGTCCACGGGAAGCGTCCAGAGCAGGCCGTCACCGTTGACCAGCAGCCGCTCGTCCGATGCCCAGTTCGGCGCCTCGTAAAGGCGCTCGGTCGATTCGAACACGGTGCGGACCTCGCCACTGGCACGATCCCAGATGCGGATGCGTGCACTCTGGCCGAGCAGGAGCGTGCGGCGGGGGGCCTGCTCCTCGTCGCTCACCGGGTCCCGCTGTCGGCGAGGCGCGATCGGATGCCGGCGACGATCAGTTCGTGGTCCTCCAGCGAGGTCAGCCCCGAGACGGTCGCGGCGGCGACGACTCCGCCCCCGCGCACGCGGATGGGGAACGACCCGCCGGTGACGGCGTACTCCGGTCCGAGCCACCCGCTCGGCGTCGGGTCGATGCCGGCCTGCGCCAGCCGCGCGTCGACGAGGGCGCTGCTCGCCTCCATGCGCAGTACGACGGCGGACTTCCGGGCGATCCAGGAATCCTGGTCGGGCGTTGCGCCCGGCAGCATCGCTCGGAACAAGACCATGCCAGACCGGCGGATGTCGATGCCGACGGGGTGCCCCGACTCCTGCGCGGTGCTCGTGATCGCACAGCCGAGCTTCCAGGCATCCGTGAGATCGAAACGATCCCAGACCAGCTCCGCCTCCTGTGCCTCCAACCGGTCAATCAGTTCAGCACCGCGCAGCGCTGTCGTAGGCGTCTCGGTCATCGGCATTCTCCTTCGAAGGGGTGCGTGCTCAGGCGGCGCCGAGCTGGGCTCGGGCTTGATCGATGGTGTCCATGATCGTCACCACCTCGTCAAGAGGGTGCAGCGGCGACTCGGCACGCCCCTCGCCGACGTAGTGGGCGAGCGCGGTCGCCTGCCAGGACAGCCCGTCGAAGAGCGTCAGCCCGGTCGAGTCCTCCCAGCTCAGCGACGGCGAGAAGTAGTCAGCGCCGGTCAGCGTGAAGCCTGTGGGGGTGTGGAAGGGGCCGTCGAGGCCTAACACCGCCTCGACGCCCGAGATGACGGCGCTCGTCGGGGTGCGCGCGACCATCGAGGAGTACAGCGTCGACTGCGCGCCGCCGCCGTGGCGCAGCACCAGGGTGGAGGACGCATCCACGCCGCTTGCGGCTAGGTCGCCCACTGCCGTCACCTGCGTCGGTGCGCCGAGGACCATCGACGCGAGCTGGATCGGATAGATGCCCAGATCGAGCAGGGCTCCGCCGAGCCCCGGCTCGTACAGGCGGTGGCCCGGCCCGGCGCCGATCGCCTGCCCGTGATCAGCGAGTACCGCCCGCAGCTCGCCGAAGACGCCGTCGGCCAGCAGCCGCCGGATGACGGATGTCTGCGGCAGGTACCTGGTCCACATCGCCTCCATCACAAGGACCCCGGCAGTCCGCCCGGCATCCGCCAGTGCGCGTGCCTCATCGGCATTCAGGCCGATGGGCTTCTCGATCAATACGTGCTTGCCCGCGGCGATCGCCGCCAGGCCGGTGGCCGCATGTTCGCTGTTCGGCGTCGCGACGTAGACGACGTCGACCTCCGGGAGCGTCACCAGGCGCTCGACCGAATCGACGGCGGTCGAGATGCCATGCGCTGCGGCGAAGATCGAGGAGCGTGCCGCGGAGCGGGAGGCGACCGCAACGACCTGCTGTCGCGTGTGTGCGCGCACGGCCTTCACGAATTCGCCTGCGATCCAGCCGGGGCCGATCACGCCCCAGCGCAGTGACGGTTCACCGTGACCGGGGCCGAACAGTTCGGGCTTGGGCAGATGGGAGGGAAGCATATGGGTCTCCAGGGTGGGTGGCGCGGTGGGAGGGGCGACGCGGGTTCACCGTCCGGCGAGGGCTCCGCCGATGCCGCCGACGGAGAAGTAGCGGTTGAGGGTGGCGAACACGATGACGGGCGGAAGCATCATGATGACGGCGACGGCCATGACCGAGCCCCAGTCGGTCGCGTTCTGCTGGAAGAACGACTGCAGGCCCATCGGCAGGGTGAAGGTGCTTGTGGTCCGCAGGAACACGATCGCGACGAGGTAGTCGTTCCAGGCGAGCAGGAAGGTGAAGATCGCGGTCGAGAGGATGCCGGGCAGCGAGTTGCGCAGCACGATGCGGGTGAACGAGCCGAAGATGCTCGTCCCGTCGATCCATGCGGCTTCCTCGAGCGAGGCTGGAATCGAGTCGAAGTACGCCGCGAGCATCCACGTCGCCACCGACATGGAGGAGCCGACATAGATGATCGTGATCCCGGCCAGGTTGTCGACCAGACCAAAGTTCGCGAACAGGATGAACAGGGGCACGACCGAGGTGATGACCGGCAGGGACTGCACCACGAAGAGCAGCAGGGAATAGCCGGTGACGGTCTTCGAGCGCCCTCGGGACAGGACATAGCCCGCCGGCGCGGCGACGATCACTGAGATCACGACCGTCGCCAGCGTGACCACGGTCGAGTTGCCGAGCCAGGTGAGGGTCTGCGTTCCGGTGAACACGTGCGCGAAGTTGGTCAGCGTGAGGCCGTGCGCGCTGGAGCCGAGCCCCGGCATCAGTGCCAGGATCACGACCACTGCGATGGGGACCAGGACGATGGCGGTGGCGAGGATCAGGAAGATGAAGCGCCACCAGGCGCCCTGGCGGTCTTTCTCGGCGATGAAGCTGACGCGCTCGACCCTGGTGCGGCCGGCGAGGCGGAGTGCGGTGGTGGTCATTCGACGGCGGACTTTCTGATCTGGCGGAAGAGGACGACGGAGACGATCACGAGCGCAGCGGTCATCAGGAATGCGATCGCAACGCCCGGCCCGGTTTGGAAGTTCTGGAACACGGTGCGGTAGGCCAGCACGACCAGCGAGGTCGTGGCATCCACGGGTCCGCCGCCGGTGAGCAGGTAGATCGTCGGGAAGTCGTTGACGCAGAAGATCGTCATGAGGATCCACGAGATGTAGGTGGATCGCGCGATCAACGGCATCGTGATGTGCCGGAACTGCTGCACGCGGCCCGCGCCGTCCATCGCAGCGGCCTCGTAGACGGTGCCGTCAACCGAGGCGAGCGCCGAAGAGGTCATCATCATCATGAACGGGAACGAGACCCAGACCTTGAACACGCACACCATGACCGCGGCGAGCGTGGGGTCGGCGAGGAACAGCGGGGTTCCCCAGCCGAGCAGATGCCACAGCTGCGGCAGGGGGCTGCTCGGGGTGGCCACCAGCCAGTTCCATGAGGTGGACGAGACGACGATCGGTACGACCCAGGGCAGGAGGAGCAGGACCTTGAACACGCCGCCGGCAGGCACATAGCGGTTGAGGACGAGTGCGAAGCCGAGGCCGACGAGCCAGGAGCCGAAGACGCCGACCAGCGTGAAGACGAGCGTGAACCCGGCCGCATGCCAGAAGGACGCCTGGGTGAGGACATCCGTGAAGTTCGCGAGGCCCACGAACGGGCCGGTGGCGATGAGCGACCCCTGGTGCAGGGACTGGATCGCGGCGTAGACGACGGGGTAGGCGTTCAGCAGCAGCAGGAAGAACACCGACGGGACGATCAGCACCCCCAGCGTCAGCCCGCGCTGACGCTGGAGGGTCCCTCCGATCGTCACGACTTGAGCGCCTTGATCGCGGTCTCGAGCGAGGCCAGCGCGGTCTTGGAATCGGTCTTCCCCGCGAGCATCGTCTGGGTGAAGTCGCTGAGCGCCTGACCCGCGTCGATGGCCGCCAGCAGCGGGGTGAGCTGAGTGCCCTGGGCGGCATACGTCTTGCCGATGGGCTGCCAGGTCTTGACGACCTCGGCCTGCTGCACCGACTGCTGGAACTCGGGCAGTTCAGTGATCGACTTGAGCACGGGGAGTGCCGGGATGACCTTCTGCTGCCAGAGCGTCTTGTAGTTCTGGAACCAATAGGTCAGGAACGCCTCCGAGGATGCCTGGGACGGCGTGTTCGTGTACATCATGATGTTGTTCAGGAACTGCAGCGTGCCCTTGTCGCCGTGCGGGCCGGCCATCGGCTGAGCGACGAGGACGTCACCGGTCGTGTCGCCGAGGTCATTGTTGAGCCCGGCGGTGCTGATGCCCATCGCGATCTTCTTCGACTTCCACTGGGAGGTCAGGTTGTCGGTGGTGTAGGCGAGGGCGCCCGGGTCGACGATCTTGGCCGCGACGAGCTCCTTGACGAAGTCCATCGCCTCGATGTTGCGGTCCGTGACGCAGTCCAACTCGCCGGCGGCGTTGAACAGGCCGCCGCCGTTGTTGATCATCATCACGATCATGCTGTGGGCCCCGATGTTGTTGCCGGCACCCGCCCCGGTGCCGAAGGCGTAGTAGCCCTTGGCGGCGAGCTTCTTTCCCGCGGCGAGGTACTCGTCCCACGTGGTCGGCAGCTCGACCCCGACCTCGTCGAGGATCGACTTGCGATACCACCACACGCGCATGTCGAGCTGAGTGGGCACGGCCGCGTAGCCGTCCTTCATCTTGAAGGGCTCGACCACTCCGGGCAGGAAGTCGTCGTAGATGCCGTTCTTCTTGAAGGTGTCCAGCAGGTCGTCGGCGTAGGCGATGGCGCCTTGCTGGGCGTACTGGAAAGCCTGGAAGCCGCCGCCGGTCGAGACAGCAGGGCCCGTCTTCGACGCGACCGCAGACGCGAATGTCTGGGTGAAGTTGTTCCACTGGATCTCTTGGTACGTGGCCTTGAGATCGCTGCCGGTCGGCTTGTATGCCTGGGTGAGCTTCTGGGCCGCTGCAGTGTATGAGGTCGTGCCCCAGGGCATGTCCCAGAACTTGATCGCGTTGGCGCTGCCGCCCGGGCCGCTGCCGGTGCAGGCGGAGAGCGCCAGGGCGGCTGCGGTTCCTCCGGCGAAGCCGAGGAATCCGCGCCGGGTGAGGGCGGGGTTGCGGAAAGCTGCGTGCGTCATTGCATGAACTCCTTGGTGAGGGCCCGATCGAGATCGGGCAGATGGGGATATGAGAGAGGTCAGTCGTGTGGGGGGAGCGCCGCGTCGTCGGCGGCGAGATCTGCAAGGTCGGTGGCGGTTCCACCCGCATGGACGAGATCGCGCAGCCGGCGCCAAGTAGCCCGGTGGCTGGTCTCGTAGAGGGTGGGTAGGGTGCGTGCGCCGTCGAAGTCGGAGATGACGACCCGGGCCGGCCGCGCGGCCGAGGGTGCGGGGAAGGATGCCGTCAGCCCGGCATCCGCACCGAGCATCCGCGCCTCGGCGCCGGGTGTACGTGCGCTCGTGCGCGACACGTTCACCAGCAGGGGGCGCCCGTCGGCGAGCCTGCCGCGGATCGCGAGGAAGGCATCGGACTCGAGCACGACTCGGGAGGAGGCGACTGGGGAACCGCCGAGCCGGCGAGCGAGGGCGAAGAGATCGAGCAACAAGGCCCGCTCCGTGACCTCCCGAACCGCGGTGGCGCGGATCTCCAGCAGAGCCGCGCCGATCTTGGAGGCTGCTCGCGCGGCACCTGGGACGGCGGGATTGCTCGCGTACTCGTAGTCCACGACGACCGGAATGCGGTCGGGGCCTGCGTCGGCCGGGCGCGTTGGCGCGACGACGGTGACCCCGCGGGCGCCTTCGCGTGCTACGACAGCGAGCCGCGTCGGCCAGTCTTCGGAGGATCCGCTGAGCGCGATCAGTTCGACCCGCGGAAGTCGCGCGGGTGCGAGCGAGACCGGAAGCGATGCGATGACCTCATCGACCGCTCCGTGGGCCGCTGCGGTGAGGTCGGCGTCCACCGTGAGTTGCGCCGCGTTCATGCCGCCGCCGCCAGCGCTGCGCGTGCCGTATCCGCCGCCTGCTCTGCGATCTCGAGCGCGAACACCAGGTCGTCGATCAACTCGGCCGTCGGAATGCGCTGCTCGCCACCGCGCACGATGTCCGCGAAGTGCCGCCACTCGCCTTCGTAGCCGTTGAAGTCGGCCGGTGTGAACTCGGTAATCCGCCCGGACGCGAACCGCCGCCCCGTTCCGGAGCCGGCCTGTACATACGATGGAGTGAACTCGACACCGATCTCCTGATCTGCGCCGGTCACCGTGAGACGCCAGTCCGGGTTCCAGTTCTCACTCATCGTCGCGTGCAGCTCGATCGGCACGCCTCCGGCCTCGAGGTGGATGAGGTAGCCGAACGGGGCCAGGGGTTCCGCCCCCACGACGCGGACCTTTCGCCACGCGTCCGGATCGCCCCACGAGAGCGCTTCGCGGATCAACGGAAGGTCGTGGATCGCGAGTCCCATGACCCCTCCGGAGACCGCGGCGGCCGCGACCTCGGGGTCATGAGGGTTCCGTCCCGGCATCGCAGGTCGGGCGAGGACTTCGGTCGCGAAGTCTTCGAAGCGCGGGTTCGGCGGCAACACGATCGATGAGCGGATGGATGTCGGCGCAAAGGGCTGCTCAGACACGGCCAGCCATCCATGGTCGTACGCATGCATGGCCCCGACGACGATCGGCACTCCGGTCTCTGCGGCGGCCTCGGCGATCTCTCGCGCCTCATCGCCGGACACGGCGAACGGCTTCTCGCAGAGGACGGCGCGCTTGCCGGCGCGCATCGCGGCGATCACCTGAGCGGCATGAAAAGGGTGAGGAGAGCACACCGCGACGACGTCGACGGCCGGGTCTTCGAGAAGCTCCTGTACGTCGGTCGTCCACGCGGCACCGACGCGGCCTGCGACGGACTCCGCGACCGCGGCATCGACGTCCATCACTCGGGTCACGCGGAAGTCCTCGCCCAGTCGCGAGAGCGTCGGCAGGTGGATAGCCTGCGCCACTGGCCCTGCCCCGAGGATACCGACCCTGATGGGGTGCTGCGTTGTCGGCGTCATGCGGCCGTTGCTCCTGAAGATGCGAGCGCAGTGGATGTCGTCATTGATCGTCCTCTCGACGGTGAGATGGCAGGCCGGGTGCGAACCATGAGCATGAAAAGTACTCATGCGGTTACTGTTGGCCAAATGTAAACACTCGGTCATGGTTTTGCAAGCCCGCAGAGAGAGGCGCTGCAGGCCTACGCTGAACTTGACCGGTTCACTCCTCCGAAGGGCTCCATGACGGCGACGACGCGACGCGGGCCGTACCGCAGCGGCATCGAACGCCGGCGGCAGATCGTCGAGACCGCGTGGGAGGTGTTCGCTCGACGCGGATACGGTGGCGCGTCACTTCGTGAGATCGCCGGCGTCGTCGGCGTCACCCCCGCCGCCATCAATCGGCACTTCGGCAGCAAGGAGGAGCTTCTGATCGCCGTACTGGAGCGCTGGGGCGCTGACACGGCTGCGCTCGCGACTCGTGTCGAGATGGGGCAGGGGCTGCGCTACTTCGCCGTGCTTCCGCGGCTGATGCAATACCACGTCGAGCATCCGGGCCTCATCGAGCTCTTCCTGACCCTGTGCACCGAGGCGACCGATCCGACCCATCCGGGGCGCGCTTGGGTCGCGGAACGTTACGCCACGATCGTGGCCACCGGCGTCGGCCACCTCAGGGCTGCCATGGATGAGGGGCCGGTGCGTGAGCTCGTTGCGGGCGCCGCGACGGCAGAGATCCGGACTCTGTTCGCCGTGATGGATGGCCTCGAACTGCAGTGGACGGTCCTACCCGAACTCGACCTCGTCGGGCTGTTCAGCGCCGCGTTCGCGGACATCCTCGATCGCTGGGGCGTCCAGCGCGGCGAGCTGCTGCCGGATGCGCCGGAGCCGACACCGGTGCGCTCGGCGCCCGTGCCGCCATCCGTCCCCGAAATAGAGGTGGATGGCGGCCCCCCGGCCGCCCAGCGTGGACCCTACCGCCGGGGGGCCGAGCGTCGGGCCGACATCATCACCGCGGCGACCAGGTTGTTCGCGCAGCGCGGGTATCTCTGCACCCCGCTCAGCGAGATCGCGGGTGCGGTCGGGGTGTCCAAGGCCGCGCTGCTGCGCCACTTCGGGTCCAAGGATGGACTGCTCTTCGCGATCCTGGACGGGTGGGATGACGAGAGCGCGTCGATGCGGGCGCTCCGCGCGGAATCCGGTCTTGCCTACTTCGATGCCTTGATCGGGGTGATGGGTCGCCATGCAGAGCGCCCCGGCCTCGTTGACCTGCTCTTAACGTTGACGACAGAGGCATCCGACCCGGCACACCCTGCGCGCGCATGGGTGGCCCGTCGCTATGACCGCATCACGGATGAAGCGGGTTCGGCGCTTCGTGCGGCGATCGCGACGGGGGACCTCCTGCCGATGTCCGACGCGCGGATCGACCTTGAGGCACGCCTGTTGTTCGCCGTCATGGATGGACTCGAGCTGCAGTGGATTGCCGATCCCGAGCTCGATCTCGGCGAGCTGTTCCGCCGGTACTGCTCCGCTGCCGTGAGTCGCTGGCGTGGCCAGCGCGGCGCTACAATCCCACGCTGAGCTGCGACTCGAGCTGGGCCCGCACCACGGCGGGCATGTCCGTGGTGTCGTCCAGCAGCCACTGCACCTGCAGGCCGTCCATGAGGGCGATGAGCTGCGAGGCGGCATGGCCGGGGTGGATGCCGGCGCGCAGCGCGCCCTGTCTGCCGGCATCCTCGAAGGCCCGCGTCATCGTCGTCAGCGTCGTGCGATAGCGCTGCACGAAATAGGCGTGCGCGGGGTGGTCGGCGGTCGTCGCCTCGGCCGACAGCGCGGCATACAGCTCGACCACGCCGCGCCGCTGCGTGTTGCGCGCGACCAGCTCGAGCACCGAGCGCAGCGTGCCGACGCCGTCGTCGCCGTCGATCGAGAACTCGGCCGAGTCGATGTCGTCGCGGCGCTGCAGCACCGCGAGCAGCAGCTCTTCCTTGGTGGAGAAGTGGTGCAGCAGCCCCGGGTGCGAGATGCCCGAGCGGGCCGCGATCTCGCGCAGCGAGGCGCTGCGGTAGCCGACCTCGCCGAACAGGGCCATCGCCGCGTCGAGGATCTGCTGCCGACGGGCGCGCCCGCGGGCGTATCCCTGCGCACGAGCGGGCTGCGGGGCATCCGTGACGGTCATGCGCGCCAGCATCCCACGGATCACCTCGCGGTTCGAATACTTACCACTAGGTCGGAATTGGGTGATATCGTTCAGCGACGCGGCCGACGAGGGCCGCCGGACACGGGAGTCCATGGATGGAAACGCACCTCGGCGATACCGCCGCCACCGCAGCCGCTGCGCTCGAGCCCGCCGACCGCCGCCGGGCGCGCACCCCGCAGGCGAGCACCGGCGTGCTCGTCATGTACGTCGTCGGGTTCTTCATGATGTACATCGCGGTCATGACCCCGGTGGTCTCGACCCTCGCGGTCAAGGTGTCGACCCTGACGGATGCCTCGGGCAAGGTCGGCGCGCTCAGCGTCGTCACCGGTGTCGGCGCGTTCTTCGCCTTCGTCGCGAACCCCATCGCCGGCGCGCTCTCCGACCGCACCACCTCGCGGTTCGGCATGCGCAAGCCCTGGCTCGTCGCGGGCGTCGTCGGCGGCGTGATCGGGCTGCTCATCATCGCCGCGGCGACCGCGATCTGGCAGGTCGTGATCGGCTGGGCGCTCGCGCAGACCGCCTTCAACTCCGCGCAGGCCGCCTTCCAGGCCGTGCTGCCCGACCAGGTCGACGAAGAGCGCCGCGCCAAGGTCTCCGGCTGGGTCGGCACGGGCCAGAACGTCTCCGCGCTCGCGGGCGTCGGCATCGCCGCGGTGCTCGCCGCCGCGCACCTCGCCACGGGCTGGATGATCGTCATCCCCGCCGCGCTCGGCCTCGTCGGCGTCCTGCTGTTCGCGGCCGTGCTGCGCGACCGCGTGCTCGAGAAGGCGGATGCCCAGCCGTTCCACCTCGGCCGCTTCTTCGCCGGGTTCTGGCTGAGCCCGCGCAAGCACCCCGACTTCGGCTGGGCCTGGCTCGGCCGGTTCCTGCTGCTCTTCGGCTTCGCGTCCTACAACAACTACCAGTTCTATTACCTGCAGGACCGCTTCGGCTTCGGCACCGCGACCGCGCTCGCATGGCAGCTGCGGCTGATGGTGCTGCAGGCGATCGTGCTCACCGTCTCGGCGACGCTCGGCGGCTGGCTCTCCGACCGCACCGGGCGCCGCAAGGTCTTCGTCATCATCTCGACCGTGCTCGCCGCCGCGGGCCTCGCGGTGTTCGCCGCCGCCACGCACGCCTCGCTGCTGTACGTCGCCGCGGGTCTGTTCGGCCTCGGCCTCGGCGCCTACATGGCCGTCGACCTCGCGCTCGTCACTGACGTGCTGCCCAACCGCGAGACCGAGGCGGCGAAGAACATGGGCGTCTTCAACATCGCGAACGCGCTGCCCCAGTCGCTCGCTCCGGCCGTCGCCCCCGCGCTGCTCGCGATCGGCGCGGCGCACGGCGCGAACAATTACACCTCGCTCTTCCTCATCGGCGCGCTGATCATTGTGCTGGGCGCAGTGAGCACGATGTTCATCCGCGGCGCGCGCTAGCCGGCATCCGGCCCGGCCCGACGAGTCCGCACCACCCGCACCACCGCACAACCCTCAGAACGGAACGAAATGACTGACGAGAACCGCATCGACGTCGCCGCGGTGCTGGCCGAGCTGACCCTGGACGAGAAGGCGGCGCTGCTCGACGGCTCCGACTTCTGGCACACCCAGGGCGTCGAGCGGCTGGGCGTGCCGGCGATCATGATGACCGACGGCCCGCACGGGCTGCGCAAGCAGGCGAACGAGGCCGACCACCTGGGCCTGAACAACTCGGTGCCGGCGACCTGCTTCCCGCCCGCCGCGGGGGTGGCATCCAGCTGGGACCCCGCGCTCATGGCGCGCATCGGCGCCGCGCTCGGCGACGAGTGCCGCGCGTCGGACGTCGCCGTGCTGCTCGGCCCGGGCGTGAACATGAAGCGCTCGCCGCTGTGCGGGCGCAACTTCGAGTACTTCTCCGAGGACCCGCTGCTCGCGGGCGTGCTCGCGAGCTCGCTCGTCTCGGGCATCCAGAGTCGCGGGGTCGGCACCTCGCTCAAGCACTTCGCCGCGAACAACCAGGAGACCGACCGCATGACGGTCTCGGCCGAGGTCGACGAGCGCACCCTGCGCGAGATCTACCTGCCCGCCTTCGAGCGCGTCGTCACCGAGGCGCAGCCGTGGACGGTGATGTGCTCGTACAACAGGATCAACGGCGTCTACGCCTCCGAGAACTCGTGGCTGCTGACGGATGTCCTGCGCCGCGGCTGGGGCTACACCGGTCTCGTCGTCTCCGACTGGGGCGCCGTCAACGAGCGCGACAGGGGCGTGGCCGCGGGCCTCGACCTCGAGATGCCGTCGTCGGGCGGCCTCGGCACGCACCGCGTGCTCGGCGCCGTCGCGGCGGGCGAGCTGCCTGAGGACGCCGTCGACACCGCGGCCCGCAACGTGCTGAACCTCGTCGCCAAGGCGCAGGGCCGCACCCCGCTCGAGGCCTTCGACGTCGACGCGCACCACGCGCTCGCCCACCAGGCGGCGCTCGAGAGCGCCGTGCTGCTCAAGAACGAGGGCGGCCTGCTGCCGCTCGCTCCCGCCGGCGGCCCGATCGCGGTCATCGGCGAGTTCGCACGCACGCCGCGTTACCAGGGGGCCGGCTCGTCGCAGGTGAACCCGACGCGGGTGGACGCCGCGCTCGACGCCCTCGAGGCGGGGCTCATCGGCCGCCGCGAGGTCGTCTTCGCCCCCGGCTTCACGATTGAGAGCGAGGACGCCGAGCCGGCGCTGGTCGCCGAGGCCGTCGCCGCGGCATCCGCCGCCGACGTCGTCGTCGTGTTCCTCGGCCTGCCGCCGTCGTACGAGTCGGAAGGCTACGACCGCGAGCACATGGAGCTGCCCGCCCAGCAGGTCGAGCTGCTGCGCCAGGTCGCCGCCGCGAACCCGAACGTTGTGGTCGTGCTGTCCAACGGCTCGGCCGTGACGGTCTCGGACTGGGAGGCCGCGGCTCCCGCGATCCTCGAGGGCTGGCTGCTCGGCCAGGCCGGGGGAGCGGCGACGGCCGATCTGCTGCTCGGCGCCGCCAGCCCCTCGGGCAAGCTCGCCGAGACGATCCCGGTGCGCTTCGAGGACAACCCGGCCGTCGGCAACTTCCCCGGCGAGCACGGCGTGGTGCGCTACGGCGAGGGCCTGCTGATCGGCTACCGCTGGTACGACGCGCACGCGCTGCCCGTCTCGTACCCCTTCGGCCACGGTCTCTCGTACACCTCGTTCGCCTACTCCGACCTCGCGGTGCGCGTCGTCGAGGACGGCGCGAGCCCCCGGGTCGCCGTGAGCCTGACCGTGACGAACACCGGCGCGGCGGCCGGCGCCGAGGTCGTGCAGGTGTACGTGACGGATGCCGCGGCATCCGTCTACCGCCCCGAGCAGGAACTGCGCGGCTTCGCCCGCGTCGAGCTCGAGCCGGGCGCCTCCGAGCGCGTCGAGGTCGAGCTCGGCGCCCGCGCCTTCGCGTTCTGGAGCACCGCGGCGCACGGCTGGGTCGTCGAGGGCGGCGCGTTCGGCATCCGTGTCGGGGCGTCGAGCCGCGACATCCGCCTCTCCGCCGACATCGAGCTCGCCGGCGACGGCGCGCTCGCCCCGCTCACGGTCGACTCGACCGCGGCGGAGTTCCTCGCGCACCCGCGCGGCGGCGACTGGCTGCGGGGCGTGCTCGAGGGCAACCCGATGGGCGCGATGCTCTTCGACGAGCAGCACGGCCGCATGATGCAGGCGATCCCGCTCGTGCGCCTCGCCCGGTTCCCCGGCTCGCCGATCAGCGAGCAGCAGCTCGCCGAGGCGGCCGCGCAGCTCTCGGCGGTGTCGGCGTGAGCGCGGAGGCCGGGATGTCGCAGCCGCGGTACCGCGACGCCTCCGCCCCCGTCGACGAGCGCGTGGCCGACCTGCTCGCGCGCATGACGCTCGAGGAGAAGGCGGGGCAGCTCTTCCAGACCATGGTGCAGGTGGGCGAGGGCGGTGCGCTCGTCGACGACGGCGGGCGCATGGGCCTGCCCGGCACGACCGACATGGTCGTGGGCCGGTCGATGACGCACTTCAACGTGCTCGGCTCGCCGGGCACCGCGCGCGAGTTCGCGATCTGGCACAACCGTGTGCAGGAACTGGCCGCGGGCACGCGGCTCGGCATCCCCGTCACGCTCTCGTCCGACCCGCGGCACTCCTTCACCGACAATCCAGGTGCGGGCCTGCTCGCCGGGCCGTTCTCGCAGTGGCCCGAGACGCTGGGGCTCGCCGCGATCGGCGATGACGGGCTCGTCGAACGGTTCGCCGACACCGTGCGCCGCGAGTACCTCGCCGTGGGGCTGCGCTCGGCGCTGCACCCGCAGGTCGACCTCGCGACCGAGCCGCGCTGGGCGCGCGGTGCGGGCACCTTCGGCGAGGACGCCGAGCTGACCGGGCGCCTCGGCGCCGCCTACGTGCACGGGCTGCAGGGCACCGGGGCCGTGGCCCGCGGGGCCGGGCTCGACGGGGCGTACGGCGCGGCATCCGTCTCGGCCATGACGAAGCACTTCCCCGGCGGCGGCCCGCAGCAGGACGGCGAGGACCCGCACTTCCCCTACGGCCGCGAGCAGGTCTACCCGGGCGGCGCCTTCGAGACGCACCTCGCGCCGTTCCGCGAGCTGATCGCCGCGGGCACCCGCGCGATGATGCCGTACTACGGCATGCCGATCGGGCTCGTCGTGGGCGGCGAGCCGATCGAAGAGGTCGGCTTCGGCTTCAACAAGCAGGTGCTGACCGGCCTGCTGCGCGAGCAGCTCGGCTTCGACGGCGTGATCTGCACCGACTGGGGCCTCGTCACCGACGCCGAGATGTTCGGCCTGCCGTTCCCCGCGCGGGCGTGGGGCGTCGAGCACCTGACGCCGCTCGAGCGGGTGGAGAAGATCCTGGATGCCGGCGCCGACCAGTTCGGCGGCGAGGCGTGCCCCGAGCACGTGGTCGGGCTCGTGCGCACCGGGCGCGTCTCCGAGGCGCGCATCGACGCGTCGGTCGCCCGTCTGCTGCGCGAGAAGTTCCTGCTCGGGCTCTTCGACGAGCGGCGCTATGTCGACGTCGAGGCGGCCGAGACGCTCGTCGGGGCGGCGGATGCCGTCGCCGCCGGCCGCCTCGCCCAGTCGCGCTCGATCACGGTGCTCGAGACCGGCGCATCGTGGTCGGCCTCGCTGCCGCTCGCGGCCGGAACGCGGATCCATCTCGTGGGCGCGGCGGATGTCGACACCGCCGGCTTCACCCACCCCGGGGTCGAGATCGTGGCCGAGGCGGAGGATGCGGATGTCGCGATCGTGCGCCTCAAGGCGCCCTTCGAGCCGCGCGGCCCGGGCTTCGAGTCGTTCTTCCACGCCGGCTCGCTCGAGTTCCCGGCCGAGACGGTCGACCGCGTGCGCGCGCTCGCCGCACAGGTGCCGACGATCGTGGACGTCTACCTCGACCGCCCCGCCGTGCTCACGCCGTTCGCGGGCCGGGTGGCGGGGCTGGTGGTGGACTACGGCGCCTCGACCCCCGCCCTGCTCGACGCGCTCACCGGCGTCGTGCCGCCGGCCGGGCGGCTGCCGTTCGACCTGCCCCGCTCGATGGCGGCGGTCGAGGCATCCCGCCCGGACGTGCCCTTCGACACCGCCGACCCGCTGTTCCGGTTCGGGCACGGGGTCGCGCTGTGAGCGCCCCTGCGCGGTCGGCGCCGGTTCGCCGGGCCGGCCGGGCAGGGGAGTCCTGCCGAGAGAGGGCATGACCGTACCTGGTTGCCGGCGCGGACCTGCGCCAGCATCGAAGGGAGCGGGTCGGAGGCGTGCGGCGTGATCGCGGCGGGGCCCCGGCTCTGACATCCCCGGATCGAAAGGCATTCCCATGAAGCAGCGCACCCTCGGCACCGGCCTGACCGTCTCGGAGATCGGTCTGGGCTGCATGAGCCTGACCGGCGCCTACGGCAATGTCGGCGGCCCGTCGCGCGGGGACTCGATCGCGCTGATCCGCCGCGCGGTCGAGCTCGGCGTCACCTTCTTCGACACCGCCGAGGTATACGGCCGCTTCGAGAACGAGGACATCGTCGGCGAGGCGCTCGAGCCCGTGCGCGACCGCGTGAAGATCGCGACCAAGTTCGGCTTCGGCTTCGCCGAGAACGGCGTGGCCGACGGCGGCCTGAACAGCACGCCCGACAGCATCCGCCGCGCGGTCGACCACTCGCTGCGTCGGCTGCGCACCGACCACATCGACCTGTACTACCAGCACCGCGTCGACCCGTCGGTGCCGATCGAGGATGTCGCGGGCACGGTCAAGGAGCTGATCGAGGCCGGCAAGGTGCTGCACTTCGGGCTCTCCGAGGCGGCCGCCGGCACGATCCGCCGCGCGCACGCCGTGCAGCCGGTGACGGCCGTGCAGAGCGAGTACTCGATGTGGTGGCGCGACCGCGAGCAGGACACGATCCCCGTGCTGGCCGAGCTGGGCATCGGGCTCGTGCCGTACAGCCCGCTGGGCAAGGGCTTCCTCACGGGCACGATCGACGCGTCGACGACCTTCGCCGAGACCGACTTCCGCGGCCAGACCCCGCGTTTCCAGGGCGAGGCGCTGCAGGCGAACCTCGCGCTCGTCGAGGTGCTGAACCGCCTGGCCGGCGAGGTGGGCGCGACGCCCGCGCAGCTCGCGCTCGCGTGGCTGCTGAACCAGCAGCCGTGGATCGTGCCGATCCCCGGCACCAAGCGCGTCGAGCGGCTCGCGGAGAACACCGCGGCGTCGGGCGTGGAGTTGAAGGATGCCCAGCTCGCCGAGCTGCGCGAGGCCGCCGACCGCATCCAGATCGTCGGCGCGCGCTACCCCGAGGCGCAGGACGCGATGACCAACCGCGAGGCGCCGCTGCCCGGGGAGTGAGGCGGGGCGGCGAGCTTCTCCCGCCCACCCACCCCTTGCCGCCGCGCGCGATTCTTGCCACCGTGTGGGCATCCGATGAAGGGGCCCGCCATGCCGATGATGTTCGTCAACCTGCCCGTGACCGACCTGGAGCGCGCGAAGGCGTTCTATTCGACGCTCGGCTTCACCATCAACCCGCAGTTCACCGATGAGAAGGCCGCGTCCGTCGTCGTCGACGAGGGCCACAACTTCTTCATGCTGGTGACTCGGGGGTTCTTCCAGACCTTCTCCGACCTGCCGGTCGGCGACCCGAGCTCGGCGGTGTCGGTGTCGACCGCGCTGTCGTTCGACAGCAGGGCGGAGGTCGACCGCGTCACCGAGGCCGGGCTCGCCGCGGGCGGAACCGAGGCCCGCCCGGCCGCCGACTACGGGTTCATGTACCAGCGGCAGCTGACCGACCCCGACGGCAACATCCTCGAGCCGTTCTGGATGGACCCCACGGCCGCCGAGCAGGGGCCCGAGGCATCCGCCCACGACGCCGCATAGCCGCCGCACTGCCTGATTTATCGAGGTCATGTCAAGGGCCTCGATGAATGTCGGTGGTCCTGTGCAGGATGCCGTGCATGAGCCTCCTCGCCGATGTCCCCGCCCCTCACCGTCACGAGCCCGGTGCTGCTGTCGGCACCGTGCGCGTCGAGCTCGACGTGTACCCGATCGACGGCGACGGCTGGCGGGTGAGCATCCGGGGCGCCGACCGGGGCAACCCCTTCGCGCTGCTGGGCTTCATCTCGCGCTCGGCCGGGCCGGCAGGCCCGCAGTACCTCGTCTGCGTGATCGGGCAGCCCGGCGCCGAGCTGGCCGCGGGCTCGCTCGATGAGGCGGTCGAGCTGCTGCGGCCCGAGCTGGGCGAGGTCGAGGCGATCCTCTCGGGGGCGCGGCACTGACGGCGCGGCGTTGAGGCGCAGGCGGCCGACGGCGAGCCTCCCGGCGGTCGGGCATCCGGCCAACCCGTAAAGTTAACGGCGTGTCCAAGGTTCTGAGCTCTCTTCCCGTCGGCGAGCGCGTCGGCATCGCCTTCTCCGGTGGTCTCGACACCTCCTGCGCCGTCGCGTGGATGCGTGAGAACGGCGCGATCCCGTGCACCTACACCGCCGACATCGGGCAGTACGACGAGCCGGACATCGCCGCCGTGCCGAGCCGCGCCGCCGAGTACGGCGCCGAGCTCGCCCGCCTCGTCGACGCGAAGTCGGCTCTCGTCGAGGAAGGCCTCGTCGCCCTGCAGTGCGGCGCCTTCCACATCCGCTCGGGCGGCAAGACCTACTTCAACACCACGCCCCTCGGCCGCGCCGTGACCGGCACCATGCTGGTGCGCGCGATGAAGGAAGACGGCGTCGACATCTGGGGCGACGGCTCGACCTACAAGGGCAACGACATCGAGCGGTTCTACCGCTACGGCCTCATGGCCAACCCCGCGCTGCGCATCTACAAGCCGTGGCTCGACGTGAACTTCGTGAGCCAGCTCGGCGGCCGCACCGAGATGAGCCAGTGGCTCGTCGCGCACGGCTTCCCGTACCGCGACTCGACCGAGAAGGCGTACTCGACCGACGCCAACATCTGGGGCGCGACCCACGAGGCCAAGCGCCTCGAGGACCTCGACGCCGGCCTCGACATCGTCGAGCCGATCATGGGCGTCGCCGCGTGGCGCGACGACATCGAGGTCGCGACCGAGGTCGTCTCGGTGCGCTTCGAGGCGGGTCGCCCCGTCGCCGTCAACGGCGTGGAGTACGCGGATGCCGTGGCCCTCGTCCTCGAGGCGAACGCCATCGGCGGCCGCCACGGCCTGGGCGTCTCCGACCAGATCGAGAACCGCATCATCGAGGCGAAGTCGCGTGGCATCTACGAGGCCCCGGGCATGGCGCTGCTGCACATCGCCTACGAGCGCCTGCTCAACGCGATCCACAATGAAGACACCGTGGCGAACTACCACAACGAGGGCCGCCGTCTCGGCCGCCTGATGTACGAGGGCCGCTGGCTCGACCCGCAGTCGCTCATGCTGCGCGAGTCGCTGCAGCGCTGGGTCGGCTCGGCCGTCACGGGCGAGGTCACGCTGCGCCTGCGCCGCGGCGACGACTACACGATCCTCGACACGACGGGCCCCGCGCTCAGCTACTCGGGCGCCAAGCTCTCGATGGAGCGCGTCGGCGACGCCGCCTTCGGCCCCGACGACCGCATCGGCCAGCTGACCATGCGCAACCTCGACATCGCCGACTCGCGCGCCCGCCTCGAGCAGTACGCCCAGCTCGGGCTCATCGGCGGCCCGACCGCCGAGCTCGTCGGCACGCTCGAGGCCGGCCACGCCGACGACATCCTCGGCCAGGTCGAAGAGCTGACCGCGTCGGAAGAGCGGCTCGAGCACGCGAAGGACGCCGCGTCCGAGGGCGCCGCGTTCGACTCCGGCACCGACTGAGGGTTCGCGGTGCCGCGGCGCGGGTAACGTCGCAGACATGATCGACGAGGCAGCGCTGCTCGCGGGCATCCCGCAGCAGCTCCTGATCGGCGGGCGCTGGGTCGACTCCGCGAGCGGCTCGACGTTCGACGTGACCGACCCCTCGACCGGTGCGGTGATCGCGCGGGTCGCCGACGGCGCCGTGGCGGACGGCGTCCGTGCGCTCGATGCGGCAGCAGGGGCGCAGGATGCCTGGGCCGCCACACCCCCGCGGCAGCGCGCCGAGACCCTGCGGCGCGCCTTCGAGCTCGTGCAGCAGCACGCCGACGACCTCGCGCTGCTCATGACGCTCGAGATGGGCAAGCCCCTCGCCGAGTCGCGCGCCGAGGTGGCCTACGGCGGCGAGTTCCTGCGCTGGTTCTCGGAAGAGGCGGTGCGCGTGCACGGCCGCTACGGCACGAACCCCGAGGGCACGGGGCGGATGACCGTCGCCCAGCGCCCGGTCGGCCCGTGCTTCTTCATCACGCCGTGGAACTTCCCTCTCGCGATGGCGACGCGCAAGATCGCCCCCGCGCTCGCCGCCGGCTGCACCGTCGTCGTCAAGCCGGCGGGTCTCACCCCGCTCACGACCCTGTTCTTCGCCCGGCTGCTGGGCGAGGCGGGCCTGCCCGACGGCGTGCTCAACGTCGTCACGACGAGGGCCTCGGGCGACGTCTCCGACGCGATCCTCGCCGACCCGCGCCTGCGCAAGCTCTCGTTCACGGGCTCGACCGAGGTCGGCGTCGGCCTGCTCAAGAAGGCCGCGGACAACGTGCTGCGCACCTCGATGGAGCTCGGCGGCAACGCGCCCTTCCTCGTCTTCGCCGACGCCGACCTCGACAAGGCCGTCGACGGCGCGATGCTCGCCAAGTTCCGCAACATCGGCGAGGCGTGCACGGCGGCGAACCGCTTCCTCGTGCAGGCCTCCGTCGCCGACGAGTTCGCCGCGCGCATCACCGAGCGCGTGCGCGCCCTGCGCGTCGGGCGCGGCACCGAGGACGGCGTGACCATCGGCCCGCTCATCGAGGCGAAGGCCGTCGAGAAGGTGCAGGGGCTGGTCGAGGATGCCGTGGCCGCCGGCGCTGCGCTGCTCGCCGGGGGCCATGCGGCCGACGGCCCGGGCACGTTCTTCGAGCCGACGGTGCTCACCGGCATCCGCCCCGACATGCGGATCTTCGCCGAGGAGATCTTCGGGCCGGTCGTCGCCATCACGACCTTCGACGACGAGGCCGAGGCGGTCGCGCTCGCGAACGCGACGCCGTTCGGGCTCGTCTCGTACGCGTTCACGCGCGATGCCGCGCGCGGCCGGCGTCTCATCGAGACGCTCGAGACGGGCATGCTCGGGCTCAACGTCGGCGTCGTCTCGAACGCGGCGGCGCCATTCGGCGGTGTGAAGCACTCGGGTCTCGGCCGTGAGGGCGGTTTCGAGGGCATCCACGAGTACCTCGAGACGACGTATGTCCTGACCCCCGACCCCTTCGCCGATGTCTGACCTCGACGCCGGGCGCCTCGTCGAGGCGCTCGGGGTCTATGAGCGCATCGCGCTCGCGGGCCTGCGCAACCCCGCGCACCTCGACTGGCTCACGCTGCTGCCGTCCTCGCAGGTGCGCGCCCACCTCGTGACGCTCGTCGATGCCGGGCTGATCGGGTCGGGTGCGGAGGTCGAGCTGTCGCCCCTCACTGCCGTCGCTGCCGATCTGCCCGTCGACGCGGCCACGCGCGAGCGGATCGCCGAACTGCAGGCGTACTGGGCGGCGCATGCGCCGCACGAAGCGGGCGTGCTGCACGGCTCACCGGGGTTCTGGACCCAGTGGTGGCTCATCCTGACGGCCCATCACCGCTGGCCGGTCGACCGGGCGATGCCGCGCGACGAGCCGCTCGGGGCGCCCGCCGCGGGCCCGCTGCACTTCGACGTCGTGATGCCGGCGCTGCCCGGCTTCTATGAGCGCGAGTGGGTCGAGAACATCGACAGGGGCCTGCTCGGGCGGCTGGCCGCCGACGGGTGGATGGAGTGCCGCATGATCGTGCCCGCCGCGACCGCCGACCACCTCGCGGCCGACCTCGTCGACCTCGTGCGCTCGTTCGGCTTCGAGGTGCGGGTGCTGGATGTCGCACAGTGGTTCGCGGTCTACCGGCCCCTCGGCATCGCGGTCGTGCCCGAGGCCCCGGGCGACGCGTTCGACGGCTTCATCGCGCGAGTCGAGCAGCCGCTCGCGGTGTGGGGCCTTGCGGAGCTCTTCGACCGCAGCTGGACCCGCGCCGAGCCGTGGCGTGCGCACGCGCCCGTGCGCAGCAGGGCGGAGGTCGCGGCGGCGAGCCGGGCCGCCGAGGTGCTCGAACTGCTCGCCCAAGGGATGCCCGACGAGCACATCGCCGCCCAGCTCGGCATCACGGACCGGACGGTCCGGCGCCACGTCGCCGCCGCGATGGAGACGGCGGGCGCCGCCACCCGGTTCCAGCTCGGCGCCTGGTGGGCGGCGTCGCGCACGTAGCGGCGCCCCGCCTTCAGTCCTGCGCAGCCTGCTGCACGGCGAGGTTGTTCCAGTCGTGGGCGAAGATCTCGTCGAAGTAGGCCGCGGCCTCGGCGTTCTCGATGATCACGCCCGCATCGCGGTTGTGCAGCGCGCCGGCGGACGACCAGTTCTGGCTCGACACGAGAACGGCCCGCCCGTCGACGACGACGCCCTTGTTGTGCACGTTGTTCTGCAGCTTGACCGAGCTCGCGACATCCAGCCCCATGCCCTGCAACTGCTCGAGATAGCCCGCCGTCTCGTACTCGCTCATGATGATGCGCACCTCGACGCCGGCCTGCTGCCGGTCGATCACCGCCTGCACGAGGTCGACGAAGGCCTGATTCGTCGCGTCGGTCGTCTTGGGCGGCTCGATGTACTGGAACTGCAGGTGCAGCGTCGTCGTGGCGCTCGCGATGAGCGCCTTCACCGCGTCGACGTAAACGCCCGGGTCGGGGGTGAGCAGCGGCGTGACGGTCATCTGCCCGGTCACCGTCGTGCCGGGGAAGAACCGCGCGAACGGCGGTGTCTCGACGGCGGGCTGCAGCAGCTCGGGCTGCATGAACGCGGCGGTTGCCCGGTTGTGCTGCGCCGCGACCGCGTAGTCGTTCGCGAGATACGCGCCGAACGTCGTCGTCAGCTCGGGGCTGTGCACGACGACGTGCCAGTCGCGGTCGCCCGAGCGCGCGGCCGCCGCGTCACCGGGGTTCGCGACCGGGTCGATGGCCGGCTGGTTCGAGTTGTTCCAGTTCCCGCTCGAGACCCACACCGCGGTCGAATCCTGCGCGGCGACCTTGATGTGGTACGCCGTCTGGAAGACCGTCGCGGTCGCCAGCGGGTCCATTCCGGACAGCGCCCACGCCTGCTCGAAGCCGCCGCCGAGCGCACCTCGCAGCGCGGCGACCGTCTGCTCGTCGGTCTGGTCGGCCGTCGGGTTCTTCGACGGGTGGTCGAGCGTGAGCGTGACCTTCTTGCCTCTCGCGGCCTGCTCGAACGCGGCGAGCACGTGGGCCGAGGTGAAGTCGTAGAGGCCGATCACGAGCTCGCGCTGCGTCGCGCCGAGGAACGTCGAGAGCTGGTGCCAGCCGGCGTCGGGTGAGGCGGCGAGCTCGATCGTCAGCTCGCCCGAGACGGGCGCGAGGGGAACGCCCGCGGGCGGCGCGTAGGGCAGTTGTGGCTTCTTCGCGGCCTCGACCGCGACATCCTCGACGACACCGTCGATCTCGGGCGCGGGGGATGCCTCGCCGCCCACCCCCGCGATCACGACCTCGTCGGCGAACTCCGGCACGCACCCGAGGTCGGGGGAGGAGGCGCCCCGGGCGTCCTGCGAGCCCGGCGCGAGCAGCGCCGCCCGCTTCCGCGGCGAGGCCACGCGCACATCGACGGGGGCGCCCCCGAGCTCGGACGGCAGCCCGTGCGGCCGCTCGCCGTCGACCGTGACGACGATCGCGGGCGTCGCGGTGACCCAGCCGTCGACGAGCTCGAAGCCCGGCCGCACGCTCAGCACGCCGGGCAGCCGGAACACGTCGAGGCGGCGGGCGATGAGCGCGGCCAGGTCGGAGCGGGTGGGTGGCGTCGCCGAGGTCGATGCCGTCGAGTTCGTCGGGGTCGGATTCGTCGGGGTGTCGGTCATGGCGGTGAACCTACCCCGCACGGGTGACATCGACGGGGTGCCCGCCGCGACTCACAGCGCAGTGATCAGCGCGGCCCCAGCTCGCCGAGGAACTGCGCGAAGGTCTGCCGGCCGAAGGCCGGGCCCGGCACGACGTTGCGCCCCGCGCGGAAGGCGCGGCCGAGCGCGCCCGGCACCGCGACGGGCACGGATGCCTTGCGCACCCCGCGCAGTTCCTTCCACTGCCCGAAGAACTCGGACAGCGGCAGCGTCTCGGGGCCGCCGATGTCGGGCACCCGCCCGCGCGGCTCGCCGAGGGCGAGGGCCGCGAGCTTGTGCCCGACCTCCTCGGCGGCGACGGGCTGCATGTCGATCGCCGGCACGACCGCGACGGGCAGGCGGCGCTGTGACTCAAAGATCTTGAGCAGCAGCTCGTGGAACTGGGTCGCGCGCTGCAGGGTGAACGGGATGCCGGAACGCTCCACCGCCTGCTCGATCTCGAGCCGCTGCCCGTAATAGGCGATCGGCATGGCCTCGATGCCGACGATCGAGACGAGCACGAGGTGCCTCACGCCGGCGTCGCGCGCGGCGGCGATCAGGTTCGCCGCGACCCGGATGTCCTTGGCGCCGCCGGTCTGCGCGCAGTGCACGACGGTGTCGATGCCGTCCAAGGCGGCCGGGATGCCGTGGCCGGTGTAGAGGTCGCCGATGGCCCCGCCCGGCCCGTGCCGTGTGAGCCCGCGCACGGGCACGGCGGCCTCGAAGAGCGCGGCGATGGTCGGCGCCCCGAGGCGCCCGGTCGACCCGGTCACGAGAATCGTCATCTGCCCACTTCCCTGAGGCGCATGGAATTCATCGTTGAGGATGCTCGCTGAAGAAGGCAAGTACGCGCACGCCCCGGTGCTTACGAGAAGTCCCTCTTTTGGGGCCTTGTTGGCTGATGCATGGATAAATGCTCATCCGTAAGATGCGGGCAGGCTGAGTACTCGCTTCCAAGGAAGAAGGCGACGTGGACTTCATCGAACGACTCAATGCGCTGGCCGCGAAGGTGCGTGCTCAGCGAGACTCGATCCAAACCGAAGAGGCCACGAAGAACGCCTTTGTGATGCCCTTCATCGCGAGCGTTCTGGGCTACGACGTGTTCAATCCGCTCGAGGTCGTCCCTGAGTTCGTCGCGGATGTCGGGGTGAAGCGTGGCGAGAAGATCGACTACGCGATCATGCGTGAGAACGAGGTTCAGATTCTCGTCGAAGCGAAGAAATCGGGCAGCCCTCTGAGCATCGAGCACGCGTCGCAGCTCTACCGATACTTCGGCGTCACCAACGCCCGGATCGCACTGCTCACCAACGGCGTGGTCTACCAGTTCTTCACCGATCTCGAGGCGCAGAACAAGATGGATGCCAAGCCGTTCCTCGAGCTCGATCTCCTTGACATCGACAACTCCGTCGTGCCTGAACTCTCGAAGCTCACGAAAGAATCGTTCGATCTCGACTCGGTTATCAGCGCGGCCGAAGAACTGAAGTATGTCAGTCAACTGAAGCGCCAGATCGCAGCTCAGTTCCGTGAGCCGACCGATGAGTGGGTGAGGTTCTTCACAACGAAGGTTTACGACGGCATGTTCACGCAGAAGGTGCGCGAACAATTCACCGGCCTCGTCGAGAAGGCTGCTTCGCAGTTCCTTGCCGACCAGGTCAACGCCCGGCTCAAGACCGCACTCGGCGCAGACGGGGGTCTGGCTGAGCTGTCCGACGCACCTGAGTCTGTTTCTAGCGCACCGGCCGCCGTCAAGGATCTCGCTGGAGACCCCGAGATCGTCACCACCGAGGAGGAACTCGCCGGGTACAACATCGTCAAGGCGATCGCGTGCAGCGAGGTGAAGCCGCAGCGGATCTATCAGCGCGACGCGAAGAGTTACTTCGCGATCATGATCGACGACAACAATCGAAAGACGATCGCTCGCCTTCACTTCAACGGCAAGCAGAAATATCTCGGCTTGTTCGCAGAGGACAAGAGCGAGACGCGTCACGCCATCGACTCGCTCGAAGAGATCTATCTGCACGCCGACCAGATTCGCGAGACGACCCAACGCTTCGCCTGATTCCTGACCTGTACAAATTGCCGATTTTGTACGTGGCCGCGCAGGCGTAGTTATCATCCTGGCGTCGGAGAGCGTCGCGACGCACGCACCCGTTGCCGATGTCGGCGGCGGCCGCTAGGAAAGGTGGCATGCCGGAACTGCCCGAAGTGCACGCCCTCGCCGTCGACCTCGGTGCGCGCCTCGCGGGCCGGGTGGTGCGCCGTTTCGACGTGCTCGCGTTCCCGGCGCTCAAGACCTTCGCGATCCCGCCCGAGTCGCTCGTGGGCCGCACGGTCACGGGCGTCGCCCGGCACGGCAAGTTCCTCGACGTGACCTTCGAGGGCGAGGGCCCCGATGTGCATCTCGTCATGCACCTGGCCCGCGCCGGCTGGGTGCGCTGGCGTGACGGCGAGCCGAAGTCGAGTGCCCGCCGCGGCGCGTCGGCGAAGAACCCGCTCGCGGCGCGGCTCCTGCTCGAGCCCGACGGCGCGGGGCTCGACGTGACCGAGGCGGGCACGAAGAAGAGCCTGCAGATCCACCTCGTGCACGACGCGCAAGAGGTGGAGCGCGTCAGAACCCTCGGGCCCGAGCCGCTCGAGCCGGCCTTCACGCTCGACGTGTTCCGCGGCATCCTCGCCGCCGCCGGCCGCGCGCAGATCAAAGGGGTGCTGCGCGACCAGGCGACCATCGCGGGCATCGGCAACGCCTACAGCGACGAGATCCTGTGGGCGGCGCACATGTCGCCGTTCAGGCCCGCGGCGATGACGGCGGACGAGAGCGAGCGCCTCTACGACGCGCTGCAGTCCACCCTGCGCGACGCGATCGCCCGCTCCGAAGGGCTGCAGGCCAGCGAGCTCAAGGCCGAGAAGCACGAGGGCCTGCGGGTGCACGGTCGTGCGGGTGAGCCCTGCCCGGTGTGCGGCACCGTCATCCGCCAGGTCATCTTCAGCGACACGAGCCTGCAGTACTGCCCCGGCTGCCAGACCGGCGGCAAGGTGCTCGCCGACCGGGTGCTGTCGCGGCTGCTCAAATAGCAGCCCGATCACGCGATTCCTGCGGCCCCGCGGCGACCCCCTACACTGGGCCCGACTCTCTCGTACCCCCCGCGAGAGGGGCAACCCGAATCAAGGCCATGCCGGTGCCCCTACACCGGCCTGGCCGCCCCTGGAGTACCCGTGGGACGTCATAGCAGCCGTGCCGACGAGCGTTCAACGCGCCCGAGAACCCTTCTGCCGTCGAAGCGCGGCGCTGCGGCGCCGGTCCGGCGCGGCGGCTACCTGCCTGTCGGCGGGGCGACGCGGCCGCCGCGGCGCAGATTCCTCGTGCCGATCATCTCGATCGTGGCGGCGCTCGCGATCGTGGCGGCCGGTCTCGTCGCGTGGCAGGCCTTCGGGGCGCGCGGCGCGCCCGCAGCGGCGGCCGGCTGCACCTCCGTCGCGCGGCTCGCGGTCACCGTCGACACGTCGATCGCACCGATCGTGACGGATGTCGCGAACCGGTACGACGCCGAGAAGGCGCACTGCGCGAAGATCACCGTCACCGGGCAGGACTCGGCCGACACGGCATCCGTGCTCGCGGCGGGCGGCGCGGGCATCGACGTCTGGATCCCGAACTCGCTCGTCTGGGTCGACCGCATGAACTCGATCGCGGGCTCGCTCGGGCGCGAACCCGCGGCGATCTCGGTGCAGCAGGTGGTCGCGACATCCCCGGTCGTCTTCGCCATCCCGGCCGACAAGGCCGCCCAGGCCGCCGCCGACCCGCTCACCTGGGGCCGTGTGCTCGACGGCTCGCTGCCGGCCGTGCTGCCGAACCCCGAGGCCTCGTCGTCGAGCCTCGCCGGCATGCTCGCGCTCGCCGCGCATGCGGGCAAGAACACGCTCGCGCTGAACGCGGCGCTGATCGACATCGCGAAGACGATCCCCGCGACGCCCGACGACGCCCTCGCGGCTGTGGCCACGGCCCCGGCCCTCACCGCCGCGATCACGACCGAGCAGCAGGTCGCCGCCTACGACACGGCGCACCCGCAGCAGCAGGTGAGCGCCGTCTATCCGAAGGACGGCACGGATGCCGTCGAATACCCCTATCTCGTGGTGAACTCCTCCGCCGCCCGTGGCGTGCCGGCACTCGTCACCGCGTTCGAGCAGGCGCTGCTCGCCCAGTCGCCCCGGTTCGTCGCCGCCGGGTTCCGCGACGGGTCGGGCGCCGGAACGCTGAACCAGCCGGGCGTCCCTGCCGCGGCGGTCGCGGTGGCGCCGGCGACCGACGGCACGACGCAGCTCGCGCTCTATCAGGACTGGAGCGTGCTCACGCTGCGCGGCCGCATGCTCGGGGTCATCGACACCTCGGGCTCGATGTCCGATGCGGCCGGCGGTGGCCTGAGCCGCATCCAGATCTTCCAGCAGGCCGCGATGGGCGCGATCTCGCGCTTCTCCGGGGATGTCGAGCTCGGCCTCTGGACCTTCTCGACCGACCAGAACGGCACGCTGCCGTATCAGTCGATCTCGCCGATCGCGCCCCTCGGCGACAAGGCGCATGCGGCCGACCTCGCGGCGAAGATCGCCGGCCTGCCCGCACGCGTCGGCGGCAACACCGGCCTGTACGACACGGTGCTCGCGGCGGTGCGCGAGGTGCGCAGCACCTACGACCCGAAGTACATCAACTCGGTCGTCGTCATCACCGACGGCGTCAACGACGACGCGGGCAGCAGCACGACGCTGCAGAGCCTCATCGCGACGCTCAAGAAGGAGGCCGACCCGAAGCGGCCGGTGCCCGTCATCCTGATCGGCTTCGGGCCCGACACCGACATCGCCTCGATGACGCAGATCGCGAAGGCGACGGGCGGCGGGGCCTATTCGGCGAGCAAGCCGCAGGATCTCAGCACCGTGCTGACGCTGGCGCTCACGCAGCGCTCGTGCCGGCCGAACTGCGGGAAGTAGGCCGCGGGGCGCACGGGGAACCGGGCGGCGGGGAGCGGGCGGCGGGGCATCCGCCCACCCGCTACGGCACCGCCGCGGCGAGGTGGTCGACGAGCTCGGAACGCCAGACCAGCACGGTGAACGCCCCGATGTTGACGATCACGAGCAGCCAGAAGACGAGCTGGAAGCCGGCCTTGCGGTTCTTGTGGCGCAGCAGCTGCTGGGCGAGGATCGCGCCGGGCCAGCCGCAGAGCAGAGCCGCGGCCTGCAGCGTGCTCTCGCGCGTGCGCCAGGCGTGCTCGATCGCGGCGCGCTTGTCCCATGCGTACATCGCGAAGGCGATCGCGCTCATGCCGGCGTAGAGCAGCACCCACCATGCCGACGCGCCCCACAGGGCGACCGCGAGGGCGAGGAACACCGCGAAGGCGAGCACGGTCAGGAAGGGCAGCAGGGCGACGGGTCCGCGCCGCCGGGGCCGCGGTGCGGGCATCCGCTCGCCTGCCCGACGTGGGGCGGAGGGGGCGGCGGATGTCGCGAGCACCCGCGCCCGCGCGGCCCGGGGCCGCCCGTCCCGCCCGGCGCCGACCTCGAATGCGACCCTGTCGCCGACGTTCGGGCGCGGCCCGGCGCTGCCGAACGCCGAGACGTGCACGAAGAGCCGCCGGCCCCCGTCGCTCGGAGCGATGAAGCCGAAGCCGCGGCTGTCGTGCCATTCCGCGAGCACGCCCGTGCGCGGCGCGGACGGAGCGGACATGCCGCCGACTCTACCCAGGCGGCCGCAGGTTCCTCTCGGCCCGATTCGGGGCACGGAGCCCGGCGCGGGTCGGGGCGCGGGAATCCTTACCTTTGAGGCGTAGCGTGTCGGTGCGATGTCCACCCCCACCAGCTCGGCCTTCTGGCCCTCACTCAGCGCGGCCGAGTCGCGCATCGAGCTGTCGCGCCGTCCGCTCGGCCGTCAGCTGGTCAACGTCCTCGCGCTGTATGCCGTCTCGCGCATATTCTCGACGCTGCTGCTCGCGCTGGGGCTGTGGTTCGTGATCGCACACGACTGGCACATCCCCTGGCAGACCGCCACGCCCTCGTTCTTCATGACGCCGAACGGCTGGTTCCCGCACCTGCCGACGTTCACCGACGCCTCAGAGCTGTGGGACAGCGCGCACTACACGCAGATCGCGCAGTCGGGGTACCCGGTCGTGCTGCCGCGCGGCGCCGACGGGGCCGTGCAGCCGAACAACTGGGCGTTCCTGCCCGTGTACCCGATGCTCGTGGGGGTGCTCGCGTGGGCCCTCGGCACCGGCTTCGGAGCGACCGGGGCTGTGGCATCCCTCGTCTTCGGCGCCGCCGCGACGATCGTGCTGTACCTGATCGTGCGCGACCGCGCCGGCTATCGACCCGCCTGGTTCGCCGCGACCGTCTTCTCGTTCGGCCCGCTCGCGTTCCTGCTGCAGACGGCGTATGCCGAGAGCCTCTTCCTCTTCCTGATGTTCGCGGCGATCTATCTGATGCAGCGCCGGCGGTACTGGTGGATGCTCGTGCCCGCCGTGCTCACGTGCTTCACGCGGCCGGGCGGCGCGGCGCTCGCACTCGCGCTGCTGGTCGTCTTCGTCGCGCGCTGGCGTGAGACGCGGGAGACGCGGGATGCCTTCCCGGTGCGCGAGCGCATCGCGGTGCTCGCGGCGGCGGTCGTGACCGGCCTCGCGGGCGTGGCGTGGCCCGTCATCGCGTGGGCCGTCACGGGCACGCTCGACGCCTACACGGCGACCGAGCTGTCGTGGCGCAACGGCTTCCTCGGCCACACCCAGTTCCGGCCCTTCGCCGCCTGGTTCGGGCTCGCGTGGCGCTACCTCGGCATCGGCGGCGTCGCGCTGATGGCGGCGGCCGTCCTGCTGTTCGCGCTGTGGGTGCGGCGGCGGGGCATCCGCACGCTCGGTGTCGAGATCGTCGCCACGTGCGTGTCGTACGCGCTCTACCTGCTCGCCGTCTTCATGCCGCAGCAGAGCGTGTTCCGGGTCGCGATGCCGCTCGCGCCGCTCATCGCCGATCGCGGCATCATCGACCGGCCGTGGCTGCGCCGGCTCGTGCTCGCGGTCGCGGTCGCGGGCCAGGCAGTGTGCGTGATGCTGCTCTGGTTCTACGCGAACCCGTAGGAGCAGCCCGCCGCCTACTGGGTCGGCAGCGCCGCCCGCAGCACCGCGATCAGCTCGTCGGTGCGGCCGACCAGGTCGTCGAACCAGGCGACGGGGCCGAACTCCTCGAGCTCTGCGCGGGGGTGGCCGCCGGTGCCGACCGCGACCCACGGAATTCCCGACCCGACCGCGCAGCGCCCGTCGTTCACGGTGTCGCCGATGATCACGGTTGCGGGATGCGCAGCGCGCGCCGCCTTCGCCATCTCGACGCGATCGGCCCATTCGCGGCCGAAGAAGGCGGAGTCCCAATCGAACAGGTCGACGTCGAAGCCCGCCGACTCGAGTTTCATGCGCGAGACGGGGCGCCCGTTGCCGGTGAGCACCGAGTTGGTGAAGCCCGCCGCATCGAGCGCGGCGACCGCCTCGATCGCGCCCGGGATGGCGACGCGCGGCACACTCTGGAAGTGCGTGACGTACTGACGGTCGATCGCGGCCTCGAGCGGCCCCAGGTCGGTCGGCACGGGCATGCCGGCGTGCTCGAACAGCCGCACCCAGACCATGCGCTCGGTGGCGCCCGCCCCGAAGCCGGGTCGCTCGAGCTCGATGCCGAGCACCTCGCGGATCGCGCTCATCTGGATGCGCGACCCCTCGCCGCGGGTCTCGTGCACGAGCGTGCCGTCGATGTCCCACAGGATGATCGGGCGGGCGGATGTCGGGTCTGCGGCGGTCTGCGATGCATCGGTCACCTGAGAATTATCCCCGGGCGAACGACCTCGATTTGGGCGACGTCGGGGCCGCCTGGTAGTCTCAATGAGTTGCGTTCGCGCCCGTAGCTCAATGGATAGAGCATCTGACTACGGATCAGAAGGTTAGGGGTTCGAGTCCCTTCGGGCGCACAAACGAAAACCCCCGGTCATCCGGGGGTTTTCTGCATTTCCGGGGCGGTGTGGCCTCGTGCCATTGCGGCGGCGTGCCATCTACGTGCCATTCGCGCCGGAATTTCGAGGTGGCCACGCGCGCCCTCGCGGCTCTCTCAGAAGGCGACTTTGGGGGGTAGGGGGGTGCGGCCCCGGTGCGCGGTGTCGTGGTCGACTGTCGTCCGGGGCCGCGTCTCTCGTGCTTGCGGCGAACCTCGCGCGAGAGCTTCGGAGGGCTAGAGACTCGGCGCGCTGGTCGCGTCCGTCGTCGGCTCGCTCTTGGGCGCGTTGATCAGCTCGCGATGGAGCCCCGTAGAGCGGTCCCTCATGAAGTTGGCGGGGTGCCTGTCCTGGAGTGCAGAGCCGAGCGCTGCCCTCGCAGTGTTGCCGGTCGCGTTGTCGTCGCTCTCGCTGTCCTCGTCGCTCTCGTCGGAGGTGCTGCCGCTGATGACGAGGGCGCTCTCGATGGCCGCGTCCAGCATCGTCAGAGGGGCATGGGCGATGTCATGCATGATGCGGAGATAGGGGTCGGCTGCCGCCACCTGGCGGGGTGCGGCCTGGGCGGCCCTGAGCACCTCGGCAACGTCGGGCGTGGCGAGGGCGGCCAGGCGCTCGGTGATGAGGGCGGAGTAGTCGGGGCGGTCGTCGGTGGTGCCCTGGAGGGCGCGGTCGAGGGCGGGGCCGGGCGCCGGGGTCTTGCTAGCCATGAGGTCGGGCCCCCACTTTTCGAAGGCCAGGGCCTCGCCGAGGGTCGCCCCTTCGAGGAGGGCGGGGATGCTCGTGCCCCGGTCGATGCGGCTGCGGATGTTGTCCCAGTCGCCGCGGGCGACGGCCAGGGCGTCGGCGGTGTCGGCGATCTTGGGGCGCACCTCGGCGGCGGCGCTGGTCAGGTAGTCGACGGCCGCACGGTTCCGGGCGCGCTGGGACTGGGCATCGGCGCTGGCGGCGGCCAGGATGCCCTGGGCGGCGCGCCTGTTGGCCTCGCGGTTCCCGTCTGGGCTGAGGTGCTTGTCGAGGTGAGTTCGGGCGGCGGAGTAGTCGCGGGTTGCTCTGCGGGCGGCTTCGGCGGCCACCTTGGCGGCGTTCTGGGCGGTCGTAGCGCTGGTGCGCACGCTACCGATGTAGACGGACATGGGGGTTCCTTTCACGGGGTGGTGGTGGGGTTCGGGGGTTCGGCGGCGTCGGCGTAGTCGCGGGTGACGATCAAGAAGTCCGCGAGCACCTGGCGCACCTCGGCACTGCCCTCGTCCTCAGGGAAGAGGCGGGTCATGCCCGTGAGCTTCGCTTGCAGGTGGATCGTGTTGAGCACCCGGTCGACGGCCTGGAGATCGCCGCGCGTGGCCTTCGGCCACAAGGTCGAGAGCACCTGATCGAGGCGTGCCAGTTCGATCTGTCGAAGCTCGGCGACGGCCTCGAAGCGTTCGGCCTTGAGGGCCTTGTCGACGGCGCGCCACGCGGTCGACCTGTTGACGCCGAGAGCGTCGGCGATCTGCTGGTAGTTCGCGCCGCTGAGACGAAGCCGAACTGCCTCGGTCTGCCTCGCGGTGCTGTCGGTGACGCGCCCCGCGCTGCCGCGGTGACGGTGGCTGTTCGTGGTGCTCATGAGGTCGTGCCTTCCGTGTCGGGGCGGGGGAGGGTGGCCTTCAACTCGGCGGCGATGCGCGCCGTTTCGAGGTAGGCGGCGAGGGCGGCATCGGCGGCGAGGGCGGTCTCGGTCACGCGGCGAGCGGCGAGGATGACATCGCCGTCTGCGTGCAGGATCGCTAGCGCCAGGTCGGTCGTGGGGTCCTCATCGGTCATGAGTTCGTCCCTTTGGTCTTGTGCGCCTCGCTGAGAGGCGAAAATTTGTTCTGCGTGTCGCTGGCCATGTCGGGGGCCTCGGGTGCGTAGGGGGCTGCGGGGGGCTGTTGAGAGGTGCTAGACGCGGCGGGGGGCGATGAGTAGTGCGGGGGACGGGTGAAAATGGCCTCGGTCCACTCGTCAGTGCCGGGGACTCGCGTGCGCCAGGCCACGCCGCCCGGCACGTCAAGCGGGCTGAGACAGGCGGGTGTATTGCTGTGAGCCGCGGTGCCGGGCGTGGGGCCTGTGGTGGGGGTCTCGTCGGCCATCTCGTCGCCCTAGCTCGCGTCCCGGAACCGGACCCCGCTACCGGGAACCGCGACGGGCGTGCCATCGAACCAGGCGCGGTCCTGGCCGGTCTCGTCGTAGATGGCCGGGTTGTATGGCTCGGAGGTGGTCAGCTCAACAGGTCCCTCACCTGTCACCTTGTAGTCCTCGCCAGTCCTGTCCTGTCCTGTCCCGGGGTCACGCGGATTGTCACGGTCGATGTCACGCGGACCGGGGGCAAGGGGGCACCGCTCGGGTAGGCAGAGGTGATGGTCGCCCGCTTCGTGCGCCCTCTGCCTGCGCTTGCGCTCGGCGGCGCGCGTGGATGCATCGCGGACACTGGGAGGCGGCACGTGGTCAGCGATCTCGATGACGCGGATGCCCTGGGCGGTCGGCTCGATGAGCCCGGCGGCGATCAGGTTGCGCTGTGCGCGGTCGGGGTCGGGGTGGTCGGAGGCTCGGCGGGCGTCGATGGTTCGCAACTCGCCGGTCAGAGCCCCGCGGCGGCTGCATGCTTGAATCAGAGCGAGGTAATGCCACCTGTCGGGGTAGTCGAGCCCGGCGAGGTCATCGCGCTCGGTCCAGAGGTCATCGAGGCGGGTCCAGCTCACGGCGTGCCTTGGTTCGGGTCGGCGAGGGCGTTGAGGTTGCGCCGCTCGATCTCGGCGATGCCCTCCAGCTTGCTCGCGAGGCCGCCGCGTGCGGCGTCGATGGCCTCGAATGCGCGACGCTCGTTCTGCTCGATCTGGGCGGCCAGCGCGTCGAGGTCCGGGCTCGTGGTCGCGGGCAGGTCGGGCAGGTTGTCGGCCTCGGTGTGCTCGGACATCATGCCTCGCGGGCCGCGCGAATCTCGGTCAGGGTGAGCGTGGCCAGGTCCACCCTGAGGGCCCCAGAGGGCAGGCGGTATGCGGCGAGGTAGCCGCGACTCACCCAGCGGCGAACCGTTGAGGTGTCCACGTCGAAGGCCTCGGCGGCCTTGGCGATTGTCGCGAGGTCGCCCCAGCTTGTGCGGACCGCGCCGCTTCGCGGGTCACCCTTGGCCATCGTGTTCCTCCCAGTGCATCGGCGCTGATGTGCGCGCTTGTCTGGGCATTAGTGAACTCGCCGGTCTGGCATCCGTCAACGCAGAAATATCGCCTGATCAGGGATTCGTTTACACCAAAAGGCGCATAAATACCTCGAAAAGCTGTGCGCTATACGTCTGGGGAAGGCATTAGGTCACATTTCTGTGGCGCGAAAATATCTTGTCCAGGAGGGGTCTAGATGTCCTGCCGGGGCGTCATCGCACGCGGCGAGCTGTGCTGGGGACGGGCTCGCGAATGAGGCCGCGAAACGTCGTAAGCGGTCAGTCGCGGCCCTCCGGGCCGGTCCCGGCGATGCTGCGCACGGTCTCGGCTACCTCGCGTCGCGGATTTGTGTGACGGTCGGGCGTGCGCCGGGCGTCGGCAGAGGCATCCGGTCAGCGAGATCGCTGAGCCGGTCAGCGGCGGCGTACTGGTATCGCATCGCCGCATCGGTAGTGCTGTGACCGAGGAAGGCCATCGTTTCGCGAAGGGTCGCCCCGCCCTGGGCAAAGGTGGTGCCTGCGAAGCCGCGGAGATCGTGAAGGCGGACCTTGCCGCGGATGCCTGCCGCGTCACGTGCGACGTTCCACGCATCGTTGAATTGGCGGTCGTGCACGTACTTGGACAGGCCGCTAGGCGCGAAGATCAGGGACGCTGCGAAGTCGCCGACGAACTCGGCGAGGTGGCGCTCTACGTCCCCTGTCAGAGCGGCAGGGAGGGGCACGGTCCGTTCCCCCTCGGCAGATTTGGGCGGCCCGACGTGCCAACCTTCCTTGGCGATGTACTGGGCGGCGCGTTCGACGCGCACAAGGACGCGCCCCTCGTGAATCGTGAGGTCAGAGCGGCGGAGGGCGCGAAGCTCGCTGAGACGCAACCCGGCATAGGCGCTGAGGACTATGGCGAGGCGATAGAACGGCTCGATGGTGTCAAGCACGATGCCCAACTCGGCGAGCGTCGGCGGGCGATGGGCGATGCCGGTCTCAGTCCGGGTCAGCTCGGTCGGCACGGGGTTTTGACTGAGGATGCCATCGTGAACCGCGGTGCCCATCACGGCGCGGAGTAGGCGAGCCTCAGCACCTGCGGCGGTCGGCCCGATCTTCATGCGGTCGGCGTGCCACGCGCGAACACGGGCCGGGGTGATTGCCGTCAGGCGGTCGTCAGCGAAGATCGCGAGGCCGCGTGTGAGCTGACGGCGATATTCGGCGGCGGTCTTGGGGCGCAAGGGCTTGGCCTTGCTCGTGACGCGCTGCGCAATCCAGGTCTCGGCGTAGAGCCCGAACCGCTCGGCGGCGGCCCTCTTCTCATTCTCAGCGGCCTCAGCTGCGAGTTGGTCAGGTGAGCGCCACATCCCCCGAGTGATATCCGTTCGCACCGCGGCCAGGTAGGCGCGCGCGTCCTCATAGGCATCGAAGGTGTGCGGTGCCGTGAAGGTCTTGCCGTCGACCGAGTAGCGCGCCTGGAGTCGGCCCGAGGGTAGCTCGCGGATGCTTCCCCAGCTCTCACGCTTTGCCCGTGGCTTGCGCTTGGTGGCCATGATGTCGGTCCTTCTCGTCTCGCGGTCCGTGCCATATACGTGCCATTCAGGCTACCAATTCTTGCCTAAGGTTGCCTAGACATGCGAGGTGAGGCGTTGGCCACTTTGGCCAGTATTTTCAAGGCCTTTCGTGGGTTTGCCCAGGCGCTGCCTAGAGGGTCAAGCATTCGTATCCTGCCTGACTACGGATCAGAAGGTTAGGGGTTCGAGTCCCTTCGGGCGCACAGAGAAGGCGAAAGGCCCCGGAATTCCGGGGCCTTTTCCTATTGTCGCGTTGCAGCCTCTTCGGCCGGCGGCTTGCCTGCTCTGACGACGATGGTGGCGATCGACCCGAAGATGAGGCCGGCGACGATCATCAGGCCGGGGCCGCCGTAGCTGTTCCAGAAGCCGGGAGCAGTCACCTGGCTCGGGTCCTGGCTGTCGTAGACAACCGGGACCTTGGTTCCCGGCACGGGCTTCGCGCAGATCTCAGCGCCGCTGTCGATCTCCTGGGTGACCACCTGCCCGTCGGTTGCGGTGAACCGCGCCACGGGGGAGTACACCCAGCCGCTATCGCAAGAGCCGTACTTGCCGTCCGGCGTTCTTGTGGAGCCGACGACCACAGCGTCGACATGCACGGCGTGCTCGGCGATGACGGCCGACTGGACCATCCCGATCACGCCGAAGATGAGGAATGCAAGGCCACCCAGTACCAGAAAGATGAGGAACAGCCAGACCTGCCCGGATCGGAAGGGCGGTGTGAGGGTCATCTGAGGCTGTGCTCCCTGTTCATCGTTCCTGCGGCGCTATACATGGGCGCCACAGGAGTGAGCATTCATGGCCGAGCAATGCAGAAGCTGTCAATGGGGCAGCAGTCTGGCAGAGCGCTCGTAGCGGGGTATCCATGGCTTTCAACGTTCCGTCGAGGCGGGCGCCGGCGCGGTTCTAGCGCGCAAGAGCCAGGAATTCGTCGAAGGACTCGAGCGAGTACTCATTGCGGAGATCCCTCGGGTCGATCACCTCCCAAACGTGGGCGCCGGTCCCGCGATCGTTGATGATCAACGAATCAGCCTCGATCAGCATTGCCCGCCAATGCATCGCATCCATCCGCGAAAGCGCCTCCGTGTGCCACACATACGGGTCCCACACCGTCGGCCGCAGCCCTTTTGATCGAAGACCGGAGGCAACATGGGTCGCCTGCGATTCCGAGAGCGCAGATGCCAGCAGCTCCGGCGTCCGCAACGCCTCCGACATCACCTCAGCCCGGGGCACCCGCGCCGCATACCCCAGGTCTCGCGGGTCCACGATCTCCAGCTCATACATCGAGCCGACAGAAAGAAAGCGCTCGAGATCCAACACGAAACCAGCCCAATCACGTCGCGCCGCAACTCCCCGCGCACCCGATCGGTTATCGAGAGCGACTCGCAAGCTTTCCACCCGCGCGAGATCGAAGTGCAAGAACCGCATATGCCACATGGGGTCGACGCAGGTCCCGACTTCGGCACCGAGTTCCTCCTCAACGAGGACCTCCAACCGCTCGCACTCCTCGACAGACACCACCGGGGCACTCACCCACCACAACGGTGCCCCGTCATCGATCTCATCAGGTTCTTCCACATACCCTCCTTCACAGCTTCCAGTCGCTTGCGATGCTTCGCGACTTCCCGGGGGCTTGGGGACCTTCCCGGCTGTCTCGCTCAGCGTCTGGGCCAGCCCCAGGGCAAAGGTGCAGCGGCAGTTGCAGGTTTGCGACTGGCCTCCGTGCGCGCGCGTGCCACGCGGTCTGCCCGTTCCGCATTCTCGAGCAACGGCCCCGATCCCTTGCGGATGACGAAGCCGGTGCGCGCATCCACCTCGTCGAGCTCCGGGTGCCGCTCGTCCGGCGGCATTGTCGTGTAGCCCGCTCGGCGCTCGCGCCAACGTTTGATTGCTTTGCCGGCACTGGACCACACCACGACCCACCACGCCCCGACTGCGACCCAGCCGACGGCTGCTTTGAGCGGCGAGCCGCCAGGAACAAAAAGGAAAGCAACGCTGACGAGAATCGTCGCGGCCAAGCTCACCACGAAAACTAACGACCAACGCAACTGGGTCCACCCTGGAACCAGATACTCACGAGCGCTCATCCTGCGGCCTTCTGTTTCAACTCGTCGAACATGTCGAGAAAACCGTCCATTCATCAGAGAGGCTGCCGACTCTCTCTTTGAGCGATTCGGACTTTTCGCGGGGCCCGTTACCAGATCCACCGGATCGATCCACGGCGTTACTTCTTTCATTCCCATGGCTGACGTGGTGGGCTAAGAACTCTTCTTGTGAGCGGACGCGCCGCGCTCCGACTTCGATACCAATTCGCTTGTCAAGAACCGTGGTGCTGAGTGTCGTCGGGCGGCGGTTCCGCAGCGCGATTCCACGGCCAGCCGTCATACACAGGGTCTGCGCGTCTTCGCAGCAGTCCGTAGATGCCGCCGAGCGCAAGCAGGACAACGCCGGGGGCGATTGTTCCGAACGAGGACGACCAGCCCATCAGGCCGAAGACGAGCGGGCTGATGAGCCAGCAGACCGACCAGGCGATGCCGACCCACACGACAACTCGTGACCAGGCCAGAAGCCGTCTGCCGCTCGGCGAATAGGTGGACACGAGCAAACAGTAGACGCAATCAGCCGCGCCACCTTGCCTACCCGGCGACTCCGCTCTTAGGTGGCGCGAAACAGATCCACCTGCGGCGCGGAAAGGAGCCACCCGTGTCTCGGTAAGTTCTTCGCATGCCACATTTGGTGCGTTGGTGGTGCTGGAGCACGGCAGTTATCGGGCTGGTCATCATGGTGCTCGACTACGTGAGCAACGCGATTCTTGGAACGTACTTCGATGAGCACGCGATCTTTGACGCGCCCGATGACATGCTGCAGTGGGTCGTCGCTTTTCTCGGCTTGGTCTTGCTCATCGGCGGATGTGTCGCTGGTGCTGCGGTTGAAGGCTCGCGTCGTTCTCGCCGCGCGCGAAAGACGACCGACGACCGAATAACTTAGGGCTCTTCAGTGGCTGCGCCGCAGAGTCGCCCTCCCGACCAGCCCCTTTTGTTGTTGCATAAGCGAAACGCCTAGTCTCATGCGGTGAGTTCGATGCCGAGGCGCCGGGTGCGTGTGTTGCACCACGTGACGCCGTGGCTGCGCTTCGTGCTCATGCTCGGCATCCTCGCTGTCACGTTCTTCCCGCTCTCGGGCACGTTCGCGTCGGCCTTCGGCATTCCGCTCGGCGGACGCGGCTACGGCTACGGCGCCCCCGGGCCGCAGCCGAGCTGGTTCGAGCGCGAGTGGCAGCAGTACGCCGGGTTCCTGCACGGCGAGGGGCTCATCTGGTTCGAGAACAGCCTCGGCCTGGCGCTCTTCACGGTGCTCGTGTGCGTGGCGGTCGGTGCGCCGGCGGGCTACGTGCTCGCGCGTGCCCGCGGCCGGCTGGTCAACGGCTTCGCGCTCGCGATCTTCCTCGTGCAGTCGTTCCCGGCCTTCCTGCTGCTCGTGCCGCTGTTCCTCGCCTTCGCGAAGATCGGCCTCATCGACACCCTCGGCGGCGTCGCGATCGTCTACGTCGCCCTGTCGGGCGCCGTCGCGATCTGGATGTTCGCGGCCTACTTCACCTCTGTGCCGATCGAGCTCGAGGAAGCGGCCTGGCTCGACGGGGCATCCGTCTTCGGCGCGTTCTTCCGCGTCGTCCTGCGCAACTCGCTGCCGGCGGTGCTGTCGACGGCGATCTTCACCTTTCTGTTCGCGTGGAACGACTACCTCGTCGCGCTCGTGTTCATCAGGTCGAACGCCAACTACACGCTCGGCATCGGCCTCGGGGCGGCCGGGGGCTCGCCCGTGCTCGCGGTGCTGATCTCGCTGCCGCCGATCCTGATCTTCGCGCTGCTCAACCGCTTCTTCAGCGTCGGCGGCATCGCGGGGGCGCTCTCGGCGCGGTGAGGGGCGGTGCGGTTCAGGATGCCTGCGCATCGGCCTGCGCGACGAGCCAGTCGTTGAGCTCGGTCAGGTCGAGCGGCTGCGTGGGCGGCAGCGCGAGGTCGGCGGGGTCGATGGGCATCTTCGGCTCCGATCCGCGCTAGCCGGCCGGGGTCGGGGTAGGCGTGGGAGCGGCGGCGTCCTTCCCCGGGGTGCGAAGCGCGGTGGGGGTCGGCGTCGGCTGCCCCGAGGCGTCGCTCGCACCGTCGTCGGCACTCGGCGAGCCCGTCGTCGCGGCGTTCAGCCGCGGTGCGGCCGGGAAAGGCGGCGACTGGGGCGCGGCCTTGGTCGGCAGGGGGTAGACGGCCCAGCCGAGGGCCCCGCTCGCGAGAGGATTCGGCATCGCGGTGAAGGCCTCGCCGTAGTGGTTCACGCCGGGCACGGTGTCCGTCGACTCGTCGGGCGCCGCGACGAGCGGGTTGCCGTCCTGGTCGTACAGCTGCACATTCGTGAGCGGATTGCCGTCGGCGTCATAGGCGTAGATGTTGTAGACGGTGCGCCCGTTGTCGACGATCCCGGGCTGCGCGGCGGCGACGGACGAGGCATACTCGGCCCCGCGCATCATCGACTGTTCGGCGCCGAAGACGATGCCGAGCACGGGGATGACGGCGATGACCGTGCCGATGCTCACGAGGCCGAGCAGGTACTTCGCCCAGCGGCCCGGCATCCACCGCCCCGCCCCCACTGCACGCTGATGAGCACGATCGCGATCAGCAGCAGCCAGCGCAGTGCGTTCTTCCCCGCGCCGCCGAGCCCGAGCGGCACGACGCTCGCGGAGTAGGCGCCCCAGATCGCCAGCGCGAAGACCTGGTAGACCGTCCAGCCGCGCAACACCCACCACACCGGGCGGAGGGCGAGTGCCGCACGGGTCACCTCGCGGGCGAAGGGCGTCGCCACGGTCTGTCGCCAGAACGCCGCGGCGGCAGCAACCCACCCGTCTCGCAGCTCACGCATGCCGGCGCGGTGCGCGGCGGCGGCAGCGCGCTCGGGCAGCCCGGCGGAGGCGCGCAGTTCGTCCGCGTAGACGACGGGTTCGCCGAAGCCGTCGGTGCCGCCGAGTTCTTCGGCGCGTTCGAACAGGTCGGCCTCGAGGCCGTCGGTCAGCTCGTCGACTTCGTCGGCGGGCAGGTCGGTGAGGGCGTCGCGCACGGCCTGCGCGAATGCGTGGACCGACTCACGGGTGCTGTCGGCGGTGATCATCGCTTCGCTCCAATCGCGCGCGGGGGAAGGGTTGTCGCGGCTGCGGCGCCGGCGCCGACGAGCGCCGACACGGTCGCCGAGAACTGCGACCAGGTGGACTTCTGGCGGGCGAGAAGCGCTCGGCCCTCGGAGTTGATGCCGTAGTACTTGCGATGCGGCCCGTCCTCGGACGGGACGACGTAGGTCGACAGTGCGCCCGCCGCGTAGAGCCGGCGGAGCGTGCCGTACACCGAGGCGTCGCCGACGCCCTCCAGGCCCGAATCGCGCAGCCTGCGCACGATGTCGTAGCCGTATCCGTCCTCGTCGTGCACGACGGCGAGCACCGCCATGTCGAGCACACCCTTGAGGAGCTGCGTGGAGTCCATCGGACCTTCTTCCGCTCGTCCGCTCTTGTGCCTGACACACTACCGCGCAACACGCATTAGTGCGCAAGAGCCACTACCGGCGTGTTGCAGTCGCGGTCGCAGTCGTCATCGGGCCCCGGCGCCGTGGCCGGGCGTCGCCTGATGCGGGTATCCGGCTCCGATTCCGCCGTTTACCGACGCCCGGTGATCGCGGCGACCGACTCGACGAGCGCGGCGGCCGCGGTCTGCAGGTCCGCGGCGGTCACGTCCTCTGTCCACGTGAATCTGAGGGCGGCGGATGCCTCATCCGACGTGAGGCCGAGGGCCAGCAGCACGTGCGAGGGCTCGGTGCGCCCGGCCGCGCACGCCGAGCCGGCCGAGGCGATCACGCCGCGCCGATCGAGCTCGAGCAGCACGGTCTCGCCGTTGACGCCGGCCACCGTGAACGACGCGTGGCGGGGGAGCCGCGCAGTGGGATGCCCCGTCAGCCGCGCCCCGGGCACGCCGGCCAGCACGGCCCGGATGAAGGCGTCGCGGTCGGCCGCCGCGCGCTGCTCGCCGGTCGTCACAAAATCGCCTCGCGGCCCCGCCGAAGCCGCACTTTGTGACGACCGCTCGCCCGAGGCAATGTCCGGTCGTCGGAAAGTCGCGCTTTGTGGCGCGGTGGCCGCACTTTGTGACGACCGCAGCTCGGCGCACGCCGCCGCGAGCGCCACCGCCCAGGCGACGTTCTCGGTGCCGGAGCGGCGGCCGCGTTCCTGACCTCCACCATGCAGCAGCGGCTCGAGCGGCAGCCCGGCCCGGACATACGCCGCCCCCGATCCCTTCGGCGCGCCGAGCTTGTGACCCGACAGCGAGAGCGCGTCGACGCCGAGCGCGACCACGTCGACCGGCAGCGCCGCGGCGGCCTGCACGGCGTCGGTGTGGAACAGCGCGCCGCCAGAGTGCGTGACGGCGGCCAGGGCCGCGACATCCTGCACCGTCCCGACCTCGTTGTTCGCCCAGCCGATCGTCACCAGGGTTGTATCGGGGCGAAGCACGGTGCGCAGTGCAGCGGTGTCGACCGCGCCGGTGGCATCCGCCTCGACGTACGACACGGCGAAGCCGTGCACCCGCTCGAGATACGCGACCGACGCGAGCACCGCCTCGTGCTCGATGCGCGTCGTCACGACGTGGCGGCCCCGCGGCGACCCGAGGGCGAGCCCCTTGATCGCGAGGTTCGCGCCCTCGGTGCCGCCCGAGGTGAACACGACCTCGGACGCCCGGCACCCGAGGAACGCGGCCACCGCTGAGCGCGCGCCCGCCAGCCCGCGCGCCGCCGCGAGCCCCGGCTCGTGCACGCTCGACGGGTTGCCGAACGTGCCGGTCAGATACGGCCACGCCGCCTCGAGCGCCGACCGGCGCACGGGCGTCGTCGCGGCGGCGTCGAGCAGGATCATGGGCGGGCGACGGAGGTCAGCGCGACAGCACCACGTCGAGCCCGAGGTCGAGCGAGCGCACCGAGTGCGTCAGCGCGCCGACCGAGATCAGGTCGACGCCGGTCTCGGCGATGCCCCGTACGGTGTCGAGGTTCACGCCGCCCGAGGCCTCGATGATCGCGCGGTCGTGCACGAGCGCGACGCCCGCGCGCAGGTCGTCGAGCGAGAAGTTGTCGAGCATGATCGTGTCGACGCCCGCGGCGAGCACGGCGTCGATCTGGTCGAGGCGGTCGACCTCGACCTCGAGGTGCACGGTGTGGCCGATGCGGCCGCGCACCTGGCGCAGCGCCTCGGTCACCGACAGGCCGCCGGCGGTCAGCACCGCGAGGTGGTTGTCCTTCACGAGTACCGCGTCGGACAGCGAGTAGCGGTGGTTGTGGCCCCCGCCGCACGCGACCGCGTGGCGCTCGAACGGCCGTAGGCCCGGAGTCGTCTTGCGCGTGTCGACGATGCGGGCGCGCGTGCCGTTCGCGGCGCCGACGTAGCGCGCGGTGAGCGTCGCGATGCCGCTCATGCGCTGCGCGAAGTTGAGGGCGACGCGCTCGGCGGTGAGCACCGAGCGGGCAGGCCCCGACACCTCGGCGAGCACCGAGCCGCTCGAGAAGAACGCGCCGTCGGCGAGCCGCAGCGTGGTCGCGATGGCCGGGTCGGTCAGTCGCATCGCGGCGGCGAACACGGCGCCGCCGGCGAAGACGCCCGACTCGCGCGCGACGAGCTGCGCGGTCGCGGTGGCGGAGGCCGGAATCACCGCCTCGCTCGTCGCGTCGCCCCACGGGGCGTCCTCGCGCAGTGCCGCCGCGACGGCGGTGTCGATGATCTGGGGGGTCAGCATACGGGGGCTCCTTCACGGGCGGCGTTGCGCCGTTCGGCGAGTTCGGGTCGGGAAACGGGGAAGTCGGTGCGGTAGTGGGCGCCGCGGGATTCCTCGCGCGCGAGCGCGAAGTCCACGACGGCGCGGGCGAGGTCGAGCAGGTTGCGGTCTTCGAGGGACGTCGCGTCGCCGAGGTCGGCGACCTGCCATGCGGCGAGTCGGGATGCCGCGGCGCGCAGCCCCTCGCCCGAGCGCTGCAGCCCCGCGTGGTGCCACATGAGCCCCTGCAGCTCAGCGCGCGAGAACGGAGTCGCGCCTTCCTCCGATGGTCGAGTAGCAGCGCCGCTTGCGGCGCCGCGTATCGAGACCCCGTGCGCCGCCGGATCCGGAGCTGCAGAGGGCCTCGATACGCGGCCTCGCTGGCGCTCGGCTGCTACTCGACCATCGGAGGAGGGGGCGGGCGCCGCAAGCGGCGCCGCTACTCGACCATCGGTGACCAGATCCTCCACCGCCCGGTGCGCGAACACCGCCGCCTCGAGCAGCGAGTTCGAGGCGAGCCGGTTGGCGCCGTGCACGCCCGTCGAGGCGCACTCGCCCACGGCCCAGAGCCCGGGAAGCGAGGTGCGGCCGGAGGTGTCGGTCGCGATGCCGCCCATCCAGTAGTGCGCGGCGGGCGTCACCGGGATCGGCTCGCGCGTCCAGTCGAAGCCGGCGGCGCGGGTCGCCGCATCGATGGTGGGGAAACGGGTGCGCAGCCGCGCGCCGATGCCCGTGGCATCCAGCACCACGGGCTCGCCGCCCTGCGCGGCCATCTCGGTCGCGATGCCGCGCGCGACCACGTCGCGCGGCGCGAGCTCGGCGTCGGGGTGCACATCGAGCATGAAGCGCTCGCCGCGGGCGTTGCGCAGCACGGCGCCCTCGCCGCGCACGGCCTCGGAGATCAGGAACGACCCGGGGGCCGCCAGTGACTTCGGGAAATACAGTGCCGTCGGGTGGAACTGGTAGAACTCGGCGTCCGCGAGCTCGGCCCCCGCGCGCCATGCCGCGGCGACGCCGTCGCCCGTCGCGAACGCGGGGTTGGTCGTGTGCGCGAAAAGCTGCCCGGCTCCGCCAGCGGCGAGCACGACGGCATCCGCCCGCTCGACGGCCCCGCCGAGCAGCTCGATGCCGACCACCGCGCCGCCGTCGACCACGAGATCGACGAGCGCCGCGTGCTCGCGCACGATGACGCGAGAGGATGCCCGCGCCGCGGCGATCAGCGCGCGCTCGATCTCGGCGCCGGTCGCGTCGCCGCCGGCGTGCAGGATGCGGGCCGCCGAGTGCGCCGCCTCGAGCCCGCGCGCAAGTCCGTCGATCTCGTCGCCCGAGCCCGAGCCCGCCCGGTCGAACCGCACCCCGCGCGCGATCAGCTCGCGCACCCGGTCGGGGCCCTGGGCGCAGAGCACCTCGACGGCGGCGAGGTCGCACAGCCCGGCGCCCGCGGCGAGCGTGTCGCGCACGTGCGCCGCGACCGAGTCGTCGGGGAACAGCGCCGCCGCGATGCCGCCCTGGGCGTGCGTCGTGTTGGCGTCGGCGAGCGCCGCCTTGGTCACGAGCAGCACGTCGGCGCCGCGCTCGGCCGCGGACACGGCCGACAACAGGCCGGCCAAGCCGGACCCCACCACGATCACGCGCATCAGGGCTCGTCCCCGAATCCGCGCGGACGCTTTTCGACGCGCCACGCCGACCGGCGTGCGCGGCGCGCCGACGCGATCCCCGAATCGCGTCCGCCAGGAAGGAACCCGGTCATGGTCCGCTACGCAGCCATGGTCGTGTCGGGGCGGGCGGCGAGCATGCGCTCGAGGGCGACCTTCGCGCCCTCGGCCACGCGCTCCGACACCGAGATCTGGTTCACCGTGCGCCCGGCGACGAGCTCCTCGAGCACCCACGCGACATAGCTGGGGTGGATCCGGTACATCGTCGAGCACGGGCAGACCATCGAGTCGAGGCAGAAGATCTCGTGCTGCGGATACTCCGCGGCGAGGCGCTGCACGAGGTTGATCTCGGTGCCGATGGCGAAGGCCGAGCCGGCCGGCGCCGCCGCGATCGCCTTGACGATGTAGTCGGTCGAGCCGTAGCCGTCGGCGGCGTCCACGACGTCCATCGGGCACTCGGGGTGCACGATGACGCGCACGCCCGGGTGCGAAGCCCGCGCCGCCTCGATCTGCGCGACCGAGAACCGCTTGTGCACCGAGCAGAAGCCGTTCCAGAGGATGACCCGCGAGTCATCCAGCTGCTCGTCCGTCAGGCCGCCGCGCACGCCGGCCGGGTTCCAGAGCGGCATGGCCGACAGCGGCACGCCCATCGCCTTGGCGGTGTTGCGGCCGAGGTGCTGGTCGGGGAAGAACAGCACGCGCTGCCCGCGCTCGAAGGCCCACTCGAGCACCGTCGCCGCGTTCGACGAGGTGCACACGATGCCGCCGTGCTCGCCGCAGAACGCCTTGAGGGCGGCCGACGAGTTCATGTAGGTCACGGGGATGACGGGCACCCGGCCCGATTCGTCGGGCTCCGTGCCGAACCGCGCCTCGAGCTCGGCCCAGCAGGCCTCGACCGAGTCGATGTCGGCCATGTCGGCCATCGAGCAGCCGGCGGCGAGGTTGGGCAGGATGACGGCCTGATCGGGCTGCGTCAGGATGTCGGCCGTCTCGGCCATGAAGTGCACGCCGCAGAAGACGATGGCCTCGGCATCCGGCAGCTCGCGCGCCGCCCGCGCCAGCTGGAACGAGTCGCCCACGAAGTCGGCGTACTGCACGACCTCGTCGCGCTGGTAGAAGTGCCCCATCACGGCCACGCGCGAGCCGAGCGTCGCCTTGGCAGCCGCGATCATCGATGAGATCTCTTCGGGCGATGCCGTGCGGTACCGCTCGGGCAGCTCGCCCTGCGCGGGCGAGCCGGCGGGCAGCACATCGTCCTGCGAGGCGCCGGGGCCGTAGCCGGGCATCCCGAGGTCGAAGGCCCACGGGCCCTCGGCCAGCTCGGGCGCGCAGGTCTCGCCTTCCACGGCGCCGTTGGTGATGCCCGCGATGGTGCGCGCGACGGATGCCGCGGCGCGTTCCTCAAGCAGTGTCATTGTCTTCTCCAGCTGTGGTGCAGATGGTGGTTACTTCTCCGCCGTGCGGCCCAGCGGGCCCTGCTCGGCGAGGTCGACGGTCGTGTTGTAGCGGTAGAGCCGCGGCGGGCGGTGCCGCACGCCCGTGAGCACCTGGCCGGTGTCGACGAGCGCGCCGGACGCCTCGATCTGGCGGCGGAAGTTGGCGGGGTCGAGGGGGCGCCCGAGCACGGCCTCGTACGCCTCGCGCAGCTGCGCGAGCGTGAAGGTCTCGCCGAGGAAGCCGCTCGCGATGCGGCTGTACTCGACCTTGTTGCGCAGGCGCCACAGCGCGTAGTCGACGATCACGTTGTGGTCGAAGGCGAGCCGGGGCAGCTCGTCGGCCTTGAACCAGCGCACGTTCTGGCCGATGCGGGCGGCGCGCGCCTCCTCTTCCGCGACGAGGGCCCAGTAGACGACCGAGACGACGCGCTCGGCGTCCTCGCCGGAACGCTCGGGCGAGCCGAAGGCGTAGAGCTGCTCGAGGTAGCGCGGCGCGAGGCCCGTGGTCTTCGCGAGCGTCGACGTGGCGGCTTCGGCGAGACCCTCGCGCTCGCCGAGCGGGCCGCCGGGCAGCGCCCACATGCCGTCGTGGGGGGCGCGGATGCGGCGCACGAGCGGCAGCCAGATCGAGCGCTCGCGCTCGTCGGCGCCGAAGCTGCCCGAGGCGCGCAGGGAGAAGATCACGGTCGACACCGCGAGCGTGGCCTCCATCTGCGACCTCCTTCAGGTCGCCGTCACCATAAGCACACTTCCATGTTTATGTCAAAATGACCTTAAGTCGAGCGGATGCCCCGCCGCCGCCTCGCATGCGAAACTGAGCGCCGATGAGCATGCCCGGAACGCCCCCGCGCACCCCCGATGAGCGCACCCTGCGCCGCTGGCGCCGCTACCTCGCGGACGAGCGCGCCGAGGCATCCGTCTACCGCGATCTCGCCTCGCGCCGGAAGGGCGAGGAGCGCGAGGTCCTGCTCGCGCTCGCTGAGGCCGAGTCGCGCCACGAGCAGCACTGGCTCGACCTGCTCGGCGATCGGGTCGGCAAGCCGCTCAAGGCGGATGTCCGCTCCCGCTTCCTCGGCTGGCTCGCCCGCAGCTTCGGCTCGGTGTTCGTCCTCGCGCTCGTCCAGCGGGCCGAGTCGCGGTCGCCCTACGCCGCCGACCCGGATGCCACCGAGCAGATGGCCGCCGACGAGCAGGTCCACGAAGAGGTCGTGCGGGCGCTCGCCGAGCGGGGTCGCAGCCGCCTGTCCGGCACGTTCCGCGCCGCGGTGTTCGGCGCGAACGACGGCCTCGTCTCGAACCTCTCGCTCGTGCTGGGCATCGGCGCGACCGGCGTCGAGGCCCACGTCGTGCTGCTGACGGGCATCGCCGGCGTGCTGGCTGGCGCCCTCTCGATGGCCGCGGGCGAGTTCGTCAGCGTGCACTCGCAGCGCGAGCTGCTCATGGCGTCCACGCCGAACCCCGACGTGCGCCGCGCGATCGGCAAGCTCGACGCCGGCCGCAACGAGCTCGCGCTCGTGTTCCGCTCGCGCGGCATGACTGCGCGTCAGGCCGAGCTGCGCGCCGCGCGGCTGATCGCCGGCCCCGACACCGACACGGCGGCGTTCGAAGCGCCGGACGCCGACGAGCACGAGGCGATCGGCACCGCCACCGGGGCGGCGCTCTCGAGCTTCGGCTTCTTCGCATCCGGCGCGATCATCCCCGTCATCCCGTATCTGTTCGGGATGTCGGGCCTCGGCGCCGTCGCGCTCTCCGCCGGCCTCGTGGGCCTCGCCCTCGTCGGCACCGGCGCCGTGGTGGGCCTGCTCTCGGGCTCGTCCCCGCTGTCCCGCGCGCTGCGCCAGCTCGCGATCGGCTACGGCGCGGCGGCCGTCACCTATCTGCTCGGCCTCCTCTTCGGCCACGTGACGGGGTAGCGGCGGGCTACCACTCCGCGACCTCGGCGGCGACCGAGCCGAGCAGGTCGACGACGCGGGCCGGGTCCGAGAGGGGGCTCGAGAAGTACGTCGCGCGGATGTCGAAGCCGCGCAGCCGCTCGAGCTCCCGCAACAGCGAATCGCGGGTCGTCGTCTCGTCGATGCGGTTCTGAGCGGTCTTCTCGATCGTCGCGTAGTCGCGCCCGACCGCGTCGCAGTGCCCCTTGAGCACGTCGATGAGGTGCGGGAAGTCGGCGCTCGCGAACCAGTTCGAGGCGTCCGCGTACTTCGCGACCATGCGCAGCGTCTTGCGCTCGCCGACGCCGCCGATGATCAGGTACGGGCGCGGCTGCGAGACGGTCGCGGGCACCGAGAGGGTGCGGCCGAGCTGATAGTGGGTGCCGTCGTACGGGGCATCCGACTCGCTCCACATCTGCAGCGCGATCTGGATCGCCTCTTCGAGCCGCTCGAAGCGCTCGGCGATGGGCGGGAACGGGATGCCGAGGCCGCGCGACTCCTCCTCGTTCCAGGCCGCGCCGATGCCGAGCCCGGCACGCCCGCCGGAGAGCACGTCGAGGGTCGACACGGCCTTCGCGAGCAGCCCCGGCTCGCGGTAGACGACGCCCGTGACCATGGTGTGCAGCAGCGCCGTCTTGGTGTTCGCGGCGAGGAAGCCGAGGAAGGTGTACGCCTCGAGCATGTTCAGCTCAGGCGGCCCGTAGGCATGGATCTGCCAGAAGTGGTCCATGACCGTCAGCCGCTTGATGCCCGCGGCCTCGGCGTCGCGGGCGGTGCGGGCGAGGGTGGGGCCGAGCTGCTCCGCCCCGGAATCGAAGTTCAGATACGCCAGATGAAAACCCAGGTCCATGCGGGCCACGCTACGCCGGAAGCCCAGCTTCGGATGCGAGGGTGGTCGGGTGCAGTTGATCGTCGACATCGTGCTCGCCCTCGCCGGCATCGCCACAGTGGTGCGCTACGCGCGCCGCGGCGTCATCGGCGCGCTCGCTGCGCTCGTCGGCTGGATCGCCGGGTTCTGGATCGGTCTGCAGCTCGCGCCGGCGATCGTCGGGGCGGTCAGCACGCTCGGCTCGCTGCCCCAATGGGAGCGCAACCTGGCCGTCACGGTCGTCACGCTGCTCATCGCGTGCGTCATCGCGATCCTCGTCATCGCCCTCGGCAACCTGATCCGGCGCGCGATCCGGCCGGTGCCCGTCGCGGGCGGGGCGGATGCCGTGCTCGGCGCCGTGTTCGGGCTGCTGTCCTGGGCCGTGGTGGTGTGGCTCCTCGCGGGGTTCCTGGTCAGCACCGGCTTCCGCCCGGTCGCCCAGCTCGCGACCTCCTCGCGCATCGTCGCCGCGCTCGACAGCTACGCGCCCGTGCCGGCGAGCCGGGTGTTCGGCGCCGTCGACGACGCGATCGCCGCCGCCGGCCTGCCGCAGGTCTTCGCGTCCGGCGGGGCGGAGAAGATCCCCGGCGTCACGGCTCCGCCGACCACGGTGCCCGCGGCCGTCGACTCGATCGCGGGCTCGGTCGTCGAGGTCCAGGCGGACGAGCCGAAGTGCGGCGCCCTCTCGTCCGGCAGCGGCTGGGTCGTGTCATCCGATCGCGTCGTCACGAACGCGCACGTGGTCGCCGGCTCGTCGTCGGTCGCCGTGCTCGCCGACGGCAAGAGCGAGCGGCTGCCCGCGACCGTCGTGTCGTTCGACCCCGAGACCGACCTGGCGGTGCTCGCCGTCCCCGGCCTTGGTCTCAAGCCGCTCGCGCAGGATGCCGCCGCGCAGCCCGACGGGGCCGCGGTCTTCGCCGCCGGCTACCCCGGTGGCGGCGGCTACACGGTCGCGCCCGGTCGCGTCCGCGCCACCGTCGAGGCCATCGGCAAGGACATCTACGACGACAAGACCGTCACGCGTGCGGTCTACTCGCTGCGCACGATCGTGCGCCCCGGCGATTCGGGCGGCCCGCTGCTGGATGCCAAGGGCAAGGTCACGGGCGTCGTCTTCGCGATGTCGACGACCAACCCCGACACCGGCTACGCCCTGACCCTGAAGCAGGTCGCGCCCCAGCTGGCGGCCGCGCCGAAGCTCATCGCGCCGGTGGCGACGGGCGACTGCACCTCGGGCTGAGCCCGCGGGGCCGGTCGGGTCAGCTCTCGGGCAGATTGGCGCGCAGCTTGCGCGTCAGGTGCATCAGCTGGTCGAACTCGTCCGGCTCGAGCGCGTCGCCGACGACGCGGTGGATCGTGCGGCCGTGCACTGTCGCCGCGGCACGGAACGCGGCGAGGCCGGCGTCGGTGAGGTGGATGACGGTGCCCCGGGCATCCTGCGGGTCGCCCAGCTTGGCCACCAGACCGCGCGCCGCGAGCCGGTCGACGAGCCGGCTGATGCTCGGCTGCGTGAGCAGCACGTTCTTGTTGAGGTCGCGCAGCCTGAGCCCCCGCTCGCCCGCGCGGCTGACCGTGTAGAGCACGTCGTACTCGTTGAACGAGATGTCCCCGATCGGGAAGTCGGCGGCGAGCTTGCGCATCACCGCGACCTGCGCGCGGAACAGTGCCTCCCAGGCGGCGATGGATCGGGCCGACTCGCTCATGCTCTCAATCTAGGAGAGCCCAGACGTAGGGAAGGGCCCGAAACCTTCGCGGTCTCGAGCCCTTCCCTTGCACCAAGAGTGTCCTGCAATCACATTCCGCGCTTCGCTGCCACAGCAAACAACTAACGCTCCATCAATGTATAACGGCCAGATAACGCTGTCTAGTTATCGTTCCGTGATTTTTCCTTCGAGTTCCGTTAGCGCGAGTTTGCAGGACGATCAAGGCCAGGTGTCCCGTGTTCGGGGGAGGCTCAGTACCCGACGACGAAGCGCTGGTTCACGTGCGTGGGCGTCGTGATCTCGTCGACGAAGGCGAGCGCGAAATCGGCGCCCGAGATCTCCGACTTGCCCTCGGCGTCGCGCAGCACGGTGTCCGCGCTCGTGCGGTAGCCGCCGACCGCGGTGCCCGGGTTGTAGCCGCCGTAGGTCTCCGCGGGGCTGACATAGAACCACTTCAGCCCCGCGGGCGTGCCATCGCTGCGCAGCCAGTCGAGGATGCCGGCGTGCGCGAGCGCCTCCGACTTGTACGCCTCGACGAACCCGGGCGCATCGACCAGGCGCGGCCCGCCGACACCCTCGTGGGTCGAGCCGGCGCCGCCCACGAAGGCGAGGCGGGCGCCGCCCGCGACGGCGCCCTCGGCGAGCCCCGGCACGAGCGGGGGCAGCACGGGGCGACCCTCGCCGTCGACGGCGTGGATCGCGACGACGACCACGTCGTGCTCGGCGGCGAGCCGGTCGGTGAAGGCGCGGTCCGCGACATCCCCCTGCACATAGTCGACGCCGCCCTGCGGTGTCTGCGGCAGCTGCCGGGCGACGGCCGTGACGCGGATGCCGCGCCTCACCGCCTCCGCCGCGATGTTGCCGCCCGAATAGCCCGTTCCACCGATGATCGCGATCGAAGTCATGTGACGAACAGCCGCCGCCGGGTGGGCGCTATTCCCCGGCTTCGTAACATTCGGGCCGGTCGCTGCCGGCCGCCGGGCTCAGAACCGGTCGGGCGACGGTGCGTGCGACTGGCGGATCTGCACGTCGGCGTGGCGGTCGAAGCGGTAGCCGACGCCGCGCACGGTGCGCACGATGTCCTCGTAGCGCGCGAGCTTCGCGCGCAGGCGGCGCACGTGCACGTCGATCGTGCGCTCGTTCGGGATCTCCTCGTCGGTGGCCGTCGACCACAGCGACTCGATGAGCTCGGTGCGCTCGATGGTGCGGCCCTCGCGCAAGACGAGGTACTGCAGCAGCTCGAACTCCTTGAAGGTCAGCGAGACGCGGTCGCCGTCGAGCAGCAGGTGGCGGCGCGTGACGTCGATGACGACGCCGGTCTGGTCGCCGCCCTCCTTCTCGGCGGTGCCGGGGCGGAACTTCGCGACGGCCGAGGGGTCGCGCAGCGCGAGACGCACGACGTCGACGTCGCGACCGCCCGTGCCCTCGGGCGCCAGAGCGACGGAGGCGAAGGACTCGGCCCCGGGCGCGACCTCGGCGAGGGTCTTCTTGAGCGCGGCGACGATCGTGCCGAGGTCGGTGCCGAGGGCGGCGGCCTTCGCCTCGTCGATGCCGACGTAGAGGGCGAAGCCGCGGGCGGTGCCGGCCGGGCGGGGTGCGGCGGGGGTGGGGGTGATGGCGGAGAGCGGGGCGGTGATGGTCATCGTCAGGACTTTCGCGAGATGGTGCAGGTGGCCGGCGCCGGGGGATGCGGCGGGTTCGGCCCGGGGTGCTGCGCGCGTGCGGCGCAGCGGGTGCGGATGCCGTCAGGCATCCGTGGAGTCCGCTTCCCGGCGGTCAGACGACTCGGCATCGGGGGGACTCGGGCACACGGTGCGTGGGGCTATGCACACATTCGACACATGCAGGCGCCCGCGGGCATCATGCCCGCGATCTCGCTCACCTCGAGGGTGGGACGAAGGCGCACGGTGTGAGTCATGGGAACGAGCAAAACACGAAACAGTCGCGCAGGTCAAGCGGCTTTGTGCTATGCAACGCGCACGCGGCGCGGGTTGTGCAAGTTCAGTGCGTGCCCGGCGGCATGACGAGCGGGGTGGTGGGATGCCTCTACTCGGCGAGCCCGTAGAGCCGGTCGCCCGCGTCGCCGAGCCCCGGCACGATGTAGCCGTTCTCGTTGAGGCGTTCGTCGAGCGCGCCGAGAACCAGGGTCACGTCGCGGCCGGCGGTCTCGGCCTCGAGCCGCGCGAGGCCCTCGGGGGCGCCGAGGATGCAGATGGCCGTGACATCCGATGCGCCGCGCTCGAAGAGGAACTCGAGCGCCGCGCCGAGCGAGCCGCCCGTCGCGAGCATGGGGTCGAGCACGAAGCACTGGCGGCCCGAGAGGTCGAGCGGCAGGCGCTCGGCGTAGGTCGTCGGCTCGAGGGTCGTCTCGTCGCGTGCCATGCCGAGGAAGCCGACCTCGGCGTTCGGCATGACGGCCATCATGCCGTCGAGCATGCCGAGGCCGGCGCGCAGGATCGGCACCACGAGCGGCGCGGGCTTGGAGATCGTGAGACCCGTGTACGGCGCGACCGGAGTCTGGACGGTCAGCGGCTCGACGCGCACGTTGCGGGTGGCCTCGTAGCTGAGCAGGGTGATGAGCTCGGCGACGAGAGCGCGGAACTGGGGGCTGGGCGTGCTCCGGTCGCGCAGGACCGTGAGTTTGTGGGTGATCAGCGGATGGTCGGCCACATGCACGCGCATAGGCTCAGGGTATCCGACCGGTCCGGGGCCAGAAGGGACGAGATGCTCACGCCGCCGCCGCAGTACGCCGAGTGGATGGGCCTCGCGCTCGACGAGGCGCGCGCCGCCCTGGCCACGGGGGACGTGCCCGTCGGGGCGGTGGTGCTCGCGGCATCCGGCCATGTCATCGGCATCGGTCGCAACGCCCGCGAAGACCGACAGGACCCGACCGCGCACGCCGAGATCGAGGCACTGCGGGCGGCCGCCGCGGCGACCGGCGATTGGCAGCTGACGGATGCCACGCTCGTCGTCACGCTCGAGCCGTGCGCCATGTGCGCCGGCGCGATCCTCGCGGCGCGAGTGCCGACGGTGGTCTTCGGCGCGTGGGACGAGAAGGCCGGAGCCGCCGGTTCGGTGTACGACCTGCTGCGCGACCGGCGTCTGCCCGCGCGCGCCGAGGTCTACGGCGGCGTGCGCGAGGCCGAGTGCGCGCAGCTGCTCACCGACTTCTTCGACGGCCGTCGCTGAGGCCGCCCCGCCGGTCGACTGAGGTCCCGGCCCGCGCTGGTCGACTGAGGCCCGTGCCCCCCCGATGGTCGACTGAGGCCGCCAGGCCGAATGGAGACGGGGCCGTATGCTGCGCGGCCGGTTGCTTCTCTTATTTCGGCATGTACAAAATCGCCATTTTCGCGATCTTGTACGCATCGAAAATCGGGAAGCGTCGTGTCCGGTGGCGACCGAACACGCATCAGTCTTCGCCCCCGCTGATCGGCTGAGCCCCGTGCCCCCGCCGGTCGACTCAGGCCCGTGCCCCCCGCTGGTCGACTGGGGCCTGAGCCTCCGCCCCGCTGGTCGACTGAGGCCGCCAGGCCGAATGGAGACCCGACCGGCAGCAGGCTCAGGCGCGGAACACGTCCGGCTCGAGGTAGATGAGCCGCGCGACGGGCACCGCGGCGCGGATGCGCGCCTCGATCGTGTCGGTCGCGGCGGCCGCGTCGACGAGCGAGCGCTCGGCCGGCATCGCGATCTTCGCCGCGACCAGCAGCTCGTCGGGGCCGAGGTAGAGGGTGCGGAGATGGATGATGCGGTCGGTCTCGGGGCCGGCGAGCACGGCATCCTCGATCGCCCGCAGCTCGACGTCGTTCGCGCCCTCGCCGACGAGCAGGCTCTTCACCTCGGTGCCCAGCACGATCGCGACGAGCACGAGCAGCGCGCCGATGGCGACCGAGCCCGCGGCGTCGAACACGCCGCTGCCCGTGATGAGCGAGAGGCCGACCCCGATCAGGGCGAGCACGAGGCCGGTGAGCGCGGCCACGTCCTCAAGCAGCACGGCCGGCAGCTCGGGGTTCTTCGCGCGGCGGATGAACTGCACCCACGTGCCGCTGCCCTTGTGCGGGCGCGATTCGGCGATGCCCGTGCGCAGCGAGAGGCCCTCGAGCAGGATCGAGATGACGAGCACCGCGAGCGGCAGCCACCACAGGTGGGGGCGGACGTAATGGCCGGCCTCCTGCAGCTTGTGCACACCCTCGTAGATCGAGAAGACGCCGCCGACCGAGAACAGGATGATCGCGACCACGAACGCGTAGACATAGCGCTCGCGGCCGTAGCCGAAGGGATGCTCGCGGTCGGCGCCCTTGCGCGCGCGCCGGCCGCCGAGCAGCAGCAGCACCTGGTTGCCCGAGTCGGCGAGCGAGTGCACCGACTCTGCCAGCATCGATGTCGAGCCCGAGAACAGGAACGCGAGGAACTTGACGACGGCGATGCCCACGTTCGCGCCGAGCGCGGCGAGGATCGCGCCGCCGCCGTGGCTGTCGTGCTCGGGCTCTCGGGCGGGGGCGGCAGGGGCGTCGCTCATGGCGACATCCTAGGAGCGGCACGGGAAAGGGCGGCCGTCGCGTGGTCTCGATTGACTTCTAGAGTGGTCAAGCTTGACTCCTAGAGTGGGCGCTATGGATGACTCCCGCACCACGACCCTGCCCACGATCGCCTTCCTCGGCGGAGGCTCGATGGCGGGGGCCGTGCTGAACGGCCTGCTGTCGCCCGTGGTCGTCGTCGAGGGCGGCATCCGGGTGACGACGCGCTCGGCCGAGAGCGCGGCGAAGTACGCCGAGGCGCGCGGAGTGACCGCGTACGCGGCCGAGACTCACGCCGATGCCAACCGCACCGCGGTCGCGGGCGCCAAGCTCGTCGTGCTCGCCGTCAAGCCGTTCCTCGTGCCGCAGGTGCTCGCCGAGGTCGCCGACGCGCTCGAGCCGGGGGCCGTGGTGGTGAGCCTGGCGGCCGGCGTGACCGTCGCCACGATGGAGGCGGCGGTGCCGGCATCCGTCGCCGTCATCCGCACCATGCCGAACACGCCCGCCCAGGTCGGCCGCGGCGTGACCGGGGTGAGCGCCGGCTCGCGCGCCACCGCCGACGACGTCGCGCTCGTGCGCGCGCTGTTCCAGACCGTGGGCGCCGTCATCGAGGTGCCCGAGTCGCAGCTCGACGCGCTCTCGACGATCTCGGGCTCGGGCCCGGCCTACGTCTTCCTGCTCATCGAGGAGTTCACCAGGACCGCGATCGCCAAGGGCTTCACCCCCGAGCAGTCGAAGCTGCTCGTCGAGCAGACCTTCCTCGGGGCATCCGAGCTGCTCGCCGCCACCGGCGAGGACCCCGCCGAGCTGCGCCGCCGCGTGACGAGCCCCAAGGGCACGACCGAGAAGGCGATCGAGGTGCTGCAGGATGCCTCGCTCAGCGCCCTGTTCGACCGTGCGACCGACGCGGCGCTCGCCCGCGCCCGCGAGCTCGCCGCGGGCGCGTAGACCTATCCGTCGAGGGCCGCGAAGCGCTCGACGTTCGCCTCTGGGCCGGAGACGACGATGATGTCGCCGTCGTGCACGACCGTCGCCTCGGTCGCATAGGTGAAGGGGGCGCTCGGGCGCTTGATGCCGACGACGGTCACCTTGTGCAGCGTGCGCACGTTCGAGTCCTTGAGCGAGCGGCCCCAGATCGACCGGGGCGCGCGCATCTTGACGAGCACGAACTCGTCGTCGAACTGGATGAAGTCGAGCATCCGACCGCTCAGCAGCCGGGCGATGCGTGCGCCCGAGTCGGCCTCGGGGTAGATCACGTGGTGCGCGCCGATGCGCTCGAGGATGCGGCCGTGCGCCGGCGTGACCGCCTTCGCCCAGATCTGCGGGATGCCGAGCTCGACGAGGTTCGCGGTGATGAGCACGGATGCCTCGAGCGAGGCCCCGATGGCGACCACCGCGATCTCGAAGTCGGCGGCGCCGATCTGGCGCAGAGCCTCGGGCTGCGTGGCATCCGCCTGCACGGTGTGCGTCACCCGGTCGGCCCATTCCTGCACGAGGGCGCCGTCGCGGTCGACGGCGAGCACGTCGCGGCCGAGCAGGTCGAGTTCCGCCGCCGAGGCGGCGCCGAAGCGGCCGAGCCCGATGACGAGCACGGGCGCGTCGTGGCGGATCTCACGGACGTCGCGGATGTCGCTAGCCAACGATGGGCCTCTCTTCCGGGAAGGCGTAGAGCCGGCGGCGCTGGCTCTGCGCGAGGGCGGCAGCCAGCGTGATGCTGCCGATGCGCCCCAGGAACATGGTGAGCGCGAGGACGTAGACGACCGTCGGCGGCGCGCCCATGGCGAGACCCGTCGAGAGCCCGCAGGTCGCGAAGGCGCTGATGACGTCGAAGAGCACGTGGTCGAGCGAGTCGCCCGTGATCGCGAGCACCGTGACCGAGGCGACGGCGACGATCGTGGCGCCCCACAGCACGACCGACACGGCGACGCGCAGCACGTCGGTGGGCACGCGGCGACGGAAGGCCTCCATGCTCTCGACGCCGCGGGCCTCGGCGATCGCGGCGAGGAACAGGACCATGAGCGTCGTGACCTTGATGCCGCCGGCCGTCGAGGCCGAGCCGCCGCCGATGAACATCAGCATGTCGGTCACGAGCAGGCTCGACGAGTGCAGGTGCGCGATGTCGAAGGTCGAGAAGCCGCCGGACCGGGCCATGGCCGACAGGAAGAACGACTGGTAGACGGCGTCCCCGGCGCCGAGCCGTCCGAAGGTCGCGGGGTTGCGGTGCTCGAGCAGCCAGTACATGCCGCCGCCGATGAGGAACAGCGCGCCGTAGCCCACCAGGGTGAGCTTGACGTGCAGCGAGACGATGCGGCGGCGTTGCGCCGGGTGGCGCAGCACGCGCGCGAGCGCGTAGATCACCGGGAAGCCGATGGCGCCGAGGATGACGGTGACCCCAACCGTCGTCAGGAACACGTAGTCGTGCGCGAAGGGGATGAGCCCGTTGTTGTTGGGCGTGAAGCCGGTGTTCGTGAACGCCATCGCCGAGTAGTACACGGCGTCGCGCACCGCCTCGGCGACCGAGAAGCGGTGCGCGAGCAGGACGGGGAAGAGGATGACGGCGCACAGCGCCTCGATCGCGACGACGCTGATCGCGACCGTGCGCAGCAGGCCGCCGACCTCGCCGAGCCGCACGGCCTGCCCCTCGGGCACCGGCCCGCGGTGCATGCGCAGCGGGTTGGTGTCGCCGGCCGCGATGAGCTTGGCGCGCAGGCCGAGATGGCGGCTGATGATGAGGCCGAGGGTGCTCGCGAGCGTGAGCACGCCGATGCCGCCGATCTGCACGCCGACGTAGATGACGATCTCGCCGAAGCCCGACCAGTGCGTCGTCATGTCGACCGTGGACAGGCCCGTGACGCACACGACCGACACCGCGGTGAACAGCGCGTCGGCGAGCGCGGTGCCGTGGCCGTCGGCGCTCGCCACCGGCAGCGTCAGCAGCGCCGTCCACAGCACGACGAGCAGCGCGAAGACGATGATGGCGAGGCGGCTCGGGCTCGCCGCGGCGAGGTCGCCGACCCACTGCCGGAGCGTGCGCGGTGCGGTTCCGCGCCCGACCGTGGTCACCGACATCCGCGCCCCTCCACGCGCCCATCCTGCCGTGCGCCCCCCTGACTGGCTACTCTTGCCACATGGCCGACATCTTTGACATCGTTGCCGACTCGACCCGGCGGGAGATCCTGCAGGTGCTGCTGGACGCGCAGGACTCGGGCAACGGCGAGGTCAGCGTGTCGCAGATCGTGCAGAACCTCGAGCTCAGCCAGCCGACCGTGTCGAAGCACCTCAAGGTGCTGCGCGACGCGGGTCTCGTGGCCGTGCGCGAGGAGGGCCAGCACCGCTTCTACCACCTCGACTCGTCGCCGCTCGAAGAGATCGACGACTGGCTGCTGCCGTTCCTCGGCGGCGCGGAGGAGACCCCCAACGGCGAGGCGCGGGCCGTCGGCGCCGCCGCCTCCATCGGCTTCGGCTCGACCGGGCTCTCGGACTCGCAGCGCGAGTGGGCCGCCTCGGTCGGCAAGGTCGCCGCGGGGGTCTCGGCGCGCGCCGCGGCGATCCGCTCGAAGGTCAAGCGCCCGTAAGGGCTCTGCTGGCGTTCCGACCGCCTGCGGCGGCGGCGGCGGTGCCGCGGCATCCGCCCGCGATGAAGCACCCATCCTGCGGCTGGTAAGATCGCTCTTTGAGTCGCGCGCCGCGCGAGTTCCCCGATCTTTGTGAGGTTTCCGTGGGTTCTGTCATCAAGAAGCGCCGCAAGCGCATGGCGAAGAAGAAGCACCGCAAGCTTCTTCGCAAGACGCGCCACCAGCGTCGCAACAAGAAGTAGGCCTCGGTCTACCAGCTCCGAGCGTCAAGGCATCCGCCTTGGCGCTCGATTCTGTTAACGCGTCGATGTGTTTGGCTGGGGGGATGCCGCACCTGACGCTCTATTCGAAGCCCGGTTGCCACCTGTGCGAGGACGCGCGCGCCGTGGTGGACGACGTGGTGGGCCGGCTTCGGGCATCCGCGGCCCTCGCGATCGACGTCGAGGAGATCGACATCCTCGGCGATCCGGCGCTCGTCGCGCGCTACGGCGAGGAGATCCCGGTCGTGCTCATCGATGGCAGGATGCACACGTACTGGCGCGTCGACCGGGCGCGCCTCGAGACCGCACTGACCGCCGCTTCGAAAGGCTGAGCATGACCCTGCGCCACATCGTGACCTGGACCCTCGCATCGGATGACGCGGCGCAGCGCCGCGCGGACGCCGAGGGCGTGCGTGCGCGGCTCGTCGCGCTCAAGGGCATCGTGCCCTCGATCATCGACATCGATGTGGTGATCGACGAGGTCGACGAGCGCACCACGAACTCGGTCGCGGTGGTCGCCGACTTCGCCGACGCGGCCGGACTCGAGGCGTATGCCGTGCACCCCACCCACCTCGAGGCCGCCGCGTTCGTCGGCAGCGTCGTGAACACGGCCTCGCGCACGGCGGTCGACGGGGCGATCTGACCTCGGTTTCACGAGAGAACCCCTACTGCACCGAAGTCGCAGTAGGGGTTCTTCTTTTCGCGAGGTATCAGCCCGAACTCACACTTGGGTGCAATTGCGGGAGCCAGGGAGCCGGGGAGCCCGGGAGCTCGGAGCCGGGGGACTACGGCGCGAGGCGCGTCGGGCCCCGGAACAGGAGGGTCGTCTCGCGGATGCTGCTCTCGCCGAGCAGCAGCATCAGCACGCGGGCGAGGCCCATGCCGAAGCCGCCGTGCGGGGGCACGCCGTACTTGAAGAACTCGAGGTACTCGCCGATGCCGGCGGGGTCGAGGCCCTTGTCGACGGCGTTCGCGATGAGCTCGTCGACGCGGTGCTCGCGCTGCGCGCCGGTCGTGATCTCGGTGCCGTTGTAGAGCAGGTCGTACGACTTGGTGAGCCCGGTCTCGGGGTCGCGCATGTGGTAGTACGGGCGGATGTTCGTGGGGTAGTCGGTCACGAACACGAAGTCGTGGCCGTACTTCTCCTTCACGTACGCGCTGATCTGGCGCTCGCCCTCGGGGTCGAGGTCGCCGTCCTCGCGGGGCACGGTGTAGCCGCGCTCCGACGTCAGCAGCTCGTGCACCTCGGCGAGCGGGATGCGCGGGAACGGGATCGCCGGCACCTCGACGTCGATGTCGAAGAGGGCCTTGATCTCGTCGCCGTGCTTCGCCTTCACAGCCGCGAGACCGGCGGCGAGCAGCTGCTCCTGCATGGCCATGACATCCTCGTGCGATTCGACCCAGGAGATCTCGGCATCCACCGACATGAACTCGGTCGCGTGGCGCGAGGTGAACGACGGGTCGGCGCGGAACACGGGGGAGATCTCGAAGACCTTGCCGAAACCGGCGGCCTGCACCATCTGCTTGAAGTGCTGCGGGCTCTGCGCGAGGTACGCGGTGCCGAGGTCGAAGTAGTCGAGCTGGAACAGCTCGGCGCGCGACTCGGACGGCGAGTCCATGAGCTTCGGGGTGTGGATCTCGATGAAGCCGTTGTCGACCCACCAGGTGCGCCACGCGTGCTCGAGCGTGGTCTGGATCTTGAAGACGAGGGCGTTCTTCGGCTGGCGCAGGTCGATCCAGCGGTAGTCGAGGCGCTTGTCGAGGCTCGAGTCGGCCGCGATCGGCGCCTCGGGCAGCGATGCGCCCGTGACGGTGAGCGTGCCGATCTTGACCTCGAGGCCGCCGAGCTTGACGCGCTCGTCCTTCTTGAGCTCGCCCGTGACGGTGATGAAGGAACCGAGCGAGAGACCCGAGATGGCCTCGGTGCGGGCGAGGGCGGATGCCGCGGCATCCGCGTCTTCGATGTCCTCCGCGATCTCGCGGGTCGCGGGGTTCACGAGCTGCGCCGCGCCGGACTCGTCGCGCAGCACGATGAACTGGACCTTCTTCTGATCGCGCACCGTCTCGACCCAGCCGGCGACGGTCACGGGGCCATCGGGAAGAGCGGACAGGTCCTTGATGAGGGTGCGTTCGGTCACGGGCCAATGGTACCGGGGCGGTCGGGCAGCGCGGAGTGGGGCATCCGGCCGGCGATCGGGTCGCATGCGCCGTGCGCGCGCCCGGTAGACAGAACGTCACGCCCCAGCTTTGGGGATGTCCGGTAGCGGACAGGTTTTCGGCTGCGCGGCGAACCGGTTCATAACGTGGCTCGCGACCCCCTGTTCCCCTCCCGACCCCGAACGAGGTGGATGCCCGTGGCATCACTTTCCCGCCGCACCCGCATCGTCGCCATCGGCGGCGCAGCGCTTCTGATGTGCGGCTCCGCCGCGGTGGCCGACTCGGCCATGGCGACCCCCGCGCCCGGCGGATCTGGTCTCTGCACCACCGCGCCCGGGGCCGTCCCGAGTTTCCAGCAGCGGTTCGCGGCCGACGGTCTGATCGACACGTTCACGGTGCCGGACCGCGTCACCTCGCTCACCATCACGGCGGTCGGCGCACAGGGCGGCACGACCGCGGGCTGGACGGGCGGTGCCGGAGCGGACCTCACCGAGACGGTCGACGTGACGCCGGGCGAGGTGCTGGACATCCTCGTCGGCGAGCAGGGCTCTGCCGGCGCGACCTACTCGCGGGGCTCGGGGGGCGGCGGCGGCACGTTCGTCTTCCGCGGCGGCACCGTCGACGATCTGCTGATCGCGGCCGGCGGCGGTGGCGGCGCCTCGTCCGACGGCTGGGGCAACGACGCCCAGCTGGGGGCAGGCGGCGGTTCCGGCAACGAGGGCTGGAACGGCAGCGTCGCCGCACCCGGCTTCGCGGGCGGCACAGCCGGCTCCGGCGGCCTCGCCCCGTTCGGCGGGGGCGGCGGCTTCCTCGGCGACGGCGTTCCGAGCCAGGGGAACGCGTCGAGCGGCGCGGGCCGCGCCGTCGTCAACGGCGGCGCCGGCGGCGGCTCCCAGGGCGGCTTCGGCGGCGGGGCCGCGCCGAACGGCTTCGCCGGCGGCGGTGGTGGCGGGTTCAGCGGCGGCGGCACGGGCGGCACCGGCCCGGATTACGCGGGCGGTGGCGGTGGCGGCGGCTCGTACAGCTCCGTGACCCCGGACTCGGCGACGCCGGACAACACTTCCGGCAACGGCTGGGTCGCGCTGGCCGGCATGCCCGTGGCCGGCCCGTCGCTCGCCTGCCAGACCCTGCCCGCGGGCACGGTCGGCGTGGCCTACTCTCAGCAGATCGCGGTCTCCGGCGGTCTCGGCGCCCTGACCTGGGCCGCCATCGACGGCACGTCGCTTCCGGCCGGCCTGTCGATCTCGCCGAGCGGCCTCGTCACCGGCACCCCGACCGAGCCGTTCAGCGGCGACGTCGATGTGACCGTGACGGATGCCGGGGGCGTCAGCGCCTCGGCGACCCTGTCGTTCGACATCGCGGCGGCCCCGGTCGCGACGCCGACGCAGACCCCCGCGCCGACCAAGACCCCCGCACGCGCGGGCACGCCGACCCCGTCGCCTGCGCCGACCCTTCTCCTGCAAACCCCGGGGTCGGCGCAGGTGGGCGGTTCGTTCACCCTCACGGGCTCGGGCTTCGCGGCGGGCGACTACCAGGTCGTGCTGCACTCGGCGCCCGTGACGCTCGGCACGGTGACCGCGGGTGGCAACGGGCTGATCGCCGCCACCCTCGCGATCCCGGCCGACGTGCCGACCGGCGCGCACACCGTGCTGGTCGAGAAGGACGGCGTGGTCGTGGCATCCGCCCCGCTCGCGGTCGTGCCCGTCACGATGCTCGCGGCGACCGGCACCGATGCCGGCCCCGGCCTGCTGATCGGGCTCGGGGCCCTGTTCGGCGGTGTGGTGCTCGCGGGGGTCGCGATGCGTCGACGCCGCGCTCGACCCTCGCGCTGACCCCGGAAGTGGGGGTGTCCGGTGGCGGACACCCCCGCGCTCCGCCGCCGTCGCGCGTCCGTACGCTCGGCTTGCGATGTCTTCCGTCGTGACCCGTTCGAAGTGGATGCCATGCCCGCCGCCTCCCCGCGCCCTCTCGCCCGCGCCGTCGCCCTCGGCGTCGCGGCGCTGATCGGCATCGGCGCGGCGTTCGCCGCATCGCCCGCTCTCGCGAGCACCGGCCAGGTCGACCTGACGCGGACGCCGGTCGAGGTCGCCGAGAAGAACCTGCAGATGAACCCGCAGTGGTCGAACCCGGGGCCCCTCCTGTTCCTGTGGGCCTCGGTCGACGCGGATCCGCGGATCGACTACACCCTTCCGGGCGCGACGGTGGGCGCGGTCTACCTCGACGAGCTCAGCCCGGACTACGTCAGCACGGTCGAGTGGCACGTCAACCCGGCGACGCCGCTGCCGGCCGGTCTCGCCCTCGCCGCGGACGGCACGATCTCGGGCACGCCGACCGCCGCGTTCGACGGCACCTTCGAGGCCGCGGCGGTCGCGGGCGGCGATGTGGCCGATGCGGCGGTGTTCCGCTTCCAGATCATGGTCGCGGATGCCACGGCGCCGGCATCCGGCACGCCGTCGAGCCCCGTGCCGTCGGGGCCCGCGACGCAGCCCGCATCGGGCGCGCCGACCCCGCCGACGCCGGCGCCCGCGCCCGCGTCGGCCTCGGGGCGCACTGCACGCCCACGGGCCGCTTCGGCCACAGCCGCGGCGCCGGTGCCGAGCAGCGACCCGGCTGTGGCATCCGCCCCGCTCACCTCTGCTGCCGAGCCCGCCGCGGCCCTCGCGGACACCGGCACCGATGCGTCGCCGGGCCTGCTGCTGGGCCTGGGCGCGCTCGTCGGCGGCGTCGTGCTGACCGGCGTGGGGCTGCGGCGCCGGGCGCGGCGCGGCTAGCGCGACCGCCCGCGGCATGCGCCGGGGGGCCGGTCGCGCGCCGAGTTATCCCCAGCCGCGAACGGGGCATCGCGGGGGAGGCCGCGGCACCGCTACTGTGCAGGGAACCGATGCCCTGGGGAGGCAGTCATGACCGAGTTCCAGCCCAGCCCGGCCGACGCGCGCACGGCGGCCGAGCCGCCTGCCGAGGGCGAGCCGCCCGCGCGCGGCCTGATCCGCAGGGTCGCCCTCTGGGTGACCATCGGCGTCCTCATCGTGGGGGCCGTGCTCGGCGGTGTCTTCATCATCGTCGGCGGTCAGTCGGGCATCATCGGCCGCGCCTTCCTCACGCTGCTGCTCGTCGGCCTCTTCGCCCTCGCGGTGCTCGCCGACAGTGCGGCGCCCGACGGCCCGAACCACCGCTGGTACCTGCCGACCTCGACGCTGCTCAACGTGCTGCTGCTCGTGATCGGCCTGATCAAGGTGTGGAACGGCCCCCTGCAGCCGGGGGACACCACCGACGGCGGGGTCTGGGCCACCCAGATCTCGCGCTGGATCGGTCTCGTCGTGATCGTGCGCGTCGCCCTGCTCATCACCCAGCTGTATGTTCCGGCGTTCGTCACCCGCGCGAAGAACTCGGCCACGCGTCTCGCCGGCCAGATCACCGTCGCGCTCATCTGGCTCACGGCGCTGGTCTACGTCGTCCCGCTGTCGTTCCCCGTCCTCACCGCGGTCGGGGGCCGCTCCGGCTACCCCGACTGGTGGTGGCGCATCTCCGGTGCGGCGGCGCTCGTCGCGGCGGTGTGCGTCGTGATCCCGCTCGTGGTGCGCGCCTTCGAGCCGAAGCCGGCGCGGCCCGCGGTCGGTGCCTTCGCGCCGCCGGCGGCGGCCTCCGGCAGCACTCCGGTCTACGGGCAGAGCCTCGACTACGCCCGGCAGCAGGCGGCCTGGCAGCAGTACGAGGAGCAGAAGCGCGCGTGGGAAGCGCTGGTCGCCCAGCAGGCGGGTGGCCACCCGGCGGAGGCGCCCGGCCCGGCCGGCTCCGCGAGCGGGGCATCCCCGGCGGCACCGCCCGCGCCCGTCATCGAGCAGCCGCCCCGGCCGCCGCTGCCGCACTAGCCGTCGCCCGGCCGCACTCGCAGGGTTTTCAGGGCGAGGCCTTTCGTAAACTTGCGCTCGTGGCTAGTCGGCAGGTACATCTGGTGCGCCATGGCGAGGTGTACAACCCCGACCATGTGCTCTACGGGCGACTGCCCGAGTTCCACCTCTCCCAGCTGGGCCGCCGCATGGCGCAGAAGGCCGCGGACGACCTCGTCGCCCGCGAGCGCCCCATCGCCGCGGTGATCGCGAGCCCGCTCGTGCGCGCGCAGGAGTCGGCCGAGCCGCACTCCGTCGCGTTCGACCGCGAGATCGCGACCGAGCCGCGCATCATCGAGCCCCGCAACCACTTCGAGGGCAAGGTCATGGAGAAGGCGGTCAAGAACCCCCTGCACTGGCCCTGGCTGATCAACCCCGTGCGACCGTCGTGGGGCGAGTCGTACCGCTCGATCGCGACGCGCATGACGGACGCCATGAAGGATGCCTTCGCGCTGCCGCCCCTGTCCGAGGACGAGCCCGGCGACGTCATCCTCGTCAGCCACCAGCTGCCGATCTGGATCGCGCACCGCGCCGTCGCCGGCGAGCGCTTCCTGCACGACCCCCGCAAGCGCCGCTGCAACCTGTCGAGCATCACGAGCTTCGAGCTGGACGCCGACGGCACGCTCCGCGAGGTCGGCTACACCGACCCGGCCGCCGAGCTGCAGGCCGGCGCGCTCGACGTGGGTGCGGTGTGAGCCGCGGGAGCAGGATGCCGAAGCTCGCGGCATCCGCCCTCGCCGCCGTTCTCGCCCTCGCGGCGCTCTCGGGCTGCACCGCGACCGCGCTGCAGCAGCAGTACACGAACGGCGACAACAAGGGCTACATCGCGGGCAGCGGTGTGACCGAGGTCGCCCCCGCCCAGCGCAAGGCGCCGGTCGTGTTCTCGGGCACGACCGAGGACGGCACCGCCTTCTCGTCGAAGGCGCACCTGGGCCAGGTCGTCGTCGTCAACTTCTGGTACGCCCAGTGCCCGCCCTGCCGCCTCGAGGCGAAGCAGATGCAGCAGATCAACGCGAAGTACGCGCCGAAGGGTGTCGTGTTCATCGGCGTCAACACCCGCGATGACGCGCCGAGCGCGCACTCCTTCGACACGACCTTCGGGGTGACCTACCCGTCGATCCTCGACGCGGACACCGGGAAGGTGCAGCTCGCGTTCAGCGGCGCCTACCGCCCCAACTCCACGCCGACGACGATCGTGCTGGACAAGCAGGGCCGCGTCTCGGCCCGCATCGAGGGCGCGATCAACGACCAGCCCTCGACGCTCGACTCGCTCATCGACACCGCGCTCGCCGAGGGTGGGTCTTGAACCCGTTCGCCCAGCTCGTCTCGAGCGGGCAGCTCGCGATCGCGCTGCCCGTAGCGATCCTCGCGGGGCTCGTCTCGTTCCTCTCCCCGTGCGTGCTGCCGCTCGTGCCCGGCTACCTCGCCTACATCGGCGGCTTCACCGACGGCCGCTCGTCCGCGACGAAGGGCGACCGGCGCGGGCAGGCGCGGCTGGGGCTCGGCGTCGGCCTGTTCGTCCTGGGCTTCGCGGCCGTGTTCGTGGTCACGGGGTACGTCTTCGGCAGCCTCGGCCTGTGGATCGGGGTGTACCGCGACCTGATCACGCGCTTCGCCGGCATCGTCGTCATCCTGCTCGGCTTCGTGTTCATCGGTCAGTTCTCGTTCCTGCAGAACATCGTGAAGCCGAGCTGGCGCGTGCGCTCGGGGCTGCTCGGCGCCCCGCTGCTCGGCATCGTCTTCGCCCTCGGCTGGAGCCCGTGCTACGGCCCGACCCTCGCCGCGATCTCGACGCTGAGCTTCAACAGCGGCAACCCCTGGCAGGGCGCCGCGCTCGCTCTCGCGTACGCGCTCGGCCTCGGCATCCCGTTCCTGCTGATCGCGCTCGGTCTCGGCTGGGCGGCGTCGGCGGTCACATTCCTCAAGCGGCATATCCGCGTCGTCAACCTCATCGGCGGCGTCGTGCTCATCGTCATCGGCATCCTCATGGTCACCGGCCTCTGGAACGACTGGGTGCTCAACCTGCAGGGGGTGCTTCCCGATTTCCAGCCAGCCGTCTGACGCCGCGGGCGCGACGAGGTTCGACCCCATGGCCGGCCTCGCCGCCGAGGCCGCCGCGCACACCGAGACCCTGAAGCGCACCGCCCAGTTCGATCGCACGGCCGCCGGCGACCTGCTGCCGAGCGACCACATCGACACGATCGATGCAGGCGGCGAGGATGCCGGCGGCGACGGCCCCGGCGGCGGGGCGCCCGGCCAGCTCCGGCTCGGCCCGCTCGGCTGGGTGCGCTGGTTCTGGCGTCAGCTCACGAGCATGCGCACCGCGCTGTTCCTGCTGCTGCTGCTCGCGCTCGCCGCGGTGCCGGGCTCGCTCGTGCCGCAGCACCTGAGCGACCCGAACGGCGTCACGCAGTACAAGATCGACCACCCGGTGCTGTACCCGATCCTCGACAAGCTGCAGGTCTTCGACACCTATTCGTCGGCGTGGTTCTCGGCGATCTACCTGCTGCTGTTCGTCTCGCTCGTCGGCTGCATCATCCCGCGCGTCAAGCACCACTACGAGGCGCTGCGCGCGCAGCCGCCGCGCACGCCGTTCCGCCTGAATCGCATGGCCGGGTTCCGCACGGTGCAGGCGCCCGAGGGCGTCGATGCCGCGGCGGCGGTCGCCGCCGCGCAGAAGACCCTGAAGGCGCAGGGCTACCGCACGGTCGTCTTCGAGGGGAAGCGCGAGGTCTCGGTCTCGGCCGAGCGCGGCTACCTGCGCGAGACGGGCAACCTCGTCTTCCACATCGCGCTGCTCGGCATGCTCGTCGTGGCCGGCATCGGCTCGGGCTTCGGCTGGACGGCGCAGCGCATCGTCACCGTCGGCCAGACCTTCGTCGACACCAACGTCAACCTCGACTCGTTCAACCCGGGCCGCTTCGTCGACGGCAACAACCTGCCGGCGTATTCGGTGCAGCTCAACGACCTCACGGTGAAGTACGACACGAGCGCGAACGCGCTCGGCGAGCCGCTCGACTACGACGCCAGCGTCACCGCCACGCGCGGCGACGGCAGCACGTACAAGACGCACATCAAGGTCAACCACCCGCTGCTCATCGAGGGCACGAACGTCTACCTGCTCGGCAACGGCTACGCGCCCGTGCTCACCTTCCGCGACCCGAGCGGCAAGGTCGTCGGGCAGCAGACCGTGCCGTTCCTCGCCCAGGACGCCGACCTGACCTCGCAGGGCGTCGTCAAGGTCAGCGACGGCCTGAAGAAGCAGCTCGGCATGATCGGCGTGTTCATGCCGACCGCGGGACGTTCGGCGACCGGTCAGCTGCAGTCGACGTACCCGGGCCTCACCAACCCGCGCGTCTCGCTCACGGTGTTCGAGGGCGACCTCGGTCTCAACTCGGGCGTGCCCCAGTCGGTCTATGCGCTCAACACCGACAAGCTCACCCAGATCGCGGGCCCGACGGCGAAGACCCCCGCGCTCGACCTCGGTGTCGGCCAGACCGCGCAGCTGCCCGGCGGGCTCGGCTCGGTGACGTTCGACAGCGTCGTGCGGTACGCGTCGCTCGACATCCACCACGACCCGACGCAGCTGTGGGTGCTCACGTTCGCCGCCTTGATCTTCGGCGGTCTGCTGACGGCGCTGTTCGTGCCGCGGCGCCGGATGTGGGTGAAGGCGAAGACGGATGCCTCGGGCGGTGTGACCCTCGAATACGCGGGCCTCGCCCGCGGCGAGGACCCGCGTCTCGACGAGGCCGTCGAGGCACTGGCATCCGCCCATCGGGCTCGACTCACGGGCGTCGCCACGCCCGGCGAATTCAACGGAACGAAGGCGTAGCGTACTGACGTGACCGAGACCCTCTCCACCATCTCCGAGATCGCGATCTACGTGGTCATGGGGCTGTATGTCGTCGCCACGGCCCTGTTCGTGCTCGACCTCGCGAAGCGCTCGTCGCAGGCCTCTGCGCCCGCCGCCGTGCGCTCGGCCGTCGAGCGCCGGGCCGAGGCGACCGCCGCCGTGTCGTCCGGCACGGCGAACGCCTCGACGGCGACCCTCGTGCGGCCCGCGACGGCGACCGCGACCGTCGGCGGTGCGGGCTCGGGGCCGGCCGTGCCGTCGTCGTCGAAGATGCTGCGCGCGGCGATGACCGTGACCACCGTCGCGTGGGTCATCCACCTGGCCTCCGACGTGCTGCGCGGCGTCGCCGCCCACCGCGTGCCGTGGGCCAACATGTGGGAGTTCTCGCTCACGGGCACGCTCGTGATCGTGGGGCTCTTCCTGGCGGCGAACCTGCGGTGGGACATCCGCTGGATCGGCACGTTCATCATGGGCCTCGTCTGCGTGCTGCTCATGATCGCCCAGGTGCGGTACTACGTGCCCGTCGTGCCGCTGCCGCCGCCCCTGCAGTCGTACTGGCTCGTCGTGCACATCATCGTCGCGATCTTCGGCACGGGCTTCTTCGCGCTCGGCTTCGCGCTCTCCGCCGCGCAGATCGCGCAGTCGTGGCGCGAGAAGCGCGCCGCGGCCTCGCTGCCCGAGGCGCTGCCGTTCCTCAAGACCCTGCCCGACGCGCTCACGCTCGAGAACCTGAGCTACCGCGTCAACATCATCGGCTTCATCTGCTGGACCTTCACGCTCATCGCCGGCGCGATCTGGGCCGAGAAGGCCTGGGGCCGCTACTGGGGCTGGGACACCAAGGAGGTCTGGACCTTCATCATCTGGGTGATCTACGCCGGCTACATCCACGCGCGTGCGACGCGCGGCTGGCGCGGTTCGCGCTCGGCGTGGCTCGCGATCATCGGCTTCGCGGCCGTGATGTTCAACTTCGGCATCGTGAACGTGTTCTTCCACGGCCTGCACTCGTACTCGGGGCTCACGAACTAGGGGCTCGATCGCCGGAGCGGTCTCGTGCCGCTCGCGTGACGCAGTCGTCGATTAATCGCCGACCGGGGCACTATTGGCCGACTTTGTGACGACCGGGGATGCCGGGCGCCTGTCGGACGCGGAAGTCAGCCGAGGTCGCCGAGGAAGGCGGGGTTCGACCAGCGGCCGTCGACCGCGGCGTGCTCGAGAGACGTGCTCGTGCCCGGGCCGACCGCGGCCGGCAGCGTGATCGTCGCGCGACCGGTCTTGTAGACATCCGCGCAGCCGTGCCCGGGCGGCAGGTGCGCGCCGCCGTCGGTGCTGATCGCCTCCACGACGACGGTGTCGGCGGTCTGCGCGACGGCGAAGCCGGCGTGGGTGACGCAGCCGCCGTCGCCGGCGGCATAGACGACGTCGACCGTCCGGCCGTCGGCCGAGAGGCCGAGGAAGCGCCACGGCATGCTGACGGGGTCGCGCGGCGCACTCGACAGCAGCCCTTCCGCCTGAGCCGGGGGCAGGCTCGCGACCACCGCGGCGTCCGTCGGCGCGGTCAGCGGGTCGGGCGAGGCCTGGGGGTCGAGCGGGATGTCGAGGCCCCGGCTCTGCGCGCAGCCGGCGACCAGGCATCCGGCCGCGACCAGGGTGATCGTCGTCGCCAGCACCTTCGCCGCGCTCATGACCACACGCTAGGACCGCGCCCGGTCGTCACCTAGGCACAGTTCGGTCACGGCGCACTGTGCGGAGGCGACGACCCGGGGCCGACCGGCGGGCTCGTGCGACTTTAATCGCCGCCGACAATGTGGAACACGCCGGCGCTCCGAAGTGTCGGCCGCGATCCCAGACGTGCGACCGGTCGTTGCGAGTGTGCCCAGACGTCGCGGATGTGCCCGGACGTCCGGGCACATCCGCGACGCCTGGGCACACTCGTGGCTGTGGCTGTGGCTGTGGCTGTGGCTCGCGGTGTGCGTCAGCCGACGGGCACGTGCTCCACGTCGAGCTCGACGCGCGAGGCGGCGAAGCGGGTCGTGCCGTAAGACAGCGGGGTGCCGTCGGGCAGTGCGTCGAGGGCGCGCACCACGAGCAGCACGGCCCCGGGGGCGAGGGCGAGGTCCGCGGATTCGGCGGCCGTCGCGTGCCGGGCGCCCACGGTGGTCGAGGCGCGCACATAGTCGGCGATGCCGATCTCGCGCAGCGCGGCGGTGATCGAGCCGAGGCGCTCGAAGACGGCGGGGAAGTCGGGCATCCGCGGCACGAGGTCGGCGACGAACCACGTCGTGCCGCGCGAGATCGGGCGGCCGTCGACGAAGCGCATGCCCTCGATGCGCAGCGCGGCGCGGCCGTCGAGGCGCAGGCGGTCGCTGACGCGCGGCTGCGGGTCGTCCTCGATCGCCCAGTCGAGCAGGCGGGCGGATGCCACCTCGCCGGGCGCGAGGCTGTCGGTGAGCCGGGTGCGCGCCCCGATGCGGTGCACGAGCACCGTCGACTCGACGACGAAGGTGCCGCTGCCGCGGCGCGAGACCACGAGGTCTTCGGCGATCAGCGCGGCGACGGCCTGGCGCACGGTGTTGCGGTGCACGCCGAAGCGCTCGGCGAGGTCGTTCTCCGACGGCAGCCGCGAGCCGGCCGGGCGGGTGCCGTTGGCGATCTCGCGCCGCAGCTCCTCGGCGATGAGCCGCCATGTCGAATAGCCGCTCGCGGATCTGCCTGTCGTGCTCATCTCGGGGCAACACTATCCGTGCCGCGCGCCGCAGACGGGGCACGTGGCGGAAGCGGGTCGGCGGTCGCTCCGCATCCGTTCGTCTGGAGTTCACCCGTCGCCCGACGAGGGCATGTACCGTCAAGTTATCTAGAGAACTAGACAACTTAGCAACGGAGGTCTGCGTGAATCAGACGCAACAGGCCGAGGCGCCCGCCGAGGGGAGCGACGCGATCCAGCGGCGTCAGCGCTGGATGCACGCGCTCGCGCTCGCGGAAACGGGCGCCCTGGCATCCGCCTGGGCGAACTGGACGCCCCAGCCCGAGGTCGAGGCGATCCGCGGCCCCGAGGCGGGCCTCGTGATGGTCCGCAGCCGCATCGACGCCGGCGGCAACAAGTTCAACCTGGGCGAGGCGACCGTGGTGCGCGCGACCGTGCGCCTGCACGGCGCCCCGCTCGCCGCCGACGTGCTCGGCACGAGCTATCTGCTCGGCACCGACCTCGAGCACGCGCGCCTCGCCGCGATCTTCGACGGCCTGCTGGCCGACGAGACGCTGCGCGAGCGCGTGCTCGCCGAGGTGATCGCGCCGCTCGAGCTCGAGCAGGCCGAGCGCGACGCCGCCCGCCGCGCCGACGCCCGCGCGACCCTCGTCGACTTCTTCACCGTCAGCAGGGAGCACGAATGACGAACACCGCCGCGGTCCCCGGCACCGCGATCCCCAGCCCGGGCTTCGGCGACCCGACGCGCGACTCGCAGGCCGCGTTCCGCGCGATCATGGACGCGCTCGCCCACCCGACCCGGTCCTATCCGATCGTCGGCCCGGCGGAACCGCCCGCCGGCCTCGGCCGCGGCCTGGGCGCCGTCGCCCTCACCCTGCTCGACGAGGACGTCGCCGTCTGGCTCGGCGGCGCGCTCGCCGACGACGCCGAGGTGGGTGCCTGGCTCGCGTTCCACACGGGCGCGAAGCGGGTCGAGGATGCCGCAGCCGCCGACTTCGCGTTCGCGGCGCCCGACGCGGCGCCCGACTTCGCGTCCCTGCGCCTCGGCACCGATGAGGCGCCGCACCTCGGGGCCACGCTCGTGCTCGACGTGCGCGGCATCGGGTGCGACTCGCCGCCCCACGAGCACCACTTCGTCGCGGAGGGCCCCGGCATCAAGGACAGTGCCGATCTGGACGCGCCCTGGGCGCCGCGGGTCACAGGCTTCCTCGCGCAGTGGCAGAAGAACACCGGCCTGTTCCCACGCGGCGTCGACCTGCTGCTCGTCGACGAGGGGTCCGTCTCGGCCCTGCCGCGCACGACGAAGCTCGCCTCGGTCTCCATTCGCTTCGCTCAGTCGACCAGCGGAAGTGGGGACGCTCAGTCGACCAGCGGAAGCGGCGACGCCCAGTCGACCAGCGGAAGCGGGGACGCCCAGTCGACCAGCGGAAGCGGGGAAGCGCCGAGTGAGGCCGCCGGACTGAGTCTGTCGAAATCATCCGCATCCACCGATCGGACCGAAGGGCAGGGCGCCTGATGTACGTCGCTGTGAAGGGCGGCGAGAAGGCGATCGCGAACGCGCACGCCCTGCTCGCCAAGGAGGGGCGCGGCGACGCCGCGAGCCCCCGCGTCACCTACGAGCAGATCGCCGGCCAGATGCCGGTGCTCGTGGCGCGCGTCATGAACGAGGGCTCGATGTACGACCGCGAGCTCGCGGCCCGCGCGATCCTGCAGGCGCAGGGCGACGTGCTCGAGGCGATCACGCTCGTGCGCTCGTACCGCACCACGCTGCCGCGCTACGGCTACACCGAGCCCGTCGACACCGCCGAGCTGCCGCCGCAGCGCCGGGTCTCGGCGACGTTCAAGGACATCCCCGGCGGCCAGCAGCTCGGCGCGACCTTCGACTACACGCACCGCCTGTTCGCCGAGAACGGCTTCGGCGGCCCGACGATCGAGGACGAGAACGAGGTCGAGCACGACGAGGAGATGCCGCGTGTCGCCGACCTGCTCGGCGCCGAGGCCCTGATGGAGCCGGAACGCCCGCGCGGCTTCGAGGACGTCGAGCCCTCCGACATCACGCGCGAGCCGATGGTCTTCCCGATCAGCCGCGCCGAGCGCCTGCAGGCCCTCGCCCGCGGCGACGAGGGCTTCCTGCTCTCGCTCGGCTACTCGACGCAGCGCGGCTTCGGCCGCACTCACCCCTTCGTCGGCGAGGTGCGCGTCGGCGAGGTCGAGGTCGACTACGTCGCGCCCGAGCTCGGCTTCGCCGTGCCGCTCGGCCGCATCGAGCTCACCGAGTGCCAGATGGTCAACCAGTTCACGGGCAGCGCCGACACCCCCGCGCAGTTCACGCGCGGCTACGGCCTCGTCTTCGGCCGCGCCGAGCGCAAGGCCATGTCGATGTCGCTCGTCGACCGCGCCCTGCGCCACGAGGAGTTCGCCGAGCGCATCGTGGCACCCGCGCAGGACGAGGAGTTCGTCGTGACGCACGCCGACAACGTCGAGGCCGCCGGCTTCGTCGAGCACCTCAAGCTGCCGCACTACGTCGACTTCCAGGCCGAGCTGGGTCTGGTGCGTCGCCTCAACAAGGAGTTCCATGAGCGGGCGGATGTCGCGGCATCCGCGCCCGCCGCCGAAGAGACGGAGGCCCTCGCGTGACCGAGATCCAGGCATCCCCGGCCCACCTGCCGAGCTACAACGTCGGCTACCTCGACGAGCAGACCAAGCGGATGATCCGCCGCGCGCTGCTCAGGGGCATCGCGATCCCCGGCTTCCAGGTGCCGTTCGCCTCGCGCGAGGTGCCCATGCCGCGCGGCTGGGGCACCGGCGGCGTGCAGGTGACGGCGTCGATCATCGGTGAGTCCGACACCCTCAAGGTCATCGACCAGGGCGCGGACGACACGACCAATGCCGTCTCGATCCGCGCGTTCTTCGCGAAGGTCGCGGGCGCGGCCACGACGACGCACACCGAGGAGGCGTCGATCATCCAGACCCGTCACCGCATCCCCGAGGCCGAGCTCGGCGAGGACCAGATCATGGTCTACCAGGTGCCGATCCCCGAGCCGCTGCGCTTCCTCGAGCCGCGCGAGACCGAGACGCGCCGCATGCACGCGCTCGAGGAGTACGGCCTCATCTACGTGAAGCTCTACGAGGACATCGCCAAGTTCGGCCACATCGCGACGACCTACGCCTACCCGGTGATCGTCAACGGCCGTTATCTGATGGACCCGTCGCCGACCCCGAGCTTCGACAACCCGAAGCTGCACCAGAGCCCCGCGCTGCACCTCTACGGCGCGGGCCGCGAGAAGCGCATCTATGCGGTGCCGCCGTACACGGATGTCGTGAGCCTCGGCTTCGAGGACCACCCGTTCCAGCCGCAGGTCTTCGAGCAGCCGTGCGCGGTCTGCGGTTCGACGGGCGTGTACCTCGACGAGATCATCACCGACGACGAGGGCGGCGTGATGTACGCCTGCTCCGACACCGACCACTGCGAGCGGACGGTCGCCGCGGTCGCCGCGCTCGCCGACCTCGAGACCGAAGAGGTGTACGCATGAGCATCGAACAGCCGCTGCTGGATGTCAGGAACGCCGGCCACCTGTACGGCGACCGCTACGGCTGCCGGGACGTCACCTTCCAGCTCTGGCCCGGCGAGGTCCTCGCCGTCGTCGGCGAGTCCGGGTCGGGCAAGTCGACGCTGCTGAGCGTGCTGTCCCAGCGTCTCGGCCTGAGCGAGGGCAGCATCGACTACCGCCTCGCCGACGGCGAGGTCGTCTCTCTCGCCGAGCTCAGCGAGGCGCGGGTGCGCCGTCTGTGGCGCAGCGAGTGGGGCTTCGTGCACCAGAACGCCGCCGACGGCCTGCGCATGCACGTGAGCGCGGGCGGCAACGTGGGCGAGCCGCTCATGGCGACGGGCTGGCGCCACTACGGGAAGATCCGCGAGGCGGCGGCCGACTGGCTGCGCCGCGTCGAGATCCCCGCCGACCGCATCGACGACACCCCCGCCCAGTTCTCGGGCGGCATGCGCCAGCGTCTGCAGATCGCGCGCAACCTCGTCGTCTCGCCGCGCCTCGTCTTCATGGACGAGCCGACCTCGGGCCTCGACGTCTCGGTGCAGGCCCGCCTGCTCGACCTCATCCGCTCGCTCGTCGCCGAGCTCGGCCTCGCCGTCGTGATCGTGACGCACGATCTCGCCGTCGCACGCCTTATCTCGCACCGCACGCTCGTCATGAAGGACGGCCGTGTGATCGAGTCCGGCCTCACCGATCGCGTGCTCGACGACCCGCAGGCCGCCTACACGCAACTCCTCGTTTCCTCGATCCTGCAAGGGTGACCAGAGCATCATGACCAATCAGCCGATCCTCTCCGTCTCGAACGTCGAGAAGACCTTCACGATGCACCTGCAGGGCGGCACCCGGCTCCAGGTGCTGCGCGACGTGACCTTCCAGGTGGGTGCGGGCGAGTGCGTCGTCCTCGGCGGGGCCTCGGGCGCGGGCAAGAGCTCGATCCTCAAGATGGTCTACGGCAACTACGCCGCGGCCGCGGGCTCGATCGTCCTGTCGACCGAGGCGACGGGCGCCGTCGACCTCGCGAGCGCCGACCCGCGGCGGGTGCTCGCCGCGCGCCGGGACGCGATGGGCTACGTTAGCCAGTTCCTGCGCTGCGTGCCCCGCGTCCCGGCGATCGCGGTCGTCGCCGAGCCGCTCGTCGAGCGCGGCGTCGACGCCGACGAGGCGCAGGGACGCGCGGCCGAGCTGCTCACCCGCCTCTCGATCCCGCAGCGGCTGTGGACGCTGCCGCCCGCCACCTTCTCCGGGGGCGAGCAGCAGCGCGTCAACATCGCCCGCGGCTTCATCGCCGACCTCCCGATGCTGCTGCTCGACGAGCCGACGGCATCGCTCGACGCGCGCAACCGCGACGTCGTCGTCGACCTGATCGCGGACAAGCGCGCCGCCGGCGTCGCGATGCTCGGCATCTTCCACGATGTCGAGGTGCGTGAGCGAGTCGCCGACCGCATCATCGACGTCGAGGCGTTCGCGCCCGTCGTGCCCGCCGCGGCGGGGCAGGCGGCGTAGCCGTGCGGGTCGCGATCTATGCGGCGCCGGGGGCGCGGGCGGGGGATGCCGCCGCCGATCTCCTCGCGGCGCGGGCCGAGCAGTGGCTCGGCCGCAGCGCCACGGGTGCGCCGGTGCCCGAGTGGGGCGAGCTCGCGTGGACGCGCGCCGCGGTGGACGAGATCACCGTGGACGCCCGCCGCTACGGCTTCCACGCGACTCTCAAGGCCCCGTTCCGGCTCGCGGAGGGCCGCACCCTCGCCGAACTCGAGCAGGCGCTCGACGCCTTCGCGGACGAGCGCCCCGTCGTCACGGTGCCGCAGCTGGCGCTGTCGCGGCTGGGCTCGTTCTTCGCCCTCGTGCCCGGCGCCCCCGCCGAGGCGCTGTACGCGCTCGCCGCGGAGATCGTGAAGACCTTCGACGGGTTCCGCGCGGCGCCGAACGAGGCCGAGCTCGCGCGCCGCAACCCCGCCGGCATGAGCGCGCGCCAGCGCGAGCTGTTCGAGCGCTGGGGCTACCCGTACGTGCTCGACGAGTTCCGCTTCCACCTGACGCTGACCGACCGCATCCCGGCCGAGCAGCGGGCCGAGGTCGAGGGCACGCTGGCGGACTGGTTCGCCGGGGTCATCGGCCACGACATCCCGCTGGACGCCCTCGCGCTCTTCATCGAGCCCGAGCCCGGGGCCCCCTTCCGCCTGCACACGGTGCACCCGCTGCGCCCCGCCACCGAGCTCCTCGCCTCTGCCCGCACGACCGGCACGACCAGAAAGACAGTTGAATGAGCCGCGAAACCGTCCTCAGCAACGCCCGCCTCGTCCTCGATGACCGGATCGTCACCGGCTCGGTCCTGATCCGCGACGGGCGCATCGCCGACGTGAGCACCTCGCCTACGGTCTCGGCCCCCGCCGATGACCTCGAGGGCGACTACCTGCTGCCCGGCCTGGTCGAGCTGCACACCGACCACCTCGAATCGCACATCCAGCCCCGCCCCGGCACCCACTGGGATGCCGTGCCCGCCGTGCTCGCGCACGACGCGCAGGCGAGCGGCGCCGGCATGACGACGGTGTTCGACGCCGTGCGCATCGGCTCGATGGAGGGCCGCACCGACGCCACGGCCATCGCCCGCGAGATCGCCGAGGCGATCGGCTACGCCGCGGACGCGGGGATGACCCGCGCCGAGCACTACATCCACGTCCGCTGCGAGGTCTCGGCGCCCAAGAGCCCCGACGAGTTCGCGGCCCTCGAGACGGTCGGCCACATCCGCCTCGCCTCGCTCATGGACCACACACCGGGCCAGCGCCAGTACGCCGACGTCGAGGCCTTCCGCACCTACATGGTCGGCAAGGGCAAGCTCAGCAACGAGACCTTCCTGCCCTACATCGAGGAGTTGAAGAAGGTCGCGGCGGTGCACTCCGTGCCCAACCGCGCCGCCATCGCGCAGCGGGCGAAGGAGCTCGGCATCGCCCTCGCCGCCCACGACGACGCGACGGTCGAGCACGTCGACGAGTCGGCCGATTTCGGCGTGCTGATCAGCGAGTTCCCGACCACGCGCATCGCCGCCGCGGAGGCGCGCAAGCGCGGCCAGCTCATCGTCATGGGCGCGCCGAACATCATGCGCGGCGGCTCGCAGTCGGGCAACGTCGCGGCCTCCGAGCTGCTCGAGCTGGGGCTGCTCGACATCCTCTCGTCCGACTACGTGCCCGCGAGCCCGCTGCAGGCGATCTTCCTGCTCGAGGCCGAGGGCGTGCTGCCGCTGCACCAGGGCGCGAAGCTCGTGGCATCCAACCCGGCCAAGGCCGTCGGCCTCGACGACCGCGGCGTGATCGAGACGGGCCGCCGCGCCGACTTCGTGCGCGTGCGCGCGCACGACATGGCCCCGAGCGAGAAGCGCCCGGGCGGCCACCGTGTGCCGGTCGTGCGCGGCGTGTGGCGCGAGGGCGCCCGCGTCTCGTGAGCGCTCTCGACGCGGCGGGCGCGGGGGATGCCGCAGCGCCCGCCATCGGCCCGGGCGCCTTCGTAGCGGTGGTGGGCGCGAGCGGCGTCGGCAAGGACGCGCTGATGTCCTATGCGCGCGAGCGCCTGGCCGATGGCGCGTATTTCCCGCGCCGCGCCATCACGCGCCTCGCCGGCGCGGGGGAGGACTTCGACCCGCTCACCGAGGACGGCTTCGCGGCCGCCGTCGCCGCGGGCGCCTTCGCCCTGTCGTGGCGCGCGCACGGCCTCGGCTACGGCATCCCCGTCGCCACCGACGAGCACGTCCGGGCCGGCCGGGTCGTCGTGGTCAACGTCTCGCGCGCGGTCTTGGAGGAGCTCGGCGACCGCTACGAGCGGCTCGTGGTGGTCCGCATCACCGTCTCCGACGAGGTCCGGGCGGCGCGCCTGCACGCCCGACGGCGCGAGGACGCCGCCGACATCGCGCAGCGCCTCACGCGCGCCGACCCGGCGCCCGACTTCCCGGTCGACGCCGAGATCCGCAACGACGGCACGCTGGCGGAAGGCGGTGACCAGCTCCTGAGCGCGATCGCGTCGGCACTACAGTCGGCGTGATGACCCGCTACCAAGAGCTCGCCGCCGACCTGCGTGCGCGCATCGCCCACGGCGAGTTCGCCGTGGGCTCGGTGCTGCCCTCCGAGAACGCGCTGGCCGAGGCCTACGGCGTCTCGCGCGGCACGATCCGCAACGCGCTCGGCACGCTCGCCGCGCGGGGCATGGTCGAGCCGGCGCGCGGCACCGGCTGGGTCATCTCGTCGGGTCTGCAGGCGCGCGAGTTCGACACGCTGCGCACCTTCCCCGAGTGGGCCGAGAGCCACGGCATGCGCCCGGGCGGCCTCGTCGTGGAGTCGCGGCGCGACCTCCCCACGCCCGCCGAGGCCCGCGTGCTGCGCATCGCCGCGCGCGACGAGGTGCTGCGCGTCACCCGCGTGCGCACGCTCGACGGCCAGCCCGTCATGATCGAGCGCGCGGCGTTCGCGCCGTGGGTCGCGCCGCTCATCGAGGCGCTGCCCGCCGACGAGCCGTCGATCGTGCGGGTGTTCCAGCGCGAGGGCATCCGGTCGACGCGCGGCTCGCACCGCATCGACGCGGTGGCCGCCTCGAGCGAGGACGCGCGGCTGCTCGGCGTGCCCCGGTCGAGCCCGATCCTGCGCGTGCGGCGCGAGTACGGCGATCAGCAGGGGCGCATCATCGAGGTCGGCGAAGACCGGTATGTCGGGGGCGCGGTCGCCTTCGCGATCGAGGTCGACGAGACGGGTCCGCACCCCGGCTGAGGCCGCCGGGGAGGTCGATCGGGGCCGGTTCGCGGCATCCCGCCCCGTAATCCCGCGTAACCCGGCGACGTTTTTCGCAACACGATCGGCGCCCGCTGTCGACAGTCGTCCGCGTTTCGTCACGCTCGGCAACGGGGTTCGCGGCGTGCGGGCCGACCGTCCAGAGTGTGGTTCTGCGCCCACCCCGACCCCCGTGCCCGGGGCGCACCGACGCTCACGAAAGGCATCTCCGTGCACTTCCGTACCACGACGAGCCTCGCCGCGGCAGCCGCAGGCGCCGCCCTCGTCGCACTGCTCGCCGGCTGCTCGACCTCGCCCGCCTCGACGGCGGCATCCGATCAGGGCACGTTCGCCCAGAACTCGAAGACCCTCGTCATCAGTGCGCTGCCCTCGCCGGACGGCGGCGACCCGAACGCCGCGCTCGACGCGTACATCGGCAAGAAGACCGGTCTCACGATCAAGTACGTCCCGACCACCGACTTCAGCTCGCTCATCGCGGCGGGCATCGCCGGCCAGCTCGACGTCGCGGTGTTCTCGCCGACGACCTACGTGACGGCCGTCAACAAGGGCGCGAAGCTCGACGTCGTCTCGGCCGAGATCGCCGCCAAGGGCCTGACGACCCCCGGCTACTACGCCGACCCGATCGTGCGGAACGCCGACGCGTCGAAGTACCAGACCGTCTCGCAGTTCAATGGCAAGAGCATCTGCTTCGTCGACCCGACCTCGGCCTCGGGCTTCTTCTACCCGCTGCTCGCGCTCAAGGCCGCGGGCGTCGACATCTCGATCACGGGCACCGACGCCTCGGGCGACCCCGAGTTCAAGGACTTCACCGCGCACTTCTCGGGCACGCACGCCAAGGCCGTGCAGGCGGTCGCCTCGGGCCAGTGCGACGTCGGCTTCGCCGAGAACCGCGAGGCCGAGGCGGCCGGGTCGGGGGTGACGGTGATCAAGGATGCCGCGGTCGTCGGCGACGGCAAGGGCCGCCAGCTCGTGCCGGGCTACCCGGTCGTCATCTCGTCCACGCTGCCCGCGGCGCTCAAGGCGAAGCTGCGATCGATCCTGTCGACGGTGACCCCGGCGACGATCGCGGCCGCCGGCGTCACGACCCCGGTCGCGCCCACCTTCTTCGGCCTGCTGCCCGAGACCAAGGACTTCTACAAGCCGATCCACGAGGGCTGCGCCGACCCCGACATCAAGAAGGCCGCCGTCGCCGTCTGCGGCGGGTGACCCGAAGAGAGCCCCAGATGAGCACGACGACCCGCCCCGCCCCCGTCATCCGCGTCACCGGCGTCACGAAGGACTACGGCTCCGCCGTCGGTCTGCGCGGTGTCGACCTGACGGTGAACCGAGGTGAGGTCGTCGTGCTGCTCGGGCTCTCGGGCTCGGGCAAGTCGACGCTGCTGCGCCACCTCGACGGCCTCGAGCGCCCGAGCTCGGGCGAGGTCGAGGTGCTCGGCGAGAGCGTGCCGCGCCTGCGCGCCCGGCAGCTGCGCCGGCTGCGCGGCCGCGTCGCGATGATCTTCCAGCAGTTCGAGCTCGTGCCGTCGCTGACCGTGCTCGAGAACGTGCTGACGGGGGCCGTCGGCCAGCTGCGCGGGCCGCGGCTGGGGCTCGGCTCGTACCCGCGCTCGTTCCGGCTGCGGGCGCTCGCGCACCTCGAGCGCGTCGGGCTGCTGGCCCGGGCCTACGACCGCGCCGATCGCCTGTCCGGCGGTCAGCAGCAGCGCGTCGCGATCGCCCGCGCGCTGATGCAGGACCCCGAGATCCTGCTCGCGGACGAGCCCGTGGCATCCCTCGACCCCGAATCGTCCCGGCAGGTCATGGCGCTCATCCGCGAGATCGCGGCCGACGACGGGCTGACCGTCGTGTGCTCGCTGCACCAGGTCGACCTCGCGCTCGGCTGGGGCGACCGCGTCGTGGGGCTGCGGAGCGGGGAGATCGTGCTCGACACCCCGACCGCGGGGCTGTCGAAGACGAAGGCGATGGAGATCTACGGCCGCGTCACCACCTCGACGGCCGAACTCCAGCTCGAGTTCACGGGCGCGCTGCTGTGACGGCGACCCTCGATCGGGCGTCCGCGTCGCTCGCGCCCGGTCGGCCGCCTGCGAGCCCGATCGCGCCGCCGCGCCGCCGCGTCTCGGGCGCGCGCGTCGCCGGCTGGCTCGCGATCGCCGCGCTGCTCGGCTTCGGCGTGTACTCGATCGGCGGGCTGGGCCTCGACGCGAGCTATCTCGCGCACGCGTCCGCGAAGCTGAGCCAGTTCTTCGGCCAGACGAGCAACACGATCACCTTCCCGAGCCCGGCCGATCTCGCCTACCTGACCGGGCTCACGCTCGGGGTCGTCGTGCTCGGCACCCTCGTGGCCGCGCTCATCTCGGTGCCCATCGCCTACCTCGCGGCCGCGAACACCGCGCCCGCGCCGTGGCTGCGCTGGCTCGGCCGCGCGATCGGCGTGGTCACGCGCGCCGTGCCCGACGTCGTGCTCGCGTTCTCGGTCTCGCTCATGTTCGCGCTCGGCTCGACGATTCCGGGCGTGATCGCGATCGGCATCCACTCGATCGGCATGATCTCGAAGCTGTTCGCGGATGCCATCGAGCAGATCGACGAGGGCCCGCGCACCGCGATCCGCGCGGCGGGCGGCAGCCCCGCCCAGCAGTTCTGGGCCGGCGTCTTCCCGCAGGTGCTGCCCGCCTGGATCGCGACGGTGCTGCACCGCTTCGACATCAACGTGCGCGGCTCGGCGATCCTCGGCTACGCGGGCGTCGGCGGCCTCGGCTACGCCATGGCGCTCGCGTTCCACCAGTTCGACTACGGCCGCGGCTTCGGCATCGCGATCGTGATCTTCGCGCTCTGCGTCGCGCTCGAGATCGTGTCGTCGACGGTGCGTCGCGCCCTGCTCGGCATCCAGCCGACCGGCCGCGGGCTCGGAGACCGCATCGTGCGCGCGGCGACGAAGGGGCGGCGGGCGGCGGATGCCCCGGCCGGGGCATCCGCCCGCCCCACGGCTGTCGCGTCGTCGGCGGCGCCCCCCGCCGACCTGACCGGCCTGCTGCGCCGGCCCTGGACCCGCGACCGCGTGCGCAACACGGCCTGGGTGGTCGCCGCGCTCTTCTTCGTGGGCCTCGCGATCTGGTGGGCGCAGATCGACCCGAACCAGATCATGTGGCCGCAGGTGGCGCCCGTGCTCTCGAGCTTCTGGCCGCCGTCGTTCGGCAGCGCGGGAGCCGCCGCGGTGTTCACGGCGCTGCTCGAGACGCTGCAGGTCGCCTTCGCGGCGGCGCTCGTCTCGCTCGTGCTCGCGCTCGCGATCGGCTCGTTCGCGGCGCGCAACGTCGCGCCGAACGGCTGGGTGCGCGGCGTGGCGCGCGTCGTGCTGACCGCGCTGCGCGGCATCCCCGAGCTGATCGTGGCCCTGTTCCTCATCGTCATCGTGGGGCTCGGCGCGATTCCCGCCTTCGTCGCGCTCGCGATCGGCGGCGTGGGTCTGCTGGGCAAGCTGATCGCCGACTCGTTCGAAGAGGTGGATGCCGGGCCCGAACGCGCCCTGACGGCCGCCGGCGCGACGCGCACGCAGCGCTACGCCGCCGCCACGCTGCCCCAGGGGGCGCCCGCGCTCATCGGCCACGCGCTCTACCTCGTCGACACGAACGTGCGCGCGGCGACGCTGCTCGGTGCTGTCGGTGCGGGCGGCATCGGCTACTACCTTGCGCTCTCCGCGCCGCAGCTCGACCTGCACGGCGAGGTGACGACGCTCGTGGCGATCCTCGTCGTGGTCGTGCTCGCCCTCGAGGGCATCGCCGCGTGGCTGCGGCGCGTGTTCGGCTGAGCGCGCGGCGGGACCGTCCGGCATCCGGCATCCGGCATCCGGCATCCGGCATCCGGCACCCGCGAAAGCGCGGGCCCCGGCGTCGGCTGACGATCGGGGCCCGCGCTCTGCCGGCTACTTGAAGACGCTGCGCAGGTAGCTCGCGATGCCCTCGACGACCAGGACCATCGCGATGATGATGCCGATGATCGCCGAGACGACCGGGTGGGTCTTCGTGAGCCCGGCCGACACCGTGAGATAGAACCCGATGCCGCCCGCGCCCACGATGCCGAGCACGGTCGCCGAGCGGATGTTGGTGTCGAGCAGATAGAGCGTGTTGCCGAGCAGCGACGGCAGGCCCTGGGGCAGGGTCGCCGAGCCGAAGACCTGCAGGCGGCCCGCACCGGTGGCCCGCACGGCCTGCTCGGGTCCGGCATCCACCTCTTCGAACGAGTCGGCGATCAGCTTGCCCAGCAGACCCACGCCGCCGAAGGCCAGCGCGAGCACACCCGCCTGCGGACCGAGCCCGGTGATGATGATGAGCACGATCGCGAGCACGAGCTCGGGGACGCCGCGGAAGATCACGAGGAAGACGCGGAACGCGCCCCGCACCCAGCCGTTCGGTGCGATGTTGCGTGCGGCGAGCGACCCGAAGACGAGCGAGACCAGGAAGGTCAGCAGGGCGGCCGCGAAGGCCATCTGCAGCGTCTGCACGATGGCCGTGACGAAGGTCTGCGTGTCGTATGCGCCGGTGCTCGGCGGCCAGAACGACATGATCGTCGACCAGACGTACTTCCACATGATCTGATTCGGGTCGAGGCGCGACATCGCGAAGCCGCCGATGACGACGAGGATGCCGACCCAGCCCCAGACGGTGCTCGACACCCGGCTGCTGTTCCACGGGCGGCGCATGGCCTTCTCGACCGTGAGGTCGGCCGTGCTCAGCGTCGCGGCGGTGGTGGTCTTCCGGCGTCCGCGCGTCTGACGCATGAGCGCGTCGCCGAGGGTGCGTCGAGTGGGCTGTGCACCGAGCAGACGCACGCGGATCGTGGAGGAGACGAGCTCCGTGGCGACGCAGAGCAGGAAGATGACGATCGCGATGCCGAGCGCGGGGCCGAAGCCCTGCGGGAACTGCTGGAAGTCGATGTACATCCGGTAGCCGAGGCCGCCGACGCCGGCGAAGCCGAGGATGACCGAGCCGCGCACATTGATGTCGAAGCGGTGCAGCGCCGTGGCGATCCAACTCGGGAACACCTGCGGGAAGACGCCCGACCAGAACTCCTGCGCCTTCGAGCCGCCCGCGGCGCGGATCGCGAGACGCGGGCCCTCGTCGATCTGCTCGATGGCATCCGCGAACAGCTTCGAGATCATGCCGATCGAGTGGAAGCCGATGGCGAGGACACCGGCCCACGTCGCACCGAGCGTGAACATGAGGCCGATGGCCATCGCGAGGATGACGTCGGGCACCGCGCGGGTGATGACGCCGATCGCACGGCCGATGACCCGCGACGTGCGATTCGGGGCGGTGTTGGCCGCGGCGAGGTAGGCGATCGGCATCGAGATGACCGCCGCAACGACCGTGCCGGCGATCACGACGCCGAGCGTCAGCGAGATCAGGTAGACGAGGTCCGGCACCGACGGGAACGAGATCGGGTCCATCAGCCGGATGGTCTTCGCGAGCGACAGCATCGAACGCTGGAAGTTGTAGAGCGAGAAGTCGATCTGGGCGAGCGACCAGATCGCGAATCCCGCCATCGCCACGATGACGGCGCCCGCGATGACCTTGTTGGTCGAGATCCGCGGGCGACGCGGCAGTGCAGCGCCGGATGTCGCTGAGCCGGGCGTCGTCGTCGTCGCCGTCACGAGGCGGCCCCGTCGGCGAGCGCCGGCGCGGCATCCCGGCCACGCGGCGCATCGGCGAGCAGCTCGCGCTCGATCACGGTGAGCTCGGTCGTGGTGGTCGCGACGCGCCCGTAGATCTCCATGACCGCGGCCTTCGAGAGCCCGCTCGCCGGGGTGTCGAGCACGACCTCGCCGTGTCGCAGGCCCACGATGCGGTCGCCCCAGCCGAGGGCGAGGTCGACCTGGTGCAGCGAGCACACGACGGTGAGGCCGTCTTCCGCGGCGATCTCGCGGATGAGCTTCATGACGACATCCGACGACTCGGGGTCGAGGGATGCCACGGGCTCGTCGGCCAGCAGCACATCCGGGTTCTGCATCAGCGCGCGGGCGATCGCGACGCGCTGCTGCTGGCCGCCCGAGAGCTGGTCGGCGCGGTTGTACGCCCGGTGCAGCAGCCCGACGCGCTCGAGGTGGGTGAGCGCCTCGCGCCGCAGGCTCGCCGGCCACGTCGCGAGTCCGAGTCGCGGCCCCTTGACGCGCGAGAGCGCGCCGGTGAGCACGTTCTCGAGGACGGTCAGCGACGGCACGAGCTCGAACTGCTGGAAGATCATGGCGACCCGCCCGCGCAGCTTGCGCAGCGCCTTGGGCCGCAGGGCGGGCAGGGACTGACCGAGCACGGTCACATCGCCCGCGGTGGGCAGCTCGAGGCCGTCGACGTGCCGCAGCAGGGTCGACTTGCCCGAGCCGGACAGGCCGAGCAGCACGACGACCTCCCCCTTCTCGACCGTCAGGTTCACGTCTCGGAGTGCGTGGGTCTCGCCGAAATCCTTCGTGAGGCCGGCGATCGTGATGATCGGGGAGGTCGTCGTGCTCTTCATGCTGTCTCTTCGCCTTCGCTTCGGGTCAGGCCGTTACTTGGAGCAGTTGGCCGCGGCGATGTTCTTGCAGAGGCTGTCGATCGTGTCGTAGTACTTCTGCTCGAAGGGCACGACACCCGCGTTCGACTTGCTGTAGGCGTCGGTGATGGTGATGCCCGCGGCCTTCATGGTGTCCGGGTTGGCGGTCTGCAGGGCCTTGGTGACCTTGGCCTTCACCGCGGCGGGAAGGGCGTTCGAGACCTCCCACGGCACACCGGGGACGAACTCCTTCTGGATGGACTTGAGGCCGCCCACGTACGCGGTCGTGTCGACGTCATCGGCGAAGCCGACGTCGCACTGGCCCGCGGCGATCGACTGGGCCGACTTGGGGTGCGAGCCGGCGAAGATCGCGGTGAAGTCGGCGAAGGTCGGGTTGCCTGAGGCATCCGTGCCGGTCTGCTTCACGCTGATGCCGGCCTCCGAGAGCATGTTCAGGCCGAACAGGAAGCCCGAGGTGGACGAGGGGGAGACGAAGCAGACCTTCTTGCCCTTGAACTGCGAGACGCTCGTGATGCTCGAGTTCTTCGGCACCCACGCCTCGGAGTAGTAGCCGGGCTGGCTCGAGCCGGGCGACATCTGCAGCGAGACGGGCGAGTAGTCGCCGCCCTTGTTCTTGACCTGCTCGTACTCGAGGGCGCCCGCGGTGAAGACGTCGACCTTGCCGGCGACGGCGGCCGCGATGAGGCTGTCGTAGGACGTGGTCGGCAGGAACTTGACCTTGAGGCCGGTCTCCTTGGCGAGGTAGTCGGCGACGGGCTGGTAGCCGGCCTCGCCGTTGGTCTCGTCGGGCAGGTTGCCGACGATGAGCGTCTTCGAGTCCTGGGCGAACGTGCCCTGGTCGGACTGGGTGGACGCGGCCCCCGAGGAGCATGCGGTGAGCACGGCCGCGGCGGCCACGGCGGTGGCGACGACGGCGCCGATGCGCTTGCTGCGGGACAGGAACATGAGGTGGGAACCCTTCTTGGTCGGGCGCTCGCGCAGACTGAGGTGGGAGATGCTGGTTGCGGGCGTCGGGGACGAAGTTAGGCAGCCACGGGGAAAGCGCGACCACAGCACGGTTGACGGCAGATGAAGCAGTCCAAACATCTAGACAAGCTGAGCACGCGGATTTCGCCGGTTGTCACTACAAGTCGGGCCTCGTCCGCATCGCCCGGCGGGGTTCTTCTGCGAGCGGTTCGCAGGTGCTGCACCGTGCGCCGGGCGGTTTCGGCGCGGCTGTTCGAATGAGTGCCGGCGCGTGCTCCCGGCGACGTTCCGGCCGGGTGGTTCGTGCGTTCTGGGCGTTCTGGGCGTTCTGGGCGTTCTGGGCGTTGGGGGCGTTGGGGGCGTTCGGGGCGATCGGGGCGAGAGGGGCGACTGGGCCGACTCGGGCGAGAGATGCGTCGTGTTCGTGCGTTGTGGGTGTCCCGGCCGCCCACGGCCGCTACCGTGGCGGACATGACCGATGACGAACGCCTCGAGGCGATCCGGGAACGCTTCGACGGGCGCGCCGAGTCGTACGACGACAGCGCCATGCACCGCGCCCTGGCGGCGGCGGTCGCCGACTTCGTCGACCTCGAGGGCGTCGAGACCGTGCTCGACGTCGCCACCGGCACGGGGCTCGTGCTGCGCGCGCTCGCGGCCCGGGCCGGGGGCGAGGCAAACCTCGACTCGGTGGCCAGCGCACAGTCGGTCTCTTCGGACAGTTTGCCGGGCAGTGCAGAGTCTGTTTCTTCGGGCGGCTCACCGGATGAGGTGCAGGACGGCCCGACGGGTGAGGCGCAGAGCGGTTCGGCGGGTGGTCGCGAGGGCGGCTCACCGGGCGATGCGAAGACTGTCTCATTGGGTGGCGGGGCGGCGGGGCATCCGCTTCGGCTGCTCGGCATCGACCTGTCGCCGGGCATGCTCGCGGTCGCGCGGCGCGAGCTGCCGTCGGCCGAGTTCGTCGAGGCGCGGGCGGAGGAGCTGCCGGTGGCGGATGCCTCGGCCGACCTCGTCCTGTGCGTGACGGCCCTGCACATCTTCGCCGACCCGTCGCTCGTGTTCGAGGAGTTCGCCCGCGTGCTCGCGCCCGGCGGTGCGCTCGTGACGGCGACGTTCCTCGAGCTCGCCGAGCACGGCCACGGGCACGGCCAGGGGCCGGACTCCCCTGTGACGCCGGGCTACACGCCGAATCACGCGCCCTTCGCGTCGCCCGAGGCGCTCGCCGACGCGGCGGCGCCGGCCGGCTTCGTCGTGACGCGCTTCGAGGAGCGCGCCCTCGAGGGCGACCGGGTCCTGATCGCAGAACTCGCCGCCGTCGACTGAGCCGCGCCCCACTCGGATGTGCCGAGTCGCATCCCGTTTCGGTGGGCTTGGTCGCGTCTCGTTTCACTCTCAGCCGGCTGAGTCGCCTGCCATCTCGGCTGGTTGAGCCGTGTTCCGTTTCGTTCGGCTGAGTCGCGTGCCATTCCAGTCGGCTGAGTCGTGTTCCGTTTCGGTTGGCTGGGTTGCGTCCTGTTTCGGCCGCCCGGGTGGCGTCCCGTTCCGACCAGCTGGGTCGCGTTCTGTTTCAGTTGGCTGGGTCGCGCCCCGCTCTGACCGACTGAACTCTGTCTGTCTGTCTGTCTGTCTGTCTGTCTGTGTGCCTGCCTGTCGGTTACGCAGCGCACCCAGCCCCAACACGGCTCGCCTAAGTGTGATGTCCAGGGACGTTGTTTGCTGACACGGCGTTGACCCGCCAGTAGGCGAAGGCCTCCGGTTGTGAAGTGGAGCTGTCTAATTCACCGCTTCATGCAACCTGGAGGCCTTCGTGTCCC
>WQZN01000007.1 GCA_009780695.1 Microbacteriaceae bacterium
CGCGACGAAGACGTGCACGAAGTCGGGCTTGATGTAGCGCAGGATGCGCGTGTAGTGCGTGATGAGCAGGATGCCGAGGTCGGTGTTCTCGTGGGCGCGGTTCACACCCTCGGAGACGATCTTCAGCGCGTCCACGTCGAGGCCCGAGTCGGTCTCGTCGAGCACGGCGAAGCGCGGCTTGAGCAGCTCGAGCTGGAGGATCTCGTTGCGCTTCTTCTCGCCGCCCGAGAAGCCCTCGTTGACGTTGCGCGCTGCGAACGACGGGTCCATGCGCAGCTTCGTCATGGCCTCCTTGACGTCCTTCGTCCAGTTGCGGATCGAGGGCGCCTCGCCGTCGATCGCGGTCTTGGCCGTGCGCAGGAAGTTGGTGTTCGTCACGCCCGGGATCTCGACCGGGTACTGCATGGCGAGGAAGAGGCCGGCGCGGGCGCGCTCGTCGACGGACATGGCGAGGACGTCCTCGCCGTCGAGCGTGATGGTGCCGCCCGTGACGGTGTACTTCGGGTGACCGGCGATCGTGTAGGCGAGCGTCGACTTGCCCGAGCCGTTGGGGCCCATGATCGCGTGGATCTCGCCCGTCTTCACGGTCAGGTCGACGCCGCGCAGGATCTGCTTGGTGCCCTGCTCCGTCTCGACCGTGGTCTGCAGGTCGCGGATCTCGAGAACAGACATGCTTACGCGTTCACTTTCTTAGCTGCGGGGTCGACGAGTACATCGCCGTCGGCGATCTCGACCTCGAAAACGGGGACCGGCTCGTAGGCCGGAAGGTTGAGGGGCTTGCCGCTCGCGAGCGAGAACTGCGAGCCGTGCGCCCAGCACTCGATCGTGTCGCCCTCGACGAAGCCCTCGGCGAGCGAGATGTCGCCGTGGGTGCAGGTGTCGCCGATCGCGTACACGTTGTCGGACGCGTCGCGCACGACGGCGATCGCGATGCCGTCGAGGACGACGCGCTTCGCCTCGTTCACGACGAGCTCGTCGAACGCACAGACCTTGATGGATGCCATTACTTCACGCCTCCGGAGAGTTCCGCTTCGATCGCGTCGCCCAGGCGCTGCTCGAGCGACTCGACCCCGATCTGCTGCACGATGTCGACGAGGAAGCCGCGCACGACAAGCCGACGCGCCTCGTCCTCGGTGATGCCCCGCGACTGCAGGTAGAAGAGCTGCTCGTCGTCGAACCGGCCCGTGGCGCTGGCGTGACCCGCGCCCTCGATGTCGCCGGTCTCGATCTCGAGGTTCGGCACCGAGTCGGCGCGGGTCCCCTCGGTGAGCACGAGGTTGCGGTTCTGCTCGTACGAGTCGGTGCCCACGGCCTCCGGCCCGATGAGCACGTCGCCGATCCACACGGTGTGTGCGCCCTGGCCCTGCAGCGCGCCCTTGTAGGTCACGCGGCTCTTGCCGTGGGCGGCCTCGTGGAACACGTAGACCTGGTGCTCGAGGTGCTGGCCGGCGTCGGCGAAGTACACGCCGAGCAGTTCGACGTCGGCGCCTGTGCCGGCGAGGCGCGCCGACGGGTTGAGGCGCACGATCTCGCCGCCGAGGCTGACGACGACGTGCTTGAGCCGGGCGTCGCGGCCGACCTTCGCGAAGTGGGCGGAGACGTGCTTCGACGCGTCCGACCAGTCCTGCACGGTCACGAGGGTGACGTTCGCGCCGTCGCCGACGACGATCTCGACGTTCTCGGTGAGCAGCGCGTCGCCGCGGTTCTCGAGGATCAGCGTGGCGTGCGTGTTGGGCGCGACCGACACGATCGTGTGGGCGGCGCGCGGCGCGGTGCCGAGGGATGCCCGGGCCACGGTCGCCTCGAAGTGCTCTTCGCCCGCGAGCTCCACGAGCAGCGCCTGCTCGAACTGCGACCAGGCGTTCGCGGCGGCGCGGTCTTCGGGCAGGCCGGCGGCGCCGACCAGCGCGTGGTCGCGGGCGACCCACGAGGTGCTCAGGCCTGCGACATCCGTCGCCTCGATCTCATAGGCGCCGCCGTCGAGCTCGCCGTCGATCAGCGCGCCCAGCTCGGCGACGGGCGTGTACTTCCACATCGCCTCGCGGCCGGTGACCTGCGGGAAGTCGGCGACCTCGGTCGAGGTCGGGCGCTCCGAGCGCGTCTGAACGGGGACCGTGGGAAGTGCGGGCACCTCGGTCTCGGTGTAAGTGGTGCTGGTCACGCTTAGCCGACCGATCCTTCCATGCCCATCTCGATGAGCTTGTTGAGCTCGAGTGCGTACTCCATCGGCAGCTCGCGCGCGATCGGCTCGATGAAGCCGCGCACGATCATCGCCATCGCCTCGTCCTCGGGCATGCCGCGGCTCATCAGGTAGAAGAGCTGCTCCTCCGAGACCTTCGAGACGGTCGCCTCGTGGCCGAGCTGGACGTCGTCGACGCGGATGTCGATCGCCGGGTACGTGTCGGAGCGCGAGATCGTGTCGACAAGCAGCGCGTCGCAGCGCACGGTGTTCGCGGCGTGGTGCGCCTTGGCGTCCACCCGCACCTCGCCGCGGTAGCCGGCCCGGCCGCCGCCGCGTGCGATCGACTTCGAGACGATCGACGACTGCGTGTACGGCGCCATGTGGATCATCTTCGCGCCCGCGTCCTGGTGCTGGCCGGGGCCCGCGAAGGCGACCGACAGGGTCTCGCCCTTGGCGTGCTCGCCCATCAGGTAGATCGACGGGTACTTCATCGTCACCTTGGAGCCGATGTTGCCGTCGATCCATTCCATGGTGGCGCCCTCGTGGGCGACGGCGCGCTTGGTCACGAGGTTGTAGACGTTGTTCGACCAGTTCTGGATCGTCGTGTAGCGCACACGGGCGTTCTTCTTCACGATGATCTCGACGACGGCCGAGTGCAGCGAGTCGCTCTTGTAGATCGGGGCGGTGCAGCCCTCGATGTAGTGGACGTAGGAGTCCTCGTCGGCGATGATCAGCGTCCGCTCGAACTGGCCCATGTTCTCGGTGTTGATGCGGAAATAGGCCTGCAGCGGGATCTCGACGTGCACGCCCTTCGGCACGTAGACGAACGAGCCGCCCGACCACACGGCGGTGTTCAGCGCGGCGAACTTGTTGTCGCCCGAGGGGATGACCGTGCCGAAGTACTCCTCGAAGAACTCGGGGTGCTCCTTGAGGGCGGTGTCGGTGTCGAGGAAGATGACGCCCTGCGCCTCGAGGTCCTCGCGGATCTGGTGGTAGACCACCTCGGACTCGTACTGCGCGGCGACGCCGGCGACGAGGCGCTGGCGCTCGGCCTCGGGGATGCCGAGCTTCTCATAGGTGTTGCGGATGTCCTCGGGCAGGTCCTCCCACGACTGGGCCTGCTTCTCGGTGGACCGCACGAAGTACTTGATGTTGTCGAAGTCGATCTCCGACAGGTCGGCGCCCCAGGTGGGCATCGGCTTCTTGCCGAAGAGGTCGAGGGCGCGCAGGCGACGCTGCAGCATCCACTCGGGTTCCTTCTTCAGCGCGGAGATGTCGCTGACGACCTCTTTCGAGAGGCCGCGTCGGGCGGATGCGCCCGCCGCGTCCGGGTCCGACCAGCCGAACTCGTACTGGCCGAGGCCGTCGAGCTCGGGACGGTCGATGAGAACGTCCGGCGCTGCTGCTTCTGTTGACACAGTTCTTAACCTCGCTTCTGCCTCCGTGACCGGTTATCAGACCGGCTCGCCCGCTCGGTGCCTCTCGGCGCGCGTGCGGCGACGGTCACGAGTCCGTCGCAGCGGGCGATGATGCGGATGGCGCCCAGGCGCGCAGGCTGCGCGCTGTGGGATCTCTGCAGAGTCTACCGAAGGGTGGCGGATGCCTGCGGTGAATCGGCCGTGATCTGCGCCCGCCCGACGTGCACCGACGGGAAGAGCCCCGGCTGGACGTCCAGCACCAGGCGCACCGCGCCGACCCAGACCAGCGCCGCGCCGACGACGTGCAGGATCACGAACACGGCCGGCAGGCCGGTGACGGCCTGCACCACCCCGATCACGCCCTGCAGCAGCAGCGCGGCGACGAAGAACAGAGCCCGCTCGCGCGCGACCCGCTCCCCCGGTGCGCGCAGAATGACCACCAGCAGCACGCCCAGCGCGAGCGTCACCCCCGCGAGCAGACCGTGCACCCACGTCACGGCGAGCCAGTCGAAGGCCATCCGAGCGACGGGTGAACCGTCCGCCGCCTGACCCGAGTGCGGGCCGGAGCCCGTCGCGAGCGTTCCCGCGCACACCAGCACGAGCGTCACGACCAGCGTCAGCCAGCTCAGCCGCCTGGCCGCGGGCGCGACGTCGCGCGGCCGGTCCGGCGCCTCGTGCACGCGGTGCCAGGTCAGCGCGATCGAGGTGAGCAGCGCCATCGCCATCAGGAAGTGCGCCGCCACGACGTAGGGGTTGAGCTTCGCGAGCACGCTCACTCCCCCGACGACGGCGTTCGCGACGACGAGCCAGAACTGGCTCCACGCGAGGCGCGTGATGCTGCGCACGCGCGGCTTCTGCAGGCGCGCCGCGATGATGACGCACGCGACGGCGATGCAGAGGACATCGGTCAGCATGCGGTTGCTGAACTCGATCAGGCCGTGGATGCCGAGCGCGGGCGTCGTCGTGAGCGAACCGGCTTCGCACTCGGGCCAGGTCGGGCAGCCGAGGCCGGAGCCCGTGACGCGGACGATGCCGCCGCCGAGCACGATCAGCACGCCCATGACGAGCGAGAAGGTGGTGGCCCAGCGCAGCACGCGGGGCGACAGGGTCCAGCGGTCAGCCGCCCATGCCAGAGGAGTCTTGAGGGGCATCCGTCTATCGGGGTCTAGAAGTGGAGCAGCGGGTCGATCGCGACCGCGAGGAACAGGATCGACAGGTAGGTGATCGAGCCGTGGAAGACGCGCATCGGCGAGACCTCCTCGTGACGGATCGCCAGGTTGTAGAGGCGGTGCGTCTCGTAGACGAACCACGCGCCGGACGCGACGGCGCCGATCGTGTACACCCAGCCCATGCCCGCGACGGGGATGAGCAGGAGCGAGCAGACGACGGTCGCCCAGGCGTAGAGGATGACCTGCAGGCCGACCTGCGCGCGGCCGCGCACGACGCCGAGCATCGGCACCCCGACCGACTTGTAGTCGTCGCGGTACTTCATGGACAGCGGCCAGTAATGCGGCGGGGTCCAGAGGAAGACGACGGCGAAGAGGATGAACGGCGCCCAGCTCAGGCTGTGCGTCACCGCGGACCACCCGATGAGCACCGGGAAGCAGCCGGCGATGCCGCCCCAGATGATGTTCTGCGCGGTGCGGCGCTTGAGCCACATCGTGTAGACGAGCACGTAGAACAGGATCGCGGCGACCGACAGCGCGGCGGCGAACCAGTTGGTCGTCAGCGCGAGCCACGCGGTCGAGACGATGCCGAGCACCCACGAGAACACCCACGCCTCGCGCGGGCTCAGCTCGCCCGTGACGAGCGGGCGGTTCTTCGTGCGCTTCATGACCGCGTCGATGTCGCGGTCGATGTACATGTTGAAGGATGCCGCGGAGCCGGCCGAGAGGGCCCCGCCGATCACGGTCGCGACGATGAGCCAGATGTTCGGCAGGCCGTGGGCCGCGAGGATCATCACCGGGATCGTGGTGACGAGCAGCAACTCCATCACGCGCGGCTTGGTCAGCGCGACGTAGGCGAGGGCCTTGCGCTTGATGCCGATGCGCGCGGGGGCGGCTTCCGCCCGGCTCTCTACGGCAATACCCATGGCTCCTCGAGGGTGGTGGTTGTGCGTCGAGTTTAGTTCACGCTCGCCCGGTAGAACGCTGCCGTCGCCCGCGTGACTATGCTGGTGGTGCTCGCCTTCCGAGGCTTACACAGACACGACAACGTTCCAGCCTGACGGCTGGGAGAAGTCTGCGAAGCGCCGCGGTTGCCAATGATGTCCGTGGCGGCACAACCGATAAGCGGCGGGTGCATGGAAACAGAGGCCCGACCGCACTGAGATAGTTCAGAAGGGTCTATTCCAGTGGCAGCTCTGCAATGGGATTCCATTGACAACAAGGCAGTCGACACGGTCCGCGTTCTTGCGGCCGACGCCGTTGAGAAGGTCGGCAACGGCCATCCCGGCACCGCCATGAGCCTGGCCCCTGCGGCCTATCTGCTGTGGCAGAAGGTCATGCGCCGCGACCCGAGCGATGACCAGTGGATCGGTCAGGACCGCTTCATCCTCTCCATCGGCCATTCCTCGCTCACGCAGTACATCCAGCTGTACCTGGGCGGCTACGGGCTGGAGCTGTCGGACATCGAGGCGTTGCGCACGTGGGGCTCGCTGACCCCGGGCCACCCGGAGTACCGCCACACCAAGGGTGTGGAGATCACGACAGGTCCGCTCGGCCAGGGTCTGGCCTCGGCTGTGGGCTTCGCTTATGCGCAGCGCTACGAGCGCGGTCTCTTCGACCCGCAGGCGCCTGCCGGCACCTCGCCCTTCGACCACTACACCTATGTCCTCGCGGGCGACGGCGACATCGAAGAGGGCGTCACGAGCGAGGCCGGCCAGCTCGCGGGCACGCAGCAGCTGGGCAACCTCGTCGTCATCTACGACAAGAACAACATCTCCATCGAGGACAACACCGACATCGCCCTGTCTGAGGACACCGCGAAGCGCTACGAGGCCTACGGCTGGGACGTGCGTGTCGTGGACTGGTTCAAGACCGGCGAGTACGTCGAGGACGTGCACGAGCTGTTCGAGACCATCGAGGCGGCCAAGCAGGTCGGTGACAAGCCCTCGATCATCATCCTGAAGACCCTCATCGGCCACCCGTCGCCGACCAAGCAGGGCACCGGCAAGGTGCACGGCGCCAAGCTCGGCGCGGAAGAGGTCGCCGGCGTGAAGAAGGCGCTCGGCTTCGACCCCGAGAAGAGCTTCGAGGTGGATCCCGAGGTCCTCGCGCACACCCGCGGGGCCGTCGAGCGCGGTGCTGCGCAGCGTGCGGAGTGGCAGAAGGGCTTCGATGCCTGGGCTGCTGCGAACCCCGAGCGCAAGGCGCTGTTCGACCGTCTCGAGGCCGGCGCTCTGCCGGAGGGCCTCGAGGGCGCGCTGCCGGTGTTCGAGGCCGGCAAGGAGGTCTCGACCCGTGCCGCGAGCGGCAAGTCGATCAACGCGCTGGCCGCGCAGCTGCCCGAGCTGTGGGGCGGTTCGGCCGACCTCGCCGAGTCGAACCTGACCACCATCGAGGGCGGCGGCTCGTTCCTGCCCTCCTCGATCACCACGCCCGAGTGGGGCACGGGCAACCCCTACGGCCGCATCCTGCACTTCGGCATCCGCGAGCACGCGATGGGCGCGATCCTCAACGGCATCACGCTGCACGGCAAGACCCGCTCGTTCGGCGGCACGTTCCTGCAGTTCGCCGACTACATGCGCCCGGCCGTGCGTCTGGCCGCGCTCATGAACATCCCGTCGATCTTCGTGTGGACCCACGACTCCGTGGCCCTCGGCGAGGACGGCCCGACGCACCAGCCGGTCGAGCACCTGGCCGCGCTGCGCGCGATCCCGAACCTCGCGATCGTCCGCCCCGGCGACGCCAACGAGACCGCCTACGCCTGGTACGAGACCATCAAGCGCCAGGACGGCCCCGTCGGCCTCGCGCTGACCCGTCAGAACATCCCGGTGTTCGAGCGCGGCGAGGGCGAGGCCTCGGGCGAGACCTTCGCCTCGGCCAAGTTCGTCGGCAAGGGCGCGTATGTCCTGGCCGAGGCCCCGAACGGCACCCCCGACGTGATCCTCATCGCGACCGGCTCCGAGCTGCAGCTCGCGGTGAACGCGCGCGCCGAGCTCGCGAAGGACGGCATCAATGCCCGCGTCGTCTCGGTGCCGAGCCAGGAGTGGTTCGCCGAGCAGAGCGACGAGTACAAGGAGTCGGTGCTGCCGGCATCCGTCATCGCCCGCGTCGCCGTCGAGGCGGGGCTCGCGCTCTCGTGGCACAGCTGGGTCGGCACCGCCGGCCGCATCGTCTCGATCGAGCACTTCGGCGCCTCGGCTGACTACAAGACCCTGTTCGAGAAGTTCGGCATCACGACGGACGCCGTCATCGCCGCCGCCAAGGAGACCCTGGCCGCTGCGGCCAAGTGACCGTCCGAGCCTGATATCTCAAGGAAAGAAGAGAACGACATGAGCACTCCCACCGCACAGCTCAGCGCAGCCGGCGTCAGCATCTGGCTGGACGACCTCTCCCGCAGCCGCATCAGCTCGGGCAACCTGCAGCAGCTGATCGACGAGAAGAACGTCGTCGGCGTCACCACCAACCCGACGATCTTCGCCGCCGCCATCGGCAAGGGCGAGGGCTACGCCGAGAAGGTCGCCGCCCTCGCGGCCGCAGGCAAGTCGGCCACCGAGGCCATCTTCGAGCTCACCACCGCCGACGTCGCCGACGCCTCGGACATCTTCCGCCCGATCTACGACGCCACTGGCGGCTTCGACGGCCGCGTCTCGATCGAGGTCGAGCCGGGCTTGGCGAACGACGCCGCGGGCACCATCGCCCAGGCCGAGCAGCTGTGGAACAAGGTCGGCAAGGAGAACGCCCTCATCAAGATCCCCGCCACCAAGGCGGGCCTCGAGGCGATCGCCGCGGTCATCGGAAAGGGCATCAGCGTCAACGTCACGCTGATCTTCTCGCTCGAGCGCTACCGCGAGGTCATCAACGCCTACCTGACCGGTCTCGAGACCGCGAAGGCCGCAGGCCACGACATCTCGAAGATCCACTCGGTCGCCTCGTTCTTCGTCTCGCGCGTGGACACCGAGATCGACAAGCGCCTGACCGCGATCGGCACGGATGCCGCCCTCGCCCTCAAGAGCAAGGCCGGCGTCGCCAACGCCCAGCTGGCCTACCAGGTCTTCGAGCAGGAGTTCCAGACCGAGCGCGCCGCGGGCCTGCTCGCCGCCGGCGCCAACAAGCAGCGCCCGCTGTGGGCCTCCACCGGCGTCAAGGACCCGGCCCTGCCCGACACCCTATACGTGACCGGCCTGGTCGCCGAGGGCATCGTCAACACCATGCCTGAGAAGACCCTCGAGGCGACCTTCGACCACGGCGTGGTCGAGGGCGACACCATCACCGGCGCCTACGCCGAAGCAGCCGCCGTTCTCGACGCCATCGCGAACGCCGGCGTCGACTACAACGACGTCGTCGCCCTGCTCGAGACCGAGGGCGTCGACAAGTTCATCGCCTCCTGGAACGAACTCGTGGAAGGCGTCGAGGCCGCACTGGAGGCATCCAAGTGACCGTTCAGATCCATGTCAGCGGCGCGGTGAAGGAGGCCGTCGAGGCGGCCCTCCCCACCCTCGTCGCGGACCTGGTCGCGTCGGGCATCTTCGCCCAGGACGCGACCCTGTGGGGTCCCGACGCCGAGTCCGAGGCGAGCATCCGCCTCGGCTGGATCGACGCCGTCAACATCTCGCGCCCGCTCATCCCGGAGATCTACGCGCTCCGCGACAAGCTGCGTGCGGCCGGTGTCGACCACATCGTGCTCGGCGGCATGGGCGGCTCGTCGCTCGCCCCCGAGGTCATCACGAACACCAAGGGCGCCGAGCTGACGATCCTCGACACGACCGACCCGGGCCAGGTGCTCGCCGCCATCGGCGACCGCCTCGCCACGACGGCCGTCGTCGTCTCGTCGAAGTCGGGCGGCACGCTCGAGACCGACAGCCACAAGCGCATCTACGAGAAGTCGTTCCGCGATGCGGGCATCGACCCGCTCGAGCGCGTCGTCATCGTGACCGACCCGGGTTCGCCGCTCGACACGAGCGCACGCGAGGCCGGCTACACGGTGTTCAACGCCGACCCGAACGTGGGCGGCCGCTACTCGGCGCTCACGGCCTTCGGTCTCGTGCCCTCGGGTCTCGCGGGTGTCGACCTCGACGAGCTGCTCATCGAGGCCGAGGCCGGCCTGCGCGAGCTCGCGATCGACGATGTGAAGAACCCGGGCCTGATCCTCGGTGCCGCCATGGCCTCGAAGGGCAAGCTCGGCATCGTCACCGACGGCAGCCCGCTCGTGGGCTTCGGCGACTGGGCCGAGCAGCTCATCGCCGAGTCGACCGGCAAGCTCGGCAAGGGCGTCCTGCCCGTCGTCCTCGGCACCGAGGCGCCGGAGCTCGACGAGAAGCTCGCCGACCTGCAGATCGCCCGCCTCGTCGAGGACGCGACCGAGTTCCACCTGCTGCGCCGCGACCGCCACGAGGGCGAGATCCTGGTCTCAGGCTCGCTCGGCTCGCAGTTCGTGGTGTGGGAGTTCGCGACCGCCGTCGCCGGACGCCTCATCGGCATCAACCCCTTCGACCAGCCCGACGTCGAGGCCGCCAAGGCCGCCGCGCGGGCGCTGCTCGACGCGACGCCCGAGGCCGTGGCCCCGGCGTTCGTCCAGGACGGCGTCGAGGTGCGTGCCACCGAGGGGCTCCTCGGCGGGGCATCCGACCTCGACGGCGCCATCGCCGCCCTGCTCGCGCAGCTGCCCGAGGACGGCTATGTGGCCGTGCAGGCGTATGTCGACCGCGTCGCGCTGCCGCAGCTCGCCGGCATCCGCGACCTGATCGCCGCCCGTGCGAAGCGCCCCGTCACCTTCGGGTGGGGCCCGCGCTTCCTGCACTCGACCGGCCAGTTCCACAAGGGCGGCCCCGCGGTCGGCGTGTTCCTCCAGATCACGGCGAACGCCGCTCAGGACCTGCAGATCCCGGACCGTCCGTTCACCTTCGGCCAGCTCATCCAGGCACAGGCCGCCGGCGACGGCGCTGTCCTGGCCCAGCACGGCCGACCGGTGCTGACCCTCAACCTCACCGACGCGGCGGCGGACATCGCCACCCTGTTCGGCGCGGTGAACGAGTAGTAAGAGAGTTCCATGTCCCCGGTGGAGATCACCAAGGATTTCAATCCTCTTCGCATTGCCAACGACCAGCGGCTGAACCGCATCGCGGGTCCGTCCGGCCTCATCATCTTCGGCGTGACGGGCGACCTGTCGCGCAAGAAGCTGATGCCGGCCGTGTACGACCTCGCGAACCGCGGTCTGCTCCCCCCTGGCTTCGCCCTCGTCGGCTTCGCCCGACGCGAGTGGGAGAACCAGGACTTCGAGCAGGTCGTCTACGAGGCTGTGAAGCAGAACGCCCGCACCCCCTTCCACGAGGAGGTGTGGCAGCAGCTGGCGCAGGGCATCCGCTTCGTGCCCGGTGAGTTCGACGACGACGCCGCATTCGAGCGTCTCGCCGCGACCATCCGCGAGCTCGACCAGGTGCGCGGTACGGGCGGCAACCACGCCTTCTACCTGTCCATCCCCCCGAAGGCCTTCCCGCTCGTCACCGAGCAGCTGAAGAAGTCGGGCCTGGCCGAGCAGAAGGACGGCCAGTGGCGCCGCGTCGTCATCGAGAAGCCCTTCGGCTCCGACCTCGAGACCGCGCGTGAGCTGAACTCGGTGGTCGAGTCGGTCTTCCCGCCTGACTCGGTGTTCCGCATCGACCACTACCTCGGCAAGGAGACGGTCCAGAACATCCTGGCCCTGCGCTTCGCCAACGAGCTGTACGAGCCGATCTGGAACGCCAACTACGTCGACCACGTGCAGATCACGATGGCCGAGGACATCGGCGTGGCCGGTCGTGCCGGCTACTACGACGGTATCGGCGCGGCGCGCGACGTCATCCAGAACCACCTCCTGCAGCTGCTCGCGCTCACCGCCATGGAAGAGCCGATCAGCTTCGACGCGAAGGACCTGCGCGCCGAGAAGGAGAAGGTGCTGGCGGCCGTGCGTCTGCCGAAGGACCTCGCCACGTCGACCGCCCGCGGCCAGTACGCCGGCGGCTGGCAGGGCGGCGAGAAGGTGCGCGGCTTCCTCGACGAAGACGGCATGAACCCGCAGTCGACGACCGAGACCTTCGCCGCCATCAAGCTCGAGATCGGCACCCGTCGCTGGGCGGGCGTGCCGTTCTACCTGCGCACGGGCAAGCGCCTCGGCCGCCGCGTCACCGAGATCGCGGTCGTGTTCAAGCGTGCGCCGCAGCAGCTCTTCGACGGCTCGCAGACCCAGGCGCTCGGCCAGAACGCCCTGGTGATCCGCGTCCAGCCCGACGAGGGCGTCACCATCCGCTTCGGCTCGAAGGTGCCGGGCGCGGGCATGCAGGTGCGCGACGTCACGATGGACTTCGGCTACGGCCATTCGTTCACCGAGGCGAGCCCCGAGGCCTACGAGCGCCTGATCCTCGACGTGCTGCTGGGCGACCCGCCCCTGTTCCCGCGCCACGAGGAGGTCGAGCTCTCCTGGAAGATCCTCGACCCGATCGAGCAGTTCTGGGCGACGCAGGGCCAGCCCGAGCAGTACAAGCCGGGCTCGTGGGGCCCGAAGTCCGCAGATGACATGCTGGCCCGCGATGGCCGCGTTTGGAGGCGTCCGTGATCGTCGACCTGTCCGACACCACTACCAACGGCGTCGCGAAGACCCTCGTCAAGATCCGCGACGAGGGCGGCGTGGTCACGCTGGGCCGTGTCCTCACGCTCATCATCTCCACGGCGATGGGCGAGGAGGAGGAGGCCATCGAGGCCGCCAACGACGCCTCGCGCGAGCACCCGATGCGCGTCATCGTGATCGCCAAGGCGAACGACGAGGACCCGGCGATCGCGAACATCGGCCACCGCCTCGACGCGCAGATCCGCGTCGGCGCGGACGCCGGCGCCTCCGAGGTCATCGTGCTGCGCGCCTACGGCGATGTGGCCGATGACGAAGAGGGCCTCGTCACCGCGCTGCTGCTGCCCGACGCCCCCGTGGTCGCCTGGTGGCCGCGCGAGGCGCCGATCAAGGTGTCTGATTCGCCGCTGGGCCGCATCGCGACCCGCCGCATCACCGACGCCTCGACGCAGCCCGACCCGGCCGCGGCGATCCGCCACAACTCGGTGACCTACCAGCCGGGCGACACGGACTTCGCGTGGACGCGCCTCACCCTGTGGCGCGCTCAGCTCGCGGCGGCGCTGGACCAGGCGCCGTTCGAGCCGGTCACCTCGGTGCACGTCTCGGGCTCGGAGGACTCGCCGTCGACGTACCTGCTGGCCGCCTGGCTGCGCATGGCGCTCGACGCCCCGGTCAACAAGGACATCACGACCCGCGCGAACGGCTCGAGCGGCATCCACGGCGTGCGCCTGACGCGCGCTTCGGGCGTCATCGAACTCGAGCGGGATGTCCCCGGCATCGCCACGCTGAAGCAGCCGAACCAGCCGACGCACGACCTGTCGCTGCCGCGCCGCAACCTCCGCGACTGCCTCGCGGAGGAGCTGCGCCGCCTCGACCCGGACGAGCTGTACGGCGAGGTCATCACCAAGGGAATCGCGCTGCTCGGCAAGTAGGCCGGTCAGCAGAGGAGATCATGACGACGAACGAACGGCGGGTGCTTGTACACCCGGACAAGCAAGCACTCGCCGCTTCGGTCGCGGCACGTTTCCTGACCAAGGTCAACGACATCATCGCCGAGCACGGCGAGGCGCACGTCGTGCTGACCGGCGGCACGATCGGCATCGGCTCGCTCGCGGCCGTCAACGCGTCGCCGCACCGCGACGCCGTCGACTGGTCGAAGGTCCACTTCTGGTGGGGCGACGAGCGCTTCGTGCCGAAGGCCGACGCCGATCGCAACGAGCTGCAGGCGCGTGAGGCGCTGCTCGACCACATCGACGTCCCGGCTGGGAACGTCCACGCCTTCGCGGCGAGCGACGAGGTCGAGTCGCTCGAAGCCGGCGTGGCGGCGTACACCGCCGAGCTCGCCCGCTTCTCCCCCGACGGCGGCCAGTGGCCGCGCTTCGACATCACGTTCCTCGGGGTCGGCCCGGACGGCCACATCGCGTCGCTGTTCCCGGAGCTCGAGGGCATCCGCGTCACCGACGTCCCCGTGATCGCCGTGCGCAACTCCCCCAAGCCGCCGCCCGAGCGCCTGTCGCTCACACGACCGGTGATCAACTCGTCGGAGCGGGTGTGGCTCGTGCTCGCGGGCGCCGACAAGGCATCCGCCCTCGGCCTCGCCCTCGCGGGCGCCTCGTACTACTCGGTGCCGGCCGCCGGCGCCAAGGGGCGTCGTCGCACGGCCTTCTTCGTCGATCAGGATGCCGCGGCCGAAGTGCCCGAGGAACTGATCGCCGACAGCTACTGATCGCCGCACTTCTTCCCAGAACGCACGGAGGGGAGGAACTTCTTCGAAGAAGTTCCTCCCCTCCGTGCGTTCTGTGCTGTTCAGGCGGCGCGGTGCGCCCAGGCACGTGACGGGACGAAGACGGCGACCAGCTCGACGATCGCCGCGGGGATGAGGAAGACGCCCATGCTCAGGATCGCGACGAGGGTGAAGAGCGCGAGCAGCACGGCCGACACGATCGAGACGGGACGCCAAGCTCGGCCGCGCGTCAGCAGCGGCGACACCGCGAACACGAACGGGAACGCGAGCGGCACGAGGATCCCGCCGCCGTTCACCGCATACGCGCTCATCACGACGTAGCTCGCGCCGTGATCGGACGAGGTCGTCTCGATCGAGTAGCTCGGAACGAAGACGATTGCGATGATCGCCGCGACCGTGAGTACGAAGGCGATGAACTGCGCTGTGCGCCGCGGGCTCGCGAACATGCCTCCATAGTGCGCCGTGGGCGGGGCATCCGCATCAGGAACGCGAAAGCCCCCGCCGGAGCGGGGGCTTCCACATGCGCTGCGGTCAGCGGGCGACGGTGCCGCGGCGGGCGCGGAGCTTGTCCAGCGCCTCCTGCAGCAGGGCTTCCGCCTCTTCCTCGGTGCGCCGTTCCTTCACGTACGCGAGGTGCGTCTTGTACGGCTCGTTCTTGGCGAGGCTCGGCGGGTTGGTCTTGTCGCGGCCCGCGGGCAGACCCGACGACGGGCAGTCGATCGTCTCGGGGATCTCTTCGTCGGGCAGGTTCGCCGCGAAGTAGCGGACCGTCTCGTTGCCCAGTGCGTCCCAGTACGAGACGGCGACGCGGTCGGCGTGGTGGCCGTGGTCCTGCTCGCCCATCGGGCCCGCGCCGACGCGCGAGCCGCGGATGGCGCTGCCGCCAGAAACCATTGCTTCTCCTAGATGTTCAGGTGTGCGTGCGGATCGTCGAAGGCCGTGCGGGGCCTAGGACGCGAAGCGGGTGATGAGACCCAGGACGATGATGCTCACGATCCAGATGAGTCCGAGGATGACCGTGATGCGGTTCAGGTTCCGCTCCGCCACGCCGGAAGCGCCGAGGCTCGATGTCATGCCGCCGCCGAACATGTCCGACAGGCCACCGCCGCGGCCCTTGTGCAGGAGGATCAGGAGAGTCAGCAGGAGGCTGGTGATGCCGAGAAGCACCTGCAGCACGACCTCGAGGATGTGCACGATATCGGGACCTTTCGTAGCTGTGCGGCGCACGCGGGGAACCGCGGCAAACGCCGTCTCAGTATAAGCGAGCGGCTGTTCCGGCCCGGAACAGCCGCTCGCCGTCGCCTTAGAACGTGGCGTGCTTCTTGTAGCGGACGATCGAGGCGAACGTCTCGACGTCGAGGCTCGCGCCGCCGACGAGGACGCCGTCGACGTCGGGGCACTTCATGATGCCGACGATGTTGTCGGGCTTGACCGAGCCGCCGTAGAGGATGCGCGTCTTCGCCGCGGTCTCCTCGTCGATCATCTGCGCCACGACGCGGCGCAGCACCGAGGCGACGTTCTGCGCCTGGTCGGGCGTGGCCGCCGCGCCCGCGCCGATCGCCCACACGGGCTCGTACGCGACGACGAACTCGTCACCGGGCTTGAAGTCGATGAGCGCACCGCGCAGCTGGCTGGCCGGGACAGCGCTCGGCTCGTGCCGTTCGAGGTCCTTCGCGGTCTCACCGACGCAGATGAGCGGGACCAGGCCCGAGTCGCGTGCGGCCTTGGCCTTGGCGGCGATCGTCTCGTCGGACTCCACGTGGCGGTAGCGGCGCTCGGAGTGGCCCACGATCACATAGCTGCAGTCGAGCTGCTTGAGGAAGTGACCGGAGATCTCGCCGGTGAACGCGCCGAGCGCGTGCGTCGAGACATCCTGGCCGCCGAACTTGAGCTCGAGCCGGTCGGCCTGGATCAGCGTCTGGACGCTGCGGAGGTCGGTGAACGGCGGGAACACCGCGACCTCGACGTCGTCGAAGTCGTGGTTCGCGTCCTTCAGGGTCCACGCGAGCTTCTGGACGAACGCGATCGCCTGCAGGTGATCGAGGTTCATCTTCCAGTTGCCGGCGATGAGGGGGGTGCGTGCGTCGCTCATTCGCCCGCCTCCCAGCCGAGGGCCTCGAGGCCCGGGAGCTTCTTGCCTTCGAGGAACTCGAGGCTCGCACCGCCGCCCGTCGAGATGTGGCCGAACTGGTCGTCGCTGAAGCCGAGCGCGCGCACGGCTGCGGCCGAGTCGCCGCCGCCCACGACCGCGAGGCCGTCGACCTCGGTCAGGGCCTGCGCGACGGCCTTGGTGCCGGCCGCGAAGGGGGCGAGTTCGAAAACGCCCATCGGGCCGTTCCAGAACACGGTCTTCGCCGAGGTGATCTTCGCGGCGAAAGCCGCAGCGGTCTCGGGGCCGATGTCGAGCCCGAGGCCCTTCTCGCCCCACGGCGAGCCCTCGATGTCGTCTGCGGCGCGCACCTCGTGCGCGGCATCCGCGCCGAACTTCTCGGCGACCACGACGTCGGTCGGCAGCACGATCTCGACGCCGAGCTCGGCCGCCTTGGCGAGGTAGCCCGTGACCGTCTCGATCTGGTCGGCCTCGAGCAGGCTCGAGCCGACCTTGTGGCCCTGCGCGGCGAGGAACGTGAACAGCATGCCGCCGCCGATCGCGAGCGAGTCGACGCGCGGCAGCAGGTGGCCGATGACGCCGAGCTTGTCGCTCACCTTCGAGCCGCCGAGGACGACCGTGTAGGGGCGCTCGGGGTTCTCGGTGAGACGGTCGAGCACGTCGAGCTCGGCTGCGATGAGCAGGCCGGCCGCGCTCGGCAGGGCCTGGGCGAGCTCGTAGACGGATGCCTGCTTGCGGTGCACGACGCCGAAGCCGTCCGACACGAACGCGTCGCCGAAGTCGGCGAGCTTCGCGGCGAAGGCGGCGCGGGTCGCGTCGTCCTTCGAGGTCTCCTCGGCGTTGAACCGGATGTTCTCGAGGACCGCGATGCCGCCGTCGGCGAGGCCGGCCACAGCGGCCTCGGCCTCGGTGCCGACGGTGTCGCCCGCGAAGGCGACGGGCTTGCCGAGCAGCTCGGACAGGCGCGTCGCGACCGGGGCGAGCGAGTACTTCGGGTCCGGCGTGCCGTCAGGACGCCCGAGGTGGCTGATCACCACGACACGGGCGCCCTGCTCGAGCAGCGCGGAGAGGGTGGGCAGGGACGCGCGCACGCGGCCGTCATCGGTGATGACGCCGTCCTTCAACGGGACGTTCAGGTCGCAGCGGACGACGACCTTCTTGCCGGCGAGGGATCCCAGGGAGTCCAGCGTGCGAAGCGCCACTGTCCATCCTCCTTTTCAGTTGTGTTAGAGGCGCTCGGCCACGTAGTCGGCCAGGTCGACGAGGCGGCGCGAGTAGCCCCACTCGTTGTCGTACCAGGACGACAGCTTGACCTGGTCGCCGATGACCTTCACGAGGCCCGCGTCGAAGATCGACGAGTGCGGGTTGCCGACGATGTCGCGCGAGACGATCGGGTCCTCGGTGTACTCGAGGATGCCCTTGAGCGGGCCCGCGGCGGCCTCCTTGTAGGCGGCCTTGATCTCGTCGACGGTGACCGGGGTCTTCGACGTGACGGTGAGGTCGGTGATCGAGCCGGTGGGGGTCGGCACGCGCAGCGCGAAGCCGTCGAGCTTGCCCTTGAGCTCGGGCAGGACGAGGCCGATGGCCTTGGCCGCACCGGTCGAGGTCGGGATGATCGACAGGGCCGCGGCGCGAGCGCGACGCAGGTCCTTGTGGGGGCCGTCCTGCAGGTTCTGGTCGGCGGTGTAGGCGTGGATCGTGGTCATGAGACCGCGCTCGATGCCGAACTTGTCGTTGAACACCTTGGCGAGCGGCGCGAGGCAGTTCGTGGTGCACGAGGCGTTCGAGATGATGTGGTGGTTCGCCGGGTCGTAGAGGTGCTCGTTGACGCCCAGGACGAAGGTGCCGTCCTCGTTGGTGGCGGGGGCCGAGATGATGACCTTCTTGGCGCCGGCCGCGATGTGCGCCTTGGCCTTCTCGCCGTCGGTGAAGAAGCCGGTCGACTCGACGACGATCTCGACGCCCAGCTCGCCCCACGGGAGGTTGGCCGGGTCGCGGTCGGCGAGGACCTTGATGCGGTGGCCGTCGACCACGATGCTGTCGCCGTCGACCGACACGTCGTGCCCCAGCGTGCCGAGGATCGAGTCGTACTTGAGCAGGTGGGCGAGCGTCTTGGCGTCGGTGAGGTCGTTGACGGCGACGATGTCGAGCTCGGTGCCCTTCTCCAGCGCGGCGCGGAAGAAGTTGCGGCCGATGCGGCCGAAGCCGTTGATGCCGATCTTTACGGACATGGATGATCTCCAGTTGGTTCGTTGCCGGCATCGCCGGCGAGTGGGTGTTGAGCTGTGGAGCCCGGGGCATCCGACCCTTGTGGGGCCGGATGCCGCGCGGGACTTACGGAAGCAGCAGGCCCGAGGTGGTGGTGCGCGCCTTCTCGAAGCGAGCCTGGACGTCGGCCCAGTTCGCGATGTTCCAGAACGCCTTGACGTAGTCGGCCTTGACGTTCACGTAATCGAGGTAGAAAGCGTGCTCCCACATGTCGAGCAGCAGCAGCGGCACCGTCGCCGCAGCCAGGTTGCCCTGGTGGTCGTAGAGCTGCTCGATGATGAGCTTCTCGCCGAGCGTGTCCCACGCGAGGATCGACCAGCCCGAGCCCTGGATGCCCAGGGCGGAGGCGGTGAAGTGGGCCTGGAACTTGTCGAACGAACCGAAGAACTCGTCGATGGCGGACTCGAGCTCGCCGACGGGCTTGTCGCCGCCGTCCGGCGAGAGGTTGTTCCAGAACACCGTGTGGTTGACGTGGCCGGCCAGGTTGAAGGCCAGGTCCTTCTGCAGCTTGTTGACATTGGTGAGGTCGCCGGCGTCGCGCGCTTCGGCGAGCTTCGTGAGGGCGGTGTTCGCGCCGGTCACGTAGGCGGCGTGGTGCTTGTCGTGGTGCAGCTCCATGATGCGGCCCGAGATGTTCGGCTCCAGCGCCGAGTAGTCGTAGGGCAGATCGGCGAGCGTGTAATCAGCCATTCACTCTTCTCCTCGTATCTTCAGCAGACCTTCCAACTCTACTGAGGCCGAGGACCCTCGGCGTGCCGCTTTACGAGCCGCAGGAGAGCGGGTATGCGGCATCCACCGTGCCCCATGTCAGGGTCGTTCACGTCGCGTTCCCCGCGGCGTCGGAATGCGGCAACCGGGCGCGCGTCTAGAGGTCGGCTTCGGCGGGAACGGCCGCCTCGGTGCCGGGGATGCCCAGCTCGTCGGCCTTCTTGTCGGCCATCGCGAGCAGGCGGCGGATGCGGCCCGCGACGGCGTCCTTCGTCATGGGCGGGTCGGCGTGGTGGCCGAGCTCGTCGAGGCTCGCGTCGCGGTGCTTGAGGCGCAGCTCGCCCGCGTAGCGCAGGTGGTCGGGCAGGTCCTCGGCGAGGATCTCGAGCGCGCGCTCGACGCGGGCGCACGCGGCGACGGCCGCCTGCGCGCTGCGACGCAGGTTGGCGTCGTCGAAGTTGACGAGGCGGTTCGCGGTCGCGCGCACCTCGCGGCGCTGACGCAGCTCTTCCCAGCTGCGGACGGTGCCCTCGGCGCCCATGATGCCGAGCATCGCGCTGATCGCCTCGCCGTCGCGGATCACCACGCGGTGCACGCCGCGCACCTCGCGCGCCTTGACCTGCACACCGAGGCGGCCGGCCGCTCCGACGAGCGCCATGGCGGTCTCGTTGCCGGGGGTCGTGATCTCGAGCGAGGCCGAGCGGCCCGGGTCGGTGAGCGAGCCGGCGGCGAGGAAGGCGCCGCGCCACACGGCGGCGAGCTCGTCGCGCGAGCCCGTGGTCAGACGGTTCGGGAGGCCGCGGACCGGGCGGCGGCGGGCATCCATCAGCCCGGTCTGACGCGCGAGCGTCTCACCGCCGTCGACGACGCGCACGACGAACAGATCGCTGCGGCGGTTGCCGGATGCCTGGATCACGGCGCCCTCGGAGCGCACCCCGTACAGCTCGGCCAGGGCGCGCGCCACGTGGCGGGCCAGCTGGGGGCTGTCGAGCTCGCTCTCGAGCGCGATGCGGCCGGAGATCACGTGCAGGCCGCCCGCGAGCCGAAGGATGGTCGCCAGTTCCGCGGCGCGCACCGTGTTCTTGCCGGCGTCAACCGAAAGCAGCTCGTCCTTCACATCGGCGGTGAGTGCCACAGAAATACGTCCTAACCGCCGCGACTATTCGCGGCCGAGATCACGGTGCTTGACATTGACGGCGACGCCGGGCAGAGAAGAGATCCGCCGCGCGAGCTCCTCGACGATGGCGACGGAGCGATGTTTGCCGCCCGTGCAGCCTATCGCGAAGAGGGCGTGTCTCTTGTTCTCGCGCTGATAGCCGTCGAGCACGACCGTGTACAGGCGCTCCCACAGCTCGACGAACTCGTGCGCACCGGCCTGAGCGAAGACGAACTCGCTCACGGGCTGGTCCTGGCCGGTCTGGGTGCGCAGCTCCGGCACCCAGAACGGGTTCGGCAGGAAGCGGGCGTCGCCGACCATGTCGGCATCGGAGGGCAGGCCGTATTTGAAGCCGAAGCTCGTCAGCGTCACCTGCGCGCCCGGGGTCGAGGCGGTCTTGAACGCCTCGCGCACCGTGTTGGTCAGCTGGTGGGTGTTGAGCTCGCTCGTGTCGATCACCTGGTCGGCGAACTCGCGCAGCTGCTTGAGCCGGGCCCGCTCTTCCATGATGCCGTCGAGGATCGTGCCGTTGCCCTGCAGCGGGTGCGGGCGGCGCACGCTCTCGAAGCGGCGCACGAGCGTCGCGTCGGACGCGTCGAGGAACAGCATGCTGAGCTGCACGTTGTCGCGCAGCGAGGGCAGCAGTTCTTGGAGCTCGGAGAAGAAGTCACGGCCTCGGACGTCGAGCACGGCCGCGATGCGCGGCGTCACCTCGTCGCCCGAGCGGTTCGCCAGATCGAGCAGCGGGCGCAGCATCTGCGGCGGCAGGTTGTCGACCACGAACCAGTCGAGGTCCTCGAGGGCCTTCGCCGCCGTGGAGCGCCCGGCACCGGACATGCCCGTGACGATGAGCACCTCTTGGTGCACCGCCGTCGGTTCGTCTGCGGGCTGCTGGTTCGGTGGCGTGGCCGTCACAAGCTCAGCCTATTCGCCGTCGCCCTCGTGCAGCAGGGCGTATACCGCGTTCGCGAGCGCGGGACCGATGCCGCGCACCTCCGAGACGGCTTCGACGGATGCCTCGCGCAGCCGCTTGACCGAGCCGAAGTGCCCGAGCAGCTCTTTGATGCGCGCCGGCCCGAGCCCCGGCACCTCGCCGAGCACGGTCGAGATGTCGCGTTTGCGCGATGCCCGCTGGTAGGTGATCGCGAAGCGGTGCGCCTCGTCGCGGATGCGCTGGATCAGGAACAGCGCGTCCGAGTTGCGCGGCAGGATCACCGGGTAGTCGTCGTCGGGCAGCCAGACCTCTTCGAGGCGCTTGGCGATGCCGGCGAGCTGGATGCCCTGCACGCCCGACTCGTCGAGCGCCCGCTTCGCTGCCGCCACCTGCGGCTGGCCGCCGTCGACGAGCAGCAGCTGCGGAGCGTAGGCGAACTTCTTGCGCCGGGTCTCCCCCGTCTCGTCGTCGCGCTCGGCGACGGGCATCGCCGCTTCCTCTTTGAGGTAGGCGAGGCGGCGGGTGAGCACCTGGTAGATCGAATCGGTGTCGTCGGTCGTCTCGGAGATCGAGAACCGGCGGTACTGGTCTTTGCGGGGCAGGCCGTCCTCCATGACGACCATGGATGCCACGACGTTCGTGCCCTGGAGGTGGGAGACGTCGTAGCACTCGATGCGCAGCGGGGCATCCTTCATGCCTAACGCGTTCTGGATGTCGTTCAGCGCCTGCGAGCGCGCCGTGAAGTCGGCGCTGCGCCGCGTCTTGTACAGCGTGAGGGCGCCCTTGGCGTTGATCTCGGCGGTCTGCGCGAGCTGCGCCTTGTCGCCGCGCTGGGCGACGCGCACGGCGACCGCTCCCCCGCGGCTCGCGCCGTCGATCTCGTGCCGGCGGTCGGTCAGCCACTGCTCGAGCGCCGCCGAGTCCTCGGGCACCTCGGGCACGATCACCTCGCGCGGCGGGGCGAACTCGCCGTCGTAGGCGTTCTGCAGCACGGTGTCGACGAGGTCGCCGAGCTCCATGTCGAGTTCCTTGTCGACGACCCAGCTGCGCGTTCCGCGGATGCGCCCGCCGCGCACGATGAACTGCTGGACGGCGGCCGCGAGCTCGTCGTGGGCGATGCCGAAGACATCCGCATCGACGTTGTCGGAGAGCACGACGGCCGTCTTCTCCATCACGGTGCTCAGGGCCTGGATGCGGTCGCGGTAGCGGGCGGCGGCCTCGAAGTTCAGCTCGGCCGAGGCCTCCTGCATCGACTTCGTCAGGGTGCGCAGGTAGCGCTGGTCGCTGCCCGACATGAAGTCGACGAACTCGTTCGCGAGCTCGCGGTGCTCTTCCTTCGTGACCCGGCCGACGCAGGGCGCGACGCACTTGCCGATGTCGGCGAGCAGGCACGGGCGGCCGGTCTGCTCGGCGCGCCGGTAGACGCCGTCGGAGCACGAGCGCATCGGGAACGCCTTGAGCATCAGGTCGAGCGTCTCGCGGATCGCCCAGACCTTCGTGTACGGCCCGAAGTAGCGGGTCGTCTTGTCGCGCCGGTCGCGGGTCACGAGCGCGCGCGGCACGAGCTTGCCCATCGTCACCGCGAGGTACGGGTAGGTCTTGTCGTCCTTGAAGACGACGTTGAACGGCGGGTTGAACTCCTTGATCCAGGTGTATTCGAGCTGCAGCGCCTCGAACTCATTCCCGACGACGGTCCACTCGACGCTCGCGGCGGTCGTGATCATGCGCCGCGTGCGCTCATGCAGGTTGCGCAGCGGCTGGAAGTAGTTCGAGAGCCGCGCGCGCAGATTCTTCGCCTTGCCGACGTAGAGCACCCGGCGCGCGGGGTCGCGGAAGCGGTAGACGCCCGGCTGCGTCGGGATCTCGCCCGCCTTGGGCCGGTACGGAACCGTCTGACCGCCGTTGGTGATGGCCACGATCAGGCGGATGCCTTCGCGTCGGCCGGAGCGGCGATGCCGAGGATCTCGCGCAGGAAGGTGCCCGTGTGGCTCGCCTCGACCCGGGCGACCTGCTCGGGCGTGCCCGTCGCGATGACCTGGCCGCCGCCCGCGCCGCCTTCCGGCCCGAGGTCGATCAGGTAGTCGGCGCTCTTGATCACGTCGAGGTTGTGCTCGATCACGATGACCGTGTTGCCCTTGTCGACGAGGCCGCCGAGCACGAGCAACAGCTTGCGCACGTCTTCGAAGTGCAGGCCCGTGGTCGGCTCGTCGAGCACGTAGACGCTGCGGCCGTTGGTGCGGCGCTGCAGTTCCGTGGCGAGCTTGACGCGCTGCGCCTCGCCGCCCGAGAGCGTGGTGGCCGACTGGCCGAGGCGCACGTAGCCGAGGCCGACGTCGACCAGCGTCTTGAGGAAGCGGTGGATCGCGCCGATCGGCTCGAAGAACTCGGCCGCCTCGGCGATCGGCATGTCGAGCACCTCGGCGATGTTCTTGCCCTTGTAGTGCACCTGCAGTGTGTCGCGGTTGTACCGTGCGCCGTGGCACACCTCGCAGTCGACGTAGACGTCGGGCAGGAAGTTCATCTCGATCTTGATCGTGCCGTCGCCCTGGCAGTTCTCGCAGCGGCCGCCCTTGACGTTGAAGCTGAACCGACCCGGCTGGTAGCCGCGCGACTTCGCCTCGACCGTCTCGCTGAACAGCGTGCGGATCTTGTCGAACACGCCCGTGTAGGTCGCCGGGTTCGAGCGCGGGGTGCGGCCGATGGGCGCCTGGTCGACGTGCACGACCTTGTCGAGGTTGTCGACGCCCGTGACCCGGGTGTGCTTGGCGGCGACCTTGCGGGCGCCGTTGAGACGCTGCGCGAGGACGCGATAGAGGATGTCGTTGACCAGGGTCGACTTGCCGGAACCGGACACCCCCGTCACCGCGGTGAACACCCCGAGCGGGAACTCGACCGTCAGGTCCTTGAGGTTGTTGGCATTGGCGCCGACGACCTTGAGCATGCGCTGCCTGTCGATCTTGCGGCGCTTCTTCGGCGTCGCGATCGCGCGGCGGCCGGAGAGGTAGTCGCCCGTGACCGAGTCGCGGTTGGCGACGAGCTCGTCGTAGGTGCCGGAGTGCACGACACGGCCGCCGTTGACGCCGGCGCCGGGGCCGATGTCGACCACCCAGTCCGCGGTGCGGATGGTGTCTTCGTCGTGCTCGACGACGATGAGCGTGTTGCCGAGGTCGCGCAGCGCCACGAGCGTCTCGATGAGGCGCCGGTTGTCGCGCTGGTGCAGGCCGATCGACGGCTCGTCGAGCACGTAGAGCACGCCCGTGAGGCCGGAGCCGATCTGCGTGGCGAGGCGGATGCGCTGCGCCTCGCCACCGGAGAGCGTGCCGGCGGCGCGCGCCATGTTGAGGTAGCCGAGGCCGACCTGGATCAGGAAGTCGAGTCGCAGCTTGATCTCGCGCAGCACCTGGGCCGCGATCAGCGCCTCGCGGTCGGTCAGGACGAGCTTGCTCATGAACTGGCGCGCGTCGGTGAGGCTGAGCTCGGCGACATCCGCGATCGAATGCTCGTGCACGAGCACCGCGAGCACCTCGGGCTTGAGGCGCTTGCCCTCGCAGACCGGGCACGGCACCTCGCGCAGGAACTCGGCCCAGCGCTGGCGCTGCGTGTCGGTCTCGGCCTGGGCGTACTGCCGCTCGATGTAGGGCACGACGCCCTCGAAACCCGAGGTGTAGCTCATCTCGCGCCCGAAGCGGTTCTTCCAGCGCACCTTGATCTCGAAGTTCTCGCCGCGCATGACAGCCGAACGGACCCGCTCGGGCAGGCTCTTCCACGGCGTGTTGAGGTCGAAGTCGAGGTCGTTCGCGAGGCCGACGAGCAGCTTCTCGTAGTACTGGTAGAGGCTCTTGCCCTGGCTCGTCCACGGGATGATGACGCCCTCGGCGAGACTCAGCTCGGGGTCGCCGAGCAGCAGGTCCTCGTCGACGGCCATGCGCACGCCGAGGCCGGAGCACTCGGGGCAGGCGCCGAACGGCGCGTTGAACGAGAAGGTGCGCGGCTCGATCTCGGTGAGCTGGATGGCGTGCCCGTTGGGGCAGGCGAGCTTCTCGCTGAAGGTCGCCCACGCGTCGGGCGAGTCGGCGCCCTCGTCGATGAAGTTCACGTCGACGAGCCCGTCGGTGAGGCCGAGGGCCGTCTCGATCGAGTCGGTGAGACGGCCGAGGATCTCGGGGCCGGCGACGAGGCGGTCGACGATCACGGAGATGTCGTGCTTGTAGGACTTCTTGAGCGTCGGCGGCTCGGTCAGCGGGTGCGTCTCGCCGTCGACGAGCACGCGGGCGAAGCCCTTGGCCGCGAGCTCCTTGAAGAGGTCGACGAACTCGCCCTTCTTCTGCTTCACGACGGGCGCGACGACCTGATAGCGCGTGCGCTCGGGCAGCTCCATGAGCTGGTCGGCGATCTGCTGCACCGTCTGGCGCTGGATGCGCTCGCCGCACTCGGGGCAGTGCGCGACGCCGATGCGCGCCCAGAGCAGGCGCATGTAGTCGTAGATCTCGGTGATGGTGCCGACCGTCGAGCGCGGATTGCGGTTGGTCGACTTCTGGTCGATCGACACGGCCGGGCTGAGGCCCTCGATGAAGTCGACGTCGGGTCGGTCGACCTGGCCGAGGAACTGGCGCGCGTATGCCGAGAGCGACTCGACGTAGCGGCGCTGGCCCTCGGCGAAGATCGTGTCGAACGCGAGCGACGACTTGCCCGAGCCGGACAGCCCCGTGAAGACGACGAGCGCGTCGCGGGGGATCTCGAGGTCGACGTTGTGGAGGTTGTGCACCCGGGCGCCGCGCACGCTGAGCCTGTTGCGCGAGTCGACCGGATGCACGTGCCCGAAAGCATTCGGGGAGGTCGGCGAAGTCACCCTTCGAGTCTAAAGACGGCCACCGACATTGGGTTTCGTCGGTCGGGCTCTTCATTCGTCCGCCAGCCGCGCCACGAGCGGGCTGAGTGCGGATGTCAGACGCTCGGCATCGGGCAGGGCGTTCTTCTCGGCATCCGGAAGACCCCCATAGGTGAAGGTCGAGATCGCCATCGGCTGCGCGGTGCCGCGCAGGGCATATCGGACGACGGCTTCGTTCTTGTCAGTGCACAGGAGAATGCCGACGCTTGGAGCGTGAGCCGCGGTACGGAGCGTGTCGTCGACCAGCGCGACGTAGAAACCGAGCTGGCCCGTGAAAGACGGCTCGAACCGGCCGGCTTTGAGCTCGATCACGATGTAGCGCAACTGAGTGATGTGGAAGAACAGCAGATCGATGAAGAAGTCGTCGCCGTCGACCTCGAAATGCACCTGACGCCCGACGAACGCGAAGCCCGGCCCGAGCTCGGCGAGGGTGTGGGTGATCTGGGCGACCATTGCTTCCTCGACGTCGCGTTCGGCAGCGTCCGAGTCGACGCGGAGGAAATCGAGGACGTACGGATCTTTGGTGATCTGCTGCGCGAGGTCAGTCTCAGCCGGAGCGAGTACGCGGTCGAAGTTGGTCGGCGCTGCCCCGAACCGGGCGTGCGCATCGGTGGCGATGTGATGCCCCAGGACGTTTCGAGACCAGCCATGTGCGAGCGCCTGTGCTGCGTACCAATCGCGAAGCGCCTGATCGTCGAGTTTTTGCATTAGCACGATGACGTGTCCCCATGGCAATTGGCCAACAGGCTGTTGGCCAATTGCCGTGCCATCGCGCCAGGTCTCGGCGAACTGTCGCATGTACTTCAGATTCGACAGCGAGAACCCTTTCATCGCAGGGAACTCGTTGCGGAGATCTGCTGCGAGTCGCGCCATTGTGCGAGAACCCCAGGCCTCGCGTCGCGACTGCTCGGCAAGGGTCCTTCCGATGCGCCAGTAGAGCCGGATCAGCTCGACGTTCACGACGCGCTGTGCTCGATACCGGGCCTCGTGAACCCGCTGCTTCAGGTCGGCGAGGACCTGGTCGTATCCGTTGGGGAGCTCGAGATCGGTGCTGGCCATGCCCGCACGCTAGGTGTGACCTCCGACATCGGCGGCCGCGCGGACGCGGATATGTTCGCGCTCCCTCACCCACGTCGCCGGAACATGCCGCGCAGGTCGACGCGGCGGGTGTACTCGATCGAGCCGCGCTTGAAGAGCTGCACGGCGAGCCACAGCACGATCGCGGCGGCGACGGCGAGCTCGACGATCACGATGACGGCCTCACCAGTGCCGAGGCTGCCGAGGGCGTTGCGCACGAGCGCGGTCATCGGCGCGGTGAAGGGGAAGAAGGTCATGCCCTGCACGATCGGAGCGCCCGGGTCCGAGATGATCAGCGAGGAGACGTACACGGGAACCACGAGGGTGATGATCAGCGCGCCCGAGATGGGCCCGGCATCCTTCGCCGTCGGCATGATCGCCCCGATCGCGACGAGCGCGCCCGTGAAGAGCGCGAAACCGCCCGCCAGGATGAGCGCGCCGACGATCATCTGGCCCGGGTGCAGCGTGAGGTGCGCGAGATCGAGCTGCGGGAAGCTCAGCTGGTCGCGGAAGACGAGATAGCCGACGACCACGGGCAGGGCGAAGACCAGCATCTGCACCAGGCCCACGACGAACAGGCTGAGGATCTTGCCGATGATGAGGCTGCGCGCCTCGATCGTCGTGAGGATCATCTCGGTGACCCGGTTCTCCTTCTCCTCGAGTGTCGCCGCGAGCATCTGCTGCCCGAGCAGCGCCATCACGATGAAGAACAGGACGACGTAGATCAGCGGCGGGATGACGGTGGCGATGCCGCCCGCGGGAGCCCCGTCCTTGTAGGTCGTCGTGCGCGTCGTGATGCCGCCGGCAGCGAGCGTCGCGAGCTTCGGGTCGCCGATGCGCTCGGTGACGCTCGTCTTGAGCACCGCCTGCGCGACCGCGTCGTACTTCCCGTTGGCGAAGACGCCGACGTCCTGCGCGGTGATGGTGATCGGCTGCGTGCTCGGGTCGGCCGGGAACTGGAAGAAGGCGGCGATGCGGCCGGCCCGCGCGGCGGCGACGCCCTGTGCGACATCCGTCTGCTCCTGACCGCCTGCCGCCCGCGCGATCGCCGGGCTCACCAGGCCGGAGGCGTCGGAGTACTCGAAGGCGAAGTGCGCCTGCGCCTGCTGGTCGGCCGCGGTGGAGGTGCTCCTGCTCGAGAGCGTCACGAGCGCGAAGACGACGCCGATCAGGACGGGAACGAAGAGCGTCGCGACCCAGAAGCGGCGCTTCGTGAGCGTGCGGACCACTTCGAAGCGGACGACGGTGCCGAGGTTGCTCGCGGCCACGGCTACTCCCCCGCCTGCTCGCCGTAGACCTCGACGAAGATCGAGTCGAGCGAGCGGCGGTGCGGGGTGAACTGGGAGACCCCGGCGCCGGCATCCATCAGCTCCGCGAGCAGCGCGCCGAGATCGGTGCCGCGCGCGAGGTCGAGTTCCGCGAGTCCTTCGACGTCCGACAGCACGCGGAATGAGCCGGATGCCGGCAGGGCGCCCGTGTGCCGCACGGTCACGGTCGTGCCGCCGAACTCCTCCTGCACCTCCGTGACCGTGCCGTAGGCGCGCGCCGCGCCGTCCTTCAGCAGGACCACGCGGTCGCAGAGCCGCTCGACCTCGTCCATCTGGTGGGTGACCATCATCACGGTCGCGCCGGCCTTCTTCTGCTCCTCGATGATGCCCATCAGCAGCCGTCGGTTGACGGGGTCGAAGCCCTTCGTCGGCTCGTCGAGGATGAGCAGCTCGGGGTCGTCCATGATCGTGACGCCGAGCTGCACCTTCTGCTGCTGGCCGCCCGAGAGCGTGTCGAGCCGCGCCTTCTGCTTGTCGCCGAGCTCGACGCGCTCGAGATAGTCCGCCGACCAGGTGCGTGCAGCCGGGGCGGTCATGCCCTTGAGACGCCCGAAGTACACCATCGTGTCGATGACGGACTCCTTCTTGTAGAGCCCGCGTTCCTCCGGCAGATAGCCGAGCCGCACTGAGCGCCGGGGCGAGAACGGCCGCCCGGCGATGTGCAGGGTGCCCGCTGTCGGCCGGTAGATGCCGAGCAGGGCGCGGATCGTCGTCGTCTTGCCCGAGCCGTTCGAGCCGAGGAAACCGAAGGTCTCGCCCGTGAGGACATCGAAGGAGAGGCCCGCGATCACGGTCGCCTGCCCGAAGTCCATCCGGAAGTCACGGATCTCGACGAGAGGCTCGCGCTGCGGCATGTCGCCAAGCTAGCGGTTCCGCACAGGGCGCCGCACGCGGCGTGACCTCTCAGCCGTTGGTGCGGATGCGCGTCGGCAGCAGCGTCACGATGACGCGGTCGTCCAGCGGGATGCCCGCGGCCTCCGGCGTCGTCCCGTAACGCGCCGCGAGCGCGCGGATGTACGACAGATCGGTGTCCTCCTCGATCCGCACGTCGCCGCGCACCTCGAGGGTGCGGTACGGGTTCGCCGGGTCGATCCAGAAGTACGAGGCCACCGGGCGAGCGGCGAGGTTCCGGTACTTCTGCCGCACCTTCGTGAGAGAGGTGCGCACGAGGCCGTCCTCGCCGAGCGTGAACCAGATGGCCGAGCTCTGCGGGTAGCCGCTCGGGCCGATCGTCGTCAGGGTCACGACCCCCGGCCTCTGCACGAGGTCGAGATGGTCGGCGGGGATCAGGAGGTCGGGCACGGGGGTTCCTTTCCGTCGGGGGCGGCCAGCCGGGCGCCGAGCGCGCGGCCGATGCGGGTGAGTGCGGCGAGGTCGGCCGGGGCGACCGCGTCGATGAGCAGGCGGCGCACCTCGGCGACGTGGCCCGGGGCGGTGGCGACCACCTTGGCGTAGCCGGCCTCCGTCAGCGTCGCATTCGTGCTGCGGCCGGGGCCGGGGATCTTGCTGCGCGTGAGGAAGCCCTGCTTCTCGAGGCGCGTCGCGGCGTGCGACAGGCGCGACAGGGAACCGGACGCGAACGCGGCGATGTCGCTCATGCGCAGGGTGTGGTCGTCCTGCTCCGAGAGCACCGCGAGGATCATGTACTCGAAGAAGCTCAGGCCGGCATCCGCCTGCAGCTGCGCGTCGAGCGCGCCGGGCAGCAGCACCGTCAGCGACGCGGCCGCGAGCCATGCGTCGCGTTCGTCGGCGCTGAGCCAGCGGACATCCTCGGGCATGCCCTCACGATATCGAGCGGGCGACGGCGGGATGCCCGGTTCACAGCGAACTTGACGCTTCAAGTTCAATGTGCGATTCTCGGCACATCCCCGCACGAAAGGCACTCGAAGTGAACGTCGCCCTCTGGATCGTCACCGGTCTGCTCGCCCTCGCCTTCCTCGCGGCCGGTCTGCTGAAGACCGTGCAGCCGAAGGAGAAGCTCGCCGCCAACATGGGCTGGGTCGACGACTTCACGCCGACCGGCGTCAAGCTCATCGGCATCGCCGAGGTGCTCGGAGCGATCGGCCTCGTCGTGCCCGCCGCCACCGGCATCGCGCCGATCCTGACGCCGATCGCGGCGGCTGCGCTCGCCGTGGTCATGATCGGCGCGCTCATCGTGCACCTGCGCCGCGGCGAGGGCAAGCAGGCGCCGATCACGATCGTGCTGTTCGTGCTCACCGCTGCCGTCGCCGTGCTGCGCTTCGGGCCCTACCACTTCTGAGCGCGAGCACCGCGATGAGCGACCTCGATGCAATCTTCAACCCGGCCGTGCCGGCCGGCGCCTACGACGAGCTGCTGCGGCGGGCGCTGCCCGATGCGCACGCGCAGCGGGTCTGGGAGCCCGCCGACGGGCCGCTGCCCGCGCTCTTCGTGAGCCACGGCGCCCCGCCGACCCTCGACGACCCCGAGTGGCTCGGCGACCTGTTCGCCTGGGCGCAGTCGTTCCCTAAGCCGCGGGGCACCGTGGTCGTCTCCGCGCACTGGGAGAACGCACCGCTCGCGATCGCGGCCACCGAGGCCGCCGCGCCCCTCTACTACGACTTCGGGGGCTTCCACCCGCGCTACTACACGCTGCAGTACGCGACGCCCGATGCCGGAGCGCTCGCCGCTCGGGTCGTCGGCACGCTGGCGTCCACCACCCCGATGCACCAGTACGTCGACCGCGGCCTCGACCACGGCGCATTCATCCCGCTCATGGCGATGTACCCCGCGGCGGACGTTCCCGTCGTGCAGCTCAGCATGCCGAGTCTCGACCCCGAGGCGCTGCTGAAGCTCGGCACCCGGCTGCGCGCGCTGCGGGAGGAGGGCATCCTCGTCATCGGCTCGGGCTTCATGACGCACAGCTTCGCGGTCATGCGCAATCCCGGCCTCGTCGGGCACAACGTCGAGTTCGACGCGTGGGCCGACGATGCGCTGCGCCGCGGGGATGTCGACGCCCTGGTCGACTTCCAGGTCAAGGGCCCGGGCGCCCGCATCGCGCACCCGACCGCCGACCACTTCGTGCCGCTGCTGCTCGCAGTCGGGGCCGGCTCGCGGCCGGAGAGCGCGGTGACGGCGTTCGAGCGCATCCGCTTCGGCAACTCGACGCGGTCGCTGCAGATCGCGTGAGGGAATGCGCGTGCGCGCAGGAATCCGTGCGAACATGGAGTGTTCCCGCGGACATCCCGCTCATGCCAGGGAACGGACAGAAGGCAAACGGATGACGGACAGCACCGGTCTCGCGACGACCTCGCGCTGACGCCGGCTGCCCGCTTCCTCGACTTCTTCGACGCAAGGCTCCGCCGTGTCAGTGCTTCACCCTGACACGAACCGGAGCCTTCTCCATGCCTGCTTCCCCCACCGTCGTCCTCAACGACCTCGCGTTCTCGTGGCCTGACGGCGAGTCCGTCCTCGACGGCGTCACGGGCGCCTTCGGCCGCGGCCGCACCGGCCTGATCGGCGCGAACGGCGCCGGCAAGTCCACCCTGCTGCGCCTCATCGCCGGGCACCTCGCGCCCACGGGTGGGACGGTCGCCGCGCCCGGCGCCGTCGACTACCTGCCGCAGCGCCTCACGCTCGACGCCGACGCCACGATCGCCGAACTGCTCGGCGTGCGCGAGACCGTGGCCGCCGTGCGCGCCGTCACGGCCGGCGACGCCTCCCCCGAGCTCTTCGACCTGATCGGCGTCGACGGCTGGGACCTCGAGGAGCGCTCGGCCGCCGCCCTCGCCCAGCTCGGCCTGCCGCCCGACCTCGACCGGCGCGTCGGCGAGCTCTCGGGCGGCGAGGCGATGCTGGTCGGCGTGCTCGGGGTGCAGCTGCGCCGGGCATCCGTCGCCCTCCTCGACGAGCCGACCAACAACCTCGACGGCACCGCCCGCGCACGGCTGTACCAGCTGGTCCGCGACTGGCGCGGGGCGCTGATCGTCGTCAGCCACGACACCGAGCTGCTCGAGCTGATGGACGACACGGCCGAGCTGCGCGCCGGCTCGCTGACGGTCTTCGGCGGCCCGTTCAGCGAGTACCGCGCCTGGCTCGACGAGCAGCAGGCCGCCGCGCGGCAGGCGCTCGTCGCCGCCAAGCAGAAGCTGCGGGTCGAGAAGCGCGACCGCATCCGCGCCGACGCGAAGGTCGCCCGCAGCGCAGCCGATGGGCGCAAGAAGCGCGCCAACGGGGATTTCGGCAAGGCGATGTTCGACGCCATGAAGAACTCGGGCGAGAAATCGGGCGCGAAGATCCGCGGGCTGCACGCCGGCCGCGAGGCGGAGGCGCGCGCCGCGGTCGATGCCGCCGACCTGCTCGTGCGCGACGACGACCGCATCGCGATCCAGCTGCCCGACCCCGGGCTCGCACGGTCGCGGCGCGTCGCGGTGCTGCGCGGCGCGGACGGGCGCGAGTTCGTGATCCAGGGGCCCGAGCGCATCGCGCTGACCGGTGGCAACGGGGTCGGCAAGACGACGCTCATCGAGGCGATGATCGGGCGGGATGCCACGCACGAGGCATCCGCGCAGCCGCGTGCGACGGCCGAGCTCGCGACCGACCGCGTCGCCTACCTGCCCCAGCGCATCGACGACCTCGACGACGCGGCGACCGTGCTCGAGAACGTCGCCGTCCGCGCGCAGGGCGTCACGACGGGCGAGCTGCGGAACCGGCTCGCGCGGTTCCTCATCCGCGGCGGCGCCGTCGACCGGCCGGTGGAGTCGCTCTCGGGCGGCGAGCGGTTCCGGGTCGCCCTCGCACGGCTGCTGCTCGCCGACCCGCCCGCTCACCTGCTCGTGCTCGATGAGCCGACGAACAACCTCGACCTCGACTCGATCGACCGACTCGTCGAGGCGCTGTCGGCCTATCGGGGCGCTCTGCTCGTCGTGAGCCACGACCGCGGATTCCTCGGGCGCATCGGGCTCGACGTGGAGCTGCGGCTCGAGGCATCCGGCCGCATCGCCCGCGTGTAGGCGCGCTCAGCCGCGCTGCAGCAGGCGGTAGATCAGCAGGCCGCCGAGTGCGAGCAGCGCGAGCACCCCGAGCGCGACGGCCGGCAGCCATGTGCCGTGCGGGGTGCCGCGCAGCCACAGCGCGACGGCGAGCAGCGCCTCGCACGGCACGGTGATCGCCGCTGCGACGGCGAGCGGGCGGGCGAAGACCCGGACCGCGACGCGGGCGCGGACGGGGGTGATCGCGACGCGTGCGGCGAGGACCTGGGCGACGGCGATGCCGGCGAGCAGCACATAGGGATGCCACGCCGCACGTGCCGGCTCCGCGAGCTCGGACAGCGCCAGGCTCGCCATCGCGACCCAGGCGAGCGCCGGCCACGGCGAGAGCACGCCGCCGAGCGCGGCGAACAGGGCGATCCACCCCCAGGCGTCGCCGAGGTGCAGGAATGCGAGCGCGACCAGCAGGACGCCGAGTGCCGCGCGCACCGCGACGGCGGGGACCTCGCGCCCGGTGCCGGCCAGGGCGGCGCGGGGGGCGTGGACAAGACGGGTGGCGCGCTGCGGCAGGATCGCGCGAATGGCGCCGCCCACTCCGAGGCTCATCGGGTCGCCGCCAGGCCGGTGCGTCGTGGGCGGGCGAGGGCGAGCAGCTCCGCATCGCGGAGCACGTCGTCGCGGGCGACGCCCCAGGCCAGCACCTCGACGCCCGCGCCGCGCAGCCGCCCGAGCCTGCTGTGGCGCTGCATCATGACGAGCCGGTGCGCGAGCCGCCGCTCGCCGCTCAGGGTCGCGGTGCGCGGCGGCGGCAGCACGTCGACGGCGACGACGCGGTGCCCCGAGGCCGCCAGTCGCACAGCAGCGGCCTCCGCGCGATCGTCGAGGAAGGTCGAGAACAGGAAGACGGCCGAGCCCTGCGTCACGAGCGGCGGCCGGCGGCTCGCGTGGAAGGTGCCGACGGGGCCGGTGGCTGCGATCGTGCGCAGCAGACGATCGAGGTGGCGGCCGCCCGCACCCGGCGGCACGACCCGCGCGGGGCGGCCGAGGTCGGTGAAGCCCACGCGGTCGCCGACGCGCACGAATCCGGCGGCGACCGCCGAAGCCGCCGAGCGCGCGATGTCGAGGGAGGTCGGACCGCTCGCCGCGGGGTCGAACCGCGCCCACGTCTCGACCTCTTCGCCCACGTCGTCACCCGTGTCGATGACGAGGAACACGGTCGCGTCGGCCTGCGCCTGCGTGCGGCGCACGTAGAGCTCGCCGGGGTCGCGGGCGAGGCGCGCCGTCGCCTTCCAGTCGATGCGGCGCAGCCGGTCGCCGGGGCGGAAGAGCGCGAGATCGTGGAAGTCGCCGCCGTCGCCGGGGCGCGACGAATTGTGGGCGCCCGTGAGCCCGGTCAGCCGGTGCGGCAGCGGCAGCGCCTCGATCGGGGTGAACGCCGGGTCGATGACGCGGTCGACGGGGATCGGCTCGCTGACATCCGACACGACCGCCGCCCCGGTGGCGACGAACCGCCAGTCGACGATGACCACGCGCTGCGGGCCCGAGTGCGGCGCGGGCACGCGGCCGCGCACCACGATCGGGTGCCCGGGGCGGGCGGCGAGGACGTGCGTGCGCGGGCGGATGCCCAACTCGAGCACCCGCAGCTGCACCGCCTCGACGCCCGGGGGCGTGTCGATCGCGATGCGGTAGCCGAGGGTCGCCTCGCGGGCCGACTCGTCGGCCGTGAGCTCCACGGCCGCAGGGGCGAGCGGCGCGGCATCCGTCGCCCGCTGCCCCGTCGCGGCGAGCGGTCGCCGGTCCCAGGCCCAGGCTGCGAGCAGCAGCAGCGGCAGGCCGATGACGACGACGTCGGCCCGCCCCGCGACGACCCCGCCGACGCACGCGATGAAGCCCACGAGCAGGGCGCCCGTCTGCGCCACGCCGAGCCGCCAACGGGGCGCGGTGCGGGCGGGTGGCGAGTCGGGCAGCGACATCAGACGCGCGCGCCGACGGCGGGCGGCCCGGCGACCTCGGAGACGAGGGCGGTGACGACGTCGCGGGGATTGACCCCGGTCGCCCACGCCTGTGCGTTCAGCGAGAGGCGGTGCGCGAGCACCGGCACGGCCACCGCTTTGATGTCGTCGGGGGTGACGAAGTCGCGGCCGGCGATCACGGCGCGGGCCCGGGCGACCAGCATGAGCCCCTGGGAGCCGCGCGGGGACGCGCCGACCTGGACGGCGGAATGCGAACGGGTCGCGGCGGCGAGGTCGACGCAGTAGCGGGCGATGTCGGCGTCGACGTGCACCGCTTCGACGCCGGCCTGCATCGCGGCGAGGGTGGCAGCGTCGACGACCGGCTCGACGGTGGCCACCTCGTGCCGCCGCGCCACGCGGGCCAGCAGAACCTGGGCCTCCCCGTCGCGGCCGGGGTAGCCGACCGACAGGCGCACCATGAACCGGTCGAGCTGGGCCTCGGGCAGCGCGTAGGTGCCCTCGAACTCGATCGGGTTGCTGGTCGCGATGACGTGGAACGGCCGGGGCAGCGGATAGCTCGCCCCCTCGACCGTGACCTGGCCCTCGGCCATCGCCTCGAGCAGGGCGGACTGTGTCTTCGGCGCGGTGCGGTTGATCTCGTCCGCCAGGAAGAGGCCGGTGAACACGGGCCCCTGCCGGAACACGAACTCGCCGGTCGACGGCTGGTAGACGAACGAGCCCGTGATGTCCGAGGGCAGCAGATCGGGGGTGCACTGCAGGCGCCGGAACGACAGGCCGAGCGCGGTGGCGATGCTGCGCGCCGCGAGGGTCTTCCCGAGCCCGGGCACGTCTTCGAACAGCACGTGGCCACCCGCGAGGATCGCCGCCAGCGCCGTCGTGAGCGGCTCCCGCATTCCGACCACGACCGTTCCCACCCTGTCCAGCACCTCGTTCGCGAGGCGCGAGATCTCCGATACGGACAACTCGGATTCAGTCATGGGGCTCTCTTTCAGCGCGGCGTTGCGGTGGGGCGGGTGGTGCAGCTGGTTCGGCCGTCGGCGCTCAGTCGCGCCGGACCGGCGGGTCGAGACGGTCGAGCGCGTCGAGACAGGCGAGCAGCTCGCGTTGCGACGGCATAGTCGCCACGTTACTGGCGTGCAGGGTCAGATAGGCGGGCTCGCCGATCAGCGCCACCACGCGGTCGCGGTCGGATGCCGCGTCGAGGTCGAGTCGGTGCCGCTCCAGCCTCTGCGCCGCGAGGTGCCGCACCCGGTCCACGGCGCGCGGCTGCACGCGCCCGCGTCGCCCGGCGATCGCCCAGCCGAGCAGCTGCACGTCGTCGCGCGCGCCGACCGCCGTCTCGGGCAGACGGCTGGGCCACACCGGATCCTCGATGTGCGGCAGCGCACGCCAGACGAACACGCCGGCGGCCGCGACGATGCCGACCGGTGCCGCCCACCACGGCGACGCACCGAAGTACCAGACGGCGCCACCCGCGAGCAGGCCGACGATGATCGCGGGCGCGAGCCGCGAGCCGGTCCACAGCCTCCTCATCGGCGCCGGCCGATCGCGGGCTCGTGCCACGAGGCGAGCAGACGGGTGACGGCGTCGTGCGCGAGCGCGACATCCCGCGAGGTGATGGGATGTCCCCCGAAGCGCACCGACTGATACACGTCGACCAGCTCGCGGGCCGCGCCCCCGTCGGCGTGCACCCGGGTGAGCACGCGCGTGGTGAACTCGGTCGGCGTCTCGGCGGCCCGGCGCTGCACGCCCGAGATCTCGGCGGCCTCCTGGAGGCCGAGCCACGCGCGCACGACGGCGTCCGAGGGCTCGCGTTCCTCTTCGAGCGCGTCGAGGGCGAGCTGCAGCCCGTGACGCATCACCGGCGCGGCGGCGTCGGCTTCGTCCTCGACCACGGCCGAGGTCTCGATCTCGGCCGGCTCGAGCGAGCCCAGGGCCGGCGGGTGCGCGCGCCGCAGCCGGGCGCGGATGACGCGCAGCACGAGATAGAGCACGAGAGCCGCGAGCAGGGCGCCGATCACGGCGAGGACGATCATGACCAGCGGGCCCCCGCCGCCCCGCCCGACGGGCGGCTGCGTCGGGCCGCTCGTCTGCGGCGGCTGCGTCATGGGCGGGGCGCTCGGCGCGCTGAGGCCCGGCGCCCAGATGGGGCCGGTGAAGACGGGGGCGCCGCCGAAGATGACGGCGGCGACCAGCACGAGGCCGAGCACGAGGCACCCGATCAGCGTGGCGGGTGCGCCCGCTCGCTTCACGCGTGCCCCGCTTTCTCCATCTGCCGCAGTTCCTTCTTGAGGTCGGCGAGCTCGTCGCGCAGGCGGGCGGCGAGCTCGAACTTGAGCTCGGCTGCCGCCTCGAGCATCTGCCCGTTGAGGTCGGCGATGAGCGACTCGAGCTCGGTCGCGCCCTGTGCGGCGATGCCCGTGCGCGGCGCCTTCGCCGTCTTCGCGCCCTTGCCGCCGCCCCGCTCGGCCATGAGCTTCGCGGTGTCGGCCTCTTCACGCGCGAGCACCTCGGTGATGTCGGCGATGCGCTTCCGCAGCGGCTGCGGGTCGATGCCGCGTTCCGTGTTGTAGGCGATCTGGATGTCACGGCGCCGGTCGGTCTCTTCGATGGCGGCCTGCATCGACGGGGTCATCTTGTCGGCGTACATGTGCACCTCGCCCGAGACGTTGCGCGCCGCGCGGCCGATCGTCTGGATGAGCGAGGTGCCCGAGCGCAGGAAGCCCTCTTTGTCGGCGTCGAGGATCGCGACGAGCGACACCTCGGGCAGGTCGAGGCCCTCGCGCAGCAGGTTGATGCCGACGAGCACGTCGAACACGCCGCTGCGCAGCTCGGTCAGCAGCTCGACGCGCCGCAGGGTGTCGACGTCGGAGTGCAGGTAGCGCACCCGCACCCCCGCTTCGGTGAGGAAGTCGGTGAGCTCCTCCGCCATCTTCTTCGTCAGCGTCGTGACGAGCACGCGCTCGTCGCGGTCGACGCGGGTGTGGATCTCTTCCAGCAGGTCGTCGATCTGGCCCTTCGTCGGCTTGACGACGATCTTCGGGTCGACGAGGCCCGTCGGGCGGATGATCTGCTCGACGATGCCGTCGGCGATGCCGAGCTCGTAGGTGCCGGGGGTCGCCGAGAGGTACACCGTCTGCCCGACGCGCTCCTTGAACTCCTCGAAGCGCAGGGGGCGGTTGTCCATCGCGCTCGGCAGGCGGAAGCCGTGCTCGACGAGGGTGCGCTTGCGGCTGGCGTCCCCCTCGTACATCGCGCCGATCTGCGGCACCGTCTGGTGCGACTCATCGATCACGACGAGGAAGTCGTCGGGGAAGTAGTCGAGCAGGCAGGTCGGCGGCTCGCCCGCCGCGCGCCCGTCGAGGTGCCGCGAGTAGTTCTCGATGCCCGAGCAGAAGCCGATCTGCTCGAGCATCTCGAGGTCGAAGGTCGTGCGCATGCGCAACCGCTGGGCCTCGAGCAGCTTGCCCTGGCGTTCGAGTTCCTCAAGGCGCTCGGCGAGCTCGGTCTTGATCGTGCCGATCGCGCGGTGCACCGCCGCTTGGCTCGCCGCATACTGCGTGGCGGGGGCGATCGAGATGGATTCCGGCCGCTGCAGCACCTGGCCCGTGAGCGGCTGGATGATCGAGATCGCCTCGACCTCGTCGCCGAACAGCTCGATGCGCACCGCGTTCTCGTCGTAGATGGGGATGATCTCGATCGTGTCGCCGCGCACGCGGAACTTGCCGCGCGAGAAGTCGATGTCGTTGCGCTCGTACTGCGCGTCGACGAAGGTGCGGATCAGCCGGTCGCGCCCGACGACGTCGCCCACCTGCAGCACGGTCATGGCGCCGAGGTATTCGTCGACGGCGCCCAGGCCGTAGATGCACGACACCGTCGACACCACGACGACGTCGCGCCGTGAGAGCAGCGCGTTCGTCGTCGAGTGGCGCAGGCGCTCGACCTCGGCGTTGACCGACGAGTCCTTCTCGATGAAGGTGTCCGTCTGGGGCACGTAGGCCTCGGGCTGGTAGTAGTCGTAGTACGACACGAAGTACTCGACGGCGTTGTTCGGCATGAGCTCGCGGAACTCGTTCGCGAGCTGCGCGGCGAGCGTCTTGTTGTGCGCGAGCACGAGCGTCGGCCGCTGCACCTGCTCGATGAGCCAGGCGGTCGTCGCCGACTTGCCGGTTCCGGTCGCGCCGAGCAGCACGACATCGGTCTCGCCGGCGTTGATGCGCGCCGCGAGCTGCTCGATCGCCTGCGGCTGGTCGCCGCTCGGCTCGTACTCGCTGATGACCTCGAACGGCCTCACCGCGCGTGTCGCTTGTGCCATTCCCCCAGTCTAGGAAGCACCCCCGACATTGAGCGGGGCGGCGGATGCCTCGCCCAGCCGCACCTCGATCGCCCCCGGCCGCGGCCGCTCGTCGTGGGTCACGAGCACCTGGGTCCTGTCGCGCAGGGCGCGGCCGACATCCGCCAGCAAGGCGGTCGCCGCCTCATCGTCGAGGTGCGCCGTCGGCTCGTCGAGCAGTACGACGTCGGCGCCCGCGAGCAGGGTGCGCGCCACCGCCACGCGCTGCCGCTGCCCGCCCGAGAGGAACGAGCCGGCGGCGCCGATCGGCGTGTCGAGACCGAGCGGGAGCGCCTCGAGCAGGGGCCCCAGGCCGACCGCATCGAGGGCGCCGGTGAGCTCGGCATCCGTCGGTCGCTCTTCCCGGCCGCGCGCGATCGAGAGATTGCCGCGCAGCGTCGAGTCGAAGAGGTGGCCCTCCTGCGGGCACCACGCGACGCGGCGGCGCAGGGCGTCCGGGTCGAGCGCGGCCGCGTCGACGCCGTCGAGCCGGTACTCCCCCGCCGTCGGCGCGAGGTAGCGCAGCAGCACGCCGAGCAGCGTCGTCTTGCCGCTGCCCGACGGGCCCGTGACCAGCACGGTGTCGCCGGGGCCGGCCGCGAGACCGATGCCCGAGAAGACGTCGCGCTGCGTATGCGGGTAGCGGAATGCGACGCCGTCGAGGCGGATGTCGCGCACCCGGTCGACCATGCGTCCGGGTTCCTCGGCATCGGCGGCGTCCGCCGCGGCCGTGACGGGTGCGATGCGCCCGAGCACCTGCGCCAGCTCGGGCCAGCGCTGCATGGCCCCCACGGTCTCGAGCAGCGGCTCGATGAGCGCGAGCGGCGTGAGGGCCAGCACCGCGACCACCGGGGTCGAGACCAGGTGATGAGCCACCGGCCCGGCGCCCAGCGCGACCATCGCGGCGGCGACGGCCGAGCAGGCGGCGATCACGATGCCGGCGCCCGCGCCGAGCGCGCTCGCCGAGCGTTTCGCGGTCGCGGCGGCGCGGGCGTCGAGAGCCGAGAGCGCGCTCAGCTCGGGGGCTGCCGCGCCGTTCGCCGCGAGGTCGTCGCGCGCCTGCAGCAGCGCGGCGGTGCGTCGCAGCACGAGCGATCTGCCCCGGTCCCTGGCCCGCGTCGCCCGGGCATCCGCTGCCACCGCGACGTAGCCGCCGCCCGCCACCGCGACGATGCATGCCGCGAGCAGCATGAGACCGGCGGGCAGCCAGAGGACCCACAGGGCGACGACCGCGCCCGCCGCGGCGAGCACGCCCGAGAAGAACGGGATCACCACCCGGGGCGCGAGGTCGCGCACCCGGTCGCCGTCGCCGACGAGCCGGTCGAGCGTGTTCGCCGGCGTCAGCTGCACGCGGCCGGCGGGCCCTTGCGCTGCGAGGCCGCGCCACAGCCGCATGCGCAGCTCGGTGAGGGCGGCGAAGACGGCGTCGTGCGTGACGAGCCGCTCGGCGTAGCGCAGGGCCGCGCGGCCGATGCCGAAGAAGCGCACGCCGACGATCGCGACCTCGAGGAACAGGATCGGCGGATGCTCCGCAGCCCGCACGATGAGCCAGCCCGAGAGCGCGGTGAGCGCCACGGCGAACAGCGCCGCGATGCCGCCGAGCCCGATGGCGCCGAGCATCTTCCCGGCCGCCGGGGCGAGCACGCGCCGCAGCTCGGCGATGCCGCCGTCCGACGACTCGGCGGCTCCCCCATGCCGAGGCGCATCGGTGCGAAGGTCTGTGCCCGGTCCCCCGTCGTCGGTCGTCACTTGTGCACGGTGCGAGCCGCCGGCACTGTGCGCTTCTGCCGACCGGGGTTGGGAGCCGACGGAGTGGTCGTCAGAAGTGGCGGCTTCGGAAGGTCCCGACTGTGCACGTGTGACGACCGGCCGAGGAAGGGCGTCGGTCCCGGCCCACGCGTCGGCGTCGGTGCCGTCGTCGCCACCGGGGCGCATCGGCACGATCCGGTCGGCGAGGGTGCGCAGCTCCGGGTCGTGCGACGCGATGACGACGGCGACGCCACGGGCGGCGAGGCCCGTGATCTCGGCGCGCACGAGCGCGGCCGAGACCTCGTCGAGGTGCGCGGTCGGCTCGTCGAGCAGGGCGGCCCGGGCGCCGGCATCCACCCGGGCGAGAACGCGGGCGAATGCCAGCCGGCGCTGCTCCCCCGGCGACATGCGCGCCGGGTCGGCGTCGGGCAGGCCGAGGCGGACGAGCAGAGCGGATGCCTCGTCCGCCCCGGCTCCGTACGCCGCGAGCTCGCCCGCGGCCGTCTCGCGCGCGAACTGCGGGTGCTGCGGCAGGAAGGCGAGCTGGGCGGGCGGCGCGATCGAGCCCGTGACGGATGCCCCGTCCGCGAGCCCCGCGCCGCGCCCGGCCAGCACGCGCAGCACGGTCGACTTCCCGGATCCGCTCGCGCCGTCGAGCGCGACCACTTCCCCTTCGGACGCCGTGAACGACAGGCCCGAGACGGCGGCCTCGCCGCGGCCGCCGTGCCGCACGGTGAGTCCGGACACGGTGACGCCGCTCGGCGCGACCGAGCGCGCGAGCGCCGTGGACGGCGCCGGCGCCTCGAGGGCATCCTGTACCCGCGTGCGCGCCTCGAGCCCGGTCTGCGAGGCGTGGAACGCTGCGCCGATGTCGCGGAACGGCGTGTAGCACTCGGGCGCGAGCAGCAGCGCGAGCAGGCCGGCCTCGAGCGGCATGGTGCCGTTCACGAGCCGCACGCCGACGAAGACGGCGACGATCGCCACCGAGAGCGTCGCGATGAGCTCGAGAGCGAGCGACGACAGGAATGCGACGCGCAGCACTCCGAGCGACGAGACGCGCCACTCGTCCGAGAGCGACCGCAGGGCGCGACTCTGCTCGCGCACGCGCCCCAGGCCGATCAGCACCGGCAGTCCGCGCGCGAGCTCGACCATGTGGTCGGAGAGGCGGCCGAGAGCGGTCGTCGCGGCGGCGACCGACGCGCGCGTGTGCAGGCCGATGAGCGCCATGAACACGGGGATGAGCGGCAGCGTCAGCACGACGACAAGGGCCGAGACCCAGTCCGCGAACAGGATCCGCACGCCGATCAGCAGCGGCACGACCGCCGCGCCGACCAGGGTCGGCAGAAAGACCGTGTAGTAGCGGTCGAGCTCGTCGAGGCCCGTCGTCACCAGGGCCGTCGTCGCGCCGACCGAGCCGCGACCGTCGGCGACGGCGCGATCGAGCACGTGAGTGCGCAATTTCTCTTTGACGCCGAGCGACACCCGCGCGGAGGCCGCCTGCAACGCCCACGATGAGGCGCCGCGCAGCAGCGCCCCGAGCAGGCCGAGCCAGACGGCCGAGCGCCAGGCATCCGTATGCCCCAGCAGTGCCGCGAGCCCGACGGCCACCGCCTGCGCGACCAGCACCAGGCCCGCGGCCTTGACGGCCCCGAGCAGCCCGAGCAGATACAGCGCGGGCCGCCCGAGGTCGGCGATGACGGGCTTCACTCGGCCGAGCCCCGCGACCCGTGCGGGGCCGCGCCGTCCGGCGCGGCCGCGGCGGTGGCGACAGCCGGCCCGAAGGCGATGATCGGCGGGATCGCCTCGCCGCGCAGGCGCCCCCGGAACACCCAGTACGTCCACGCCTGGTAGGCGAGGACGAGGGGCACGCCGAAGGCCGCGACGACCGACATCACGCCGAGCGTGTAGGTCGAGCTCGACGCGTTCGTGACGGTGAGGTCCCAGGCGCGGTCGAGCGTCGACGGCAGCACCACCGGGTACATGGCCTCGAAGATCGTGGCGACGCCGGCGACGAGGAAGATGCCGAGCCCGAGGAAGGCGAGGCCCTCCTTCCGCGCTCGCGCCTCCCAGCCCCACCACACGAGCGCGAGCACGCCGACGGCGAGCGTGACCCAGGCGATGGGATGCCCCGACACGACCGTCAGGTCGATGGCCCACAGCGCGATCGGCAGCAGGCACAGGATGCCCCATGGCCAGGCGAACGCCGCGGCGCGTTCGCGCACCGGCCCCTCGGTCTTGAGCGCGAGGAAGTCGGCGGCGTGCACGAGCGCGAAGCCGACGACCGCGAGGCCGCCGAGCACGGCATAGCCGTTGAACCACGCCCACGGGCCGCCCACGAGGTCGCCGTTCTTGTCGAGCGGCAGGCCGGTCGAGGTCAGCGCAAGGCCCGCGCCGATGCCGAACGCCGAGACGAACGACCCGAGCCCGAGGCACCACGTCCACACGTCGACCCAGCGCTGCGAGTTCCCCTTGCCGCGGTACTCGATCGCGACCGCGCGCAGGATCAAGCCGAGCAGCACGACGATCAGCGGGATGTAGAGCGCCGAGAACAGCGACGCATACCAGAACGGGAATGCGGCGAAGGTCGCGCCGCCCGCGGTCAGCAGCCAGACCTCGTTCCCATCCCAGACGGGGCCGATGGTGTTGAGCATCACGCGGCGGTCGTTCTCCGAGCGGGCGGAGACGAGCATGTGCATGCCGACGCCGAGGTCGAAGCCCTCGAGGAAGAGGTACCCCGTCCAGAGCACGGCGATGAGGATGAACCAGAGGATGGGCAGGAAGCCGGCCATGATCGTTGTCTCCCGTCGGCTCAGTAGGCGAAGGCCAGGACGTCGTCGGGCGACTTCGGGCCACCCGGGCCCTCATCGGAGTCCGAGGGCCTCTTCCCCAGCTCGGGGATCGCGCTCACGACGCCGCCGCGCACGTACTTCGTGAGCAGCCAGACCTCGACGACCATCAGGATCAGGTACAGGCCGCCGAGCGAGGCGAGCGAGAACACGAGCTCGCCGGCCGTCACGCTGGGCGAGTTCGCGACCTGCGTGAGCAGGAACACGCCCTTCACCCCGGTCGGGTTCGGCGCGACCACGAAGGGCTGGCGCCCCATCTCGGTGAACACCCACCCGGCCGAGTTGGCGGCGAAGGGGGCGAGGATGCCGAGCAGGGCGAGCTGCATGAGCGGCTTCGACCGCGGCACCGTGCCCTTCCGGGTGATCCACAGCGCGACCGCGGCCGCGAAGGCCGCCATGCCGCCGAGCGTGATCATCACGCGGAATCCCCAGTAGGTCACGGGCATGAGCGGCACGTAGCTGATCAGGCTGCCGTCGGGCGCGTATTTGCCGTAGAGCTGCTGGTACTCGGGGATCAGCTGGTTGACGCCCTTGACCGGGGTGGTGAAGTTGCCGTTCGCGAGGAACGAGAGCACGCCGGGCACGGTGATGACGTCGTGCACGCTGTGGCAGCTCTCAGCGTTCCAGGCCCCGAACGACAGCACGGAGAAGTCCGTCGTGGTGTCGCACGCGGCCTCCGCCGCCGCCATCTTCATGGGCTGCTGGACGAACATGAGCTTGCCCTGCTGGTCGCCCGTGACGAACACGATGAGGAAGGCGACGATGGCGACCCAGGCGCCCGTGCGCAGCGAGCCCAGCCAGAGGCGGTGGTCCGCGGCATCCCGCCCCGCGATCGCGTCGTTGGAGCCCGCGATCACGCGGCCGTCCGCGCCGACCGTGTCGATGCCGTCCTTGCGGCGCTGCCACAGCTGGTACCAGCTGATGCCGAGCAGGAACATGCCGCCCACCATGAGCGAGCCGAAGACGGTGTGCAGGAAGGCCCACACGGCGGTGTTGTTGCTGAGCACCGCCCAGATCGAGGTGAGCTGCGGCCTGCCGTGCACCAGCGCGACGCCGACGGGGTGCTGCATCCACGAGTTCGCCGCGATGATGAAGTACGCCGAGAGGACGGAGCCGCCGATCGCGACGCAGAGCGCGGCCGTGTGCAGCTTGGGGCTCAGTCGGCCCCAGCCGAAGATCCACAGGCCGAGGAAGGTCGATTCGAGGAAGAACGCGAGCAGCGCCTCCATCGCGAGCGGAGCGCCGAACACGTCGCCGACGAAGCGCGAGTACTGGGCCCAGGCGAGGCCGAACTGGAACTCCTGGACGATGCCCGTGGCCACGCCCATGATGAAGTTGATGAGGTAGAGCTTCCCCCAGAACTTGGTCGCCCGATAGAACCGGGGGTCCTTGCTCCGATACCAGCGGACCTGGAAGTACGCGACGAGGGGGCCGAGCCCGATCGTGAGCGGCACCATCCAGAAGTGGTAGACGGTCGTGATCCCGAACTGCCAGCGGGCGACGAGCACGGGGTCCAGCGCTTCCAAATGCACTGCGGTGTCCTCTCGGACGGTTGCCCTGTCGAGGGCTGCGGATGAAAGGTCATCGGCTCACGCCGATTTCTACGTTACGTAGAACTGTGTTCTTTCTACCACGCGTAGAATATCTCCGTGGCATCGCTCGGTGAACTGGAACGCTCGGTCATGGATCTGCTCTGGCAGAGCACGACACCGCTCGCGGCCACCGACGTGCGCGACGAGCTCGCCGGCGACCCGGCCATCACGACGGTCCTCACCGTGCTCGGGCGCCTCGAGACGAAGGGCTTCCTCACCCGCGACCGCCGCCGCCGCCCTCATCTCTTCCGCGCGACCCTGAGCCGCGATGACTACATGGCCGAGCTCATGCACGAGGTGCTCGGCTCCTCCCCCGACCGCGAGGCGGTCCTCGCGCGCTTCATCGGCCGTGCGAGCAAGACCGAAGCGGACCATCTGCGCAAGCTGCTCGGGGCCTGAGCGGCCCGCCGGTGACTGCAGAGGTCGTCGTCCTCGGCGTGGTCGCCGTGCTGCTCGCCTGGCCGGTTCCGGTGCTGCTCGCGCGCGCGACCTGGGCGGTGCGGATGCCGGCGCTCGCCATGGTCTGCTGGCAGGCCATCGCCGTCGCCGGCGGCCTCTCCATGATCGGCGCGCTCTGGTACATCTCCCGCGGCGCCGCCGCCCTGCTCGCCCTGCACCTGCTGCTCAATCTCGGCCTCACGGCCGTCGGCACGGTGCGTCAGCGCCGCCGTCACCTGCAGCTGGTCGAACTGCTCTCGACCCCGATGCCCGACCGGCCCGGCATGCGCCTCATCGAGAACGAGGCCCCGGTCGCGTACTGCCTTCCCGGCGCCCCGCGCTCGGTCACGGTGCTCTCCGACGGCCTCGTGCGGCTGCTCTCCGAGGACGAGCTCGCGGCGGTCGTGGCGCACGAGCGCGCCCACGTCACGCAGCACCACCACATCGTGCTCATCGCGTTCAAGGCGTGGCGCACGGCACTCCCCTGGTTCCCGATCGCCAGCCGCGCGGAGGACGCGGTCGCCCTGCTCGTCGAGCTGCTCGCCGACGACGAGGCGCGCCAGGTCGTCTCCGACGACGTGCTGGCATCCGCTGTCACGGCCGTCGCGGGCGCGGATGCCGTGAGCGTCGCCCCCCGCGTGGCCCGGCTGAGAGCTGTCTGACCCGTCGCTATAGTGCGGTGTGAACCGCCCCCGAAAGAGGGGCACGGATTCGCACAAGGAGACAATGGTGTCTGCCCCTGATATGCCCACGCGCGGCCCCGCGCGCGTGGCGCCGTACCTCATCGCCGGGGTCTGCGTCGCGATCGCGATCGTGATGCCGCTGCTCGTGCCGCTGTACGCCAAGGCCGAGCCCGCCCTCTGGGGCATCCCCTTCTTCTACTGGTACCAGCTGCTCTGGGTGTTCATCGCCTCGGGGCTGCTCGCCATCGCCTTCGTGCTCGTCCGCAAGGAGGACCGGCGCCGTCGCGCCGCCGTCAAGCCGCAGAAGGGCGGTGCACGATGACCGCGCACGCACTCGCGCTGGCCGGCGCACTCGCCGTGACCGGGCCGGATGCCACGGGCCACCGCCCCGTGAACTGGGTCGCCCTGATCGTGGTCGTGGTGCTCTTCGTGCTCGTCGCCGTGATCGGCTTCCTGGCCTCGCGCTGGCGCACCGACCCGGCTCAGCGCGGCCTGCACTCCCTCGACGAGTGGGGCCTCGGCGGCCGCGGATTCGGCACCTGGGTCACCTGGTTCCTGCTCGGCGGCGACCTCTACACCGCCTACACCTTCGTCGCGGTGCCCGCCGCGATGTGGGCCGCGGGCGCCGTCTCCGGCTTCTTCGCCGTGCCGTACACGATCGTGCTCTACCCGATCGTGTTCCTGCTGATGAGCCGCCTCTGGTCGGTCTCGCACCGCCACGGCTACGTCACGCCGGCCGACTTCGTCGGGGGCCGCTACGCGAGCCGCTGGCTGTCGCTCGCGGTGGCCGTGACCGGCATCGTCGCGACCATGCCGTACATCGCGCTGCAGCTCGTCGGCATCCGCGCGGTGCTCACCGTGCTCGGCCTGGGCAGCGGCTCGAACCCGCTCATGGCGGACATCCCGCTCATCATCGCGTTCGTCGTGCTCGCGGCGTACACCTACACGGGCGGTCTGCGCGCGCCCGCGCTCATCGCCATCGTCAAGGACGTGCTGATCTACATCGCGATCATCGTCGCGATCGCCTATCTGCCCGCGCACTTCGGCGGCTGGGCGGGCATCTTCAAGGCGGCGGACACGAAGCTGAGCGCCGTGAACCCTGCGACGAACGCGCCGTTCGGCGCCGTCATCCCCGGTGTCACGGGCTTCAACGCGTACTGGACGCTCGCCCTGGGCAGCGCGATGGCGCTGTTCATGTATCCGCATTCGATCACGGGCGTGCTCGCCACCAAGAGCCGCGACACGATCCGCCGCAACGCGATGGTGCTGCCGCTGTACTCGCTCATGCTGGGCCTGCTCGCGCTGCTCGGCTACGTCGCGATCAAGGCCGGCACGCACCCGATCGACACGAACGGGGCGATCAACGCGCAGCTCGTGGTGCCGCAGCTGTTCCTCGACTCGTTCCCGTCGTGGTTCAGCGGCGTCGCGCTCGCGGCGATCGCGATCGGCGCGCTCGTGCCGGCCGCGATCATGTCGATCGCGGCGTCGAACCTGTTCACGCGCAACGTGTACCGGGACTTCTTCAAGAAGGATGCCTCGCCCAAGCACGAGGCCAACGTCTCGAAGCTCGTCTCGCTCATCGTTAAGGTCGGCGCGCTCGCGTTCGTCCTCGGCCTCGACCAGTCGTCCGCGATCAACTTCCAGCTGCTCGGCGGCATCTGGATCCTGCAGACCTTCCCCGCGATCGTCGCCGGCCTGTACACCCGCTGGTTCAACAAGTGGGCGCTGCTCGTGGGCTGGGCCGCCGGCATCCTCTACGGAACGATCACCGCGTACGACGTCGTCAACCCGACCACGCACGCGCACTTCGGCGGCTCGATCGCGGCGTTCCCCGGAACGAACACGACGGTGTACATCGGCATCACCGCGTTCCTGCTCAACGCGGTGATCGCGACGCTCGGCACCCTGATCCTGCGTGCGTTCAAGGTGAAGGACACGGGCGATGCCACGACCGAGGCCGACTTCGGCGCGGACGAGACCGACCCCAAGGTCGTGCAGGAGGGCGCGCAGGCGCCGCTCTTCGAGGCGTGACCCGGGCGGGCGGTCGCTAGCCGGCGATCGTCGCCCACAGCTCGTCGACGGCGGCTCGGAGGTCTTCCTTCGAGCCGCCGTTGTCGAGCACCACGTCCGCGACGGCGAGTCGCTGGTCGTCGGATGCCTGTGCCCCGATGCGCGCCTTGGCCTCCGCCTCGGTCATGCCGCGATCGGTGATCAGGCGCCGGATCCGCTCGTCGCGGCTCGTGTTGACGACCACGACCCGGTCGAAGCGCAGGGGGCGGTCGCCGGATGCCTCGACCAGCAGCGGCACGTCGTAGACGACGATCGCCGCCGGGTTCGCCGCCTCGGCTTCCGCGAAGAGCTGCTTCGCGCGCGCCCAGACGGCCGGGTGCGTGATGCCGTTGAGCCGGAGCAGAGCGGTCTTGTCACCGAACACGAGGGCGCCGAGCGCCGGGCGGTTCACGGTGCCGTCGGCCAGCAGCATCCCCTCGCCCCACTCCGCCACGATCTGCGCGAGCGCGGGCTGGCCCGGCTCGACGACCTCGCGCGCGAGCCGGTCGGCGTCGACGATCACGGCGCCGTGCTCGGCGAGACGGGCCGAGACCGTGGACTTGCCCGACGCGATGCCGCCGGTGAGAGCGATGATCTGCACGGATGTCACGCTACCCGTCCCCCGAGCATGCGACAGGGCCGGGCCCCGAAGGACCCGGCCCTGTCGTTGAGCTACAGACTCAGCGAGTGCTGGAGCTTAGTTGCTCGAGAGCTTCTCGCGCAGAGCGGCGAGCGACTCGTCGTCGGCGAGGGTGCCGGTGGCAGCCGACTCGGTCGAGAACGAGGTCGAGCCGCTGGACTGCGTGCCCAGGTTGGCCTCTTCCTCGATCTGGCGAGCGACCTGCTTCTTGTGGGCTTCCCAACGCTCCTGGGCGGCCGCGTAGTCGGCCTCCCACTTGGCGCGCTGCTCCTCGAAGCCTTCCTTCCACTCGCCGGTCTCCGAGTCGAAGCCCTCGGGGTACTTGTAGTTCCCCTGCTCGTCGTACTCGGTCGGCATGCCGTAGAGGGCCGGGTCAAACTCGGTGCCCTCGGGGTCGACGCCGTCGTTCGCCTGCTTCAGCGAGAGGCTGATGCGGCGACGCTCGAGGTCGATGTCGATGACCTTGACGAAGACCTCTTCGCCGACGGACACGACCTGCTCGGCGAGCTCGACGTGCTTGCCCGACAGCTCGGAGATGTGGACGAGGCCCTCGATGCCGTCGGCGACGCGGACGAACGCACCGAACGGGACGAGCTTCGTGACCTTACCCGGGGCGACCTGACCGATCGCGTGGGTGCGGGCGAAGACCTGCCACGGGTCCTCCTGCGTCGCCTTGAGCGAGAGCGACACGCGCTCGCGGTCGAGGTCGACCTCGAGGATCTCGACGGTGACTTCCTGACCGACCTCGACGACCTCGCTGGCGTGCTCGATGTGCTTCCAGCTGAGCTCGGAGACGTGGACGAGGCCGTCGACGCCGCCGAGGTCGACGAACGCACCGAAGTTGACGATCGACGAGACGACGCCCTTGCGGACCTGGCCCTTGTGGAGGTTGTTGAGGAAGGTGGTGCGCGACTCGGACTGCGTCTGCTCGAGCAGGGCGCGGCGCGAGAGGACCACGTTGTTGCGGTTCTTGTCGAGCTCGAGGATCTTCGCCTCGATCTCCTGGCCGAGGTACGGCGTGAGGTCGCGGACGCGGCGCAGCTCGATGAGCGAGGCCGGGAGGAAGCCGCGGAGGCCGATGTCGACGATCAGGCCGCCCTTGACGACCTCGATGACCGAACCGGTCACGACGCCGTCGGCTTCCTTGATCTTCTCCACATCGCCCCAGGCGCGCTCGTACTGAGCCCGCTTCTTCGACAGGATCAGACGGCCTTCCTTGTCCTCCTTCTGGAGAACGAGGGCCTCGACGGTGTCGCCGACGCCGACGACCTCGCTCGGGTCGACGTCGTGCTTGATGGAAAGCTCGCGCGAGGGGATGACGCCCTCGGTCTTGTAACCGACGTCGAGGAGGACCTCGTCGCGGTCGACCTTCACGACGGTGCCCTCGATGAGGTCGCCGTCGTTGAAGAACTTCAGAGTCTTCTCGACCGCGGCAAGAAAGTCCTCAGCAGAGCCGATGTCGTTGATGGCGACCTGCTTGGCTGCCTTTTCGGTCGTAGTGGTAGTCATTGAGTGATTACTCCGGGTGGACATGAATCAGGCCTGAAACGAACCACTGTGATGGCTTTCCCGCTTCAGGCGAGCGGATATAGAAGTCACAAATGTGACATTCCAGCCTACCTGAATTCGGGCGGCGGTCTCAACACCGCGAATCGGGCCGATCAGGCGACGATCCGGCGCCGCCGGCGCTGGGCGGCGACGATCTGCGCGAGGGCGTCGTCGAGCTCGGGGTAGCGGAACTCATAGCCCGCGGCGAGCAGCTTTTCCGGCAGGACCCAGCGGCTCTTGAGCATGAGCTCGGCCTCGGTGCGCAGGCCGAGCGCGGCGAGCTCGAGCATCCAGCGCTGCGACGGCACCCCGAACGGCACGCCGAGCGCTGCGCGCAGCGCCTGCATGAAGCCGGCGTTGTCGGTCGGGTGCGGAGAGCCCGCGATGACCGACCCTTCGAGGCCGGGGTGACTCTGTGCGAAGCGGATGATGCCGACGAGGTCGTCGACATGGATCCAGCTGAACTTCTGGCGGCCGCCCTGTGTGCGCGGGCGCAGGTAGGTGCGCGCCTCGAGGCGTTCCGGCGTGGCCGGCCACCAGCCGTCGTGGTTCGCGCCGCCGAGACCGAGCTTCGCAAGCAGGCTCAGCGGGCCGAGTGCGCTGCCGTCGCCGAGTGCGATCGTGATGCGCAGCGCGATGCGGCGCGTGGCGGGCAGCTCGGCCTCGAAGAGCGCGTCCTCCCACACCCGCGCGACGTCCTCGCTGAACAGCTCGGTGCCGTACTCCCCCGTCGACTCGGTCTGCGGGCGGTCGTCGGCGTGGCGGTAGATCGTCGCGGTCGAGGCGTTCACCCAGAGCGGCGCGGGGCGTGCGGATGCGGCGATGGCGGCGCCGAGCGCCCGCGTCGTCTCGACGCGGGAGCGGACGATCTCAGCGCGGTTCGCCGGCGTGTACCGGCTGTTGACGCTCTTGCCGGACAGTCCGATGACGAGGGATGCCCCGTCCACGGCATCCTTGATCGCCGCGGCGTCGCCCCAGGGGATCTCCCCCGGGGCGCGCCCGATCGTCACGACCTCCGCGCCGCTCGTGCGGTACTCGGCAGCGAGGCGCTGCCCGAGGAATCCGGAGGCGCCGCCGATGACGACCCGCTCAGCCATGCCCGTCGCGCCCCGCCGCTCAGCCGAGCAGCGCGGTGCGCAGCGTGTCGAGGCCGACGCCGCCCATGTCGAGCGCGCGCTTGTGGAAGGCCTTGATGTCGAAGGCGTCGCCCTCGCGCGCCTTGAGCTCGTCGCGGATCTGCTCCCACACGCGCTGGCCGATCTTGTAGGCCGGCGCCTGCCCCGGCCAGCCGAGGTAGCGGTTCACCTCGAAGTCGACGAAGCCCTGCTCCATGTTGACGTTGCGGCCCATGAAGCCGAAGGCGTAGTCGCCCGACCAGATGCCGGAGCCGTCGGGCAGCGGCTTCTCGAGGTGCACGCCGAGGTCGAGCACAACGCGCGCTGCGCGCATGCGCTGGCCGTCGAGCATGCCGAGGCGGTCGGCCGGGTCCTTGAGGTAGCCGAGCTCGTCCATCAGGCGCTCGGCGTAGAGCGCCCAGCCCTCACCGTGGCCCGAGATGAACTGGTTGCGGCGCCACGAGTTGAGCTGCGCCTTGTTGTAGACGCCCGTGCCGAGCTGCAGGTGGTGCCCCGGGACGCCCTCGTGGTAGACGGTCGTCAGCTCGCGCCAGGTGTCGAACTCGGTGACCCCCGGCGGCACGCTCCACCACATGCGCCCGGCACGCGAGAAGTCCTCGGTGGGCGAGGTGTAGTAGATGCCGCCGTTCTGCGTCGGCGCGATCATGCACTCGAGACGGCGCAGCGGCTCGGGGATGTCGAATTGCGAGGCGGAGAGCTCGGCGACCGCCTGGTCGCTCTTCTCCTGCATCCAGCGGCGCAGCTCGTCCGTGCCGTGGAGCTTGCGCGAGGCATCCTGATCGAGGAATTCGATCGCCTCGCGCACGGTCGCGCCCGGCTTGATCTGCTGGGCGATCGCCTCCTGCTCGGCGGTCATGCGCGCGAGCTCCTCGATGCCCCACTCGTAGGTCTCGTCGAGGTCGACCTTCGCACCGAGGAAGCCGCGGCTCGCGAGCGCATAGATGTCGCGGCCGACCGCATCGCGCTCGGGCGCCTCGTGCTGCAGCTCGTCGTCGAGGAAGTAGCTGAGCTCGCCGTAGGCGCGGGCGGCGGCCTGGGCTCCGCGCTGCAGGTCGGCCACGACCGACTCGGGCAGCTCGCCGCCGTCGGCGGTCTTCGCGTTCGCGGCGAAGGTCGCGAAGAAGCTGCTCTTGCCGCCCAGCTCGTCGGCCTGCTGGATGCCGATGCGCACCTGGCGCACGGCGGGGGCGTTGCCGCTCGACATGCCGACGCGCAGCGACTCGATGTAGCCGCGGACCGCCGCCGGGATGTTCGACATGCGCTTCGCGATCACGGCCCAGTCGTCGGCCGTCGCGGTCGCGGAGAGGTCGAAGACGTCGCGGAGGCCCTGCAGCGGCGAGGCGATGTTGTTCAGGTCGCGCTGCCAGAAGCCCGCGTCGTGCTTCTCGAGCTCGAGCTCGAGCTCGCGGGTCAGGTCGAGCTTGGTGATGCGGTCGGTCTCGTCCACGGGCTCGGCCGCGCTGATCTCGGCGAGCGCTGCGCGGGCGGCGGCGGCGGATGCCTGGTGGCCGGACGGCGAGAAGTCGCCGTACTCCCCCTCGCGCCCGGTGCGGCCGATGTAGACCCGGTCTTCGGGGTGGAGATCGAGCTGGGTGTCGAGCCAGCGCTCGGCGATGGCGTCGATCGCGGTGGGTGTGCGTGCCTCGGTCATCGGTGTCCTTTCAACGCGTCCTCGGCCTCCGCACGCCGCGAGCGGCTCGGTCGACCAACGGGGTACTTCAAAACTAATGCGCGGCCGCGTCCCAATCGGAGCCCCGGCCGACCTGGACGGTGAGCGGGACGCTCAGTTCCGCTGCGCCGGCCATGCGGCGCTTGACGATCTCTTCCAGCGTGTCCCACTCCCCCGAGGCGACCTCGAAGATGAGCTCGTCGTGCACCTGCAGCAGCATGCGGGACTCGAGTGCGGCATCCGCCATGTCGGCCGCGACGCCCAGCATCGCGATCTTCATGATGTCGGCCGCCGAACCCTGGATCGGCGAGTTGAGCGCCGCGCGCTCGGCGTTGTCGCGCAGCACCCGGTTCAGGCTGTTGAGGTCGGGGAACGGGCGGCGGCGGCCGAAGATCGTCTCGGTGTAGCCGTCGACCTTGGCCTGCGCGACGACGTTGCGGAGGTAGTCGCGCACGCCGCCGAAGCGCTCGAAGTAGTCGGCCATGAGCTGCTTCGCCTCGCCCTGCGAGATGCGCAGCTGCTTCGCGAGGCCGAAGGGGCCGAGGCCGTAGGCCAGGCCGTACGACATGGCCTTGACCTTCGAGCGCATCAGGGGCGTCACGTCTTCCGGGGCGACCCCGAAGACGTGCGAGCCGACGTAGCGGTGCAGGTCTTCGCCCTCGTTGAACGCGGCGATCAGGCCGGCGTCGCCCGACAGGTGCGCCATGATGCGCATCTCGATCTGGGAGTAGTCGGCCGTGAGCAGGCACTCGAAGCCCTCGCCCGCGACGAACGCCGAACGGATCTGGCGCCCCGTCTCGGACCGCACCGGGATGTTCTGCAGGTTCGGGTCGTTCGACGAGATGCGCCCGGTCGCGGCGCCGACCTGGTCGTAGGTCGTGTGGATGCGGCCGCCCTGGTCGATCGCCTTCTCGAGCGTCTCGATCATCTGCTTGAGCTTGGTCGCGTCGCGGTGGCGCAGCAGCGCGTCGAGGAAGATGAAGCCCTCGGTGTCGGGGTCGACCTTCTCGAGCAGGTCGGCGAGCGACTCGGCATCCGTCGAGTACCCGGTCTTCGTCTTGCGCGTGAAGGGCAGGTGCAGGTCCTCGAAGAGGACGGTCTGCAGCTGCTTGGGGCTGCCCATGTTGACCTCGCGGCCGATGGCCAGGAAGGCGGCCTGCTGGTATTCGTCAGCCTGGGCCGTGAGCGCCTCGCGCTGCCCCTTCAGCACATCGGCCGCGACGGTGACGCCCGTGAGCTCCATGCGGGCGAGCACCTCGACGAGAGGCACCTCGATCGTCTCGTAGACGCGCTTGGTGCCTTCCGCGAACGCGGTGTCGAGGTCGTGCGCGATGCGCAGCACGTACCAGGCGAGGGTCGCCGGCGAGAGGGGCTCGGCGTCGGGCACGAGCTGGTTGGGGTCGGGCACGGGCAGCGTCTCGCCGAGCACCTCGTAGACCTGGGCGGGCAGGTCGGCGGGCGCCTTCGCGGGGTTGAGGATGGCGCCGGCGACGCGCGTGTCGGCGGCGACGCCGCGGATGGGCAGACCGGCGGCGGCGGATGCCTTGAGCTGCCGCTTCGCGTCGAAGAACCACTTCGGCTGCGCCGGGTCGGCGAGCCACGCCTCGAAGGCCGCGTAGTCGCTCGTGCCGGCCTTGAACGGCACATAAGCGCTGTCGTCGTCGACGGCGAGGCCGTAGCCGGCCACCCCGGCGGGCCCGTGGTCGAGCTGGACGCCGACCGGGCGCCCTGCGACCTTCCTGAGCCAGTGCGCGAGCTCTTCGTCGACGAGGGTCTTGACGGCGGGGGCGGTCTCGACCTCGGCGACGGGCTCGATGGTCTCGGCGGAGGCGCCGGCCGAGGCATCCCCCGGGCTCGCCTTCAGCACCCGGTCGAGCAGAGTGCGGAACTGCAGGCGACCGAAGACGTCGCGCACGGCCTGCTCGTTCACCGCGCGGCGCTCGAGGTCGGCGGGGCCGAGCGGCAGCTCGACGTCGCGCACGAGCGCGTTCAGGCGGCGGTTGCGCAGCGCGTTCTCTTTCTGTTCGCGCAGCTTCTCGCCCACGACGCCCTTGATCTGGTCGGCGTTGGCGACGATCTCTTCGACCGTGCCGTACTGTGCGATCCACTTGGCGGCCGTCTTCGGGCCGACCTTGTCGACGCCGGGCAGGTTGTCGGCCTTCTCGCCCGTGAGCGCCGCGAGCTCGGGGTACTGGTGGGGCCACACCTCGTACTTGTCGAAGACAGCCTGCGCGTCGTAGCGCTTGAGCTCGCTCACGCCGAGCACGCTCGGGTAGAGCACCGTCACGTCGTCGTTGACGAGCTGGAAGCTGTCGCGGTCGCCCGAGACGACGAGGACGTCGTAGCCCTGCTCGGAGCCCTGCGTCGAGAGCGTGGCGAGGATGTCGTCGGCCTCGAAGTCCTCTTTGGTGAGCCACTGCACGTTCATCGCGGTGAGCGCTTCCTGCAGCAGCGGCACCTGGCCGATGAACTCGGGCGGCGTCTCGCCGCGGCCGCCCTTGTATTCCGGGTATTCGCGCGTGCGGAACGAGAAGCGGCTGATGTCGAACGCGACGCCGAGGTGGGTCGGCTCGTAGTCCTTCAGCAGTTTGAGGAGCATCGAGATGAAGCCGTGGATGGCCTCGGTGTGCTGCCCGTCGTCGGTGATGAAGCGGCCGGCCGGCAGCAGCGCGAAGAACGCGCGGAACGCCAGCGAATGGCCGTCGATGATCATCAAAGTAGGCTTCTTGGGCGTATCTGGCACGGATGTCAGCCTAGCGACGGCCACCGACACCGGGCCCCTTCCGATGGGTCGCGAAAGGACCGAGATGACCGACAACGATGTCGAGTGGTGGGCAGGGCGGGGCGCCGGCGCGCTCGCCGAGAAGATGGGCATCGAGATCGTGGAGTTCGATCGCGAGCACGCGGTGGCCCGCATGCCCGTCGAGGGCAACACGCAGCCCATCGGCCTCCTCCACGGCGGCGCGTACTGCGTGCTCGGCGAGTCGCTCGGCTCGATGCACGCGAACTACCTGGCGCGGCTCGGCGGCGAGCACCGCGTGGCCGTGGGCGTCGACATCAACGCGACCCACACCGGGTCGGCGACGGGCGGCTATGTGACGGGCACGGCGCGGGTCATCCACTCGGGCCGCACGCTCACCGTGCACGAGATCGTCGTGACCGACGAGAACGGCCGCCGCTGCTCGACGCTGCGCATCACCAACCTGATCAAGGACGCGAAGTAGGTCGCTCGGCAGGGTGCCCGGCCCCGGTCGTCGCAAAGTCTCGCTAACGGCGCCCGGTCGGCGATTAATCGACGACCGGCGCAAGCGTCGCGCGGGCGGTCGTCACAGAGTCGCGGTATCCGCGCACGGTCGGCGACTAATCGACGACCGGGGCGCGGCGGCGGGGTCACACAGGCCTTTGAGCGCGGCGCGCATCGCCACGTCGTCGAGGCCGAGCGACCGGTAGGCCACCAGGGCCGCGCCGCGGACCGCGTCGAGGGCGGTGGGCACGAGGCGAGCGCCCGCCGCGGGGGCGTCGGCCAGGGCATCCGCCACCCTCGACCGGAACGCGGGCGTCTCGGCGAGCGAGCCGTACAGCGCGACCGGTGCGCTCGGCGCCGCGATGAGCGGAGCGAGCAGGCGGATGCCGCGCGCCGTCTTGCGCGCGAGCTCGCGCACCGCGGCATCGGCGAGCGGCGAGGTGTCGGCGGCGGCCGTGACCGCCGGAGCGAGGCGCCCGTAGCGGTGCCGGACCTCCATCGGGTCGTCGACCCCGAGCGCGAGGACGGCGCGGCGCAGCCCGGGGACGTCATCCGCGCCCCAGAACGCGAGGACGGAGCCGACGAACGCGGCATCCTCCTCCCCCGCCGCGCCCGTCAGGATGAGCTGCATCGCCTCGAACACGAGGTGCCTCGCCGCGCCCGCATAGTGCTCGAACTGGCCGCTCTCGACCTCGGCGTCGTCCTCGTCGATCGCGAGGATCATCGAGCCCGTGCCCGCGATGACGACGATGCCGGCCTCGCCGAGCAGGGCGCCGCGGTGCGCGGCGACGGCGTCGTTGACGATCGTTCGCGGGCACGTGAGGCCGGGGACGTCGAAGAACCCGGCTGCCCAGCTGTTGTCGCCGTCGCCCTGGTTGGAACCCGCCCGGCTGATGTTGGACAGACCCGCGGCGAGGTGCACGGCGTCGCGCGGGTCGAGTCCCGCGGAGTCGAGGCAGCGGGCGGTGGTCTCCGCGGTGTTGCGCGCGGCATCCGCGTTCAGGTGCTTCGCTCCGCCCGGGCCGGACGACTCGGCGAGCAGCGCCCCGTCGAGCCCGAAGCAGGCGACGCGAGTGTGCGTTCCGCCGGAGTCCGCGGCGATCACGAAGGGGCGGTGGTCGCCGTCGACTGCCATCCCCCGAGGCTAGCGGTCGGCACTCGCGGTTGGCACCGCGGTCGGCACGGGCGGTCGGCACCGCCGCAACTCACCCCTCGGGGCAGTTCGGGCGCGCTTTGCTGCGAGGTGTCAGCCCGAACTCACACTTCGGGGAAAGCGGGCTGGGGTAAGTGGGTTGGGGCAGCTGGGCTGGGGCGGCTGCGCTTGCCGGTCGCGCTCGGCGATGGCTAGCGTCGGGGGCTGTGACCTATCAGGACCCCCTCGCCTATCTGCTCGGACTCGAGGGCATGGCGTTGCTCGACGCGTGGGCAGGCGATCACGACCGCGCGTTCACCGAGGCGCGGATCGCCGAGATCCGCCGGCTGCTCGACGACGAGCGGCTGCGCGATCGCGGCGTCGACACCGAGACGGTCGCCGCCGATGTCTCATACGCGCAGCAGGCACCCGAGTACGACGCGAATGCGGGCGGCGGACTGTTCGCGCTCGACGAGCCCGTGGTCGCGCGCTTCCTCGAGGGGCGAGAGGCGGGTGTGGCCCTGGATGCCGCCTGCGGCACGGGCCGGTTCGCCGAGTTCCTCGCGGGGCGCGGCCATCGCGTGGTCGGCGTCGACGGATCCCCCGACATGCTCGAGCTCGCGCGCCGGCGCGTGCCCGACGGCGAGTTCCACCTCGGGCAGCTCGACGGTCTGCCGCTGCCCGACGACTCGGTCGACGTCATCGTCTGCGGGCTCGCGCTCGTGCACGTGCGCGATCTCGCGCCGGTGCTCGCCGAGTTCGCGCGCGTGCTGCGGCCGGGCGGGGACCTGGTGATCTCGGACATCCATCACGAGCTCGCGAACCTCGGGTCTGCGATCAAGGGCGTGGGGCCCGGCGGCGAACGGCGCATCGCGCCCACGTTCCGGCATCCGCTCGGCGACTACCTGCGGGCTGCGCTGGATGCCGGGCTCGACGTGCGCGGCTGCGAGGAGCCGAACGTCGCGTGGGGCGGCCCGATTCCGGAGGCGGCCACCGAGATCGGCGACTGGGCGGTGTGGCCGTGGTCGCTCATGGCCTACGCCCCCGAGGTCACCCGGGCGGTGTCGGGGCGCCCGAACCTCGTGGTGTGGCACTTCGCGCAGCCGGCGAGGTGAGGAGGTCTCGGGCATGTCCGATGTGAGACGCGGCAAGCCGGCGCCACCATGCGCGGCCTTGCGCGAGCGGATGCCGCAGCAAGCGGCGATGGTGAGCGCTGGTGCCGCGCTCGCCGCAGCTGTGGTCGCGGCCGAGGTGCTGCACTGGCGCGCGAGCCGTGCCGAGCTCGGCGACGCCCCGCGCAACGACGGCACCGAGGCCGTCGTGGTGCTCGGGTATCGGGATCGCGCCCGCGGCGGCCGTGCGAACTGGATCAACAGGTGGCGGGTGCGCGCCGGCATCCGTTCGCTCGACCCGACGGCGCGCGAGAGCCTGCTCGTGCTCTGCGGCGGCGCCGTCGGCGGCTGGGTCCCCGAGGCGGAACTGATGGCGGCGTATGCCCGTGAGCTCGGCTACGCCGGCCCGATCGCGCTCGACACGCGCAGCACGACGACGTGGCAGAACATCGAGAACGCGGCCGCGCTGATCGAGGATGCCGGCGCGATCAAGATCGTCTCGAACGCGCTGCACGCGGCGAAGGGGCGGCGGTACCTGGTCGCGCAACGCCCCGACCTCGCCGCGCGGCTCGTGCGCGCCGATGACCACCGCCTCGGCGAGCAGTGGTGGCTCGGCCCGTTCGCGGTGTATCGCGACCTGCGGCACACGCTGGGCTCGTGGCGCCGTGGGTAGAAGAAGAGCGGATGCCCGCAGGCATCCGCTCTTCATGACGTCTCCGCTTACGCCTTGCCGGCCGCGAGCTGGTCGATGATCGCCTTCGCGACGTCGTGCATGGTGAGGCGGCGGTCCATCGAGGCCTTCTGGATCCAGCGGAACGCCTCGGGCTCGGTGAGGCCCATCTTCTCGTTCAGCAGGCCCTTGGCGCGGTCGACGAGCTTGCGGGTCTCGAAGCGCTCGGCGAGGTCGCTGACCTCGGCCTCGAGCTGGATGATCTGCGCGTAGCGGGCCAGCGCGATCTCGATCGCGGGCAGCAGGTCGTTCGGCGTGAACGGCTTGACGACGTAGGCGAGGGCGCCGGCCTCGGATGCGCGCTCGACGAGTTCCTTCTGGCTGAAGGCGGTGAGCAGCACGACGGGCGCGATGTGGTTCTTGTTGAGGCGATCGGCTGCCTCGATGCCGTCCATCTTCGGCATGCGCACGTCCATGACGACGAGGTCGGGGCGCAGCTCGGTGGCGAGGGCGACGGCCGTCTCGCCGTCACCGGCCTCGCCGACCACCTCGAAGCCGTTGTCGCGCAGGATCTCGACGATGTCGAGGCGGATGAGGGATTCGTCTTCGGCGACGACGACGCGGCGGGGCGCGTTGTTCTCCGGCTGGTCAGTCACGGTTCAAATCGTATACGAGCGCGGCGGGCCGCCCTCGTGGGCACGCGGTGGCGGAGGGCGTGAGGATGCCTGCGCTAGCCTTGCTGTGCAGTGTCGGCCGGCGTGGCGGAATGGCAGACGCGGAGCACTCAAAATGCTTTGTCCGAAAGGGCGTGTGGGTTCGAGTCCCACCGCCGGCACTGTTTCTCCCCCGTTGGGATCAGACCTTGCGCGCCGTCGCCGACGTTGCGGAGGCACTTTGTCATCGCCTGGCGGGACAGACGATTCTCGAACTCTGCCGCGGCGTCGCGAATCTCGATCAGAACGTTTCTTCGCACATAGGTGTGCCGGTGGTCAGGTCGGCTGATCCTCATGACGGGCGTTGTGGAGTGGGGAGGCCACGACGATCGCGGCGGCGACGGCGAAGATGGCGGCGCCGATGCCAATGGTGAGGCGAAAGCCGAGGAGGGTTGCCAGCAAGCCTGCGAGCAGAGCGCCACAAAAATAGACCACCCGATTGATGGTGCGGATGGTGGAGTTCATTCGCCCTTGTATTGCATCCGGGGCCACGGCCTGCCGATAGCCGGTGTCGTTCGCGTCTTCGATACCCATGGCGAGGCAGTAGACGAACTGTGCGGCGGACACCAGGGTCAACAGTGCAGTCGTGCTGTTGCTCGCGGTGATCGGCGCGACGGCGAGGGCGAGCCACGGCACGACGACCAGGGTTCGGCCCACGAAGATGGCACGCCCGGCGCCGAGCGCGGATCCGACCCAGGGGGCGAGCAGCGCACCGAGGAAGCCGCCGGCGCCCCCGAAAGCGAGGGCAATGCCATAGGCCCACGCCGGGAGATCAAGCTGCCGCAGCACGAAGACGGCGAACAGGGTGGAGACGATGCTGTTGCCGAGGAACCAGGTGTGGACGGATAGCGCAAGCGGGCGCAAGGTGCGATGCCGGTAGGTGTAGCCCATGCCCTCGGCGATGTCGTGCCCGATATGGCGCCCAGGGGCACGTTGCTCTGCCTTCGGCTCATCGATTCTGATCCGTGCCTGGAGCACGGCCGATGCGGCCGTGATGACGGAATCGAAGGCGAACAGGACCGGCGCGCCGAGCAGATTGAGAAGCGCTCCGCCCAACGCGGGGCCGACCGTCGAGGCCGCGGTGTCGGTCTGCCCGAGCCGGGCATTGGCCATTACGAGCGAGTCACGGGGAACGATCCGCGGCAGAAGCGGCTGAGCGGCTGAGTCTGCGAACAGCACCAGCACGCCGAGAACCAGGGTCACAACGGCCAACGACCAGAAGTTGAGCGCGTGGCAGAGCAAGAGGACCGTCACCGACGCCAGAGCGAGTGTGCGTCCGATGCTGGTGATCATGAGCGTGCGTTGCCGCCGCCACCGATCCATCAATGCGCCGATGATGAGCCCGAGGAACAGGTACGGGACGACACCCAACGCGCTGAGCACACTGATCTGAATCGGCGTCGCATGCAGCACGGTCACGATCAGGACTTGAAACGCGACACCTGAGACTGCGCCTCCCAGCGCCCGAACCGTGACCGCGCTCCAGAAGTACGCGAACGGCGGGTAGCGAAGGACTTCACGCGAGCGAACCGCGGTGCTGGCCACTGCCGGCTCCGCTTCGTCGCGCATGCGTTCAGCGTAACGGGGCCGTCTCCAGAGCCCGAAAACACCGATACCTCGGAAGACCGTCGCGCACGGAACCGAGCTGACCAACCATGCCCGCATGACGATCGGCTTGCGTACCGCGCAACTGTTCCTCAGCGCACGGCGGCGGCAATGGTTGTCGCGTGCTCGCGCAGGTACGCTGCGGCGGCGGTCCAGTATTCGCCGTGGCCATCGATGGCCATGCTCGCCCACGGTTGCGTGCCTGTCGTGATGCTGCCGAGAAGCAGGTCGCGCATCGCCTCGGTCCGCTCGATCATCGCGGGCAGCACAGCTGCGCGGTCTTCGACGGATGCCTCGTACCCGTCGAGGATCGCGCGCACCAGCGGCAGCGCCTCTTCGAGGTGATGGAACTGATCGAGCTGCGCGAACGCCCGCACCGCGTAAGCAAGGTCAGCGACCCTGGTCGTCGGTCCGGCCCCATCCCAGTCGATGAACGCCCACCGCTGCGAGCTGCGGATGAGGTTCCAGGGGGCCAGGTCGTTGTGGGAGATGATCTCGTCCCCGGGGCGCCGCATCGCCGTCGCCCACAGGTCGGAGTCGCGTCGCGCGAACGCGGCGGCGGCACTGTGGATCACCCGGATGTCCGCTCCGATACGCTCCGCGTCCGTCGCGGTCACAGGAAGTTCGACCATTGCCTCGGTGCCGGGCGCGAACTCCAGCACCTGCCGGCCCAGCTCGTCTCGCCCCAGCGGCTCGGGCACGAGATCTCCGACTCGATCACGAAGATGCCCCAGAAGCCGCTGAACCGAGTCCGTCGACGGCAGCCACGGCTTGCGCACCGTTTCACCCGCCCGCGAGACGAACGGCGACGCGTTGCCGCCGTCTAGCGAGATTTCCGGAAGCTCCACGCCGACAGTCTCTCCGAAGGAGGGACCGCCCGCTGGCCGATCCCCTGGCGGCCCTGAGGCTGCGCGCGACTAGTTGTGGTCGTCACCCGGAACGGGGGCCTCGGTTTCGTACCAAGCCGTTGGCTGAGTCGTCGAAGTCACGACCAGGTCGCCGGGGATCACGCCGCGGATTCGCCCGCCGTGCTCCGAGGCTTCGAACTCACCAGTGATCAGTTCTCCAGAGCCCAACGCGATGCCTTCAAAGGTCCAGTCGTCTACCGGTTCGATACAGAGCACAACTGGAATCTGCTGCTTGCGCCGACTGCGCAACGCCGGCTTCACGAGGAGATTCGAGCCCGTCACGAACCCATCGACAGAAAGTCGCCGGCCAGACAGGGTCGCCGAGTCCGGGTTCAGAACAGCCTCGTCAACGTCCTCGTACCGCAAGCGCATCTTGCATCACGCTTCCCATGCCGCCGCCACCACAAAGAAAACGCTATGACACGCAACGGGATTGCTCACTGTGAGGTCGCCTGATGGCGTCTTTCCTAGGCTGGTCGCGTGGGCGAGTTGTGTGCAGTTGGCTTCGATCTTGACGGCACGCTCTTCGATCATCACGGCTCGGCGCGTGTGGCGGTCGATGACTTCCTTCGTGGTCTTGGAGTCGCACCGTCTGCGGAGGCTCGACGGGCATGGTTCGAGGCGGAGGAAAAGCAGTTCGAGCGCTGGCGGGTCGGTCAGATCAGCTTCCAGGAACAGCGCCGTCAGCGGCTGCGTCTGGTGCTGCCGGCTCTTGGCGTTCCGGCCCCGAGCGCGCCAGCGGAGTTGGATGAGCTCTTCACCGTCTACCTCGGGGCCTACCGCGCGGCATGGCGAGCTTTTCCAGACAGCCTGGAGCTGCTGCGGAGCCTACGTTCCTGCGGTTTCAGGGTGGGGATTCTGACCAACGGGACCGAGGATCAGCAGGTTGACAAGCTCGAGGTCGTCGGCCTCGCTGAAGAGATCGACGTGGTGTGTATCTCCGAGCGGATCGGCGCGCAAAAGCCCGAACCGCTTGCCTTCGCCACCTTGGCGCGCGAGCTCGGAGTGACGCCTGATCAATGTCTGTTCGTCGGAGACAACGCCGAGCAAGATGTGGCCGGTGCGCTGGCCGCCGGTATGAGCGCGCTGCTCGTCGACCGCAGCGGCGCGCATGCTGACGGCATTTCCGCAGCGGTACGCGCCGCCCTGACAGGTCGATAGCCGATCCTTATTCGATCAGTTGCTGGATCGTGTTCCACAAGGTGCTTTGGCCGCCACTCGCAAGAAACGATCCAGGCACGCGTGTGTAGTCATAGGGGTGCCCAAGCCATTGCGGGCGCTTGTGAGTAATTCGAGCGATCAATGCATCGCTTCCTTCACGCGTCGCTGGAGTCATGTCGTAGACGGACCATGACCAAATAACGAATCGCCCTGTGGGTGCATCGTCTAGCACGATCCGATAGCGGCGGCCCTCGTAGGTCTCGGCGTAGAACTCGTCAGCAGAATCAAGGTCGTAGTCCTCGCCGACTTCTTCGCCGCCGACCAAGATGCTGGCGAGGTACCCCTTCGCGATATGAAAGTACAGCGCCAGCGCATTCGAGCCCCCTCAGGCATACGCCGAGTCGCTCGTCTTGGTTTCACGTCGGGCGCCCGTAATGCGATCCCTCTGCGGGTGCGGGTACCCGCCTCAACCCTCGGGCTGCTGGTGCGTCGATGAGGGTTGATAGCCTCATCCGGTGATCGAGGTCGTGGACTACGACCCGGCGTGGCCCGAGCGATTCCAGAGCCTTCGCAATGAATACTCCGCTGCGCTGGCCCAGGCTTGCGCTGGCCCAGGCTGAGGTGCCCGTGATGGCGATCGAGCATGTCGGCAGCATGTCAGTGCCCGGATTAGCCGCCAAGCCGATCATCGACTGCGACATCGTCGTCGATGCGGCTCACGTCGATGCGGCATCCGCTGTTCTGATCGCCCTCGGGTTCACCCTGTTGGGCGAGTTGGGCATCCCGCAACGCTGGGCCTTCGCCGAGCCGGAGCGCATGGCCGGCACCAATACCTACGTTGTCGTGGCCGACTCTCTGGCGCTCCGAAATCACCTCGCGGTGCGCGACACCCTCCGAGCGGACAGTGCGCTCCGGGACGAATACGGCAGTGTGAAGAAACGGGTCGCAGCCCGGTCCCGGGACATCTATGACTACGGGCCGGGGAAGAACGCGATGGTTCAGCGCATTCTCAAGGCCGCCGGTATGGGCGAAGCCGAGCGCACCGCCATCGATGGCAATCAAATTCCGATACGCCGCTAGTCCTGCGCGTCCGCATAGCGATCGCCGGTTGAACCAGCCTTGAGCAGGTGTGCGCAGGTGTGCGCAGGTGTGCGCAAGTCGATCTGTGCGCTTCACTCGTCCGGCGCGTCGGATCTCTCTGCGTTGGCGGCACTCCTGAGGGCCTCGTCGTCGGCGTCATCATCAACCGACGCGTGTCCGACTATGCCGATGCCCACGGCCTCATGGTCGACCTCCTCAGCGGTCGAGTCGCTGTTCTTCGGCTCTTCATCAGCTTCCTTCTCGGTGCTCGGCTTCTGCAGTTGCTCGTCATCGGGCATCTTGTCGGTGTCGGCCTCGTGTGACTCGCTCATCGGCGCTCCTTCCGTTGTCGAGCCAGAGTTCGCCGGCCTGGTGGTTCGCGCAACGGGGGTGACATGCCGTGCTCACCTGTGCAAGGAGTTGCGGGGCCTGATCGGAACAGGCTCCATCTGCGGGCGTTCGGTGACCGTGGCCGCTGACGAGACCCCGCACGCTCTACAGGGTGGATCTGGCTGCGTGTACCGCTTCGGCGCAGAACGTCTGAACCCGGTCGACGAGGTTGCCGAGAACGGTGGGTTCAGGGGGCGCCGTGGTGAGGATCCGGTCCACCTCGTCGAGGTTGGCGTGCTTGAAGAGTTGCTTCTCGTTGGTGACCCAGATACCGCGAGCAGCGAGGACGGCGTGTGCGGTGCAGGTTGCCGCCCGGGCAAGAAGGCCCACGCACTGGGTCAGCCGGCCCGAGACTGCGTGGTAGCGGCGGGCATAGTCGAACTCCGCTTCCGCTTGACGCCACCAGACATCCGGCGCATGTTCGCGTAACGCCGGCGGGTATTCGGCGACATCGGGAAGCTCGCCCGTCAGCACCTGCTTCACTGCCAGCTCCGCTAGCACGAGGTACGACGGCAAGCCCGAAAGATGGAACCACAGTGGCTCCGTCTCGAAACGTCCCTCGTGAGCCTCGGCGATCACCCGGTCGATGACGTCGAGATCGCGGTAGTGCACGTCGCTCGGCCGGCCATCGATCGTCAGCCACGCTCCGCCGTTGAACACCGTGTTCGGCGTCGAACTCCAGCTGCCCAGCTCGCCGACATTGCCCGGCCATCCGAGGTCGCGCAGGCACTGCGGGTCGAAATCACCCCGGTAGTAGATCGAGAAGTCCCAGTCGCTGTCCGGGCGGTTCGTCCCCTCGGCTCGTGATCCACCGAGCGTCACGGCCTCGACGCCGGGAAGCGCGCCGAGCCGATCGCCGACATAGGTGAGGAACGCGTCGTCATTCACCCGGCCACGTTAACGGCATCCATACGCGCAGCAGAAGCACCGGAACGCCGGATCGTGTTGCGGGCCGGCGTTCGAGAGGATGGGGGCATGAGCGATGAAACGGTGATGGCCTCTGGCAGCAATGTGACGCGGCAGGACTACAACCCGGGGCCTCGAGTGGGCATCACGTTTTCAACCTTCGATCTTCTTCATGCCGGGCACATCATGATGCTCGCCGAGGCGAAGCGGCAGTGCGACTACCTCATCTGTGGACTGCAGATGGATCCGACGATCGACCGCCCCGAGAAGAACGCGCCCACCCAGACCGTGGTGGAGCGGTACATCCAGTTGCGCGGCTGCACGTACGTCGACGAGATCGTGCCGTATTCCACCGAGCAAGACCTCGAAGACATCCTGCGCTCGTTCAAACTCGACGTGCGCATCGTCGGCGATGAATATCGTGACCGCGACTTCACGGGGCGCAGCTACTGCGAAGAACGCGGCATCGAGCTTTACTTCAACGTGCGCGATCACAGGTTCTCGAGTTCCGGCCTGCGAAGGATCGTCGCAGCGAAGGAAGCCGAACGCACCGCACGCTGACCGATCTCACTGCGGGCGTGTCGCAGGTGCTTCGCGTACGCAGGCTGACATATGTGCCGGGCTGTTCAACTCTCGTGGATCGCGGGCGGCTGGTGCGTGCGGAGGAACCCGACGCTGCGCCGGATGATGTCATCGGCTTGCTCAGCGGTCCAGGCGCTGTGCGGGTACCCGTCGAAGACGTCGATCTCGACATTCGGGCCCGCGGCTGAGACGAGCGCTTCGCGGTTCTCGGTGGACACGTATTCGTCGGCCGTGCCGAAGACGAGGTAGCTGGGAGCGGAGATCTCGGTCAGGTGCTTCGCCACGTCGGCGGCGTAGGCCTGTTCCCAGAAGAGATTGCCGACGCGCTGGCCGCCTTCTTCCACGTATCCGTTCGACCCCGGCACGAACTCGTCGATGTTGGCGTCGGGCACCCATGCCACGACGGCCTCGACCGGAAGGCCCGCGGCGGCGCAGATCACTGCCGAGGCGCCCATGCTCTGGCCGAACAGGGCGACGCGCTGGCCGCGTTCGAGCTGCTGACGTGCAAGAGAGTCGATCGTCGCGACCCAGTCATCGAATCGCGATTCGAGGAAATCGCCGTCGGAATCACCTGATCCGTACTGATCGAAGCGCAGCGACGGGATGCCGGATGCAGCCAGGAGACGCGCCGCCCGTACGAAGGCGCGATTCGGGCCGGTCTTCTCGCCACGGAAGCCATGGCAGAAGATCACCGTCATCGCACCGGCGGCCTCGTGTCGGGCACAGGCGATCGAGCGCCCCGCGATCTCGGTTCGGCTCAAGCTCTCAGAGGCGGACGGCACCGCCTCAGTCTGCCGCGTTTCCGAGCCGAGCGACGATCCCCTCGGCCGCCTGCGCTGCCGTCAGGGCGCTCGTGTCGACGACGGCGGTGCCGTCGGGCATGTCGTCATAACGCGTGCGCTCGCCGACTGCGGTCGCGATCGCCTCGGCCAGAGCCGGTCCGTCGAGCCCCGCACGGTGGTCCCCCGGTATTCCCGGGCCGGCCCCGCGCGCCCTCTGTGTGATGCGCTCGGCCAGCGCCTCGGGCGAAGCGTGGAGCCAGATCGCAGTGAGCGGCGCACCGCGCCACGCGTCGCTCACCGAGCGGATGGTGCGGGCATCCCCGGTCACGACGATGGTGTGCGCGCCGGCGCGGGTCAGGATGTCGGCGATCGCCGTCACGTTGGCCGCCCGCATCGGCGCCAATTCCTCCGAGCGCGGCTCGGCCCCGAGGAAGCCGAGTTGATACGCGTCGAGGTAGGCCGCGGGGCGCCCTGTGGCAGCCATTCGCGAGTAGGTCGAATACCCGATCGTCGACAGGCCGACCCCGCCCGGCCCGGAGATCAGAACCGCCTCGCGCGGCAGGCCGACTGAGCCGGCGCCCTCGTTCGTCCGCGGAACATCCGAAGAATCAGAGGCAGCCGCCTCGAGGAAGCTCATGACTTCAGCGGTGATCCGGCTCGCGATCTCGGCGACGGCGCGTCCGGTGGTGTCGATGCGCAGACCGGCCAGGCTCGGGTCGAGGCGCGCGGCATACTCGACGTTCTCTTCCATCTCATCGAGCAGGGAACCCCGCCTGCGGATGCGCTCGCGCAAGGCCGGCGCCTCGACGTCGAGGTGCACCGTGAACACGCGGTGTCGGGGCAGCCCGGCCAACAACGAGCTGAGGTGAGCGGCGTCGTCGGCGATTCCGGTGACGATCAGCACCCGCGCGTCGTGAGCGCCAAACTCGCGTTCCAGCCGAGGAAGGCCGGAGGCGATGAGCTGTGTCTCGGAGGCGCTGACTCCCCGCGCCAGCCGGAGTTGATCGGCGTCGACAAGCGCTGCGACGACCCCGGCGGCGGCGAGACCCTGAAGGACCCGAAACCCCGCGGTGGATTTGCCTACCCCTGACGCCCCGAAGATCCACACGACAGGCAACACGAAAACACCGTACAAGCCGCGCCGGTCGCAGGCTCGGGAACGGGCAGAATTCGAGGATGCGACAAACACCCGGGCGTCAGACATCCCCTCGTCATCGGCTGTCGACGACGGCCGTCGTCTTCGGCGTCATCGGAATCCTGGGCACCGTCGTCACGCTGGGCATCGCATTCGCCGTGCCCGGCCCGCAGCCGGGCATGTGGGACACGTTCTTCCTGTGGCTGACCCTGCTGGCCTGGGTTTTCGGGATCTTCGCCCCGGTCGTCGCGCTCGTGCTCGGCATCATCGGCATGGTCAGGCGTCAGGGGCGGGTTGCCGTCGTGGGCACGACCCTGGGCGGCATCGGCATAGTCTTCGCGGCCGTCGCTTTCCTCGTCGTCTTCGGGCTGCTCTGAGGAATCGGTGGGGGCGCGACCTGCTTACTCGCGCATGAAGCGGTTGCCGTCGCGGATCCATGCCGTGCCCTTCGGCGCATCGAGATAGGGAACGACTGCGGGGTCGTGGTTGGCGATCGCGTTGAGCGAGAACGGATGCGCGTTCGCGGGGTCGTTGATGTACTGCTGCGTCTCATCGCCGGCGTAGAACCGCCAGCCCGAGTCGTTCGGCAGTGAGTCGTTCGGGGCCTCGCGCACCATGTATCCGACGTGCGCGCCGTCTGCGCTGACCCGGGTCGTGGCGAGGCATGCGGTGTCGGCCGCGAGAGGAAGGTAGGAATCGGGGCTCGGAAGGCCGCGAGCGAACTCCGACGGCTGCTGTCCGTCGAGCGGAACCGCAGACGTGTTCCTCGCTTTCTGCCGCCCTCGACCCATGCGGCGATCATCTCAGCGTCATGTGGCTGGGATCCAGACCACGGGCGCGCCCGATCGGCCGTCGCAGGACGACGCGGCAGGATGACGCCGTGGGCGATGTGTTCAGTGAGAAGTTGATGCAGTGGCGCGAGTACACCGAGACGCCCTGGGCGCGCGTCCGCTACGCGACCGTCGCCGAGGTGCTGAGGCGGCAGTCCGACGCGCTCGGCGGCCGTCTGCGCGTGCTGGATGTCGGCGGCGGTGACGGTCATGACGCGCTGCCTCTGGCCCAGGCCGGGCACGATGTCACGATCGTCGACCCGTCGCAGGCCTGGCTGGACGAGGCGCAACGTCGTGCGGAGGCGGCGGATGTCGGCATCCGCACGGTCCTCGGGGATCTCGACGAGCTGCCGCGCGGCGAGTGGGACCTGGTGCTCTGCCACTTCGTGCTGCGCTATCGCCCCGCCGACGCGGGAGATCTCGCCGCGCTCGCCGAATGCGTGCGCCCGGGCGGCCGCCTGTCGGTGATGGACGTGAACCCCGCCGGCCGCGTGCTGCGAGCGCTGGTCGGTGAAGGGCCGTCGGCCGCGGCCGCGGCACTCCACGCCGAGCGAATCGCGGTGCAGACGTTCCAGACCGATGCGCGCAAAGTCGAGGTCGACGAGGTCGAGGCGGATGCCGCGGCATCCGGCCTCACCGCGATCGGCCGCTACGGCAACCGGATCGCGAACGACCTGCTGCTCGACAACGTGGCGAAGCACGACCCGGCCTACTTCGATGAGCTGCTCGAACTCGAACTCGAGCTCTGCGACCGCGAGCCGTTCAACCGCATCGGGTTCGCGTGGCAGCTGATCTTCGAACGGTAGGCGCTTACTGGCGCTCACCGCTCGACTGATGGGCCAGGCCCGTGACGGAGTAGCGCCGCTCGATGTCGGCGGTCTCGCGGCCCCAGGTGCTGGCGGCGACGCGGGCCTGATGGGCTGCGAACGCGGACTCGCTGGCGAACAGCTCGTCGACCTGCCAGACCAGTGGGTCGTCGGTCGGCGCGACTTCGAACGAGAGACACCCGGGCTCGGTGCGCGTGATCTCGATGTGCTCGGGCAGGAGCTCGACGACGCGACGCGCTTGGCGCGCGTCGACACAGACGAGCTGTCCACTCAGGCGCACTTCGCTCACACGCCGATGCTATGTCGGCCGTCCATCACGGAGCCGCTCGGCGCGTGATTGTGCTGAGGTGTCAGTTCGGCCCTGAAGCATCGGCCTCAAGGCTCTGGCCGCCGTCGTCACCCTGCGGGTACGGTTCGAATGTGAGCATCGGGGGCGTTTGCGAGGTGGTGCTGCGGGCTATGTTCGGCAGGCCGCCGCTCTGGCGCGGCATTGTCTTCGCGGCCTTGGGCCCGGCGTGGTTCGTTCTCGCTGCGATCGAGGGGCCGAGCTTCTTCCGGCTCATGGCCGGAGTGGCGTGGTGTCTGGTCGGTGTCGGCTATTCGGCTGTCGCTGTCTACGACCGCATTCACCGCACCGGGCGCTAGGCGCGGCAATAAGCGCGCCTGCCGCGACGCGCACCTCGCATCCAGGCCGGTCATGCTCGCGATCGGCCAGGGCGACGACCGCCAGGGTGCCCGCGAGCGAGGCTGCACGCACGGTAGGTCCGAACGGAATCTGCGCCTCCTGGCTGACATCCCTCGCGATAAGACCGGAATACGGCTCATCTTCTCGCTCAGTGACGTTTCGCGCACCATAGCCATGGGGAGTCGCGCACTGATCTCAAGTGACGTCAATCTCGTCGGTGAGCAGATCCGCATCGCCGCGTGCCGCTACCGCTATTTCTAGACAAGCCGTATGGCTCTGTCGCGGGTCGAGCGGCGAAACACGGGGCGGCGCGCCGACCGGACAGGCGCGAAGCGGAGCACCTCGATTAGGCTCGAGCGCGAAAACCTTACAGTGGATGCTTCTGGCATCCCCCGCTCTCATCGAGGTTCGAACCACATGACCGAGATCGCCGTCGATCAACGCCATCTCGCCCGCTGGCGCAATGCGATCATCGCCGCATTCGCCATGGGCGGCATCACCGTGTCGGCCTGGGGGCCGCGTCTGCCGACGATCAGCGCGGACATGCACCTGAGCCCCGGCGCGATCGGCGTGCTGGTCGCGTTCGGCACCGTCGGCTCGATCGTCGGGCTGTTCCTGTCGACGCCGTTGCTGCACTGGCTGGGCGGCCGCCGGGGCGTGGCGAGCGCGCTCGTGACGATCGCGTGCGGCCTGGCGATCATGGCGTTCGGCGTCGCGCTGCGGTCGACCCCGGTGATGGCGTTCGGCTTCATCGTGATGGGCATGGCGACGGGCATCCTGGATGTCTTCATCAACGTCGAGGGCTCGGCGGTCGAGCGCCGCGCGAAGCGGACGCTCATGCCGCTCATGCACTCGGCGTGGTCGGTCGGCGCGGCCATCGGCTCGGGCATCGGCGCCGCGTGCGCCGCGCTCGGCGTCACGCCGGCGCAGCAGTTCTTCGGCGAGGCCGTGCTCATCGCGGTCGTCGGCATCGTGGTCGCGCCCCTCATCCCGCTCGGCGCGCGCCAGGAGCCCGAGGCGGGCCCCGAGCGCACGCGCCGCGAGGCGTTCCGGCAGTACCTGCGCGGCTGGACCGACTGGCGACTGCTGCTCATCGGCGTGGTGCTGCTCGGCGTCGAGCTCGGCGAGGGCTCGGCCAACAACTGGCTCACCCTCGGCGTCAAGCAGGACCACGGCCAGACCGCGGCCGTCGCCGCGCTGTTCTTCACGGCGTTCGCCGCGGGCGAGGCGGCGACGCGCATGTTCGGCGGCCCGGTCGTCGACCGGCTCGGGCGCGCCAACACGATCCGCGTGACGACCGCGATCGGCGTGGTCGGGCTCGCGCTGTTCATCCTCGGCGGCAACCCCGCTCTCGTGCTGGTGGGCGTGCTGCTGTGGGCCGTCGGCGTGTCGATGGGCTTCCCGCTGGGGATGTCGGCGGCCGCGGAAGGCGGCGGGAACCCGGCTGCGCGCGTCAGCGTCATCGCCTCGATCGGCTACGCCGCGAGCCTGGCGGGGCCACCCGTCATCGGCGCGCTCGCCGACTCGGTGGGCCTGCTCAACGCGATGTGGCTGCTCGTCGCGCTGATGATCGCGGCGTTCGCGGCGGCCGGGGCGCTGGCGGTGCGGAAGGAGCGCGTGTAGGCCACGTGCTCGCGGCCGGCGGCACGTGATGCGCGTCGGTGGCCGCCTGAACTGAGGTGCGCCTGACCGGGCGCGAGTTGGCGTTATCCACACGCGAAGCGCCAAGTCGGGGCCGGTCGGGGGATGCCTGAACTCGTCGAGGGATGCCTGAACTCCTCGAAGGGTGCTGAACCGGGGCGTTGAGCGGGCAGATCCCCACTACGGCACCCCTGCTGCCAGCCGGCACCAGGAAGGCGTACCCCGACGGCAGTCTCGATCTGAGGGGCAGCCGGGTGATCTGACGGAGCTCCGATCTCCGCGCGATTGAATAGTGGTGCAGAACCGAACGGAAGGCACCGCGTGATCCACTCCTTCGTCGCCATCGGGGACAGCTTCACGGAAGGCGTCGGCGACGCCTATGCCGACGGCGAGGCTCGTGGCTGGGCCGACCTGCTCGCGTACGGGCTCGAGCTCGATGCGGCATCCCACGGCGAGCACGTCGCCTATGCCAACCTCGCGATCCGCGGCCGCAAGCTCGTGCCGCTGCTCGACGAGCAGCTGGCCCCCGCGATCGCGCAGCACCCCGAGATGATCTCGATCAACGGCGGCGGCAACGACCTGATGCGGCCGCGCGTCGAGATCGCCGACCTCTCGCGACGGCTGCGCGAGGCGACGCTGAAGATCACGGATGCCGGCATCCACGCCCTCGTCCTCGCCGGCCCCGACCCGACCCACAACATCCCCGGCGGGGCGCTCGTGCGCCGTCGTGGCCGCGCGCTCACGGACGAGGTCGCCGCCTGGGTGTCCGACCTGCCGAACGCCACCTATGTCTCGGCGTTCGACGACGCCGTGCTCGCCGACCCGGCGCACTGGTCGCCCGACGGGCTGCACATGGGGCCGCTCGGCCACCTGCGTGTCGCCACGAACTGCCTGACAGCGCTCGGGGTGCCGGTTCCTGCCGACTGGGATGCGCTGCGGGCGTCCCTCTCCCCCACCGTCGCCGACTTCGGGTCGCTCGCCTACTGGCGCGAGCACGTGCTGCCGTGGATCGGTCGGCGCGTGCAGGGCCGGTCGTCGGGCGACAACCGGGTCGCGAAGCGGCCGCTGCTCGCCCCGGTGGCGACCGAGTCTTGATTCGCGGGCGCCGCCCCGCTTGGCTGGTGGGATGAGCCCCGACGTCGCCTCCATCGACCCGACCTCCGCCGCACGACTCGCCACGGACGGCCTCGAGCTGCGGCTCGTCGACCCCGACGGCGACGACCTCGTCGCCTGGCTGCAGGCCGACTTCCGCGGCTTCCACGACGCGCGGGTGAGCGTCGAGAAGGTGGACGACTGGCGTGCCGCGTCCGCCGAGCGGCGGACCGTCGGGGTATTCGACACGGATGCCGCCGAGCCCGGCACCCCCGTCGCCACCACCCAGACCTGGGTCGCGCCCCTGACCCTGCCGGGCGGCGGTCAGATCGACCTGTGGTCGATCGCCTCGGTGACCGTCGCGCCCACGCATCGCAGACGAGGCGTCGCCCGTGCTCTGCTCGAGGGCGAGCTGCGCACCGCCGCGGCGCACGGGGCGCCGATCGCGGGCCTCACCGTGAGCGAGGCGACGATCTACGGCCGCTACGGCTTCGGCGTCGCGACCTTCGGCGACGACCTGCGCATCGACACGCGCCGCGTCACCTGGTCGGGCCCCGAGCCGCGCGGCCGCGTGCACTTCGTCGAGCCCGAGCGGCTGCTGCCGGATGCCCGGCGCATCACCGCCGCCGTCCGCGCGTCGCTGTCGGGCGCGCTCGGTCACGACGACTTCCTGCAGGGCCGGGCCATCGGCGTGCTCGGCGACGAGAAGGCGAAGATCCGCACGGTGCGCTACGACGACGCCGACGGCGTGCCCCAGGGCTTCCTCGCCTACGAGGTGCGCCTGCACGGCGACGACTTCACGAAGCACGAGGCCGTCGTGTGGGAGCTGCTCGGGGCGACCGACGAGGCGAGCTCGGCGCTGTGGCGCTTCCTGCTCGAGCTCGACCTCGTCTCGACGGTGAGCGCGTCTGGCCGCCCCGTCGATGACGCGGTGCTGTGGCAGCTCGGCGACCTGCGCGCGGCATCCCGCGTCCGCAAGGACAGGCTGTGGCTGCGCATCCTCGACGTGCCGCGCGTTCTCGAGGCGCGGCGCTACGCGTCCTCGGCGGCGATCGTGCTCGAGGTCGAGGATGCCTTGGGCTTCGGCGCCGGGCGCTTTCTGCTCGAGGTCGGCGTGGACGGAGCGGGCCGCGTGCGCAGGCTCGACGGCGAGGGGCCCGCCGGCGCGGCATCCCTCGCCCTCACGATCGCCGACCTGTCGTCGATCTGCCTCGGGGGCGTGGCCCCGACCCAGCTCGCGCGCGCGGGCCGCATCGTCGAGCGGACGCCCGGCGCGGCGCTCGTGCTGGGGCGCGCGTTCGCGACGGAGCGGGCGCCCTGGCTGATCCTCGGGTTCTGAGGCTTGGGAGCGACCTCGGCAGCATCGCATCGTGCAACACGCCCCCACTCGGGGGGAGGCCTGTGAGGGCGGGAGTCCATAGCTTGTGATGCGTGCGTCTTCCGTTCCGTGCCCCCGCTTCCCTCGGGCTCGCCGCCGCCCTGACCGTCTCGCTGCTGCTGGCGGCCCCGGCCGACGCCGCCCCCGCCGCGGGCTCCCCCGGCGGCGGTGCCCTGCCGCAGGCGGGTGCGGCCCAGGCCGCGGCGCCGGGCCCGCAGATCGGCCTCGCGCCCGTCGGTGACGAGGTGCGCATGGGGCGGTATGCCGCATCGCAGTTCGCGGCGCAGGCGAAGGCGCTGCCGCCGTCGCTCTCCGCGCAGCTGAAGGCCCAGCTCCGCATCACGCCCGCCCAGTTCCTCGCCGACGGGCAAGCCGCCGCGGACGCATCGAAGGTCGTCGCCCAGCTGCGCGCCGACGGCGTCGCCGTGACCGGTGCGACGATGCACGGCACCTCGCTCACCGTCTCGGTCGCCGATGCGGGCGATGAGGATGCCGTGCGGGCCGTCGGCGCCACCGCCGCGGTCGCGCCGGCGCAGCCCCTCAGCACGGTCGCGGGTCGCATGTTCACCGACCCCGTCGACGGCAGCAGCCCCTGGCTGGGCGGCAACATGTGGCTCTACGACGTGAGCGGCGGCTTCATCGAATGCTCCGCGGGCTTCAACGGCTACGACGCGAAGAGCGGGGCGCGCGAGTTCGTCACCGCGGGGCACTGCGCCGACTACATCGACACGGGGCTGCCCCGGCCGACGTCGACGACGGCGTATGCGCTCACCGACGAGACCCCCGACGCGATGTACAGCGACATGTCGCCGGCCGGCGCGATCGGGCGGCTCCAGCAGCCCAGCTTCAGGATCGGCGGCTACGTGGACTCCGGGCTCGTGTCGATCACCGCCCCCGCGGCGCAGGTGCTCAACAGCGTCGGCACCTGGGGCGCGACCGCATCGTCGGCGACCGCTGCGAGCACCGCGAGCCAGGGCGTTCAGGCCGCGGGCACCGCGATCCCCGTCGTCGGCACGGCGGCGGCGATAACAGGTGCGCCGGTGTGCCACTCCGGCGCGCGGACGGGGTGGCAGTGCGGCACCGTGACCCAGGCCGCCGGCTACATCGAGTACGGCGGAGGCCTCAAGGTCGAGGGCTTCGGAACCGACACGTGCGACCTGGAGGGCGACTCGGGCGGTGCCTTCGTCTCGGGCAACTACGCCGTGGGGATCACCAGCGGGGGCACCTGGCAGCCGCAGAGCACGACCGACTCGCCCGGGGTCTCGGAGTGCGACCCGACGCAGCCGGGCATCACCGTGGCGTTCCCGACCGTCGCGGCCGTGAGCGGTGAGGCCTCGATCGCCAGCGCCCAGCCCGGCTTCGAGCTCGGTGTCGTGGAGCCGTCGACGACGCCGGCGGTCGCGAAGAACTCGGCGGGGACGGCGACGGCGGTCTCCGGCATCCTCACCTTCGCCGACGGCGTCCCCGCCGCCACCGGAACCGCCGTGAAGCTGCGGATCGACGGCGGCACCGCACAGACGACGAAGAGCGCCGCCAACGGCGCGGGCGCCCAGGCGTGGAAGTTCGCGCTCTCGAAGGTCCCGAACGGCACGCACAGCTACACCCTCACGATCGGCACCGGTCACTCGGCGGTGACCTTGTCGGGCAGCTTCACCTCGACGGGCTACTACGGCGGGCCGTCCGTCCGGCGGCTCTCGGGCGCGGACCGCTATCAGACCGCCGTCGCCGTCTCGCGCGACTCCTACCCGAGCGGCGGCGCGAAGGTCGTCGTCGTCGCGTCGGGTCAGAACTTCCCCGACGCGCTGTCCGCCGCCCCCGCCGCCGTCAAGCTCGGCGGACCGCTGCTGCTCACCCAGCCCACGGCGCTGCCGAGCGCGGTCTCGGCCGAGATCGCGCGCCTGAGGCCCGCGAAGATCGTGCTCGTCGGCGGCCCCGGCGCCGTGAGCCCGGCCGTCGCGGCGGCACTGGCGAGACTCGCCCCGACGACGCGCGTCTACGGGGCCGACCGCTACGCCACGAGCCTCGCCGTCGACAAGTACGCGTTCGGGTCATCGAACGTGCCCGCGGCATTCATCGCCACCGGTGCCTCCTTCCCCGACGCGCTGAGCGCGAGCGGCTACGCGGGCGGTGCGGGCATGCCCGTCGTCCTCGTGAACGGCACCTCGACCGGCATCCCCGCCGCGCTCCGCTCGTGGCTCACCGCGGCGAAGACGACCGCGCTCGACATCGCGGGCGGCACGAGCGCCGTCTCCGCGAGCGTCGCCGCATCGCTCGGCGCCGTGACCGGCCACGCGCCCACGCGCTTCGGCGGCGCCGACCGCTACGCGACGAGCGCGCTCATCAACGCGCAGTTCGGCTCGGCGTCGTCGGCCTACCTCGCGGGCGGGACCGACTTCCCCGACGCCCTCGCCGGCGCGGCGGCAGCCGGTCGGGTCGCGGCGCCGCTGTACCTCGTGCAGCACGACTGCGTGCCGGGCGCGGTGCTCAGCGCCTTCGCGAAGTGGAAGACCGCGACGGCCGAGGAACTCGGCGGCCCTGCGGCGCTCGGCAGCGGCGTCACCGCGCTCACACGCTGCGGGTGACGGGGCGGCACGCGCCCCGCGGCGTCCGCCGCCACTCAGGCCGGCCCTGAGACAATGGAGACATGACCGAGCACACGACTGCCGCGCACCGCACGCGCCCGCAGGTCCGCCCCAAGGCTGAAGGCTGGACCCAGGCGACGGATGCCGGCGGCCGCCCGCTGCTGCAGTTCAACAGCCCCCGCCGCACTCAGCCCGCGACGCACCTCGCCGACCTGAGCCTCGCCGAGCGCAAGGCGAAGCTCGTCGAGCTCGGTCAGCCCGCGTTCCGCGCCACGCAGCTGTCGACGCACTACTTCGAGCACTACACGAACGACCCCGAGCAGATGACCGATCTGCCGGCATCCTCGCGCCAGCAGCTCGCCGAGGCGCTGTTCCCGCCGCTGCTCACCGAGGTGCGCCGCCTGCGCACCGACAAGGGCGAGACGATCAAGTTCCTCTGGAAGCTGTTCGACGGCGCGCTCGTCGAGTCGGTCCTCATGCGCTACCCCGGCCGCGTCACACTGTGCGTGTCGAGCCAGGCCGGCTGCGGCATGAACTGCCCCTTCTGCGCGACAGGTCAGGCCGGCCTCACCCGCAATCTGTCGGCGGCCGAGATCGTCGACCAGGTCGTCGCCGCCAACCGCGCGATCGCGAACGGCGAGCTCGGGGGCCTGCGCCGCGACGGCGGCTTCGACTCGCCGCGCGTCACCAACATCGTGTTCATGGGCATGGGCGAGCCGCTCGCCAACTACAAGCGCCTGATGACCGCGATCGAGCGGATGACCGCGCCCGCGCCCGAGGGCCTCGGCATGAGCGCGCGCCACATCACGGTCTCGTCGGTCGGTCTCGTGCCCGCGATCCGCAAGCTCGCCGATGAGAGCATCCCGCTGACCTTCGCGCTCAGCCTGCACGCCCCCGACGACACGCTGCGCGACGAGCTGATCCCCGTCAACGACCGCTGGAAGGTCGACGAGGCGCTGGATGCCGCGCGTTACTACTTCGAGAAGACCGGTCGCCGCGTCTCCATCGAGTACGCCCTGATCAAGGACATGAACGACCACGCGTGGCGCGCCGACCTGCTCGCCGAGAAGCTCAACGCGCGCGGCCGCGGCTGGGTGCACGTGAACCCGATCCCGCTCAACCCGACGCCGGGCTCGATCTGGACCGCGTCCGAGCCGGCGGTCACGAACGAGTTCATCCGCCGACTCGAGGCCGCCGGCATCCCGACGACGCTGCGCGACACCCGCGGCAAGGAGATCGACGGGGCCTGCGGGCAGCTCGCGGCCGCCGAGTAAGGCGCGGCTGCGCTACGAGCGCATCCTCATCTGCTCGAGCACGCCGCGCGCGCCGCTGACCGGCGTGCCGGCGAGCGTGCCGTCGTAGCGGCCGAAGGCCTGCCAGTAGTCGATCGCCACGACCCCGAAGTTCTTCCGCACGCCCTTGCGGCCGTCGGGCGTGAACACGACGTCGAGGCGGCCGTCGGCCGAGCGCACGCGCCACGGTGCGTCGGGGGCGTCGGAGGTCGGCGCGAAGGCCACATCGGCGAGCGGTTCGACGGCGCCCGACAGCCAGATGCCCGACTCCTCGTCCTCGCCGGCGGGCTGCGCGCGCTCGGCGAAGTTGGCGCCCGCGATCTCGCCGCTCGCGGTGCGCAGGGCGAACGTGCCCCAGGTCCAGTCGGACCGATAGGGCAGCTGCGAGCGGTGCTCGTCGACGATCGCGAAGTCGCGCGCGGGGTCGAAGCGGTGCTCGCGCTCCCCCACCGTGAGCGCGCCCGAGACCGGGTAGATGCGCTTGTGGGTGAACATCGTGCCGCCGCGCTCGTCGAGGCGCGCGCTCACGACGAGGGGCGCCGAGGCGTGCGCTGCGTCGAGGGCGAGGCGACCGGTGAGGGCCGCGGCCGTCGCCGTGGCGGCGACGTCGATGCGGATGTCATGCCGCCCGGCATCCGTGTCGAAGTCGTAGCGCAGCGCGAAGCCGGGCGTCTCGAAGCGCCCGCTCGCGCCGAACATGAGCCGCGCCGGCAGCGCGAGCGCCGTGCGCTTCCCGTTCGCGGCGTGCTCATGCAGCGCGCCGCCCGAGAGCTCGTATGCATAGATCTCAGCGCTGGCCAGGTACTTCGCGTCCTGCACGATCATCGAGCCTGCGAGCTCGGGGTGGACCAGGGTGAAGCCCACCCATTCCTTGGTGCGAAAGTTGTGCCAGCGGCGGGTGAGCGCCGGATGCGCGTCGAGCGGATTCGCGTCGCGCGGCCGCTCGGGAAGGCGGCCCCACGCGCGAGAACCGCGCGTGACCAGGGAGTCGGAGTCGGGCATGCGGAACACAGTAGCGGCGGCTCGGAAGTTGCACAGTCGTACCGTTGCCTGTGCCGGGTCGAATAGAACACAATTCTAGAAACCGGCACGCGCGTCGATGGGGATGCGCGCCCCGGCGAAAAGGAGTCAACGGAATGCACGCCTTCGCCGTCCTGAGCGCGGAAGACCGCTCCATCGTCGACATCGAGCTGCCGACGCCGGAGCCGACCGGAGCGGAGGTGCGGCTGAGAGTCACCCACTCCGGGGTCTGCCACAGCGACGTGCACCTGCGCGAGGGGTCGTGGTCGCTCGGCCGCGCGGGCGAGATGGATCTCACCGCGGGTCAGCGCTATCCGCTGATCATGGGGCACGAGGCCGTCGGCGTGGTCGAGGCCGTCGGCCCCGACGTGCAGGGCGTCGCGGTCGGCGACCTGCGCCTCGTGTACCCGTGGATCGGCTGCGGAGCGTGCGAGGAATGCCGGGCCGGCCGCGAGAACCTGTGCGCGACGGCGCCCGCGCTCGGCGTCGCGAAGCCGGGCGGCTACGCCGACACGATCCTGGTGCCGCACGAGCGCTACCTCATCGACATCGACGGACTCGACCCGGCCTGGGCCGCGACGCTCGCCTGCTCGGGCCTGACCTCGTACAGCGCCGCGCGCCAGGCGCTGCCGGGCGACGCCGCGGCCCCCGCCGTCGTCATCGGCGTCGGCGGCGTCGGGCTCGGGGCGGTCGCCGCGCTGCGCGCCCTCGGCCACGAGAACGTCGTCGCCGTCGACATGAACGAGCGGAACCTGGAGGCCGCGCGCGGGCTCGGCGCACGCGCCGGCGTGCTCGCCACCACCGAGAACCTGCCCGGCGCGGTCGTCGCGGCGGCCGGCGGCCCGGCATCCGCCGTCATCGACTTCGTGAACAGCTCGGCGACCGCGCCCGTCGGCTTCGCGATCCTGCGCAAGGGCGGCCGCATGATCCAGGTCGGTCTGTTCGGCGGCGAGCTCGTCGTGCCGACCGTGCTGCTGCCGCTCAAGGTCGTCACGATCCAGGGCAGCTATGTCGGCACGCTCGACGAGCTGCGCGAGCTCGTCGTCATCGCGCGCAGCGGCGCGCTGCCCCAGCAGCCGACCACGACGGCGCCGCTGAGCGCCGCGGCGGTCGACGAGAGCCTCGAGCGGCTGCGCGCCGGCGGCGTCACCGGCCGCATCGTGCTGAGCGCGTGACGACAGGACAGGAGACCACGATGCCCGGCTTCGCCACCATCAACCCCGCGACCGGCGAGAACCTCGCCGAGTTCCCGTTCCTCACCGACGACGAGGTGCAGTCCGTGCTGCAGCGTTCGGCGCGGGCCTACACCGTGCTGCGCGCACAGCCGCTCGCCGAGCGCACGGCCCCGCTCGCCCGTGCGGCCGCGCTGTTCCGCGAGCGGGCCGACGAGCTCGCCGCGCTGATCACACTCGAGATGGGCAAGCCGATCCGGCAGGCGCTCGGCGAGGTGCAGCTCGCGGCATCCATCTGGGACTATTACGCCGCGAAGGCCGAGACGCTGCTCGCCGACGAGCGGCTCGAGTTCGCCGGCAGCGGCGAGGCGATCGTGCGCACCGAGCCGATCGGGCCGGTGCTCGGCGTGATGCCGTGGAACTTCCCCTACTACCAGGTGGCGCGGTTCGCGGCGCCGAACCTGGCCCTCGGCAACACGATCATCCTCAAGCACGCGCCCAGCTGCCCGCAGTCGGCGCTCGCGATCGAGCGCCTGCTGCACGACGCGGGGCTCACCGAGGGCGCCTATCTCAACGTGTTCATCGACACCGACCAGGTGGCCGACGTCATCGCCGACCCGCGCGTGCAGGGCGTCTCGGTCACGGGTTCCGAGCGCGCCGGTTCGGCCGTCGCCGAGGTCGCGGGCCGGAACCTGAAGCGCTGCGTGCTCGAGCTCGGCGGCTCCGACCCGTTCCTCGTGCTCGACGACGCCGACATCGACCAGGCGGTGCGCGCCGCGGTCGGCGGCCGCGTGCAGAACAGCGGGCAGGCGTGCACGGCATCCAAGCGCTTCATCGTGGTCGACGCCGTCTACGACGAGTTCGCCGCCAAGTTCATCGCCGCGATGACGGCGCTGTCGCCCGGCGACCCGACCGACCCGCAGACCTTCGTCGGGCCGCTCTCGTCCGTCGCGGCGGCGGATCGGCTGCGCGAGCAGGTCGAGGACGCCGTCGCGAAGGGCGCGACGCTGCACACGGCCCCGGGTCGCCGCTCGGGCGGCGCGTTCTACCCGCCCGAGGTGCTCACGGGCGTCACCCCCGAGATGCGCGCCTACCACGAGGAGCTGTTCGGGCCGACGGCCGTGCTCTACCGCGTGCCGTCGCGGCAGACGGCGGTCGAGCTCGCCAACTCGTCGGCATACGGCCTGTCGTCGAGCGTCTTCACGCAGGACCGGGAGGCGGCCGAGGACGTCGCGAGCCGGCTCGAGACCGGCATGGTCTGGGTGAACTCGCCGAGCGGCAGCGCGGCCGACCTGCCCTTCGGCGGCATCAAGCGCTCGGGCGTCGGCCGCGAGCTCGCCAAGTACGGCATCGACGAGTTCGCGAACAAGAAACTGGTGCGCACGCCGTGAGCGGGCACACGAAACTGGTGCGCACGCCGTGAGCGGGCTGCGCATGGAGAACAGGGGGCCCCGATGGTGAAGGTGACCTTCGTCACGCAGGACGGCGCGGCGCACGAGGTCGAGGCCGAGGTGGGCTGGAAGCTCATGGAGGTCGCTGTCAACGAGAGCATCCCCGGCATATACGGCGACTGCGGCGGCCAGGCGCAGTGCGCCACCTGCCACGTGCACGTGCCGCCCGAGTGGCGGCCCATCACCGGCGAGCGGAACGCGGCCGAGCAGGCGATGCTCGCGAACGCGTACGACGTCACCGAGGACAGCCGGCTGTCCTGCCAGATCATCGTGTCCGAGGAGCTCGACGGCGTGACCGTCGACGTCGTGGACAGCTGACGAGAACCGCGAGGAAGCACCCATGACCATCAGCGTTCCGATTCCGAGCCTCGGCCTCACCGAGGACCAGCGCGCCGCGCGCGAGCGGATCTACGCCGCGCCACTCGCCGAACTGGACCCGGGCGACCCGGAATCCTTCGGCGCCCAGCAGATGTACTGGAAGTTCGAGCGGCTGCGCGCCGAGGACCCGGTGCACTTCACGGCGGCCGAGCACAGCGAGCAGGGCGCCTACTGGTCGCTCACCAAGTGGGACGACATCATGGCGGCCGACACCGACCACGAGACCTTCTCGGCGGATGCGGGCATCACGCTGCACCGCCCGCCCGCGGGCCCCGTCGAGTCGGACATCAACTACGAGGCCAATGCCCTCGGCGGGCAGCTGCGCTCGGAGGACGGGCAGATCGTGCAGCGCGAGCGGCAGGACGGGCTCATCCAGTCGCTGCTCAGCATGGACCCCCCGCAGCACGAGGTGCACCGCGGGGCCGTCGTCGACGGCGTCTCCCCCGCGAACCTCAAGGCGATGGAGCCGCTCATCCGCGAGCGCGCCGGCGCGATCCTCGACGCGCTGCCCATCGGCGAGGAGTTCGACTTCGTCGAGCACGTCTCGCGCGACCTCACCGCGATGACCCTCGCGACCCTCTTCGACTACCCGCAGGAGAAGCGCGGGAAGCTGACCTTCTGGTCGGACGTCATGACCGCGATCCCCGGGCCGGGCGCCGTCGTGGAGACCGAGGAGGAACGCATGCTGGCGATCCGCGAGTTCTTCGAGGCCTTCGCCGGGATGTTCCAGCAGCGGGCGTCCCAGGAGCCGCGCGTCGACTTCGTCTCGCTGCTCGCGCACAGCCCGCATGCCCAGGACTTCACCTTCGCCGAGCTGCAGGGCGACGGCATCGTGCTGCTCGTCGGGGGCAACGACACCACCCGCAACACGATCACAGGCTCGGTCTACGCCCTGAACAAGTGGCCGGGCGAGTACGCGAAGCTGCGCGCGAACCCGGCGCTCATCCCCTCGATGGTCTCGGAGACGATCCGCTGGCAGACCCCGCTCACGCACATGATGCGCGTGGCCACGAAGGACACCGAGCTCGGCGGCAAGAGGATCGCGAAAGGCGACCGGGTCGCGCTCTGGTACGTCTCGGGCAACCGCGACGAGGACAAGGTCGAGAATGCGAACGAGTACGTCATCGACCGCAAGAACCCCCGGCAGCACCTGTCGTTCGGCTTCGGCATCCACCGCTGCCTCGGCAACCGCCTCGCCGAGCTGCAGCTGCGCATCATCTGGGAGGAGATGCTCGCGCGCTTCCCCGAGATCACGGTCGTGGGCGAGCCGACCTTCAGCCACAACAACTTCATCAAGGGCTATGACCGGATGACGGTCGTGATCCCCCGTCGCAACGGCTGACGCCACCGTGACGCTCTCCTCCGTCGTCATCGTCGGCGCCGGCCAGGCCGGCTATCAGACCGCGGCCTCGCTGCGGCAGCTCGGCTTCGCCGGCCGCATCACGCTGCTCAGCGACGAGGACGAGCTGCCGTACCAGCGGCCGCCGCTGTCCAAGGCCTATCTGCTCGGGCAGCTCGACGAGCGCCGGCTGCTGCACCGGCAGGAGAAGTGGTACGCCGACCAGGGCGTGACCCTGCTGTGCGACGCCGCCGTCGCGATCGACCGGGCCGGCCACGCGGTGACCACCGCGAGCGGGGCATCCGTGCCCTACGACCACCTCGTGCTCGCGACCGGGGCGCACAACCGGCCGCTGCCCGTGCCGGGCGCCGAGCTCGGCGGTGTGTTCGGCATGCGGGTGAAGGCGGATGCCGACGCCCTCGCTCCCCTGCTGGGCGCAGGCGCCCGCGTGATCGTGGTGGGCGCGGGCTTCATCGGGCTGGAGTTCGCCTCGGTCGCCGCGAAGCTCGGGGCATCCGTGCACGTCGTCGAGGTCGCCGACCGGCCCATGGCGCGTGCGCTCTCGGCCGAGACCGCGGCTTTCTTCCGTGCGGCGCACGAGCGTTGGGGCACGACCTTCGACTTCGGCGCGGGGCTCGCGCGCATCGACGGCGCGGACGGCCGGGTCGGCGGGGTCACGACCTCCGACGGGCGTGCGCTGCCCGCCGACCTCGTGGTCTACGGCATCGGCGTCGTGCCGAACACCGCCCTCGCCGAGGCGGCCGAGCTCGCGGTCGCGAACGGCATCGTGGTCGACGAGCGCCTGCTCACCGCGGACCCGGACGTGTCGGCCCTCGGCGACGCGGTCAGCTTCCCCTGCGCGCAGCTCGGCGGTGCGCCGATGCGTCTCGAATCCGTGCAGAACGCGGCCGATCAGGCCAGGCACGTCGCCGCGCGTCTGCTGGGTCGGGCCGACGTCTACGGCGCACTGCCGTGGTTCTGGTCGGAGCAGGGCGACCTCAACCTGCAGATCGCGGGGCTCTCGCTGGGCTGCGATCGCGTCGTCGACCTGGCCGGGGTGGGTGAGAACGAGAAGGCCGTGCTGTGCTTCCGGGGCGGCGTGCTCGTGGCCGTCGAGACCGTGAACCGGCCGGCGGACCACATGGCGGCGCGGCGGATGCTCGCCGGGCACCCCGAGCTGACGGTGGCCGAAGCCGAGGCATCCGGCTTCGATCTCACCGCATGGGAGCGAGCGCACGCCCTGGCGACGGCCGGCTGAGAAGAGGAGGCGGATGATGCGGATGACGTGCCCGTGCGGCCGGGAACTCGAGGGCGACGACGAGGACGCCCTCGTCGAGGCCACGCAGCAGCATCTGAGCGAGGCGCACCCGGGCCGCAGCTACACCCGCGAGCAGATCCTGTTCTTCGCCGACGAGTGAGCGGGGCCTGACTCGCCCGTCTGATTCAGGCCCGCTCGGCCGCCATCAGGATGATGTAGGCCGCGTCGCGCAGGTCGTGGGCCTCGCCGTTCACGGCGCTCGAGTGCACGAGCACGGTGCCGAGACCCAGGCGGCCGGCGGCCGCGATGTCGGCCTCGACGTTGTCGCCCACCATCCACACCGCGTCGTCGGGGCCCGGGTCCGGCATCCCCAGCTGGCGCAGCGCGGTGCGGAAGATCTCGGGGTGCCCCTTCTCGAAGCCGACCTCGGCGCTCGAGACGATCGCGTCGAAGTGGCCGGCGATGCCGAGGCCCTCGACCGTGCGGCGCAGCTCGGGCACCGCGTTGCTCACGATCGCGAGCCGCCAGCCCTCCTCGCGCAGCGCCTCGAGGGCGTCGACGGTCTCGGGGAAGAGCTCCCACTCGGCCGGGTCGGAGAAGCGCGGCCGTACCGCCGCGACGGCTTCTCGTGCGACCTCGGCGTCGACGCCGGCGTAGATGCACGCCATGAGCAGCACGTGGTCGAGGCGTTCCCACCAGGCATCCGGGTCGCCGTTGAGCTCGGGGTGCGGTTCGTCGGGGTGGTGCCAGGGGAAGCCGTCCTCGAGGCCCTCCCAGAGGTCGCTCGCCGTGACCGCGGTGGCGGGGTCGTACCGGCGCACCACGTCGAGCATGATGCGGCCGAAGCTGATCCAGGGGCGGCGCGCGAGCGTGCCGTCGAAGTCGAACAGGACGATCCCCGCCATGGGCTGAGCATACGGCGGGGCGGATGCCGCGCCACGTCACGACGCGTCGTGTCTGTCACGGGTGCTGACCCGGTGCTCCGAGCGCGTCGCGTCGCAGGTAGAGGTCGCGCAGCAGCGCACATTCGGCGAGGTGGTGGATCAACTCTCGATTCACCCACCAGATGATCGAAATGAACGGCAGCTGCGGGTCGAGCCCATGCGGGTACTGCCCATAGCCCGGCACGTCGAGTTGCTCGTCGCTGAGGCCCACGAGGCCGGCCCGCCAGTCGGTGCCGATGCCACGCAGGTGCGCGAGCGCGCCAGCGGCGGTCGCATCGAACGCCGTCTGCGTGAACGGCTCGGCCGTGCGGTTGCCGAAGGTCCACTCCCACCGGCCTTCCAGCCCCTGGATGACATGCCCCAGACGCCAGGCGATCGTCGTCAGCGGCTCGGGGTCGGGTCGCGTCCAGCTGAAGTCGAGCAGCAGCTCACCGCGGCCGATCGGGTCGACGCTGTTCGCCGAACCGCGCCGGCGCACCGACCACATACCCGGCACAGGCTCCCAGAGGTATTCGTCGTCGCTCAGCCCGTCGAGCCGCGCAAGCGCGAGGTCGAGGGACGAATCCCACTGGTCGACGAGCAAGCCGACGCGGTCGGTCTGGAATTGCGGATCGGTCATGCGCTCAACGTAACCGCGGCGACCGACATCCGCAGCGGATCGCCCGGTCGGCGCCGCAGGTGGTGTGCCTCTGCTCGCACCCAGGGGACGCGATCTGTTCCGACACGCCGGGACGGCCCCCAGCCGAGCCGGTCGCATTCCCGAATTGCGTCCGCGCGGACGCGCGCGCCTCAGCGCTCGACGGCCTCGCCCGTGGGGTCGGCGGCGAAGACATCCTGCAGCTCGGCCCCGCCGAGCGGCGTGCCCGCCCAGCTCAGCAGCCGCCAGCCGCGCGCGACCGAGCCCTCGAGGATCGCGACGCCCGTGTTGTCGAGCGGGTTGTGCAGGGTGAACTCGCCGCTGATGTTCTCGGCGCGGGCGCCGACCCACGAACGGATCGCGGCGCCGTGGCTGAACACGACCGCCGTGTCGTCGTGCGCCGCGGTGATCTCGGCGATCGCGGTGTCGAAACGCGCGAAGAAGTGGTGGCCGTCGAAGGCGCCGGGGATGCGCGCGTCGAGCTCGCCCGTGCCCCACTGCAGGATCGGGCCCATGTAGGCGCGCACGGATGCCTCGTCGGTGCGTTCCTCGAGATCACCCGCCTCGATCTCGTGCACACCTTCGTGCACGATCACCTCGAGCCCCCGCGCGGCGCTCAACGGCGCCGCCGTGATCTGCGTGCGCACGAGCCGCGAGGCGTAGATGGCCTGGATGTTCTCGTCGCGCAGCGCCGCCGGCACGGCCGCGGCCTGCTGCTCCCCCAGCTCGGTGAGGCCGGGCCCGGGCGCGGCGGTGTCGAGCGAGCCGATGACGTTGGCGGGGGTCTGGCCGTGGCGGATGAGGATGAGTCGCACCCTTCCGACGCTAGCCGACGGCGGTGCGGAACGGGCAGCCTGCGGGGCGCCGAAATAGGCTGTTCGGATGACCGCCGCGCGCCGCACCTGGAGCGGCGCCGTGGTGCAGCTCGGCAGCCTGGTCAGCGTCAACTTCGGCTCGGCGGTCGCGGGCTTGCTGATCCCCGCCGTCGGCGTCGCGCCGGTCGTCGCGGCGCGCCAGCTCGTCACGGCCGCGACCCTGCTGCCGTTCTGGCGCCCGAGCCGGGCGACCTTCGCGCCGAACCGCCTGGGGCCCGCGGTCGCCCTCGGACTCGCGCTCGTCGGCATGAACCTGAGCTTCTACGCCGCCGTGCACCTGCTCGGCCTCGGCATCGCGGCCGTGATCGAGTACCTCGGCCCCTTCGCCCTCGCCGTGCTCGGCTCCCGCCGGCTCGTCGACGGGTTCTGCGCGGCGGGCGCGGCGCTCGGCGTGGTGCTGCTGTCCGAGGCATCCGGCAGCATGAACGCCCTCGGCGTCGTCTGCGCGCTGCTCGCCGCTGCGTTCTGGGCCGCCTACATCCTGCTCAGCCGCCGCGTCGCGCTCACCCTGCCGGGGCTCGAGGGCATCACGATCGCGAGCATCGTGACCACGCTGATCGCGGTGCCGCTCGCCCTCGTCCTGATCGACTGGCGGGCGCTCACCGTGCGCGACGGGCTCATGCTGCTCGCGCTCGGCGTGCTCTCGAGCGCCGTGCCGTACACGCTCGACGTCTTCGTGCTGCGCCGGCTGACCCCGCGCATCTACGCGGTCGTCACGGCCTTCGGCCCGGCCGTCGCTGCCCTGTTCGGCTGGCTCGTGCTCGCCGAGCGCTTCACGCTCGCGATGATCGCGGGCATCGCGCTCGTCGTCGTCAGCTCGGCCGTCGCGATCCTGAGCCATCGCGAACCCGATTCACAGCCCCGCACCCTGACGCGCGACGAGACGGCGGGTTAGCCTGCCCCCGTGCTCTTCCGCGACCGCCACGACGCCGGCGAGCTGCTCGCCGACACCCTGCTGAACTTCGGCGGCCAGCGGCCGGTGGTGCTCGGCGCGTCACCGGGCGGCGTGATCGTGGCGCGGCATGTGGCCGACCGGCTGCGCGCACCGCTCGCGCTGGTGCGCGGCGAGGGCTTCGCCGAGACGGATGCCGGGCGCGCGGCATCCGGCCGCACCGCGCTGCTGATCGACGACGGCATCTGCACGGGCGCCACGATGCGTGCGGCGCTCGAGAACACGGCCGCCGCCCACCCGGCGCGCATCGTCGTCGCCGTGCCCGTGGCGCCGCAGCGCATCGCGCTCGGGCGGCTCGCGGCCGACCTCTACGCAATAGCGCGGCCCGCACCGTTCTCGTCCGTGCGGCGGTGGTACGCCGAGCTGGGCGAGGTCTCCGAAGAGATGGTGGGGGCCGCGCTAGCGGGCCACGAGGGTCAGGACTGGGCGTACGCCGGCGCGACCTCGTTGTGAGCGTGGCCGACGATGTAGACGCGCATGTCGTTCGTCGTGCCGGGCAGGCCGGGAGGGGAGCCGGAGATCACGACGACCTTGTCGCCGTAGGTCGCGAGACCCTCGCCGATGAGCACGTCGTCGACCTCGCGGAAGAACTCGTCGGTGTAGGTGACGGGCTCGACGAGCGAGGACTGCACGCCCCAGGTCAGGGCCATGCGGCGCTGGATCGCCGGGTCGGTCGCGAAGGCGCGGATCGGGATCGACGTGCGCAGGCGCGACATGCGGCGCGCGGTGTCGCCCGACTCGGTGAAGATGCAGACGAACTTCGCCCCGACGAACTCGGCGACCTCGGCGGCGGCGAGGGTGATCGCGCCCCCCTGGGTGCGCGGCTTCGTGCCGAGCGGGGCGACGCGGTCGAGGCCGTGCTCCTCCGTCGACTCGATGATGCGGGCCATGGTCTGCACCGTGATGATCGGGAACTCGCCGACGCTCGTCTCGCCCGAGAGCATGACGGCGTCCGCGCCGTCGAGGATCGCGTTGGCGCAGTCGGATGCCTCGGCGCGCGTCGGACGCGGGCTGGAGATCATCGACTCGAGCACCTGTGTCGCCACGATGACGGGCTTCGCCATGCGGCGGGCGAGCTCGACCGCCTGCTTCTGCACGATCGGCACCTGCTCGAGCGGCAGCTCGACGCCGAGGTCGCCGCGGGCGACCATGATGGCGTCGAAGGCGTCGACGATCTCGGCGAGGGCGTCGACGGCCTGCGGCTTCTCGATCTTGGCGATGACGGGGATCTTGCGCCCCTCTTCCGCCATGATCTCGTGCACGCGGTCGATGTCGGCCGCGTTGCGCACGAAGGACAGCGCGATGTAGTCGGCGCCGAGCTTGAGGCCCCAGCGCAGGTCGGCCTCGTCCTTCTCGCTCAGGGCGGGGACGTTCACGGCGACGCCCGGCAGGTTGATGCCCTTGTTGTTCGAGACCGCGCCGGGCACGGTGACCTCGGTGATGACGCGCGGGCCGTCGACCGAGACGACGCGCAGGCCGACCTTGCCGTCGTCGATCAGCAGGGGGTCGCCCGGCTTGACATCCCCGGGCAGGCCCTTGAACGTCGTGCTCGAGATGTCCTTGTCGCCGATGATGTCCTCGGTGGTGATGACGAACGTGTCGCCCTCGTGCAGCTCGTAGGGACCGGCCTCGAACTTGCCCAGGCGGATCTTCGGGCCCTGCAGGTCGACCATGACGGCGACGGGCTTCTTGACGTCTTCCGCGGCCTTGCGCACGTTGGCGTAGACCGCCTCGTGCACGTCGTAGCTGCCGTGGCTCAAGTTCATGCGGGCGACGTCGACGCCGGCCTCGATGATGGCGCGGATCGCTTCGTAGCTCGAAGTCGCAGGGCCGAGTGTTGCGACGATCTTGGCTCGTCTCATGATTTCCGTGATTCAGCTTTCTCGACTCGGGAGGGAATCGCCGGAGCGCGTACGCTCAGCGCTTTTACAGGCTAATGCCTCGGTCCGTCGGCTTGATAGGCGCCGGCAGCGAGGTCGAGCCCTCGAGGTAGCGGTCGACCTCGGCCGCCGCCGCACGGCCCTCGGCGATCGCCCACACGATGAGCGACTGTCCGCGGCCGGCGTCGCCGGCGACGAACACGCCGGCCTCGCCCGTGGCGAAGGCCTGGTCGCGCACGACGTTGCCGCGCCCGTCGAAGCGGATGCCGAGCTGCGCCGAGAGGAACTCCTGCTCGGGGCCCGTGAAGCCCATCGCGAGCAGCACGAGGTCGGCGGGGATCTCGCGCTCGGTGCCCGACTTCGGCACACGGCGGCCGTCGACGAACTCGGTCTCGGCGACGCGGATCGCGCGCACCTCGCCGGCGTCGTTGCGCAGGAACTCGACGGTCGACGCGAGGTACTCGCGCTTGCCGCCCTCCTCGTGGGCGCTCGACACCTCGAAGAGGCGCGGGTCCATCGGCCACGGCTCGTGCGAGCCGCGCTCGAGCGGCGGCTTCGAGCCGATCGCGAGGTTGGTGACCGAGGCCGCGCCCTGGCGGTGCGCGGTGCCGATGCAGTCCGCACCGGTGTCGCCGCCGCCGATGACGATGACGTGCTTGTCCTCGGCGGTGATCTGGTTCGCCACGGAGTCGCCCGCGCCGACGCGGTTCGCCTGCACGAGGTACTCCATCGCGAAGTGCACGCCGGGCAGGTCGCGGCCGGGGATGTCGAGATCGCGCGGCGCCATGGCGCCCGTCGCGATGATCACGGCGTCGTAGCGCGCGCGCAGGTCGGCCCACGAGATGTCCCGGCCGATCTCGATGCCCGCGCGGAAGCGCGTGCCCTCGGCGGTCATCTGCGCGAGGCGCTGCTCGAGGCGGCGCTTCTCGAACTTGAAGTCGGGGATGCCGTAGCGCAGCAGGCCGCCGATGCGGTCGTCGCGCTCGTACACGGCCACGGTGTGGCCGGCGCGGGTCAGCTGCTGGGCGGCGGCGAGGCCCGCGGGGCCCGAGCCGACGACCGCGACGGTCTTGCCCGTGAGGCGCTGCGGCGGGTGCGGCTCGATCCAGCCCTTGCTCCAGCCCTCATCGGCCAGCTGGGCCTCGACGTTCTTGATCGTCACGGCCGGCTGGTTGATGCCGAGCACGCACGCCGACTCGCACGGAGCGGGGCAGAGGATGCCCGTGAACTCCGGGAAGTTGTTCGTGGCGTGCAGACGCTCGAGGGCCTGCTGGCCCTCGCCGCGCCAGGTGAGGTCGTTCCACTCGGGGATCAGGTTGCCGAGCGGGCAGCCCTGGTGGCAGAACGGCACGCCGCAGTCCATGCAGCGGCCGGCCTGGCGACGCAGCTGAGCGGGGTCGCCCTGCTCGTAGACCTCTTTCCAGTCCATGAGCCGGACGGAGACGGGGCGGCGCTTCGGCAGCTCACGCTCGGTGGTCTTCAAAAAGCCCTTGGGGTCAGCCATGGGTCGCCTCCAGAATTCGGGTCCACACCACGTCGCCGTCGGGGTCGAGGCCCTCGGCCACCGCCTGCTGGCGGGTCTCGAGGACCGCGGCGTAATCGCGCGGGAGCACCTTCACGAACTGTGCGGCGGATGCCTCGAAGTCGGCCAGCAGGGCCGCCGCAAGCGAGGAATCCGTCTCGGCGACGTGCTTCTCGAGCAGGTCGCGCAGGATCTCGACGTCCACGCCGTCGAGCGGGAGCAGCTGCAGCTCGCCGGACGCGAGCGCCTGGGCGTTCACGCGGCCCTCGTGCAGACCGCGCACGTAGGCGGTGCCGCCCGACATGCCGGCGCCGAGGTTGCGGCCGGTCTCGCCGAGGATGACGGCGAGGCCGCCGGTCATGTACTCGAGCGCGTGGTCGCCCACGCCCTCGACCACGGCGGTGGCACCCGAGTTGCGCACCAGGAAGCGTTCGCCCACGATGCCGCGGATGAACATCGAGCCCTGGGTCGCGCCGTAGCCGATGACGTTGCCCGCGATCACGTTCTGCGTGGCGTCGAAGGCGGCGGCCGCCGAGGGGCGCACGACGATCTGACCGCCCGAGAGGCCCTTGCCGACGTAGTCGTTCGAGTCGCCCACGAGGCGCAGCGTGATGCCGGCCGGCAGGAACGCGCCGAGGGACTGGCCGGCGGTGCCGGTGAGGGTGATGTCGATCGTGCCGGCGGGCAGGCCGTGCTCGCCGTGGCGCAGCGTGACCTCGTGGCCGAGCATGGTGCCGACGGCGCGCTCGGTGTTGCGGATCGGCAGCTCGAGCTTGACCGGGGTGCCGTTGTTCAAGGCATCCGCCGCCCCCGCGATCAGCTGCACGTCGAAGTGCTTCTCGAGCTCGTGCTTCTGCTCGCGCGCGTTCTTCCGCGGCTCGTCGTCCGCGAACGCGGGGCCGTGCAGGATCGGCGAGAGGTCGAGGCCGGACGCCTTCCAGTGCTCGATGGCGCGGTCGACGTCGAGCACCTCGGTGTGGCCGATCGCCTCGTCGAGCGAGCGGAAGCCGAGCTCGGCGAGGTACTCGCGCACCTCCTGGGCGATGAACTCCATGAAGTTCACGACGTGGTCGGCCTGCCCGGTGAAGCGCGAGCGCAGCACCGGGTTCTGGGTCGCGACGCCGACGGGGCAGGTGTCGAGGTGGCAGACGCGCATCATGATGCAGCCCTCGACGATCAGCGCGGTCGTCGCGAAGCCGTACTCCTCGGCGCCGAGCAGGGCGCCGATGACGACGTCGCGGCCGGTCTTGAGCTGGCCGTCGACCTGCACGACCACGCGGTCGCGCATGTTGTTGAGCATGAGCGTCTGCTGCGTCTCGGCGAGGCCGAGCTCCCACGGGGTGCCCGCGTGCTTGAGCGAGTTGAGCGGGGACGCACCCGTGCCGCCGTCGTGGCCGGAGACGAGGATGACGTCCGACAGCGCCTTCGCGACGCCCGCCGCGACCGCGCCGATGCCGTTCTCCGACACGAGCTTCGTGTGGATGCGGGCCTTCGGGTTGGAGCGCTTCAGGTCGAAGATCAGCTGCTTCAGGTCCTCGATCGAGTAGATGTCGTGGTGCGGCGGCGGCGAGATGAGGCCGACGCCCGCGGTCGCGTGGCGGGTGCGCGCGACCCACGGGTACACCTTCTGGGCCATGAGCTGGCCGCCCTCGCCGGGCTTGGCGCCCTGCGCGAGCTTGATCTGGATGTCGTCCGCGTGGGTCAGGTACATGCTCGTCACGCCGAACCGGCCCGAGGCGACCTGTTTGATCGCGCTGCGGCGCTCGGGGTCGAGCAGGCGCTCGTTGTCCTCGCCGCCCTCACCCGTGTTCGACTTGGCGCCGAGGCGGTTCATCGCGATCGCGAGGGTCTCGTGCGCCTCCTTCGAGATCGAGCCGTAGCTCATCGCACCGGTCGAGAAGCGCTTCACGATCGACGACACCGGCTCGACCTCGTCGAGCGGCACCGCCGGGCGCACGCCGTTCTTGAACGTGAACATGCCGCGGAGCGTCATGAGCTGCTCGGCCTGGTCGTCGACGAGCTTGGTGTATTCGCGGAAGATGTCGTAGCGGCGGTTGCGCGTCGCGTGCTGCAGACGGAACACCGTCTCGGGGTTGAACAGGTGCGGGCTGCCGTCGCGGCGCCACTGGTACTCGCCGCCCGTGTTGAGGCGCTCGTGCACACGCACGGCGCCTTCCTCGGGGTAGGCCTGTTCGTGGCGCGCGAGGTTCTCGGCGGCGATCACGTCGATGCCGACGCCGCCGAGCTTGCTCACGGTGCCGGTGAAGTACGTGGAGACGAACTCCTGCGACAGGCCGACGGCCTCGAACGCCTGGGCGCCCGAGTACGAGCCGACGGTGGAGATGCCCATCTTCGACATGATCTTGAGCACGCCCTTGCCGAGCGCCTTGATCAGGTTGTAGACGGCCTTCTCGACAGTGAGGCCCTGGATCATGCCCGCGTGCACGAGCTCTTCCACGGTCTCCATCGCGAGGTACGGGTTGACGGCGGATGCTCCATAGCCCACCAGCAGCGCGACGTGGTGCACCTCGCGCACGTCGCCGGCCTCGACGACGATGCCGACGCGCATGCGGTTCTCGGTGCGGATCAGGTGGTGGTGCACCGCCGAGACCATGAGCAGCGACGGGATCGGCGCCAGGTCCTTGTTGGAGTCGCGGTCGGACAGCACGATGAAGTTCGCGCCGTCCTCGATGGCCTGGTCGACCTCGTCACACATGGCGGCGAGGCGCTGCTCGAGGGCCTGCGGCCCGGCATCCGGGCGATAGAGGCCCTTGACGGTCGTCGTGAGGCGCGAGCCCTGACGGGGGTCGATGTGCTGGATCTTCGCGAGCTCGTCGTTGTTGATCACCGGGAAGTCGAGCACGACCTGCTTGGCGTGCTCGGGGGTCGCGGTGAGCAGGTTGCGCTCGGGGCCGAGGCCCAGGCGCATCGAGGTGACGACCTCTTCGCGGATCGAGTCGAGCGGCGGGTTCGTCACCTGCGCGAACTGCTGCGCGAAGTAGTCGAACAGCAGGCGCGGGCGCTGCGAGAGCACCGCGATGGGGGTGTCGGAGCCCATGGCGCCGAGCGGCTCGGCGCCGTTCTTCGCCATCGGGGTGAGCAGGATGCGCACCTCTTCCTCGGTGTAGCCGAAGGTGCGCTGGCGGCGGCGGACGGAGGCCGGCGTGTGCACGATGTGCTCGCGCTCGGGCAGGTCGGCCAGGTTGATCGAGTTCTCGAGCCATTCGCTGTACGGCTGCTCGGCCGCGAGCGACGACTTGATCTCGTCGTCCTCGATGATGCGTCCGGCCTCGGTGTCGACGACGAACATGCGGCCCGGCTGCAGGCGGCCGCGGCGCACGACCTTGGCGGGGTCGATGTCGAGCACACCGGTCTCGCTGCCGAGCACGATGAGGCCGTCGTCGGTGACGAGGTAGCGCGCGGGGCGCAGGCCGTTGCGGTCGAGCGTGCCGCCGACGAGCGAGCCGTCGGTGAACACGAGCGCGGCGGGGCCGTCCCACGGCTCCATGAGGGCCGCGTGGTACTCGTAGAACGCCTTGCGGTCGGCGGCGATCTCGGTCGCGTTCTCCCACGCCTCGGGCACCATCATCATGACGGCGTGCGGCAGCGAGCGGCCGGCGAGGTTGAGCAGTTCGAGCACCTCGTCGAAGCTCGCCGAGTCGGACGCGCCCTCGGTGACGATCGGGAACAGCGGACGCAGGTCGCCGAGCAGCTCGGACTCGAGCTGCGACTGGCGCGCGCGCATCCAGTTGCGGTTGCCCTGCACGGTGTTGATCTCGCCGTTGTGGGCGAGCATGCGGAACGGCTGCGCGAGCGGCCACGACGGGAACGTGTTCGTCGAGTAGCGCGAGTGCACGAGCGCGAGCTTCGAGACGAAGCGCTCGTCGGAGAGGTCGGGGTAGAACGGCTCGAGCTGGAGCGTCGTTACCATGCCCTTGTAGACGAGGGTGCGCGCCGACAGCGACGCGAAGTAGACGTCGAGCTCGCGCTCCGCGCGCTTGCGCAGGCGGAAGGTGAGCCGGTCGACCGCGATGCCGGAGCGCACGGCGCCGTCTTCGGCGGCGTGCAGCGGCGCGACATACAGCTGCTCGACGGCGGGCATCGCCTCACGGGCGAGCGTGCCGATCTCGTCGGGGCGCGTGGGGACGTCGCGCCAGCCGAGGACCGTGAGGCCCTCTTCGGCGGCGATCTTCTCGATGGATGCCTTGAACTCCGCGCGCTCGGCCTCGGCCAGCGGCAGGAACGCGTTGCCGACGGCGTACTCGCCGACGGGCGGCAGGTCGAGGCCGGAGACCGCGCGCAGGAACGCGTCGGGGATCTGCGTGATGATGCCCGCGCCGTCGCCGGTGCCGGCGTCCGAGCCGACCGCGCCGCGGTGCTCGAGGTGGCGCAGGGCGTTGAGAGCGTTGTCGATGATGTCGTGGCCGGCCGTGCCGCGGAGCGTCGCGACCATGGCCAGACCACAGGCGTCCTTCTCGGAGCGCGGGTCGTAGAGGCCCTGTGCCGGGGGGACGCTGCTGAACCGGGAGACAGTGCGTGCCTGGGAAGACATCGGCGGTGTGGGCGCCATTTTCAACCGTCCTCACATGGTGTGTTGAGTGTGACTGGTGGGGACGCCATCGGCCCTACGACAGGTCGGAGTGGATGATCCGTTCCCGGGAGTCATGGGACGGTGCTGACGCGATTGTTCGGGTGTGCCTGGTGCCGGTCGCGGCGCGGTGAGGCGCCCTTCCGTCGGTGCGTTATGAGCCGGAGCTTGTGGCTTTGGCTTCGCCCGAGACATCCCCGGCAACGGACAGTTCGCCGTCGTTCTTCTCAGCGGGTTCGGACTTCTTCGAGTCTACGACATCGCCGGCAGGGCTCCATTCGTAGCCCCGGCGGTACACGCTGGGCTCGGCGCCGTGGTGACGGCGGCTCTGCACGATGATGATCACGATGCCCAGGGCGACCGCGCCGAAGGCGGCCCACACGTTGCTCGGGATGCCGAGGAAGCCGAACTCGCTCGGGTCGATGCGGATCGACTCGAGGTAGCTGCGGCCCGCGCCGTACCAGACGAGGTACATGCCGAAGAAGATGCCCCAGCGCGGCTTGTACTTCCGCTCGATGAGCAGCAGCACGAGGATGCCGAGGCAGTTCCAGACGATCTCGTACAGGAACAGCGGGTGGAAGAGGGTGCCGGCGGGCAGTCCGGCCGGGAAGGCCTTGTTGCTCGTCGAGATCTGCAGGCCCCAGGGCAGGGTGGTCGGCAGGCCGAAGAGCTCGTTGTTGACGTAGTTGCCGAGGCGGCCGACGGACTGGGCGAGCAGGAGGCCGGGCACCAGCGCGTCGGCGAAGGACATGAAGCGCAGCTTGTGCTTCGGCGTGACGCACGCGAGCCACAGGCCGATCGCGCCGCCGATCAGCGCGCCGAAGATCGCGTTGCCGCCGTCCCAGATGGCGAAGACGTTCCAGAGGTTGGCGCCCGAGTAGAAGTAGTCGTGCGGGTGCGTGAACACGTGGTAGAACCGTGCGACGACGATGCCGAGCGGCACCGTCCACAGCACGACGTCCATCGTGACGCCCGGCTCGCCGCCGCGCTTCGTGAGGCGCACATGGGTCCACCAGGCTGCCGCGACGATGCCCGCGAGGATCAGCAGGGCGTAGAGATGGATCGTCAGCGGGCCGAGCTTGAACGACTGCCATGCGGGACCGGGGCTCGGGATGCTCGAGACGACTGCTTCCAGCAAGGTGATGGTGCCTTCCGTGGGGTTCCTGCCCGCAACCGCGGGCCGGAAGAAGTCTAGGGGGCGTGGTTATGTGTTGCGTGTCGCCGGGGCCGCGAGGTCGTGGTCTCCGGTCGTCACATCGTCGGTGTTCGCCGTCTCTCTCGCCGACTTAGCGACGACCGGGCGCCGGCGGAAGCGATGGATCGTCGAAAAGTCGCGCTCACGTCGCACGAAAGCCGACTTTGTGACGACCGGATGCCTCAGGCACTGCGCCGCGCGATGAACGCGGCCAGGGTCGAGGAGAGCACGTAGTCCTCGCCAGAACGCGATTCGGTGACCTGTGCGCTCGAACGGGAATGCTTCACGACCTCCAGGCCGGAGAACGCGCGGAGCAGCAGTGCATCGGCATCCTCGCTGGTGATGCCGCTCTCGATCAGCGCGGGACGGGCCTTCCCGTCGGCCGCGAGTTCGCGGCGGTCGGCGATGATGCCGATCGCGACCACGCCGCCGGGCGAGAGCGCCTCGGCCGCACGGCCGAGCAGTCGTTCGATCGACTCGAGGTCGGGCAGATGCTCAACGGCCGAGAACGCGATCACCAGGTCGACGGGCTCATCGAACGTGAAGTCGACGAGGTCGGCAGCGGCGGTACGCAGTCGGACGGATGTCCCGGATGGGAAGCGATCACGCAGCCGCTCCAGCGCCTCGGGCAGCAGGTCGACCGCGACCACGGTCGAACCCGCAGCCACGCGCTCGGCCACCGCAAAGGTATGACGCCCGACGCCCGCGCCGAGGTCGTAGGCGATGATCGGGCGCGCGGGGTCGACCAACTCGAGCGCTTTGAGGACGAGGCCATGCGGCCTCGCGAGCCAGGTGCCGACGTCGCCGACATCCGTCATGGCATAGAGCTCACGGTGGTAGCGGATCGTCTCGGCCCGCGCCTCGTCGAACGACGCGTTTTCCGCCATGTCTTCTGCTAGACCCGGGTCGCCGGGCTCAGCGCGCGGTGCCCGCGGCGAGCGAGGCGGCGGCGGCGCGCACGCCCGTCACTCCCCCGTCGGCGAGCGACTTCACGAGCATCGAGCCGACGATCGCGCCGTCGGCGTACGACAGCACCTCGCTGACCTGCTCGCCCGTCGAGATGCCGATGCCGACGCACACCGAGTCGGCTCCGGCCTCGCGCAGCCGGCCCACGAGCACGCGGGCGGCGTCGTCGACGGACGACCGGGCGCTCGTGACGCCCATGGTCGAGACCGCGTAGACGAAGCCCCGCGAGGTCTCGGTCGCGAGGCGCAGGCGCTCGTCGGTCGAGGTGGGCGCGGCGAGGAAGACGCGGTCGAGGCCGACGCGGTCGCTCGCGGCGATCCAGTCGGCGGCGGAGTCGGGGGTGATGTCGGGCGTGATGAGGCCGGCGCCGCCCGCCGCGGCGAGCTCGTCGGCGAAGCGCTCGACCCCGAACTGCGTGACCGGGTTCCAGTACGTCATGACGAGCGCCGGGGCATCCACCTGCTTCGTGATCTCGCGCACCGCCTCGAAGAGGTGCGGGATCTTGAAGCCGTTCGAGAGCGCCTGCTGCGCCGCGGCCTGGATGACCGCGCCGTCCATCACGGGGTCGGAGTACGGCAGGCCGAGCTCGAGGACGTCGACGCCGGACTCGACGAGCGCGACGGCCGCGTCGATCGAGGTCGCGAGGTCGGGGAAGCCGATCGGCAGGTAGCCGACGAGTGCGCCCTTGCGGGTCTCGCGCGCGGCGGCGACGGCCGTGCGCACGGCCGAGGTGGTCGTCGTCATGACTGTGCGGCTCCTTCGTCGAGCACCCCGAAGTAGGCGCCGGCGGTCGCGACGTCCTTGTCGCCGCGACCCGAGAGGTTGACCAGGATGGTCGCCTCGGGGCCGAGCTCCTTGCCGAGCTTGATCGCGCCCGCGAGGGCGTGCGACGACTCGATCGCGGGGATGATGCCCTCGGTGCGGCACAGCAGGCGGAAGGCCTGCATCGCCTCGTCGTCGGTGATGTTGCGGTACTCGGCGCGGCCGATGTCCTTGAGCCAGGCGTGCTCGGGGCCGACGCCCGGGTAGTCGAGGCCGGCGGAGATGGAGTGCGACTCGAGCGTCTGGCCGTCCTCGTCCTGCAGGACGTACGTCTTGTTGCCGTGCAGGATGCCGGGCCGCCCCTCCTCGAGCGTCGCGCCGTGCTTGCCGGACTCGATGCCGTAGCCGCCCGGCTCGAAGCCGAAGAGCTTCACCGAGGGGTCGTCGAGGAACGCGTGGAAGATTCCGATGGCGTTGGAGCCGCCGCCGACGCACGCCGCGACCGCGTCGGGCAGCTTGCCGGTGAGCTCGAGCACCTGGGCGCGCGCCTCTTCGCCGATGATCTTGTGGAAGTCGCGCACCATGGTCGGGAACGGGTGCGGGCCCGCGACCGTGCCGAGCAGGTAGTGGGTCGTCTCGACGTTCGCCACCCAGTCGCGGAAGGCCTCGTTGATGGCGTCCTTCAGGGTGCGCGAGCCGGTCGTGACCGGAATGACCTCGGCGCCGAGCAGGCGCATGCGGGCGACGTTGAGCGCCTGGCGCTCGGTGTCGACCTCGCCCATGTAGATCGTGCAGTCCATGCCGAACAGGGCCGCGGCGGTCGCGGTGGCGACGCCGTGCTGCCCCGCGCCCGTCTCGGCGATCAGGCGCGTCTTGCCGAGCGTGCGCTTCACGAGCAGCGCCTGGCCGAGCACGTTGTTGATCTTGTGGCTGCCGGTGTGGTTCAGATCCTCGCGCTTGAGGATGATGCGGGCACCACCCGCGTGCTCGGCGAACCGCGGCACCTCGGTGATGATCGAGGGGCGACCGGAGTAGGTGCGGTGGAGCTCCGCGAGCTCGGCCGCGAAGCCCGGGTCCTGCTTGGCGAGCTGCCAGGCATCCGTCAGCTGATCGAGCGCCGCGATGAGCGATTCGGGCATGTAGCGCCCGCCGTAATCCCCGAAATCGGGTCCGGCGACGTCGCGCAGGGTCATCAGCGACTCCTTTGGTTCGGCAGCGCGAGCGCTGCGGGCCGGCGGGGTGACCGGCTAGACGGAGAGGAACTTCTCGAGGGTGCGGATCGGGTCGCCGTCGGTGACGAGCGCCTCGCCCACGAGCACGACGTCGGCGCCGGCCTCGCGGTAGTGCGCCACGTCCTTCTTCTTCAGCACGGCGGACTCGGCGACGCGCGTGACACCCGAGGGGATGCGGTCGGCCAGGCGGCCGAACAGGTCGCGGTCGAGCTCGAAGGTGCGCAGGTCGCGGGCGTTGACGCCGACGAGCTGGGCGCCCACCTCGAGCGCGCGGTCGACCTCTTCGGCCGAGTGCGTCTCGACCAGGGCGGTCATGCCGAGGTCTTCGATCAGCCGGTGCAGCTCGCCGAGCTTCCTCTGCGAGAGCGCCGCGACGATGAGCAGCACGATGTCGGCGCCCGCGGCGCGCGCCTCGTAGACCTGGTACTCGGTGGCGATGAAGTCCTTGCGGAGCACCGGGATCTGCACCGACGCGCGCACGGCCTCGAGGTCGGCGAGCGAGCCCTTGAACTTGCGCTGCTCGGTCAGCACCGAGATCGCGCTCGCGCCGCCGGTCTGATAGGTCAGGGCGAGCTGCGCCGGGTCGGCGATCTCGGAGAGGTCGCCGCGCGAGGGGCTCGCGCGCTTCACCTCGGCGATGATCTTGACCTGCTCGGCGGGCGCCAGCGCGGCCAGGGCGTCGAGAGCGGGCTTCTGCTTGAGCGCCGCCTTCTGCACGTCGGCCTTCGAGCGCAGCGCCTTGCGGGCGTCGGCGTCCTCGACGGAGCCGGCGGTGAGGTCAGCGAGGATGGACACTAGTGGCCCTTGGGCTGGTATTTCTCTCCGCCCACGCCATAACCCGCCTTCTTCATGACGGCGCCCGCGATGAGGCCGACCACGAGCAGGCCGCCCGAGGCGACCACGAGCCACGGCAGGTTGAACCAGAAGAAGATCGTGCCGAGCGCGAAGGCGAGGAGCATGATGATCACCGCCGTCCACGCGGCCGGCGAGTGACCTTCGCCGATTTCGTCGTGCATCTCCGTGGTGCCGCTCATGTCTCTCCTGGTGTCGGTGGTTGCGAAAAGTCTATCGGGCGGCGGGGTCGTCGCCGCGCGTGGGGTCGTCGCCGCGTGTGAGCTCGTCCCAGTCGTCGACCGCGCTGTCGCCGGGACGCGGGGCGGGGCCGCGCTTCGTCGAGGACGCCTCGGCCGAGGCATCCTCGAACCGCACGGCGCCGCCGCGGGACGTGGCGTCATAGCGCCGCGAGCCACCGGGCCACATCCGCCCGGTGATCACGGCCGCGAGCGAGCCGAGCCCGATGAGCACGCCGCCGACCAGCGCGAGTGCGGGCCATGCGCTCGACGCGACGTGCCCGATGAGTGCGCGCACCGAGGTCTCGCCCGCGATGCCGGTCGCCTTCGAGATCGCGCCGCGCACCCCGGCGGTGCCCGCGGGGTTGCCCGAGACGGCGATGACGAGGCAGGCGCCGAGCACGACGCCGATGATGCCGACGAGCAGCCGTGCGACACGGCCGGCGATCGCCAGGGCGAGCGCCAGGGCGAGGCCCGCCAGCGCGAGGGCGGTGAGCGCCGGCGCGGCGGTCGACCCCGTGACGACGACGGGCGCGGCGGTCGCGGCATCGCCGGTGAGCGTCACCGTGTACCAGTTCTGCGTCGCGCCGGCGAGGCCGAGGCCGGCCCCGACGATCACGGCGACGATCGTCGCGAGCTTCAGGCTGCGGCCGCTGCGGGCCGCTGCGGTGGTCGCCCCGGGCTCGGGCGTCGTGGCATCCGTCATCGCGTCACCCGCTGCATCGCGTTCGCGACCGCCACCGCGCGCAGCGGCGCGGCGGCCTTGTTGCGGCTCTCCTCGAACTCGCTCACCGGGTCGGAGTCGGCGACGAGGCCGCCGCCCGCCTGCACATAGGCGGTGCCCCCGATGAGCGTCGCGGTGCGGATCGCGATCGCGAGGTCGGCGTCGCCGGAGATGCCGAAGTAGCCGACCACTCCCCCATAGACGCCGCGCTGGGCCGGCTCGAGCTCGTCGATGATCTCGAGCGCGCGCGGCTTCGGCGCGCCCGAGAGCGTGCCCGCCGGGAAGGTGGCGCGGAAGACATCCACCGCGCTCACGCCCGGTGCGACGTCGCCCTCGACGGACGAGACGATGTGCATGATGTGGCTGAACCGCTCGACGCGCATGAACTCGGTCACCTCGACCGTGCCCGCGACGCAGACCTTCGCGAGGTCGTTGCGCGCGAGGTCGACGAGCATGAGGTGCTCGCTGCGCTCCTTCGGGTCGACGATGAGCCCGGCCTCGAGCTCGGCGTCCTCCTCGGGCGTCGCGCCGCGCGGGCGGCTGCCCGCGATCGGGTGCGAGTACGCCCGCCCGTCGGTGAGCTTGACGACCGCCTCGGGGCTCGAGCCGACGATCGAGTACGGCTCGCCGTCGGGCCGTTCGAGCTGCAGCAGGTACATGTACGGGCTCGGGTTCATCGTGCGCAGCACGCGGTAGACGTCGACCGGGTCGGCCGTGACGGGCTGCTCGAAGCGCTGCGAGATGACGACCTGGAAGACGTCGCCGGCGCGGATGTACTCCTTCGACTTCTCGACGGACGCGAGGAAGTCGGCGCGCTCGGTGCGGTGCACCGGGCTCGGCACGATCGACAGGTCGGCGACCGCGAGATAGGCGTCGAGCGGCTGGGCGAGCTGCGTCTGGAGGGCGTCGAGCCGGGTCTGCGCGTCGAGCCACAGGGCATCGGCATCCGTCGTGCCGTCGTTGAGCGCGTTGGCGATGAGCTGCACGGTGCCGAGGCGGTGGTCGATGACGACGAGGTCGGCGACGAAGCTGAACGCCTGGCCGGGCACGTCGAACTCGGCGGGCGGGCGGTTCGGCAGGCGCTCGAGCTGGCGCACGGCCTCCCAGCCGATGAAGCCGACCAGGCCGCCGGTCAGCGGCGGCAGGCCCGCGATGCGCGGGGTCTGCCAGCGGGCGTTGAGCGCGTCGAGCACTTCGAGCGGCGGCAGATCGGGGTCGAGGGATGCCCCGAGCGCCCGTTCCTCGCTGAGCCCGTGGTCGAGCCACAGGGCGGACCCGCCCGTCTGGGTCAGCACCCCGAACGCGTTCACCCCCACGAAGGAGTAGCGCGACCAGATGCCGCCCTGCTCGGCGGACTCGAGCAGGAAGGTGCCGGGCCGGCCCGCGGCGAGCTTGCGGTAGATGCCGACCGGGGTCTCGCCGTCGGCGAAGAGCTCACGCACGACGGGGACCACGCGGTGGCCGTCGAGCAGTGCGTCGAAGTCGGCGCGGGTGGTGCTGGTCATGCGGTGGGCGCTCCGGGCACGGGGTCGAGGACATCGGCGTCGAAGCACGTGCGGTCGCCGGTGTGGCACGCGGCGCCGATCTGCTCGACCTGCACGAGCAGGGTGTCGCCGTCGCAGTCGAGGGCGGCCTGGTGCACGTATTGCGCGTGGCCGCTCGTGTCGCCCTTGCGCCAGTACTCCTGGCGCGAGCGCGACCAGAACGTCACGCGGCCCTCGGTGAGGGTGCGGCGCAGCGCCTCGCGGTCCATCCAGCCGAGCATGAGCACCTCGCGGGTGTCGTGCTGCTGGATGACGGCGGGCAGCAGCCCGTCGGCGTTGAAGGCCGAGCGCTCGAGGATCGCCTCGACGTCGGGGGTGCGGGTGTCGCTCATGAGCGCACGTCCAATCCGGCGGCGGTCAGAGCGCCCTTGACCTCGCCGATGGTCAGCTCGCCGTAGTGGAACACGGAGGCGGCGAGCACGGCATCCGCCCCGGCCTCGATCGCCGGTGCGAAGTCGGCGAGCTTGCCCGCCCCGCCGCTCGCGATCACGGGCACGCTCGACAGCTCGCGCATGAGGCGCGTGAGCTCGAGGTCGTAGCCGGCCTTGGTGCCGTCGGCGTCGATCGAGTTGACGAGCAGCTCGCCCGCGCCGAGCTCGATCGCCTGCTTCGCCCACGCGAGGGCGTCGAGGTCGGTCTCGGTGCGGCCGCCGTGGGTCGTGACGACGAAGCCCGACTCGGTGCGCGGGCTGCGCTTCACATCGAGCGAGAGCACCAGCACCTGCGCTCCGAAGCGGTCGGCGATCTCGCCGATGAGCGCGGGGCGCGCGATCGCGGCGGAGTTGACGCCGACCTTGTCGGCGCCGTGGGCCTGCAGCTTCGCGACGTCCTCGACGGAGCGCACCCCGCCGCCCACGGTGAGCGGCACGAAGACCTGCTCGGCGGTGCGGCGCACCATGTCATAGGTCGTCGCGCGGCCCTCGACCGTCGCGGTGACGTCGAGGAAGGTGACCTCGTCAGCGCCCTGCTCGTAGTACGTGCGGGCGAGCTCGACCGGGTCGCCCGCATCCGCGAGGTCCAGGAAGTTGACGCCCTTGACGACGCGCCCGTCGGCCACGTCGAGGCACGGGATGACGCGGACCGTCACAGCCACGGTCAGAGCCTCGCCGCGTGGATCGGCGTGACGAGGATCGCCCGCGCGCCGAGGGTGTAGAGGCTGTCCATGATGTCGTTGATGCGGTCGCGCGGGATCATGACGCGCACCGCGACCCATGCCGGGTCGCGCAGCGGCGAGACCGTGGGCGACTCCATGCCGCCGGCGATGGCGGTGGCCTGCTCGAGCAGCTCGGCCGGCAGGTCGTAGTCCATGAGCACGTACTGGCGGGCGACCATGACGCCCTGCAGACGGCGATAGAGGGTGTCGAAGCCCTCGGCCTCGCTCGGCCCGGCGATCAGCACGGCCTCGGAGCGCAGCAGTGGCTCGCCGAAGATCTCGAGGCCCTGCTTGCGCAGCGTGCTGCCGGTCTCGACGACATCCGCGATCGCGTCCGCGACGCCGAGGCGGATCGCCGACTCGACCGCGCCGTCGAGCTTGACGAGCTCGACCTGCACGCCGCGGCCGGCGAGGAAGTCGCCGACGAGGCCGGTGTAGCTCGTCGCGAGGCGCTTGCCGGCGAGCTCTTCGACCGAGCCGAACTGCCCGGCGGGGCCCGCGAAGCGGAAGGTCGAGACGGCGAAGCCGAGCGGGGCGACCTCATGGGCGTTCGAGCCCGAGTCGATCAGCAGGTCGCGGCCGGTGATGCCGACGTCGAGCGCGCCCGAGCCGACATAGGTCGCGATGTCGCGCGGGCGCAGGTAGAAGAACTCGACCCCGTTCTTGGGGTCGGCGACGATGAGCTCCTTGGGGTCGCGGCGGCCGTTGTAGCCGGCTTCCTTGAGGTACTCGGCCGCGATCTCGGAGAGGGCGCCCTTGTTGGGCACGGCGATGCGGAGCATGGGGGTCTCTTTCGGGTCGGTGCGATCAGGGCAGGGACTCGATCAGAGATGTCGGTAGACGTCCTCGGGGGTGAGGCCGCGCGCGATCATCATGACCTGCAGGTGGTAGAGCAGCTGCGAGATCTCCTCGGCGGTCTCGGCGTCGCCCTGGTATTCGGCGGCCATCCACACCTCGGCGGCCTCTTCGACGATCTTCTTGCCGATCTGATGGATGCCCGCGTCGAGTTCCGCGATCGTGCGGGAGCCCTCAGGGCGGGTCTTGGCCTTCTCGCTGAGCTCGGCGAAAAGGTCGTCGAAGGTCTTCACGCCTCCAGGCTACTAGAGGGCGCGCAGGCCCCCTGTACCTGTCGGCCGTCTCGGACTAGTGACGGTGCAGGTGGGCGGATGCCGCGGCCCGCAGCCCTTCGATCGCCGCGCCGGCGTCGGCGGCGCCGAAGACGCTCGACCCCGCCACGAACGTGTCGGCACCGGCGCTCGCGGCGACCTCGATCGTCTCGTCGGTGACGCCGCCGTCGACCTGCAGCCACACGTCGAGGCCGAGGCGATCGGCCGCCTCGCGCAGCCGGGTCAGCTTCGGCATCACGTGCGGCAGGAACTTCTGGCCGCCGAAGCCCGGCTCGACGGTCATCACGAGCACCTGGTCGAACTCGGGCAGCAGGTCGAGGTAGGCCGCGACGTCGGTCTTCGGGCTGAGTGCGACGCCGGCGCGGGCACCGAGGCCGCGCAGCGTGCGGGCCAGGGTGATCGGGGCCGTCGCGGCTTCGGCGTGGAAGGTCACCGAGAAGGCGCCGAGCTCGGCGTACTGCGGGGCCCAGCGGTCGGGGTCCTCGATCATGAGGTGCACGTCGAGCGGCACCGGGCTCGTCGCCTGCACGCGCTCGACCATCTGCGGGCCGAAGGTCAGGTTGGGCACGAAGTGGTTGTCCATGACATCCACGTGCACATAGTCGGCGCTCGCGATGCGCTCGAGGTCGCGCTGCATGTTGGCGAAGTCGGCGGACAGGATGCTCGGGTTGATGCGCGCGGCCATGGCCTCAGCCTATTGGCGGCGACTGCGCGGCAGCGGTGCTCGGCCGCGCGAACGGGGAACGCGTTCCGCTTTCCGGGAACCGGATCCGGCTCCCGGAAAGCGGAACCCGCTCCCGCTCGGCTGCGGGTGGGGGCGCTAGCGTGGCGGCATGGCAGAGCACTGGCGCGCCGTCGTCGCGGCGCTCGCGAACCCCGACATGCGCACGGTCTGGGCGCGGCTCGTGCTGGGCGCGGACATCGAGGACGCCTTCGCCGGGCTCTCCCCCGCGAGGGCGCGCAAGGTCGCCGCGGGGCTCGCTGCGGCAGGGCTCGTGGACGCGGCATCCGCGCCCCGCCCCGGTGTCTTCGCCGAGGTGCTCGCCGCCGCGCCCGTGCCGCCGCAGCCGAGCGGCCCCGAGCGCTTCCTGCGCGACGGGCGCATCGACCGCTACCCCGCGAGCCAGGCGGAGCGCGGCGAGCTGCTCGCGCTCGTGGCCGGGCGCGCGTTCCGCTCCGGCGAGGTGCTCGACGAGTCGACCGTCAACGAGCGGCTCGCGGCGTTCCATGAGGATGTCGCGGTGCTGCGGCGCTACCTCGTCGACTTCGGGCTGCTCGTGCGCACGCGCTCGGGCTCGTCGTACGCCCTCGCGGAGGACTGAGCCGGCCTCGCCGGGTCAGCTTCAGGCGGCGTGGCGCCCGCGGGGCTTGCGGCGGGCGCCGACGAGGGCGCCGCCGACGGCGACGACGGATGCCGCCGCGGCACCGCCCGCGATGAGCGGGTTGGCGGGGGCGACGTGCCGGCCGCCCGTGCTCGAGGGGAGCGAGCCGGCGGAGCTCGAGTCGAACGCCGAGGCGAGGTCGCCGCCGGCGAGCGTCACGTCCGATGCGCGTTCGACCGAGACGCGCTGGGCGGCCGACGTCGCGTGCGTGCCCGGCGCCGCGGCGCTGTCGGCGGATGCCGCCGCGCCGGCCGGCGTCGCGGCGGTCGAGGCTGCGGCGGAAGCCGACGGGCCGGTGGCGCTCGTCGTCGCGCTGCTCGTCGTGGATGTGCCGCCGGTGGCTGCCGCGACCGGAGCCGATGCCGCGGATGACGCCGCAGGCGCTGCGCTGCTCGTGCTCGAGCCGGTCGCCGCGGTGGTGCCGCTCGAAGCCGCCGTCGTGGTCGCCGGGGCGGTGCTCGCGCCGGTCGATGCGACGGGCGCGCTGGTCGAGGAGCCGGCGACCGAGTCGACCGTGCCGGTCACCGCGCCCACGAGACCCGTGGTGTCGGTGCCCGCGACGGAGTCGACGGTGTTCGTGACCGGTGCGGTGACCGCGGTCGCCGTCGACGTCACTGTCGAGGTGAGGCCGCCGAGCAGGCCGGTCGTGGGCGTCGCCGCAGTGGCGGCGGCGCAGCCGGCGAGCGAGAGCCCGCCGAGTGAGACGGCGAACCAGATGCCGCGGGTGAGGTTCTTGTTCATGGGGTGGGTGCTTTCGTGGCTGTTCCGGGGCCACAGGGCAACCGGCGCGTGTCACACGCTGCGTTCCCCCGCAGGATGTCCCCCGAATGTGTCACATGACACGGGCTTCGACGCTACCCACCGACATCTGCATTGGCAAATGCAACAGCGCCGTTGCCGGGGCATTCACAGCTTGCGCAACAGAGCGATGAACATCGCATCGGTGCCGTTGCGGTGCGGCCACAGCTGCACCTGGGCGGGGTCGCCCGCGAGGTCGAGCGGCGCCGTCACGGCGGCCTGCAGGATCTCCTGGGTGGGCAGCTCCTCGAGCGTGCCCGCATGCCGCTTGAGCACGTCGGCGACGGCGATGCGCGTCTCGCCGAGGTGCGGCGAGCACGTGACGTAGGCGAGGATGCCGCCGGGCTTGAGCGCCCCGACGGCGGAGTCGAGCAGAGCCGCCTGCAGCCGCGTCAGCTCGGCCACGTCGCGCGGCTGCTTGCGCCACCGTGCTTCGGGGCGCCGGCGCAGGGCGCCGAGCCCGGTGCAGGGGGCATCCAGCAACACCCGGTCGTACCTCGCCGACTGCTCGACGCCGATCGTGCGGCCGTCGCCCTCGACCACCTCGACCGCGTCGCCGAGCGGCTCGACGGCGTTGCGCACGAGCCCGACGCGGGCCGGCACGACCTCGTTCGCGACGAGCCGCGCTCCCCCGCGCAGTGCCTCGGCGCCGAGCAGTGCCGCCTTGCCGCCGGGGCCCGAGCACATGTCGAGCCAGAGCTCGCCGGCCTCGACCGGCCGCGCGGCGACCAGGGCGAGGGCCGCGAGCTGCGAGCCCTCGTCCTGCACGCGCAGCCAGCCGCGCGAGCGCCGCACGAGCGGGAACGGATCCCCCGGCGTGGTGAAGCCGTAGGGCGAATGGGGGTCGGCCTGGGCATCGGCGGGCCGCCCCGGGCCGCCGGGCAGCGCGACGAGGTTCACCCGCGGGGCGACGTTGTCGGCCGTGAGCAGCGCCTCGAGCTCGGCCTCGAGATCGGCGCCGGGCCGGCGCTCGGCGGCCAGCGCCTGACGCAGCGCGCGCACGATCCACACGGGGTGGGACTCGAGCTGGGCGATCACGTCGTCGGGCGTCGCGGCCTCGGTGCCGACGCGTCGGCGCCACGATTCCGGCGAGACCCGTGAGATGCCGCGCAGCACGCCGTTGACGAAACCGACCCGGCTGCGCCCGATCGCCTGCGCCGCCACGTTCACGGTCTCGTTCACGGCGGCGTGCGACGGCACGCGCATCGACAGCAGCTGGTGCGCGCCGAGGCGCAGCACGTCGCGCACGGCGGGCTCGATCTGGTCGATCTCGCGCTTCGCGGCGAGGCGGATGACGGCGTCGTAGTAGCCCCGCATGCGCAGCGTGCCGTAGGTGAGCTCGGTCGCGAGCCCGGCATCGGCGGAGGACAGGCCGGAGCGCTCGAGGCGCACGGGCAGCAGCAGATTGGCGTAGGCATCCGACTCGCGCACCGCCGACAGCACGTCGAACGCGATGCGGCGGGGGCTCGGGGTCGAGGCGGGAGCGCTCATTCGGCGACCACCGCCTCGGGGCTCTGCAGGCCGCGCCACCAGTCGGCGGCGGCCATCGCCTTCTTGCCGGCGGGCTGCACGGTCAGCAGCTCGAGCGGGTGCGAGCCGGTGCCGAGGTAGACCTTGCCGCCGCGCGCGCCGAAGCGGCCCGGCTCGAGGCGGTCCGCGCCCCGGGCGAGGCGCGCCGCGTGGATCTTGAACCGCTCGCCGCCGACGAGCACGAAGGCGCCGGGCTCGGGCGTGACGCCGCGCAGGCGTGCGTAGACGCGGTCGCCGGGCTCGGCGAGCGGCAGGCGCGCGTCGTCGATGGTCAGCTTGGCGGCGACCGTCACATCGCCCGACTGCGGGGCGGCGACCGCCGTGCCGTCGGCGAGGGCGTCGACGACGGATGCCAGCTGCCGGGCCCCCGAGCGCGCGAGCGCCTCGAGAACCTCACCCGCGGTCTCGTCGGCGCCGATCACGCGACGCTCGAGCGAGAACACATCGCCCGCGTCGAGCTCCTCGACGAGCTGGAACACGGCGGAGCCGGTGCGGGCGTCCCCCGCCATGACCGCGCGCTGCACGGGTGCGGCGCCGCGCCAGCGCGGCAGCTCGGAGAAGTGCAGGTTGATCCAGCCGAGGCGCGGCGCGGCGAGCATCGGCGCGCGCAGCAGGCCGCCGTAGGCGACGATGACGCCGAGGTCGGGGGCGAGGGCCGCGACCTCGGCGGTCTCGGCCTCGCGCAGGCGGTTGGCCTTGATCGTGTTCAGGCCGAGCTCGGCGGCGCGCGCGCCGACGGGCGACGGCGTCAGAACGCGCTTGCGGCCGAGCGGGGCGTCGGCACGCGTGACGACGCCGACGATCTCGTGGCGGCCGGCGGCCAGGGCGTCGAGCGTCGGAACGGCGACGGCGGGGGTTCCGGCGAACACGATTCGCAGGGAAGGTGCGTGGGTCACGTGGGTGCGTCCTAGAGGATCTCGGGGTCGTCCAGCTTGACTCTCAGTGTAGGAGCGGGGCGCCGGCGCTTCTGCCCCGCCGGCGGCCGGCGGGCGCCCGCGGCGAGGCGCAGCACGACACCGCGCAAGGTCGTCGCGACCTGCGCGCCCACCCCGTAGTCGAAGCGCACGACGGCGCGCACGAGGCTCTCCTCGGCCTGATGCGGCCCGTCGACCGGCACGGGCGTGGGGCCGAGGACGTCGCGGATCGGCACCCCGTCGAGCGCCTGCAGCGCCTGCTGCACAGCCGGCGCCCTGCCGGTGACCGATGCGACGCGCAGGGCGGGCGGGAAGCCGAGGGCCTTGCGGTCGACGAGCTGCGCCGCGGCATAGGCGTGCTGCTGCCACAGGGTGAGCGACTGGGCGAGCGGCCCGCCCACGCCGACGAGCACGGTCGGCGCACCGGGCGCGGCCAGCGCGGCCGCGTTCGACCACCAGCGCAGGCAGTCGTCGCCGACGTGCAGGCTCTCGCGCTGCAGCATCCTCTCGCCGTCCAGCAGGATGACCGCGGCATAGCCGGCCGCCGCAACGGGCTCGGCGCCGCGGGTCGCGACCACGAGCGTGCGCGGCTCGCCGTCGACGTGCGTCACGGGCCGCTCGCCGTCGCTCACGATCACGCGCGTGCCCGGGAAGGCGCGGCCGAGTTCTTCCGCGGTGCGCGCCGAGCCGCGCGTCACCATGCGGAAGCGCGTGCCGTTGCACTCGGAGCACCGCCACCCGCCGGCGAGCTTGCCGCACCAGCCGCAGCTCGGCAGGGCGTGGGATGACGCGAGCTGCAGCGGCCCCGCGCAGTGCGTGCAGCGCGCCGCCTGCCCGCACCGCTGGCACGCGAGCAGCGAGACGTAGCCGGGCCGGGCGACCTGCACGAGCACGGTGCCCTGCGTGAGCGCCTCGGTCGCGGTGCGGAACGCCGCGCTCGGCACCCGGCCGCCGTCGCGTTGCGCGCTCTGCTGCGCGGCCGTCGGCACGACCTTCGGCGTCACGCGCGGCGCCGGCACGACCTCGTCGAGGAACTGCAGCTCGATGAGCCGCTGAACCTCGACCGAGCGCGTGTGGCCGGCGAAGACGACGGCGCAGCCCTGCTGCTCCTGCCGGATGAGGGCGACGTCGCGTGCGTGCGCATAGGGCGCGAGCGGCTCGGCGAACAGCGGGTCGCCGTCGTCGTAGAGCGCGATCAGGCCGAGCTGCGCCGCGGGGGCGTAGACGACCGAGCGGTTGCCGACGATGATGCGCGGCGTGTTGCCCGCCTCGGGGTGCGGCAGGCAGCCGAGGAACGCCGCGTAGCGCTGTGCGTTGGTGCGGCGCGCGTCGAGGGATGCCACGGCGCCGGCCGGCGCGAGGGCCGCCAGCGCGGCCTCCACCTGCTCCTGATCGCGGTAGTCGGGAACCGCGAGGATCGCGCTCTTCCCGTCGATCACGGTGCGCACCGCGGCCTGCGCGAGCGTGAGCGCCCACCGGCCGACCCACGTGCCGCCCGGCAGCTGCACGACACCCGGGATCGAGCGCAGCGCGAGCCGGCCGCCGCGCTCGATGGCCGCCTCGATGAGCCCCGGCTCGTAGCCCTCGACGGGGTGCGCGAGCTTCGGGACTTCGACGGCGGCGCCGCGCTCGAGCCACTTGCGTTCGACCGCCACCGAGCGCCGCGGGATGGCGAGGCGCAGCACGTCGCTCGCTCCCCCGGCCTGCCGGTCGGCGACGCGGCGTGCGAGCGCCCACACCTCGGGCGCGAGCACCCGCGCGGGCGAGACGACCGCTTCGAGCGGCGCGAGCGCGCCGTCGAACTCGCTCGTGTCGGCGACCTCGATCACCAGGCCGTCGGCGAGCCGCCGCTCGGTGCGCAGCGCGACCGTGACGCGCACGCCCGGCGCGACGGCGTCGGCGAGGGCGGGCGGGATCGCGTAGTCGAACAGGCGGTCGAGCTGCGGCAGCGGCGAGTCGATGAGTACCCGTGCGACGCTGCCGCGTGCCGTCGAGGATGCCACGGCGGGCACCGCGCCTTACAGGCCCGCGGCGCTGCGCAGAGCGTCGACGCGGTCGAGCTTCTCCCACGTGAAGTCGGGCAGCTCTCGGCCGAAGTGGCCGTACGCGGCGGTCTGCGTGTAGATCGGGCGCAGCAGGTCGAGGTCGCGGATGATCGCGGCCGGGCGCAGGTCGAACACCTCGCGGATGGCGGCCTCGATGCGCGGCACGGGCACCTTCTCGGTGCCGAAGGCCTCGACATACAGCCCGACGGGGTGCGCCGCGCCGATCGCGTAAGCGACCTGCACCTCGAGCCGGTCGGCGAGGCCCGCGGCGACCGCGTTCTTCGCGACCCAGCGCATGGCGTAGGCGGCCGAGCGGTCGACCTTCGACGGGTCCTTGCCGGAGAACGCGCCGCCGCCGTGGCGGCTCGCGCCGCCGTAGGTGTCGACGATGATCTTGCGACCGGTGAGGCCCGCGTCGCCGTGGGGGCCGCCGATCTCGAAGATGCCGGTCGGGTTGATCAGCAGCTTGAGGTCGGGGGTGGCCAGCTCGACGGTCTCGAGCACGGGGCGGATGACGACCTGGTCGATCGCGTCGCGCAGCGCACCCAGGCTGATCGACGGCGCGTGCTGGGTCGAGAGCACCACGGTGTCGATGGTCTCGGGGGTGAGGCCGTTGTAGCCGATCGTGACCTGCGTCTTGCCGTCGGGGCGCAGGAAGTCGAGCTCGCCCGACTTGCGCACCGCGGCGAGGCGCTCGGAGAGGCGGTGCGAGAGCCAGATCGGCAGCGGCATGAGCTGCGGCGTCTCGGTCGTGGCGAAGCCGAACATGATGCCCTGGTCGCCGGCGCCCTGGCGGTCGAGCTCGTCGACGCTCTCGCCCTCGCGGGTCTCGAACGCGTCGTCGACGCCCTGTGCGATGTCGGGCGACTGCGCGCCGATCGAGATCGAGACGCCGCACGAGCGGCCGTCGAACCAGACGTCGGAGGAGGTGTAGCCGATCGACGTGATCTTGTCGCGCACGATCTGCGGGATCTCGACGTAGCCCTCGGTCGTCACCTCGCCGGCGACGTGCACCTGGCCGGTCGTGACCATGGTCTCGACCGCGACGCGCGCCCGCGGGTCGACGGTGAGCAGCGCATCGAGGATGCTGTCGGAGATCTGGTCGCAGATCTTGTCGGGGTGGCCCTCGGTGACCGACTCGGAGGTGAACAAACGCAGTGCGGACATGGATCTCCCTAGGTAGGGCCGGTGGCGTCTGGTTCGCGTCGGCGAGTGGCGACTAGGCGCGGGTGAGCGTCGCGTCGAGAATACGATCGGCCACCGACAACTTGGTGCCTGAGGCCTCCATCACGATATCGCCCGCCCGGTTCAGAACGAGGACGTCGTTGTCATCTGTGGCAAAACCCGTGGCCCAGCCGACGTTGTTGACAACCAGGAAGTCGCAGCCCTTGCGGGCGATCTTCGACCGGCCCAGCTCGAGCAGACGGGCCGGGTCGGGCTCGGTCTCGGCGGCGAAGCCGACGATCGTCTGACCGGGCCGCTTCGCGGCGGCGAGCTCGGCGAGGATGTCGGGGTTCACCACGAACTCGACCGTCAGCCGGTCCCCCGTGTGCTCCTTCTTGATCTTCCCCTGCTGGATCTGCGCCGGGCGGTAGTCGGCGACGGCGGCGGCCATGATGACCGCGTCGGCCTCGGCCGCGGCGGCCGTCACGGCCTCTTCGAGCTCGAGGGTCGTCGACACCTCGCGCAGCTCGACGCCGTCGGGCAGGGCGTCCGTGCCGATGTTCGCGGCGAGCAGCGTGACCGTCGCACCGCGCGCGGCAGCCGCGGCGGCGATCGCCATGCCCTGCTTGCCGCTCGAGCGGTTGCCCATGAAGCGCACGGGGTCGAAGGGCTCGCGGGTTCCCCCCGCGGTGATGACGACGCGCAGGCCGTCGAGGTCGAGGCGGCCGCCCTCGGGCAGCGCGTCGATGCGGGCGCGGCGGGCGCGTGCGGCGGCGATGCGAGCGACGGGGTTGCCTGCGGCAGCGGGGCCGTCGGCTGCTGCTGCCCCGGCTCCCCCGCCGGCGGCGACGGCCAGTGCGGCCGCCGCGATGTCGTCGGGCTCGGACATCCGCCCGGGCCCCGAGTCGCTGCCCGTCAGCTGCCCGCTCTCGGGGCCCACGACGGTGACGCCGCGCTCGCGCAGCGTCGCGATGTTCGCCTGCGTCGCCGCGGCCTGCCACATCTGGGTGTGCATCGCGGGCGCGACGACGAGCGGCGCCGTCGAGGCGAGAACAGTGTTGGTCAGCAGATCGTCGACGAGGCCGTGTGCGAGCTTCGCGATGGTGTTCGCAGTCGCGGGGGCGATGACGATGAGGTCGGCCCTCTGACCGAGGGCGACATGGCGCACCTCGTCGACGCCTTCGTAGAGCTCGGCGGTCACGGGGTTGCGGCTGATCGCCTCCCAGGTGGGCTTCCCGACGAACTTGAGCGCCGCCTCGGTCGGCACGACGTGCACGTCGTGGCCGGCGAGCACGAAGGCGCGCACGAGCGAGACGGTCTTGTACGCGGCGATGCCGCCGGTCACCCCGACGACGATCGTCAAGCGGGGCGCCCCGGCGGCATCTGAGGTCACGACGGGCTACTACTCCGCGAGCGGCTTGAGGACGAGCTTGTCCTCGCCGATCTCGTGCAGGGCGACCGACAGCGGCTTGTCCTCGACGGACGAGTCGACGAGCGGGCCGACGTTGTCGAACAGGCTGCCCTCGTGCAGGTCGGCGTAGTAGTCGTTGATCTGACGCGCGCGCTTGCTCGCGAAGATGACCAGCGCGTACTTCGACTCGACCTTGCTGAGCAGGTCGTCGATGGGCGGGTCGATGATGCCCTTGTTGGACGTCGCCATGAGGGTTCTCCTTACGGGAAAGATCGAAGTGCGCAGGTCAGGCCCGCGCAGGCAGATTCATCAATTCTACGACTTCGCGCGCGGCATCCTGAACGGTCACGTTGACCACGGTGCGGTCGAACTCGCTCTCGGCCGCCAATTCGACCTTGGCGGTCTCGAGGCGGCGCTGCTGCTCTTCCGGCGCCTCGGTGCCGCGCCCGATCAGTCGGCGGACCAGTTCGTCCCAGCTGGGCGGGGCGAGGAACACGAGTAAGGAGTCGGGTGCGGATGCCCGAACCTGGCGCGCCCCCTGCAGATCGATCTCGAGCAGCACGGAGCGGCCCGCCGCGAGGGCTTCCTCGACGGGGCGGCGCGGCGTGCCGTAGCGGCTGCGGTTGTGCACCACGGCCCACTCGAGCAGCTCGCCCGCCTCGACCATGCGGTCGAACTCGGCGTCGTCGACGAAGAAGTAGTGCACGCCGTCGACCTCGCCGGGGCGCGGGGCGCGGGTGGTCGCTGAGACCGAGAAGAGCACGTCGGGATAGTGCTCGCGGATGTAGGCCGAGACGGTGCCCTTGCCGACGGCCGTGGGCCCGGCGAGCACGGTGAGTCGCGCCGTCCGGCCCTTCGCCGACAGGCGTGCGCGCTCGCGCAGGAAGCCGCGCAGGCGCTCGCGCTGGTGACGGCCGAGGCCGCCGAGCCGCTTCACCTCGGAGATCTCGAGGCGCTCGAGCGTCGAGTGCATCTTGGTGACGCCGATTGCCGGGATCGACAGCAGGAAGTCGGTCACGCGCAGCGTGCCCGCCGCCCCGTTGGGATCGCGCGAGCCCTCGTCGAGGACCGACTCCGCACTGCGCCGCCCCGCCGCGATCTGCGACTTGAGCTCGGCGCGGGCGCGTCGGGCGGCGACCGCCGCCCGGGACGCGGCGACACGATCGACTTCCGGCGGGATGGGCCGGGTCGGATCGCCTGCGGGGTGGATCTCAGCCAAGCGCTGCTCGCAGCTCGGCGGAGCGGGCGTCGATGGCGGCGGCGAGACCGTGCGGGCCGGCCTGGAGCAGACTGCGCGACTCGGAGACCAGCGTGAGCGGGGTGAGCGCGCCGAACAGCTCGCGCACCCGGGTCGCCTGAGCGCCCTGATGGCCGAAGCCCGGCGCGAGGACCGGGAGCGCGGGCGAGTGCGGCGCGTCGACGTCGACGCCCTGGGCCGGGAAGTCGACGGTCGCCCCGAGGACCACGCCGATGGAACCGACGACCCCCGCGTCGATGCGACCCGCATTGAATGCGCTCACGTCATCGATGATCGCACGAGAGACCGTCACGGTGGAAGAAGAACCCTGATCAGAGCCGATTCGCTCGATCCGAGCGCGCTGCAGGCCCGCGGCCTCCCTGTTGGAGGTCGCGGCGAGCACGAACAGGCCCTTGCCGTTGTCGGCCGCGTAGGTCATGGCCTGCTCGAGCGAGGCGACGCCCTGGAACGGGTTGACCGTCAGGGCATCCGCCTCGAGCGGCGAACCGGGGGTGAGCCACGCCTCGGCGTAGCCCGCGAGCGAGGTGTCGATGTCGCCGCGCTTCGCGTCGGCGATCGTGATGATGCCGGCGGCGCGGGACGCCGCGAGCACCTCCTCGAGGGCGGCGTAGCCCGCCGAGCCGAAGCGCTCGAAGAACGCCACCTGCGGCTTCACGATGCCGGCCCGGCCGCTCACGGCATCCACCGCGCGCAGCCCGAACTCGCGCACGCCCGCGGCCGACGACGGCAGCCCCCATTCCTGCAGCAGGAAGTCGTGCGGGTCGATGCCGACGCACAGCGGGCCGAACGCCTCGACGGCCGACTTCAGCACGCCGCCGAAGCCGAATCCGAAGCCCGCGTCGCTCACGCCGCGCCCCCCTGCTCGGCCGAGGCCGCCGCCTCGAGACGCGCGACGCGCTCGAGCTGGTACTCCTGCAGGCTCTTCACGTCGAAGCCGGCGCGCACCGCCTCGATCGAGGCGACGGCCGCCGAGAGCTCGCTGATGGTGGTGAACAGGGGCTTGTCCGCGGCGACCGCGGCCGCGCGGATCTCATAGCCGTCGTGGCGGGTCGAGCCGCCGGTCGGCGTGTTCACGACGATGTCGACCTCGCCGCGGTCGAGCATGTCGACGACCGACTCGCCCGCCTTGTCGCTCTCCGAGAACTTGCGGACCGTCTCGCTCGCGATGCCGTTGCGCGCGAGCACCTCGCCGGTGCCCTCGGTCGCGACGACCTTGTAGCCGAGCTCGGTGAGCCGCAGGATGGGCAGCACGATCGAGCGCTTGTCGCGGTCGGCGACCGAGACGAAGACGGTGCCCGAGACGGGGATGCCGCCGTAGGCCGCCGCCTGGCTCTTCGCGAACGCGCGCGGGAAGTCGCGGTCGATGCCCATGACCTCGCCCGTCGAGCGCATCTCCGGCCCGAGCAGCGAGTCGACGACCTGGCCGTTCACGGTGCGGAAGCGTTTGAACGGCAGCACGGCCTCCTTCACGGCGACCGGCGCGTCGAGCGGCACCGCGGAGCCGTCGGCCTCGGGCAGCAGCCCCTCGGCGACGAGCTCGGCGATCGTCGAGCCCGCCATCACGCGGCTCGCGGCCTTGGCGAGCGGGATGCCGAGCGCCTTGCTCACGAACGGCACGGTGCGGCTGGCCCGGGGGTTCGCCTCGAGCACGTAGAGCACCCCGGCGCTGATGGCGAACTGCACGTTCAGCAGGCCGCGCACGCCGATGCCCTCGGCGATCTTGCGCGTGGCATCCACCACCTTCGCCACGTCGATGCGCCCCAGGGTCACCGGCGGCAGCGTGCAGCTGGAGTCGCCCGAGTGGACGCCCGCCTCTTCGATGTGCTCCATGACGCCGCCCACGTAGAGGCGCTCGCCGTCGAAGAGCGCGTCGACGTCGATCTCGGTCGCGTCGTCGAGGAAGCGGTCGACGAGCAGCGGGTGGCCCGGGCCGACGATGCCCTGGTCGGCGATGCGGTCGAAGTAGTCGGTGATCTGGGCTTCGCTGTAGACGATCTCCATGCCGCGGCCGCCGAGCACGTAGCTCGGGCGCACGAGCACCGGGTAGCCGATCTCGCCCGCGACCTGCTTGGCGCCGTCGAGGTCGTAGGCGGTGCCGTTGCGCGGGGCGAGCAGCCCGGCGTCGTGCAGGATGCCGGCGAACAGGCCGCGCTCCTCGGCGAGGTCGATCGCCTCGGGAGTCGTGCCCAGGATCGGCACGCCGGCGGCCTTGAGGCCGGTCGCGAGGCCGAGGGCCGTCTGGCCGCCGAGCTGCACCACGACGCCCACGAGCTCGCCCGACTGGGACTCGGCGTGGATGACCTCGAGCACGTCCTCGAGCGTGAGCGGCTCGAAGTACAGGCGGTCCGAGGTGTCGTAGTCGGTCGAGACCGTCTCGGGGTTGCAGTTGATCATGATCGTCTCGAAGCCCGCGTCGTGCAGCGCGAACGAGGCGTGCACGCACGAGTAGTCGAATTCGACGCCCTGGCCGATGCGGTTCGGGCCCGAGCCGAGGATGACGACCTTGCGGCTGTCGCTCGGCGCGACCTCGGTCTCGAGGTCGTAGCTCGAGTAGTGGTACGGCGTGAGGGCCGGGAACTCGCCGGCGCAGGTGTCGACCGTCTTGTAGACCGGGCGCACGCCGAGGATGTGGCGCACCTCGCGGACATCCGCCTCGCCGAAGCCGCGCAGCTCGCCGATCTGCGCGTCCGAGAAGCCGTGCTCCTTCGCCCAGCGCATGGTCGCGGTGTCGAGCGTCGGCGCGGTGCGGACGTCCTCGGCGACCTCGTTGATGAGCACGATCTGGTCGAGGAACCACGGGTCGATCTTGGTCGCCTCGAAGAGCTGCTCGACGGTCGCGCCCTTGCGCAGCGCCTGCTGCACGAGCACGATGCGGCCGTCGGTCGGCACCTTCGACTGCTCGA
>WQZN01000008.1 GCA_009780695.1 Microbacteriaceae bacterium
GGCCTCCAGGTTGCATGAAGCGGTGAATTAGACAGCTCCACTTCACAACCGGAGGCCTTCGCCTACTGGCGGGTCAACGCCGTGTCAGCAAACAACGTCCCTGGACATCACACCTAGGCGAACCACAGCGCGAGCTCGCGCGCAGCCGACTCGGGCGAGTCGGAGCCGTGCACGAGGTTCTGCTGCACCTTGAGGCCCCAATCGCGGCCCAGGTCGCCGCGGATCGTGCCGGGGGTGGCCGTTGTCGGGTCGGTCGTGCCCGCGAGCGAGCGGAAGCCCTCGATGACGCGCTCGCCCGCGATGCGGATCGCGACGATCGGGCCCGACTGCATGAACTCGAGCAGCGGCTCGTAGAACGGCTTGCCCTCGTGCTCGGCATAGTGCTGCGCGAGCAGCTCGCGGTCGGCGTCGATGAGCTTGATGTCGACGAGCTGATAGCCCTTCGCCTCGATGCGGCGCAGGATCTCGCCGCTCAGGTTGCGCGCCACGCCGTCGGGCTTGACGAGGACGAGGGTCTCTTCCACAGTGCTCACTGATTCTCCGTTTCGTTCCGCTGCTGGGCTGCAGCACCGGCGTTCTGGCCGGCGCTGTGCGCTTCGATCCTGCCAGCCTGGTACATCGCATAGATCCAGATGCCGAGGAAGATCGCGCCGACGACGAACATCATGGTCACCCAGAGGCCCGCGACCACCGCCAGCACCTGCACGGCGAAGCCGATTGCCGCACCGACGCGATAGCGCAGGGTGAGGATGCCGACGATCGACAGCGCGATCAGCACGGCGCCGCCGGTGATCACCTGCGCGGCGGGCGCCGCGTGCAGGCCCCAGGCGACGAGCGTGCCGAGGAACAGGATGATCAGCTCGAAGCCGAGGACGATCGAGCCGAGCGATTCGCGGACGCCCCGCTGCCGCCTCATTCGTCGTCCCCCGTGTCGTAGCCGGATGCGGCGCCGCCGTCTTCCAGATCGTCCTCCAGATCGTCGACGAGCCGCGGCGCCTTCCAGCCCCGATCGGCGGCCAGAGTCATGGCCTCGCCCACGAGCGTGATCGAGCCGGTCACGACGACGGCGCGCTTCTCGCCCTCGAGCGCCCAGGCCCGCGCGGCCTCGATCGCATCCCCGAGATCCTCGACCTCGTCGACGCGTTCGTGCGTCCACTCGTAGACGTCCTCGGCGAGCTCCTCGCTCGAGCGCGCGCGGTCGGAATGCGACTGCGTCGCGATGATCAGGGCGGCATCGGGCGCGAGCTGGTCGACGATGCCGTGCGCGTCCTTGTCCTTGAGGATGCCGAGCACGAAGGCGACCTCGTCGAAGTCGAAGTACGTGCCGAGCGCCGCATGCAGCGTCTGCGCGCCGGCGGGGTTGTGCGCGGCGTCCACGATCACGGTCGGCTCGGTGCCGATGAGCTGCAGCCGGCCGGGCGAGGTCGCGCCCGCGACGCCGTCCTCGAGCAGCTCGCCCGTGAGCGGCTGCGCGCCACCGCCGATGAAGGCCTCGACCGCCGCGATCGCGACCGCGGCGTTCTGGGCCTGGTGGTCGCCGTAGAGCGGCAGGAACAGGCCGTCGTAGGCCGCCGCGGTGCCGCGCACCTCGATCAGCTGGCCGCCGACCGCGACGGAGGTCGCCGTGACGTCGAAGTCGCGCCCCTGGGCGACGACGGATGCCCCGACCGCAGCCGCCTTCGCCTCGATCTCGCGCATGACCGACGGGTCCTGCACGGCCGTGACCACGGTCGCGCCTTCCTTGATGATGCCGGACTTCGTGCGGGCGATCTCGGCGACGGTGTCGCCGAGCACCCCGACGTGGTCGAGCGAGACGGGCGTGATGACCGCGACGGTTCCGTCGGCGATGTTCGTCGAGTCCCACTCGCCGCCCATGCCGACCTCGATCACGGCGACGTCGACGGGCGCGTCGGCGAAGCAGGCGAAGCCGAGCACCGTGACCACCTCGAAGAAGGTGAGGCGCGCACGGCCTGCGGCCACGAGCTCGGCGTCGACGATCTCGATGTAGGGCCTGATCTCGTCCCAGTTCCGGGCGAGCGCCTCGTCGGCGATGGGCTCGCCGTCGATCAGGATGCGCTCGTTGAAGCGCTCGAGGTGCGGGCTCGTGAGCAGACCCGTGCGCAGCCCGTAGGCCCGCAGGATGCTCTCGGCGATGCGACTCGTCGACGTCTTGCCGTTCGTGCCGGTGAGGTGGATGACGGGGTAGGCCTTCTGCGGGTCGCCGAGCACTTCCGCGGCGCGGCGCGTGGCATCCAGCCGCCGCTCGGGCTTCGACTCGCCGACCCTCGTCAGCAGCTCGGCATAGACGGCGTCGGCCGCCTCGCGGAATGCGTTGTCGCTCATGCGCCCACCTTCACGACCTCGATGGCCTGCGTGCCCTCCGCGACCGCGTACTCGACCGCGAGGGTCTCGGACGAGATGAGCTCGGCGTGCGTGCGCGCGGCGGCGGCGGACGCCGCGTCCAGGGTGAGCGTGAGCCGGATCCGGTCGCTCACCTCGAGCCCGGCCGCCTTGCGGGCGTCCTGCACGCTGCGGATCAGGTCACGCGCGGCGCCCTCGGCCTCGAGCTCGGGCGTCACGGCCGTGTCGAGCAGCACGAAACCTCCGCCGGGCAGCAGCGCGAGCGCCTCGGAGGCGTCGTCCTTCTGCGCGACCTCGAGCACGAGCTCGTACTCGGCGGGCTCGAGCGCGATGCCGCCGGCGGTCACGACGCCGTCGGCCTCGGCCCAGTCTCCGGTGCGGGCGGCCTTGATCGCCTCCTGCACCTGCTTGCCGAGACGCGGGCCCGCCGCGCGGGCGTTCACCGACAGCCGGCGGGTGATGCCGTAGTCGTCGGCACTCGTCGCCGTCTCGGCGATGAGCACGACGGACTTCACGTTCAGCTCGTCGCGCAGGATCGCCTCGAAGGCACCGAGGCTCGCGGCATCCGGCACGACCACCGTCAGCTTCGCGAGGGGAAGCCGCACCCGCAGGCCGTTCGCCTTGCGCAGCGAGAGGCCGGTCGACGCGATCTGGCGCACGGCGTCCATGGCCGCGACGAGCGCGTGGTCCGCCGGGAACTCCTCGGCCTCCGGCCAGTCCTCGAGGTGCACCGAACGGCCGCCCGTGAGTCCCTGCCAGATGTTCTCGGTGACGAGCGGCAGCAGCGGCGCGGCGAGGCGGCACAACGTCTCGAGCACGGTGAACAGCGTGTCGAAGCCCTCGGCGTTCTCGCCTGCCTCGGTGACGCCGACCCAGAACCGGTCGCGTGAGCGGCGCACGTACCAGTTGGTCAGCACGTCGGCGAAGTCGCGCAGCGCGGCGGCGGCGAACGGGCTGTCGAGGTCGTCGAGGTGCTCGGTGACCGTCGCGACCGTCTCGCGCAGCTTGGCGAGGATGTAGCGGTCGAGCTCGTTGGTCGAGGATGTCGACCGCTTCGCCTCGTAGCCGCACGCGTTCGCGTAGATCGAGAAGAAGTAATACGAGCTCCACAGCGGCAGCAGCAGCTCGCGCACGCCCGTGCGGATGCCCTCCTCGGTGACGATCAGGTTGCCGCCGCGGATGACCGACGACGACATCAGGAACCAGCGCATCGCGTCCGAGCCGTCGCGGTCGAAGACCTCGGAGACGTCGGGGTAGTTGCGCAGGCTCTTCGACATCTTCTGGCCGTCGGAGCCGAGCACGATGCCGTGGCTGAGCGCGCTGCGGAACGCCGGGCGGTCGAAGATCGCGGTCGCGAGCACGTGCTGCACGTAGAACCAGCCGCGGGTCTGCCCGATGTACTCGACGATGTAGTCGGCGGGGTTGTGCGTGTCGAACCAGTCGCGGTTCTCGAACGGGTAGTGCACCTGTGCGAACGGCATCGAGCCCGAGTCGAACCACACGTCGAAGACGTCGGTGATGCGCTTCATGACGGACTTCCCGGTCGGGTCGTCGGGGTTCGGGCGGGTCAGCTCGTCGATGTACGGGCGGTGCAGGTCGACCTCGCCGGCCGCGTTCGTCGGCAGCGTGCCGAAGTCGCGCTCGAGCTCTTCGAGCGAGCCGTAGACGTCGATGCGCGGGTGCTCGGGGTCGGTCGACTTCCACACGGGGATCGGCGAGCCCCAGAACCGGTTGCGGCTGATCGACCAGTCGCGCGCGCCCTCGAGCCACTTCCCGAACTGACCGTCCTTGACGTTCTCGGGCACCCAGGTGATGTCCTGGTTGAGCTCTGCCATGCGGTCCTTGAACTCGGTGACGCGCACGAACCAGCTCGAGACGGCCTTGTAGATCAGGGGGTTCCGGCACCGCCAGCAGTGCGGGTAGGAGTGCTCATAGCTCGCGACGCGCAGCAGGCGACCGTCGGCACGCAGCAGTTGCGTGAGCGGCTTGTTGGCGTCGAAGACCTGCAGGCCGGCGACCGGCTCCACCGCGGACAGGAACTTGCCGCCGTCGTCGACCGAGACGATGACGGGGATGCCGTTCGCCTCGCAGACGCGCTGGTCGTCCTCGCCGTAGGCCGGGGCCTGGTGCACGATGCCGGTTCCGTCGGCCGTGGTGACGTAGCCGTCCACGAGGATGCGCCACGCGTTCTCGGTGCCCCAGGTCTCGACATCCGCGTAGAAGTCCCACAGCCGGTCGTACTGCACGCCCGCCAGCTCGGCGCCGGCGATCGTCCGGATGACGGCCGCCTGAGCGGCCGCCGCGTCGTCGTAGCCCAGGTCCTTGGCGTAGTTGCCGAGCAGCTCGAGGGCGATCAGGTACTCCCCTGCCTCGTCCGGGGTGTCGGCGGCGCCGTTCGGGCCCGCGGGCACGACCGCATAGCTGATCTCGGGCCCGACCACGAGCGCCGCGTTGGTCGGCAGGGTCCACGGGGTCGTCGTCCACGCGAGGGCGCGCACCGCGGTGAGCCCGAGCGCCTCGGCCTTCTCGCCGACGAGCGGGAACGTCACCGTGACGGTCTGGTCCTGGCGCATCTTGTAGACGTCGTCATCCATGCGCAGCTCGTGGTTGGAGAGCGGCGTCTCGTCGCGCCAGCAGTACGGCAGCACGCGGTGGCCCTCGTAGGCGAGGCCCTTGTCGTGCAGCTGCTTGAACGCCCACAGCACGCTCTCCATGAAGGTGAGGTCGAGGGTCTTGTAGCCGCCGTCGAAGTCGACCCAGCGCGCCTGGCGGGTGACATACGCCTGCCACTCCTCGGTGTAGCGCAGCACCGATTCCTTCGCGGCCTGGTTGAACGCCGCGAGGCCCATCTTCTCGATGTCGGCCTTGCCGTTGAGGCCGAGCTGGCGCTCGGCTTCGAGTTCGGCGGGCAGGCCGTGCGTGTCCCAGCCGAAGACGCGCTTGACCTGCTTGCCCCGCATGGTCTGGTAGCGCGGGAACAGGTCCTTGGCGTAGCCGGTCAGCAGGTGGCCGTAGTGCGGCAGGCCGTTGGCGAAGGGCGGGCCGTCGTAGAAGACCCATTCGGTGCAGCCGTCGCGCTGGTCGACGGACGCCTGGAAGGTCGCGTCCTTCTTCCAGAACGCGAGCACCTTCTGCTCGATGTCGGGGAAGCGCGGGCTCGGAACGACGTCGGTCTCGTCGGACTTGGGGTACGGCAACGGGGCTCCTCGGTGCGATCTGGAATCACTCGACGAGGACGCGATGCGTATCGCGCGGTACCACCTCGATTGCCCCAACGGATGTCAGGACCCCTTGTTCTTAGGCTGTGACGGGCCCGACCCGTTCGGCTCTACTGACGACTCGCGTCGCGTTCTTCCGAAGACTCCCCGGTGATGGCCGGATCGCAGTCGATGCCCAGAGTCTACCGGTTGGCCGCGACCTCGAGCGGCCCCGTATCGGCGGCAAACTCCTCGCCGGCGCCAACACGGGGCCGCTCGGCATTCGAACCAGTCGCGTCGATCTCTGCCTCTCGACCCAGAACACCGCGGTGATCGCGACGGTCAACTCCGATGGGTCGCCCGCGGCGACACCCGTGCGTTTCTACAGCCTCGGCTTCGAGATCTTCTACACGAGCTGGAACGACTCGCCCAAGTCACGCAACCTCCGCCGCGATCCGCGGGTGTCCGCCGGCATCGTCGCCCCGCTGGTCGGCCAGGCGAGCAGCCGCGGCGCTCAGATCTTCGGCATGGCTCGGACGCTCGAGCGCGACGATCCGGACGCGGCACCGTACTGGGAGGCCTTCCGCTGGCAGTCCGACCACGTCGAGCGCGGACGCCGCCTGGACGAGCCGCCGACGGACCCGCTGACCGTCATCACGCCGGAACGCATCGTGTACACCGAGCACTGGCTCCGTAAGCAGGGATATCGTCCCCGACAGATCTGGCGGCCCGAGTAGGTCCGTGCGACCTCAGCGGTCACGGTGCGTTCCCTCACCGACCGGCAGGTTTCGCCCGGTAGACTCGACGCACATCCCACACTCAGGCACCCTCGACGCGGTGCCGCACATACGACACCGAAGAGGCCTGAAATGACTGCTGTGATTCCGGACAAGCCCGCGCTCGAGGGCCTCGAGGCCAAGTGGGGTGCCGTGTGGGAGCAGGGCGGCACGTACGCGTTCGACCGCAAGGCGGCGCTCGAGGCATCCGATCGCACCTGCATCTACGCCATCGACACGCCGCCGCCGACGGCGTCGGGCTCGCTGCACATCGGCCACGTGTTCTCGTACACGCACACCGACGTGATCGCCCGCTACCAGCGCATGCTCGGCAAGAACGTCTTCTACCCCATCGGCTGGGACGACAACGGCCTGCCGACCGAGCGTCGCGTGCAGAACTACTACGGCGTGCGCTGCGACCCCTCGCTGCCCTATGTCGAGGGCTTCGTGCCGCCGTACGAGGGCGGCGACAACAAGAGCTCGAAGGCCGCCGACCAGGTGCCCGTCTCGCGCCGCAACTTCATCGAGCTGTGCGAGCGCCTCACGGAAGAGGACGAGAAGCAGTTCGAGGCCCTGTGGCGGATGCTGGGCCTGTCGGTCGACTGGGCGCAGACCTACCGCACCATCGGGCCCGAGTCGATCCACGCCTCGCAGCTCGCGTTCCTCAAGAACATCGAGCGCGGCGAGGCCTACCAGGACTGGGCGCCGACCCTGTGGGACGTGACGTTCCGCTCCGCCGTCGCGCAGGCCGAGCTCGAGGACCGCGATCAGCCGGGCGCCTACCACCGCATCGCGTTCCACGGCGCCGACGGCGACGGCGACATCTTCATCGAGACGACCCGCCCCGAGCTGCTCGCCGCCTGCGTCGCGATCGTGGCCCACCCCGAGGACGAGCGCTACAAGCCGCTGTTCGGCACGACCGTGACGACGCCCGTCTTCGGCGTCGAGGTGCCCGTGGTCGCGCACCACCTCGCCCAGCCCGACAAGGGCTCGGGCATCGCCATGATCTGCACCTTCGGCGACGTGACCGACGTCACCTGGTGGCGCGAGCTGCAGCTGCCGACGCGCGCGATCATCGGCTTCGACGGCCGGATCCTCGCCGAGGCGCCCGAGGCGATCGCGACGGATGCCGGGCGCGAGGCCTACGCGAAGATCGCCGGCATGACGGTCTTCAGCGCCAAGAAGACCATGGTCGAGCTGCTGACCGAGTCGGGCGAGCTCATCGGCGAGCCCAAGCCGATCCAGCACCCCGTCAAGTTCTACGAGAAGGGCGACCGCCCGCTCGAGATCGTCTCGACCCGCCAGTGGTATGTGAAGAACGGCGGCAAGGACGACGCGCTGCGCGCCCGCCTCATCGAGGCCGGCCAGGCCCTCGGCTGGAACCCCGACTTCATGCGCGTGCGCTTCGAGAACTGGGTGAACGGCCTCGCGGGCGACTGGCTGATCTCGCGCCAGCGCTTCTTCGGCGTGCCGATCCCCGTCTGGTACCGCGTCGACGAGAACGGCGAGACGCAGTTCGACCAGGTGATCCTGCCCGAGGCGTCCCAGCTGCCCGTCGACCCGTCGTCCGACGCCCCGACAGGCTTCGACGAGGCCCAGCGCGGCCAGGCCGGCGGTTTCGTCGGCGAGGTCGACATCATGGACACCTGGATGACGTCGTCGCTCACGCCGCAGATCGCCGCCGGCTGGCAGCGCGACCCCGAGCTGTTCGAGGCGCTCTTCCCGTTCGACCTGCGCCCGCAGGGCCAGGACATCATCCGCACCTGGCTGTTCTCGACGATGCTGCGCTCGCTGCTCGAGCACGGCACGGCGCCGTGGGGCAACGCCGCGATCTCGGGCTTCATCGTCGACCCCGACCGCAAGAAGATGTCGAAGTCGAAGGGCAACGTGGTCACGCCCGCGTCGATCCTCGAGCAGCACGGCTCGGACGCCACGCGCTACTGGGCCGCCTCGAGCCGTCTGGGTGCCGACGCCGCCTTCGACATGAACAACCCGACGCAGATCAAGATCGGCCGCCGCCTCTCGATCAAGGTGCTGAACGCCGCGAAGTTTGTGCTCGGCTTCGAGCACGCCGAGGGCGCCGCTGTCACCGAGGAGCTCGACCGCTCGATGCTCCGCGGCCTCGTCAAGGTCGTGGCCGACGCGACCGCCGCGTTCGAGGCGTACGACCACGCCCGTGCGCTCGAGACCACCGAGTCGTTCTTCTGGACGTTCTGCGACGACTACCTCGAGCTCGTGAAGGAACGTGCGCACGGCTCGGCCGACGCCGCCGGCCAGGCATCCGCCGTCGCCGCCCTGCGCCTCGCGCTCAGCGTGCTGCTGCGCCTGTTCGCGCCGTTCATCCCGTTCGCCACCGAGGAGACGTGGAGCTGGTTCAACGCCGGCTCGGTGCACACCGCCGCGTGGCCGACCGTCGACGAGCTCGCGGTCGCGGGCGAGGGCGCCGAGGTGCTGGCGGCCGCGTCGACCGCGCTCGTCGGCATCCGCCGCGTCAAGACCGATGCGAAGGTCTCGCAGAAGACGCCGATCACGCGCCTGACGCTGACGGGGACGGACGGTCAGCTCGCCGCCCTGCGTCTCGCGGAAGGCGATCTGAAAGCGGTCGGGCGCATCCAGGATGTCTCGTTCACGGCGGGCGACACGATCGGCGTCACCGACGTCGAGCTCGAAGATCTCGCCTGATCAGCACAAATCACGCTAGGGTCGGCACGGGAGGGGTGGCATGACGATCGCGATTCGGGAACCCAAGGACAGTGACTTCTTTCCTTGGCTCAACCTGTACGAGGCCTACGCAGTGGCGCGGGGGGCGCAGCTGACAGAGCAGAAGGCGCTCCAGCTGTGGATGTGGCTCTCGGACCCGGCGCACGTCGAGTCGTCCCTCATCGCGGTCGACGAGCACGGCGACCTCGCCGGCTTCGCGCTCTTCCACAGCTTCCCGCGGCCTCTCGAGGGCGACACGGGCGTGTTCATCGACGCCCTGTTCGTGAGCCCCGAGTCGAGCGAGCTCTCGGCCGGTCAGGCGCTGTTCACCGCCATCCGCGACGGCGCAGCCCAGCGCGGCGCCGTGGTGGTGCGCTGGACCCAGGCCGAGGGCGAGCAGCTCGCCCCGGCCCTGAGCCAGGTCGCGGGCCAGCCGACCACGCCGACGACCTTCGAGCTGCAGACCGCGGCTCAGTTCGCCTGAATCCGGCGGGTCTCCGCATGCAGCTCGGCACCCGCTGGCCCGTCGGCTCGGCCGCGCCCGCCGGCCTGCCCGAGGTCGTCTCGAAGGCGATCTCGACCGTCGAGGAGGAGCTCGCCGCCGACGGCGTCGACGCCGGAACCTGGCGGTGGACGTTGACCTGGCTCGAGCGCAAGCCCGTGGTCGAGCTCGACGACGGCACCGTCATCCGTTACAACCCGGCGGACGACACCGCGACGATCACCTCGAGCGGGCTCGACGACGAAAGCTAGGGTGGCGGGTATGTCGGATGACTCGAACCCGCTCCTCTCCCCCAGCACCCTCGACTACCGGCTGCCGCCGTTCGCGCTGATCGCCGACGAGCACTATGCGCCGGCCTTCGAGGTCGGCTTCGCCGAGCAGCTCGCCGAGATCGCCGCGATCACGTCGAACCCCGAGGCGCCGACCTTCGAGAACACGCTCGTGCCGCTCGAACGCTCGGGCCAGACGCTGCGTCGCGTGGCCTATGTGTTCTACAACAAGTCGTCTGCGGACTCGACGGACGCCACGAACGCGCTCGACGAAGAGCTCGCACCGCGCGCCGCCGCGCACGACGACGCCATCAAGCTCGACTCCGTGCTCTACGAGCGCATCCGCACCGTGCACGCGGGGCTCGCCGAACGCAGCGACCTCTCCCCCGAGGCGCACTACCTCGTCAAGCGGCACCTCACCGATTTCACCCTGGCCGGCGCCGGGCTGGATGCCGCGGCCAAGGCCCGGCTGTCGGAGCTCAACCAGCGCATCTCGGGCCTTCAGGCCAAGTTCGAGAAGCAGCTGCTGGCCGACACGAACGACCTCGCCGTGGTGTTCGACTCCGCGGACGAGCTCGAGGGGCTCGGCGAGGGCGAGCTGTCGGCGGCGGCCGAGGCGGCGAACGGTCGCGGGCTCGAGGGCAAGTACCTCGTCACGCTCGTGCTGCCGACGGGGCATCCCTGGCTCTCCTCGCTCGTGCGGCCCGAGAGCCGCGCGCGCATCATGACCGCTTCGCGTTCGCGCGGGGCGCGCCGCGGCGAGCACGACAACCGACCGCTCGTGCTCGAGCTGGCCCGCCTGCGCGCACGCCGCGCCGAGCTGCTCGGCTTCGCGAGCCACGCCGACTATGTGACCGCCGGCCAGACCGCCGGCAGCGCTGCCAACGTCGCAGTCATGCTCGGCAAACTCGCCCCCGCCGCCGCCCGCAACGCGCGCCGCGAGCACGCCGCCCTCGAAGAGCTGGCCGGTGAGGCTGTCGCCGCGCCCGACTGGTCGTTCTGGACCGAGAAGGTGCGCACCGCGCAGTACGACGTCGACACGGCCGCGCTGCGCCCGTACTTCGAGGCCGAGCGCGTGCTGCAGGACGGCGTGTTCTTCGCAGCCACCCGGCTGTACGGCATCACCTTCGCCGAACGCCCCGACCTCGTCGCCTACCACCCGGACGTCCGCGTCTTCGAGGTCGCCGACGAGGACGGCTCGCCGATCGGCCTGTTCCTCTACGACCTCTACACGCGCGACTCGAAGCGCGGCGGCGCATGGATGAACAGCCTCGTCGATGCGTCCGAGCTGCTCGACGAGCCGACGACGATCGTCGTCAACAACCACAACGTGCCGAAGCCCGCAGCCGGCGAGCCGACGTTGCTGACGTTCGACGAGGTCGGCACGCTCTTCCACGAGTTCGGCCACGCGCTGCACGGGCTCTTCGGCCATGCGGTGTACCCGCGCTTCGCGGGCACGAGCGTGCACCGCGACTTCGTCGAGTTCCCGTCGCAGGTGAACGAGATGTGGATGCTGTGGCCCGAGGTGCTCGCGAACTACGCGAAGCACTTCCAGACCGGCGAGCCGATCCCGCAGGACGTCGTCGACCGCATCGTCGCGTCCGAGACCTTCAACGAGGGCTTCGCGACCTCCGAGTACCTCGGTGCGGCGCTGCTCGACCAGGCATGGCACACGCTGTCGGCGGAGCAGGCGGATGCCGTCGCCGAGGTGCCCGGGTTCGAGGCATCCGCCCTCACCGCCGTCGGCCTCGACTTCGGGCCTGTGCCGCCGCGCTATCAGAGCTCGTACTTCGCCCACACCTTCTCGGGCGGCTACGACGCCCAGTACTACTCGTACATCTGGAGCGAGGTGCTCGACGCGGACACCGTCGAGTGGTTCAAGCAGAACGGGGGCCTCACCCGTGCGAACGGCGACCGCTTCCGATCGCGGCTGCTCGGCGTCGGCGGCACCAAGGACCCGATCGAGGCGTATGTCGACTTCCGTGGTCGCACCGCCGACCTGGCTCCGCTGCTGAAGCGCCGCGGGCTGGCCGACTGAGACGATCGGGGCCGGTGCCTTCCGGCACCGGCCCCGATCACGCAGTCCGCTCTAGGCCGACTTCTCCTCGCGGCGCGACGAGCGCACCGGGACGATCGTGGGGGCCGCGTTCGACTCGACGGACTCGCGGGTGATGACCACGCGCGCGACCTCGTCGGTCGAGGGCACCTCGAACATGATCGGCCCGAGGACCTCTTCCAGGATGGCGCGGAGGCCGCGCGCACCGGTCTGACGCAGAACAGCCAGGTCGGCGATCGCCTCGAGCGCGCCCTGCTCGAAGTCGAGCTCGACGCCGTCGAGCTCGAACATGCGCTGGTATTGCCGCACGAGCGCGTTCTTCGGCTCGGTGAGGATCTGGATGAGCGCCGTGCGGTCGAGGGGCGTGACCGTCGTGACAACGGGCAGGCGGCCGATGAACTCGGGGATCAGGCCGAACTTGTGCAGGTCTTCCGGCAGGACCTCGCTGAACAGGTTGAGGTCGTCGCCCTTGGAGTGCAGCGGAGCACCGAAGCCGATGCCCTTCTTGCCCGCGCGGGCCGAGATGATGTCTTCCAGCCCGGCGAAGGCGCCGGCCACGATGAACAGCACGTTCGTCGTGTCGATCTGGATGAACTCCTGATGGGGATGCTTCCGGCCGCCCTGCGGCGGCACCGAGGCCACCGTGCCCTCGAGGATCTTGAGCAGCGCCTGCTGCACGCCCTCGCCCGAGACATCCCTCGTGATCGACGGGTTCTCGGCCTTGCGCGCGATCTTGTCGACCTCGTCGATGTAGATGATGCCGGTCTCGGCGCGCTTCACGTCGTAGTCGGCGGCCTGGATGAGCTTGAGGAGGATGTTCTCGACGTCTTCGCCGACATAGCCCGCCTCGGTGAGCGCGGTCGCGTCGGCGACGGCGAACGGGACGTTGAGGCGACGCGCGAGGGTCTGTGCGAGGTAGGTCTTGCCGCAGCCGGTCGGGCCGATCAGCAGGATGTTCGACTTCGCGATCTCGACCTCGTCGGCCTTGACGTCGGCCGGCCCGATCGCGTTGCGCGCGCGGACGCGCTTGTAGTGGTTGTATACCGCGACGGCCAGCGACTTCTTCGCCGCGTCCTGCCCGATCACGTATTCCTCGAGGAAGGCGTAGATCTCCTTGGGCTTCGGCAGGTCGAAGTCGCTCGTCGCCCCCGCCTCGGTGTCGGCCATGCGCTCTTCGATGATCTCGTTGCACAGCTCGACGCACTCGTCGCAGATGTACACGCCGGGCCCCGCGATGAGCTGCACGACCTGCTTCTGGCTCTTTCCGCAGAACGAGCACTTGAGCAGGTCGGCGCTCTCTCCGATGCGTGCCATGTGCGATTCCTCCGTAATGGACACAGCCCCCGTCGGCGTGAGGCGGGGTGCCTCCGATGAGCCTAACGCGAGGGGCCGACATCGGCAGGGATCTGCTGGATGTCGGCCCCTCGTGTCAACGGGCTCGGCCCGGGCCTACTTGGTCAGCGCCGCCGGAACCGTCTTGCGGCTCGAGAGCACCTGGTCGATGAGGCCGTACTCGAGGGCCTCGGCCGCCGACAGGATCTTGTCGCGGTCGATGTCCTTGTTGACCTCGGCCTGGGTCTTGTTGGAGTGCTTCGCGAGCGTCTCCTCCAGCCAGGTGCGCATGCGCATGATCTCGTTCGCCTGGATCTCGATGTCCGACGCCTGCCCGCGGCCGGCCTCGCCGACGGCGGGTTGGTGGATCAGAATGCGGGCGTTCGGCAGCGCGAGGCGCTTGCCGGGCGTGCCCGCGGCGGTGAGCACGGCGGCGGCCGAGGCGGCCTGGCCGAGCACGACCGTCTGGATCTGCGGGCGGATGTACTGCATCGTGTCGTAGATCGCCGTCATCGCGGTGAACGAGCCACCGGGCGAGTTGATGTACATCACGATGTCGCGGTCCGGGTCCTGGCTCTCGAGCACGAGCAGCTGGGCCATGATGTCGTCGGCGCTCGCGTCGTCGACCTGGACGCCCAGGAAGATGATGCGGTCCTCGAAGAGCTTCGCGTACGGGTCCTGGCGCTTGTAGCCGTAGGCCGTGCGCTCCTCGAAGCTCGGCAGAATGTAGCGGGAGTTCGGCATCTGCAGAGCCGAGCCGCCTGCCATGAAGTTGGGCGTGTCCATGTTTCTTCAGTCCTCTTCTTCGCTCTCGCTACTGCCGCTCGGTCCCGCCGCCGCCCGAGACATCGCTCGCGCTCTCGCGGATGTGGTCGACGAAGCCGTATTCCAGCGCCTCCTGCGCGGTGAACCAGCGGTCGCGGTCGCCGTCGGCGTTGATCTGCTCGACGGTCTTGCCCGTCGCCGCCGCGGTGATCTCGGCGAGGCGCTTCTTCATGTCGAGGATGAGCGCGGCCTGAGTCTGGATGTCGCTCGCGGTGCCCCCGAAGCCGCCGTGGGGCTGGTGCAGCAGCACGCGCGCGTTCGGCGTGATGTAGCGCTTGCCCTTGGTGCCGGCGGTCAGCAGCAGCTGCCCCATCGACGCCGCCATGCCGATGCCGACCGTCACGATGTCGTTCGGCACGAACTGCATGGTGTCGTAGATCGCCATGCCGGCCGTGATCGAGCCGCCGGGCGAGTTGATGTAGAGGTAGATGTCCTTCTTCGGGTCCTCGGCGGCGAGCAGGAGGAGCTTCGCGGCGATCTCGTTCGCGTTGTCGTCCCGCACCTCTTCGCCGAGCCAGACGATCCGGTCCCTCAGCAGTCGATCGAAAACACTGTTGGGCAGTGTCTGTTCGGCCATGTGTGACGCTCCGTTTCCGTAAGTAGCTGCATCGAATCTATCGGGGGTCAACGCGGCCGCTCGCGGCTGTTCGCCCACGGCGCATGCGGCGGCGCGGCATCCTCGACACGGCACGCTTAAACGAGAGGATGCCGGGGCCATCGGCACCCGGCATCCTCTCGTGCTCACTCGCCTACTCGGCGGCGGCCTCAGCCTTCTTGGCCGACTTCTTCGCGGCCTTCTTGGCGGGCTTCTCGTTCGCCTCGGCGATCGCCTCAGCGGCGTCGGCCACGGCGGCCTCGTCGCCCTCGGCCTCGTCCGGCTCGGCCGAGAGGACGACCTCGGAGTCGTCGTCCTGGTCGATCGCGACGAAGTCCGAGAGGTCTACGGCGTTGCCGTCGGTGTCGGTCACGACCGCCTTGCCGAGCACGATCGCGATCGCCTTGTTGCGGGCGACCTCGCCGACCATCTGCGGGATCTGGCCGTTCTCGGACAGCACCTTGACGAACTCGTTCGGGTCCATGCCGTACTGGGCGGCGGCCTGCACGAGGTAGGAGGTCAGCTCGTTCTGGCTGACGGTGACCTTCTCGGCCTCGGCGATCTCGTCGAAGAGGATCTGCGTGCGCAGGGCCTTCTCGCTCGCCTCGGTGACCTCGGCGCGGTGCGTCTCGTCCTCGAGGCGCTCCTCGGCCTCGAGGTGACGGTGCACCTCGTCCTCGATGACGCCGGCGGGGACCTCGATCTGGGTCTTCTCGAGCAGCGTCTCGACGAGCTTGTTGCGCGCCTCGGCGCCCTGGCCGTAGTTCTTCGAGCGGGCGGCCTCGGTCTTGAGGCCCTCGCGCAGCTCGGCGATCGTGTCGTACTCGCTCGAGATCTGGGCGAAGTCGTCGTCGGCCTCGGGCAGCTCGCGCTCCTTGACGGAGTTGAGCGTGACGGTGATCTCGGCGTCCTCGCCCTCGTGGTCGCCGCCGAGCAGCTTCGACGCGAAGGTCGTGGTCTCGCCGGCGGTGAGGCTGTCGAGGGCCTCGTCGAGACCCTCGATCAGGTCGCCCGAGCCGAGCTCGTAGGAGATGTTGTCGGCAGTGTCGACCTCGGTGTCGCCGATCTTGGCGGTGAGGTCGATCTGGGCGAAGTCACCGGACTTGGCCGGGCGGTCGACCGTGACGAGCGTGCCGAAGCGGCTGCGCAAGCGGTCGAGCTCGGCGTCGACGTCCTCATCGGTCACGACGCTCGAGGCGACCTCGATGGCGAGCTTGTCGTAGTCGGGCACCGTGATCTCGGGGCGCACGTCGACCTCGAAGGTGACCACGAGGTCGCCGGCGAAGGTGTTCACATCGGGCACCGACACGATGTCGGCCTCGGGGCGGCCCAGCGGGCGGACCTTGGTCTCGGTGACGGCCTCGCGGTAGGCGCCCTCGAGCGAGTCGTTGATGGCGTGCTCCAGCACGGCGCCCTTGCCGACACGGGTGTCGATGATGGCCGGCGGCACCTTGCCCTTGCGGAAGCCCGGGATCGTCACATCGGCGGCGATGTGCTCGTAGGCGTGGTCAATGGAGGGCTTGAGCTGCTCGGGCGTCACCGTGGCGGTGAGCTTCACGCGCGTCGGGCTCAGCTGTTCGACCGTGGTAGTCACTGGGTGGTTCTCCTGTTTGTTGGACCCTGGTTCTAAAAGGGCGCTGTGTGCGGCATCCGCTTCATTCACCGGACACGCCGGTCGGGGCGACAGGATTTGAACCTGCGGCCTCCCGCTCCCAAAGCGGGCGCTCTAGCCAAGCTGAGCTACGCCCCGGATGCTTGCGATCCGCACGGTGGTACCGCGAGGGGGCGACGGGAATCGAACCCGCGTAATCAGTTTGGAAGACTGAGGCTCTACCATTGAGCTACGCCCCCGGAGGGTGGTTTCGCCGCCCGGAGGCAGCCGCACCAGCATACGGTATGCGTCTGCCGGGTTCCCGTCGCGCACCTCGCGTCGCGGCATCGACAGTCGGCCGCGCGGCATATGCTGCCACGCGTGAAATACACCGTCGCAGCGCTGCGATTCGTCGTGAGCGCGCTCATGCTCACCGCCGTCACCCGCTCGTTCGTGTTCGACGCGACCCACGGCGGGGACATCTGGCCGTGGGACTGGTTCGGCTACTTCACCAACCAGAACAACCTCGCGGCGGGCTTCGTGCTGAGCTTCGCCGCGGTGACCCTGCTGCAGGGGCGCCGCCGTCGCTGGCTCGAGTACGCGCGCGGCGCCGTCACCGTCTACGTGTTCATCGTCGGCACCGTGTACTGGACCCTGCTCGCCCCGGTCATGCCGCCCGAGATCGTGTGGACCAACGACATCGTGCACGGCGTCATGCCGGCCTACGCCCTGCTCGACTGGCTGTTCATCGGCGACCGCGCCCCGCTGCGCTACTCGAAGATGTGGGTCATCTTCCCCTACGCCCTGGTCTGGCTCGCCGTCACGCTCACGCGCGGTGCGACCGACGGCTGGGTTCCCTACCCGTTCCTCGACCCGAAGACCGGGTACCTGAGCGTGTCGCTCTATTGCGGCGCGATCGTCGTGATCGCCGCCATCGTGACGGCGATCTTCTGGGTGGCGAGCCGCTGGCGCGGACTGGTTCTCGCCGTGCAGGCCCCCGTGCCGCTCACGACGGCTGCAACGGCCTGATCGATGATCGCTCTGGCGCGCTGGGCGGTGGCCGCCCTGATCCTGGTCGCCGTCGGCGCGACCCTCGCCGAGGCCGTCGAGCGCACCGGAGGCATCAACCCCTTCAACTTCTTCGGCTACTTCACGATCCAATCGAACCTTCTTCTCGCGCTCGTGCTCGTCCTCTCGGGCACCGGGCTCGGACGCTGGTCGGCAGGGCTGCCCTATGCGCGCGGCGCCGTCACGGTCTACATCGTCATCGTCGGTGTGGTCTACGGGACCCTGCTCGCGCCTCTCGCCGAAGCCGGCGGGGTCCCCGTGCCGTGGGCGAACACGATCCTGCACAACGTCAGCCCGGTTCTCGCGGCGCTCGACTGGCTGGTCGTCGGCGATCGTCCGCGTCTGCGCTGGTCACGGCTCTGGGTCCTGCTGCCGTACCCGGCTGTCTGGGTCGCGGTGGTGCTGGCCCGGGGCGCGACCGATGGGTGGGTGCCCTATCCGTTCCTGGCGCCGTCGCAGGGTTACGGGGTGGTCGCCGCATACTGCGGGGCGATCTTCGTTCTGGCCCTCGCCTTCGGCGCCATCGCCTGGCTGGTCACACGTTGGCGCGGTCTGATCCGTCGCTCTCAGCGGATCGCGTCGTAGGTGAACCGGCCCGCGACCATCGTCGCGGCGACCGGCTGCTCGCGCAGCGCGGCGGGGTCGAGCCCGCGCGGGTCGTCGGCGAGCACGACGAGGTCGGCGGGCTCGCCGACGGCGATGCGGGAGCGCGCGGATGCCTCGAGCGCCTGCCCCACGGACAGCCCGCGCTCCATCGCGGCGGCCACGGTGCGCCACGGGTCGAGGGCCTGCTCCCCCGCCGCCTCGGCCGGCACGATCACGCCGCGGGCCCCGGTCGCATCGAGGGCGTGCCGCACGGACGCGACCTCCGCCTCGCCCGCCTCGACGACCACCTCGATGCCGAAACTGCGGGCACGCCGCAGCAGGCCGTGATCGCGCGCTTCCTCGGCGGTGAGGGTCAGCGAGCCCAGCGTCAGCAGGCCCGTCGGGTCGAGAGCCGACCCCGTGCAGAGGCCTGCCGCGATGACCCGCTCGAGCCGCTCGCGCCCGAAGCACGCCACGATGCGCACCTCGTCGAAGCCCGCGCCGAAGCGGCGCTCCCATGCGTCAGCGGGGTCGCCGGGCCCCAGATCGACCACGCCCACGACGCCGCGGGCGGCCGCGGCCTCCCCCGCCTCATGCGCCCACGCGTCGACGGACTCCTGCGGCAGCCTCACGGCCTCGTCGGGCGCATGGCCGCCGCGCGACGCGACCGCCCACTCGGCGAAGCGGATGCCGCGGCCCCACAGCCCCGGGATCAGCACATGGCCGTCGAGCTCGACGTGCTCGCCGGGCGCCGGCACCTCGCTCGCGACAGTGACGGCGGTGATCCTCGCGCCGGTCACGGTGACGTCGACGAGCCGGCCGTCGACCAGGCGTGCACCGCTGAACGTCAAGGTCACGCCGTGCCTCCTTCAGCTCACTGCTGGCAGTTGGGGCACCAGTAGAGCTTGCGGTTGGCGAGCTCCTTCATCACGATGTGCGTGCCGCAGACGCGACACGGCAGTCCCGTGCGGTGGTACACCCAGTGGCGATCATCCCGCTTCGCCATGGCCTTGCGGTAGTCCTCGCCGGTGAGTCCGTCCATGGTCATCATCTGGCCGGTGCGCACGCCGACGTCGAGCAGGTGCACCCAGTCGCGCCACAGGGCGCGCGCCGCGTCCTCGGGGACCTGCTTGCCCGGGGTGTACGGGTCGAGGCGGGCACGGAACAGCAGCTCGGCGCGATAGACGTTGCCGATGCCGCTCACGACCGACTGGTCCATGAGCAGCTGCGCGATCGGCTGGTTCGACTTGCGGATGCGGGCCACGACGCGATCCTCCGCGGCGGCCGAGTCGTCGTTGAGCGGATCCGGGCCGAGCCGGTCGATGACCTGCTGCACCTCGAACGCGCTGACGGCCTCGCACGCGGTCGGGCCGCGGAGGTCGGCGCACGCCGTGTCGGTGAGGAGCCGGACGCGCACCGCGCCGACGGGCGGGGGCGGGAAGTCGAAGTCGGAGTCGTCCTCGCGCTCCGACTCGGACATCCTCAGCCGAGCCTTGCGCGGAGCGCCGATCGAGTGGATCGAGTCCTCGCCGTCATGGTCGTCGAGGTAGTCCGCATCGGTCTCGAGCCCCGTGCCCTCGTCGGGCAGCTCGGTTCCGCGCTGGTTGGTCTGCCCCATGCGGCCGCCCGCCGAGCGGATCGTCGCATCGGTCGTGATCTCGCCCGCGAAGTCCCACGCGCCGTAGAGGCCGAGATGGACGCGCAGCCAGAGCCCGTTGTCGAACTCGAGGAACATCTGCTTGCCGACGGCGGTCGCGCGCGTCATCGTCGTGCCGTCGAGGGTCTTGGCCCCGGCGGCGAATCGCCCCTGCGGGCTCGAGACGGATACCCGGTGCCCGACGAAGTTGCGGGCGAACTGACGGGCTATCCGGTGGACGGAGTGCCCTTCGGGCATCAGTGATCGACGCCCTTGCCTGCGATGTCGCCGGTCTGCTCGTACTCCGCCAGCTGCGCGATGCGGCGCACGTGGCGCTCCTCGTAGGTGAAGGGCTCGGCGACGAACAGGTCGATGAAACGGATCGCCTCGGCCTCGTCGTGCTGACGCGCGCCGATCGAGATGACGTTCGCGTCGTTGTGCTGGCGGGCGAGGAGCGCCGTCGAGTCGTTCCAGACGAGCGCCGCGCGCACGCCCGTGACCTTGTTGGCGGCGATCTGCTCGCCGTTGCCGGAACCGCCGAAGACCACGCCGAGCGCCTCGATGCCGGCCTGCTGGTCCTTCACGACGGCCTGGGCGGCGTTGATGCAGAAGGCCGGGTAGTCGTCGAGCGCGTCGTAGACCGTGGGGCCGTGGTCGAGCACCTCGTGGCCCTGCTCACGCAGGTGCGCCTGGATCGTCTGGCTGAGTTCGAGGCCTGCGTGGTCGGTGGCGATGTGGATGCGCATGGCTCAACATTATCGACGCGCACGGGCCCGCGACTCAGGTCGGGTCGACGACCCCGGCGGTGACGAGGCGGACGAGCACGGGCCGCGTCACGGCGAGGCCGAGCCGCACGAGGCCGATGCCGCAGGCGAGGCACGCGGCGATGATCGCGAGGCCGGCGGGACGCAGGAGCAGCGTGTACCCGGTGAGGGGGAACAGCACGAGCGCGGCGGCGAGGGCCGACCCGATGGTGACGACGAGCAGCGGCGCCATCACGGCGCGACGGCGTGCGGCATCCATCACGTCCACCGGCATTCCGATGCGGTCGAGGCTGGCGTACAGGGCCCTGCGGTCGAGGATCGCCGCTGCCTGGTTCACGCCGACGGCGCACGCCACCATCGCGAACGACATGACGAGCGTGAGCACGACGCCCGTGCGGATGTCCGTCGCGAGCAGTCGGGTCGCGGGGTCGTTCGACCCCGTCGTCTGCGTGAACGCGACGCCGATTCCGGTGAAGACGGCGACGAAGCTCACCATGGCCAGGCTGCCGACCTGTCGCCACGCCGCCTTCACATCGTCGAGCACGCCGCGCGCCGCGATGAGCTGGGCAGGCCGTTCGGCGCGCTTGAGCCAGCGGCGGCCGAAGCCCTTCAGCACGAGCGGCCCGACGACGCCGAGAACCCCGAGCACGGCGGCGAAGGCCGCGAGCAACACGGCGATCACGGCGATGAGGCCGCCGATCTGGGCGAAAGAGTCGAGCGAGCTCGTGGCGGCGACGGCGGCTGCCAGCACGAGCACCACGACGAGCGCGCGGATCCATCGGGCGCGCGGGCTGACGACGCGGGTGCGGACGCCGAGCGGGGTCAGCACGACGGCGCGCAGTCCGACGGCCGCGCTGATCGCGCTCAGCGCGACGATCGTGACGACGACGGCGAAGAACACCCACACCGGCGGCCAGATCGCGCCGCCGAGAGGCCTGCCGTCGAAGTGCAGCAGGCCGAAGAGCGGCAGGGCGGCGAGGGATGCCGCGGCGCCCGCCGCAGCCCCGACGAACGCGACCGCCGTCGACTCGAGCACGGTCAGAGCCGACACGAGCGCCGAGGAGGCGCCCAGCAGCCGCAGGCTCGAGAGCCGCGTGTCGCGACGGCGTGCCGACAGCCGGGCCGCCGCGCCGCTCAGCGACACGAGGGGAACGACGAGCAGCACGAGCGCGAGCAACGCCAGGAACCGGTAGGTCGTGCCGTTCGGCCCGTCGAGCGTGAAGAAGGCGAAGACGCCGCCGACGACGACCGTCGTGCACATCGTGACCACGGCGAAGGCCACCGCGGGCAGCAGGACCGTCGCGGCGTCGCCGCCCGACCTGCGCGCGAAGAGCCGCGCGAGCGTGAGGACCGTCACGATGCCGCTCCCGCGGCGGCGGCCGAGCCGCGCACCGCGGTCTCGACGATGACGCCGTCGCGCATGTGCAGGGTGCGATCGCAGCGGGCGGCCACGCCGGCGTCGTGGGTGACCACGATGAGCGCCCGGCCCGCGCCGACCGTCGACGCCAGCAGCGCCGTCATCACCTCGGCAGAGGTGGCCGAGTCGAGGGCGCCCGTGGGTTCGTCCGCGAAGACGACCGACGGCTGCACCGCCTGCGCGCGCGCGATGGCGACACGCTGCTGCTGGCCGCCCGAGAGCTCCCCGAGGCGCGCCGCGGCCTTGTCGCCGATGCCGAGGGCGGCGAGCAGGCGGGACGCCTCGGCTTCGGCATCCGCCCGTGCCCGCCCGATGAGCAGCAGCGGAAGCGCCACGTTCTCGCCCGCCGTGAGCTCGGGCAGCAGCAGCCCCTGCTGGAACACGAAACCGAACGCCGTGCGCCGCAGCTCGCTGCGCTGGCGGTCGTTCAGCGCGGCGACGTCGACGGCGCCGCCGTCACGGTGCAGCAGCACCTGGCCGGCGCCCGGCAGTTCGATGCCGGCGAGGGTGTGCAGCAGCGTCGTCTTGCCGCAGCCCGAGGGCCCCATGACGGCGACGGACTCGCCGGCTGCGACGGCCAGGTCGACGCCGCGCAGGGCGCGCGTGGTCCCGAAGTCCTTGAAGAGGCTCCGGGCCTCGATGAGGTTCTGCATGGTGTCCATGCTCGCGAGAGCCGCCCGGCTCGCGCATCGGCCGCCGGGCGGGTCTCGCGCGCCGCTCGCGTCGTACCGGGGTGCGACCCCGGCCCGCCTCGCGTCGTCCTAGTCGAACTGCGGCGCGCGCGTGCGGGTGCGCTTGAGCTCGAAGAAGCCGTCGTAGGACGCGGCCGCCACGATGCCGTCCCACAGGGTCAGGGCCTGCTCGCCCCGGGGCGTCGGTGAGATGACCGGCCCGAAGAACGCGGTGCCGTTCACCGCGATGATCGGGGTGCCGACATCCTGGCCCACCCGATCGATGCCGTCCGCATGACTGGCCCGCAGCTGCGCGTCGTACTCGTCGCTGTCGGCGTAGGCCGCGTACTCGGCGGGGAGACCGAGCTCGACGAGGGCGCCCGCGATGACCTCGTCGGCGTCCTTCGAGCCGCCCGGGTGGATGCGCGTGCCGAGCGCGTCGTACAGCGGCTTCACGATCTGCGGGCCGACGACCTGCTCGAGCGAGGCGACGAGACGGGCGTAGCGCAGCAGGCGCGGGAAGTTCGCGCGGTAGCCCTCCGAGACGTCCTTGTCCTCGTTGAGGATCGCCAGGCTCATGATGTGCCACGTGACGTCGAGGTCGCGGGATGCCGTGACCTCGTCGACCCAGCGCGAGGTCATCCACGCCCACGGGCACGAGGGGTCGAACCAGAAGTCCACAGAAGTCGTCATGGTGACAGTTCTAATCCCTAGGGTTGACATGCGGGCCCACAAGACCCGCTGTCGAACGATCAAGGAGCACCGTTGCCCGGAGAGAACCTCACCCGAATCGAAGCCGCCGAGCGCAAGGCGACCGTCCAGACCCACGCGTACGAGGTGAAGCTCGACCTGACGACGGGGCCCGAGATCTTCCGCAGCACCACCAAGGTGACCTTCTCGGGCACGGCCGGGGCATCCACCTTCATCGACTTCATCACCAAGACGGTCCACTCGGTGACGCTCAACGGCGTCGCGCTCGACGTCGCCGCCGTCAACGACGGCGTGCGCATCCAGCTGCCCGAGCTCGCGGCGGAGAACACGCTCGTCGTCGTGGCCGACGCGATGTACACGAACACCGGCGAGGGCCTGCACCGCTTCGTCGACCCGGTCGACGGCGAGGTCTACCTCTACTCGCAGTTCGAGGTTCCCGACTCGCGCCGCGTCTTCGCGGTGTTCGAGCAGCCCGATCTCAAGGCCACGTTCCAGTTCACGGTGACGACGCCGTCCGACTGGACCGTCATCAGCAACTCCCCCACGCCCGAGCCGATCTTCTCGGGCCCCGTCGACGGCGAGTCGCTCAAGGACTCGGTGACCTGGGTCTTCGACCCGACCCCCGTGCTCTCCTCCTACATCACCGCGATCATCGCCGGCCCGTACCAGGGCGAGACCGACGCGCTCGTCTCCGCCGACGGCCGCACGATCCCCCTCGGGGTCTACGCGCGCAAGTCACTCGTCGAGTTCCTCGACGCCGACTACATCTTCGAGAAGACGAAGCAGGGCTTCGCCTTCTACGAGTCGAAGTTCGGCTACCCCTACCCCTTCGCCAAGTACGACCAGGTCTTCGTGCCCGAGTTCAACGCGGGAGCGATGGAGAACGCCGGCGCGGTGACGCACACCGAGGCCTACGTGTTCCGCTCGAAGGTGGCGGACGCCATGCGCGAGCGCCGTGTCGTGACCGTGCTGCACGAGCTCGCCCACATGTGGTTCGGCGACCTCGTGACCATGAAGTGGTGGAACGACCTCTGGCTCAACGAATCGTTCGCCGAGTACGCGTCGACGCTCGCGACGGCCGAGGCCACCGAGTGGACCGAGGGGTGGGCGACCTTCGCCTCGACCGAGAAGTCGTGGGCCTACAACCAGGACCAGCTGCCCTCGACGCACCCCATCGTCGCCGAGATCCGCGACCTCGAGGACGTGCAGGTCAACTTCGACGGCATCACCTACGCGAAGGGCGCCTCGGTGCTCAAGCAGCTCGTCGCCTGGGTCGGCCAGGACGCCTTCCTCGCGGGTGTGCACGAGTACTTCGTGAAGCACGAGTACTCGAACACCGAGCTCGTCGACCTGCTCGCCGAGCTCGAGAAGACGAGCGGCCGCGACCTCGCCGACTGGTCGAAGAAGTGGCTCGAGACGGCCGGCGTCAACACGCTGAGCCCCGAGATCGAGACGGATGCCTCGGGCGCCATCACCTCGTTCGCCGTTCTGCAGACGGCCGCCGCCGACTACCCCACGATCCGCCCGCACCGCCTCGCCATCGGCTTCTACACGCTCGACGGCGACAGCCTGTCGCGCACCCACCGCGTCGAGCTCGACGTCGACGGCGAGCGCACCGAGGTCGCCGACCTCGTCGGTCTCGCCCAGCCCGACCTCGTGCTGCTCAACGACGACGACCTCGCCTACGCGAAGATCCGCCTCGACGAGCGCTCGCTGCGCACCGCGATCGCCCACCTCGGCAAGATCGACAGCGAGCTCGCGCGCGGCGTCGTCTGGGGGTCGGTGTGGGATGCCACGCGCGACGCCGAGAGCCGGGCGAGCGACTTCGTCCAGCTCGTGCTCGGCAACATCGGCGCCGAGACCGGCTCGACCACGATGCGCACCGCCCTGAACCAGCTGGTCCTCTCGGTGAACTCCTACGTGGCCCCCGAGCGCCGTGAGGCCGAGACGATCGCGGCCGCCGACGGCGTCTGGGCGCTCGCCCGTGCCGCCGCGCCCGACAGCGACGCCCAGTTCCAGTTCGTCAAGGTCTTCGCGCAGCTCGCGACGACCGATGCGCAGCTGGCGGATGTCGCGGCGCTGCGCGACGGCTCGCTCACCCTCGACGGGCTCGACGTCGACACCGACCTCGCCTGGGAGCTGCTGCAGTCGCTCGTCGCAGGCGGCACGGCGGGAACGGCGGAGATCGACGCGGCGCTCGCGGCCGACAACACCGCGAGCGGAAACCAGGCCGCGGCACATGCCCGGGCGGCCCTGCCGACGGCCGAGGGCAAGAGCGCCGCGTGGGCGTCCGTCGTCGAGCAGGACGGAGCGCCGAACCTGATCGTCCGCGCGACGGGCGTCGGCTTCCAGCGCGGGAACGACAGGAGCGTGCTCGAGCCCTTCGTCGCGAAGTACTTCGACAGCCTGCGCACCGTCTGGGACAGCCGCAGCTATGCCATCGCGGCGGGTCTGATCAACGGCCTGTTCCCGTTCGCCCTCGCGAGCGAGGAGCTGGCCGAGGCCACCCGCGGCTGGGTCGCCGCGAACCCCGAGCCCGCCGCGCTGCGCCGCCTGATCGTGGAGAACCTCGCGCGCGTCGAGCGTGCGCTCAAAGTGCAGGCGGCCGACCGCGCGTAGTCGCGCCACGGCGATGTAGTACCTGGGTCTGAGGCATCCCTCGGCTCGAACGGGCCCCGCGGCTGATGTACCGCGGGGCCCGTTCCCCATAGTTTTGGCGTCATGATCGAAATCCAGCACCTCTCCAAGAGGTACGGTTCCAAGCTCGCGGTGGACGACGTGTCGTTCACCGTGCAGCCCGGCATCGTCACCGGGTTCCTCGGCCCGAACGGCGCCGGCAAGTCGACCACCATGCGCATGATCATGGGGCTCGACCGTCCGAACGCGGGCACGGCGACCATCAACGGCGCCGCCTACACCAGCCTGCGCGACCCGCTGCGCCAGGTCGGCGCGCTTCTCGAGGCGAAGGCCGTGCACACCGGCCGCAGCGCCTTCAACCACCTCCTCGCCCTCGCCGCGACGCACGGCATCCCCGCGTCCCGCGTCGACGAGGTCATCCACATGACGGGCCTCGAGTCCGTCGCGAAGAAGCGCGTCGGAGGCTTCTCGCTCGGCATGGGCCAGCGCCTCGGCATCGCCGTGGCCCTGCTCGGCGACCCGCAGACGCTCATCCTCGACGAGCCGGTCAACGGCCTCGACCCCGAGGGCGTCCTCTGGGTGCGCCAGCTGTGCCGCTACCTCGCCTCGCAGGGCCGCACGGTCTTCCTGTCCAGCCACCTCATGAGCGAGATGGCGCAGACCGCCGACCACGTCGTCGTCCTCGGGCGCGGCCGGGTGCTGGCGGACGCCCCGATCGATCAGATCCTCTCCGGCGCAGGCGGTCGCAGCGTCACCGTGCGCACGCCCTCCCCGGACCAGCTCGTCGCCGCCCTCTCGGCGCCCGACGTCACGGTGCGCCAGGCGGCGGACGGCTCGCTGTCCGTGAGCGGCGTCTCGGCCGAGCAGGTCGGCGAGGCCGCGGCCCGCGCCGGCGTCGTGCTGCACGAGCTCACCCCCATCACCGCGAGCCTCGAGCAGGCCTACCTCGAGCTCACCCAGGACGACGTCGAGTACAAGTCGGAGGTGTCGCAGTGACCGCGACCGCAGCCCAGATGCCCCAGCGCCCCGATCTCGCGGGCGCGCGCGTCACCTTCCCGCGGCTCGTGCGAGCCGAGTGGATCAAGCTCCGCTCGATCCGCTCCACGGTGTGGTGCTACCTCGTGCTCTTCGTGCTGAGCATCCTGATGTCGGTGCTTCCCGCGCTCGTCGTGAACCGCAGCGGGACCGCGGTCACCGGTGTGGACGCGGACTCGACGGTGGCGACGATCAACACGATCAGCATCCACCTGACGGCGCTCGTCGTGGCCGTGCTCGGCGTGCTCATCGTCTCGGGCGAGTACGGCACGGGCCAGATCCGCTCGACGTTCATCGCCGACCCGCGCCGCCTCGGCGCGACCTTCGCCAAGGCCCTGGTGCTCGCCACGACGACCTTCGTCATCAGCGCGGCCTCGGTGTGGATCGGCGCCTTCGCCTCCGCCCCGATCCTGAGCTCGCGTCACATCGACGTGAACCTCGGCCACTCGGCGGTCTTCCTGCCGATCCTGGGCGGCTCGGTGTACGTCACCCTCGTCGCGCTGCTCGCCTTCGGCATCGGCACGCTCGTGCGGGCCACCGCGGGCGGCATCGCGATCACGCTCGGCCTGCTGCTCGTCGTGCCCGGCATCCTCTCGGCGATCGGCGTCCTCACGCACACGCAGTGGCTGCTGGACGTCAACCAGTTCCTGCCCTCGCAGGCGGGCGCGCAGCTGTTCGCCTTCAGCGGCGACGCGCACGGCGTCGTGGTGCACGCCGGGGGCGGCGCGGCGGCCGGCGGCCCCGCCGACCTCACCAGCCCCAACATCCAGCTCGACGGCTGGCAGGGCTTCTGGGTGCTGCTCGGCGAGGTCGTCGCCGTCGGCATCGTGGCCTTCACGCTCACCAAGCGCCGGGACGCGTGACCTCGGTCCCCGACGCACAGGACGACCTCCGGCTGCCGACGCAGCCGGGGGTCGTCCAGCAGTTCTGGGCGGCGCACGAGCGCCTCGCCGACTGGCTGATCGCGCTCTTCTGGGGGCTGCCTGCGACGGCCCTGACGGGCATCGGGCTGCATATGACGAGCGGATTCGGGGTCGGTCTGCACACCGTCAGCAGTGCGGGTGTCGGGGTGCCGATCGCCGGTGCGCTGCTCGTCGCAGCGTCCTGCGTGGGTGTCTTCCTGCGACGCACTCGGCCGATCCTCGCCTTCGCGATCCTCAGCCTCGCCCTCATCCCGGCACCATTCACCCCGACGAACGCCGAGCAGCTTTTGCCCGTCTTCGGCGTGTACTGCCTGGCCGTGTACCGGTCCAACACGGCGGCGTGGATCGGCGCGGCGCTCGTCGAGGGCCTCTCTACGCTCTACTTCTGGGCGCTCTCGCCGCTCGTCGCCACGCGCGGGTTGGGGCACGATCCGCTGCGCTGGGCGCCGGTCTACGCGATCGAGCTGCTCGTCGCACTCGCACTCGGCATCACCATCGGCAACCGGCGCCGCTATCTCGCCGCGCTCATCGAGCGCGCGCATCAGCTCGCCCGCGAGCGCGACCAGCAGGCGCTGCTCGCCGCCGTCGCCGAGCGGGCCCGCATCGCGCGCGACATGCACGACGTCGTTTCGCACTCGCTCACCGTGATGATCGCCCTCGCCGAGGGCTCCGCTGCGGCGGCCGAGACGGATGCCGTGCGCGCCGCCGCCGTGATGCGCCAGGTCGCCGACACCGGCCGCGACGCCCTGGCCGGCATGCGTCAGATGCTCGGGGTGCTCGGCGGCGACGAGCCGGCCGCCCTCGCACCCCAGCCCACCGCCGCGGACCTTCCGGCTCTCGTCGAGCGCTTCCGCGCCCTCGGGCTGCCCGTCGTCATGCGCATCGCGGGCCGACTGCCCGACGAGCCCGCCGTGCAGGTCGCGATCCATCGGCTCGTGCAGGAGGCGCTCACCAACGCGCTGCGCTACGCGCACGGGCCGACCGCGGTCGACGTCGTCGTCGACGCCGAGGGCGACCCGATCGCGGTCGTCATCGAGGACGACGGTCTGCCCGGCATGCCGAGCGTGTCGGCCGGCGCCGGCCGCGGCCTCATCGGCCTGCGCGAGAGGGTGTCGGCCCTCGGGGGTACGCTCGCGACCGGGCCGAGAGAGAACGGCTCGGGGTGGCGCGTCGCCGCGGCGCTGCCCGTGCCGGCCGGGGCGCAGACATCCCCCGACTCACCGGCCGCGGCCGACGGCTTCCGAAGAGAGGACACCGCGTGATCCGCGTCGCGATCGCCGACGACCAGGCCCTCGTGCGCATGGGCTTCCGCATGGTGCTCGAAGCCCAGCCCGACATCGAGGTCGTCGGGGAGGCATCCGACGGCAGCGAGGCGATCGAGGTCGCGCAGCGCGAGCGACCCGACGTGATGCTGATGGATGTCCGCATGCCCGGCACCGACGGCATCGCGGCGACCGCCGAGATCGTGACCCTGCTGCCACGGACCCGCGTGCTGGTGCTGACCACCTTCGACCTCGACGAATACGCGTTCGGCGGCCTGCGCGCGGGCGCGAGCGGTTTCCTGCTGAAGGACGCGCACCCCGACGAGCTGCTCTCGGCGATCCGCGCGATCGCGGCCGGTGACGCCGCGATCTCGCCGCGCGTGACCCGCCGCATGCTCGAGCTGTTCGGCGGCGCGCTGCCGTCCGACGACCCGGCGCGCGGCGACGCCGCGGCGGCGCTCACGCCCCGCGAGCGCGAGATCCTCGTCGCGATCGGCCGCGGCCTCTCCAACTCCGAGATCGGCGCGCTGTTCTTCCTCACCGAGTCGACGGTGAAGACCCACGTCGGGCGCGTGCTCGCCAAGCTCAACCTGCGCGATCGGGTGCAGGCCGTGATCTTCGCCTACGAACACGGGCTCGTGAACGGCGGGAACGGCGGGAACGGCGCAGCCGGCCACGGCACCCAGGGGCCGGCCACGCCCGCTTCGTAGACTGGGCCGACCATGTCGATCGCCTCACACCCCACCGAGACCATCAGCGCCGTCACGACCAGCGGCTGGGACGACTTCGTGAAGGGCTGGGACCAGTTCTTCGCGCACCAGCCCGGCATCCTCATCGGCAAAGCCGCGCAGGTGGTGATCATCGCCCTGTGCGCGATCCTCGCCGCGTGGCTGCTGCGCATCGCGATCAAGCACATCGTGCACCGCATCGTCACGACCGTGAAGAAGGCGCAGGGGGTCGAGACGACGCAGGCCCTGCAGGTGTCCCCCGTCGCGACGATCCGCGTCGTGCAGCGCACGCGCACGCTCGGCTCGGTGCTCAGCAACATCGCGAACGTGACAATCACGGTCATCGCGCTCATGCTGATCCTCAGCGTCATGGCGCCGAACGTGCTCGGCTCGCTCGCGCTTCTCTCCGCCGCCGTCGGTGCGGGCCTCGGCTTCGGCGCGCAGAACGTCGTCGGCGACGTCTTCAACGGCCTGCTCATGGTGATGGAGGACCAGCTCGGCGTCGGCGACATCGTCGAGGCCGGCATGGTCAGCCTCGCGACCGACGGCGTCGTCGAGGCCGTCGGCATCCGCACGACCCAGATCCGCGACGTCAACGGCACGCTCTGGTACGTGCGCAACGGCCAGATCCTGCGCATCGGCAACATGTCGCAGGGCTGGGCGCGCGTGCTCGTCGACGTCGCCGTCGGCTACGACAACGACGTCGACGCCGTGCAGGCCAAGCTGCTCGAGACGGCGGAGAGCCTCGCGCGCGACCCGAAGTGGCGGGTGCGCATCATCGAGCGGCCCGAGATCTGGGGCATCCAGTCGATCGCCGCCGACATGATCGTGCTGCGGGTCGCCATGAAGGTGCGCTCGACCGCCCGCGACGACGTCGCGCACGAGCTCAACGCGCGCATCTTCCAGACGGTGCGCGACGAGGGCGTCACCACGCCGGCCCTCACCAACCCGATCCTCACCGGCTTCCAGAACATCTCCTCAGTGAACGGCGCGCACCCGCCGCGCACGCGCCCGCTGCCCACGGTCGCCGAGCAGCCCGCCAAGCCGAAGCGCACCCGCACGCCGCGGCGCAAGCCCGGCACGCCCGAAGGGAGCGCGGACGAGTGACGGATGCCGCACACGAGCAGTCGCAGCGCATGGCCGCGCCGCTCACCCTCCGCTCCTCGCTCGGCGGGGAGCGCGCCGAGGGCTCGTTCTACGAGCAGGTCGGCGGTCACGAGACCTTCGTGAGACTCGTGCACGCCTTCTATGCGGGCGTCGCCGATGACCCCGAGCTGAGGGCGATGTACCCCGAAGAGGATCTCGGGCCGGCCGAACGCCGCCTGCTGATGTTCCTCGAGCAGTACTGGGGCGGCCCGACGACCTACTCGCAGGAACGCGGCCACCCGCGGCTGCGCATGCGGCATCACCCCTTCGCGGTGACGCCCGCGGCGCGCGACAGCTGGCTCGCGCACATGCGCGCAGCCGTCGCCACGCTCGGGCTCGCTCCCCTCCACGAGGCGACGCTCTGGGACTACCTCGATCGCGCGGCTCACGCGATGGTGAATACTCTCGAGGCGTGACTGAACAACGGACAACGGAGTCCGCGGACGCCATCGTCGTCGGCCACGGCCTCGCGGGGCTCGTGGCCGCCTGCGAGCTGCTCGACGCCGGGCGCCGCGTCATCCTCATCGACCAGGAACCGGCCGTCGCGCTCGGCGGTCAGGCGTTCTGGTCGTTCGGCGGGCTGTTCCTCGTCGACTCGCCCGAGCAGCGGCGCCTCGGCGTGCACGACTCGATCGAGCTCGCGCGGCAGGACTGGTTCGGCTCGGCCGGCTTCGACCGCGACAGCGACGCCTGGGGGCGGCGCTGGGCCGAGGCGTACCTCGAGTTCGCGGCAGGCGAGAAGCGCGCGTGGCTGCGCGAGCGCGGCATCCGCATCTTCCCGCTCGTCGGCTGGGCCGAACGGGGCGGCTCGAGCGCCGGCGGCCACGGCAACTCGGTGCCGCGCTTCCACGTGACGTGGGGCACGGGGCCGGGCGTCGTCGAGCCGTTCGCGCGGCGGGTGCAGGATGCCGCGGCCGTCGGCGTCCTCACGCTCCGCCACCGTCGTCGCGTCGACGAGCTGATCGTCGAGGGCGGGGCGGTTGTGGGCGTGCGCGGGGCGGTGCTCGCCGACGACGACATCGAGCGCGGGCGGTCGTCGAACCGCGAGGTCGTGGGCGACTTCGAGCTGCGCGCGCCGGCCGTGATCCTCGCGACGGGCGGCATCGGCGGCAACCACGAGCTCGTGCGGAAGGCGTGGCCCGAGCGGCTCGGCACTCCCCCGGCGCACCTGATCTCCGGCGTGCCCGCGCACGTCGACGGGCGCATGCTCGGCATCGCCGAGAGCGCCGGCGCCCGCCTCGTCAACGGCGATCGGATGTGGCACTACGTCGAAGGCATCAGGAACTGGGCGCCGATCTGGCCCCTGCACGGCATCCGGATCCTGCCCGGGCCGTCGTCGATGTGGTTCGACGCGCTCGGGCGTCGGCTGCCCGCCCCGAACTTCCCCGGATACGACACGCTCGCGACCCTCGAGCACATTCAGAAGACGGGCTACGACCACAGCTGGTTCGTGCTGACGCAGAAGATCATCGAAAAGGAGTTCGCGCTCTCGGGCAGCGAGCAGAACCCCGATCTCACGGGGCGCGACCTGCGCAAGGTGCTGCGGCGCGTCGGTCCCGGTGCGCCCGAGCCCGTCGAGGCGTTCAAGCGGCACGGCGCCGACTTCGTGGTCGCCGACACGCTCGAGGCGCTGTTCGACGGCATGCTGAGCAAGACGGATGCCCCGCTCGACACCGCGTTGATCGAGCGGCAGCTGCGTGAGCGCGACCGGGAGCTCGCGAACCCGTACTCGAAGGACCCGCAGCTCGCGGGCATCATGGGCGCCCGCCGTTATCTCGGCGATCGGCTCGGCCGCGTCGCGGCGCCGCACCGGATCCTCGACCCGAAGGCCGGGCCGCTCATCGCGGTCAAGCTGCACATCCTGACGCGGAAGAGCCTCGGCGGCATCCAGACCGACCTGGACGCGCGCGTGCTGACGTCGGCGGGCACACCGCTGCCCGGGCTGTATGCCGCGGGCGAGGTCGCCGGTTTCGGCGGCGGCGGCATGCACGGCTACCGCGCGCTCGAGGGCACCTTCCTCGGCGGATGCCTGTTCAGCGGCCGGGTCGCGGGGCGAGCAGCGGCGAAGGCGTGAGGCCCGAGGCGGCTCAGCCCTTCAGCGTCCACGGCACGCGCTTGACGAGCACGTGGCCGCGGCGCAGCGACAGCCTGGTCCAGGTGCCGACCTCGTAGATCGGCACGGTCTCGTCGGGCTCGGCGAGGAAGCCGAGCGAGTCGGCGGCGAAGGCGACGCCGGCGGGCACGTCGAAGAGCTCCTCGATGGGCGCGCCCCACACCGAGCCGCGCACCCGCCACACGAGCTGCTCGCCCGTGCCCTCGGGGATCGCGCGTGCGACCTCGTCGACGCCCTCGGCCGCGACACGCTTCAGCAGGCCGGCATCCGTCTCGCCCACCTGCTGCCAGCCGCCTCGGGGCGGCGAGATGCCCGCCCACGTGACCGTCGACACCTCGAGCGGCATGCGGATCTCGGCGTGGTCGGCGCGCGCAAGGCGGTCGAGCAGCGAACGGGTCGGCACCACGGAGTCGAAGGCCGCCTCGCCATCGGTCTGGAAGACGCGCAGGCCGAGCACGGTGGGGGTCTGGTCGAGCAGTCCGTGCGGATAGAGCACTGCCGTGTAGACGGCGAGCACGCCGTGGTCGGCGACGAGCCGGACCGAGCCGTTCTCGACCCTTCCCGCGCGGCCGAGATACGTCTGCAGATCAGCGACGGCCTGAGCGTCGGCGAGCGAAAAAGTCGAGGTCATGTCTCTGAATAGACTACGAGACCATGGACCCCGTTGCCGCGATGCTGCAGACGCTCGACCTCGCCGACACGGGCGCGCGGACCACGGAGGACATCTTCACGGGGCCGAGCCAGTGGATGCCGCACGGCCGGGTCTTCGGCGGTCAGGTGCTCGCGCAGTCCGTCGTCGCGGCCTCGCGCACGCTGCCCGACGACCGGCTCATCCACTCGCTGCACGGCTATTTCCTGCGGCCCGGCGACGTCGCCAAGGGCGTGACGCTCGGCGTCGACCGCATCCACGACGGGCGCTCGTTCTCGACCCGCCGGGTGCAGACCTTCCAGGACGGGGTGCCGATCATGTCTCTGATCGCCTCTTTCCAGGTCGCGCAGGGCGGCGTCGACCACCAGGAGAACGCCCCCGAAGACGTGCCAGAGCCCGAGTCCCTCCCGAGTGTGCACGAGCACCTCGCGGGCAGCGAGCACCCCGCCGCCCAGTTCTGGACCCAGGCCCGGCCCTTCGACATCCGCTACATCGACGTGCCCGTCTACCTGCCGTCCCCCGACACCGGCGAGCGGGTCGCGCGGCAGGCCGTGTGGCTGAAGGCGAAGGCGAAGCTGCCCGACGACCCGGTGATCCACCGCGCGGCGATGGCGTACGCCAGCGACTACACGATCCTCGAGCCGGCGATCCGCCGCCACGGCCTCGCCTGGGCGACCCCCGGGCTCAAGATGGCCAGCCTCGACCATGCGATGTGGTGGCACCGCGAGGCGCGCGCCGACGAGTGGCTGCTGTACGTCGAGGACTCGCCGAGCGCCCAGGGCGGCCGCGGGCTGGCTCACGCGCGGATCTACCGGCAGGACGGGAAGCTCGCCGCATCCGTCGCCCAGGAGGGCATGCTGCGCGTGCCCGACGACGTTACAGCGCGCTGATAACCGCCCGCGGAATGATGGATCCCATGACTCACGTGACCCGCCGCACCGCCCTCGCGATCGGCGGCGCCGCCGCCACCGGCCTCGGCCTCGCGGCGTGCTCGGCTGTCGGCGGCTCGAACGGCGGATCGGGCGACGCCGGGGTGCAGCCGACCAAGGATGCCTCGGGCAAGCCCTCCATCGCCGCCTCGCAGGTGCCGGTCGGCGGCTCGGTCATCGTGCAGACGGGCTCCGGTTCCGACCCCGCGATCGCCGTGGCCCAGCCCTCGAAGGGTCAGTTCGTCGCGCACACGGCCGTGTGCACACACCAGGGCTGCATCGTGGCGGCTGCCGGCGCCGACCTGCAGTGCCCCTGCCACGGCTCCAAGTTCGACGCGTTCACCGGCAAGGTCGTGAACGGCCCCGCGTCGCTGCCGCTGGACGCGGTCGCCGTCACGGTGAACGGCGACCGCATCGAGTTCACGGCCTAGCTGCGGCCCGAGCCGCGGCGGAAGGTCAACGGCTCGCCGAGGTACGGCTCCCACGCGGCGCGCTCTTCGGCGCTGATGCGGCGCGGGCGCCCCGTCTCGGCGTCCACCAGCACGAGCGTCGTCGCGGCGCGCGCGTAGAGCACGTGCTCGCGCGCGGTGAGCGGCGAGTGCACCTCGTAATAGAGCTCCATGCTGGCGCCGCCCAGGCGGCCGACCCAGATCTGGATGTCGAGCGGCGAGCGCAGGAACGGCACCTGCGCGAGGTACTCGATCTCCTGATGGGCGAGCACGCTGAGCGTACCCTCGCCCGGCTTGGAGCGCAGCACCGCGGTGTCGGCGAAGGCGCCGGGCTCGAGGTGGCCCTCTTCGTCGGGGTCGCCGGCCCAGAACGCCTGCACGCGGGCGTCCTCGAAGAAGCGCAGCATCGCCACGTTGTTGACATGGCCGTACGCGTCGAGGTCGCTGAAGCGCATGACCGTGGGAACGTGGATGCGCGGCCCCACGGTCATGCCTGCGTCGGTGTCGGCCATCAGTCGCGCGTCAGCTTGCGATAGCTCGAGCGGTGCGGCAGCGCGGCGTCGGCGCCGAGGCGCGCGATCTTGTTCTCCTCGTAGGCCTCGAAGTTCCCCTCGAACCAGTACCAGCTCGACGGATTCTCGTCGGTCCCCTCGTAGGCGAGGATGTGGGTCGCGATGCGGTCGAGGAACCACCGGTCGTGGGTGATCACGACGGCGCAGCCCGGGAACTCGAGCAGCGCGTTCTCGAGGCTCGAGAGCGTCTCGACGTCGAGGTCGTTGGTCGGCTCGTCGAGGAGCAGCAGGTTGCCGCCCTCCTTGAGCGTCAGTGCGAGGTTGAGACGGTTGCGCTCACCACCGGAGAGCACGCCGGCCTTCTTCTGCTGGTCGGGGCCCTTGAAGCCGAAGGTCGAGACGTAGGCGCGGCTCGGCACCTCGGTCTTTCCGACCTGGATGTAGTCGAGGCCGCCCGAGACGACCTCCCACAGGGTGAGGTTCGGGTCGATGTTGGCGCGGCTCTGGTCGACGTACGAGATCTTGACCGTCTCGCCGACCTTGAGGTTGCCGCCGTCGAGGTCTTCGAGGCCGACGATCGTCTTGAAGAGCGTGGTCTTGCCGACGCCGTTCGGGCCGATGACGCCGACGATGCCGTTGCGGGGCAGCGTGAAGCTCAGGCCTTCGACGAGCACGCGGTCGCCGAAGCCCTTCTTCAGGTCCTTCGCGTCGATGACGATGTCGCCCAGGCGCGGGCCTGCCGGGATCTGGATCTCCTCGAAGTCGAGCTTCCTCGTGCGCTCGGCCTCCGCCGCCATCTCCTCATAGCGGGCGAGACGCGCCTTCGACTTGGCCTGACGGCCCTTGGCGTTGGAGCGCACCCACTCGAGCTCTTCGCCGAGGCGCTTCGCGAGCTTGGCGTCCTTCTTGCCCTGCACCTCGAGGCGCTCGGCCTTCTTCTCGAGGTAGGTCGAGTAGTTGCCCTCGTACGGGTAGAGGCGGCCGCGGTCGACCTCGCAGATCCAGCCGGCGACGTGGTCGAGGAAGTACCGGTCGTGGGTGACGGCGAGGACGGCGCCGGGGTACTTGGCGAGGTGCTGCTCCAGCCAGAGCACGCTCTCGGCGTCGAGGTGGTTGGTGGGCTCGTCGAGGAGCAGCAGGTCGGGCTTCTCGAGCAGCAGCTTGCAGAGCGCGACGCGGCGCTTCTCACCACCGGAGAGGACGCTCACCTGCGCGTCCGACGGCGGGCAGCGCAGCGCGTCCATCGCCTGCTCGAGCTGCGAGTCGAGGTCCCAGGCATCCGCCGCGTCGATCTCCTCCTGCAGCGTGCCCATCTCGGCGAGCAGCGCGTCGAAGTCGGCGTCGGGCTCGGCCATGAGCATCGAGATCTCGTTGAAACGGTCGACCTTGGCCTTGATCGGGCCGACGCCCAGCTGCACGTTCTCGAGGACGGTCTTGGTCTCGTCGAGCTCGGGTTCCTGCATGAGGATGCCGACGCTGTAGCCCGGCGTGAGGCGGGCCTCGCCGTTGCTCGGCGTGTCGCGCCCCGCCATGATCTTGAGGATCGTCGACTTACCGGCGCCGTTCGGGCCGACCACGCCGATCTTGGCCCCCGGCAGGAACGCCATCGTCACGTCGTCGAGGATCACCTTGTCGCCCACTGCCTTGCGGGCGCGGACCATGGAGTAGATGTAGTCAGCCACGAGTGACGAGTTTATCGGGCGAGGGATGCCGGGTTCGTCCGAGTCCGCAACGGGCGCCCACCTCAGTTGCCGAGGTTGCCGCCGCCGTTCGCGACCTTCGGGTTCGAGCCGCCGACCAGGCAGCCGCCGGAGCCGAGCACCGGAGCCACCAGCGAGTGGTAGCCGTCGACCTGGGTGCCCCATTGCCCGATCAGGCATTCCTTGCCGAGCTGGGCCGCGACCAGGATCGAACCCGGCTGCAGGTCGGCGCTCGTCCTGGAGGCGCTGTACTGCATCGTCGACCGCTCGAACCCGACGGCGGCGAGGGCGGCCTCGACGGCCGGACCGTCGGCCTGTGCGTTCTTCTTGACCGTTGCCCTGATGGTGGCGTCGAACAACGGCTGGTTGTCCGCCGCGGAGCCCTTGAGATCGACGCGGGTCGCCGGTGGCGCCGAGGTGACCGGCGCGGTCGGCTGCATCGTCCACTCGGTCTGCACCGGCTGGGCGCCCGTGCCGAGTGCCGAGGTGCACCCCGCCAACGCGAAGGCGGCACCGACCGCGCCCGCTGCGACGACCGCTCGGATGACTCCGCGCATCAGACCCCTCTCGGCTCTCCACCCCGGGCCGGCATCGGCCCCGGTCGAGTCTACGGATGGGTGCTCAGAAGGGGATGCGAGCCGCTGCGTCCTCGTCCTCGTCCTCGTCCTCGTCGAGATCGTCGAGCTCGGCCGTGCCTCCGCCGCCCAGTTCGCCGGTCGCCGCGTCGGCGATGAGGCCGTAAGCGGTGGGCTGGCCGGCGTCGGCAGTCGTCGCCGACCCGAGGGAGAGGTTCGGCATCCAATCGGCGACGCCCGATGCGGGCGCGGCCTCGGGCGCATACGCGGCGGCGGCCGCGGTGAAGCCCTCCGGTTCCGACGGGAACTCCTCCCCCGGGGCCTGCTGCTCGCCGTCGTGCGCCCCGCCGCGCTTGGACGGCGTGCGCGCGAACCCGGTCGCCTTGCCCCAGCGCAGGTCGTGGCCGATGCCGTCCGCCGTGATCTCGACGTCGAGGCCGCTCTTGTCGCCGGCGCTCCACTCCGAGACCTTGAGCTGGCCGTTCACGATGATCGGATCGCCCTTCTTGAGCGAGGCGAACGCGTTGATCGCAAGCTCGCGGAAGCACGACACCGAGTACCACGACGTGTTCGTCGTCTCCCAGACGCCGGTCGACGTGTTGAGCCGCCTGGTCGAACTGCCCAGTCGGAAGTTCGAGACCGCGAGGTTGTTGCCCACGATCTTGAACGACGGCGGGGTGGCGACGAAGCCCTGGACGGTGATGGATGCGCTCATCGGAAATCCTTCCTGTGGTGCGCCGGGCGGCGCTTTCCGACGAGTGTCATCGGCCGCGACATCCGCTCGCACGACGAAGGCCGCGGATCGGGGACAACTCCCCCGGCCCGCGGCCTGTGTGCGGGAAGACCCGCGCGGCTACGCGACGCGCACGTACTCCGAGAAGGCCTTCCGCACCTTGTTGACCTTCGGGACGGCCACCGCGAGGCAGTAGCCCTGGCCCGGGTTCTTGGCGAAGAAGTCCTGGTGGTAGTCCTCAGCGCGGTAGAACTCGCCGAGCGGCTCGAGCGTGGTGACGATGCCGCCGTCCCAGATCTCGGCGGCACGCTCGAGCGCCGCCTCGAAGAGCTGCTTCTGCTCGTCGTCGGCGTAGAACATCGCCGAGCGGTACTGCGTGCCGACATCCGCACCCTGGCGGTTCAGCTGACGCGGGTCGTGCAGCGTGAAGAACGCGTCGAGGATGACGGAGGCCGGGATGACGCTCTCGTCGAAGGTGACGGCGACGGCCTCGGCGTGCCCGGTCGTGCCCGTGCACACGAGCTCGTAGCTCGGGGCGACGGCCGTGCCGCCCGTGTAGCCGCTCACGACGTCGCTCACGCCGTCGAGGGTGCGGTACACGGCGTCGAGGCACCAGAAACAGCCGCCTGCCAGAACGAAGGTCTGCATGGTCGTCATCCTTTCGTGGGGTGTTGTCCACAATGCCAAACCGCGGCACGCCGCGGTTAGTTCCCGGGCCGCGAACCGGCCTCGAATTACCCTCAGCCCATGCAGCTGTGGAACGACTTCGTGACCTGGATCTCCGACTCCGCGAACGAGCCCGTGATCTTCGCCGTGGCCATCCTCCTCGTCGGCATCGTGGTCTCCGGACTGCTCGCCGGCTGGATCGCCCGCGGCACCGTGCGGGGCATGCTCGCGCGCACCGAGCGGCAGCAGAAGGCGGCGGCGATCGCCGCGCTGGTGGATGCCGCGACCGAGGCCTCCGTGTGGAACAGCCTCACCCCCGCCGAGCAGGTGCTGAGCGACCGCGCAGTCGGGCAGGCCGACATCCTCGTGCGCCTGCTGCCCGTCAAGGGCGCCGCCATCGCGGCCAGCTGGGCGACGCACCAGCTCGCCGAGATGAAGCGCAACTCGGCCACGTTCGGCTATCAGCTCGACCCCGCCGTCGCCGAGTTCCGCGACCGTCTCATCGAGTGGCAGAAGCGTCCGGGCAGCGCCAAGCGGATCTTCTCGGGTGACCTCGAGCGCTGGCGCTTCGAGTCGGGCACGCCCACCGGCCAGCTCGATGCCCAGCAGGACGCCTGGGTCGCCAAGCAGCACCACGAGAAGTACACGCCCGCGCCGGCGCCGATCGACCCGCTCAGCCAGCCCACCGTGGCGATGTCGACGCTGCCGGCCGCACCGCAGTACCTCCACGAGCAGGCGGCACAGGCCGCCGAGCCCGAGCGCTACACCGCCTAGCGAATCCGGAGCACCCGGGGGCCCGTCTGCCAGACTTGCTGCATGACTGATGGGCTGATGACCGCTCGTGCGCTCGGCACCGCCGCGGGGGCATACGCGCAGGGCTTCGCCCGCGTCGCCGCGGTCACCTTCCCCATCGCCATCGCCGACCCCGCCGTCAATGCGGACCGCGTCATCGAGCAGGCGCGCCTCGCTGCTGCGCGCTCGGTCGGCGTCGCGGTGTTCACCGAGCTCTGTCTGACCGGGTACGCGATCGACGATCTGGTGCTGCAGGATGCCGTGCTCGACGGCGTCGAGGCGGCGGTGGCCCGCATCGCCGCCGCATCCACCGAGCTGCTGCCGGTGCTGGTCGTGGGCGCCCCGCTTCGCCACGGCAACCGCCTCTTCAACTGCGCGGTCGTGATCCACCGCGGCCGCGTGCTCGGCGTCGCCCCGAAGTCCTATCTGCCGACGTACCGCGAGTTCTACGAGCGCCGCTGGTACGCCCCGGGCGACGACCAGCGCGGCGGGACCGTCACCCTCGCCGGGCAGACGGTGCCGTTCGGGCCCGAACTGCTGTTCGAGGCATCCGACGTGCCGGGTCTCGTGCTGCACGCCGAGGTCTGCGAGGACATGTGGGTGCCCGTGCCGCCGAGCGCCGAGGCCGCGCTCGCCGGCGCCACCGTGCTGCTGAACCTCTCGGGCAGCCCGATCACGATCGCCCGGGCGGAGGACCGCAAGCTGCTCGCGGCGTCGGCATCGGCCCGCTGCCTCGCCGCCTACGTATATGCCGCCGCGGGCATGGGCGAGTCGAGCAACGATCTGTCGTGGGACGGCTCGACGTTCGTCTACGAGACCGGCCGGCTGCTCGCCTCGACCGAGCGCTTCCCCGACGGCCCGCGCATGTCGGTCGCCGACCTCGACGTCGAGGCGCTGCGGCAGGAACGACTGCGACAGGGCACCTTCGACGACAACCGGCGCTCGCTCGACGAGCGCGTCGCCGAGTTCCGCCGCGTCGAGTTCGAGCTGGACCCGCCGCTCACCGAGATCGGCTTCGAGCGCGCCGTCGACCGCTACCCCTTCGTGCCCGACGATCCGGCACGCCTCGCGCAGGACTGCTACGAGGCCTACAACATCCAGGTCTCGGGCCTCGAGCAGCGCCTCAACTCGATCGGCCAGCCGAAGCTCGTCATCGGCGTCTCGGGCGGCCTCGACTCGACGCATGCGCTGCTCGTGTGCGCGCAGGCGATGGACCGGCTGGGGCGGCCCCGCACCGACATCATCGCGGTCACGATGCCGGGGTTCGCGACATCCGACAACACGAAGTCCAATGCCTACGCCCTCGCCGAATCGCTCGGCGTCAGCTTCGAAGAGCTCGACATCAAACCCACGGCCGAGGAGATGTTCCGTCGCATCGGGCACCCCTACGCGGGCGGTCACCCGGTCTACGACGTGACCTTCGAGAACGTGCAGGCCGGTCTGCGCACCGACTACCTGTTCCGCATCGCGAACCAGCGCGGCGGCATCGTCGTCGGCACGGGCGACCTCTCCGAGTTCGCGCTCGGCTGGGCGACCTACGGCGTCGGCGACCAGATGTCGCACTACGCGGTCAACACCGGCGTGCCGAAGACCCTCATGCAGCACCTGATCCGCTGGGTGAGCGCCTCGGGGCTGTTCGAGTCGAGCGTGTCCGATGTCCTCGACCGCGTGCTCGCGACCGAGATCTCCCCCGAGCTGGTGCCCGTCGGCGCGGACGGCGTCGCCCAGTCGACCGAGAAGACCATCGGCCCGTACGCACTGCACGACTTCGCACTGTTCCACGTGCTGCGCCTCGGCATGCGGCCGAGCAAGATCGCCTGGCTGGCCTCGAAGGTCTGGTCGGATGCCGCGCTCGGCAGCTGGCCGGCGGGGTTCCCCGACGACGCCCACGTCGCCTACTCGGCCGACGAGATCGTGTCGTGGCTCGAGGTGTTCCTGAAGCGCTTCTTCGGCTTCGCCCAGTTCAAGCGCTCGGCGATGCCCAACGGCCCGAAGGTCGCGGCAGGCGGCTCGCTCTCGCCGCGCGGCGACTGGCGTGCGCCGTCGGACTCGTCGCCGCGCCCCTGGCTCGACGAGTTGCACGCGGCCTTCCCGCGCGACTAGGCCTGCCGGCGCGCGCGATCGCGGCGTACTGTCACCGCATGGAGACCTGGATTCTCGCGGGAGTGGCGGCGCTCATCGTCGTCGGCGGGCTCGTGGCGCTGGTCGTCTCACGCCTCCGCAACGGCCGCGGCGAGTACGACCTCGATCAGAAGGAGGTCGGAACCTACGAGGCGCTCGCCAAGAACTCGCAGCCGCCGGGCCGCTAGGCACGAGGCGTCGACGTCACGACCGCTGTTCGGCCTCGCGCGCTGAGATCGCGGCTTCGAGGGCGGACAGCGTGTCGGCACCCGCGGCGAGACGGATCGCACGCGGTCGCGACGCCAGGAAGACCTCGAACTCCCGGACGATCGCGGTCATCTCGGCCTGGAGCTCGCCATGCCGGTCGATGCCGGCCTCTGCCGCGCGATCGGCGAAGCGCCGCTGCGCGGTCGCCGGGTCGATCGTCAGCGCGGTCTCGATGAAGAGGGCTCCGCGCGTCGAGGCCGCGGCCTCGAGCCGGTCGATGAAGTCGGGGCGGCGCAGGTACTGCGGGACGACGACATCCCGCCCCGCCCGCAGGTGCACCGCGACACCCGCGACCGCGATGTCGCGCGCGGCGAGGCCGGCAGCAGACAGGTCGTCGCGCCAGCCGCCGAGCGTCGCGCGGATGGCGTCGACGTCGAGGCACCACGGCAGCCCGCCGGCGTGCCGTTCGCACCAGTCGCGGGCCAGGGTCGACTTGCCGCTCGCGGGAACGCCGTTGATCAGGATCAGTCGCGATGCCATCGCCTCATCGTCCCGCACAAGGGCCTGGCCCGGGCGGATGCGACACCACAGAATGAGTGCATGAGCCGCACCGAGAAGAAGAAGTTCTCCGACCTGTCCACGCCCGCGCAGGTCGGAACCGTGCTGCTGGGCATCGCGCAGGTCTCGTTCGCGGCGCTCGCGTTCGTCGACCTCGCCGGTCGACCGGCTGAGGAGATCAAGGGACCCAAGCCGCTGTGGATCCCCGTGATCCTTGTCAACTGGGTCGGCCCGGCGACGTACTTCCTCGCCGGCCGCAAGCGCTGAAAGCACCGCACAAGGCGCTGACCTCCTGCTGATCCGCGAATGTCGGTGGTGCGGCGAAGACTCTGCGCATGAAACGCTGCTATCGCTGCCAAGAGCTCAAGTCGGCGTCGGACTACAACCGATCCGCGAAGACCGACGACGGTCTCTACAGCTATTGCCGCGACTGCCAGAAAGCGCACTACGAGAGCAATAAGCCGCGTCATCGGCGCAATGTCCGCCGAGTGACAGTCGAACGACTGAAACGCGATCGCATCGTCATCGCCGAGGCACTGAGCGGCGGCTGCGTCGATTGCGGGTTCTCGGACATTCGAGCCCTTGACTTCGATCACGTGCGAGGCGAGAAAGTGGCGAATGTGGGCGCGCTGGTGAGGTTGGGCCGGCCGATCGAGGTCATCGTCGCAGAAATCGCGAAGTGCGAGGTGCGCTGCCGCAACTGCCATGCGATCGTGACGTCTCAACGTCGCGCAGGGGATTGGCACGATGACTACCTCTGAGCCACCGAGCAAGACATGCGGCAGATGTCATCAGACGAAGCCCGTCGCCGAATTCAATCTGTCGTCGCGAAACAAGGACGGTCGGCAATACATGTGCCGCACGTGTCAGAAGGTCCACTACCGCAAGAACGCCGCACGCCATGGACAGAACGTGCGGAGGTCGGCGCGGCTACGTCTTCAGCGATACCGCGCCGTTCTACACGAGGCGCTCAGCGAAGGATGCATCGATTGCGGATTCCGAGATGTACGTGCCCTCGAGTTCGACCATGTCCGCGGCGAGAAGGTGGCGAATGTCAGCAAGCTGGTGCGGCACGGCTGTTCGCTGGAAGTGGTGCTCGCCGAGATCGCCAAATGCGAAGTGCGATGCAAGAACTGCCACGCGATCGCGACCGCCAATCGCCGCGAAAGCGACTGGCGCTTCGACTATCTGTGAAGAGCCCCCGGCGAGACTCGAACTCGCGACAAAAGGATTAGAAAGCCTCTGCTCTATCCGCTGAGCTACGGGGGCGGACTCCCCCAAGTTTAGCGAAGCCCCTCAGAGCGCCTTCGCCGCCGCGACGAGCACCTGGTTGACCGTCGGCACGCCCTCGGCCCGGAACACCTCGGCACCCAATGCGTCCGAGATGACGACGGTCGGGGTCGAGCGGATGCCGGCGGCCTCGGCATCCGCCTCGAACCGCACCACGTCCTTCTCGACGACCGAGGCGCCGGGGATCAGCCGCTCCGCCTCCACCAGCACGGCGCGCGTCGCCATGCACGGCCCGCAGAACGCCGATGTGTACAGGGTCAACTCCACCGACCCAGCCTAAGCAGAGGGCGCGCAATAGGATCGGAGCATGTCTCTCGGCTCTGATCGTCTCGTCTGGATCGACTGCGAAATGACGGGCCTCGACCCCGACAAGGACGAACTGGTCGAGATCGCGGTCGTGATCACCGACTCCGACCTGAAGCCGGTCGCCGAGGGCATCGACATCGTGATCAAGGCGAGCGACGAGGCGATCGCGGGCATGAACGACTTCGTCCGCAACATGCACACGACGAGCGGTCTGATCACCGAGATCCCGCACGGCAAGAGTCTCGCCGAGGCCGAGTACGAGGTGATGGAGTATGTGCTCGCCCATGTGCCCGACGAGGGCAAGACGCCGCTCGCCGGCAACACCATCGGCACCGACCGCACCTTCATCGCGAAGTTCATGCCGCGCCTCGACGCGCACCTGCACTACCGCTCGGTCGACGTGAGCTCCATCAAGGAGCTGAGCCGCCGCTGGTTCCCGCGCGTGTACTTCCAGGCACCGGAGAAGGCGGGCGGGCACCGTGCCCTCGCCGACATCCTCGAATCGATCCGCGAGCTCGACTACTACCGCAAGGCGGTCTTCGTCGCGGCCCCCGGCCCGAGTTCCGAAGAGGCCCAGTCCGTGGCGGCCGCCGTCGTGGACGAATGGGCCCCGCGGATGTAATACACTGAGAGGGTTGCCCGCTCTGATCCGAGTGAGGTCGCATGGTGGTCGTAGCTCAGTCGGTAGAGCACCTGGTTGTGGTCCAGGGGGTCGCGGGTTCAATCCCCGTCGATCACCCCAAATCTGTCAAAACCCCCTTCTTCGCGAAGGGGGTTTCGCATGTACGCCGATCGATCTGACGCAGGGCGCAGGTTGGCGCGGTTCGTCCTCGAGCAGCTGCCCGGCATCGAGACCGAGGATGTCGCGGTGCTCGGCCTGCCGCGCGGCGGCGTCCCCGTCGCCGCCGAGGTCGCGACCGCGCTCCATGCCCCGCTCGATGTGGTCGTCGCGCGCAAGCTCGGCGTGCCCGGCTCCCCCGAGGTCGCGATGGGCGCGATCGCCTCGGTCGGCGGCGAGCTCGCCGTTGCGGTCAACGACGAGGTCCGCGCACTAGTCGACCGACGAGACGGCGCGGATGCCTGGGCCGCCGCCCTCGCCCGGGAGCAGGCCGAGCTGGCCCGCCGGGCCTCCGCCTACCGTGGCGCTCGCGCACCGCTGACCCTCGCGGGCCGCACCGTGCTGCTCGTCGACGACGGCATCGCCACCGGCGCCACGATGCGCGCCGCGGCGGCGGCCGCACGTCAGCTGAAGCCGGCACGGCTGATCGCCGCCGTGCCGGTCGCACTCGGCGGCCTGGACACCGGGGTCGAGGCATCCGTCGACGCGCTGATCTGCCCGTGGTTCGCGACGACGTTCCTCGGCGTCGGGCAGGCCTATCGCGATTTCGGCCAGACCCCGGACGGCGAGGTGCGGCGCCTGCTCGAAACCCGGTGAACCGGGCCGTTCGGCCCCTATCGGCGGGGAACCCCGCGGCGTAGCCTGTGCTGTGCAAGGACGCACACCCCGACGCGTCCGTCCTTGCGACAGCGTTCCCGCCGCCCCGGAGCGCGTCTCGCCTTCTCATCGAATCATCGAAGAGGTGATGCCTGTGTTGATGTTGGAGCAGTCCCGTCGCCGCACGGCCGAGGTGCTCGGAACCCACGGCAGTGTCGTCGCCGTGGTCCGCGTGCCCGACGAGGGCCGTGGCGACACGTCCGGCGTCTCGCCGCACGAGGTCGAGCTCGTCGCACGCGAGGTCGACCTGGACACCTGCGCGCTCTACCGCGGCACGACGAGGCTCGGGTGGATCCGCCGCGACGGGCACTACTACCTGGCGCTCGTCGGCGAACCCGGCCATCCGCACGAGTGCGGGCACGCCCTGCTGTGGGACGAGGCCGCCGCGATGCTGCTCACCGCCGCGTAATCTGCAGCATGTGCTGCAGCTGACCACCGAGGAGTTCGAGAAGCTCGTCGTCGACGAACTGGACCTCCTGCCCGACGACATGGTCGACGGCCTCGAGAACGTCGTGTTCCTCGTCGAGGACCGGCCGGAGGACGGTTCGCTCGATCTCTTCGGCCTCTACGACGGCGTCGACCTGACCGAGCGCGACCGCTACGGCTTCGGCGAGCTGCCCGACCGCATCATCGTGTACCGCGAACCGCACCTCGCGGCGTGCGAGACCCTCGACGAGCTGCGCGACGAGGTGCACACGACGCTCGTGCACGAGATCGCGCACTTCTACGGCATCGACGACGAGGAGCTGCACCGCCTGGGGTGGGAGTGAGGCGCGGGATGCCGCCCGCCCGCACCGTTTTCTCGCGGCTCCGCGATGAGTCCCGGCGGCTCCCCCGGTATGTACTCATGAGTTCGCCGGATCGACCGGGGAACCGTGAGCGAGAGAGCACCTCATGACCGACATCCGCACCTCCGAAGACAATGATCTCGGCCGCGCCGATCGCAGCGCCGACGAAGTCGCGATCGACGCGGTCCTCGACGCGTCGTACCGCGCCTGGGCCGCCGGCGACGCGACCGGTATGGTCGCCGACTACACGCCCGACGCAACTGCGATCATGCCGGGATCGTTCCGCGACGGCCGGGACGCGATCCGGCAGAGCATGGCGCACGGCTTCGCCGGACCGCTCGCCGGCACCACGACCGCGAACAGGCGCCTCGGCCTGCGCTTCCTCGGCTCCGACGCCGCTATCGTCGTCACCGAATCCGGCATCCTCTTTCCGGGGCAGGCCGAGGTTCCCGAGACGGGCAGGGTGCATGCGACGTGGGTCCTCGAGAGGCGGAAGGGCCGCTGGGCGATCGCGGCGTATCACAACAGCCCGGTGCAGGCAGGATGACGGAGGCCGACGCGGCTTTCGATCATCGCCTCGCGCCGTTCCGAGGTGAGCTGATCGCCTACTGCTATCGCATGCTCGGCTCGGCGCACGACGCCGAGGACCTCGTGCAGGACACCTATCTGCGGGCCTGGCGGGCGCGCGACTCCTACGACGCGTCACGCGCCTCGCTGCGCACCTGGCTGTACCGGATCGCGACCAACGTCTGCCTCTCGGCGCTCGAGGGGCGTGCCCGACGGCCCCTTCCTTCCGGGCTCGTCGGAGCCGTCGCCGCCGATGCGCCGTTCACGCCCGGCTTCGAGGTGCCATGGCTGCAGCCGCTGCCCGACGCGATGCTCGCCGCACCGGACCCGGCGGTCGCCGCCGTCGACCGGGGCACGCTGCGACTGGCGTTCGCGGCGGCGCTGCAGCACCTGTCCGCCAAGGAACGTGCGGCGCTCGTGCTGCGCGAGGTGCTCGACTTCTCCGCAACCGAGGCGTCAGGCATCCTCGGCATCACGGTCGCCGCCGTGAACAGCGCACTGCAGCGCGCACGCGCGCGGCTGCGCGGGCTCGATGTGACAACGACCGACGCGACCGAACCCAGCGACGCCGAGCAGCGCGCGCGGCTCGATCGCTACATGGCGGCGTTCCTGCGCGCCGACGTCGAGGCGCTCACACGGCTGCTGGCCGACGACGTGCTCATGGAGATGCCGCCGATGCTCAACTGGTTCACGGGGCCCGCGAACTACGCGGCGTTCATGCGCTGGGTGTTCGAGGCGAACGGCACGGACTGGCGGCTCGTGCCGGTGGCGGCCAACGGGCAGCCGGGCTTCGCGGCATACAACCGTGTGGGCGACGAGTACCGCCTGCACACCCTGCAGATCTTCTCGGTGACCTCTCGCGGCATCAGCCGGAACTCGGTGTTCCAGAACGACGAGGTGTTCACGTCGTTCGGCCTCGCGCCGGTGCTCGACGACGCGGCTCAGACGTTCGAGTCCTGCTCGTCGACCTCGATCGAGTCGCTGCCGGACGCGTCCCACTTGTAACTGACGAAGAGCGTGTCGCCGACCTGCTTCGACGCGGACGCGACGTAGCGCAGCTCCGACGGCAGGCCTTCGACCGCGACGTAGGCGGTGATGACCTTCTCGTAGTCGCCGTCGATGTACAGCCGGTGCTGGGTGGTGCCCTGAAGGGGGCCATCGAGGAATTCGGTGACGTACTCCTTCGAGCCTTCTGCGGTGCTCATGGCGCGAATCTAGACCCTGATCAGCGCGCGGGGCTAGGGGTCGACGTGCCGTCGAGCACCAGGTCGGCGAGGGCGAGCGGGCGCTGGGTGCGCACGAACTCGGCGAACTGCTCGTCCCACATGTCCCAGTGCGCGTCGAAGGCACCGCGGTCGCGCGCGAGGGCCCGACGCTTGCGCACGCCGTCGTCGGCGGTGAGCCACACGCGCAGGTCGGCGTGCGGGGCCGACGCGCGCGAGAGCGCCCCGCAGCCCTCGACGATGAGGGGGTGGTCGGCGCCGACCCGATGCCATTCGCCCGGATGCCCCGCCGCCCAGTTCCAGGTGCGCCAGCGCCCGGTGCCGGTGGCGTGCAGCGACGCGAGGAGCTCGTGGGCGACCTGACGGCTGCCGGCCGCCAGACCGCCCCAGCCCGGGTACAGGGAATCGAGCCGCACGAGCTGCGGCACGGCTTCCCGGCCCTCCCCCACCTCACGGCCTGTGATCGGCCAGCGCCGCACGAGCTCGTCCGCGAGCGTCGACTTGCCCGCACCGCTCGGACCGTCGATCAGCACGACGGGCGCGGGCGAGTCGAGCCCTGCGACCGCCTCGAGCACGCGAACGACGAGGCCGTCGCTCACGACCACACCCAGTGCAGGGTGCCGATGGCCAGGCCGATGCCGAGGCCGGTCGCGGCGACCGCCGCCGCGGTCGCGATGAGCCAGGCATCCCGCGCTCCGAACGTCGACGCGCGCGCCCACGTGCGTGACCCCCGATCGGTGCCGTGAGCGCCGAACCCCCGCGCCTCCATCGCGGTGGCGAGCTTCGTGCCGCGGCGGATCGCCAGCACGAGCACGGCGAACGACATGCCGAGGAACCGCTTCACCGCCCAGACGTCGCCGAGGCCGCGAGCCCGGCGCGCGAGCGTCATCTGTCGCCAGTCGGCGATCAGCAGGCCGACGAGCCGCTGGGCAGCGAGGGTGCCGAGCACGAAGTCGGCGGGCAGATGGACGCGCTGGGCGAGCCCGTCGGCGAGCTCGGTGGCGTCGACCCCGCGGAACAGCACGATGCTGGGGATGCCGATCGCCAGCGCCCGCAGCGAGATCGCCAGCGCGAGCCCGATCGAGCCGGCCGTGATGTGCACGAGCCAGAACGAGGCGTACTCGCGGCCCGAGGGCGTGCCGTAGAGCAGCATGCCGACACCGGCGAGGGGCGCGGCGATCAGAAGCGGCCAGGCGCTCCGCCACAGCGCACCCACGGTGAGCCCGGCCGCGAACAGCAGCGCGAGCTCGGTGACGAGGATGACCGTGCTGCTCGCCCAGTCGAGCGTGAGCAGCAGCGGGGTCGTCACGACGACCGCTGCGGCGAGCCGGGTGACGGGGTTGGCGCGGCCGACGAGCCTCATGCCGCGACCTCCGCCGCGATGTGGAGACCGGCCTCGTCGAGCCGCAGCACCCGGTCGCCGAAGGCGCGGACGAAGTCGGCGTCGTGGCTCACCGAGACGAGAGCCGAGCCGCCGGCGACGAGCTCGCGCAGCAGCCGGACCAGTTCGAGCCACGTCGCGCGATCCTGACCGAACGTCGGCTCGTCGAGCACGAGCACGGGCGGCCGCGCCGCGAGCACGCCGGCGACCGAGAGACGGCGCTTCTCGCCGCCCGAGAGCGTGAACGGGTTCGCGTGCGCGAGGTGCCCGAGGTGCAGGCGGTCGAGCAGCTCGTCGATGCGGGCGTCGGCCTCGGCCCGCGACGCCCTGAGGGCGCGCAGGCCCACTCCGATCTCGTCGCGCACCGTGCGGGCCACGAGGGTGTGCTCGGGTTCCTGGAACACCGTGCCGATGCGGGTCAGCAGCTGGGTCGAGCGCCAGCGGTGCGGCTCGGGCACGAGGCCGCGGGCGAGTGCCGGGGATGCCTCGACCCGCCCGGCGAGCGGCGCCAGCAGCCCCCCGAGGGTCAGGGCCAGGGTCGACTTGCCCACGCCGTTGCGGCCGGTGATGACCGTCGAGGCTCCGGCCGGGATGTCGAACGAGAGCCCCGCGCGCACGGGCTCGCCGCGCCGCTCGCGCCCGACCGCAAGGCCAGCGGCGGTGAGGACGGGTTCGGAACGCGCCGCCGCCGAGCCGAGCTCACCGTCGAAGAGCGGGAGCGCGGCGTCCGGCAGCCAGACCCCCGCCGTCTCGAGGGCCGCGCGCTGCTGCGCGAACACCGCATCGGGGGCACCGTCGGCGAGCAGCCGGCCGTCGTGGTCGAGCACGACCACGCGGTCGACGAGGTCGACCCACGTCGAGACGCGGTGCTCGACGACGACGAGCGTCGCGCCCGTGCGCTCGAGCGCACGGCCCACGGCGGCGCGCACCTCGGCGACGCCCTCGGGGTCGAGGTTCGCGGTCGGCTCGTCGAGCAGCAGCAGGCCGGGTCGCATCGCGAGCACACCGGCGATCGCGAGGCGCTGACGCTGGCCGCCCGAGAGCCGTGCGGTCGGGTGCGCGAGCGGGACATCCAGCCCGACGGCATCGAGCGCCTCGGCGACGCGCGGCCAGATCTCGGCCCGCGGCACGCCGAGGTTCTCGCAACCGAAGGCGACGTCGTCGCCGACGCGGGCGAGCACGGCCTGCGCGTCGGGGTCCTGCAGCACGAGACCGGCGCGACCGCGGGCGGCAGCGGCCGGGCGGCCGTCCAGGCCGAGCGAGCCGTGCTGCTCGCCCTCTTCCTCGCCGCCCACGACGCCCGCGAGCGCCGCGAGCAGCGTCGACTTGCCCGCCCCGGACGGCCCGAGCAGCAGCACGCGCTCCCCCGGCTCGATCACCAGATCGAGCCCGTCGAGGGCCCAGCGCAGCCGCCCGGTGTGCCGCCAGCCCCAGCCGCGCGCCTCGACGCGGGCGGGGCGCATCGTGTCGCCCGTGATCAGACCCTGGCCTTCTCGCGGCGCCCCGCCGCGAAGCGGTCGAGCACGCCCGTGGCGGCGAGCGCCTTCACGAGCAGCCAGCCGACGACGCCGGCCAGGATCGCGCCGGAGACGGCCGAGCTCACGAGGTAGATCGTGTTGAACGCGATCGACTTCTGCGCGTTGCCGAAGACGGCGAGCTCGAGCGCCCACTCGCCGAAGCCGCCCGCGGCGCCCGCGAGCATCGCGACGCCCAGGTTGAACCGGCGGTACAGGAACAGGGCGAAGACGAGCTCGATCATGGCGCCCTGCGCGAGGCCCGAGTAGACCGTGGTGATGCCCCACTGGTTCCCGATCGCCATCTCGACGACCGCGGCGAGCAGCTCGACGAAGAGCGCCGCACCCGGCTTGCGGATCACGAGAGCGCCCACGACGCCCGCGATGAGCCAGCCGCCGTTGGCGACGCCGCCGAGGCCCGGCGTCACGGCATCGGCCGCGCCGAACCACGCGGCACCCGGCGTGTCCCACAGCCAGTAGACGACGCCGAGGGCGATGCCCAGCACCGCGGCGACGATGATGTCGACGGGGCGCCAGCGGCGCCTCCGCACCGGGGCCGCGGCATCCCGCACTGAATCGATGGTGGCGTGCACTCGTTCTTCCCTTCTCTCGGTGACGAGGGCACGGGAAAAGAGAATCTGCCTCCCTGCGCCGGCATGACCCGGATCAGGTTCGACGGTCGAAGGTTGAGAACCTTCCTCTCAGCCCGGCTCACCGGACTCCCGTGTACTGCGCCCAATCATAGACTGGGCGCGTGTCTCCGTTCGCCCCGCTCATCGGGGTCGCCATCGCGTTCGTCGTGCTGCTGCGCGTGCTGATCTGGAAGCAGCGTCGCGAAGGGAAGAACCGCCGGCGCTGAGCCGGGCAGCGGCTACTTGCGGCGCTTGCGCGCCCACGCGAGCTGCGCGAAGGCCGCGCCGCACGCCGCGACGAACGGCGTCGCCACCACGAGCAGCGCGATCGGGTTCGCCTCGAAGCGCAGGCCGCGGATGTCGCGCACATAGGCACCGAGCGGGATGGACGCCGCGAAGCCGCCGCCCCCGCTGCCCTCGCCCTCGCCGCTGACCTGCTGGTCGCTCTCGCGCCCGGCACCGCCGTTGCCGCGCCCCTCGCCCCCGCCGAAGCCGTGCACGGTCAACGCCACGGGGACGATGTGGATGCCGTTCAGCTCGGTCGGCTCGCCGTAAGCGGACGTGACGCCGACGCCCTTGACGATCTCAGCAATTCTCTCCACCACGGTGCTCATGCGGCCAGGCTACGTGGCGACTCGGCGACGTGCCAGGGTCTTGTCAGGCCAGGCACGACACGCGTGCGAAGATCGTCCGATGCCCGCCCTCCGCCTCACGCGCCTGCTCGGCGACGCGTTCCTGGGCGCGCTGGCCCTCGCGATCGGCGCGCTGCTGCTCTGGCACCGCGCGATCCCCGACACGGGCGGCGTGATGGGGCTCGTCGAGTCGGTGCTGCCCTGGTTCGGGCTGCCCGTCGTGGTGCTGGGCATCGTGGGCATCGCGCGGCGCTCGGCCTTCATCGGCATCGGCGTCATGGCATCCGTCGTCATCTGGCTCGCGGTCTTCCTGCCGCGCATCGTGCCGCACGCAGCGGACGGCACGCCGGAGTTCACCGTGGTCAGCCAGAACATCAATGCCGACAACACCGACCCGCGGCGCACCATCGAGGCGCTCGAGGCGCAGCACCCGCAGGTCATCGCGCTGCAGGAGCTGACGGCGAGCTCGGCGCAGATCGCCTCGGCGACCCTCGACGCGCGCTACCCGCACCACTACCTCGTCGGCACGGTCGGGGTGTGGAGCACGCTGCCGTTGGCGCACGAGCAGTCGCTCACCCTGGGCCTCGGCTGGAAGCGCGCACTGCGTGTGGACGTGCAGACGGGCGCCGGTGACATCCGCCTCTACGCGCTGCATGCCGCCTCGCTGCGCCCGGGCGAGTTCGTGCAGCGCGACACCATGCTGCGCACGCTCGCCTCGACGCTGCGGGCGGACGGCTCGAAGCGGCTCATCGCCGTCGGCGACTTCAATGCCGCCTCGACCGACCGCGCCTTCACCCAGCTGCTGAACACGGTGCACGAACCCGACCTGACGGGCTGGGGCTTCGGCTTCACCTGGCCGGCGACGCTGCCGATCGCCCGCGTCGACCACGTGCTCGAACGCGGGCTGGACGTCGTCGAGAACCGCACGCTTCCCGGCAGCGGCAGCGACCACCGCGCGGTCGAGGCCGGCGTGCGCTGACCCCGCCTGCTCAGCCGCGATAGTGGTCGCTGTCGCCGACCTGGCGCGGCTTCGTGCCGAGCAGGGACGCGGGGGCGAGGATGCCGGCGCCGAACTTCGCCGCGATGCCGTCGACGGCGCGCTCGGTGTCGCGCCAAGTCTCGTCCGGGTCCCACAGGGCGGGCTGGCCGATCTCGGCCTCGAGCTGGTCGAGCCGCACGCCGATGAGCCGGATCGGCGCCCGATCGCCCCACACCTCGTCGAGCAGCCCCGCCGCTTCCTCGTAGATGCGCTTGCCGACCGACGTCGACTCGGGCAGCGTGCGCGAGCGCGTGATCGTGCGGAAGTCCGAATAGCGCAGCTTGAGGCTGACGGTGCGGCCCGCGAGCGCCGCCTGCCGCAGCCGCTCGGCCGCGCGCGATGCCAGGCGCAGCAGCTCGCGCCGCAGCACGGCGGGGTCGGTGACGTCGAACTCGAAGGTCTCTTCGTGGCCGATCGACTTCTCGACGCGCACCGTCTCGACGTCGCGCACGTCGATGCCGTTCGCGAGCTGCCACAGCCGCAGACCGCCGACGCCGAGGCGGCGCTCGAGCAGTTCGCGCGGTGCGGCGGCGATGTCGGCGACGGTGCGCAGGCCGAGGTTGTTGAGCGAGGTCTGCGTCGCGGGCCCCACGCCCCACAGCGCCCCGACCGGCAGCGGGTGCAGGAACGCGAGCGTCTCAGCGACGGGGACGACGAGCAGCCCGTCGGGTTTGGCCCGACCCGAGGCGAGCTTGGCCACGAATTTGGTGCCGGCGACGCCGACAGAGGCCGGCAGCCCCGTCTCGTGCCGCACCCACTCGCGCAGCTGCGCCGCGATGTGCGCGGGGCTGCCGAGCAGCTTCCGCGCACCCGAGACGTCGAGGAACGCCTCGTCGATCGACACGGGTTCGACGAGCGGGGTCGCGCGCCGGAAGATCTGCATGACCCGCTGCGAGAGCTCGGCGTAGCGTTCCATGCGGGGGTTCACCACGATCGCGTCGGGGCACAGCCGCAGCGCCTGCGCGACGGGCTGCGCCGAGCGCACGCCGAACCTCCGCGCCTCGTACGACGCGCTCGAGACGACCGAGCGACCCGTGGCGTGGCCCACGATGAGCGGCTTGCCACGCAGCTCGGGCCGGTCGAGCACCTCGACCGAGGCGTAGAAGGCGTCCATGTCGACGTGCAGGATGTTCGCGCCGGTGTCGTCGACGGGGCCGCGCGTCACCACGCGATCGCTGCCGTCAGACCTGCCCATGGCATCCATTGTCCCGCCGACCACTGACATCCGGCATCGGATCCGCCACCCGGTCGAAACGATTCGATCAGTGTGTCTAGGCTGGATGCCATGGACTACCGCTACCTCGGCAACTCCGGGCTCAAGATCTCGGAGATCATCTACGGCAACTGGCTCACCCACGCCTCTCAGGTCGACGACGACACCGCGAGCAAGAGCATCCACGCGGCGCTCGACGCGGGCATCTCGAGCTTCGACACCGCCGACGCCTACGCCAACACCGCGGCGGAGGTCGTGCTCGGCGACGCGCTCAAGGGCGAGCGTCGCGAGAGCCTCGAGATCTTCACCAAGGTGTACTGGCCGACCGGCCCGCGCGGCAAGAACGACACCGGCCTCTCGCGCAAGCACATCATGGAGTCGATCAACGGCTCGCTCACCCGCCTCGGCACCGACTACGTCGACCTCTATCAGGCGCACCGCTTCGACTACGAGACCCCGATCGAAGAGACCATGCAGGCCTTCGCGGACATCGTGCGCCAGGGCAAGGCCCTCTACATCGGCGTCAGCGAATGGAACGCCGACCAGATCCGCGCGGGCCACAAGCTCGCCAGGGAACTGGGCTTCCAGCTCGTCTCGAACCAGCCGCAGTACAACCTGCTCTGGCGCGTCATCGAGCAGGAGGTCGTCCCGACCTCGGAAGAGCTCGGCCTCTCGCAGATCGTCTTCTCGCCGATCGCGCAGGGCATCCTCACCGGCAAGTACCTGCCCGGTCAGCCCGCGCCCGAGGGCTCGCGCGCGACCGATGAGAAGGGCGGCAAGGACATGATCGCGCGCTGGATGCGCGACGACATCCTCACGGCCGTCCAGGGCCTGAAGCCCATCGCGGACGAGCTCGGCCTCACGCAGGCGCAGCTCGCCGTCGCGTGGGTGCTGCAGAACCCGAACATCGCGGGCGCGATCGTGGGCGCGAGCCGCCCCGAGCAGATCGCGTCGAATGCCGCGGCCGCGGGCGTGAAGCTCGAGGATTCCGTGCTGGCGCAGATCGAGTCGGTCATCGGCGGCCTCGCCGAGACCGACCCGACCCTCACGCAGTCGCCCGCGACGCGCGTCGCGTAACGCCGGCTCGCCCCGAGAAGGCCGCCCTTCGGGGCGGCCTTCTTCGTCTCGCCGGGCAGGCGCGGGCGGTCGCACTTTGTGCGTCCTCGGGCACGGCGGGTACTATCTACCCCCATTAGGGGCACAGCCCTGCGGCCCGGCCGCAGGGCACGCCCGAAAGCCCCGGAGGAACCGTGACGGACACCACGCCCATGACCCACACGCCCCACATCGAAGCCACCGTCGTGCGCAGCGCCGAAGGCCCGTTCATCGGGCACATCTCGGTCGACGGCTCGATCACGACGATCGAGGGCCGCACCGAGGACGGCGTGCGCCGCGACATCGTCCGCGCCGTCGCCGGCGTCGCACAGCGGCTGTCGCAGCCGGTGCGGCTCGTCGCGCGCGACAGCCTCGGCGTGCAGGAGGTCAAGGTCTCCCCCGACGGCTACACCGAGGCGCTCACCCCCGTGACGCCGGCGACCGGCAACACGATCGACGCCCCGACCCCCGCCGAGCCGGCGCCCACCGAGGCGCTCGACTTCGACGCGATCCTCGGAATCGGCGGTGCACACAACCCCGGCCAGGTGCCGGCCGAAGACGACGCCACCGCCACCCAGCCGGCTCGCCGCGCCGCGGCGGTGCCCGAGCTCGACTACCTCTTCCAAGAGACACCTGCGCAGCAGCCGGATGTCGCGCCGGCCGCCCCGGCCGCGGCCCCCGTGGTCGCCCCGCAGCCCGCCGTGCGCCCGGTCGTGACGCTGCCCGTCGCGCAGCCCGTCACCGCGGCGCCGGTCGCCCCGGTGACGCCCATCGTCCCGGTGCAGCCGATCGCCGCCGTGCCGGCACCCCCCGTGCAGTCGGCGCCGGCCGCTCCCGAGAGCCCGGTTGCGGCCACCGGCAACGGCGGCCTCGAGCCCCTCGAGTTCGTCGACCCGCTCGCGCCCGTCGATGAGCACCCGCCGACCCTCGACGACTTCATGGCGCAGCGCCCGACGGCGCCCATCGCGCCGGCGGAGTACGGCTGGCAGGGCGCGGTGCGCAAGGCATCCTTCGGGCTCGTCAACCCGGTTCCCGGCGACGCCGAGCTCGAGCGCCGCCGCGACGTGGCCGCCGTGCAGCGCAGCTTCGCCGGCCCGCGCACGATCGTGGTCATCAACCCCAAGGGCGGCGCGCACAAGACGACCGCGACGATGCTGCTCGCGGCGACCTTCGGCGAGCAGCGCGGCGGCTACACCCTCGCCTGGGACAACAACGAGACGCGCGGCACTCTGGGCTGGCGCGCGCGCCCCGCCGACCACCACCGCACGGCGCTCAGCCTGCTGCGCGACGCGGACCGGTTCAGCGCAGCCGGCACGGCCAGCATCGGCGACCTCGACGAGTACGTGCGCGCACAGGGCTCGGCGCAGTTCGACGTGCTCGCCTCCGACGAGGACCCGAACGCCACCGAGCTGATCGACGCGGCGGCGTTCGACAAACTGCACGCGACCCTGCAGCGCTTCTACCGCCTGATCGTCGTCGACACGGGCAACAACATGCGCGCCGAGAACTGGCAGGCCGCGGTCGCCGCGGCCGATCAGCTCGTCATCATCTCCACGGTCCGCGAGGACACCGCCGCGAGCGCCGCATGGCTCGTCGACGGCCTGCGCGAGAAGGGCTTCGGCGACAAGGTCGCGAACGCGGTCACGGTGCTCTCGGCGACGTCCGAGGCCCCGGACCCGCAGCTCGCCCGTCGTCTGCGCGGCCACTTCGGCTCGCTCACACGCGCTGTGCTCGACGTGCCGCACGACCCCTCGCTCGTCGACGGCGGCGCGATCACCTTCGAGCTGCTCTCGCGCCGCACGCGCGAGGCGTGGCTGAAGGTCGCCGCGACCGTCGCCCAGGGGCTGTAGGCGGGGCCTCGGTCTCCGTTCGCTTCGCTCAGTCGACCAGCGGGGTTTGCCGCTCAGTCGACCAGCGGGGGCCGGAGGGCCAGGATGGAGACATGGCTCGAATCGCGATCATCGGCGCACACGGCAAGGTCGGGCAGCAGCTCATGCGCGAGCTGTACGACAACGGCGACGACTTCGTCGGCGTGGCCCGCGGTGAAGAGGCGGCGGAGGACATCTTCCGGCTCGGCGGCGAGGGCGTGACGCTCGACCTCGAGGCGACGGATGCCGCAGCCGTGGCATCCGCCATCGCGGGGTGCGACGCCGTGGTCTTCACGGCCGGAGCGGGCGCCGACAGCGGTGTGGAGCGCAAGCGCACGGTCGACTACGGCGCGGCGGTGCTGACGATCGAGGCCGCGCAGGCCGCAGGCATCCGCCGGTTCGTCATGATCTCGGCGTCGGGGGTCGACGACCCGGGCACCGCGACCGTCGTGCCCGACCCGCAGTGGGCGGCGTATGTCGCGGCGAAGCGCGACGCCGACGCAGCGCTGCGCGACTCGGGCCTCGACTGGACGATCCTGCGGCCCGTCGCGCTCACGAACGACGACGGGACGGGCGAGATCGAGATGCCGCCGTTCGGGGAGCGCGCGTCCGGCAGCGTCTCGCGTGCGGACGTCGCGGCGACCGTCATCGCGGTGCTCGAGAACCCGGGCACGATCGGCGGACAATGGGAGCTGAGCAGCGGTTCGACGCCCATTGCCGAGGCCGTCGCCCGGCTAGTCTGATCGCATGACGTCGGCCGACAAGCCGTGGCTCGCGCACTACGCCCCGGGCGTGGTCGCCGAGATCGCGCCCGTGACAGACTCCCTGCCCCGCCTCATCGCCCGCACCGTCGCGGACTTCCCCCACGCGATCGCCCTCGACTTCCTCGGCGCGACGACGACCTACGCGAGACTCGGCGAGCTCATCGACCGCGCCGCCGAGGGCCTGCGCCGCCACGGCATCAAGCGCGGCGACCGCGTCGCGCTCGTGCTGCCGAACTGCCCCGAGCACATCGTCGCGTTCTACGCCGTGCAGCGCCTCGGCGGCGTGGTGGTCGAGCACAACCCGCTCTACACCGAGCGCGAGCTGCGCCATCAGTTCGAGGACCACGGCGCCCGCTTCGCGATCGTGTGGCAGAAGATGGCGCAGAAGATCCTCGACCTGCCGGCCGACCTCGGCGTCGACACCGTCATCGCGGTCGACATCGCGCAGGGCCTGCCCGCGTCCAAGCGCCTCGCGATGAAGCTGCCGGTGAAGGCCGCGCGCGAGGCCCGCGAGAAGATGTGGGGGCCGCTGCCCAAGGGGGCGATCGCGTGGGCATCGCTGCTGAAGTCGCCGCGCATCGCCGACACGCAGCCGCGGCCCGAGGCATCCGACCTCGCCGTCATCCAGTACACGAGCGGCACGACCGGCACCCCCAAGGGCGCGATGCTCACGCACGCGAACCTGATCTCGAACACCCTGCAGTGCCAGGCGTGGATCCCCGACGTGAAGCGCGGCAACGACGTCGTCGTCTATGCGATGCTGCCCGTCTTCCACGCCTACGGCCTGACCCTCGGCCTCACCTTCGCGATGTCGATGGGCGCGCGGCTCATGGTGTTCCCGAGCTTCGACCCCGACCAGGTGCTCGCCGCCACCAGGAAGCACCCCGCGACCTTCCTGCCCGCGGTGCCCCCGATCATCGACCGGCTGCTGAAGCGGTCGGCGGAGACCGGCATTCCCCTCACCGGCATCGAGATCGGCGTGTCGGGCGGGATGTCCCTCGACACCTCTCTGATCGCGAAGTGGGAGCAGGCCACGGGCGGCATCCTCGTCGAGGGCTACGGGCTCAGCGAGACCAGCCCGATCCTCATGATCAACCCGCTCACCGACGAGCGCCGTGCCGGCAGCATCGGCCTGCCCGTCTCGTCGACGGATGTGAAGATCGTCTCGCGCGACGAAGACGCGCGCGAACAGCCCGCCGGCGCGGAGGGCGAGCTCGCGGTGCGCGGCCCGCAGGTGTTCCAGGGCTACTGGAACCGCCCGGAGGAGACCGCGGCGGTGCTGCGCGACGGCTGGTTCCACACGGGCGACGTCGCGACGATCGACGAGAACGGCTTCATCTCGATCGTCGACCGCATCAAGGAGCTCATCATCACGGGCGGCTTCAACGTCGCGCCGAGCGAGGTCGAGGAGGCCGTGGTCGCCCTCGACGGCGTCGTGGACGCCGCGGTGGTCGGCCTGCCCGACCCGCATTCGGGCGAGCGCGTGGTCGCCGCCGTCGTGATGCGCCCCGGTGCGCCGTTCGACCCCGAGGCGATGCGCGCCGCCCTGCGCTCGCAGCTCACGCCGTACAAGGTGCCGCGCGAGTTCCACCAGCTCGACGAGCTGCCCCGCAACATGATCGGCAAGGTGCTGCGCAAGAAGGTGCGCGAGCAGCTCGCCGACGCGGCCGGGTGACCGCATGACGGCGACCGACCCGCGGCCGAGCAGCCTCGCCACGCGACGCGTCGTGATCATGCTCGCCGTGGGCGCGGTGTGCGCAGTGGTCACGGGCATCACGAGCTCGTGGTGGTACGCCGGCGTCGCCGGCTGGCTCGCCGCGTGCATCCTCTACATCGCCTGGGTCTGGGTGCACCTGTGGCCGCTCGACGCACGCGCCATGCGGAGCCACGCCACCCGCGAGGACCCCGGCATCGTGGTGAGCGACCTGCTCATCCTCGGCGCGAGCGTGGCATCCCTCGTCGCGGTCTCGCTCGTGCTCATCCGCGCGTCGCACCTACCGCAGCCGCAGCACGGCCTCGTCAGCGGGCTCGCGCTCGCGAATGTCGCGCTGTCCTGGTTCCTGATCCACACGCTGTATGCGCAGGGCTACGCGCGTTCCTACTACGCACCGCCGGAAGGCGGCATCGACTTCGCGACGCAGGACGACAGCGACCCCGTGTTCAGCGACTTCGCCTATCTCGCGCTCGATCTCGGGATGACCTACCAGGTCTCCGACACCACGCTGCGCTCGATGCGGCTGCGGCGCCTCGTCATGTGGCACTCGCTGCTGTCCTACGTGTTCGGCACGGCCATCCTGGCCACCGCGATCAACCTCGTGGTGTGACCGCAGGCAGGCGGGCGCTCAGCGCTTGTTGCGGGCGCTGCGCTTGGCGATCGGGCCGACGATGGCGCGCCAGCCGAGCAGGAAGACGCCGAGCGAGATCGAGGCGACGATGACGAAGGCGAACGCGATGCCCTGGCCGGAGACCACCCGCAGGACCATGCCCACGGCGACCGTGAGCACCCACACCGGGATGCCGACGCGCACGAGGGCGAACGGCCGACGCCAGGCGCCGGTCACGAGCCACCCGAGCAGCGTGCCGACGAGGAACGGCCACGCGGTGGTCGCGACGCCCCCGAACGCGATGCCCTCGCCGTGCGAGAGGCGGCCGATGATCGTGAAGACGAGGACCAGCACGACATCCAGCACGACCGAGAGCAGCACCCAGCGGGAGTAGTCGACGTGTGCGGATGCCTGGCGCTGCGGTGCTGAGCTCATGGTGTCAATCCTGGCCTAGTCGGGCTGTGTGCGCCGCGGGTGCCGCCACGTCGAGGAAGCCGGTGAAGACCAGCTCGCGCACGCGCGGCAGGAGGTCGGCGCGCAGCTCGGCGGCATCCACCTCGAACAGGGCCGCGATCGCATCGCTGATCTGGCCGACGGTCAGCTCGCCGTCGCACGCGCCGACGAGCCCCGACAGAGCCGGGTCGACCTGCAGCGCGCGGCCGAAGCCCGCACCCTGGTGCAACGTGATGATCGTGGGGTTCTCGTCGCCGGGCCACGAGTGACGCTCTTCCGTGACGTCGCGCGGAACGACGAGGTGCAGCTCGGCGAGTTCGGCATCCTCAAGACCCGCGATCGCGTCGTGCACTGCGAGGGCCCGCCCGATGTGCTCGCCGAGGCCCGCCGGGTTGCTGCCGCTCGTCTCGACCTGCTCGATGCGGGTGAGGGGCGCGGATGCCTCATCCTCAGGCCGGCGCAGGGTGAGGTACCCGAAACCGACGTAGCCGACCCCGCGCGCGGCGAAGTCGGCGAGCCACTCGGCGTACCACCGGTCGTACTCGGGGTCGCCCGGGCGGGTGCCGCCGTCGCGGATCCACGTCTCGGCGTAGCGCGGCGCGTCCTGCAGCTCGCGTTCGACGGCCCACAGGTCGAGGTCGCCCGTCCAGTCGCGCACGCGGTCGAGGCCGTCGTGGTCGGCGCGGTATTCCCAGTTGCCGAGCAGCTGCGCGACGCCGCCGGGTTCGAGGTGGTCGGCGATGCCCTCGACCACGCGCTGCACGAGTTCGTCGCCGACGAAGCCGCCGTCGCGGTACTCGTACTCGGGCACGTCGTCGACGCGCGGCGTGATCACGAACGGCGGGTTGCTCACGATGTGCCCGAAGCGCTCGCCGGCGACCGGTTCGAACAGACTGCCGAGGCGGAACTCGACGTTGTCGATGCCGTTGAGCGCCGCGTTGAAGGCGGCGTAGGCGAGCGCCGGGGCGGAGATGTCGGTCGCGATCACGCGGCGCGCGTGGCGCGAGACGTGCATGGCCTGGATGCCGCAGCCGGTGCCGAGATCGAGGGCGAGCTCGACATCCCGCGGCACGATCAGGCCCGACAGGGTCGTGGACGCCCCGCCGATGCCGAGCACGTGCTCGGGGCCGAGCGCGTGGCCGAGCGCCAGCTCGCCGAGGTCGCTCGCGACCCACCACTCGGCCGCGCCGAGCGCGTCGGTGAAGGCGTAGGGGCGCAGGTCGACGAGCGGCTCAAGGCCGTCGTCGGCGCGCAGCTCGACGAGACCGAGGGCGGCCGCCCCGTCGGCGCCGAGCGTCGGCAGGGCGGCGTCGAGCTCGTCGGCGCCGACCGCGAGGCCGAGCACGAAGGCCCACGCGAGCGTGCCGGCCGGGGCGATCTCACCGGCGGCGCGGCTCGACGCGAGCTCACGCTGGGCGGGAAGGCGGTGGGAGCGGCTCAGCGCTCCCCCGGCGGCGTCCGACCACAGCCCCCTCACGGTGTCGACCGTGAAGTCGGCGGCGGCGAGGTCGGCGCGAAGGCCGGCGATGAGATCGGCGTCGAGCGTGGGCACGGGTCGATCCTCCCATGCCCCCGCTCGACGCCGCGGGGCGCAGGCCGCGCTCAGGCGGGCGTCGGCGCCGAGGTCGAACGCGCGCGCACGGTCGCCTCGAGCAGCGCGCTCGACTGGATCGCGCCCATCAGCGGCAGCACGAGCACACGGCCGAAGCGCGCGCAGGGGTGCCGCGAGCCGATCTCGACGGCCGTCTCGAGGTCGGGCGCGTTGATGAGGTCGAAGCCCGCGAACCATTCCTTGAACTCCGCGACCGGGGCATCCGTCACGGTCACCTCGCCCGCGCGTTTCGTGACGAGCCGCGCGTCGTCGCGGGTGGTGAGACGCTCGCCCATCACACGGATGTCGGTCGGGTCGACGCTGGCGAGCCAGTCGCCGATGTCGTCGGATTCGGCGTTCCACGGCTCGCCGTCGGGCGCATCGGTGTACAGCAGCAGGTACTGCTGGGTCACGTCGGTCATGATGCCTCCTTGTGTTTGCTTGCTTGCGTTCTGGTCAGTCGTTCGGGTTCGCGTCGGCGGCGTCGAAGTCGCGCGCCGGAATGACGACGAGGCTCCCGATGCGGGCCGAGGGGTGCTTCGCGAGCATCGCGAGGGCGTGATCCATGTCATCGGCCTCGATCCACTCGGCGCCCATGAACCACTCCTTGAGCTCGGCGAGCGGCGCGTCGTTCACGATCGTCTCGCCACCGCGCACCGCGATCTCACGGGCGGTGTCGCGGCCCGAGACGGGCTGGCCGTTGGGCTCCCACCCGGCGGGGCTCTCGCGGAGGGCGAGCCAGGCATCCATCGCCGGTTGGTCGATCGCGTCGTCCCAGTCGGGCGCGGCCGCATCGGTGAGGTGCAGCACGAGGAACTTCTGCTTCACGGTCTCGTCCTCGTCGCTCTGGGCCTCAGGCCTGGTCCCAGGGCAGCGGCACGTTGGGCAGGATGTACAGCTTCTCGGCGTGCGCCGAGGGGTGCTTCGCCATGAGTGCCGCCGCGTCTTCCATCGACTCGGCCTCGATCAGGTCGAAGCCGAGGAACCACTCCTTGAACTCGGGGAACGGGCCGTCGAGCACGGCCGTCTCGCCGTCGCGGACGACGACCGCCTTCGCGGCCTCGCGGCCGGCGACCGGCGAGCCGGCACGCGTGGCGCCCGTGCGCTGTCCGTTCTCGATCCATGCGGTGAGAGCCGGAACGTCGGTGGCGTCGTCCCATTCCTCGCCGTCCGCTGCGCTCATGTGCAGCACCAGGTACTGAGTCATCACTTCTCCTTCTCGTCGTCGAGTCGGCGCGACTGCGCCTCGAGCCAGCGCCGCTCGGCGGCGTTGGCGGCTTTCATGCCCGCTTCGGCATATGTCCGGGCGGCCTCGTCGAAGGCGCCTGCGCGCTCGAGCAGCCCGGCCCGCACCGACAGCAGTCGGTGGCCCCGGGCGAGGCGCTCGTCGCCGTCGAGCAGCGCGAGCTCAGCGAGTCCGGCGAGCGGCCCGCGGGCCATGCCCACGGCGACCGCGCGGCCGAGGGATGCCGCGGGCCCCGGCTGCAGTTGCACGAGCACGTCGTAGAGGCCCAAGATCTGCCGCCAGTCCGTCGCGTCGGCGTGGGCCGCGGCCGCGTGCACCGCGGCGATGGCGGCCTGCACGCTGAGCGAGGTCGCGGGGCCTGCGGCGAGGGCGGATGCCGCGAGCTCTCGCCCCTCGGCGAGCTTCGCCGCGTCCCACAGCGCCCGATCCTGCTCGGGCAGCGGAATCGGCAGGCCGTCGGCGTCGGTGCGCGCCTCGGTGCGGGCGTCCGTGAGCAGCATGAGCGCGAGCATCGCTGTGGTGTCGGCGTCACTCGGTACAGCACTGTGCAACATCCGCGCGAGGCGGACCGACTCGGCGATCAGTTCGCCGTGCACGGGCAGTTCGCCGTCCGCCGGGGCGTAGCCCTCGTTGAACATCAGGTACAGCGCGATGCGCACCGATTCGGCGCGCTCGGCGATCAGTGCCGGCGTCAGCTCGCCGAACGCACGCCCCGCCTCGTCGATCGTCTTCTTGGCGCGGCTGATGCGCTGGCCCATGGTCGGCTCGGGCACGTAGAAGGCCGCTGCGATCTGGCCCGTGGTGAGCCCGCACACGGCGCGGAGCGTGAGAGCGACGCGCGAGGCCGGCTGCAGAGCCGGGTGGCAGCAGAGGGCGAGCAGGGCGAGGGAGTCGTCGATCGCCGAGGCCGCCGAGCCCGGCGCGTCGAGCACGGCGTCGCGTTCCTCGCGGGCGTGGCGCGAGACATCCGCCCGCACCGCGTCGATGTAGCGGCGGCGCGCGACCGTCAGCAGCCACGCGCGCGGGTCGCGGGGCGCACCCGACTTCGGCCACGCGACCGACGCCTCGAGCAGCGCTTCCTGCACGGCGTCCTCGCAGTCGGCGAGGTTGCCGTAGCGACGCACGAGTGCGGCGGTGACGAGCGGGATGACGGCGCGCACGTTCGCATCGAAGATCGTCTCGATCGCCTCGGTCATGGCCGCTCCTTCCCTGTGATCAGCACGTTCAGCAACGCTGTCACAGAGGGGTCGGAGCCGTCACCCGGCTTTCGACACGGGCGCCGACCGACTCGCCCGATCAGTCGGTCTTCGGCTGCGGGGCCGAGATCTGCGCCCACCATTCCTCGACGCGGCGCGCGGACTCGTCCGAGCTCAGGTCGTCTGTGCGGCACATCACGGCCCAGCGGCGGCCGAAGGGGTCGACGAAGGCGGCGAAGCGGTCGCCGGAGACGAAGTCGGACGGCTGCTCCTTGACCTCGGCGCCGAGTTCGGCCGCGCGGGCGACCGTGGCGTCGACATCCGTCACGTAGATGACGATCGAGTTCGTGATGCCGGACGCCGCGCGATCGGGCGCGACCAACCCGAAGTCGGGCATCGGGTCGGAGATCTGCAGCCGGCCGGCGCCGCCGAAATCGAGCTCGGCCTGGCCGATGTACGGCTCGCCGTCGTCGCTGATCGCCTCGAGCCGCAGCACGACCGTCGCGCCGAACACGGCCACGTAGAAGTCGATCGCCGCGGCCGCGTTCTCGACGACGATGTAGGGCGTCAGCGCCGTGTAGCCTGTGGGTCGCCCGTTCTCCGCGTAGGTCATGCGGCCAGAGTAGGCGGGGGGCGGATGTCGCGTCCAGGCATCCCCGAAGCCCCACCCCTCTCGCGCGCCGCCCGCGCGCCCCGCTAGCTTGTGCGCATGACCGCAGCCATCACCTTCGACCACATCGGCCTCGTGGTCGACGACCTCGAGACGGTCGCCGCCTTCTTCACGGGCCTCGGCTTCACGCGCGACGACCTCGGCGAATCGAGCGGCGACTGGGTCGACCGCATCGTCGGCCTGCCGGGCACCGTCGAAGACCTCGTGCTCATCTCGGCGCCCGACGGCAGCGGGCACATCGAGCTGACGAAGTTCCGCTCGCCGGCCTCCCTCGGCACGCCCGTCGACCTTCCGTCGAACGCGTACGGCCTGCGCCACATCGCGTTCCGCGTGCGGGATGTCAAGGCCACGGCCGCGCTCGCGAAGGAGCTCGGCTACGACCTGGTCGGCGAGGTCGTCGACTTCCGCAACCTGTTCCGCCTCGCCTACGTGCGCGGCCCGGAGGGCCTGATCCTCGAACTGACCGAGGACCTCAACGCCCTCCCTGAGGCGTAGGAAGCTCGCCTCGGTGCAAGCCTGGATCCGCCCGCGGCGGCGCCTGAGTCATCAGAGATCGAGGAAATCACCGAGCCACGCCCGCACCGAGGCAAGGCACTCGCTCGACACCATGCCGGCGACACCGGTCAACCGATCGCGGGAGAGGGTCCGCGGCTGCTCGGTCATGATCCACGACGGTCGCTCCAGCCCGGCCGGGCCGATCACGCGCACATGGTTCGGCCAACCACGATCGGTCGTCGTGATCGGCAGCGCGATGACGAGCGTGGTGACCGCGTCGAGATACCCGGCGGAGGCGACCACCAGGACCGGCCGATGCCCGCCCTGCTCTCGCCCGCGCACCGGCTCGAGCGCGGCCCAGGCGACCACGCCGGGCGCGAGTTCGAGGTCGGTCACCGGGGGGCGTCGGTCAGCTCGACGTGCTCCCACTCCGCGGATTCCGTCGCATGCGACGCGGCATCCGCGGACGAGGTTTGTGCGACGGCGGCCTTCAGTGAGCTCAACCGCCATCTCCGGTCTTCGGCGTCTGCCAGCTGAGCGAGATGGGCGCCGAGGGTAAGGCCGTCACGCGCAGCCTGAGCCTTGAGCCGGTCGCGGAGCTCGTCGGTCACCTTAATGGTGGTTGTCATACTCTCAGTATGACTCACGGGTGTCGCTGCCGGGTCGGGTCAGGAGCCCTTCTGGGGCCGTTCCGACTTCGGCAGGTGTCTGCGCTCGGAACGGCTGAGCTGCGTGGCCCCGGGCAGACCCTTCGGGGGCCGCCCGCTGTACCAGAGCCCGGTCTCCTCGAACCACTGCAGCTTGCGATGGTGTTCGTCCAGCGCCGTGCGCACGGCGATCTTGATGACACCGTAGAGCGCCCACATGACGAAGGCGATCACGACGAGGTAGAACAACCAGCCCGAAAACAGACCGGTGATGAGAACCCACTGGCGCACGATGCTCCGTTCCCGACTGAGGTGATCTCAACCTAGCGCCAAGAAAGGCCTGAGCGGATGCCCAGGCCTTTCTTACTTTCAACCGGTCGCTACTGCGCCGCGCGCTCCAGCACGAGCTCGCGCACGCGCGCGGCGTCGGCCTGGCCCTTCATGGCCTTCATGACCGCGCCGATCACGGCGCCGGCGGCCTGCACTTTGCCGTCCTTGATCTTTTCGAGCACGTCGGGCTGGGCCGCGAGCGCCTCGTCGATGGCCGCGATGAGCGCGCCGTCGTCGGAGACGACCTTGAGGCCGCGCTTCTCCACGACCTCGGCCGGCGAGCCCTCCCCCGCGACGACGCCCTCGAGCGCCTGGCGGGCGAGGCGGTCGGTGAGGTCGCCGCTCGCGACGAGAGCCGAGAGCTGCGCGACATCCGTCGGGGCCACCAGCGTGGCGACGCCGACGCCCTGGGCGTTGGCGATGCGGGTGAGCTCGCCCGTCCACCACTTGCGGGCATCCGCCGGGCTCGCGCCCGCCGCGACCGTCTGCTCGACGATGTCGAGCAGCTCGCCGTTGACGACGTCCTGGAACTCGAGCTTCGTGAAGCCCCATGCATCGCGCAGACGCGCGTTGCGCTCGGCCGGCGGCTCGGGCAGCGACGCGCGCAACTCCTCGACCCAGTCGCGGCTCGGGGCGACCGGCACGAGGTCGGGCTCGGGGAAGTAACGGTAGTCGTCGGCGTCCGACTTGGGGCGGCCGGCGCTCGTCGTGCCGCTGTCCTCGTGCCAGTGGCGCGTCTCCTGCGTGATCGAGCCGCCCGCCTCGAGGATCGCGGCCTGACGCTGGATCTCGTAGCGCACCGCACGCTCGACCGAGCGCAGTGAGTTGACGTTCTTGGTCTCGGTGCGGGTGCCGAGCTTGGTCTCGCCGCGGCGACGCAGCGACACGTTCGCGTCGCAGCGGATGTTGCCCTCCTCCATGCGCGCGTTCGAGACGCCGAGCGCCCGGACGATGTCGCGCACGGCCGAGACATACGCGCGACCGATCTCGGGGGCATCCGCCTCGGCGCCCTCGATGATCTTCGTGACGATCTCGACGAGCGGCACGCCGCCGCGGTTGAAGTCGACGAGCGAGTAGTCGGCGCCCTGGATGCGGCCGGTGGCGCCGCCCATGTGCGTGAGCTTGCCGGCGTCCTCCTCCATGTGGGCGCGCTCGATGAGCACCGTGACCTCGCGGCCCGACTCGAGCTCGAGCGTGAGCGAGCCGTCGAAGGCGATCGGCTCGTCGTACTGCGAGGTCTGGAAGTTCTTCGAGGTGTCGGGGTAGAAGTAGTTCTTCCGCGCGAAGCGGCAGTTCTCCGCGATCTCGCAGCCGAGGGCGAGGCCGAGGCGGATGCTCGACTCGATCGCCTTCCTGTTCACCTGCGGCAGGCCGCCGGGCAGGCCGAGGCAGGTCGGGCACGTGTTCGTGTTGGCGCCCTCGCCGAAGGCGTTCGCGCAGCCGCAGAACATCTTCGTCTTGGTGTTCAGCTCGACGTGCACCTCGAAGCCGAGCACCGGCTCGAAGAGCTCGAGCGCCTTGTCGAAGTCGAGCAGCTTGTCCTTCGCCATCAGCGGGTGACCTCCGTAAGTAGCGGTGCCTGGCTCAAGAGGCTGTGGCCCCAGGCATCCTCGAGCAGCGTTTCGATGGCGGCGCCGACCTCGTAGAGGCGCGCGTCCTGGTGGGCGGGTGCGAGGATCTGCAGGCCGGTGGGCAGGCCGTCTTCCGGCGCGAGGCCCATGGGGATGGACATGCCGGGGATGCCGGCGAGGTTCGCCGGGATCGTCGTCACGTCGTTCAGGTACATGGCGAGCGGGTCGTTCACGAGCGAGCCGAGCTCGAACGCGGTCGTCGGCGCCGCGGGGCTGATGACGACGTCGGCTTGCGCGAACGCTGTGGCGAAGTCCTGCTGGATCAGCGTGCGGACCTTCTGCGCACTGCCGTAGTAGGCGTCGTAGTAGCCCGCCGAGAGCGCGTAGGTGCCGAGGATGATGCGGCGCTTCACCTCGGCGCCGAAGCCGGCGTCGCGGGTGGCGCTCATGACGTGCTCGACGGTGACCGGGCCGGCCTCGGGCTTGACGCGCAGGCCGAAGCGCACGGAGTCCATGCGGGCGAGATTGCTGGATGCCTCGGCCGGCAGGATCAAGTAGTAGGCCGCGACCGCGTACTCGAAGCTCGGCGCCGCGACCTCGACGACCTCGGCACCCGCTGCGGTGAGCGCGGCCACGGTCTCGTCGAAGCGCTGCTTGACGCCGGCCTGGAAGCCGCCGCCCTCGCCCGAGAGCTCCTTGACGACGGCGACCTTGAGGCCTTTGAGGCCATCGCCTGCCGCACCGCGGCGCGCGGCATCCGCCATCGACGGCCACGCGTTGCCGAGCGACGTCGAGTCGAGCGGGTCGTGGCCGCCGATCACGTCGTGCAGCAGCGCCGCGTCGAGCACGCTGCGGCTCACGGGGCCGACCTGGTCGAGCGAGCTCGCGAGGGCGATCGCGCCGTAGCGCGAGACGCCGCCGTAGGTCGGCTTGACGCCCACCGAGCCGGTGACGGCCGCGGGCTGGCGGATGCTCCCGCCGGTGTCCGAGCCGATCGCGAGCGGCGCCTCGAAGGCCGAGACGGCGGCCGAGGAACCGCCGCCGGAGCCGCCGGGCGTACGGCTCAGGTCCCACGGGTTGTGCGAGGGGCCGTAGGCCGAGTGCTCGGTCGACGAGCCCATGGCGAACTCGTCCATGTTGGTCTTGCCGAGCGGCACGAGGTCGGCGCCGCGCAGGCGCGCGACGACGGTCGCGTCGTACGGGGGCACCCAGCCCTCGAGGATCTTCGAGCCCGAGGTCGACGGCATGTCCTGCGTGGCGAGCACGTCCTTGATGGCGATCGGGACGCCGGCCAGCGCGCCGAGCGGCTCGCCGGCTGCGCGGCGCGCGTCGATCGCGGCGGCGGTCTCCAGCGCGTGCTCGCTGACGTGCAGGAAGGCGTGGACGTCGCCGTCGACCGCGGCGATGCGATCGAGGTGCGCCTGGGTGGCCTCGACACTCGACACCTCGCGGGCGGCGAGTCGGGATGCCAGTTCGGCGGCGGAGAGCTTGATCAGGTCAGACATCCGCTTACTGCTCCTCGTCCAGGATGGCGGCGACCTTGAACCGGTCGCCCTCGCGCTCGGGGGCGCCCGACAGCGCCTGCTCCACAGTCAGCGACGGGCGCACCTCGTCGTCGCGGAACACGTTCTGCAGCGGGATCGGGTGGCTCGTGGCGACCACGTCCGGGGTGGCGACCTCGGACACCTTCGCGATGCTGTCGACGATCTTCGCCAGTTCACCGGTCAGGCTCTCGAGCTCGGCCTCGGACAGATCGATGCGGGCGAGACCCGCGAGGTGGCGCACCAGATCGGTGCTGATTTCAGACATGCGGCTCCGTCGAATCATCGGGCGGGTTACTGCGCCCAGTCTATTTTGTGCGCAAAACGAAGTCCGAATCCCAGATCCGCGCCGTGCGGAGCGGCGCCCCGTGCCCGCCGCGCGCGTGCCCGATGATCGAGGCATGCAGAGCAGTCGGCTCGAGGCGTTCAGCGACGGTGTGCTGGCGATCATCATCACGATCATGGTGCTCGAACTGAAGCTGCCGACCGACGGGCACTCGTTCGCGCAGCTGTGGCACGCTACCGGCGCCGGGCTGCTGACCTACCTGCTCACCTTCGTGTACGTCGGCATCTACTGGTCGAACCACCACCATCTCTTCCAGGTGGTGCGCCGCGTCGACGGGCGCGTGCTCTGGGCGAACCTGCACCTGCTGTTCTGGCTCTCGCTCTTCCCGCTGACGCAGCGCTGGCTCGACGAGTCGTCGATCGCCCGCGATCCGACCGTCGTCTACGGCGTCAACCTGCTGGCCGCCGCGGTCGCCTACTTCCTGCTTCAGCAGGCGATCTTCCGCACACCGACGGGCAGCGAGCTGCGCGAGGCGCTCGGCCGTGACCTCAAGGGCAAGCTCTCGCCCGTGTTGTACCTCGCCGGCATCGCGCTCGCCTTCGTGGCGCCGTGGGCCGGCCTGGTGCCCGCCGTCGTCGTCGCGCTGGTCTGGCTCGTGCCCGACCGCCGGGTGGAGCGCTACGTGCAACGGCTGCCGGGAGAAGAGCCGCCGAAATGAAGCTGACTCAGGCGGAGGCACGATCGCGGCTGGGTACCGCGCGGGTCGCCCGGCTGGCGACCCTGAGTGGCGGCGGCGCCCCGCACCTGGTGCCGATCACATTCGCGCTCGACGGCGACGATCTCTACACCGCGGTCGACCACAAGCCGAAGACGACCAGGCGGCTGCGCCGGCTCGACGACATCGCGGCGGATCCGCGCGTCGCGGTGCTCGCCGATCAGTACCGCGAGGACTGGGACGCGCTCTGGTGGGTCCGCGTCGAGGGACGGGCGACGGTGATCACGGATGCCGGTGCGATGCGGCGCCCCGTCGACGCCCTCGTCGAGCGTTATGAGCAATATCGCGCGCAGCGCCCGCTCGGCCCGGTCATCGCGATCCGGATCGAGCGCTGGACAGGGTGGGCGGCTTCGGCGTTCAGGTGATCGGCGCGGCTTCTCGACTCACAGCTCGAGCCCGCTCGGCCCCTGCGTGACGAGGATCGCGAACTGCGCGGCATCGAGGACAGGGATGCCGAGCTCTTCCGCCTTGGCGAGCTTCGAGCCCGCGCCCGGGCCCGCGGCGACGTAGTCGGTCTTCTTCGAGACGCTCGACGCCGCCTTGCCGCCGGCCGCGATGATCGCCTCGTTGGCGCCGTCACGGCTGAAGCCCTCGAGCGAGCCGGTCGCGACGACGGTGAGCCCCGACAGCACTCCCCCGGCGTCGGCGGCGGCACCGGGGCCCGGGTGACCCGGGGTGGCGAAGCGCACGCCGGCCGCAGCCCACCGCTCGACGATCTCGCGGTGCCAGTCGACCTCGAACCAGTCGAGCAACGACTGGGCGATGATGCCGCCGACGCCCTCGACCTCGGCGAGCTGCTCGAGGGATGCCGCACGCACCGCTTCCAGCGACCCGAAGTACCCGGCGAGCGCCCGCGCGGCCACCGGCCCGACATGGCGGATGTTGAGCGCCACGAGCATGCGCCACAGGTCCTTCGTCTTCGCCCTCTCGAGTTCGTCGAGCAGTGTGAGCGCCTGAGCCGACGGCTGGATGTTGGCGTAGTCCTTCCGGAAGCCCGCCTTCCTGCGCGCGGCGGCGTCGAGCCCCGCCGCCTCGGGCGGGTAGCTCAGCTCGACCTTGCGGAACGGGGTGCGCAGCTTGGCCTCGCCGTCGTCGTCGAGCTTCGGCAGGCCCGTCTCGACGTCGCGCACCACGACCTCGATCGGCAGCAGGTCGTCGAGGGTCAGCTCGAACAGCCGCGCCTCGGTCACGAGCGGGGGCACCTCGGGGCGCTCGGGCTGCGTCAAGGCCGCCGCCGAGACCTCCCCCAGCGCTTCGATGTCGAGCGCCCCGCGCGAGCCGATCTGCTCGACACGCCCGCGCACCTGTGCGGGGCACGACTTCGCGTTGGGGCAGCGCAGATCGATGTCGCCTTCCTTGGCGGGGGCGAGCGGCGTTCCGCACTCGGGGCAGACGGCCGGCATGACAAACTCGTGCTCCGAGCCGTCGCGCAGCTCGACGACGGGGCCGAGCACCTCGGGAATGACATCCCCCGCCTTGCGCAGCACGACCGTGTCGCCGATGAGCACGCCCTTCGCCTTCACGACGTCCTGATTGTGCAGGGTCGCCTGGCGCACGACCGAGCCGGCGACGCGCACCGGCGCCATCACGGCGAACGGCGTGGCGCGCCCCGTGCGGCCGACCGACACGACCACGTCGAGCAGCTTCGTCTGCACCTCTTCCGGCGGGTACTTGAAGGCGATCGCCCAGCGCGGCGCTCGGCTGGTCGCCCCCATCTCGCCGTGCAGGGCCAGCTCGTCGACCTTGACGACGATGCCGTCGAGCTCGTGCTCGACCGAGTGGCGCTCGGCGCCGAAGTGATCGACGAAGCCGATGACGCCGTCGACCGAGTCGAAGACCTCGGTGTGCGGGCTCGTCGGCAGCCCCCACGAGGCGAGCAGCTCGTAGACCTCGCTCTGCGCCGCGACCGGCGGGTCGGGCCAGGCACCGATGCCGTGCACGTACAGCCGCAGCGCACCGAGCCGCGCCACGGACGCCTCGCGCTCGAGCGCCGTCTTCTTCTTGTCGAGCTGCTGCCGCAGGCCGCCGCTCGCGGCGTTGCGCGGGTTCGCGAAGGCCGGGAAACGCCGCCCCGCGGCCGTCTTCGCCTTCTCGACGTCGAAGTCGGCTGCGCCGCGGCGGCCTTCGTGGCGCGCCTGCGCCTCGGCGAGGTAGCGCTCGCGCAGATCGGCCTGCAGCTCGTTGAGCGCCTCGAACGCGGCGACGGGGATGAACACCTCGCCGCGCACCTCGACGAGCGCGGGGTGCCCGGTGCCGGCGAGCCGCTCGGGGATGTCGGCGAGCTTCAGCGCGTTCTCGGTCACGATCTCGCCGATGCGCCCGTCACCGCGCGTGGCGGCCGAGGTCAGCACGCCGTACTCGTAGCGCAGGCTGATCGCGAGCCCGTCGATCTTGAGCTCGGTGAGCCACCGCACGGGGCGCCCCGCGAGCTCGGCGGTCTTCGCGCACCACTCGCGCAGCTCGTCGGTCGAGAAGACGTTGTCGAGGCTCAGCATGCGCTCGGCGTGCTCGATGGTGGCGAGACCGCTGACCTCGGCGGCGCCGACGGTCTGGGTCGGCGAATCCTGCCCGGCGAGCTCGGGGAACAGCCGCTCGAGTTCCTCGAGGCGATGCATCCAGCCGTCGTAGGTCGCGTCGTCGACGAGCGAGGCATCGCCGCCGTAGTACGACTCGCGCGCCCCGACGATGCGCTCGGTGAGCTCGGCCGCCTCGGCCGCGGCCTGCTGCTGGGTCAGTTCTGCCACGCTCTCAGGCTAGCGAGAGCCGCCGACATCCCGTCCCGGCTTCTCGGCCCCGGTGACGAACCGCCCGAACGCACAGCTCGCGTGTCTTCGGGTTCGCGCCAGCCGCCGACCGCAACCCATACGCACCGCTCGCGTGCGTCTCGGCCGCGCGCGCATCGGGCCGCATCGCGAGCGGCCTACGTCGCGTCCCAGAGGGCGCGGTAGTAGGCGATGCGCTGCTCGTCGCGTGCGACGCCGTAGGTGTCGAAGAACAACGGCTCCCATCCGTCGCCGTAGTTCCAGCCGAGGCTCATCGAGGCGACGGCGAGGTCGGCCCAGCGGTCGGCGGCGCCGACGCGGCCGGCATCGACGATGGCGGCGAAGCGGCCGGATGCCCCGATGAGGGTGTTCGGCGAGCACGGGTCGCCGTGGCACACCACGAGCCGATCGATCGGCGGCGCCTCGCGCAGGGCATCCGGCACGACCCTGCCGTTCTCCGCGGCGGTCGCGACCCGCGCGTCGACGGACCACGTGAACGGGCAGGATGCCGCGTCCAGTGTCTCGTGCAGCAGCCGCAGCCCCGACGCGATGGCGCGCACGGCGGTCTCGGGCTCCGCCTTCCAGGGCGCGGCCACGGCCGAGAGCCCGTCGAGCGCCGCCGTCGCGAGCCACTCGCCGCGCTCGTCGCCGCCGAAGCCGACCACGCGCGGCGCGGGGAATCGACCCTGCAGCCACCCGAGCCGTTCGCGCTCGGCGGCGAGCGACTCGATCGAGCCGGCCGGGTCCCACTTGAGGAACACCGGGCCGCTCGCGGCGTCGACGCGGTAGGTGAGACCGCCGACCTCGTTGGCCCACGCCAGTTCGAGCGGCGCGCCCGCTGCGAACTCGAGCACGGCCTCGGGGACGGCCGGAAGGCCCGCCAGCGCCCTGCTCACGCCGCGCCTACGCCGAGACCGGCACAGCGCTGACCGTGCGGTCGATCGTGGTCTGCCCGAGCACGCGCGTGCCGACGTAGACGACCGCGGTCTGGCCCGGCGCGACGCCGTTCAGCGGGGCCTCGGGGGTTATCACGAGCTCACCGTCGCGCACGACGGCGATGGCGGGAACGGGGTTGGCGTGCGCGCGGATCTGCACCTCGCACGCGAACGGCGTCTGAGGCTCGGACGGCGCGCGGCCCGCCCAGGTGAAGCGCGCGCCGGCGATCTCGGCGATGTCGAGCGCCTCCTTCGGGCCGACCACGACGGTGTTGGTGGCGGGCTTCACCTCGAGCACGAAGCGCGGGCGCCCGTCCGCGGCGGGCACGGTCAGGTTCAGGCCGCGCCGCTGGCCCACGGTGTAGCCGTGCGCACCCTGGTGCGACCCGACGACGTCGCCCGAACGGTCGACGATGTCGCCATTGGAGATGCCGACGTGCTCGCCGAGCCAGCCGCGGGTGTCGCCGTCGGGGATGAAGCAGATGTCGTGCGAGTCGGGCTTCGACGCGACCGAGAAGCCGCGGGCCTCGGCCTCGGCGCGCACCTCGGCCTTCGACGGCGTCGCGCCGAGCGGGAACATCGCGTGCTCGAGCTGCTCGGCCGTGAGCACGCCGAGCACATAGCTCTGGTCCTTGGCCCAGGCGGCGGCGCGGTGCAGTTCCCTGTTCCCGGCCGCGTCGGTCAGAACCGTGGCGTAGTGGCCCGTGACGACCGCGTCGAAGCCGAGGGCGAGCGCCTTCTCGAGCAGCGCGGCGAACTTGATGCGCTCGTTGCAGCGCATGCACGGGTTGGGGGTGCGGCCGGCCTGGTACTCGGCGACGAAGTCGTCGACGACGTCGGCCTTGAACCGCTCGGAGAAGTCCCAGACGTAGAACGGGATGCCGATCAGGTCGGCGACGCGCCGGGCATCCATCGCGTCCTCGATGGTGCAGCAGCCGCGCGACCCCGTGCGCAGCGTGCCGGGCATGCGCGACAGGGCGAGATGCACGCCTACGACGTCGTGGCCGGCCTCCTTCGCGCGCGCGGCGGCGACGGCCGAGTCGACCCCACCGCTCATCGCCGCCAGAACACGCATGCCCCCAGCCTACGTAAGGCTGCTGACAACCGCCTCGAACTGGTTCAGCATGAGCTGCTCCATGTCGTTGTGGTGCACGAAGTGCTGCGTGACGAACATGCGGGTGCCCGTGCCGACCGGCTCGAACTCGACCGTCGCGTGCAGGAACTCGCTGCCGACGACGTCGTCGGCCGTGCGGGTGCCGTCGGTGAACACGAGCCGGTGCTGGGGCTCGACGGCGATGAACTGCAGGAAGCCGAAGCGGTAGGCGGCGCGCGCCCCGCCCGCGTCCTCCGTGTCGCCGCCTCCATCGAGCCGGTAGAGCGAGCGGCAGCGCGCTGCGAGCACGTGGTGCTCGAAGTGCGCGGGGGTGTCCGCCGGGCCGTACCACCGCTCGAGCAGCTCGCGTTCGGCGAAGCCGCGCCACGCCACGGCGGGCGGCACGGCCAGTGAGCCGACCGAGACGATCGTGCCGGTCAGGATGTCGGTGTCGGCCAGGATCGGCATCGCACCCCTTTCTCGTTCCCGCGAATCTACCCTCGCTCGGGTCACGGGGCGCAAACCCGCGACGGAGTATTTTCGCGAATGTGACGACATCCGCACCGCAGGCCCGGACGGCGCAGAGGGCGAATCTCCGCATCGCGCAGCGGCCGTTCGACTTCGTCTTCCTGGTGGTCTTCGCCCTGTTCATCGTGACGAGCGTCATCAGCGACTCGGTCGAGGGGCTCGGCCTCGATCAGGTGGCCGACTCGCCGAACCTGCTCGTCCGCCTGAACTTCTGGTACGCGAGCAACTTCGACCCGCTGTACCAGTCGCACCCGCTCTGGCTGCGCTTCATCTCCGGCACCTCGGCGTTCGTCTATATCGTCTTCTACGTCGTGCTGCTGTTCGCGCTCGTGCGCGCCTGGAACTGGATCCAGCTGCCGTCCGTCATCTACGCGACGATGATCATCTCGCTCACCGGCATCCCGATCTTCGGCGTCGAGTTCTTCGGCCCGACGGGCCAGGCCACGCCCGACGCCGCCGTCTTCCTCGCCTTCAACCTGCCGTACATCGTCTTCCCGCTGCTCCTGCTGATCCGCATGCGGAAGCCGATGCCGTTCACCCGGCGGTGGTGAGGCCGGCGCGGGCCGCCCTCTCGTAGGCGGCCGGCAGCGCGGCGAGGAACGCGTCGACGTCGGCCGCGGTCGTCGTGCGGCCGAGCGTGATGCGCAGGCACGAGGACGCCTCGGCCGGCGTGCGCCCCATCGCGAGCAGCACGTGCGACGGCTCGGGGATGCCGGCCTGGCACGCCGACCCCGTCGACACCGCGACGCCGGCCGCGTCGAGCAGGAACAGCAGCGAGTCGCCCTGCGCGCCGGGGAAGCTGAAGTGGGCGTTGGATGCCACGCGCCCGGCGCCCTCCGGGCCGGACAGCCGCGCCGCCGGCACGGTGGCCCGCACCCCCGCGATGAGCCGGTCGCGCAGCCCGGTGAGGCGCGCCCTCTCGGCCTCGAGGGCCGCGACCGAGGCCCGCGCGGCCGCCGCGAAGGACACGGCCGCCGCGACGTCCTGCGTGCCCGAGCGCACCCCCCGCTGCTGGCCGCCGCCGTGCTGCAGAGCCACCACGCGTGCCGTGCGCGAGAGCACGAGCGCCCCGATGCCGACGGGGCCGCCGATCTTGTGTGCCGAGACCGAGAGCGCGGCGGCGCCGAGCGAGCGGAAGTCGATCGGCACGTGGCCGTATGCGGCCACGGCGTCGAGGTGGAACGGCACGCCGGCCGCGGCGGCCGACGCGGCGAGAGCCGTGACCGGCTCGATCGCGCCGACCTCGTTGTTGACCCAGAGCGCGGAGGCGAGGGCCGCGGGGCCGGCGTCTGCGGCGAGCGCAGCGGCCCAGGCGTCCTCGTCGATCACGCCCTCGGCCGAGAGGCCGACCCACGACACCGTGGCGCCCTCATGGGCGACGAGCCACTCGACGGTGTCGAGGGTGGCGTGGTGCTCCCCCGCGGCGACGACGAGGCGCGCGGCATCCGACGCCCAGAACATGCCCTTGAGCGCGAGGTTGATCGCCTCGGTGCCGCCCGAGGTGAAGACGACTTCGATGGGGTCGCAGCCGAGCGTCTCGGCGATCGCCTCGCGCGCCTCCTCGAGGCGGCGGCGCGCCGCCTGGCCGGCCGCGTGGATCGACGACGGATTGCCGACCTCGCCCATGGCACGGGCATAGGCGTCGATCGCCTCCGGAAGCATCGGAGTGGTCGCCGCGTGATCCAGATAGACAACCATCGTTCACTACTGTAGGTCGCATGGGCGACCCGGTTACCGGTGCACAGTTGGGCGTGGCACTCACCGAGCACGGTGGGACCCTGCGCGTCTGGAGCGAGAACGCGAGCGTCATCGAGCTCTGTGTGTTCGACCGTGCGGACTCCACCGCGGTCGTCGAGCGCGTCCTGCTGACGCGCGGCGCGGGCGACGTCTGGGAGGGCGCGTCGCAGCGCCTCGTCGTCGGAGCGCCCTATGCGATCCGCGTCGACGGGCCGGCCGGGCCGCGGCACGCCTTCGACCCGCACGACTACCTGCTCGACCCGTACGCCAAGGGCGTCGTGCGGATGGGCGAGAACGAGTGGCGCGGGGTCGTGGTCGACGAGGCGTTCGACTGGGGCGGCTCGCGCAAGCCCGGCCACAGCATCGACACGTCGGTCATCTACGAGATGCACGTGAAGGGCTTCTCGCAGCTGAACCCCGCGGTCCCCGAAGAGCTGCGCGGCACGTATGCCGGGCTCGCGCACCCCGCGTCGATCGAGTACCTGACGGGCCTCGGCGTGACCGCGGTCGAGCTGCTGCCCGTGCACCACTCGACCTCCGAGCCGCGCCTGACGCGGCTCGGCCTCACGAACTACTGGGGCTACAACACGGTCGGGTTCTTCGCGCCGCACGCGCCCTACGCCACGGCGGCCTCACGCCAGGCCGGCGCCGGGGCCGTGCTGAACGAGTTCAAGGGCATGGTCAGGCTGCTGCACGAGGCCGGGCTCGAGGTCTGGCTCGACGTGGTCTACAACCACACGAGCGAGCTCGGCGTCGGCGGGCCCCGCACGAGCTTCCGCGGCATCGACAACTCGGCGTACTACCGGCAGCTCGACGACGGCACCTACTACGACGTCACGGGCTGCGGCAACACGGTCGACTTCGGCCAGGCGGTCGCGCGCGAGCTCGTGCGCGACTCGGTGCGTTACTGGGCGAACGACTGCCAGGTCGACGGCTTCCGCTTCGACCTCGCCGCGACGCTCGGCCGCGACGAGAACGGCGCGTTCACCCGCGACCACCCGCTGTTGAACGGCCTCGTCGACGACGAGCGGCTGCAGGGCGTCAAGCTGATCGCCGAGCCGTGGGATGTCGGCCTCGGCGGCTGGCAGACGGGCAACTTCCCGAGCGGCTGGAGCGAGTGGAACGACCGCTACCGCGACCGCATGCGCCAGTTCTGGCTGCGCGACATCGCGGACGCCCGGGCGAACGGCGTCGCGACGACCGGCATCGGGGGCTTCGCGACGCGCCTGGCGGGCTCGTCCAACACGTTCAGCGGCGACCGCGGGCCGGTCGAGTCGATCAACTTCGTCACCGCGCACGACGGCTTCACCCTCGCCGACCTCGTCGCCTACGACACGAAGCACAACGTCGCCAACGGCGAGTTCAACCGCGACGGCACCGACAACAACCGCTCGTTCAACCACGGAGCGGAGGGGCCGACCGACGACGCCGACATCCGCTCGACCCGCCGCCGCGCCATGCGCAACCTGCTCGGCACCCTGCTGCTCTCGGCCGGCGTGCCCATGCTCAACGCCGGCGACGAGTTCGCGCGCACCCAGCACGGCAACAACAACGCCTACTGCCACGACAACGACCTGACGTGGCTGTCGTGGGAGCGCGACCAGGATGCCGCGAACCTGCAGGCCGTGACGGCCGAGCTCACGCGGCTGCGCCGAGAGAACCCCGCGGTGCGCCCGGTGCGCTACGCGGTGCTCGGCGAGCACATCCCCGAGTCGAGCCAGATGGACTGGTACGACGCCGCGGGCGGCACGATGGACCTCGACGACTGGCAGTCCCCCGCCGCGCGCACCCTGCAGTACATCGCGTCGTCGACTCCCGAGTTCGAGGGCTTCAACCGCATCCTGCTCGTCGTGCACGGCCTCGAGACCGAGGTCGAGGTGACGCTGCCCCTGCACGAGGGCGTCGACGGCTACGAGCTGCTGTGGGCGAGCGACGACGAGTCGCCGAAGCCACACGGCGAGCGGTTCGCCCCCGGGGATGTCGTCAAGCTCGGCCCCACGTCGATGCAGTTCTTCGTCTGCGGCGGGCGCCCGTAGCGCCGCCCGCCGCAGACGCACCGGTCAGCGCAGCGGCTGGGTGTGCCAGATCCGGTCGATGTAGTCGCGCATCGAGCGGTCCGACGAGAAGAAGCCCGTGCGAGCCACGTTCAGCACCGCCGAGCGCGCCCAGGCGTCCTGGTCCGCGTATGAGGCGTCCACGCGCGCCTGCGCGTCCACGTAGGCCCGGAAGTCGGCGAGCGCCATGAACCGGTCGTCGTAGAGCAGGTTGGAGACCAGCGGCTCGAAGACCCCGCGGTCGCCGCCCGAGAAGTGGCCGGACGCGATCAGGTCGAGCGCGGCCTTCAGCTGCGGGTCGCGCTCGTAGTACTCCTGCGAGCGGTAGCCGGCGGTCTGCACCGCGGCGACCTCGGGCTCGCTCAGCCCGAACAGGAAGAAGTGCTCGTCGCCGACCAGCCGGCGGATCTCAACGTTGGCCCCGTCGTCGGTGCCGATGGTGAGCGCGCCGTTCAGGGCGAACTTCATGTTGCCCGTGCCCGAGGCCTCCTTGCCGGCGAGCGAGATCTGCTCGGAGAGGTCGGCGGCCGGAATCAGCGTCTCGGCGAGCGTAACGTTGTAGTTCGCCGGGAACACGACCTTGAGCACGTCCTGCACGAGCGGGTCCGCGTTGACGACCGCGGCCACCGAGTTGATCAGGTGGATGGTCTCCTTCGCGATGCGGTAGCCGGGCGCCGCCTTGGCGCCGAACACGAAGGTGCGCGGCGTGACCTGGTCGGCCGCGACCTTGCCCGAGACGATCTGCTCGTAGAGGCTCACGATGTGCAGCAGCTTGAGGCTCTGCCGCTTGTACTCGTGCAGCCGCTTCACCATCACGTCGAGCATGTGGTGATCGGGCAGCACGGCGCCGTCGCGGGCGCGCAGCAGCCGGTACAGCCGGGTCTTGTTGAGCTCCTTGATGCGCACGAAGGCGGCCCGGAACTCGGCGTCCTCGGCATACGGCTCGAGCTCGGCGAGCCGGTCGAGGTCGGTGAGCCAGCCCGTGCCGAGCGTCTCCGTGATGAGCGACGAGAGCGCGGGGTTCGCGAGGCGGATGAAGCGGCGCGGCGTGATGCCGTTGGTGACGTTGGTGAACTTGTCGGGCCAGTGCTCGGAGAAGTCGTGCAGCACCTTGTCGCGCAGCAGCTGCGAGTGCAGCTCGGCGACGCCGTTGACCTTCGCCCCGGCGACGGTGGCGAGGTACGCCATCCGCACCGCGCGCTCCGGGTACTCTGCGATGATCGACATCCGCCGCGCGCGCATCTCGTCGTTCGGATAGGTCGCCCGCACCTCCGCGAGGAACTCGTCGTTGATGCGGTAGATGATCTCGAGGTGGCGCGGCAGCAGCCGGCCGAGGAGGTCGGTCGACCAGACCTCGAGCGCCTCGGGCAGCAGCGTGTGGCACGTGTAGGCGAAGCACTGCTTCGTGATCGCCCAGGCCTCGTCCCACTCGAGCTTCTCGATGTCGACGAGCACGCGCATGAGCTCGGGCACGGCGATCACGGGGTGGGTGTCGTTGAGCTGGAAGATGACGCGCTCGGGCAGCGTCGTCACGTCGCCGTCGAGGATGAAGCGGTCGATGAAGTCGCGGATCGAGCACGCGACGAAGAAGTACTGCTGCTGAAGCCGCAGCTCCTTGCCCTGGGGCGTCGAGTCCTCGGGGTAGAGCACCTTGGTGATGTTCTCCGCGAAGGTCTGGGCGCGCACGGCGTCCGCGTAGTCGCCGCTGTTGAAGATGCCGAGGTCGAAGGCCTTGGTCGCCTGGGCGCTCCACAGGCGCAGCGTGTTGACCTGGCCGTTCTGATAGCCGGGGACCATGTAGTTGTACGGCATGCCGAGCACGTTCCACGACGGCACCCAGCGGGTGCGCTCGACCCCGTCGGCGTCGATGTAGCGCTCGGTGTGGCCCCCGAAATCGACGCGCACGGCGTGCTCGGGGTGCGGGAACTCCCACGGGCTGCCGAGGCTCAGCCACGTGTCGGGCTGCTCGACCTGCCGCCCGTCGACGAAGGTCTGACGGAAGATGCCGTACTCGTAGCGGATGCCGTAGCCGATGCACGGCACCCCCATCGTCGCGAGCGAGTCGATGAAGCATGCGGCGAGCCGGCCGAGGCCGCCGTTGCCGAGCCCCGGCTCGACCTCCTGCGCACGCAGGGTCGCGATGTCGATGCCGCAGGACGCGAGCGCCTTCTCGGCGATCTCCTCGAGATCCGAGGCGAGCAGGGCGTTGCCGAGCTGGCGGCCCAGCAGGAACTCGGCGGACAGGTAGCCGACGAGCTTGGCCTTCGTCTCGCGGATCGTGCGCGTGTTCTCGAGCCAGCGGGCCGACAGGTAGTGCCGGACCGTCCGGGCCAGCGAGAGGTACTGGTCGTTGACCGTCGAGCGCGAGAGCGTCACGCCGGCGTTGCCGTTCAGCTCGCGCAGGAACTCGCGCACGAAGCCGTCCACCGAGTGCGGCGGCGACACCACGGGCGCCAGAGCGAAGGGGTGCACGGGCTGGAAGCTCGGGCCCACGCGGCGGGACTCTGAGGTCTGGACCTCGTCCGCGGTCAGGGGGCTCTCCGGCTGCGCGACATCCAGCTGCTCGTATTCGTTCACACCGGCACGCTACCGAGACCTGGCCGCAGTTCCACGACCGCCGCGTTACGAAAAGAAGTCGAACGCCCCGGGTGCGGCCTACGACGCGGCCTGTGAGACGCGATAGGTTCGCATCGTGGCGAAAGACGCGGATGCCGTGACCACCGTCCTCGGGCGGATCCCCCTGCTCGAGCCGGCCCCGGAGGTCGACGGCGGCTTGTTCCCGGCGAAGGCCTTCGCGGGCGAGGTGGTGCCCTTCGAGATCACCGCCTTCCGCGAGGGGCACGACCTGATCGGGGTCGACCTGGTCCTGCTCGACCCGGCCGGTCAGCAGACCTCGCACCGCCTCGCGAAGCTCGGGCCCGAGCGCCCCGACCGCTGGGGCGTGCTCGCGCTGCTCGACGCGCCCGGCGAGTGGCTGTTCCGCTTCCAGGCCTGGGCCGACGAGTGGGCCACCTGGCGCGCCGTCGCCGACAAGAAGATCCCGGCGGGCGTCGACATCGCGGTCACCTTCCAGGAGGGCGCGATCCTCGCCGAGCGCGCCGCGAAGGACACGCGCCGACCGAAGTCCGAGCGACGTCATCTCGAAGATGTCCGGGCCGCGCTCCTCAACGAGGCGACGGCCCCCGAGGCCCGCCTCGCCGCGGCTTCCGAACCTCGCCTCACCCAGATCATGACCGAGCGCCCCCTCGTCGACCTGCAGACCCTGTCGGTGACGCGTCGCGTGCAGGTCGAGCGCGCCCGCGCCGGTGTCGGCTCGTGGTACGAGTTCTTCCCGCGCTCGATCGGCGCCAAGAAGCGCCCCGACGGCAGCTGGCAGTCGGGCACCTTCCGCACCGCGGCGCTGCGGCTGCCCGAGGTCGCGGCGATGGGCTTCGACGTCGTCTACCTGCCGCCGATCCACCCGATCGGCCGCGCCTTCCGCAAGGGCCCCAACAACGCGCTCGTCGCGGGCGAGAACGACCCCGGCTCGCCGTGGGCGATCGGCTCGCCCGAGGGCGGCCACGACGCGATCCACCCCGACCTCGGCACCGTGGAGGACTTCCAGTTCTTCCTCGGCAAGGCCGAGCTCTCGGGGCTCGAGGTCGCGCTCGACCTCGCGCTGCAGGCATCCCCCGACCACCCGTGGGTGCAGTCGCACCCCGAGTGGTTCACGACGCTGCCCGACGGCACGATCGCCTACGCCGAGAACCCGCCGAAGAAGTATCAGGACATCTACCCCCTGAACTTCGACAACGACTACGACGGCCTGCGCCACGAGGTGCGGCGCATCGTCGAGCACTGGATCGGGCTCGGCATCAAGATCTTCCGCGTCGACAACCCGCACACGAAGCCGCTGCACTTCTGGGAATGGCTGATCCACGACGTGAACGCCCAGCACCCCGAGGTCGTGTTCCTCGCCGAGGCGTTCAGCCGCCCCGCCGTCATGCAGACGCTCGCGAAGGCCGGCTTTCAGCAGTCGTACTCCTACTTCACGTGGCGGAACACGAAGAGCGAGCTCGAGGAGTTCCTCACCACGATGTCCCGCGACTGGGCGGCGCACTACCGCGCGAACCTGTTCGTGAACACGCCCGACATCCTCACCGAGTACCTGCAGTTCGGCGGCCGGCCCGCGTTCAAGATCCGCGCGGCGATCGCCGCGACCGCCGGCCCGGTGTGGGGCGTCTACTCGGGCTTCGAGCTCTACGAGTCCGTCGCGCGCCCGGGCGCCGAGGAGTACATCGACAACGAGAAGTACGAGTACCGGCCCCGCGACTTCGCGCGCGCCCTCGCCTCGGGCGACTCGCTCGCGCCGTACCTCACGATGCTCAACCAGGCCCGCGACGCGCACCCCGCGCTGCGCCAGCTGCGCAACCTCACGCTGCACCGGGCCGACGACGACGCCGTGCTCGTCTACTCGAAGCACCTGCCCGCACGCTTCGCCCGCTCGGGCAAGGCCGACACCGTCATCGTCGTCGCGAACGTCGACCCGCACTCGGTGCGCGAGACGGTCGTCCACCTCGACGTCGAGGCGCTCGGCCTCAAACCGGGCATCGAGTTCGAGGTGCGCGATCTCGTCACGGGGCAGCGCTGGCAGTGGTCCGCGCGCAACTACGTCCGACTCGACGCGTTCTACGAGCCCGTGCACATCCTCCACGTGAAGGAGCCCAGCTGATGACTGACCAGGTCCTGCCGCACCTCGATGACGAGACGCTGCGCGCCGTCGCCGAGGGCCGCCATCACGAGCCGCACGCGGTGCTCGGCCAGCATCCGGTCGCCGCGGGCCTGGTCAGCGACCCCGTCGCCGTCATCCGCGCCCTGCGCCCGCTCGCCAGCCGCGTCGCCGCCGTGCTCGCGTCCGGCGCACGCGTCGAGCTCGCGCACGTCGCGCACGGGGTGTGGCAGGGCGTGTCGATCACGGGGATGTCCGACTACACGGTCGAGGCGCACTACCCCGACGGCTCCTCGCACACCGCGGAGGACCCCTACCGCTTCTCCCCCACCCTCGGCGAGGGCGACACCTGGCTCATCTCGCAGGGCCGCCACGAAGAGCTCTGGAACGCGCTCGGCGCTCACACGCGTGAGCACTGGGGCGTCTCGGCGCCGACCCGAGGCGTCGCCTTCGCCGTGTGGGCCCCGAACGCCACCGCGGTGCGCGTCGTCGGCGACTTCAACGGCTGGGACGGCACGCGGCACGCGATGCGCTCGATGGGCGCGAGCGGCGTGTGGGAGCTGTTCGTGCCGGGCCTCGGCGACGGCACGCTCTACAAGTTCGACATCCGAACCCAGTCCGGCGACTGGCTGCGCAAGGCCGACCCGCTCGCGCAGTACGCCGAAGTCCCCCCGGCGACGGCCTCGGTCGTCACGACGAGCGACTACACCTGGGGCGACGACGCGTGGATGCAGGCGCGCCGCGCCTCGCAGCACGACCGGCCGGTCTCGATCTACGAGCTGCACCTCGGCTCCTGGCGCCCGGGGCTGTCCTACCGTGAGGCCGCCGACGAGCTGATCGAGTACGTGACGTGGCTCGGGTTCACCCATGTCGAGTTCATGCCCCTCGCCGAGCATCCGTTCACGGGGTCGTGGGGCTATCAGGTGACCGGCTACTACGCGGCCACCAGCCGTTTCGGCCGCCCCGACGACCTGCGCTACCTGATCGACCGCCTGCACCAGGCCGGCATCGGCGTGATCATGGACTGGGTGCCCGGCCACTTCCCCAAGGATGAGTGGGCGCTCGGCCGCTTCGACGGGCAGCCGCTCTACGAGCACGCCGATCCGCGCCTCGGCGAGCAGAAGGACTGGGGCACCTACGTCTTCGACTTCGGGCGCACCGAGGTCCGCAACTTCCTCTACGCGAACGCGCTGTTCTGGCTCGAGACCTTCCACGTGGACGGCCTGCGGGTGGACGCCGTCGCGTCGATGCTCTATCGCGACTACTCCCGCAACGAGGGCGAGTGGCTGCCGAACATCCACGGCGGCCGCGAGTACCTCGAGGCGATCGGCTTCCTGCAGGAGACCACCGCGACGGCGTACAAGCGCTACCCCGGCATCATGATGATCGCCGAGGAGTCGACGAGCTGGGGCGGCGTCACCGCCCCCACGAGCCAGGGCGGTCTCGGCTTCGGCTTCAAGTGGAACATGGGCTGGATGCACGACTCGCTGCAGTACATCTCGCGCGACCCCGCCTTCCGCTCGTACCACCACCACGAGATGACGTTCGCGATGGTCTACGCGTACTCCGAGAACTTCATCCTGCCGATCAGCCACGACGAGGTCGTGCACGGCAAGGGCTCGCTCATCGACAAGATGCCGGGCGACCAGTGGCAGAAGCGCGCCAACCTGCGCGCGTTCCTCGCCTTCATGTGGGCGCACCCCGGCAAGCAGCTCTTGTTCATGGGCCAGGAATTCGGGCAGTGGGCGGAATGGAACGCCGACGCCGGCCTCGACTGGGCGCTTCTCGATCACACCGACCACCACCAGGTGGCCGAGCTCGTCGGCCGGCTCAACGAGGTCTACCGCGCCAACTCGGCGCTGTGGCGGCATGACACCGAGCCGCGCGGCTTCGAGTGGCTCGAGGCGGGCGACGCGCAGCACAACGTGCTCGCGTTCCTGCGCTGGAGCGAGGACGGCCCCGTCGTGGCCGCCTTCAACTTCTCGGGCGCGCCGCACGGCGGCTACCGCATCGCCCTGCCGTTCGCCGGCTCGTGGGACGAGATCCTGAACACCGACGCCGTCGAGTTCGGCGGCTCGGGCGTCGGCAACTCCGGCCGCGTCGCCGCCGAGGACAGGGCGTGGAACGGCCGCGCCGCGAGCGTCGAGCTGAACCTGCCGCCGCTCGGCGCGGTGTTCCTGCGGCCGACGCCCCCGGAGCCGATCGAGGTCGCGGCCGCCGAGCCGGCTTGAAGAGAGGCTGACCGCGAGGCATCCGACGCGGTGATCGAGGATGCCGCAGCCGGCGCGCCCTCGGAGGCCGTCGTCGCCTTCTCCGAAGCGCACCTCGCGGCCATGGCCGAGGAACCGCCGTCGGTCTTCGACGCGGACGAGACGCCTCTGCGCGCCCTCACCCCGTTCGACGAGGTGCGCCCGCGCGCCTGGTCGTGGATGCAGCCGGGCGGCGGCAGCTGACCGCGGCACCCGCCCCGTTGGTCGACTGAGGCCGCCAGGCCGAATGGAGACCCTCGCCGACTGCTCGGAACCGACGCCTCAGTACAGCAGCGAAGCGAGCCGCCCGCGCGCCTTCACGACGCGCCCGTCGGCGGTGCCCACGACCTCGAAGAACTCGAGCAGGCGCTCGCGCACTCGGTTCTTGCCGTCGGCGTCGAGCTGCGGGAAGAGCGTCAGCAGCCGGTCGAAGGCGTCCTCGACGTGCCCGCCCGACAGGTCGGCGTCGGCGACGTCGAGCTGGGCGTCCACGTCCGTGGGGGCGGCGGCGGCCGCGGCGCGCATCGCGTCGAGCGTCTTGCCCTGCAGGCGGTGCAGCAGGCTCACCTGCGCGAGCCCGGCCTTGGCCTCGGCGTCGGCGGGGTTCTGCGCGATGGCCTTCTCGTACGCGGTGATCGCGGCCGCATAGTCGGCCCGCTCGATCGCGTCGAAGGCCTCCTGGTGCAGCGGGGGCAGCGGCTGCGGCTCGGGCTCGGGGGCCTCGGCGTCCTCGTCGTCGACGGGGATCGTGCCGGTCACGCCGTTCTGCGCCGCGAAGGCGAGCACCTGCTCGATCGCGTCGCGCAGCTCGCCCTCGGGCAGCTCGCCGACGAACAGGCCGATCGGGCGCCCGCCGATCACGGCGGCGACCGTCGGCACCTGCTGCGCCTGGAACGCCATTGCGAGCTGCGGGCTGCGCTCGGTCTCGACGCGCGCGAGCACGAAGCGGCCGCGATACGACAGCGCGAGCTTGATGAGCGTCGCCGACAGGCGCGTGCTCTGCTCGGACCAGGACCCCCACAGGTCGACGACCACGGGCACGGACTGCGAGAGGTCGACGAGGTCGGTGAAGCTGCGGTCGTCGACCTCCACGACGAGACGCGAGGTGCCGGATGCCTCGGCCGGGGCATCCCCGGCAGCCGCCGCGGGCTGCTGCGCCCGGTTCACCAGCGCGGACAGATCGACCGCACCCTGGAGGCTCGCGCCACGCCCTGCATCACTCACTCGACAGCTCCTGAACTCGTGCTTTCAACGGCCGCTTGCAGGCTATCAAGCGCGCGCACCGCCTACGGCAGCTGCTTCGCGCCGACCATCGCCTGCGACCAGCCCAGCAGACGGATCTGCTCGTTGGACTCCACGGGGGGCACGTAGAACAGCAGCTGGTAGCTGTAGTCGCTCTCGACGCCGTTCGCCGCTTTGGTCACGTCGATGAACGCGCTCGTCGGGCTCGACGGGGGCAGCGGGTTGAACTTCGCCGCCGAGTTGAGCAGCTTGTACACCTGCTTCTGCAGCACCGTCGTCGAGACGAGCGCGCCGGCGTCGTTGGTCGCAAGCGCGATCGGAGCGGTCGACCCGGCCGAGTCGAGATAGGTCAGGTCGAGCAGCTCGTTCTTCGCCTTGATGTCGGCACGCTGCTGGGCCTCGGCCGCGGCGCCCGCGCCGTCGGTGCCCGTGCCGTCGCTGCCGTTCGCGAGGGTGTCGTCCTTCTTCTTCACGTCCTCGGCGAACTTCGAGTAGTACGGGCTCTTCGCACCGAGCTTGAGGACGCTCGCGTACTCGGTGGCCAGCTGGCTCGGTTGCACGGCGAGCAGCTTCGAGTCCGGCGGCACGAGGGTCGTGCCGATGCTCGCCGGCGCGAGGTCGGGGATCTGACCGCCGGTCATCGAGACGAGGTAGGCCACTTTGTAGTTCTCGCGCGGCGACTGCTGGGTCAGGGTCAGGTCGTAGTACGTCGGGATCTTCGCCGCCGCGTCCTGCACGACGACGTTCACCACGCGCGGCCAGGTGTCGGTGGCCTGCGGCAGGATCGGGTACAGCTTCTGGTCGACCGGCACGGCGGTGGGCAGGGCGTAGCCCGGCTTCGACGCGCGGATCCGGTAGTTCAGCTGGCGCTCGGTGAGGGCGGCCCCCGTGAAACGCGTCGCCGCGAGGGCCGCGTTGCGGGTGCTGTCGGCGGTCTTCGCCGTCTCGGCGATGCGCTCGACGATGTTGCGCAGCTGCGGCTCGGTCACCGCGGGGGCCGGGTGGTCGGCGCCCTGGCCCGGCAGCTGGGTCGTGAGCGGCGTCGCGGTCGGGGTCGGCGATGCCGAGGAGGCCCCGATCTGCGGCCAGTAGTCGGAGGAGCAGCCGGCGAGCGTCAGCGCGCCCGCGAGCACCACGGGCACCGCGATCATGCCGCGGCCGAGAGCGCGCCGGCCGCGCACGTCGGCGCCCCCCGCCGACGCGGCGGCGAGCTCGCGGCGCTCGGCACGGCTCAGGCGCGGGCCGCGCCCGTTGCTGCCGCCACGACGCGGGCCGCGCCCGCGGCGCATGTGCCGGATGGCGAGGATGTAGAACACGATGCCCGCCACGGCGAGCAGGGAGCCCAGCACGATCAGCGGGCCCGCCCACGGGGTGCGCGTGTCCATCGGCCAGGTGAGCGAGATGTCGCTCGGGGCGGCGTGCGCCCCGTCGCTCGCGATGATCACGCTCACGCCGTCCGGAACGTTCATGGTCGTGGTCTCGGCCTTCTTCCCCGTGAACTGCTCGAGCCACAGATCGCTGCCTGCGGGGTTCGGGGCGGTCGGAGAGATCGACGCGACCTCGTTGGCCGTCGCGGTCGTGCCGGAGGTCTGAGCGGCCGCCTGGGTGGCAGCCGGCGTCGACGTCGCGCCGGGCGTCGCCGTGGCGGTCGCGCCCGGGGTCGCCGTGCTGGTCGGCGTGGAGGCGCCGTCGCCCGAGGACGCGCCGCCCTGGTGCAGGCCGGCCTTCAGCGACTTCGTCGCGGCGTCGTAGGTGAGCCGGGTGTACGGCTCGTCGCCGACCCAGGCCATGACGTCGGCCGTGCGGCCGTAGGCGACGAACGGGTCGGCCGAGCCGGAGACGTCGAGGGTCTGCTGCCCGTCGATCGCGTTGAGGGTGGACCCCGAGAGCACGATGTAGGGGGCATCCGAACTCACCTGGGCCGAGGCGGTGACATCCGCCGCAGGGGCCCAGATGGTTCGCTGGGCGACGCCCACGCCGATCGTGACCGCGGCGAGGACGAACGCCGCGATGGCAATGACGAAACGCACTGGATTCCTTCCTGGCCGCGGTGGGCGGGTACGGGTCACCCACTGGCCAAAAGTCAATAGAGGTTATTCGATGCCCCTGGGCGGTCCCAGGGCGAACCCTGAACGCCGTCCCTTACTCGGGGTGAACCGGCGCGTCCTGCCCTGCTTGTAGCATTTCTGGGGTACGTCCGAAATCGGGCGCCGATCGACTCCACCCCCTCACCGGAGAGCCAGCAGTGACCACTGAAGAGTCCGAATTCACCCAAGTCTTCCGCGGCTACGACAAGGCGGAAGTCGACAAGGCTCTTCAGGAACTGCGTCGCGAGCTGATCAAGGCGAACACGCAGTCGTCCGACGCTGCGAAAGAGGTCAAGCGCCTCAATACGCGCATCGACGAGCTGAACGCCGAGATCGAGGAAGTCGGCAGCCCGACCTTCTCCGGCCTGGGCACGAAGCTCGAGAACACGCTCCGCGTCGCCGAGGAGCAGTCGACGCGCATGATCGCGCAGGCCGACATCGACGCCGAGAAGCTGCGCTCGCAGGTCGCGCAGGAAGCCGAGCGCATCCGGAACGCCGCGAAGGACCAGGCCGAGCGGGTCGTCAACGAGGGGAAGACGCAGGCCGCCTCCGAGGTGCAGGACGCGCAGATCGAGGCGAACTCGATCATCGCCGACGCGAAGCGCGATGCCGAGCAGCTCCTGCAGGACGCGCAGCGTGAGGCCGCGGCCATCCGCGGCGCCGTCGCGACCGAGGCCGCCGAGGTCCGCGCGACGTCGAAGCGCGAGGCCGCCGCCGCGAAGTCCGACGCCGAGCGCGAGGCATCCGAGGTCCGTGCCGCCGCCGCGAAGGACGCGCAGTCCAGCCGCGAGGCCGCCGCCGGCCTCGATGACGAGGTCGCTGCCCGCCGCGGCGAGGTCGAGCGCGAGCTCGCCGAAGCCCGCAGCCGGCACGACAGCGAGCTCGACGCCGAGCGCATCGCGCACCGCCAGAGCCTCGCGACGGCGTCCTCCGAGCACAGCGCCGCGCTGCAGGCCGAGGCCGCAGCGCAGACCTCGCGGCTCGCCGCCGAGCTCGCGGCGCACACCGCCGCCCTCGAGAGCGAGCGCACCGCGCACGACACCCGACTCGAGACCGAGCTCGCCGAGCACAAGACGAGCCTCGAGCAGGCGCGCATCGCGCACGAGTCGGATCTCGCGACGCAGCGCGCGACCGCTCAGACCGAGGTCGACGCGCAGCGCAGCCAGGCGGAGCAGGCCCGGATCGACCTCGAGGTCGAGCTCACCTCGCGCCGCGACGAGGCCGAACAGGAGCACCTGGCGCGCCACCAGGAGGCCGTGACGCAGACACAGCGCTTCCTCGACGACGCCAACCTGCAGCTCGCCGACGCGATCAAGCGCGCGAACGACGCCCGCGAGGACGCGAAGTCGATCGAGCAGGATGCCCGCGCCGAGGTCCACGCGAAGCGCAAGTCCGCCGAGCAGGACGCGGCTCAGATCGTCCGTGATGCCGAGGATCGCGCGCAGGCTCTGATCGAAGACGCCGAGAACCGCACGAAGAAGCTCGTCGACGACGCCGAGGACCGCCTTTCGCAGATCCGCATCGAGCGCGAGTCGGTCGCCGGCTACTTCGAGAGCCTCCGCGGCGCGCTGCAGCAGGCCGAGAAGGCCACCTCCACCGACGAGTAGGCATGGTCGATAGCCTGAACGCGTGAAGATCTCGAACGCGTTCAGGCTCGGTCTCGTCGGCACGCTCGGCGTGGGCGTCGGCTTCCTGATCCTGACGTCGATCGTCAACCTGTCGACGGTCATCACCTACATCGGCGTCGCGTTCTTCATCGCGCTCGGGCTCGAACCCCTCATCTCCTGGCTCGAGCGCCGCGGCATCCCCCGCTGGGCGTCCATCGTGATCGTCTTCGTCGTGATCCTCGGCATCGCCGTCGGGGTCATCTGGGCGATCGTCCCGGTCATCATCGAGCAGAGCACGCAGCTCGTGCAGGCCGTCACCGACTTCGTCAACCGCGGCACCTACGAGCAGTGGTACCAGTGGCTGCAGAACCAGTTCCAACCCGGCGTCGTCGACAACGCCGTCGCGCAGGGCTGGGCCGAGCTGCAGAAGAACCTGGGCACGATCACGGGCGGCGTGCTGCAGGCCGGCATCGGCATCATCTCGGGCGCGTTCGGCGTGCTGATCGTGCTGATCCTCACGATCTACTTCGCGACGAGCCTGCACAACATCAAGCGCGGCGCCTACGCGCTGGTGCCCGCGAGCAGGCGCGCGGGCTTCATCGACATCGCCGAGCAGGTGACCGATTCCGTCGGCAAGTACGTCATCGGCCAGATCTCGCTCGCGCTCGTGAACGGCATCCTGTCGACGATCTTCCTCACGATCATCCGCGCGCCCTACCCGATGCTGCTCGCGGTCATCGCCTTCCTGTTCTCGCTCGTTCCGCTCGTCGGCACGCTCTCGGGATCGGCGCTCATCGTGCTGCTCAGCCTGCTGCTCGGCTCGCCGCTCACCGCCCTGGTCGCGGCGATCTACTACCTCGTCTACATGCAGGTCGAGGCGTATGTCCTGAGCCCCCGCATCATGAATCGCGCGGTGGCCGTGCCCGGCGCCCTCGTGGTCGTCGCGGCGTTGGCCGGCGGCACCCTGCTCGGCGTCCTCGGGGCGCTCATCGCGATCCCCTTCGCGGCGTCGGTGCTGCTCATCGTGCGCCAGGTCGTGATCCCGCGCCAGAACCAGCTCTGACGCGCGTCTCATCGGTGCTCAGAGCTCGTAGACCTCCGGCAGAGGCAGCGCGGCGGGATTCACTGCGCGCACGATCTCGGTGAGCACGGTGCGGGTCTGAGTCTCGCCGACCCACAGGTGCTTGCCGCCGGGCACGTCGATGAACTCGACCTCGGGAACGGCCCCGCGGAAGACCGGCTCGGCCTCGGCCGGCTTCAGGAAGTCGTCGAGCTCGGGCAGGAGCACCACCATCCGCTTGCCGGAACCGTGCCAGGCGGCGAGCTCGTCGCGCGTCGCGCGATGCAGCGGCGGCGAGAGCAGCACCACGCCCTCGACGTCGTCGTGCGCGAGGCCGTACTTGATCGCCACCTCGGTGCCGAAGGACCAGCCCACGAGCCAGGGGCGCGGCAGCCCGCGATCGCGCACGAAGCGCACGGCCGCCTCGAGGTCGAACCGTTCGGTCACTCCCTCACCGAACTCGCCGTCGCTCACTCCACGCGGCGACTTCGTGCCGCGTGTGTTGAAGCGCAGCACCGCGAGGTCGGCGAGGGCGGGCAGCCGCGCGGCGGCCTTGCGAAGGATGTGCGAGTCCATGAAGCCGCCGTGAGTCGGCAGCGGGTGCAGGGTGATGAGCGTTGCGGCCGGATGTCCGCCGACCGGCGTCGCGAGCTCGCCGACCAGGGTGAGCCGGTCGAGCGTGACGAGCTCGATGGGCTCGCGCTCCGCGGGGAGCACGACCGCGCCACGGACCTCCACGGCCTCAGACATCCGCCCGACTCCCCTCGCGCGCACGGCGCGCCTCCGCCGCCCGCACTAGGCGATCTTCCAGCAGTGCGTATGCCAGTGCCGCCGGTCCGCCAGGTCGGCCGCGTCACCGCGCACGCCGTCGGCGCGCCACACCGCCAGGTGCTCGACCCCGACCGCGATGTCGCGACCGCAGCCGGGGCAGACGTAGACCTTCTGCGCGTTCGCGGCGGAGATCGGCTGCACGGTGTACTGCGCGCCGCGCTTCGTCTCGGTGCGACGCCACCCGAAGGTCAGCCGCTCGACGTCCAGATATGCATCGTCCCCGGCGGTCTTGCGACCCCGGGGACGATTGCTGCGCGGCATACAGCGAGTTTATCGAGAGCGCGCTCGCGCTCGGCTCAGTACCAGCCGGTCGCCTGGGAGTGGGCCCACGCTCCGCACGGCGTGCCGTAGCGGCCGTCGACGTAGCCCATGCCCCATTTGATCTGGGTCTGGTAGTTGTCCTGCCAGTCCGGGCCGGCCGTCGCCATCTTGCTGCCGGGCAGCGCCTGCGGGATGCCGTAGGCACCGCTCGGGTTCGACGCGTGGACGTTCCAGCCCGACTCGCGGTTCCACAACGAGACGAGGCAGTTGAACTGATCGGCGCCCATGCCCAGGGACGCGAGATAGGTCTGCGCCCAGGCCTGCGGGCTTCCGGTGGGCACGGCCGCTGCGGGCGCGGCGGTCACGGTGGTCGTCGTGGCAGACGACGCGCTCGAGGCGCTGCTGCTGGCGCTGGCGCTCTGCGTGGCAGTCGGCTTCGGGGCGGCGGGCACCGAGGCCGCGAAGTCCTCGTGCTGGACGGAGACCGCCTTGTAGCCGCTCGCGACGTCGAGCGCCTGCGGCTGCTGGCCGGCGAAGCGATCGGTCACGTGAGCGAACTGCATGCTCGTGTCGGCCGTCGCGAAGCTGTTCGGGTTGACCAGGTTGACGAGGAAGAACCCCGCAGCAGCGGCGAACGCCAGAAGGACGACGATGGGTCGGGATTTTTTGGAGAAGGAATTGTGCATGGTGTGAACGTGGTGGCCCGGGGCCGAGGCCCGCGTCGGAATCTCCGAACGCACGGCCTGTACGGCCGCCTTAGTCGCTACTCGCCTACCCACGATCACAGAACCATAACGGCGAGGTCGGCGGATGCCAAACCGAAAACGTTCGACAGCACGGCTTCCGTCACCGAACGGCCAGCATCACGTCGGTGACCGAGTCGAGCAGCAGATCGACCTGCGCCTCGGTGTAGCCGCCGCGCTCCCCCCGGAACACGACCGTGCGCACCTCTTCGACCGAGACCGGCAACCCCTCGGAGAAATACCTGATCAAGCGCGAAGAAAACTGATCGACTTGCTCGACGTCGTAGCCGTGGCCGAAGAAGCCAGCACGCGTGAAACGCTCGCCGTCGGGCCGGTTGAGTCGGTTGACGATGACCTGGGCGAGCTCGCGCGCCCGCCCGAACCATTCCTTTTCTCCGAGTTCCCTCCGAGCAGCCTGCCGTTCGCGCTCTGCGAAGACGTCCTCGAGCCGCTCGAGCGCGGCGTCGACCGCGACGGGCTCGTACCCGTGCTTGACCAGATCGAAGGCCGTGCGGCGGATGTCGGTGGCCGCCAGCCCCTGCTCGCGGCCGTCGAAGACGGCGCGGGCGTGGTCCAGGAAGGCGTCCACCTGCTCGGCGGAATAACCTCGTCGGCCGCGGTCGACAGTGGGGAAACCGGTCATGTGCTGGGTGCTCCTCGGCTCGGGTGTCACGAGAACAGCGGTTGGAAGATCAGGTACAGAGCATAGGCGCCCGCCGCCGACGGAAGGATCGAATCGAGCCGGTCGAGCACGCCGCCGTGCCCCGGCAGCCAGGTGCTCATGTCCTTGACGCCGATGTCGCGCTTGATGAGCGATTCGGCGAGATCGCCGAAGGTCGCCGTCAGGAGCAGCACGGGCCCGAAGACGAAGCCGAACCACCACGGCACGTGCAGCATGAAGACCGAGAGCAGGATGCCGGCGATGATCGCCGCCGCGGCCGCGCCGCCGAAGCCCTCCCAGGTCTTCCCGGGGCTGATGCTCGGCGCGAGCTTGTGACGGCCGAAGTTGAGCCCGACGGCATAGGCGCCGGTGTCGATCGCGACGACCACGATGAGCATCGCGAGAAGCCACCAGCTGCCGCCCGGGGATGCCAGGGGCGATGCCAGCAGGACGGAGAAGCTCGCCAGCATCCCGATATATGCCTGAACAAGAATGGAGGCGTTCAGGTCGCGCAGCAGCGCCGCTCCCCCGCCGCGCCGGCTGGGCCAGGCGTATTCCACCAGCCGCCACAGCACGACGAACGCCACGCCGGCGATCGCGACGGCCCAGCGCAGCTCGGCGTCGAGGTAATAGGACGCGGGGATCAGCGCGAGCGCGGCGATCACACTCGCCGTGCGGGGGATGTCGCGCCCGCTCTGCCGCAGCGCGGTTCCGAGCTCGACCACGCCGAGCGCGACGATCACGCCCGCGACGATCATGAAGATCCAGGTCACGAAGATCAGGCTCGCGAGCACACCCGCGCCGGCCACGACCCCGATGGCGATCGCCACGATGAGGTTGCGGCCGGTGCGGGCCCTGATCCGCTCGTTGACCTGGTCGAACTGCTGCCGCGCCTGATCGAACTGGGCGCGGCCCTCGTGGAGCTGACGCTCGAGGTCGGCGCGCGCGGCCTGGGCTTGCGCCTTAAAGTCGGGGCCCTGAGGCCGCTGCGCCATGGGGTCAGACCTCGAGGAGTTCGGCTTCCTTGCGGGTGAGAGCCTCGTCGATCTGGTCGACGTGCTTCTTGGTGAGGGAGTCGAGCTCCTTCTCGCCACGACCGATCTCGTCCTCGCCGACCGAGTCCTTCAGGGCGTCGAGGTCGTCCTTCGCCTTGCGGCGGATGTTGCGGATCGAGACGCGTGCCTCTTCGGCCTTGCCGCGCACGACCTTCACATAGTCCTTGCGGCGCTCCTCGGTGAGCTCGGGCATCGTGATGCGGATGATGTTGCCGTCGTTGTTCGGCGTGACGCCGAGGTCGGCACGCGCGACGATCGCCTTCTCGATCTCCTTGAGAGCGGTCTTGTCGAACGGCTGGATCAGGATGACGCGGGCCTCGGGCACCTGCAAGGAGGCGAGCTGCTGCAGCGGGGTCGGGCTGCCGTAGTAGTCGACCAGCACCCGGGCGAACAGCTGCGGGTTCGCGCGACCGGTGCGGACCTCGGAGAAGTCCTCCTTCGCGGACTCGACGGACTTGCCCATGCGTTCCGTGGCGTCGGACAGGACATCAGCGATCACGGTGGCTCCTTCGTAGATCTGTTCCGTCGATTCTATCGACGGGGCTTGCGGGTGGGCGGCAGGCGTCAGTGACTGACCAGTGTGCCGATCGTCTCGCCGCGGATGGCCGCGGCGACGTTGCCTGCGGGGGCCATGCCGAAGACCTGCATCGGCATCTTGTTGTCCATGCAGAGGCTGAACGCCGTCGAGTCGACCACCTTGAGGCCGCGGCGCAGCGCCTCCTGGTAGGTGATGTGGTCGATCTTGGTCGCGCTCGGGTCGTGCTTCGGGTCGGCGGTGTAGACGCCGTCGACGCCGTTCTTAGCGACGAGCACAGCGTCCGCGCCGATCTCGAGGGCGCGCTGTGCGGCGACCGTGTCCGTCGAGAAGTACGGCAGACCTGCGCCTGCGCCGAAGATGACGATGCGGCCCTTCTCGAGGTGGCGCTCGGCGCGGCGCGGGATGTAGGGCTCGGCGACCTGCGTCATCGCGATCGCGGACTGCACGCGGGTCTCGGCGCCGGCCTGCTCGAGGAAGTCCTGCAGGGCGAGGGCGTTCATGACGGTGCCCAGCATGCCCATGTAGTCGGCGCGCCCGCGGTCCATGCCGCTGCGGCTGAGCTCGGCGCCGCGGAAGAAGTTGCCGCCGCCGACGACGATCGCGACCTCGACCTCGTGCGCCGCGGCCGCGATCTCGCGCGAGAGGCCCGCGATGACATCCGGATTGACACCCAGCGAACCCGCCCCGAAGGCCTCCCCCGACAGCTTCAGGAGGACTCTGCGCTTCTTCTGGTCGGCCATGTCTCGGTGTCGCCCTTCCGGTGTGTCGTTGTCAGTCGAGGTTATCGGTTATTCCTGTGCCGAAGCGGCTTCGGCGCACACAAAAAGGGAGTCCGGATGCCATGCGGCACCCGGACTCCCCGATCGCGTGTTACGCGCCGACCTTGAAGCGGGCGAAGCCCGTCACGGCGATGCCGGCGGCCTGGGCCACCTTGGCGACGTTCTGCGAGTTGTCCTTCGCGTAGTCCTGCTCGAGCAGCACGACCTGCTTGTAGAAGGCACCGAGGCGACCCTCGACGATCTTCGGGAGCATGGCCTCGGGCTTGCCCTCGTTGCGCGAGATCTCCTCGACGATGCGGCGCTCGTTCTCGACCGCCTCGGCCGGGACCTGCTCGCGGGTCAGGAACTCCGGCGCGGCGAAGGAGATGTGCTGCGCGATGGAACGCGCGGTCTCCTCGTCGGAACCGGTGAACGCGACGACCACGCCGACCTGCGGGGGCAGGTCCTTCGAGGTCTTGTGCAGGTAGATCGAGAAGTTCTCGCCCTCGACGAAGGCGACGCGGCGCAGGACGATCTTCTCGCCGATGACCGCGGCCTGGTCGTCGATGACCTCGGCGACCGTCTTGGTGGCGGCCGGGGCGGCCAGAGCCGACTCGAGGTCGGTCGCGCCGGCCTTGATGATCGCCTCGAGCACGCCGTCGCCGAGCGCGACGAACTTGTCGTTCTTCGCGACGAAGTCGGTCTCGCAGGCGAGCTCGATCAGCCAGGCCTTGCCGTCCGTGGCACGAGCCGCGACGAGGCCCTCGCTGGTGGAGCGGTCGGCACGCTTCGCGTTGCCCTTCGCACCCTTCAGTCGAAGGATCTCGATCGCCTTCTCGATGTCGCCGTCAGCTTCGACCAGCGCGTTCTTGGTGTCGACCATGCCGGTGCCGAGCTGCTCGCGCAGCGCCTTGACGTCGGCGACGCTGAAATTAGCCATGGATCTGTGTGCTCCTCAGTGGGTGTGAGAGGTGATGTAGGCGAAAAGTGCTTACTCGGCGCTCGCGGCCGGCTCGGCGTCGGCGACCTTCTCGGTCTCGGCGCTCGACTGGGCGGGGGTCTCGTCGCCCGCGTTCAGCAGCTCCTGCTCCCACTCGGCGAGCGGCTCGGCCTCTTCGCCCTCGGTCTGCCCGTGCTTCGACATCAGGCCCTCAGCGGCCGCGTCGGCGACGATGCGGGTGAGCAGGGCGACGGAGCGGATCGCGTCGTCGTTGCCGGGGATCGGGAAGTTGACCTCGTCCGGGTCGCAGTTGGTGTCGAGGATGGCGACCACGGGGATGCCGAGCTTCTTCGCCTCGTCGATGGCGAGGTGCTCCTTCTTGGTGTCCACGACCCAGATCGCGCTCGGCGTCTTGGTGAGGTTGCGGATGCCGCCCAGCGTCTTGTGGAGCTTCTCGAGCTCGCGCTTCTTGATGAGCAGCTCCTTCTTGGTGAAGCCGCTGGTGTTGCCCTCGAAGTCGAGCTCCTCGAGCTCCTTCATGCGGGCGAGGCGCTTCGAGACGGTGCTGAAGTTGGTGAGCAGGCCACCGAGCCAACGCTGGTTGACGTAGGGCTGGCCGACGCGGGTCGCCTGCTCGGCGATCGCCTGCTGGGCCTGCTTCTTGGTGCCGACGAAGAGGATGCTGCCGCCGTGAGCGACGGTCTCCTTCACGAAGTCGTACGCCTTGTCGATGTAGGTGAGCGACTGCTGCAGGTCGATGATGTAGGAGCCCGAGCGCTCGGTGAGGATGAAGCGCTTCATCTTCGGGTTCCAACGGCGGGTCTGGTGCCCGAAGTGGACACCGCTGTCGAGCAGCTGACGCATGGTGACGACGGCCATGATCGTTCCTTTGTTCTTGAGGTTGATTGTCCTGGTGCCCGGCGCACTCCCACCCGAGGCATCCGAAGGATGCGCTGGGACCTATGGGAGATCGGGTCGTCGACGTCGAGTCGACTGAAGGGCACGCGTAGTCGCCCCGACATGCGGGGTGCTCGTGAAGTCTATCAGGCTGATTCGCGGAGTTCGGGATGCCGGCCGAGGAACAGCGCCTCGGTCTTCTCCAGGGCGACGCCCTTCGTCTCCGGCACCCGGAACAGCACGAAGAAGAACGAGAGCGCCGCGAAGATCGCGTAGATCGCGTAGGTCCCGGGCAGCGACCACGACGAGAGCGGAGGGAACGTCTCGGAGATGATGAAGTTCGCGATCCACTGCGCGGCGGCGGCCACGCCGAGGGCGCGGGCACGGATGCGGCTCGGGAAGATCTCCCCGAGCAGCACCCACACGAGCGGGCCCCACGTGGCGCCGAAGGCGATGATGAAGACGTTCGCCGAGACGACGGCGACGGCCGCCCAGGCGGCAGGCAGCGTGAGCTGCCCGTTGTGGAGCGTGGCGAAGCTGAACGCGACGGCCTCGAGGCCGAGCGGGACTGCCATGCCGATCGAGCCGATCAGCAGCAGGATGCGCCGACCGATGCGGTCGACGAGGGCGATCGCGATGAACGTGACGAGCACGTTCACGATGCCGGAGATCACGCTGAGCAGGAACGCGTGGGCGCCGAGCCCGACGGCCGTCCAGAGCGAGTTCGAGTAGTAGAAGACGACGTTGATGCCGACGAACTGCTGGAACACCGACAGGATGATGCCGACCCAGACGATCGGGTGCAGGCCGAACGAGGGGCCGCGCAGCGACGCCCTGGCGTTCTTCCTGTCCTCGGCGATCGCCTTCTCGATGTCGCCCACCGCGGTGTCGATCTCGTTCTCCGGAACGATCGTCGAGAAGACCTGCACCGCCTCGTCGCGGCGCCCGACGAGCAGCAGATAGCGGGGCGACTCGGGCACGCGCAGGGCGAGATAGCCGTACACCGCCGCGGGGATGACGCCGACGATGAACATCCAGCGCCACGCGCCGAGGTTGAGCCACAACGAGGCGGTCGCGTCGTTGCCGGCCGCGCTGTTCAGCACGAAGTCGGAGAGCAGGGCCACGAAGATGCCGATGGTGATCGCGAGCTGCTGCAACGACGCGAGGCCGCCGCGGACGCCTTTCGGCGCGACCTCGCCGATGTAGGCGGGGGCGATGACCGACGCGATGCCGATGCCGAGGCCTCCCACCACGCGCCAGAAGCCGAGATCCCACACGCTCTGCGCGAGGCCGGCGCCGATCGCGCTGACGAAGAACAGCGCCGCGCCGAGCAGCATCACGCGCGGCCGACCCCAGCGATCGGCGAGGTTGCCCGCGATCCAGGCCCCGACGGCGGAACCGAGCAGTGCCACGGCGACGACGAAGCCGTCGACGAACTCACGGCCGGGGCCCGAGACAGCGGGCGCGACGATCTGCTTGCCGATGGCATCGACGGCGCCGTTGATGACGGAGGAGTCGAAGCCGAACAGGAAACCACCCACGGCCGCGGCGATGGCGAGCCCGGTCACCCTGCGGCGGAACTTCGGATCGATCGATTCAGACGACATCGGATGCCCCTCTCCCACACAGGCACTCTTTCCCCTCACAGCAGGTACCCGCAATGGATTGCCCCCAGATCGGAGCAGCTGCTATCGCATGGTGCCCGAGCGGTGGCACGCTTCCCGGATGGTCTACAGATGGTCCGCCGCTGCAGCGGTGCTGCTCGCGGTCGTGTGCTTCGGCGGCCGCGACGCGCCCGAGGCCGTCGCACCCCACCTGCGGTGGCCCGTCGCCGTTCACCGGGTCGTCGCGCCGTACGAGGCGCCGCCGGGCCCGTACGCCGCCGGCCATCGGGGCATCGACCTCGCGGCCGCGCCCGGGGACGGCGTCGTCGCGCCGGCCGACGGCATCGTGACGTTCTCGGGCATGGTCGTCGATCGCCCGGTGGTGACGGTTCAGATCGGCGAGGGGGTCCTCGTGAGCTTGGAGCCGGTCGTGGCGGATGTCCCGCGCGGGGCATCCGTCGCGGCGGGGCAGCCGCTCGGAACAGTCGGCCACGGCGGCCACTGCGACGCGCGCTGTCTGCACCTCGGTGTGCGCGTCGACGGCGCGTATGTCTCACCGCTCCTGTTCATCGGCGGCGTTCCGCCGGCGGTGCTGCTGCCGCTGCCCTGATTCCGACGGCCTGGCCGCCCCTGCCGTGACGACGGCTCAGGCGCGGGGGTGGGCCTGGGCGTAGCTCTGCTTCAAGCGCTCCACCGAGACGTGCGTGTAGATCTGCGTCGTGCCGAGGCTCGCATGGCCGAGCAGCTCTTGCACGGTGCGCAGGTCGGCGCCTCCGTCGAGCAGGTGCGTCGCCGCCGTGTGCCGCAGCGTGTGCGGGCCTCGTGGCCCGCCCCCCGGGTAGGCGGCGAGCGCCCGCGAGACGACGTCGTAGGCCGCACGGGAGCTGAGGCGCTTGCCGCTCGGGCCGAGCAGCAGGGCGTCACCCGCTGCACCGTCGCCGTTCTCCCGCAGCACAGGGCGGGCGGTGCGCAGGTAGTCGACGAGGGCGCCGAGCGCAGGAACGCCGAACGGGACCGTCCGCTGCTTGTCCCCCTTGCCCGTCACGGTGAGGGTGAGCCGGTCGAGATCGAGATCGGCGACATCGAGGCCGACGAGCTCGGACACGCGGATGCCGCAGGCGTACAGCAACTCGAGCAGGGCTCTGTCGCGCACCGCCTTCGGGTCGCCGGTGGACGCGCGCTCCGCCGCCCTGTCGAGCAGCTCCGCCGCCTGAGCCTGGTTCACGATGTGCGGCAGATGACGCCCGAGCTTCGGGGAGCGCAACCGGATGCCCGGGTCGACGGCGAGAAGCCCGGCCCGCGCCGCCCATGAGGTGAAAGAACGCGCGGAGGCGCTCCGCCGCGCGAGCGTCGCCGGCGCCAGCCGGCTCTCGCTCGCCTCCCATTGCCACTGCCGCAGCAGTTCGAGGTCGAGCTCGTCGAGCCGATGGGCGCCGCTGCGCTCGGCGAAGCGGACGAGCCCGGTGAGGTCCGCCCGATACGAGCGCAGCGTGGCCTCGGCGAGCCCCCGTTCGAAACGGGAGTGGTCGAGGAAGCGCTCGACCGCCGCCGACAACTCCATCGGTCAAGCATGCCCCGCGGCTCACCGTTTCTTCGGAACCGACACCCAGCCCTTCTCCGTCTTGCGCACGGCGCCGTCGAGCAGAAGGACGCCGAGCAGCCCTGCGGTCTCGGGCTCGCCCATCCCGCTGTCGCGTGCGACCTCGCCGACCGTCTTCGCCGTGCGGCCGTTGAGCGTCTTGAGCACGCGGCCGAATCGGGGGTCCTCGGGGTCGGCCAGCGGCTCGGCGTCGACCTCGCCGTGCACCAGCTCGATGACGTCCTGGGTGCAGGTGACCAGGGTCGTCAGACGCTCCGGGTCGCGCAATGCGGCGTGACACCCGGCCGACGACGGGCTCGTCACGGGGCCCGGCACGATGCCGACGGGGCGCTCGAGCTCGCGCGCATGGTTCGCCGTGTTCATCGCCCCGGACCGAGTGCCCGCCTCGATGAGCACGGTCGCACTCGTGAGGGCGGCGATGAGGCGGTTCCGCCCGAGGAAGCGGAACGGCGTGGGCGCCACGCCGAATGCCGCCTCGGCCACCACGGCGCCCTCACGGGCGATGCGGGCCAGCAGCTCATGGTTCCCGGTCGGATAGAACGCATTCAGGCCGCCCGCCATCACCGCGACCGTGCGCCCGCGTGCGGCGAGGGCAGCTCGATGCGACGCGGCATCGATGCCGTAGGCACCGCCGGACACCACCGTCCAGTCGCGCTCGGCGAGGCCCGCGGCCAGCTCGGTGGCGACATGGGTGCCGTACCCCGTGGCGGCCCGCGTTCCCACGAGGGCCACCGAGTGCTCGAAGTCCTCGAGCATCGTCGGCTCGCCGAGGCACCACAGCAGGAGCGGCGCGTGCTCGTTCAGCCCGCGCAAGCCGATCGACCATTCGGGGTCGCGCGGCGTGAGCAGGGTCGCGTGCGAGACGGCCGCCATGGCGAACACCGACTCGATCAGCGACCCGACCATGCGCGGATGCCACCGCTGGAAGCCCGCGCGGACACCGTCGATCGCGGGCAGACCCCTCTCGTCATAGGCCTGCGTCACCCGCTGTGCGACGAGGCCCGCGTGATGACGCAGGCGGGCGGCTGTCGGGAACGGCTCGCGATGCAGGACGAGGGAGAGGGCGACGGCCGCCCCGAGGTCCTGCACGAGAAGGCCCGCGGTGCCGTCGCCGGGCTCGGCGAGGACGCTCCAGATCACCCGCGCGGTGAGCTCCGCATCGTCGTCGTCGCGCCCCGGCCTCAATCTGTCCCAGAGCACAGCACGCTCCCGCGGCGACATGCCCATAAGTCCGCTCATCCGGTGAACCCCTCTCTCAGTGCGATCGCCGAGCAGACATGCTCGACGGTGGGCGAGGACGCGCCGTCCAGATCGGCGAGTGTCCACGCGACGCGCAGCACGCGCATGTACCCACGCGGACTCATCGCCCGCCGGTCGTAGTGGCGCTCCAGCGGGGCCATGACCCGGTGGGGCAGCATGCCGATGCCCTCGGTGAGCCAGCGGCTGGGGATCCGCGCATTGGTGCGCCACGTCTCGGTCGCGAACCGGGCCGCCGCCGCGGAACGGGCCTCGGCGACGCGGGCTCTCAGCTGAGCCGTGGTCTGCCCGCGTGCCTCATCGCCGCGCCGCAGCTGCGCGGGCGTGAGGCGGCGCACCTGGAGCTGGATGTCCATGCGATCCATCAGGGGCCCCGAGATCCTGCTGAGGTACTGGCGCCGTCGGCCGGGCGAGCAGGTGCACTCCCCCTCGGTCGAGAGCCCAGACATGCCACACGGGCACGGGTTCGCGGCCATGATCAGCTGGAATTCCGCCGGGTACTCCGCACTCTGATTGGCCCGACTGATGGAGATGACCCCGGATTCGAGCGGTTGGCGCAGCGCATCGAGCGCATTCGTCTGGAACTCCGGCGCCTCGTCGAGGAAGAGAACGCCGTGGCTCGCGCGCACCGCCGCGCCCGGTCGGATCCGCCCGCTTCCCCCGCCCACGAGGGCCGCGGCGGAGGCGGTGTGGTGCGGCGACTCGTAGGGCGGCCGTGTGACGAGCCCGCTCACCGACCCGAGCTCCGTCAGCGAGCGGATGGACGTCGCCTCGAGCGCAGCGCGGCTGTCCAGGTCGGGCAGGATGCCGGGCAGCCGCTCCGCGAGCATCGTCTTCCCTGCGCCCGGCGGCCCCAAGAAGAACACGTGGTGGCCGCCCGCGGCGGCCGCGGTCAGCGCGTAGACAGCCTCTTCGTTCCCGATCACATCGGACATGTCGACCTCGTCGAGCCGCCTGTCGGACTGCGGCGCCGCCAGCAGCGGCTCCATCTCGACCGGGGCGAGGCCGCCGCCGTGGCGGATCGCCGCCTCACGGAGCGAGACGACGGGCACGACTTCCACACCGGGGACCAGTTCCGCCTCGGCGAGGTTGCCGATCGGCACCATCACCCGGCGCGCACCCGCCGCCACCGCCGCCGACACCGCGGGCAGGACGCCGAGCACGGGGCGCACGCGCCCGTCGAGACCGAGCTCGCCGAGGTGCACAGTGCGCGCGATCGACGCCGCGGACACCTTTCCGTCGGCCGCGAGTGCGGCCAGCGCGATGGCCAGGTCGAACCCCGAGCCGTGCTTCGGCAGCACTGCGGGCGAGAGGTTCGCCGTCACGCGACTCTGGGCGAGCGAGCAACCCGAGTTGGATGCCGCGGCGAGCACCCGGTGCGCCGCCTCGGCGAGCGAGGTGTCGGGCAGGCCGATGAGTTTGAACAGCGGAAGCCCCGAGGTGATCGACGCTTCGACATCCACCAGTGAACCGCGCAGCCCCTGCAGCGCGACCGAGAGGGTGCGTGCCACGCCCATCAGCCGATCCCCCGCAGGTGCTCGATGCGCGCGGGTGCCTCGCGACCGCCGATGATGCCGATCACGTCGAGCCGGATCTGCGGACGGGCACCGGCGTGCGCCCGGCACCACTCGGCCGCGAGTCGGCGCAGCGCCGCGATCTTCTTGGGCGTCAGCGCATCGAACGGATGCCCGAAGGCGAGCCCCGAACGCGTCTTGACCTCGACGAACACGGTCGTGTCGCCGAGTTCGGCGATGATGTCGAGCTCACCGCGCGTGCCGCGCCAGTTCCGCCCGACGATGCGATAGCCGTCGGCCTCGAGGAACCGGGCGGCGAGCTGCTCGCCGCTCCTGCCGAGGATGTCTTTGTCCGCCATGGCAGGCAGACTCGCGGAGAACCTGACGGCGGCAGGCGGGGCGGCGACTCTGATCTGTGCGCTACGCGGCGCACACGGCGCCTGTGGAGGGCGAGAGACGCCCTACTCGTCGAGCGCGAGCTCCTTCGGGAGCTCGAATTCCTTCGACGACAGCTCCTCGATGTTGACGTCCTTGAAGGTGAGCACGCGCACCGACTTCACGAAGCGATCGGCGCGATAGACATCCCACACCCAGACGTCGTGCATGGTGATCTCGAAGTAGAAGTCGTGCTCGGTGTCGCGCCGGACGAACTCGACCTCGTTGGCCAGGTAGAACCGGCGCTCAGTCTCGATCACGTACTTGAACTGGCTGACCACATCGCGGTACTCGCGGTAGAGAGCCAGCTCGACCTCGCGGTCGTAGTCGTCGAATTCGTCTTCGTCCATCGTGGATTCAGTCTATGGCGACGGCGCGTCAGCGGATCCAGGTGCGCCGATGGTGCTCGGACGGCCCCGACTCGGCGATGGCCGCCAGATGGGCCGCCGAGCCGTAGCCCTTGTTCGACAGCCAGCCGTACTGCGGGTAGTCGTCGTGCAGGGAGATCATGCCGTGATCGCGATGGACCTTCGCGATCACCGAGGCGGCGGCGACGGACGCGCACGCCATGTCGGCCTTCACCCGCGTCGTCACGTGCATCCGCGTCTCGAGAACGGGGTTCAGCCAGTCGTGGTTGCCGTCGAGCAGCACGGATGCCTCGCCCACCGGCGCCCCCGCGGCCCGCAGCGCCCCGAGCGCCCGCCACCCCGCGATGCCGAGCGCGGTCACGATGCCGTGCTCGTCGATCTCGGCCGGAGTCGACTCGCCCACCGCCGAGAACAGCCCCCACGAAGCGCACTGCGGTGCCAGGCCCTCGCGCACGGCCTCCTTGAGCAGCTTCGAGTCGCGCAGCCCCTCGGGGAAGGCCGGCATCTCTGGCCCGATCACGACCATGCCGACGGCGACCGGCCCCGCGAGCGCCCCGCGGCCGACCTCGTCGACCGCGATCAGGAACCCTCCCCCCGCAGCGGCGAAGAGCTCGCGCTCGATGTCGAGCGTCGGTGCGGTGCTCTGCGGGCTCACTTGCCCTTCTCGTCGACGCCGCGGAACACGTCGGGGTAGTTGGACAGCCACGACCAGCGCGAGATGGGCCAGCTGATGACGAAGGCGCGGCCGACCACGTCCTTCTCGGGCACGAAGCCCTTGCTCGGCAGGTCCTGGTGCATGCTCGAGTCTTCCGAGTCGTTGCGGTTGTCGCCGAGCACCCAGAGATCGCCCGGCGGAACCGTCACGTTGAACGGCTTGCCCGCGGGGATGTCGCCGGTCACCTGCGTGTACGGCTCTTTGATCGGCACGCCGTTGACCGTGATCTGATTCAGCACGTTGCAGCACACGACGTGATCGCCGGGGATGCCGATCACCCGCTTGACGAGGTGGTTGTCGCTGTCGGCCGTGGCGAGGCCGATGAAGGTGAAGAAGTCGCTCAGCCCGCGCACGACGGGGTTCGACGACCGCGGAGCCACGATGTTCTCGCTCTCGCCCGGCGGCAGCCAGTTGCCCGGGTCGGTGAACACGATGACGTCGCCGCGGTGCACCGGGATCAGGCGGGGCTCGAGCTCGTTCACGATGATCCGGTCGTTGACCATCAGCGTGTTCTCCATCGACTCCGACGGGATGTAGAACGAGCGGATCAGGAAGGTCTTGATGAGGAAGGAGACCAGCAGCGCGACGATGAAGATGACGACGATGTCGCGCACGAAGAGCCAGGCCGTGCGCCCTGCGCTGCGCTGGGGAGACCTTGCGGCAGCCCGGGTTTCGGTCGTGTTGGTCGTGCCGTCAGTCATCTCACCCTTGTCCGGTGCCCCCCGAATAGAGCGGAGCCCCCGAGCCAGTGTAAAGGCTCGGGGGCTCCGAAAATGTCGCGTGGCGGGACGCTTACGCGTCGCGCTTCTCCTTGATCTTGGCCTTCTTGCCACGGAGCTCGCGCAGGTAGTACAGCTTCGCGCGACGCACGTCGCCGCGGGTGACGACCTCGATGTGGTCGATGACCGGCGAGTGAACCGGGAAGGTGCGCTCGACGCCGACCTGGAAGCTGACCTTGCGGACCGTGAAGGTCTCGCGCACGCCGTGGCCCGAACGGCCGATGACGACGCCCTGGAAGACCTGGATACGGGAGCGGTTGCCTTCGATGATGTTGACGTGCACCTTGACGGTGTCACCGGGGCGGAAGTCGGGGACGTCCGACTTCAGGCTGGCGGCGTCTACCGCGTCGAGAAGGTTCATGGGAGTTTCGCTTCCTGCGACCGCCACAGGTCGGGCACTGGTCGACTATGAAGAGTAAGGGATTCGCCGCACGATTCCGGCTCCCCTGTGGCAGGGCCGCGCGCGGCACAAGAATCCATTCTGCCAGAGCGCGGGCCGTGGCCCAAATCTGCTAGAGCGGCACCGCTCCGTCGTCGGCCAACAGATCGGGGCGCACCCGGCGCGTCCGCTCGACCTGCTGCTCATGACGCCACTTCGCGATGGCGCCGTGGTTCCCCGACAGCAGGATCGGCGGGACCTCGAGGCCACGCCATTCGGCGGGCTTGGTGTAGCTCGGGTACTCCAGCAGCCCGTTCTCGTGGCTCTCCTCCACGAGCGACGCGGGATTGCCGACGACGCCCGGAACCAGGCGCCCGATGGCCTCGATCATGGCCATCACCGCGACCTCGCCGCCGTTCAGCACGTAGTCGCCCATGCTCACGAGCTTGACGCGCGCGCGGGTCGCGACGTGATCGAAGACGCGCTGGTCGATGCCCTCGTAGCGGCCGCAGCCGAAGACGAGCTGTTCCTCGTCGGCGAGCGAACGCGCCATGGCCTGTGTGAAGACCTCGCCGGCCGGCGAGGGGAAGATCACGAGCGGGTCGGAGCCCTCAGCCCGATCGGCAGAGCCCGAGTCGAGCAGGGTGTCGAGCACCTCGCCCCACGGCTCGGGCTTCATGACCATGCCGGCGCCCCCGCCGTACGGGGTGTCGTCGACCGTGCGGTGCCGGTCGTGCGTGTAGTCGCGCAGGTCGTGCACGCCGAGCTCGATGAGCCCGTTCGTGCGCGCCTTCCCGAGCAACGAGATGTCGAGCACATCGAAGAACGTCGGGAAGATCGTCACGATGTCGATGCGCATCGGAGGTCAGGCCTCTTCGGTCTCGACGGGTTCGGGGGCCTCTGCGGATGCCTCGGCCGGGGCATCCTCAACGGCCTCGGACCCGACCTCGTCCTCGTCTTCGGGGAGCTCTTCGAACAGCCCGGCCGGCGGGGTGACGGTCAGCGTGCCCGCGACGAGGTCGACGGCCGGCACGATCGCGGCGACGAAGGGCACGAGCACCTCGCCCGCGGCGGTCTCGATCGCCAACAGGTCCTGGGCGGGCATGTGGTCGACCCGGGCGACCTTGCCGACCGCGGCGCCGTCGCGCAGCGCGGTGAGGCCGACCAGCTGGTGGTCGTACCACGCGTCCTCTTCGGGAGCGTCGTCGGACGCGTCGACCCAGAGGATGGCCTTGATGAGGCTCTCGGCCTCGGTGCGGTCGTCCACGCCGACGAAGAAGCCGACGGGGTGGCCGTTGTACCAGCGCAGCTCGCGCAGCTCGAGGTTCTTGCCGTGCCACTTCGACGTGTCCGGCACCTGGAGCGAGAAGACGGCACCCGGCACGAAGCGGCGCTCGGGGTCGTCGGTGTAGAGCTCGAGTTTGATGGCGCCCTTGAGCCCGTGGGCCTTGGTGAGGCGCCCGACCCGCAGCTGAGCGTCAGACGGTTTGGCGACCGCCATCAGCGGGCGGTGTCGACGACGTCGACACGGACGCGCTCGCTGCCCGCCAGCGCGTTCACCACGGTGCGCAGGCTGCTCACGGTGTGACCACCGCGGCCGATCACGCGGCCGAGGTCCTCGGGGTTCACGGAAACCTCGAGGACCTCGCCGCGAGGCGAGCTCTTCTGTGCGACCTCGACATCATCGGGATGTTCGACGATGCCCTTGACGAGGTGTGCGACAGCAGTAGCGAGCATGGTGATGAGACCTACTCCGCGGCCTCGTCGGAGGCCTCAGCGGCCTCGTCGGCAGGAGCCTCGACGGCCTCGGCCTTCGCCGGGGTCTCGGTCTTCGGCTTCAGAACCGGCTTCTTCTTCTCGTCGGCGACGAACTCGGCCTTGCCCTCGGGCGCGACGACCTTGGACTCGGTGTCCTTCTCGCCCTTGAACTTGGCCCAGTCACCCGTGAGCTTGAGGAGCACGAGGACCTGCTCGGTCGGCTGGGCGCCGACGCCGAGCCAGTACTGCGCACGCTCGGTGTCGATCTTGATGAGCGACGGGTTCTCCGTCGGGTGGTACTGACCGATCTCTTCGATCACACGACCGTCGCGCTTAGTGCGCGAGTCGGCGACGACGACACGGTAGTAGGGGGCACGGATCTGGCCCAGGCGCTTGAGGCGAATCTTGACAGCCACAGTTCTCCTGTAGGTGGTGGAGGTGTTGAAGCGAACTGACTGCGCGGGCTGTGGGGTCAAGCACGCCCTCGCAGGAGGTCTGATGGAGGCTTCGGCGTTCGGATAGAGGGTCGGAACGCATGAAGCCGACAGTCCATTCTGCCAGACGGAGCACCGGGGCTGCTAATCAGCGAGACGGCGCGCCGCCGCGATCCCCTCGCTCGTCGCACGGACGGCGTCGACGGACCGCGCGTCGCGCGCGCCGCCGACGATCTCGTGCGGGATGACGCGTGCCGCGAGCCCTGCCGAGAGCGTCTCGTTGCTCTCCTGGCCGGCGCAGATCACGACGGTCTCGCCCGGGATCAGTTCGACGGCGCCGTCCGCGTGCACGACTTCGACGCCTTCCGCTGTGATGCGCCGGTAGTCGATGCCGGCGAGCAGCCGCACGCCCGCGTGCTGCAGCGCGCCGACGTTCACCCAGCGGCTCGTGATGCCGACGCCCTGGCCGAACTTGCCCTGCCGCCGCAGCACCGTGACGTCGGAGCCGGGCCGCGGGCGCTGGAGCGCACGGGTCGGGCGCGAGCGGGCGAACTCGGCGGAGCCGTCGAGGTCGAAGCGCGACTCGAACGCGAGCGCGCGCGCCTTCTCGTCGTGGAACTCGACGAGGAACGCCGCGAGGTCGACGCCGATGCCGCCGCCCCCGATGATCGCGACGCTGCCGGTCGGAACACCCCGGCGGATGGCCTGCTCGTAGCTCAGGACGTGGGGCAGGTCGGCGCCCTCGATGTCGACGGGGCGCGGGGTGACGCCGGATGCCAGGACCACTCCGTCGAAGGCGGCCAGCGCCTCGACATCCGCCGTCTCGCCCGTGCGCAGCTCGGCGCCGGCCGCCGTGAGCCGCGCGGCGGCGGAGCGGACGGTGAGGGCGTAGTCCTCCTTGCCGGGCACCCGCGCCGCGAGGGCGAACTGGCCGCCGAGCGCGTCCCGCGCCTCGAAGACCGTGACCGTGTGACCGCGGCGGGCCAGGTCGTCGGCCGCGGCGAGACCGGCCGGGCCGCCGCCGACGACCGCGATGCGCTGCGGCGCGCGGGTCGGCGCGAGCGGGAACTCGAGCTCGCGCGCGGCGCGCGGGTTGACCAGGCAGCCGATCTCCTGGAAGACGAGCGAGCGGTCGATGCAGGCCTGGTCGCAGCCGATGCACGTGTTGATGCGCGTGAAGTCGCCCGCGAACGAGCGGTTCACGAGCTCGGGGTCGGCGAGCAACGGACGTGCGAGCGCGATCGCGTCGACGTGCCCGCGGGCGAGGACCGCCTCGGCGTCGCGCAGATCGTTGACCCGGTTGCTGCCGATGACCGGCAGCTCGGGGTGGGCCGTGTGGACGGCGTCGGCGAGACGCTCGCCGTATGCGATCCAGGCGCCGTGCGGCACGGATGCCTGCACCGTCGGCACCGTGGACTCGTGCCAGCCGACGCCCATGCTGAGCGCGTCGACGCCGGCGTCGGCCAGGGCGAGCGCGAAGGCATCCGCCTCGGCCTCGCTCGTCGAGCCCGGCATCAGATCGGTCGCGGAGACGCGCACCGAGATCGGGAAATCGTCGCCGACGGCAGTACGGACGGCGGCCAGCACCGCGAGCGGGAAGCGCATGCGACCCGTCGCGTCGCCGCCCCACTCGTCCTCGCGCTGATTCGTGAGCGGCGAGAGGAACTGGTTGAGCAGGTAGCCCTCGGAGGCCATGAGCTCGACCGCGTCGAAGCCGGCCTCGCGCGCGGCCGCGGCCGCGGCGGCGAAGTCGGCGACGGTGCGCTCGACGTCGGCGCCCGTGAGCTCACGCGGCACGAGGCCGCGCGCGGCACGCCACGGGACCGGGCTCGGCGCCACGGCCCAGCCGCCGACCGCGTAGCGGCCCGCGTGGAAGAGCTGTGCGGAGAGGAACCCTCCGGCTCCGTGCACCGCGGCCGCCGCCGCGGCGAAGGTGCGGCGGGCCCCGGCATCCGTCATGACGACGTAGTCGGGGCCGCCGCGCGCCTCGTCGTTGACCGAGATGCCGCCCGTGATGATGAGCGACGCGCCGCCCGCGACGCGCTCGCGATAGAACGCGGCGAGTGCCTCTCCCCCGTCGTCACGCGGCTCGAGGCCCGTGTGCATGCTGCCCATCACCACGCGGTGCGGCAGCTCGAGGGGGCCGAGGTGCCACGGGCGACGCAGGCGGTCTAGCTCAGGCATGGGGTCTCGATACGCGCGCTTCGCGCGCTACTCGGCCACCGAGTCGTCGCCGAAGACGGCCGAGTGCAGATCGCCCGTCGTGTCGGACCAGAACGGCGGCGCGATGATCGTGAGACCGCCGTCGACCGTGAGGACCTGGCCGGTGATGTAGCCCGCCTTCTCCGACAGCAGGAACTGCGCGGCATCCGCCATGTCGTCGGCCTTCGCGGGGCGCCCGAGCGGCAGCTTCGAGATGACCGAGTCCATCAGCGCCATGCCCGGCACCTTGTTGTAGAAGTAGTCGAGCGAGTCGGTGTCGATGAGACCGCCGTTGACCGCGTTGACCGTGATGTTCTTGGGCCCGAACTCGGCCGCCATGTAGCGCATGTACTGCTCGGCCATGGCCTTCGAGGCGCCGAGCGCCGCGTAGGTCGGGAAGGCGCGGAGCGAGCCGTAGCTGGAGATGTAGAGGATGCGGCCGCCGCGGGGCATGCGCTTCACGGCCTGCTGCGCGCCGAGCACGAAGCTGCGCGCGTTCATCGCGTAGCTGCGGTCGATGTGGTGGACCTTCATCTCCGAGATCGGCTTGAACGCGGCCGCGGCGGCATTCGCGACGAACGCGTCGATGTGGTCGTAGTGCTCGTCGATGCCGGCGAACAGCGCCTCGATGCCCTCGGGCACCTCGATGTCGGCCTGCACCGTGATGCCGTCGCCGCCCGCGGCGCGCACTGCGGCGAGCGACTCCTCGGCGAGGTCGGCGTTCTTCTTGTAGTTGATGACGACGTGCGCGCCCTCGGCGCCGAGCTTCTCGGCGAGCAGGCGGCCGATGCCGCGGCTCGCGCCCGTGATGACGACGACGCGCGCCGAAGTGTTCTCGCTCACCAGTTCAGGATCCCTTCCGTGTTCGCCTCGCCCGTGATCGCGGCGCGGCCGACGACGAGCTTCTGGATCTCGTTCGTGCCCTCTTCGAAACGCTGAGCGCGCGCATCGCGGTACACGCGCTCGATCGCGTTCTTCTTCCAGTAACCGCGGCCGCCGAACACCTGAAGCGCATTGTCGGTGACCGTTGCGAGCATCTCGACCGCGATCATCTTTGCGGCGCTCGACAGAGCGGATGCCTCTGGCGCACTGTTCTCGTACGCGCGCGCCGCCTGGATGATGAGCGACTTCGCCGCGGCGATCCGGCCGAAGTTCTCGGCGATGTAGAACTGGATGACCTGGCGCTGCGCGAGGGGCTTGCCGAAGGTCACGCGCTCTTTCGA
>WQZN01000009.1 GCA_009780695.1 Microbacteriaceae bacterium
ACGAAGGCCTCCAGGTTGCATGAAGCGGTGAATTAGACAGCTCCACTTCACAACCGGAGGCCTTCGCCTACTGGCGGGTCAACGCCGTGTCAGCAAACAACGTCCCTGGACATCACACCTAGGTCTCGCCCTGGCTGCGGTGGCCGGGCAGGAGTCGGACGCGGCGATCGAGCGGCTCGAGGACGCGCTCTTCGACGTGGCCGAGCCGACCCCCGTCTCGCTCACGGCGATCTCTCCGGCTCGCGTCGCTGCGGATGCCGTGCCGCCCTCGACCGCGCAGCCCCGCCTGCGTGCAGCCCATCGGCGCCCGACCGGTTCACGCGTGCTCGAGGCCTTCGAAGCCGGTCCGTCCGCGCTGCTCGCCGAGCCGCGCGCCCGGGCACGACGGGCCGTCACGGAGGTCGGCGCACGTCTCGGCGCCCGCGGTCGAGTGCTCGCGCTCGGCGGCGGTCTCGCCGTCGCGCTCACGATCGGGGCCGTTCTGCTCGTGCCGTCGGCACCGACCCCCCACAGCGATGCCCCGATGCGGACGCCCGTGCCGACGACAGCGCGCGCGGAGGCGACTCCGGATGCCCATCTCATGGGCGCCGACCCCGTGGCGGCGACGGCCGTGCTGCTGGCGGCGCGCGACGCCTGCATGACCGGGGCGGAGGACCGCCGCTCGGCCTGCCTCGCCGCGATATCCGACGGCACGGCATCCTCGATCGACCTGCCCGACCGGCCGCTCGCGGGGCTCGCCCCGTCGCTGCTCGAACGCACGGGCGACACGGCGCTGGTCGCCCTCACCCCGAAGGACCCGAAGACGGCACCGGCCTCGGCCCTCTTGATGAGGACCGAGGCCGGGTGGCGGTTACGTCAGCTCTATGAGAACTGAGGCGGCCGATGCGCTCAGATGCCGAGGTCGTTCTGGAACGCGCCCTCTTCGAGGCGTGCCTTGACCGCGCCGAGATAGCGTGCGGCGTCGGCGCCCGCGATGGTGCGGTGGTCGTACGACAGCGCGAGGTAGACGATCGAACGGACCGCGATGACGTCCTGCCCGTCGGCCGAGATGACCGTCGGCTCCTTGACGACGATGCCCGTGCCGAGGATCGCCGACTGCGGGAGGAAGACGACCGGGGTGTCGAACAGCGCGCCGCGCGAGCCGGTGTTGGTCAGCGTGAAGGTGCCGCCGGCGAGCTCGTCGGGCTTGAGGCGGTTGTCCCGCGTGCGCGCCGCGAGGTCGGCGATCTGGGCGGCGAGTTCGGCGATGTTCTGCGAGCCGGCGTCCTTGATGACCGGGGTGAGGAGGCCGCGGTCGGTGTCGACGGCGATCGCGAGGTTCTCCGTCGCGGGGTAGGTGATCGTCTCGCCGTCGAACGTCGAGTTGATGATCGGGAACGCCTGCAGCGCCTCGAGCGCGGCCTTCGCGAAGAACGGCAGGAACGAGAGCTTGTTGCCGGTCGCCTCGAAGAACTGGTCCTTCACCTTGGCGCGCAGCGAGGCGACCTTGGTGACGTCGACCTTGACGACCGTCGTGAGCTGAGCAGTCTGCTGCATCGACTCGACGGCGCGCTGCGACATGACCTTGGTGAGGCGGGACGCCGAGACCGCGGTGCCGCGCAAGGGCGAGACCTCGAGCTTCGCCGCGGCGGGCGCCGCGGCTGCTGCGGGGGCCGCGGTCACGCCGGCGGCGTGGTTGAGCACGTCCTCCTTGCGGATGCGGCCGCCGACGCCCGTGCCGGCGACGGCATTGAGGTCGACACCCTGCTCGCTCGCGATCTTGCGGACGATCGGGGTGACGTAGCCGGTGCCGGCGTGCGCACCGCCTGCTGCAGGAGCGACGGGGGCGGCCGGGGCTGCGGGCGCTGCCGGGGCTGCGGGCGCTGCCGGGGCAGGCGCCGCGGCGGGAGCCGGCGCGACCGGCTGCGGTGCCGGAGCGGCAACGGGCTCGGGGGCGGCGACCGGCTGCGGCGCGGTGGCTGCCGGGGCCGGGGGAAGCGGAGCGGGCTCGGCGACGGGTGCCGCGGCGACGGGCTCGGGCGCGGGCTCAGGGGCCGCGACCGGCTCGGCTGCAGGCGCCTCGGGAGCGGCGGGGGCAGCAGCACCGCTGCCGTCGCCGATCGTCACGAGCGGGGTGCCGACCTCGACGGTCTCGTCCTCCTGGACGAGGATCGCCTCGATCACGCCGGCCACCGGCGAGGGGATCTCGGTGTCGACCTTGTCGGTCGACACCTCCAGCAGCGGCTCGTCGACCTCGACGCGGTCGCCGACGTTCTTCAGCCAGCGGGTGACCGTGCCCTCGGTAACACTCTCGCCGAGTGCCGGGAGGCTGACGGATTCGCTCATGAGACTGTCTCCTTAGACCTTCAGTTGGGAAATAGCTTATTGCGTGGTGCTCGGCTCACAGCGCGTGGAGCGGCTTGCCGGCGAGCTTCAGAAGCGCCTCGCCGAGGGCTTCGTTCTGGGTGGGGTGCGCGTGGACGAGCGGTGCGACGTCCTCGGGGTGGGCGTCCCAGCCGACGACGAGCTGCGCCTCGCCGATCAGTTCGCCGACGCGGGCGCCGAGCAGGTGGATGCCGACGACCGGACCGTCGTTCACCCGGACGACCTTGACCACGCCGTTCGTGCCGAGGATCTCGCTCTTGCCGTTGCCCGCGAGGCTGTACTCATAGGCCGTGATCGCATCGGCGCCGTGCACCTGGGCCGCTTTCGCCTCGCTCAGGCCGACCGAGGCGACCTCGGGGTCGCAGTAGGTCACGCGCGGCACGAGAGCGTCGTCGACGACCACCGGGTTCAGACCGGCGATCTCCTCGGCGACGAAGACGCCCTGCTGGAACCCGCGATGCGCGAGCTGCAGCCCGGGCACGATGTCGCCGACGGCGTAGACGCCGGCAACGGATGCCCGGAGGCGGGCATCCGTGACGACGAAGCCCCTGTCGAGCTCCACGCCGGCCTCTTCGAAGCCGAGACCGTCGGTCACGGGCCCGCGACCGACGGCGACGAGCAGGAGGTCGGCCTCGACCCTGTCGCCGTTCTCGAGCGACACCGTGACGCCGTCATCCGTCTGCGTCACGCCCTGGAAGCGCACGCCGAGGCGGAAGTCGATCTCGCGGCGGCGGAAGGCGCGTTCGAGGCCCTTGCTGATCGTCTCGTCCTCGTTGGGGACGAGGTGGGGCAGCGCCTCGATGATCGTGACCTCGGCGCCGAACGACCGCCACAGGCTCGCGAACTCGACGCCGATCACCCCGCCGCCCAGCACCGCGACACGGTTCGGGATCCAGTCCAGCTTCAGCGCGTCGTCGCTCGTGATCACGCGGCCGCCGAGCTCGAGGCCCGGCAGGCTGCGCGAGGCGGAGCCCGTCGCGAGGACGAGATTCGCGCCGGTGTAGACCTCGTCGCCGACGGCCACCGAGGTCGACGAGAGCAGCGTGCCCTCGCCGTGCACGACCGTGATGCCGCGGGCGCGGACGAGGCCCTCGAGCCCCTTGAACTTCTTCGCGACGACGCCGTCGCGGTAGCGCGCGAGCAACTCGGGGTCGACGGCCTCGAGCGAGGCGAGCACGCCGAACTTCTCGGCGGTGCGCGCGGAGTCGGCGACCTCGGCGGCGTGCAGCATCGCCTTCGTCGGGATGCAGCCGCGGTGCAGGCAGGTCCCGCCGACCTTGTCCTTCTCGATCAGGGCGACGCGGGAGCCGAGCTCAGCGGCCCGCAACGCGGCCGCATAGCCTCCGCTGCCGCCGCCGAGCACGACGAGGTCGAAGGGGTGCTCGGCCACGTGGCGACAACCTCCTCGGGGCTGCTGGCGAGGATCGAGGCGAGCCGTCCGGCCCGCCTCGACCGACCCTATACCCGCGTCTTCCGCTCAGTTCCCGGCGCGCGCGGCGAGCCGCTCGACGTGCCGCAGCAGCATCCGCACAGCGACGCCGGTGCCGCCCTTGCCCGTGAAGCCGTAGGGGCCGCCCTTGTTCTCCTCCGAGCCCGCGATGTCGAGGTGCGCCCACGGAATGCGCACGGCGTCCTCGTCATCCCCGAGTGTCCCGACGAACTCGCGCAGGAAGATGCCGGCGAGCAGCATGCCGCCCGCGGCGACCCCCGGGTTCGCGTTGGCGATGTCGGCGAGCGGTGAGGCGATGCTCGCGCGCAGCTCCGCGGCGAAGGGCATCGGCCAGAACAGCTCGCCCGTCTCGGTCGCGGCTTCGCGCAGCGCGGCGACGAGCTCGTCGTCGCCCATGAGCGCCGAGTACCGGGTGCCGAGCGCGGTCACCTTCGCCCCGGTGAGGGTCGCGATGTCGATGATCTGGTCGGGCTGCTCCTCGCTCGCGGCGACGAGGCCGTCGGCCATCACGAGCCGGCCCTCGGCATCCGTGTTCAGCACCTCGACGGTCTTGCCGCCGCGCATGCGCAGCACGTCGCCCGGGCGGATCGCGGAGCCCGACGGCATGTTCTCGGCGAGGCAGAGCCACGCTGTGACCCTGACCGGCAGCCCGAGCCCGGCCGCGGCGCGCAGCACCGCGAGAGCGACGGCCGCGCCGGTCATGTCGCCCTTCATGCCGACCATGCCGGTCGGCGGCTTCAGCGACAGCCCGCCCGAGTCGAAGGTGATGCCCTTCCCGACGAAGGCCAGATGGGCCGACGCCCCCTCCGGCGCGTAGACGAGCTTGGCGAGGCGCGGCCCGCGCGTCGAGCCCTGGCCGACGCCGAGGATGCCGCCGAACCCGTCCGCAGCGAGACGCCGCTCGTCCCACTCCTCGATCGTCACGGGCAGATGACCCACCGCTTCGCGCGCGGCGTGCACGAAGGTCTCGGGGTAGAGGTCCAAGGGCGGCTGGTTGAAGAGGTCCTTGACGAGCGCCACGGCCTCGGCCTCCACTGTCGCGCGGGTCAGCTCGGTCGCGGCATCCCGCCCGTCGCCGATCACGGTGATCGCAGCCACCGGCGCCTTCTGCGCGGCCTTGCTCGAGGTGCGGTACACGTCGTAGGAGTAGGCGCCGAGCGCCGCGCCCCCGAGCGCCGCGCCGAGCAGCTCGCCCTCGGTCGGGACGGCGAGGGCGACGGATGCCGTGCCCACCAGCTGCCTGACCGCGGATCCCGCGGCGGCCCGCAGCGCGTCCGCGGTGAGCTGCTTGCCGATGCCGATCACGCCGTAGGCGCGGTCGTCGACGACGACGCGCGCGAACTCGTCCGCACCGCCCCCGAAGGAGAGGAGCGGCAGCTGGGCCTCGATCCGCGCCACGAGCTCGGGCGCGAGCTCGGCGGCGAGCACAACGGGGTCCGGCTTGCCGGCGGTCGCCGCGAAGACGGTGATGTCGGCCTCTGCTTCGGCCAGATCGGAACGGACGGACAGAGCGGGGGCAGTCATGTCTGAACCCTATCCAGAGGCCCGGGGGAGCGGGGCGGAAGTGTTCGCTCTCGGCATGCCCGCGCCGCCCGGGGTGGCGCGCACGCGCTCGTACAGTTGAGACATGCGCAATCCCCGCGAACTGTACGAGCTGACGACGGCCGCGACGGACGTGCCGGCCGGCCTTCCGTTCGTGGCGGGGCTCACGGGCTTCGCGGATGCGGGCAACGCCGTGACCCAGCTCGGCGCGTACATGCTCGGGAACCTGCCGAGCCACGAGCTCATCGCGTCCTTCGACAACGACATCCTGCTCGACTACCGCGCCCGGCGCCCGACCTTCACGTTCGCGAACGACCACATCGAGGACTACCAGCCGCCGCGCCTCGAGCTGCACCTCGTGAGCGACGAGGTCGGTCGACCGTTCCTCTTCCTGCACGGCTACGAGCCCGACTTCGCGTGGGAGGCGTTCGCCGCCGCGGTGCTCGGCCTCGTCGAGACCTTCGAGGCGTCGAGCCTCGACTGGGTGCACGCCATCCCCATGCCCGTGCCGCACACCCGGCCGCTGCAGGTGACGGTGAGCGGCAACAACACCGAGCTCATCGACCGGCTGTCGGTGTGGCGCCCGCGCACCCAGGCCCCGGCGACGGCGATGCACCTGATCGAGCACCGCGCGACCGACCGCGGTCATCTCGTCAACGGCTTCGTCGTGCTCGTCCCGCACTACCTCGGCGACACCGAGTACCCGGCGACCCTCATCACCGCGCTGCAGAGCGTCTCGGCGGCGACGGGGCTCGTGTTCGCGACCGACCATCTGCGCGACGACGACAACGACTTCATCGCCAACATCAACGAGCAGGTGCTCGGCAACCCCGAGCTGCAGCGCCTGGTCGGCGCGCTCGAGGAGAGGCACGACACCTATATGAAGGAGAACCCGGCGAGGCGCACGATGGCCGACGCCGAGAACCTCCCGACGGCCGACGAGATCGCGGCCGAGCTCGAGCGCTTCCTGGCGCACCAGCGCCGTCACGGAGACGACGCGGCGCCCGATAACCTTGACTGAGTGAGCACTCGAAGGGCCCTGGTCTATACGGCGGGGCTCGTCGCCTACCTCGTCTCGGTCACGCAGCGCACGACCATCGGTGTCGCCGGCCCCGCCGCGACCGATCGGTTCCACGCGAACGCGGCGATCCTGTCGATGCTCGCCGTGCTGCAGCTCGTGGTCTATGCGGGCGCCCAGATCCCCTTCGGCGTGCTGCTCGACCGCTTCGGCCCGCGCCGCATGATGACGGCGGGCCTCGCGGTCATGGCCCTCGGGCAGGTCGCCGTGGCCCTGTCGCCGAACATCGCCGACGCGATCATGGGCCGCGTCTTCGTGGGCGCGGGGGATGCCACGATCTTCCTCTCCGTCATCCGCCTGGTGTCCTCGTGGTTCCCCGGGCGCACCGTGCCCATCGCCGTGCAGTGGGTGAGCAACGCGGGGCAGCTCGGCCAGGTGCTCTCGGCCGTGCCGTTCGCGCTCCTGCTGCACGAGTCCGGGTGGACCGTCGCGTTCCTCTCGGCCGCGGGCTTCGTGGTCGTGGGGCTCGTGCTCGTCATCCTGCTCATCGTCGACCGCCCCGAGAACGCGATCGAGGGGCCGCGCCCCGAGAGCTGGACCCAGTCGCTGCGGCAGCTGGGGGAGAGCCTGCAGCGCCCGGGGACCCAGCTCGGCTTCTGGTCGCACTTCGTGACCATGAGCCCCATGACGATGTTCACGCTCATGTGGGGCGTGCCATACCTGGTGTTCGGGCTCGGCTACCCGCGCGCCGAGGCGTCGCTGCTGCTGAGCGTGCCGGTCGTCGCGGGCATGATCGCGGGGCCGTTCATCGGGGTGCTGACGGCGCGGCATCCGCTGCGCCGCTCGAACATCGTGCTCGGCGTCGTGCTCGTGATGGCCGCGTGCTGGGCTCTGATGCTGTTCTGGCCGGGCAAGCCGCCGTTCGCCGTCGTCATCGTCACGCTGGTCGTCATCGGCGTCGGCGGCCCGGGCTCGTCCATCGGCTTCGACTTCGCGCGCACCTCGAACCCGCTCCACGCGCTCGGCTCGGCGAACGGGGTCGTGAACGTCGGCGGCTTCACCGCGAGCTTCGTGATGATCTACGTGATCGGCTCCCTGCTCGACCTCGCGCATTCGCATTTCGGTCAGGCCATGTACTCGCTCGCGTCGTTCCGGATCTCCTTCCTCGTGGTGTACGTGGTCTTCGCGGTCGGGCTCGTCGGGGTGATCCGCGCGCGGCGGCGGACGCGGGCGCACATGTTCGACGAAGAGGGAATACGCATCGCCCCGATCTGGGTTGCTGTCAGTGACGCATTGGCCCGTCGGAGAGCAGCGCGAGGCTGACGCTCGGCGCCCGGGGCTGTGTCATACTTGAACTTCTAGGACCCGTTCACGTCCGTGGGGTGTCTGCTGAATGACAGCGGCACCGCCTCCACCCGGACTTGACATGGGCCTTTGTAATGTCCGCACCACGGACGGAAGGTGACCATCATGGCTCCCAGGACCGCCGCTCCCAAGGCCTCGACCGAGGCCGAGGAGACCACGACCGAGACCCCGAAGCGCGCCACGCGCGCGAAGGCCGCCACCACGACGGCGAAGACCGCCGCCGCCACCAAGACCCCCGCGAAGCGCGCCGCCGCCAAGACCGCGACGACCGCGAAGCGCGGCTCGACGAAGAAGGCTGCGGGCGAGGGCCCCGGCGACGACGAGGAAGACGCCGAGGAGATCGACGCCGAGGCCGAGGCCGCCACCGTCGAGGTCCCCGCGGACGACGACGACACCGACGACAACGGCGAGGAGAAGCCGGCCGCCCCGGTGATGACCGAGCCGCTGCCCACGGGCGCGATCGTGCTGCGCGCCGCCGACGAGGACGACGACGTCCCCGTCTACTCGAGCACCATCACGGGCGCTACCGCCGACCCCGTCAAGGACTACCTGAAGCAGATCGGCAAGGTCGCGCTCCTGAACGCCGAGCAGGAGGTCGAGCTCGCGATGCGCATCGAGGCCGGCCTGTTCGCCGAAGAGAAGCTCTCGCACATGGACGAGAAGGAGAAGCGCACCTCCCTCGGCCGCGAGCTCTCGTGGGTCGCCCGTGACGGCCAGCGTGCCAAGAGCCACCTGCTCGGCGCGAACCTGCGCCTCGTCGTCTCGCTCGCCAAGCGCTACACCGGCCGCGGCATGCAGTTCCTGGACCTGATCCAGGAAGGCAACCTCGGCCTCATCCGCGCCGTCGAGAAGTTCGACTACACCAAGGGCTTCAAGTTCTCGACCTACGCCACCTGGTGGATCCGCCAGGCGATCACCCGCGCCATGGCCGACCAGGCCCGCACCATCCGCATCCCGGTGCACATGGTCGAGGTCATCAACAAGCTCGCCCGCGTCCAGCGCCAGATGCTGCAGGACCTCGGCCGCGAGCCCACCCCGGAAGAGCTGAGCCGCGAGCTCGACATGACCCCCGAGAAGGTCGTCGAGGTGCAGAAGTACGGCCGTGAGCCGATCTCGCTGCACACCCCGCTCGGCGAGGACGGCGACAGCGAGTTCGGCGACCTCATCGAGGACACTGAGGCGGTCGTGCCGGCGGATGCCGTCGGCTTCACGATGCTGCAGAAGCAGCTCGAGTCGCTCCTCGACTCGCTCTCCGAGCGCGAGGCTGGTGTCATCCGCATGCGCTTCGGCCTCGGTGACGGCCAGCCGAAGACCCTCGACCAGATCGGCGACACCTTCGGCGTGACGCGCGAGCGCATCCGCCAGATCGAGTCCAAGACCATGGCCAAGCTGCGTCACCCCTCGCGGTCGCAGTCCCTGCGCGACTACCTGGAGTAAGCCCGTGAGCCTCACCGCCAACGAAGGCAAGAACCTCACCATCACCGTCGACGGGGTCGAGTACCAGCGCGTCCCGATCAAGACGCCGCTCGTGCTCGCCGGCGAGAAGCTCCTGCCCTTCGTGGTGGACAACGCGCAACAGCACCTGGTCGACGGCGACATCCTCTTCATCACCGAGAAGATCGTCGCCATCACCCAGGGCCGCTCGTACCCCCTCGAGGACATCGAGGTGCGCCCGCTCGCGACGTTCCTCGCGAAGTACGTGCAGAAGACGCCGTACGGCATCGGCCTCGGCATGCCCGAGACGATGGAGATGGCGCTGCGCGAGTGCGGCACGCCGCGCATCCTGCTGGCGGCCGCGGTCGCGGCGGTGAGCAAGGCGATCGGCCGCAAGGGCGACTTCTACCGCGTCGCCGGGCCCAAGGCGCGCGGCATCGACGGCCCGACGCACAACACGATCCCGCCGTACAACCAGCAGGTCGTGCTGGCGCCCGCCGCGCCCCGCAAGGTGGCGCACGAGGTGAAGGCGGCCCTCGGCGGCAAGGTCGAGGTGGCGATCGTCGACATCAACGACCTCGGGGGCAACATCCTCGGTTCGACGGTCTCGCGCGCGATCGATGCCCGGCTCGCCCGCATCCTGAAGGACAACCCGCTCGGCCAGGGTCATCAGAGCACGCCGATGGGCGTGATCCGCACCGCGTGAGCGGGCCCCGCCGGCACGTGGCGCTGTCGCGCGCCGCGCTCGAGCACAACCTCGGCATGATCGCCGCGCAGCGGTCGCCGCAGGGCGTCGTGCTCGACGTGCGCGCGGATGCCTTCGGGCACGGCGCCGTCGACGTCGCGCGCATCGCGAGCGGCTTCGGCTTCGTCTGGTTCGCCGAGGACGCCGCGTCGGCGGCCCGGGTCGACGACGCGCTCACCGCGGTGCTCTACGGCACGGCGTTCGGCGGCGAGCCGGTCATGACCGCGAGCGGCGAGGTCATCGCCGTCAAGCAGGTCGAGGCGGGCGAGCCGGTGTCGTACGGCTACACGCACCGCATCGGTGCGCCGGGGCGGCTCGCGCTCGTCGGGCTCGGCTACGCCGACGGCGTGCCGCGCTCGGCGTCCAGCCGCGTCGAGGCGTCCGTCGCGGGTCGGCGCGCGCTCGTCGCGGGCCGCATCGCGATGGACCAGCTCATGCTCGAGATCGGCGACGCCGAAGTGCGGCGCGGCGACGAGGTCGTGCTGTGGGGCGCCGGCGAGGCGCCGCGCGTGGGGGAGTGGGCCGCGGCATCCGGCTTCTCACCGCTCGCCCTGACCGCCGGTCTCGGCCGCCGCTTCACCCGGGAATGGCGCGCATGACCGCGACCGCGACGATCGACCTGAGCGCATTCCAGCGCAACATCCGCACGCTGGCCGCGGCGGTCGCGCCGGTGCCGGTCATGGTCATGCTGAAGGCGGACGCCTACGGCCACGGCATCGCCGGGGTCGCCGGCCCCGCCGTCGAGGCGGGCGTCGCCGCGCTCGGCGTGCTCGAGATCGACGAGGGCCTCGCGCTGCGCGCCGCGGGCGTCCGAGCACCGCTGTTCGCCTGGCTGCACGGCACGGGCGCCGACTTCGCGGCGGCGGCCGAGCACGGCGTCGACGTGGGCCTCTCGACGCTCGACGAGCTCCGGCAGGCTCTCGCGCAGCCGCTCGCCGCCCCGCTCGCCGTGCACCTGAAGATCGACACGGGCCTGCACCGCAACGGCGCGACCACGGCCGACTGGCCCGCTCTGGTGCGCGCCGCGGTCGAGGCCGAGCGTGCGGGGCGCATCCACGTGCGCGGCGTCTTCTCGCACCTCGCCGACGCGGGAGCCGAGGCGGATGCCGCCGCCCTCGCGCGATTCGAGGCGGCGGTCGCCGAGGCGCGCCGGCTCGGGGCATCCCCCGAGATCCTGCATCTCGCGGCGAGCTCTGCCGGCCTCTACCTGCCCGCGGCCCGCTTCGACCTGGTGCGCTTCGGCATCGCCGCCTACGGCGTCTCGCCGTTCGACGACCGCACCGCCGCCGAGATCGGGGTCGAGCCGGTCATGACCCTGACGGCTCCCGTCGTCGAGGTCGGCGACGGCCGGGCGGTGGTCGCGACCGGCTGGGGCGACGGTCTGCACGAGCGCGCCGCGGGCGCGGCATCCCTCGCCATCGCGGGGCGCCGTCGGCCCGTGCTCGCGATCGGGCCGGACCGTCTGGTCGTGGGCGACGCGGACGACGCCACCGTGGGCGCCGAGGCCGTCGTCTTCGGCCCCGGCCGGGACGGCGAGCCGACGCCCGCCGACTGGGCGGCCTGGGCCGGCACCATCGGCGACGAGATCCTCACGCGCATCCACCCGCGCGTGCCGCGGCACCACGTGTTTCGCTGACGCCCCCGGTTGGGCGTCGCCCATAGACTGTTGGTCTCTGTGCGCACAGACCCCGTGCGCGACATCCTCCCTCAGAAAGGCGAGCAGTGGACCTGTCCGTTTTCTCCGCGCTCGAATCGGAAGTGCGCAGCTACATCCGCTCCTTCCCGGTCGTCTTCGACACCGCGCGAGGCTCGAAGATCTGGGATGAGGAAGGACGCGAGTACATCGACTTCTTCTGCGGCGCCGGCACGGTCAACTACGGCCACAACAACCCGGCGTTCAAGCAGCCGATCATCGACTTCCTCACCGCCGACAAGCTGCAACACGCCCTCGACATGGCGACCGGTGCGAAGAAGCGCTTCATCGAGACGTTCCGCGACGTGATCCTCGCGCCCCGCGGCCTCGACTACAAGCTGCAGTTCACCGGCCCGACCGGCGCCAACGCCGTCGAAGCGGCGCTCAAGATCGCGCGCCAGGTGACCGGCCGCAGCACCATCCTCACCTTCACGCACGCCTTCCACGGCGTCTCGCTCGGCGCGCTCGCGGTGACCGGCAACGACAAGTTCCGCGCCGCCGCCGGCATCGATCTGCCGGGCGCCGTCTTCCACCCGTACGACGGCTTCCACGGCCCCGAGGTCGACACCGTCGCCATGCTGCGTGCGCTGCTCGACGACAGCGGCAGCGGCCTGGAGCTGCCCGCCGCCGTGATCGTCGAGACCGTGCAGGGCGAGGGCGGCGTCAATGTCGCGAGCTACGCCTGGCTGCAGGCCCTCGAGGCGCTGTGCCGCGAGAAGGGCATGCTGCTCATCGTCGACGACATCCAGATCGGCGTCGGCCGCTCGGGCGACTTCTTCAGCTTCGAGGCCGCCGGCATCTCGCCCGACGTCGTCACCCTGTCGAAGTCGCTGTCGGGGTACGGCTTCCCGATGTCGCTCGTGCTGCTGAAGCCCGAGCTGGATGTCTGGAAGCCCGGCGCCCACTCGGGCACGTTCCGCGGCAACAACGTCGCGTTCGTCGGCGCGACGGCGGCTCTCGAGACCTACTGGGCGGACACGGCGTTCCCGGCATCCGTCGCACACCGCGCCGAGCTGCTCCGCAACGGGCTCGAGGCCGTCGCGGCCCGCTACCCGGGCGAGTTCACCGTGCGCGGCCGCGGCCTGCTGCAGGGCCTCGTCGGCGCCGACAGCTCGCTCGCGGGCGCGATCTCGCGCGAGGCGTTCGGCCGCGGGCTCATCATCGAGACCTCGGGGCCCTTCAACGAGGTGCTCAAGGTCATGCCGACAATCGTCGGCGACGACGAGACGCTGCTCGCGGGCATCGACATCATCTCGGCCGCGACCGACGCGGTCATGGCGGCCCGCTGATGGCGGAGAAGACGCTGAGCCGACGCTCACGCCTCGACTACTTCGTCTACCGCTTCAAGGCGCTCGACCTGCCGAGCGTCTGGCGCCGCGCCCGTGAGGTCGGCAAGCAGCACGGGAAGTTCGCGCCGTTCGTCTACGTCGACATGCTCTACTACGCGGGCTTCAAGGACACGGGCTTCCAGGACTACGTCGACTGGGATTTCGCGATCCTCACCCGCGCCGAGCGCGCGACCTTCATGACCAACGCGATCTCGAACCACATCGCGCTGCGCTACGACGCGGCCGCGCAGCGCACGCTGTTCGAGGACAAGATCGCGTTCAACAAGACCTTCGGCGCCTACCTGCACCGCGAGTGGTTCGAGGTCGAGCCGAACGACGCCGACGCGCTGCGCGACTTCGTGACCCGCCACGGCGTCGTCATCGGCAAGGTGCCCGTGAGCAACTCGGGGAAGGGCGTCGAGCGCTACGAGGCGGCCGACGTGACCGACTGGGCGGCGTTCCGCGCCGAGCTGCTCGGGAAGGGCCAGGTGCTGCTCGAGGAGTACATCCGCCAGCATGCCGCCCTGTCCGCGGTGAGCCCCGATGTCGTGAACACGACCCGCGTCACGACCTTCCTCGATGACGCCGGCGTCGTGCAGCTGCTCTCGTTCGCGCAGAAGTTCGGCATCGGCAAGCAGGCGAGCGACCAGCAGGCCTTCGGCGGCTTCTTCACCCTGATGGACTCCTCGGGCAAGTCGCTCGGCGCCGGCTACGGCTCGCACCAGAAGATCTATGCGAAGCACCCCGTGACGGGCGCCTCGATCACCGACTTCCAGCTGCCCATGGCCGACGAGGTGCTCAAGCTCGTCGACGAGGTGAGCCGCGTGCGGCCCGACATCCGCTATGTCGGCTGGGACGTCGTCGTCACCCCCGACGGCCCGATCATCGTCGAGGGCAACTGGATGCCGGGCGCCTACGAGAACAAGCCGAGCGCCACCGGCGTGCGCACCGGTTCTCTGCCGCGCATCCGCAAGATCGTCGGGTTCTGAGCCGCCGAGCCAGGAAGCTGCCAGCGTTCCCGCACAGCGGGTTCCTAGGCTGAGGGGGTCATGTCAACTCCGAGCATCCGCCGCAGCCGATTCGACTTCTTCCTGACCCGGGCGAGGGGGCTCGACCTGCCGTCCGTCGCGCGACGCGCGCGGCTCGCCGCCGAGCAGCACCATCGCTCGGCGCCCGCGGTGTTCGCGGACATGCTCTGGTCGGCCGCGTTCCACGACACGGCGTTCAACGACTACTTCGAACTCGACTTCGCGATGCTCGACCGGGCTGAGCGCCGCACATTCATGACGTCGCCGCTCTCGAACCACCTCGCGATGAGCTATGACGCCGAGAGCCACCGGCACCTGTTCCTCGACAAGATCGAGTTCAACCGCACCTTCGCCGCTCACCTCGGCCGAGAGTGGCTCGACCTGCGGGCGAGCGGGCCGGATGCGTTGCGCGCGTTCGGCACGCGGCACGCCGTCATCATCGGCAAGGTGCCCGACGGGCAGGCGGGCAACGGCGTCGAGCGCTACGAGAGCGCGGCCGTCACCGACTGGCCGGCGCTGCACCGCGCGCTCGTGACGAAGGGCCAGCTCCTCGTCGAGCAGAACATCGAGCAGCACCCGGTGCTCGCCGCCGTCTGCGCCGGCACCGTCAACACGACCCGCGTGAACACCTACTTCGACGGGCGCACCGTCCATCTGCTCTCATGGGCGCAGAAGTTCGGTCGCGGCGCCGTGAGCGACCAGCCGATCTCGGGGGGCTTCTACACGATGCTCGACGGGAACGGGCACTCGTTCGGCGCCGGCCACACCGGCAAGAACACGAACAGCTTCCCCGTGCACCCCGAGTCGGGCGTCTCGATCCCCGATTTCCAGCTGCCGCTCGTCGACGAGCTGAGGACGCTCATCGACGTCGTGGGCCGCACGGTGCCCGAGGTGCCGTACGTCGGCTGGGACTTCGTCATCGGCGCAGCCGGCCCGCTCGTGCTCGAGGGCAACTGGCTGCCGGGCATCTACGAGCACAAGCCGTCGGTCACCGGCATCCGCACCGGCACGCGGCCGCGCTTCGAGCAGGCGATCTCCGGGTGAGCGCGCCGTTCCGCGAGGTCGAGATCGACCTCGACGCGCTGGCCGCCAACGTGGCGCGGTTCGCCGAGCTGACCGAGGGCGCGCCGTTGTTCGTCGAGGTGGGGGCGGACGCCTGGGGCCACGGCCTCGCCGTCGTCGTGCCCGCGCTGGCCGGGCTCGGTGCCCAGGCCTTCGTGGTGGCGCGCGCCGACGAGGCGCGCGCGGTGCGCGCGCTCGCCCCCGAGCAGCTCGTCGTGACGACGCAGCACGCACCCGACGACGACTTCGCGTGGGCGGGCGAGGCGGACGCCGTGCCGATGGTCCGCTCGATCGACGAGTTCCGCCGCGCGGCCGAGGCCGGGGTTCAGGGCGTCGTGCTCGCCGAGGACACGGGCGAGGGCCTGCCCGGGCTGAGCGCCGAGGACCTGGCCGCTGTCATGGCAGAGGCCGACGCCCGCGGCATCCCCGCCATGCTCGACTCCGCCTTCCCCGTGGTCGGCGCCGAGCTGTTCGGGGTGAGCGAGTTCGGCGACGCCGCGCCCGAGTTCGAACCGGTGCTGCGGCTCTGGGCGCCGCTCGCGGCGCTCAAGCGCGTCGGTGCGGGGGAGGGCGTGAGCTACGGCTACACCTATCGCACCGCGGCCGAGACGACCCTCGCGCTCGTCACCCTCGGCTACGGCGACGGGGTCTCGCGTGTCGCCGGCAACGTCGTGCGCGCCTCGATCGACGGCGTCGCCCGCACGATCGCGGGCCGCGTCGCGATGGACGCCTTCATGCTCGACCTCGGCGACGAGGCCCCCGCGCTCGGCACGCCGGTGACGGTGCTCGGCGACGCCCGCCGCGGCGAGCCCACCGCCCACGAGCACGCCGAGGCGCTCGGCACGCACGGCGCCGAGATCACGACCCGCCTCACCGCCAGGCCGCGCCGAGCGGGGAAGGGGGGCCGCGCATGAGCGCACCGCTCGTCGAGGCCGTGATCGACCTCGCCGCCCTCGACGCGAACCTCGCCCATCTGCAGCACGCGGTCGCGCCCGCAGAGCTCATGGTCGTCGTCAAGGCCGACGCCTACGGCCACGGCCGCGTGCCTGTCGCCAGGCAGGCGGTGACGAGCGGCATCCGCTCGATCGGCGCGCTCGACCTCGACACCGCGCTCGAGCTGCGCGCGAGCGGCATCGGGGCCGAGGTGTCCGTGCTCGCGTGGCTCTACCCGCCCGGGCAGGACTTCACCGAGGCCATCGCGGCCGGCATCGACCTCGCGGTCTCGAGCCTCGGCGAGCTGCAGGCGATCGAGGATGCCGCGCGCCGCCTCGACGGAACGGCCGGCTTCGCCGCTCCGCGCCTGCACCTCAAGCTCGACACGGGTCTGCACCGCAACGGTGCGACAGCCGCGGAATGGCCCGCGCTCGTCGCCGCCGCGGTGGCGGCCGAAGGCGCCGGGCTCGTGCGCACGCACGCCGTGTGGAGCCACATCGCCGAGGCGTCGGACGACGAAGACACGCTGGCCCTCGAGCGCCTCCTCGCGGGCGTCGAGGTCGCGCGCGGGCTCGGCGCGACCGTCGCCGTGCGGCACCTCGCGGCGAGCTCGGCGGGGCTGCGCCGAGAGGATGTCCGCCTCGACCTGGTCCGCATGGGCGGCCACTGCTGGGGCATCCCCTCGTTCGACGGCGTCACGCCCGCCGACATCGGCCTCACCCCGGTCATGACGCTGCGCGCGCGCCTGATCGGCACGCGACCCGGGCCCGACGGCACGACGCTCGGCTTCGTGAGCGCGGGCTACGGCGACGGCGTGCCGCGCAACACGGCCGGCACGTGCACGGTCGCGATCCGCGGAGCGCAGCACCCGGTCCTCGCGGTCGAGCGCGACCACCTCGTCATCGCGCTCGCCTCGGCGGCCCGCGTCGGCGAGGTCGCCGTGCTGTTCGGCACGGGGGCGGAGGGCGAGCAGACGGTGCGCCAGTGGGGCGACCTCTCGGGCACGCTCGGCGACGAGATCACGACCCGCATCGCGGCGCGCGTGCCGCGCCGCTACGTCGCCGCTCAGTGATGGTGCTCGTGGCGGCCGAGGGACTCCACGGGCGTCGCACCGGGGCGCGTCCACTGGGGCGCGGGGCGGCTGCGGTCCCAGTCGGTGTTGCCTGAGGCATCCCGCCGCCAATACCAGCACGGGCCTTCACCCTCGGGCCAGCCGTCCGGGTTGTCCTGCCACGCCTCACCGCGCCCGTACGGCGTCATGTCGAGCAGCGCGAAGGACGGCCCCGCCATCTCGGTGCCTCTGCCGGTCACGTCGTAGGTGAGGTAGGTGCGGTCGCCGTCGCGCAGATAGCACGTGAGGTGGCCCATGGGCCCGCCGATCGGCTCGTCGAGGCCGCGCACCGAATACCAGGGCTGCGTGTAGCCCATGAAAGCGAGGTACGGCTCGACCTCGTCCCACGGCCCTTCGGTGAGGATCGCGAACGAGACGCCGCGGGCGTTCAGGTACACCGCGTCCTTGAGCTGCCACGCGGTCACCGTGCAGCCCTCGCACTGTCCCTGATGCGGTGCGCCGTCGTGCCACATGTGCTTGTAGACCAGCAGCTCGTTCCGCCCTTGGAAGAGCGAGAGGAACGGGACGGGGCCATCGGGCCCGACGACCTCGGTCGTGCCGTCGAACTCCACCATCGGCATCCGCCGCCGCGCCGCCGCGATCGCATCGCCCTCGTGCGTGTGCGCCTTCTCGCGCGCAAGCAGCTCGGCACGGGCCGCCTGCCAGGTGGCGAGGTCGACGACGGGCGGCTGCCCGCCTCGGGTCGGGGTCTGCTCATCCGTCATCGTCATGGCGTCCTCCTCGGGGTGCATCTGCGCCGCATCGTACGGCGCGGGCGCCGCGGCCGCACCGCTCACCCCATGGTCGGAGACGCCACATCCATTTCGACGTCCGGCAGAACGGATGCCGGACACGACGAAGGGCCGAGCGGAAACCGCCCGGCCCTTCGTGTCGTCTGCGAGCTACGCGCGCGTGTCCTCGAGGAGACGCGCGGACTCGTCGTGCCAGTCCTCGGCGATCGCCGACAGCTTCGCCTGGTGCTTCTTCGCGTGGTGCGCGCAGAACAGCAGCTGCGTGCCGTTCACGGTCACGCTCACGTACGCCTGGGCGCCGCACGCGTCGCAGCGGTCGGCTGCCGTCAGTTGCGGCTCAGCGCGGAGGTCGTCGGTCTGGATGTTTTCGAGCGACATTGAGATGTACCTCCTACGTATCGAACCGCTTCTCGTTGAACCAGTAGAGCACGTCCGCCTGGCAAATCCTGCTTTGCCGCCGTGTATTTCGCTCGCGGCGTAGCCGAGGCGGCCAGGGTGTCGTCAGGCTTCGGTGCCCCGTGGTTCGTAGGGTGGAACACGTGGCATCGTCGGATTATTCTGCACGGCACCTCTCGGTCCTCGAGGGGCTCGAAGCCGTGCGTAAGCGCCCTGGAATGTACATCGGCTCGACCGACGAGCGCGGCCTCATGCACTGCCTGTGGGAGATCATCGACAACTCCGTCGACGAGGCGCTCGCGGGCCACGGCGACAACATCGAGGTCGTGCTGCACCCCGACGACAGCGTCGAGGTGCGCGACCACGCGCGCGGCATCCCCGTCGACATCGAGCCCAAGACGGGCCTGTCGGGCGTCGAGGTCGTGTTCACCAAGCTGCACGCGGGCGGCAAGTTCGGCGGCGGGTCGTATGCCGCGTCCGGCGGTCTGCACGGCGTCGGGGCCTCCGTCGTCAACGCGCTCTCGGAGCGCCTCGACGTCGAGGTCGACCGCGACGGCAAGACCTGGGCCATGAGCTTCCACCGCGGCGAGCCGGGCGTCTTCGACGACGGGGGAAAGGCGCCCCGGCCGGACGCCCCGTTCACCCCGTTCGTCGCCGGCAGCGAGCTGCGCGTGGTCGGAAAGGTCGCAAAGGCGAAGACGGGCACCCGCATCCGCTACTGGGCCGACCGGCAGATCTTCGGTCGCGACGCCTCGTTCCAGCCCGACGGCCTCGTCGCCCGCGCACGCCAGACGGCCTTCCTCGTGCCGGGCCTGCGCATCACGATCGACGACGAGCGCACGGCCGAGGGCGAACGCGCCGAATTCCATTTCGACGGCGGCATCTCGCAGTTCGCCGACTTCCTCGCCCCCGACGGCGCCGTCACCGAGACGTGGCGCATCACGGGCGAGGGGCGGTTCACCGAGACCGTTCCCGTGCTCAGCGAGAGCGGCAACATGGTGCCGACCGAGGTCGAGCGCACGTGCGAGGTCGACATCGCCATGCGCTGGGGAACCGGCTACGAGACGGTCATGAAGAGCTTCGTGAACATCATCGCGACGCCCAAGGGCGGCAGCCATCAGACCGGTTTCGAGCAGGGGCTGATGAAGTTCTTCCGCACCCAGTTCGAGCAGAACGCCCGCCGGCTCAAGATCGCCGCGACCGAGAAGCTCGAGAAGGACGACCTGCTCGCCGGCCTCACCGCCGTGCTCACCGTGCGCCTGCCCGAACCGCAGTTCGAGGGCCAGACGAAGGAGGTGCTCGGCACGCCGGCGGTGCGCAACATCGTGGCCGGCGTGCTCGCGAAGGGCCTCGGCGAGCGGTTCTCGTCCACCAAGCGGGACGACAAAGCCCAGGCATCCCTGCTGCTCGACAAGCTCGTCGCCGAGATGAAGTCGCGCATCTCCGCGCGCGCCCACAAGGAGACGCAGCGCAGGAAGAACGCGCTCGAGACCTCGTCGCTGCCGGCGAAGCTCGTCGACTGCCGCTCGACGAACGTCGAGCACACCGAGCTGTTCATCGTCGAGGGCGACTCGGCTCTCGGCACCGCGCGTCGCGCACGCGACAGCGAGCACCAGGCGCTGCTGCCCATCCGCGGCAAGATCCTCAACGTGCAGAAGGCCTCGGTCAGCGACATGCTGTCGAACGCCGAGTGCGCGGCGATCATCCAGGTGATCGGCGCGGGGTCCGGCAGGACGTTCGACCTGGATGCCGCGCGCTACGGCAAGGTCATCATCATGTCCGACGCCGATGTCGACGGCGCCCACATCCGCACGCTGCTGCTGACGCTGTTCTTCCGCTACATGCGCCCCATGGTCGAGGAAGGGCGCGTGTTCGCCGCCGTGCCCCCGCTGCACCGGGTGCAGACCGTGGGCCGCGGCTCGCGGGCATCCGAGACCATCTACACCTACTCGCAGGCCGAGCTGAACGCCGTCCTCGCCGACCTCAAGAAGCGCAACATCGGCTGGAAGGACCCGATCCAGCGCTACAAGGGCCTCGGCGAGATGGATGCCGACCAGCTGGCCACGACGACGATGGACCGCGCGCACCGCATGCTGCGCCGCGTCCGCGTCTCGGACGCCGAGCAGGCGACCCGGGTCTTCGAGATGCTCATGGGCAACGAGGTCGCGCCGCGCAAGGAGTTCATCATCGACAACTCCGAGACGCTGTCGCGCGACCGCATCGACGCGTAGTCGGGCACATTTCCCACTGTGGGGCATACCGGATGCCAGCATCCGATATGCCCCACAGTTGATTCTGTGCCCGTGGCGGGTGACTAGCCCAGGTCGCCCACGTGGTTGATGGAGCCGGCCGGCACGCCCGGCACCTGGTCGGGCGCGTAGATCTTCGCGTCACCCGGGTACGGCGCGGTCCAGCCGTGCGTCTGGTACCAGGTCCACCGGTTCATCAGAGCCGGGTCCGAGAAGTCCTGGATCGCATTCTTCGTGCCGTCACCGGTGAGGTGCTGCGACTGCGACCAAGTCGCCCACTTCTGAGCGACGGCCTGCTCGGATGCCGGCACCGCGACGGCCTTCTGAGCTGCCGCGTTCACCGCCGCCGCGGCCGCGCCGGTCTGGCCGAGCGTGTCGAGGCCGCAGGCGGGCGCCGTTGCGACACCCTCCGTCAGCGGAACCTGGTTCGGCACCGCCGTGAAGGTCGAGAAGTTCGGCTTGTTCGTGAACGCGTCGGTCATCGGGGTGGCGGCGGCCAGCTTCTGGTTCAGCGGCTGGGCACCCAGGATCTGCTCGATGGTGCGGACCATGTTGATCTGCGAGTAGAACGTGCTCACGGTCTTGCCGTGCACCGAATACGGGCTGATCACCTGGACCGGGGCGCGGTGGCCGTCGACGTGGTCGGCGCCGTCCTGGCTGTCGTCCTCGACCACGAAGATCGCGGAGTCCTTCCAGTACTTGCTGTGCGAGATCTCGTCGACGATCTGGCCGACGGCGAGGTCGCCGTCGGCGACCTGCGCCTCGGGGTCGGCCGTGCCGCCGGTGTGGTCGCTCGACAGCCAGATCATGTTGAAGTTGGCCGGGCCGTTCTTCTCGAAGTCCTGCTTCCAGGTCTGCACCCGGTAGATGTCGGGGATCGAGGTGTCGAACGGGGCGGCGGCCGGGTCGGTGATCGCGTTCAGCGACGGGATCGCCGAGCTCGCGTGCAGCGCGATCGACGGGTCGTTGATCTGCGCCGCGCTGCCGCTCTTGGCCGCGCAGTAGTACTGCTGCCAGGTCGCGCCGGCCGGCTTGCCCTCGCCGTACTCGAACTCGCCGTAGTTCTTCGCGGTCTTGCCCGCATCCTCGACGTCCGTCCAGAGGAAGCCGGTGCTCTGGTGGCCGAGGACGTCCTCCTCGGTGTCGTACGAGCGGGTGTACTCGCCGGCGCTGGTCTCGCTGTAGGCCGGGTCGTCGCCCTGCATCAGCCAGTTGTGGCCCTCGGCCGAGTTCGTGCCGATGTCATAGGTGTTGTCGTACAACCCGAATTGCGTGGCGAGGGCGTGTTGGTTCGGCGTGACCTTCGCGCCGAACTGCGCGAGTGCGGCATCCCCGTTGCCCTGCGCCACGTCGCCGTACACCTGGTCGTAGGTGCGGTTCTCCTTGACGAGCATGAAGACGTGCTTGATCGTCGACGGGTCGCCGATGCGGGCGGGGATGGCGACGGGCGCCACCTTGGACGCGGAATTGCCGCTCGCCTCCTTCACATCGGTGTTGGTCCAGCCGTTCTGTGCGAAGACCGTCGCGGTGTACTTCGCGATCTGCTTGTCGGCGGGCAGCGTGAACTTGGTCAGCGAGCCGGTCGTGGAGTGCGTGCCGTGCCCCGTCGCCGGCGTGGTGCCCTGGCCCTTGTTGAAGGTCAGGGCCGGACCGAGCGCGTCGACGCCGCGGGTGTTCGTGACGACGATCTGGCCGTTCACGGCCGCAACCGCGTCGGGGAAGTAGTCGGTCGGCAGCAGGCCGATGTAGCTGGCCGGGTCCTTGGGCTCGGCACGGTTGACCGTGTAGACCGCCAGCGCGTTCGCGCGGCCGAGCGTCACGAGCAGGTGATCGCCCTGCATGGCGATGCCGGTGGGCTCGTAGCCGGTCTTCGACCCCGACCAGGGCTGGGTGGCGATCGTCTGCACGACCTGGTTCGTCCGCGTGTCGATCACCGAGACCGTGTCGCTGTTCGTGTTCGCCACGTACAGCGTGGCGCCGTCGACATACATCGCGGTCGGGTGCAGCTGGACCGCGATCGAGGCGACGGATGCCTGGGCATCCGCCGTGTCGATGACGCTCACGGTGCCCGTCGTCGACGTGCCGAGATAGGGGTTGGCGGGCACCTGGGTGCCGTACGAGCCCATCGTGGTCTCGCCGGGGTTCGCGAAGCGGCCGCCCTCGTCGCTCACGTAGAGCTTGGTGCCGACGAACTTCAGCTCGCGCGGGGCGATGCCGACGTTCCAGGTGTCGGTGATCGCGCCGGTCGCCGGGTCGATCGCGACGACGGTGTTCTGGCCGTTGACGGCCGCGTACAGCGTCGAGCCGTCGGGGGAGAAGACCGACTGCGCCGTCAGCGCCTCCTTGCCGTCCGCGGTCGTCGCGATGGCGATCTTGACGGGGGCGCCGAGGGTGCCGTCCGCGTTCACGGGGAACCGCGTGAGGCCCGTGGCCTGCGGCAGGTAGAGGTACTTGCCGTCGGGCGAGTAGGTCGGGCCCTCCTGGCCGACCGTGCCGTCGGCCAGGTTCTCGTTCGCGGTGGCTGCGCTGCCGACGGTCCAGAGGAGCTTGTAGCTCTTGAGGTCGAAGACCTGCAGGGCGACCGACTTGTCCGTGCTGGTCGCCGCGAGGAAGCGGCCGTCCGGGCTCACGGTCGAGCCCATGAACTTGCCGGTCTGCGTCACCAGGCGCGTGCCGATGGGCTTGATCACCTGGTTGTCGGAGACCTGCTGGCCGTCGGCGTACACGCCGCCGACCTGGTGATGGTTGAACGCGATGGTCGATGCCGTCGCGACGCCGCCGCCGACGAGCGCAAGGGCGCAGCCCGCGACGAGGGCCGTGAGCGGGATGCGGCCGCCCGCGCGCTTCGAGAGTCGACTCAACGCGCCGAGGGCACGCTGACGGGGTTCACTCATGACTGTTCTGCCTCCAGAGGACATGGCTGATCATGCGGCGCCGCCGTCAGGCGCACCGCTGTGCGGGGGTCGCGACGCAAGGTGCGTGAGGGTGTCGCGACCCGCATTCGAGGTACACCCAAACTGTGGCGAGGATGAGGAAAGGCCGTCAATCCAATAAACGGTGAACGAGCCCGTAACCCCACGTCCACCTCGCGCGGCTACAACCTCCCCTGAACGGGTCACATGGATTCGCTGTGATCCCGCCCCCGCGATCGAGAGGACTTCCCACATGCCCGACGGCCCCGTGCTCGAGACGCGCGGACTGCGCAAGCGCTTCGGCGACCTGGTCGCGGTCGACGGAATCGACCTGCAGATCGCCCCTGGCTCCGTGCACGGCCTGCTGGGGCGCAACGGCGCAGGCAAGACGACGTTCATGCGGATGGTGCTGGGGCTGCTGGCCCCGGATGCAGGGGCCGTCGAGGTGCTCGGGCGACCTGCCGCCCCCGGGGACGTCGAGGCTCGCCGCGCCGTGTCGGGCTTCGTCGAAGAGCCCCGGTTCTATCCCTACCTGTCGGCGCGACGCAATCTCGAGCTGCTGAGCCGCCTCGACGGCTCCGCGGTCGGGGCGACGCCCGACGAGGCCCTCGAGCTCGTCGACCTCGCCGCGCGGGCGAGGGACAAGGTCGGCAACTTCTCCACGGGAATGCGACAGCGGCTCGGCATCGCCGCCGCGCTGCTGCGCTCGGCTCGGCTCGTCCTCCTCGACGAGCCGACCATCGGGCTCGACCCGGCCAACGCGCGTGCGGTGCGCGACCTCGTCCGTGAGCTGGCGGGGCGCGGCATCGCGCTGCTGCTGAGCAGCCACAACATGCCGGAGGTCGCCGAGGTGTGCGACCGGCTCACGATCGTCCACCGGGGTCGGGCCGTGTGGGAAGGCGACCAGGCCGCGCTGCATGCGGCCGCCCCGGACCCCGCGTACCTGGTCTGGACGAGTGACGACGAACGGGCATCCCGCCTCGCAGCCGAACACGGCCTCGCCGTCACCGCTCCCGTGCGGTCGGCGGCCCGCGTCGTCACGATCCAAGGCGACGATGCGGCACGGGATGCCTTCGTCCTGGAGCTTGCGCGCTCCGGTGTCGCGGTGCGCCGCCTCGAGCCGGACGTCTCGCCGCTCGAGGCCTTGTTCACCTCGCTGACCGGCGCCCCCGCGGGCGACGCCGCAGACGCCCCCGCCGCCGAGGACGCGGACGACGCCGAAGACCTGGAGCAGGAGGACGCAGCATGAGCACCGTCGACGAAGCCCCGGCCATGACCACGACGACCCAGCGGGCACGCGGGAACCAGGTGTCGGCCGGCCCCGGCCTCGGCGCCGCCGTGCGCGTCGAGCTCGCCAAGCTGTCCGCACAGCTGCCGCTGCGCGTGCTGCTCGCGCTGTGCGTGGTGGTCCCCGTCGTGTTCGCGGCGGGCATGCGGGTGTCCAGCTTCCGGCCGAGCGACACGCTGTTCGGCCGCTGGGCCGGCACCTCCGGCTTCGCGACCTCCCTCTTCGTGCTGGATTGGACCGCAGCCTGGGGCGTGGCCGTCGGCGCGGGGCTCCTCGCGGGCGACATCTTCGCCGGTGAGGACCGTCTCGGCACGTGGAAGACGCTGCTGACCCGCTCGGCATCGCGCGCCCAGCTGTTCTGGGGCAAGGCCATCGCGGCGACGATCGGCGTCTGGCTGTGCTGGGTCGTCATCGGCGTCGCGAGCATCGCCGCCGGCCTCGTCGTCATCGGCCGCGCGCCACTGATCGGGCTGTCCGGCCAGCTCCTCGCGCCCGGGCACGCCCTCGGCCTGCTGGCCGCCGCGTGGGCCATCGGGCTGCTGCCGGCCACCGCGTTCGCCGCGCTCGGCGTGCTGTTCTCCGTCGCGAGCCGCAGCAGCATCATCGGCGTCCTCGGCCCGCTGCTCGTCGCGATCCTCTCGCAGGGGCTCGAGACCGTCGCATCGGGCAGCATCGTGCGCCGCGTCCTGCTGTTCACGCCCTTCGACGCGTATCACGCGCTGTTCACGAGCCCGATCGGAACCGGGGCCATCGTCCAGGCCGTGGTCACGAGCGTCTTGTACACGGCCGTGTTCGGCGCCGCCTCCTGGTGGCTGCTGCGCCGTCGCGAGTTCGCGGGGGCCGACGCCGTCCCGGCATCCCGCCGCCGCACCGTCGTGCAGATCGGCGCCACGGTCATCGTCATCGGCGCCGTGCTGGCCGGCGTGGGCCGGCTCGGGCCCACCGCGCTGACGGCCGACCGACTCAGCGCCTCGGTGACGACGACCTTCGCGAACCTGGTCGCCGTGAACTACCTGTGGCACAACGACGGGAAGGCCGCCGACACCACGGTGCCGTGGCACAGCGTGTGCGCCCGCGGCGTCATCACGCCCAGCACCGACGTCGGCTCCGGCGCCGGCGAGGACTGGTCCTGCCTCATCACCGACACCCGCGCGAGCGACGGCATCAGCGCCATCCAGGTCGAGGTCGCGCTGCGCGCGAACGGCTGCTACGAGGTCCAGTCGCCGGCCGCCGCCGTCGGCCCGCTGCAGGGCACCTCGGTCTCGGGCCGGAGTTACCTCAACCCGCTGTTCGCCTTCGACGGCTGCCTCGGGACGCCCTGACCCCCGGTCGGGCACATTTTCTGTTGTGGGGCATATGGGATGCAGGCATCCGATATGCCCCACAACAGAAAATGTGCCCGCCCGGATCAGAACAGCGTGTCAGCGCCCTCGTCGGTGAGATCCGGGGATGCCGCAGCCAAGGTGGCCGCGAGCGGCAGCTTCTCGGCGCCGACGGCCGAGCCGACCGACGCGACGACGTTGTCGAGCGGCTGACCGCTCGCATCGCGCTTGGCGAGCGCCTCGGGCAGCGCGCGGGCGGTGCCGTCGGCCGCCGCGGCACGCGCCGGGTTCGGGCCGGCCCAGGCGAGCGACAGCATCCCCTCGCCCTTGAGGAACGCGTGCGCGCGCACCCCGCCGGTCGCGCGCCCCTTGCCCGGGAACTCGGCGAACGACGACACCTTGCCGCGACCGGGGTCCGTGCCCGGCAGGGTCGCGAGCGGCACCGAGACGGTCACGACGACGTTGTCGTCGGCGGGGTCGACGACGTAGAAACCGATGACCCGGGCATCCGCCCCCAGGTTGATGCCGGCCATGCCGCCGGCCGGGGCACCCTGCGGGCGCACCGCGGCCGCCGAGAAGTGCAGCAGCTGCGCGTCGGACGCGGCGAACACGAGCTCGCGGTCGTCCGCGGCGTGCGCCACGCCGACGACCTCGTCGCCGGGCTTGAGCGCGACGACGTCGAAGTCGGGCCGGTTCGGCCAGCCGCCCATCGCGACGCGCTTCACGATGCCCTGTGCGGTGCCGAGTGCGATCGGCGCGGCGTCGACCGCGAGCGAGACGACGCCGAGCACGCGTTCGCCCTTGCCGAGGCCGCCGAGGTACTCGGCGATGCGGGCGCCCGCCGCGAGGTGGATCGAGTTCGCGGGGACCGCCGGCAGGTCGATGGGGGAGAAGCGGATCAGCCGCCCCCGGTTCGTCACGGCGCCGATCTCGGCGCGACTCGTCGTGAGCAGCGCCGACATGACCGCGTCGTGCTTGGAACGGCGCGCCGCGACGGCAGGCGCCTCGGCGCCCGCCGGCAGGTCGACGCGCACGGCGCGGCCCGTGGTCGACAGGTAGACCACGGTCGGGACATCCGCGATCTCGAGGGATGCCGCAGCCGACGCGGCCTTCCGCGACCCCGTCGTCGCGATCGAGGGGCGCGCCTCGGTGAGCAGGGTGCGCCGCGGTGTGCCGAAGCGCTCGGCCATCTCGTCCAGCTCGGTCGCGACGACCTCGCGCACGCGCGCGGGCGAGGCCAGGATCTCCTGCAGCTCGGCGATCGCCGCCTCGAGCTCGGCCTTCTCGGTCTCGAGCTCGATCCGGCTGAACTTCGTCAGGCGACGCAGGCGCAGCTCGAGGATGTACTCGGCCTGCACCTGCGACAGGTCGAACACCTGCTGCAGGCGGCCGGACGCCTCGGCCGAGTCGTCCGAGGTGCGAATCACCTGGATGACCTCGTCGATGTCGAGGATCGCGATGAGCAGGCCCTCGACGAGGTGCAGGCGCTCCTGCCGCCGCGCGAGGCGGAACCGGGAGCGGCGCGTGACGACCTCGATGCGGTGGTCGACGTAGACCCGCAGCAGGTCGCGCAGGCCCAGGGTCTGCGGGCCGCCGTCGACGAGCGCGACGTTGTTGATCGAGAAGCCGTCTTCGAGCGGAGTGTGCTTGTAGAGCTGCTCGAGCACGGCATCGGGGTTGAACCCCGTCTTGATGCCGATGACGAGGCGCATGCCGTGCTGGCGGTCGGAGAGGTCGGCGACGTCGGAGATGCCCTGCAGCTTCTTCGCGTTCACCCCGTCCTTGATCTTCTCGATGACCTTCTCGGGGCCGACGAGATAGGGCAGCTCGGTGATGACGAGGCCGGTCTTGCGCGCGGTGAGCTGCTCGGTGCGCACCTTGGCGCGCGTGCGGAAGGTGCCGCGGCCGGTCTCGTAGGCCTCGCGGATGCCGGCGAGCCCCACAATCGTGCCGCCGCACGGCAGGTCGGGGCCGGGCACATACGCCATCAAATCGTCGAGCGAGGCATCCGGGTTCTCCAGCAGGTGCTTCGCCGCGCCGACGACCTCGATCAGGTTGTGCGGCGCCATGTTGGTCGCCATGCCGACGGCGATGCCGCTCGCGCCGTTCACGAGCAGGTTGGGGATCGCCGCGGGCAGCACGACGGGCTCCTGCTGCTGCGCGTCGTAGTTGGGCTGGAAGTCGACGGTGTCCTCGTCGATGTCCGCCGCCATCTCGAGCGCCACCGCGGCGAGCCGTGCCTCGGTGTAGCGCGCGGCCGCCGGCCCGTCGTCGAGCGAGCCGAAGTTGCCGTGGCCGTCGATGAGCGGCACGCGCAGGGTGAAGTCCTGCGCCATGCGCACGAGCGCGTCGTAGATCGCGCCGTCGCCGTGCGGGTGCAGCTTGCCCATGACCTCGCCGGTCACGCGGGCCGACTTGACGTGGCCGCGATCGGGGCGCAGCCCCATCTCGCTCATCATGTAGAGGATGCGACGCTGCACGGGCTTGAGGCCGTCGCGGGCGTCGGGCAGCGCACGCGCATAGATGACCGAGTAGGCGTACTCCAGATACGAACCCTGCATCTCGGTCGAGACGTCGACGTCTTCGATGCGTTCCACGATCTCGGCCGGGGGAGTGCGATCTGCTGGGCTCATCAATTCCTCTGCGCTGCTCGGCCCGGCGGCCGGAGCGTCGGACGTCTCTGGCACACTGGGCGCATGGCGATGCTACCGAACGGATATTCGCAACCCGTGAGCCTCGCCGCCGTGCTGAGCAGTTCGTTCGCGGCGCTCGAACGCGGCACTCCGCAGCTGCAGATCCCCGCGGTCGACGGGGCCGTCGTCGTGCTCGCCGACGGGCTCGGGGCGATCCCGCTCAAGGCCCGCGCGGGGCATGCCCGCACCCTCGCGTCGCGCCTCAACAAGGGCACGACGATCGAGAGCGGCTTCCCCACCACGACCGCCGCCGCGCTCGCGACGCTCTGCACCGGCGCCTATCCGGGCCAGCACGGCATCACGGCCTACGAGGCGGTCGACCCCGAGGCCGACGCGGTGTTCAACCAGCTGAACGGGTGGAAGGCCGGCCCCGACCCGCTCACCTGGCAACGGCAGCAGACCCTGTTCGAGCGGCACGCCGCGTCCGGCATCCGCTCGTACCTCGTCGGCCACCCGCGCTACGCGGACACCCAGCTCACGCGCGCGGTGCACCGCGGGGCCGAATACACGCCCGCGAAGTCGATCGCCGACCGCATGGATGCCGCGCTCGCGCTGCTGCGCGGCGGCCGCGCCCTCGTCTTCGTCTACGTCCCCGAGCTCGACATGGCGGCGCACCAGCACGGCTGGCAGTCGCCGCAGTGGACGAACGCGCTCGAAGAGCTCGACGCCGGCATGGCGCGGCTCGAGCGCGGGCTCGCGACGGGCCAGGGCGCCTTCCTCACGGCCGATCACGGCATGGTCGACATCGCGCCGAAGGGCAAGCTGTTCTTCGGCGAGGAACCGGAGCTCGTCGCGGGCGTGCGGCACGTCGCGGGCGACTACCGCTGCCTGCAGCTGCACCTCGAGCCGGGCTCGACGGCCGGCGACCTCGAGCGGCTCGCGCACACGTGGCACGAAGCCGAGGACGACCGGGCCTGGGTCGCCACGCGCGACGAAGCGATCGCCGCGGGCTGGTTCGGGCCCGACGGCGTCGACGACGAAGTGCGGCCGCGCATCGGCGAACTGCTCGTGGCCGCGCGCTCGAACGTCGTGTTCTACGACACGCGCTCGACGAACGAGCGCACCTGGGCCATGGTCGGCCAGCACGGCTCGTTCAGCCCCGATGAGGTGAAGGTGCCGCTCATCGGCTTCGGCGCCTTCGCGCAGTAGCCCTACGCCGAGGTGTCGTCGTCCCCGCGGGCGCCGAACACGATCTCGTCCCAGCTCGGCATCGAGGCGCGGCCGCGCTTCGACGAACCGCGCGTGCCGAGCGAGCCCGTGTCGCGCGAGACCGGGCCGCTCGCGTTCACCGCGACGGGCGTCGGGCCGCTCACGACGGGCAGATCGCTCGCCGTGTCGGACGTGGTGGGCTCGCGCGGCGCCTCGGGCTCGAAGTCGAGCTCGAGCGGCTGCGAGTCGCGCAGGTTCAGGCTGGCCGCCTCGCGCTCGCCGCGGCGGCGACGCAGCGCCTCCAGCAGGTCGGCGGTGTTCTGGACGTCCTTCGGCTCGTCGTCCGCCGCACGCTTGATCGCGCCGAACGGGACGGGTGCGGTCGGCTGCGCCGCGGCGGGGGCCGGGGATGCCTGCGGCACCGGCTCGGCGCGACGCGGCTCCACGAAGTCGAAGACGCCCGAGTCGAAGCGCGCCTCGTCGGGTGCGAGCGGCGCGACGGCGCGCAGGCGGGGGATCAGCCCGGTCGCCGGCAGCTCGCCCTGCTGCGAGAGCGTGCTCGCCTCGGCGTTGGCCGGCGCGAGGTGCGCCTTGCGGGGCTCGTAGTTCCAGCGGGCGTCGTGGTCGATCTCGTCGGTGGTGAAGGACAGCTTCACGATCCAGCCGCCCTCGTCGTCGCGCCAGCTGGCCCAGCGCTCGCTCGAGGCGCCGAGGGCGGCGAGGCGCTCGCGGATCGCGGCGCCGAAGGTCGCGTTCTCGCCCAGCAGGTCGACGTCGGCCGGCATCCGCACGGCGACGGCCAGCGCCTGCGCGACGATGTGCTCGCGTTCGGCGATGATCGGGCCCTCGAAGCGCTGCACGTATTCGAGCGAGGCGCCCGTGAGCTCGGCGACGTCCTCGGCGGAGAGGCCGCCGCGGATGTGCGCCTGGATCTCGCGCGGGGAGATGCGTGCACCGGATTCGGCCTGCTCGACCTTGAGCCGGCGCAGCTTGGTGAGCGCGACCTCGTCGATGGCGATGCGGTAACGATCGCCCGCGTCGCTCGCGGCGAGAAGGGCGCCGTCCTCGACTCCGATGACCTTCAAATCCTGCATGGTGATCTTCGCCTTCGCTTGCGGTCCTGGAACCCCGCCAGAATGCCACGGAAGGCGGCTCCCGCCCGGGAATAGCGCGGGCGTGCCGCGAGTTTCCCGAACTGCACGGCGCACCCAGGAAATCGAATTGATTTAGCCGGGGGCGTGATGCATACTGTCGCCGCCGATTCATGCTGATCGGCAGGTATTTTCAGAAGTGGATGGGTATGGCAACCGATTACGACGCGCCGAGGAAGAACGACGACGAATCAGAATCAATCGAGGCGCTGAAGGAGCGGGTGCCGGACAAGTCCGCCGCCATCATCGACGAGGACCCGGACAACCCGGGCTCGTTCGAGCTGCAGGGCGCCGACCTCTCCGACCTCGATCTCGACGTCGTGGTCCTGCCGCCGCAGGCTGACGAGTTCACCTGCGTCAGCTGCTTCCTCGTGAAGCACCGCTCGCAGCTCGACCACGAGACCAAGCTCGGTCCGATCTGCATGGAATGCGCGGCCTAGCGACGCACCTCGACGAAAAAGCCCCCGGCTCGCACCGGGGGCTTTTCTCGATCTCGATGACCAGATGTCAGGCGGCGGGCTGCTCCGCCGCACCGTTCAGCGCGGCCGCGAGCTCGTGGGGGCGGCGCGTCGAGACGACCCAGTAGGGCACCGGGTCCGCGGCATCCAGGATCGGCACCTTCACGACCGGCAGCGAGCCGCGCAGCAGCAGCCACGCGCGCGCGTCGAGGTGCTGTCCGCGCTCGAGCGCCGCCTCGCTGCCCGTGAACGCCTGCGCCCGCCCGATGAACTCGCGCTCCACATTGGCCCGGCCCGCGCGGAACTCCTCCGCCGTGACCACGAGCACGGGGGAGAACCCGACCAGCAGTGCGACGATGACGGCGTACAGCACGATCGCGAGGATCACCCCGACCGTCGAGTTGATCGGCCAGAACACGGCCAGCGTGGCGGGGATGATCAGTGCGGTCGCCACGAAGAGCCAGGGCGCGGCATACAGCCGCTCGCGGAACAGGGTCATGCGAACACGGTAGCCTCACACCCGTGATCGAAACCGTGGACGTGCCCATCGTCGCGCCCGCCGCCCCCGTCTACGCGCACCCCGGCGACGCCGGGGCCGACCTCACCGCGACCGAGGCGCTCCGCCTCGCGCCGGGCGAGCGCGCGACCGTCGGCACGGGCGTCGCGATCGCGCTGCCCGACGGCTATGCCGGCTTCGTCGTGCCGCGCAGCGGCCTCGCGATGCGCCACGGCATCACGGTCGTGAACGCACCGGGCACCGTCGACGCGGGCTACCGGGGGGAGCTGCGGGTCACACTGCTGAACACCGATCAGTCCGAGCCCTACGACATCGCGGTCGGCGACCGCATCGCCCAGCTCGTCATCGTCCCGATCGCCCGCGCCGTCTTCGTCCCCGTCGACGAGCTGCCCGACAGCGTGCGCGGCACCGGCGGCTTCGGCTCGACCGGCTACCGCGATCAGGACAAGCCCGCGGGTGCGGCCGTGCGCAGCACGGGCTCGGAGGACGCACCCGAACCCACAACCCGAGGAGAACGCGCGTGAGCGACATCGAGCCCACCGAATCCGAGAAGTCGGCCCCCGAAGACCGCGAGACCGAAGGGCCCCTCGACGACGCAGAGGCGAACCCGGTCCGCCCCTACATCGACCTCGGCGGGGTGAAGATCCTGCCGCGCGAGGGCCTGCACCTGCGCCTCGAGATCGAGGAGGAGTCGCAGCGCGTCGTCGCCGTCGCCCTCGACTACGCGGGCTCGACCCTGCAGGTCCAGCCGTTCGCGGCACCCCGCTCGAGCGGCCTGTGGCACGAGATCCGCTCACAGATCGGCGAGCAGGTCGCGCTGCAGGGCGGCCGCTCGGAGGAGCGCGAGGGCCCGTTCGGCCCCGAGCTCGTCGCCCAGGTGCCCGTCGCCGGCGGCCAGCCGGGCGAGACGCGCATCGCGCGCTTCATCGGAGTCGACGGCCCGCGCTGGTTCCTGCGCGGAGTGATCTCGGGCGACGGGGCCGTGGCGCCCGAGGCGGCCGCACTCGTCGAGGACCTGTTCCGCAGCGTGGTCGTGGTGCGCGGTTCCGTGCCGATGCCGCCGCGCGACCTGATCCCCCTTCAGATGCCGGCGACCCCCGCCGCCCCCGGCGCGTGATGACCGATCGCGGGCACGATGAGGATGCCTCGGCCGAGGCATCCTCGAAGCCCGACCCCGCGCTGAGCGAGGCGCTCGGCGCCGCCGCCGCGAAGAACACCGGCCTCGGCGCCCTCGTCGCCGACCAGGCCCCGAGCGGCGACGCGCTGCTGCGCGCGGTCGGCGGCGTCCGCGGCCTCTGCGAGGCCGTGCTGCCGGGGCTCGCCTTCATCGTGCTCTACACGGCGCTCATGACGCCGTTGCCCGACGCCGCCGTGCCGGTCTCGCTCGGCGCCTCGGTGCTGATCGCGCTCGTGTTCACGCTCTGGCGCATCGCCAAGAAGGAGAACGCGACGCAGGCCGTCGCGGGCCTGATCGGCGTCGGCGCGAGCGCCATCCTCGCCATCGCGACCAATCGGCCGTCGAACAACTTCGCGCTCGGGCTCGGCATCGACCTGCTCTACGGCGTCGCCTTCCTGGTCTCGGTGCTCGTGCGCTGGCCGATCATCGGCATCGCGGTCGGCTACCTCTACGGCGAGGGCGTGAAGTGGCGGCAGTCGCGGCCCCACTACCGCGTCGCGGTCGTCGCGACCCTGCTGTGGACGGCGCTGTTCGCCGCGCGGCTCGTGGTGCAGGTGCCGCTCTTCCTCGCGAACAACACCGCCGCGCTCGCCATCGCGCACCTCGTCATGGGCGTGCCCCTCTATGTGCCGGTGCTCCTGGCCACCTGGCTGCTGGTGCGGGGCGCGTACCCCGCGGGCACGGGTGGCGCGGCATCCTCGGAAAGCTCGTCCGACCACTAGCGTCACTGCTAGAGTTATCTCGACGTCAAGATAAATCACTCGTTCGCCAAGGAGGCCGACACAGTGTCAGCAGTCAACAGCTTCGGCGCCAGATCAACCCTCTCGGTCGGCGGTGCCGACTACGAGATCTTCCGCGTCGACAGCGTCCCCGGTTACGAGAAGCTGCCGTTCAGCCTGAAGATCCTGCTCGAGAACCTGCTCCGCACCGAGGACGGCGCGAATGTCACGGCAGAGCAGATCACCGCCCTCGGCAGCTGGGTGCCCAGCGCCGAGCCCGACACCGAGATCCAGTTCACGCCGGCCCGCGTCGTGATGCAGGACTTCACCGGCGTGCCCTGCATCGTCGACCTCGCCACCATGCGCGAGGCGGTCGCGGCCCTCGGCGGCGACCCCAAGAAGATCAACCCGCTCGCCCCGGCAGAGATGGTCATCGACCACTCCGTCATCGCCGACCTGTTCGGTCGCGAGGACGCCTTCGAGCGCAACGTCGAGATCGAGTACGAGCGCAACGGCGAGCGCTACCAGTTCCTGCGCTGGGGCCAGACGGCCTTCGACGACTTCAAGGTCGTCCCGCCGGGCACCGGCATCGTGCACCAGGTCAACATCGAGTACCTGGCCCGGGTGACCTTCACCCGCACCGTCGGCGGCGCGCTGCAGGCCTACCCCGACACGCTCGTCGGCACCGACTCGCACACCACGATGGTCAACGGCCTCGGCGTGCTGGGCTGGGGCGTCGGCGGCATCGAGGCCGAGGCGGCCATGCTCGGCCAGCCCGTGTCGATGCTCATCCCCAAGGTCGTCGGCTTCAAGCTCACAGGCGCGATCCCGACCGGTGTGACCGCGACCGACGTCGTGCTCACCATCACCGACCTGCTGCGCAAGCACGGCGTCGTCGGCAAGTTCGTCGAGTTCTACGGCGAGGGCGTCAGCGCCGTGCCGCTCGCGAACCGCGCCACCATCGGCAACATGAGCCCCGAGTTCGGCTCGACCGCCGCGATCTTCCCGATCGACGACGTGACCCTCGACTACCTGCGCCTGACGGGCCGCGACGAGGCCCAGGTGGCGCTCGTCGAGCAGTACTCGAAGCAGCAGCACCTCTGGCACGACCCGTCGCAGGAGGCCGAGTACTCCGAGTACCTCGAGCTCGACCTGTCGACCGTCGTGCCGTCGATCGCCGGCCCGAAGCGCCCGCAGGACCGCATCGTCCTCTCCGACGCCAAGGCCCAGTTCGAGAAGGACCTGCTGAACTACGCCGACGCCGACGAGGACGCGCTCGACGAGGCCGGCCACGAGTCGTTCCCGGCATCCGACCCGGTCGCCGTGCACGACACCGACGGCACGCACCACATCAGCCACGCGCCGGTCAACGTGACCAAGCCCTCGCAGGTGACCCTCGCCGACGGCACGAGCTACACGCTCGACCACGGCGCGGTCACCATCGCGGCGATCACCTCGTGCACCAACACGTCGAACCCGTCGGTCATGCTGGCCGCCGGCCTGCTCGCGCGCAACGCGGCCAGGAAGGGCCTCAAGGCCAAGCCGTGGGTCAAGACCACGCTGGCCCCGGGCTCGCGCGTCGTCACCGAGTACTACGAGAAGGCCGGTCTCACCGGCGACCTCGAGGCCCTCGGCTTCTACACGGTCGGCTACGGCTGCACCACCTGCATCGGCAACTCGGGCCCGCTCATCGACGAGGTCTCGGCCGCCGTCAACGAGAACGACCTTGCCGTCACCGCGGTGCTCTCGGGCAACCGCAACTTCGAGGGCCGCATCAACCCCGATGTCAAGATGAACTACCTCGCCTCGCCGCCGCTCGTGGTCGCGTACGCGCTGGCCGGTTCGATGAACTTCGACTTCGAGAACGACGCGCTGGGTGAGGATGCCGCCGGCAACGCGGTCTTCCTGAAGGACATCTGGCCCTCCGCCGATGAGGTGCAGAAGACGATCGACGAGTCGATCAACAACGAGATGTTCACGCGCCAGTACGCCTCGGTGTTCGAGGGCGACGACCGCTGGAAGAACCTGCCCACCCCGACCGGCGACGTGTTCGAGTGGGACGGCGAGTCGACGTATGTCCGCAAGCCCCCGTACTTCGAGGGCATGACCCTCGAGACGAGCCCCGTCACGGACATCCACGGCGCCCGCGTGCTCGCGAAGCTCGGCGACTCGGTGACCACCGACCACATCAGCCCCGCGGGCTCGATCAAGAAGGACTCGCCGGCCGGCCAGTACCTGACCGAGCACGGCGTCGAGTTCGTCGACTTCAACTCGTACGGCTCGCGCCGCGGCAACCACGAGGTCATGATCCGCGGCACGTTCGCGAACATCCGCCTCAAGAACCAGCTGCTGGACGGCGTCGAGGGCGGCTACACGCGCGACTTCACCCAGTCGGACGCGCCGCAGTCGTTCATCTACGACGCGTCGGTCAACTACAAGGCCGCGGGCACCCCGCTCGTGATCTTCGGCGGCAAGGAGTACGGCTCGGGCTCGAGCCGCGACTGGGCCGCCAAGGGCACGAACCTGCTCGGTGTGAAGGCCGTCATCACCGAGAGCTTCGAGCGCATCCACCGCTCGAACCTCATCGGCATGGGCGTCGTCCCGCTGCAGTTCCCGGCGGGCGAGTCGGCCGACTCGCTCGGCCTCGACGGCACCGAGGTCGTCTCGATCACGGGCCTCGAGCAGCTCAACGAGGGCACGACGCCGAAGACGGTGCACGTCGTCGCCGAGCCGAGCGAGCACTCGGCCGAGGGCAAGCAGACGGTCGAGTTCGACGCGGTCGTCCGCATCGACACGCCCGGTGAGGCCGACTACTACCGCAACGGCGGCATCCTGCAGTACGTGCTGCGGAGCCTCGTCTAGGCACGACCCACGCCGGGGCATCCGATTCCTTTCGGATGCCCCGGCGTAGTCTTTTCCCTATGTCTCTGCTCGACCACATCCACGGCCCTCGCGACCTGGACGGCCTGAGTGACGAGCAGCTCGTCGGGCTCGCCGCTGAGATCCGCGAGTTCCTGATCGAGAACGTCTCGAAGACGGGCGGCCACCTCGGCCCCAACCTCGGCGTCGTCGAGCTGACGATCGCGATCCACCGCGTCTTCGAGTCCCCGCGGGACCCGATCGTCTTTGACACGGGGCACCAGGCCTACGTGCACAAGCTGCTGACCGGCCGGCAGGACTTCTCGAAGCTGCGCCAGCGCGGCGGGCTCGCGGGCTACCCGCAGCGCTCCGAGTCGCTGCACGACGTCGTCGAGTCGTCCCACGCCTCCAGCTCGCTCTCGTGGGCCGACGGCATCAGCCGCGCCTTCACCGTCACGGGCCAGACGGGCCGCCACGTCGTCGCCGTCGTCGGCGATGGGGCGCTCACGGGCGGCATGACGTGGGAGGCCCTCAACAACATCACCGACGACAACGACCGCAACCTCGTGATCGTCGTCAACGACAACGGTCGCTCCTACGCACCGACCATCGGCGGCATGGCGCGCTTCCTGAACGGGGTGCGCACGCAGAAGACCTACCGCGACCTGTACCTCAAGTCGCGCAACGCGGCCGACCGCTTCGGCGCCCCGTCGCAGGCCCTCTACCGCGGCGTCCGCGGCGCCCTGCACGGCTTCCTGGCCCGCGCCTCGAACAACGAGCAGCTGTACTCGAACCTCGACATCAAGTACGTCGGGCCGGTCAACGGCCATGACGTCGTCGCGATGGAAGAAGCGCTGCGCCAGGCGAAGAACTACGGCGCGCCGGTCATCGTGCACGCGATCACGCAGAAAGGCCGGGGCTACCAGCCCGCGCTCGACGACGAGGCCGACCAGTTCCACGCCGTGGGGCAGATCGACCCGTCGACGGGGGCGCCGGTGGCCGCGGCATCCAGCACCCCGTCCTGGCCGTCGGTCTTCGCCGACGAGCTGCTCGCGCTCGCCGACCGCAACCCGCGCATCGTCGGCATCACCGCCGCCATGGAGCGCTCGGTCGGCCTGCACAAGCTCGCCGCGAAGTACCCGTCGCGCGTGCACGACGTCGGCATCGCCGAACAGCACGCGGTGACCTCGGCCGCGGGTCTCGCCTTCGGCGGCCTGCACCCCGTCGTCGCCCTGTACGCGACGTTCATGAACCGGGCCTTCGATCAGACGCTGATGGATGTCGCACTGCACCGCGCCGGCGTGACCTTCGTGCTGCCGAGCTCCGGCGTGACCGGCCCCGACGGGCCGAGCCACCACGGCATGTGGGACCTCGCGCTGCTCCAGCTCATCCCCGGCATCCGCCTCGCCGCGCCGCGCGATGCGACGCGTCTGCGCGAGGAGCTAGCCGAGGCGGTCGCCGTCGAGGACGGCCCCACCGTGGTGCGCTTCCCGAAGGGAAACGTGGGGGAGGACATCCCCGCCCTCCGCCGCCTCTCCGACGGCGTGGACGTCCTGCGCGAGTCCGAGCGCAAGGACGTGCTCTTCGTCGGCGTCGGGCCGTTCGCGCGCGTGGCGCTCGGTGCGGCCGAGCTGCTCGAGGCCCAGGGCATCGGCGCCACGGTCGTGGACCCGCGCTGGGTCGTGCCCGTGCCGCGCAGCATCGTCGACCTGTCGGCCGACTACCGCATCGTGATCAGCCTCGAGGACGGCATCCGGGTCGGCGGCATCGGCACCCGACTGCGTCAGGACCTGCGCGCCGCGGGCATCGACACGGCCGTCGACGAGCTGGGCCTGCCCGACGAGTTCATCGACGCGGCGACGCGCGACCAGATCCTCGAGGACGCCGGGCTCACCGCCCAGCGCATCGCACGTGACGTCGTCGAGCAGGTGCTCGGCAGCAAGGTGCCGCGGGCGCGCGCGGCGGATGCCGCTGACACCGGCTCCATCCCGCACCTGCACGGCTGACGCCGTCCGCCCACGCGGCTGACGCCCCAGGGCACAGAATCGACTGTGGGGCATACCGGATCGGCCGATCCGGTATGCCCCACAGTGGCTTTCGTGCCCTACACGGCCGCGGCGGCCGCCTCGCGCGACGCGGCGCCGACGATCTTCGGCGAGTGGAACGTGCCGCCGAAGACGCGCTCGCTCGCACCCACGCGGTCGAGATAGGGGGTCAGGCCGCCCATCTGGAAGGGGTAGCCGGCGCCGAGGATCAGCGCGAGGTCGATGTCCTCGGGGGCCGCGACGACGCCTTCCTCGAGCATGCGGTGCACCTCGTCGGCGAAGCCGTCCTGCACGGCCTGCAGCACCTGCTCCCGGGTGTGCGGCTTGCCGCCGGGGTTGAGGTTCGCCTTGACGAGGCGCTCGGCATCCCGGCTCACGCCCTTGGCCTTGCCCTTGCCGTCCTTCTCGAGCAGCGCGCCCAGCTCGGCCACGCGGTGCAGGTTGTCGGAGCGGTAGAAGCGCTCGGGCCACGCCGCGTGATGCGTGTCGAGCACGTGCGCGCCCACCTTGAGGCCGACGAGGTCGAGCAGCTCCGAGGGCGGCATCGGCAGGCCGAGCGGCGCGAGCGCCTCGTCGACCGTCGCGAACGAGGTGCCGTCGTCGACGGCGCGCATCGCCTCCCCGAGGACCTTGGCCAGCACGCGGTTGACGACGAAGCCCGTGGAGTCCGTCGTGATGATCGCGTTCTTCTTCAGGTTCTTCGCGACCAGCATGGCCGTCGCGAGGGTCGTCTCGTTCGTCGCGGGCGCATTGACGACCTCGATGAGCGGCATGACCGCGACCGGGTTGAAGAAGTGGAAGCCGATGAGGCGCTCGGGGTGCTCGAGCTTCGCGCCGATCTGCGCGACCGAGAGCGACGAGGTGTTCGTCGCGAACACGGCCTCGGGCGAGACGATCTTCTCGAAGTCGGCGAACACGTCCTGCTTGACCGACAGCTCCTCGAACACGGCCTCGATCACCCAGTCGCAGTCGGCGTACTGCGAACGGTCGGTCGTGCCCGTGATGAGCGCCTTCAGCTTGTTGTGCTGGTCCCGGCTCAGGCGGCCGCGGTCGGCGAGCTTCTGCAGTTCGTCGTGGATGTACGCGAGGCCCTTGTCGACGCGCGCCTGGTCGAGGTCGGTGATGACCACGGGCACCTCGAGGCGACGCAGGAAGAGCAGTGCGAACTGGCTGGCCATGAGGCCCGCACCGATGACGCCGACCTTGGTGACCTTCTTGGCGAGCGACTTGTCGGGCGCGCCGACCGGCTTCTTCGCGCGGCCCTGCACGAGGTTGAAGGCGTAGATGGATGCCGCGAACTGGTCGCCGGAGATGAGGTCCGCCAGCACCTCGTCCTCGCGGGCGAACCCGGCCGCGATGTCGCCGTCCTTGGCCTTGTTCAGCAGGTCGAGGGCGGCGTAGGGCGACTTCGGCACGGTGCCGAGGCGGCTCTCGATCGTGTCGCGGGCGATCTTGAGCGCGACCGGCCACTTCACGGTGCGCTCGATGCGCCCCGGTGCGTTCTTGCGCTCGACCTTGATCGAGCCGGCGAGGACGCCGTCGGCCCACTTCAGCGACTCCTCGAGGAAGTTCACGTGGTCGAACTCGACGTCGAAGATGCCGAGCTCGTAGGCCTCGTGGGCGCCCAGCATGCGGTTCATCTTGAGCGGGTTCTCGACGACGACCTTGAGCGCGTTCTCGATGCCGATGAGGTTCGGCAGCAGCGTCGCGCCGCCCCAGCCGGGGATGATCCCGAGGAACACCTCGGGCAGCGCGAGCGCGGCGGCCGACGTGTCGATCGTGCGATAGGTCGAGTTGAGCCCGATCTCGACCCCGCCCCCCAGGGCGAGGCCGTTGACGAAGGCGAACGACGGCACCCCGAGGGCGCCGAGCTTGCCGAGCGTCGAGTGTCCGAGCTGCGCGAGCATCTTCGCGGCATCCTTGCTCGGGATCTCGCCGACCTTGGAGAGGTCGGCGCCCGCCGCGAGGATGAACTGCTTGCCTGTGATGCCGACGGCGGCGATCTCGCCGGCCGCGGCACGCGCCGTGAGGCCGTCGAGCACGCCCGACAGCTCGATCAGGGTGGCCGGCCCGAGGGTGCTCGGGCGGGTGTGGTCGCGCCCGTTGTCGAGCGTGATGAGCGCGAGCGTCTTGCCGCTCGGCAGCTTCACGTCCTTCACGAGCGAGTGGGTGACGACCTCGTCGTCGCTGAACTGCAGCAGCGGCGTGAAGTCGATGGCGGCGTACTGGGCCGTCGGGTCCTGGCTCATCTTCGAATCAGTCCTTGTCTTCGTGATCGTGAGGTCGAGGCCTAGCGGCCGTTCCAGTTCGGGTTCTCCCAGATGACCGAGCCGCCCTGGCCGAGGCCGACGCACATGGCGGTCAGGCCGTAGCGCACCTCGGGGTGCTCGGCGAACTGGCGCGCGAGCTGCATCATGAGGCGCGGGCCGGATGCCGCGAGCGGGTGCCCGAGCGCGATCGCGCCGCCCCAGAGGTTCACGCGCGGGTCGTCGTCGTCGATGCCGAAGTGGTCGAGGAACGAGAGCACCTGCACGCTGAACGCCTCGTTGAGCTCGAAGAGGCCGATGTCCTCGATCTTCAGCCCGGCCTTGCGCAGCGCCTTCTCGGTGCTCGGCACGGGGCCGAGGCCCATCACCTCGGGCTCGACGCCCGCGAAGGCGAAGTTGACGAGGCGCATCTTGGGCGTCAGGCCGTACTTCTCGACCGACTCGCCGCTCGCGAGCAGCGACATCGTCGCGCCGTCGGTCAGCGGTGAGGAGTTGCCCGCGGTCACGCGGCCGTGCGGGCGGAACGGGGTCTTGAGGGTCGCGAGGCCTTCCATCGTGGTGCCGGGGCGGCGGCCCTCGTCCTCGGTGGCGAGGCCCCAGCCCTCGGCGCTCGAGATCGCGACGGGCACGAGGTCGGGCTGGATCCGGCCGGCCTGATACGCCGCCTCGACCTTCTGCTGGCTGCGCATGCCATAGAAGTCGGCGCGCTCCTTCGTCAGCTCGGGGAAGCGGTCGTGCAGGCGCTCGGCCGTGTTGCCCATGAACAGGGCGTCCTCGGCGACGATCTTCTCGGTCAGGAAGCGGGGGTTCGGGTCCGCGTCGAGTCCCATCGGGTGGCGGCCCATGTGCTCCACGCCACCGGCGAGGGCGACGTCGTAGGCGCCGAAGGCGATGGCCGAGGCCATCGTCGTGACGCTCGTCATGCCGCCGGCGCACATGCGGTCGATGGCGAAGCCGGGCACCGACGTGGGCAGCCCCGCCAGGATCGCGGCGGTGCGGCCGAGCGTGAGGCCCTGGTCGCCGGTCTGCGTCGTCGCGGCGATCGCGACGTCGTCGACGGCGTCCTTGGGCAGCTGCGGGTTCCGCTCGAGCAGGCCCACGGTCGCCTTCACGACCAGGTCGTCAGCCCGGGTTCCCCAGTACATGCCCTTCTCACCGGCGCGTCCGAACGGAGTTCGGGTTCCGTCGACGAAGTACACCTCGGATGTCATGGCCACACTGCCTTTCCCCTGATCGTGGATTCGAGTCGATCCTAGAAAGCCGGGTGCGCGCCGCGGGGCTTCGACTGTCGGAAGCTACGAAGCGCTCTCGCCGTCTTCGTCATCGGCCTGTTCGGCCTCCACAAATGCGGCGACGATGAGCGGTGCGGTCGCTTCGACCTGCCACGGGCGGGCGCCGCCCGCGGCGAGCTGCGCGCCGACGGATGCCGCGTCCACCGCGCCCGGCGGCTCCCACGACACGCGCCGCAGCAGGTCGGGCATCAGCACGTTCTCGACGGGGATCTGATGCTCCTCGGCATACGCTGTGACGAGCTCGCGCGCGAGCCTGTAGCGCGCGTCGGCCGTCGGGTTCCGGTCCGCCCAGGCTCGCACGGGCGGCATGTTGTCACCGGCGGGGCGCGGCACCGGCAGGTCCGTCGTCGTGCGCCCGAGCTCGATCGCGGCCCACCACCGATCGAGCTCGCTGCGGCTCGCGCGACCGTTGAACTCCTTCAGGGCGGCGAGCTCGCGTTTGCTGTTCGGCATCAGCTTCGCGGCCGCGGTGAGCGAGGCGTCCGGCACCAGGCGCCCCGGCGCGGTGTCCTTCTCGCGTGCCAGCGCATCGCGGGCCAGCCACAGCTCGCGCGCGACCGCGAGGTTGCGTGCACCGCGCACCGCGTGGATGCCCGAGAGCCGCCGCCACGGCTCGGCCCGCGGCACCTTGGCCTCTTTGACGAGCTCGCCGTGGAACTCCTGGTGCGCAATGTCCGACTTCCCGCTCTCGTCGAGCAGCTTCTCGACCGCGTCGCGCAGATCGACGAGCAGCTCGACGTCGAGAGCGGCATACGTCAGCCACGACTGCGGCAGCGGGCGCGTCGACCAGTCGGCCGCCGAATGCTCTTTGGCGAGGTGGATGCCGAGCAGGTTCTCCACGAGCGGGCCCAGCCCCACGCGGGGCAGGCCCAGCAGCCGCGCGGCGAGCTCGGTGTCGAACACCGTCTCGGGGTCGAGGCCGACCTCGCGCAGGCAGGCGAGGTCCTGGCTGGCGGCGTGGATGACCCACTCGTCGTGCGAGATCGCCGCCTGCAGATCGGTGAGCTCCGGGCCGACCTCCTCGGCCAGCGCGATGGGGTCGAAGAGGAACACGCCGGCGTCGCGACGGAAGACCTGGATCAGGTAGGCCTTCTGGGAGTACCGGAAACCGCTCGCGCGCTCGGCGTCGACGGCGACGGGTCCGCGCCCCGAGGCGATGGCGTCAACGGCCTCGTCGTACTCGCGCGCGGTCGCGGTGACGTGGTACTCGGTCGGATTCTGCTCAGGCACGCTTGCTCTTGGATCTCCGTAGTGAGAGGACGCTCACGCCCTCGGCCGTCGGCGGGATGCCGGCGAGCATGCACACCAGGTCGCCCCAGGCCTCGACGTGCACACCGAGGTCGGTGTCGGTCGGGGTCCAGGAGGCGCGCAGCTCGATCTGCGCGCCGTCGCCCTGTGCGGCGAGCTCGCCGAAGCCCGTCGAGATGATCTTGGTCGCCGTGCCGGATGCCGAGACATACCCCGCCCCGCGCGAATCGAGCGCGTCGACGAGCCACGACCAGGTGACGTCGGCGAGGAAGGGGTCGAGCCCGATGTCGGTCTCGAGGGGCGCCTTGGCGAAGCAGATGACCCGGAAGCGGCCGCCCCATTCCTCGGGCGAGCTCGGGTCGTGCAGCAGCACGAAGCGGCCGGTGCCGAGTTCCGAGTCGGCGCCGTGCGACGACGGATTCACGTCGGCTGCGAGCGCGAACGACTCGGGCGCGAGCTGGCCCGGCGCGCTGATGTGCGACACGATGAGCTCGGGGCGGATGGCCGCCGCCTTGATGGACTCCAACGCGGCAGTGAACTCGCTGCTGGCCGCGCGCCCGGACGGTGTGGTCGACACAGCATGAACATTAGAGTTCAAGCTGAGAGTCCGCGAACAGGCACGCCGCGCGAAAGGGGTCGGGGGATGACGGGGTGGCGCAGACGGGTCGGCATGCCTCTCGCCTTCGCCGCGCTGGGGGCCGCGAGTTTCGCCGCCGCTGCCGCCGGTTCCGCGGTCTTCATCGCCCGCAAGGTGCTCACGCCGCCCCGCCGCCGCGCGGAGGACGTGATCGTGCGCGCCGTGGCGCCCGACGCCTCCGTCATCACCCTGTCGCCCACGCCGGAGAGCCTGCTGCGCGGCGACTACAGCTTCTGGTTCGACCAGGACGCCGGCCACGCCCGCATCGGCGCGATCCTGTCCCGCAGCGGCGTCTCGGTGACGCGCCGCGTCGAGCGCGTCACCTTCGGAGACCTGACGCGCGCGAAGCGCGGCCGCATCAGCGGCTGGTGGTACGTGCGCCCCGAGGAGCTCGGCCTGCCGGTCAAGTCGATCGGCATCGACACCGACGGGGGAGTGGCGCCGGCCTGGCGGTTCAACGGGCCCAAGGGCGACGACGGCACGCGCAGCGGCAAGTGGGCGATCCATGTGCACGGGCGCGGCACGCAGCGCCAGGAATGCCTGCGGGCCGTGCCGATCTTCCGGGAGCACGGCTGGACATCCCTCGTCATCTCCTATCGCAACGACGGCGACGGCCCGCGCAGCGATGACGGCCGCTACGGCCTCGGCTCGACCGAATGGCGCGACGTCGAGGCCGCCATCGAGTACGCCGTCGACCACGGCGCGACCGACATCGTGCTGATGGGCTGGTCGATGGGCGGCGCGATCGTGCTGCAGGCCGTGACGCGCTCGATGCACGCCGAGCTGATCCGCGGCGTGGTGCTCGACTCGCCCGTCATCGACTGGGTCGACACGCTGCGCTATCAGGCCGGCGAGCTGCACGTGCCCGACCCGATCGCCGAGAGCGCGCTCAAGCTGCTCGACGCGCCGTGGGGCGGGCGGCTGACCGGTCAGGCCGCGCCGATCGGGCTGCCCGAGCTGGATTTCGTGCATCGGGCGGATGTCCTGAGCACGCCGATCCTGCTGATGCACAGCGACGACGACGGCTACGTGCCGGCCTACGCCTCGCGTGCGCTCGCGGCGCGCCGGCCCGACATCGTCACATTCGTGCGCTTCACGCGCGCCCGCCACACCAAGCTCTGGAACTTCGACCCGAAGAAGTGGACGAAGGCCATCGGCAAGTGGCTGGAGTCGCTCGAAGCCGGCGACGGAACGCCGGCGCCGCCCGGCGCCTGAGGGCAGCCCGGTTCGCAACGCGGCGTCGCGTCAGGCCTGCGCGCGCTTCGCAGCGACCTGGTGCTTCGCCCGGCCCAGCAGCGCCGCCATTCCGCGCAGCCGCAGCGGAGACACCGCCTGCGACAGGCCGATCGTCTGCGGGTAGTCGTCGGGCACCGCGAGCACCTCGGCCGAGGTGAGCCCGGCGAGACCCTGGACGAGGATGGAGGCGAAGCCGCGGGTCGTGGGCGATTCCTTGGGCGCGGTCACGAACAGGTGCGCCACGTCGGCGTCGTCGACCTCGACGAAGAGGAAGACGGGGGACTGGCATTCGGCGACGCGCTCGAAGAGATCGGGGTGGTCCCGATAGCGCTCGGGCAGCTCGGGCAGCTCGTTCGAGAACTCGAGCAGCAGTTGCAGACGCTCCTGCTGGCCGAGGGCGAGGAACTCGTCACGGATCTCCGCGAGCGCGTCGGGCAGGGCGTCGGTCATCGCAGCATCATCGCGCAGGAACGACGCCGGGCTCGGCGCCCTGCACGATCGGCACGCGCACGGCGGAACCCCACTCGGTCCACGAGCCGTCGTAGTTCTTCACGTTCTCGAAGCCGAGCAGGTGCGTCAGGACGAACCAGGTGTGGCTCGAACGCTCGCCGATGCGGCAGTACGCGATGACGTCGTCGCCGGCCTGGAGGCCCGCGCCGTCCAGGTAGACCGCCTCGAGCTCGTCGCGGGTCTTGAACGTCGCGTCGGGTGCCGCCGCCTTCGCCCACGGCACCGAGGCCGCCGACGGGATGTGGCCGGCGCGCAGGGCGCCCTCGGTCGGATAGCCGGGGATCTCGGTGCGCTCGCCCGTGTACTCCTCGGGGCTGCGGACGTCGATGAGCGGGCCGTTGCCGAGGTGCGCGAGCACGTCGTCCTTGAAGGCGCGGACGGCGCTGTCATCGCGCGCGACGACCGGGTAGTCGGCGGATGCCGCCGCCGCGGCATCCGTCGTCACCTCGCGCCCTTCCGCGATCCACTTGTCGCGGCCGCCGTCGAGCAGGCGCACGTCGGCGTGCCCGAAGAGCGTGAACACCCACAGCGCGTACGCCGCCCACCAGTTGTTCTTGTCGCCGTAGATGACGACGGTCGTGTCGCGGCCGATGCCCTTCGAGCCGAGCACCTCGGCGAAGCGCTCGGGCGAGATGTAGTCGCGCACGACGGGGTCGTTCAGGTCGGTGTGCCAGTCGATCTTCACCGAGCCCGGGATGTGGCCGGTCTCGTACAGCAGCACGTCCTCGTCGGACTCGACGACGACGAGGCCCGGTTCGCCCAGGTGCGCGGCCAGCCATTCGGTCGATACGAGGCGCTCGGGGTGCGCGTAGGCGGCGAACTTCTCGGACGGGTCGGTCGCGACGGACATACAGGTCTCCTCGTTAAGCTGTCGATACCTCTCCCGCAACGCTATGCGCGTGTGCGCAACCGCGCACGGGCTGCGGGTAAGAGTTCGACATTTTTCCCAGTGAGCCCTTCGATGACGACGGATGCCTTGCGCACCACCCACGTGACCAGCCTGACCGAGCTCGACCCGCCGATCACAGGCGACCAGATCGTGCAGAGCCTCGTGCCGCCCGCGCAGTTCGCCGACGCGTCGTTCGACAACTACCGGCCCGACGCCGACTACCCGTCGCAGCACGCGGCGGTCGATCTGCTCCGCACCTTCGCGGCGGGCGGCGCAGCCCCTCATGGTCGCGGCGGCTTCCTCGGCTTCGGCCGGAAGAAGAAGGCCGCGGAGGACGCCCCGAAACCCGGCGTCTACCTCGACGGCGGCTTCGGTGTCGGCAAGACGCACCTGCTCGCCGCGGCGTGGCACGCGGCGTCCGGCCGCAAGTACTTCGGCACCTTCATCGAGTACACCGCCCTCGTCGGCGCGCTCGGCTATGCGAACACGGTCGCGCTCCTCCGGGGCAGCAGCCTCATCTGCATCGACGAGTTCGAGCTCGACGACCCGGGCGACACGATGCTCATGACGCGGCTCATCGGCGACCTCGTCGCGGGCGGCACGCGCTTCGCCGCAACGAGCAACACGCCGCCGAACGCGCTGGGGGAGGGCCGCTTCGCCGCGAGCGACTTCCTGCGCGAGATCCATGCGATGGCGGGCAACTTCGAGACCGTGCGCATCGACGGGCTCGACTACCGGCGCCGCGCGACGACGGGCGAGGCGGTCGTGACGGATGCCACAGCGGTGGCCGCCGCCGTCGAGGCGACCCGCGCCGCCGGCGGCGCCGCCACGCGCGACGACTTCCGCTCGTTCATCGCGCACCTCGCCACGGTGCACCCCTCGCGCTACATCAAGATGGTCGCCGGGCTCGACCTGATCGCCTTCGACGACGTCGTGCAGCTGCACGATCAGATGCAGGCGCTGCGCCTCGTCGCCTTCATCGACCGGGCCTATGACGCCGAGCTGCCGATCGTCGCGAGCGGCGTGCCGCTGTCGGATGTCTTCGACGAGGCCATGCTCGGCGGCGGCTTCCGCAAGAAGTACCTGCGCTCGGTCTCGAGAATGATCGCCCTGACGGCGCCCGGGCCTCACGCCTCCTGAAACAGGATGTTCACGCCCCCGCCCCACGCGTAACGACGCGGAAACAGTCACCGCTCCGGCGCGAAACGTCTCGTCACGAAACTGACAGCGTTCTCGCCCCTTAGAGAGAGGTGACCCGCATCATGTTGGTCCTCGCCGCCGATCAACCGGCCACGCCGGCTGACGTCAATTCGCTCTGGCTCATCGTGGCCGCAGCTCTCGTCCTTCTGATGACCCCGGGGGTCGCGTTCTTCTACGGCGGCATGGTCCGCGCGAAGTCCGTGATCTCGATGATGATGATGAGCTTCGGCGCCATCGCCCTCGTCGGCGTGCTCTGGGTGCTCTACGGCTACGGCCTCTCGTTCGGGAAGCCGCTCATCGGCCACTGGCTCGGCAACCCCTTCGCGCCCGGTCAGAACCTGTTCGTGTTCACCGATCTGCTCGGCATCGACAAGACGGGCGCGATGCACCCCGACATGAGCGGCCTCGCCTTCGCCGGTTTCCAGGCCACGTTCGCGATCATCACGGTCGCCCTCATCTCGGGTGCCATCGCCGACCGCGCGAAGTTCGGCGCGTGGATGCTGTTCGCCGGCATCTGGGTCACCGTCGTGTACTTCCCGGTCGCGTACTGGGTCTTCAACCTCAGCGACGGCTGGGCGCCCAGCATCCTGCACGTCAACGACTTCGCGGGCGGCACGGCGGTGCACATCAACGCCGGTGCTGCCGCCCTCGCCCTCGCCCTCGTGCTCGGCAAGCGCGTCGGCTTCAAGAAGGGCATGGCGAAGCCGCACAACGTGCCGCTGACGCTGCTCGGCGCGGCCCTGCTCTGGTTCGGCTGGTTCGGCTTCAACGCCGGCTCCGAGGGGGCGATGGACGGCGTCGCCGCCATCGCCTGGATCAACACCCTCGCGGCGCCGGCGGCGGCGACGATCGGCTGGCTCGTCGCCGAGAAGATCAAGGACGGCAAGCCGACCTCGATCGGCGCCGCTTCGGGCGCCGTCTCAGGACTCGTCGCGATCACCCCCGCGTGCAACATCCTCACTCCGGGCTGGGGCATGCTGCTCGGCCTGGTCACGGGCTTCGTCTGCGCCTATGCGATCGATCTGAAGTGGCGGCTCGGCTTCGACGACTCGCTCGACGTGGTCGGCGTCCACTTCATCGGTGGCTGGATCGGCACGCTGTGGATCGGCATCTTCGGCTCGGGCATCGGTCTGCTCGACACCGGCTCGCTCAAGCAGCTCGGGGCGCAGTTCATCGGCGCCGCGTCGGTCACGGTCTGGTCCTTCGGCATCGCCTGGCTGCTCGGCACGGCGATCCAGAAGACGATCGGCTTCCGCATCACGAACGAGGACGAGATCGCCGGCGTCGACACGGTCGTGCACGGCGAGGAGAGCTACATCCTCGAACCGGTCGTGTAGCGATTCCGTGAGGGGCGTCTCCCGAAGGCGCCCCTCACGGTGGCACGATCTCCGAAACATCCCGTTCACACGGGCGCATCCGCCGTAACACCGGCGAAACAGAACCCCGCACCTCGTGAAATCTGCCGCGGCGAGACTGGCGCAGTCCCGCACCACGACAGAGACGAGCAGCATTCATGTCGGTCTTCGCCGCCGCCGCGACCCACGCCCCGAGCGATACGAGCACGTTGTGGCTGCTCGTGGCGGCCGCCATGGTCCTGCTGATGACCCCCGGCCTCGCCTTCTTCTACGGCGGCATGGTGCAGGCGAAGTCGGTCATCAACATGATGATGATGAGCTTCGGCGCGATCGCGCTCGTCAGCGTGCTGTGGATCCTCTACGGCTACTCGATGTCGTTCGGCGTCTCGGGCGCCGACGGGCGCATCACCGACTGGGCCGTTCCGCATCTCCTGCTCAACCCCTTCGCCAACATCGGCCTGCACGACTACCTGCCCCTGCACGCGGACGGCACGATGTCCGCGCTCAACCAGGGGGACGCCTACTCCCTCGCCTTCGTCGGCTTCGAGGCGACCTTCGCCATCATCACGGTCGCCCTCATCTCGGGCGCCATCGCCGACCGCGCGAAGTTCGGCTCGTGGATGATCTTCGCCGGAGTCTGGGTGACGGTCGTCTACTTCCCGGTCGCGAGCTGGGTCTTCTCGAGCGGCGGCTGGCTCAAGGAGCTCGGCCTGCACGACTTCGCGGGCGGCACGGTCATCGAGATCAACTCCGGCGCGGCGGCGCTCGCCCTCGCGCTCGTCCTCGGCCGTCGCATCGGCTTCACGAAGGGCATGGTCAAGCCGCACAACGTGCCCCTCACCCTCATCGGCGCCGCGCTGCTCTGGTTCGGCTGGTTCGGTTTCAACGGAGGCTCAGCAGGGGCGGTCAACACGACCGCGGCGCTCGCCTGGATCAACACGCTCGCCGCGCCCGCCGCCGCGACGGTCGGCTGGCTCGCGACGGAGAAGCTCAAGGACGGCAAGCCGACCTCGATCGGCGCCGCCTCGGGTGCCGTGACCGGCCTCGTGGCCATCACGCCGTCGGCGAACGTGCTCACACCGATGTGGGCGCTGGTGCTCGGCCTCATCGCCGGTGTGCTGTCCTGCCTTGCCGTCGAGCTCAAGTGGCGCCTCGGTTTCGACGACACCCTCGATGTCGTCGGCATCCACCTGGTCGGCGGCCTCACCGGCACCCTGTTCATCGGCCTCGTCGGCGCGGGCATCGGCCTGATCGACATCGGGTCGCTCGCTCAGCTGGGCGCGCAGGCCGTGGGATGCCTCGCGGTCGGCCTCTACTCCTTCGGCGTCGCCTACGGCATCGGCTGGCTGCTCCAGAAGACCATCGGCTTCCGCATCACCAGCCAGGACGAGAGCGCCGGCGTCGACACCATCGTGCACGGCGAGGAGAGCTATGCGATCTGAGCCCCGCGGAGACGCCCAGGATGCCTCCCCTAGGCTTCCCGAGTGACCGCCGCCCGCGTCTTCCTGCTCATCTGGGGCGCCCTCGCCGTCAGCTGGGGCCTGTTCCTGATCATCCGCCGCAACTGGCTCTCCGAGCTGGCGCAGGAGCTCAAGCGCACGAACGGCATGCGCATCGCCTTCGGCTCGCAGTCGCCGCTCTGGATGCTGATCGGGGGAGTGTTCTTCCTCGCCGCGGGCATCGCGTGCCTCGTGTTCCTGGTCGTCAGCACGCTGAACTGAGCCGTTCGGCGCATCACGCAACAGACACGGCTCTCAGCGGGGCAGCGCCTGCGCGCATGCCGTTCGAGGAATACAAAAGAACCCGGTCAAAAATCTTGCCTTTGACCGGGTCTTTATCTTGGTGGGCGATGCCGGGCTCGAACCGACGACCTCTTCCGTGTGAAGGAAGCGCGCTACCAGCTGCGCCAATCGCCCGCATCAGGTACGTCACGATGTTAGCCGACGGGGGAGCCTTTTCACGAATCACGGCGCACCGTCCGCTCGATTTGTAATCGTCGCAAAACGTGGGTTATGGTTGAGAAGTCGCCGGGGCGGCCGCAAGAAAGCCCCAGACAAATGCGGATGTAGCGCAGTTGGTAGCGCATCACCTTGCCAAGGTGAGGGTCGCGAGTTCGAGTCTCGTCATCCGCTCGAGTGTGAGGCTGTGTCGGTGTCACAACCGACCCGGTTACCACGCGGGCCTGGTGGCGTGGCCGAGAGGCGAGGCAGCGGCCTGCAAAGCCGTCCACACGGGTTCGAATCCCGTCGCCACCTCCACACTCAGTTCCCACTCGTTCGCTAGCACGCTAGAGTCTCGAGCAGGGCGCGATTGGCGCAGCGGTAGCGCGCTTCCCTGACACGGAAGAGGTCACTGGTTCGATCCCAGTATCGCGCACAAGAGAAAACCCCCGGTCAACCGGGGGTTTTCGCGTATCCAGGCCTGTGCTTCTCGGCATGGTGTTCTGGGCGACGGGCCACCTCGGCCGAGGTCGACTCGGCGCTCGGCCCGTGCTCAGCCGGCGGCTGCCAGACTGGCCGCGCACCCGATCGGGCCGCACCGGACGAGACGCGCCGTACCCGGACAGACAAGACGACGCCTCAGTTGAGGGGTGACGGTCATGACCGGACAGTTGATTCAGATCGCGGGCTCCCTGCTCGTGCTCGGCGCGTTCATCGCCACGCAGGCCAGGCGGCTCGCACCGGATGCGTGGACCTATCTCGCGCTCAACGCCGGAGGCTCGGGCATCCTCGCGGTCCTCGCCCTCGTCGATGGGCAGTGGGGCTTCCTGCTCCTCGAGAGCGTCTGGGCGCTGGTCTCCGCCGCCGGCTTAGTGCGCAAGGCGCGCACGTCGCCCACGCGCGAACCGGAAGCGACCCGGTGACACAGGAGGCGCCCGGAGCCGTGGGCTCCGGGCGCCTCCTCAGCGAAACCGTGCGATCAGCCGAGCAGCTTCCACGGCTGCTTCTTCGCGGCTGCACCGGGCACGTCGCCCTGGGTCCACCACTGGGCCTGGTACTTCACCCCCTCGTACTCGACGACATCGCCTGTGTCGAAGGCGCGCGTCGCCGTCCACAGCGCCGTGCCGTCGGGTGCGGTCGCGATCTGCGCCCAGACGACCTTCTTCGACGCTCCGGGGACATCGCCCTTCGTGTACCACTGCGCCTGCCAGGTCGCCCCGTCATAGCTCACGAGGTCGCCCGCGTTGTAGACGACGGTGGCGCTCCAGGCGGCCGGGGCCGGCGTCGACACGGGCAGCGTCAGCCCGACGACGACCGGGTCGTGGTCGGAGGCCGCGAACGGCTCGCTGCCGTCGAAGAGCTGGGTCGCGTTGTAGTTGTACCGGCTGTAGTCGAAGGCGACCGATTCCTGCGCGTTGATCTCCCAGACATCCGCACCGGTCACCATCTTCAGCGCCGCCGCGTTCGCGAGCACATGGTCGATCGAGCCCATGAGCGTGTTGTACGAGTACGTGCGCCCCGCGGGATCGAACAGGCCGCCGAGATCGGTGTAACCCGCGGAGTACAGCGTCTCCATCGGGTCCTCGTGCGAATACGAGTTCAAGTCTCCGAGCAGGAAGATCCGATCGGTGCCCACCTGCGCGGCGACGCGGTTCGCGAAGGCGAGGGTGTCCTGCGCCTCGTGCACCCGGGTCGCGTTGTAGCCTCCCTGGTCGACGGCGGGGGACGAGGTGTCCTCGGCGTCGCCGGGGTAGAGGCCCGCGGCGTCCGCCCCCTTCGACTTCCAGTGGCTCGCGACCACGAGGAACGCGTCGGCCGCGCTCGCTCCGGCCGCCGTGAACGCCTGGGCGAGCGGTTCGCGCGCGATCGAGAACGGCTGACCGGCGTCCGAGTCCCCGGTCAGCACGGTCGAGGTGCCGACCGGCGCCACATCCGCCGGCTTGTAGATGAGCGCCGTGCGGATGACGTCCTGCTCGGTGATCGGCGGCAGCTGGTCGGCTGCGGGGGAAGGCACGTAGGCCCAGACGTCGGAGCCCGCCGCCGCGTTCAGCGCGTCGACGAGGCCGGCGAGCGCGGTGTCGCGCGGCTCGCCGAACTTGGCCGAGTTCTCGACCTCCTCGAGCGAGACGATCGATGCGCCGAGACGGTTGATGCCGGTGACGATCTTCGCCTGCTGACGCGCGAAGCTGGCATCGTCCGCCGCGCCGCGCGGGCCGCCGTCGCCGCCCGTGGTCGTGCAGGTGTTCACGGCGATGCGGTTGCCGTCGCGGTCGGTGTAGTACGAGCACGTGCCGAGCCCGGCGGCGACGAACTTCTCGCCCGTCATCGGGAAGTAGCTCTGCACGTTGAAGGTCGCGAGGCGCGCGTCGCCGCCGACGGCAGCGGGCTGTTCGTTCGTCGTGCGGGTGTCGCTGAAGGTCGCGACGGATGCCCCGTCATCGGTCACCTGCGCGGTGGGCTGGAAGTTCCACAGGCTGAACCGGTAGTCGAGGATCACCGGCTCGTGGAACGTCACGGCCGAGCCCACGCGCACCGGGTTCGCGGGCGTCAGCCAGGGCAGCGGCGTGCCCGTGTTCGCCTTGGCGCTGTAGTTCAGGCTCGAGCCGTCGTCGAGCGTGATCGTGCGCGCGGCGTTGTCGGCCGCGGTCGCCTGGGCCGCCGCGGAACCGGCGGTGCCGGCATCCGTCGGCTGGCGTAGCGGCGTGTCGCCCGCGGCGAGGGTGAAGGAGCCGTACCAGTTCGCGTTGTAGTTGTCCGAGACCGTGAAGTCGCCCTGCGGCGCCATGAGCTCGCCCTCGTGGGCCTGCTTCTGCGCGTCGGTGGCCAGCTCGGACCAGGGCAGCGCGTCGGGGACGACCGGGGCGAGCGGGGTCGCGAGCTCGGTGACGGTCGGCGAGGTGATCTCGACAGCGCCCTGATACTCCTGGACCTGTCCGGTGACCGTCACGCTCTCGCCGATGTGCACCTGTGCGGCCGAGATCGAGCCGAAGACGAAGATCGCGTCGGAGGCTCCCGGCGTCCTGTCCTGTGCGGCTGTGCCGCCGGCGCCGCCCGTTTCGAGGTAGAAGCCGTTGAAGCCGCCGGTCGGATAGGCGGCGGTCACGACGCCCTCGGTCGTGACGGTCTGCCCCGCGAGCGGCGAGGTGCCGGTCGTGCCCTGGATCTCCGCGATCGAGACCGCGGCCGGGGTGCCGCCCGTGTCGCCCGAGCCGCCGTCGGACGGGGGCGTCGCGACCCCGCCGTCGGACGCGGCGTCCTGCGGGGTCGGCGCCGCCGCCGTGAAGTCGGCGGCGTTGTCGTCGGTGTCGGTTCCCGCGGCATCCCGCTGATAGCTCAGCGCGACCGAGTTGCCCGTCGCCGCGGTGCCCTCGGGCGCGTTGCTCGTGCCCCAGCCGATCCGGTCGATCACGCCGGCGTCTGCGGGCAGCACACCGGTCGTGCTCGCGGCGAGGTACAGAGTGCCGCCGCCCGCGCCGGGGTTGATGCTGCCGCCCGTCGAGAGGTCGGGGGCCGGCAGATCGGCGCCGTTCGCGCCGTTGCTCGGCAGCTGGATGAGGAAGTGGCCGTGCGCGGCCACGGTGCCGGTCAGGGCGAAGACCTGCGAGCCGCTCGGCACGACCGTGCTGGTCGGCGCGCGATACTGCAGGCTGTCGCCGGTGAGGGCGATCGCCGCGTCGGTCGGGTTGTACAGCTCGACGAACTTGTCGAGGAACGACGCCCCGGCCGAGCCGCCGTTGACGTACGCCTCGCTGATGACGAGCCCCGTGCTCGCGGGGGTCGCGAACGCCGGTGCGGTGAGGCCTGCGCCGAGCAGGCCGGCCGCGACGGTCGCGGCTGATGCGAACGCGAGCGTCCGCTTCGGGGTTGAGGGCATCCGTGCCCACCTCCAGATCGATTCATGTGCGTGAACGATGCGTCGCATATGGGTGCGACAAGAGAACGACCGTAGAGGCGGCGGGCACCGACGAGAAGATCGGCATCTGAACGGCAGGTGACGGATGCCGCAGGCGGCGGCCCGGGGCACCGTCGGCCGCCCGGCTAGAGTTGTGGCATCCCTGTCAACAGCGCTTTAGGAGTGGTTCCCGTGGCCGACGGCTTCGAACTCTTCCCCGATCGGAAGGTTGTCGCGATCCGCGTCAACGGCGAGCTGAAGGACAAGGCGACCACGACGACGCCCGACGATGTGGTCGAGCCCGTCGCCATCGATTCCCCCGACGGCCTGAACATCCTGCGCCACTCGACGGCGCACGTCCTCGCCCAGGCCGTGCAGCAGGTCAACCCCGACGCGAAGCTGGGCATCGGCCCGCCCGTCACCGACGGCTTCTACTACGACTTCGGCGTCACCGAGTCGTTCACCCCCGAGGCGCTCAAGGAGCTCGAGAAGACGATGCAGCGCATCGTCAACCAGGGCCAGCGCTTCGTGCGCCGCGTCACGACCGACGACGACGCGCGTGCCGAGCTCGCCGCCGAGCCGTTCAAGCTCGAGCTCATCGGGCTCAAGGGCGGCGCGGCTGCCGGCGGCGACAACGAATCCGTCGAGGTCGGCGCGGGCGAGCTGACCATCTACGACAACGTGGATGCCAAGACCGGCGAGACCGTCTGGAAGGACCTCTGCCGCGGCCCGCACCTTCCCGACACCAAGCTCATCGGCAACGGCTTCGCCCTCACCCGCGTCGCCGCCGCCTACTGGCGGGGCAGCGAGAAGAACCCGCAGCTGCAGCGCATCTACGGCACCGCGTGGCCCACCAAGGACGAGCTGCGCGCCTACCAGACCCGGATGGAGGAGGCCGCGAAGCGCGACCACCGCAAGCTCGGCGCCGAGCTCGACCTGTTCTCGTTCCCCGACGAGATCGGCTCGGGCCTCGCCGTGTTCCATCCCAAGGGCGGCATCATCCGCGCCGAGATCGAGGGCTACCTGCGTCAGCAGCTGCTCACGAACGGCTACGAGCTCGTCAACTCGCCGCACATCACCAAGGGCGCCCTGTTCGAGACCTCCGGCCACCTGCAGTGGTACAAGGACGGCATGTTCCCGGCGATGCACCTCGACGAGGAGACGGATGCCGAGGGCAACGTCACCCGGCAGGGCCAGGACTACTACCTGAAGCCCATGAACTGCCCGTTCCACAACCTGATCTTCCGCGCGCGCGGCCGCTCGTACCGCGAGCTGCCCCTGCGGCTCGCGGAGTTCGGCACGGTGTACCGCTACGAGAAGAGCGGCACCCTCTCGGGCCTCACCCGCGTGCGCGGCCTGACCCAGGACGACGCCCACGTCTACGTGACCGACGAGCAGGTCAAGGGCGAGATCAAGAACCAGCTCGAGTTCGTCTTCGAGACGCTGCGCGGCTACGGCCTCTCCGACTTCTACCTCGAGCTCTCGACGCGCGACCCCGAGAAGTCGGTCGGCACCGACGAGCAGTGGGAGATCGCGACCGAGACCCTCCGCCAGGTCGGTCTCGAGTCGGGCCTCGACCTCGTTCCCGACCCGGGCGGCGCCGCGTTCTACGGCCCGAAGATCTCGGTGCAGGCACGCGACGCCATCGGCCGCACGTGGCAGCTGTCCACCGTGCAGCTCGACTTCAACCAGCCCGCGCGCTTCGAGCTCGAGTACACCGCGAGCGACGGCACGAAGAAGCAGCCGGTGATGATCCACCGCGCGCTGCTCGGCTCGATCGAGCGCTTCTTCGCGATCCTGCTCGAGCACTACGCCGGCGCGTTCCCGGTCTGGCTCGCGCCGGTGCAGGCGATCGGCATCCCCGTCGCCGACGAGTACGCGCCCTACCTCGACGAGGTCGCCGCGAAGCTCACGGCCGCGGGCGTGCGCGTCGAGGTCGACCACTCCGATGACCGCATGCAGAAGAAGATCCGCAACGCGGCGAAGGCGAAGGTCCCGTTCCAGCTCATCGCCGGCGAGGAGGACCGGTCTGCGGGCACAGTCAGCTTCCGCTTCCGCGACGGCAGCCAGCTCAACGGCATCCCGGTCGACGACGCGATCGCGAAGATCACCGCGTCGATCGCCTCGCACGAGCTGGTCGACACCGCGTGGAGTGAGTGATGGCCCGGCTGTCGCTCGACGACTACGAACCGCACGACGAGGCGGAGGGTCAGGCGTCCCCGGAGGTCGCCGACCCCGCGCACCTCGCGGGAGTGCCGGACGAGTTCCAGCGGCTGTGGACGCCCCACCGCATGGTCTACATCCAGCAGGGGCAGCAGCGCCCGCACGGCGACGACTGCCCGTTCTGCGTCGCGCCGTCGCTCGGCGACGAGGAGTCACTCATCGTCCACCGCGGCCAGACCGCCTTCGCGCTGCTCAACCTGTTCCCGTACAACAGCGGCCACCTGCTCGTATGCCCGTACCGGCATATCTCGCAGTATGACGAGGCGACAGCCGTCGAGGTCGCCGAGATCGGCGAGATTACGCAGACCGCGATGCGCGTCATCCGGGATGTCTCGCACAGCGACGGCTTCAACATCGGCATGAACCAGGGCGCCGTCGCCGGCGCGGGCATCGAGAGCCACCTGCACCAGCACATCGTGCCGAGGTGGTCGTCCGATGCGAACTTCCTGCCGATCATCGCTAAGACCAAGGCCCTGCCGCAGCTGCTCGGCGAGGTGCGCGCGACGATCGCGCAGGCATGGCCCAGCTGAACCGCCCATCTAAACTGGAGGCACTATGACTAACGGAGAAATCGGCTCGAGCCGCGTCAAGCGCGGGCTCGCCGAGATGCTGAAGGGCGGCGTCATCATGGACGTCGTCACCGCCGAGCAGGCACGGATCGCCGAGGACGCGGGCGCGGTCGCCGTCATGGCGCTCGAGCGCGTGCCCGCCGACATCCGCTCGCAGGGCGGCGTCGCCCGCATGAGCGACCCCGACCTGATCGACCAGATCATCGCGTCGGTGTCGATCCCCGTCATGGCGAAGGCCCGCATCGGCCACTTCGTCGAGGCTCAGGTGCTGCAGTCGCTCGGCGTCGACTACATCGACGAGTCCGAGGTGCTCTCGCCGGCCGACTACGTCAACCACATCGACAAGTGGAACTTCACCGTCCCCTTCGTCTGCGGTGCGACCAACCTGGGTGAGGCGCTGCGCCGCATCAACGAGGGCGCCGCGATGATCCGCTCGAAGGGCGAGGCCGGCACGGGCGACGTCTCCGAGGCGACCAAGCACATCCGCAAGATCACGTCCGAGATCAACGCGCTCACGTCGATGACCAAGGACGAGCTGTACGTCGCCGCCAAGGACCTGCAGGCCCCCTACGAGCTCGTCGCCGAGATCGCCGAGACCGGCAAGCTGCCCGTCGTGCTGTTCACCGCGGGCGGCGTGGCCACCCCGGCCGACGCCGCGATGATGATGCAGCTCGGCGCCGACGGCGTGTTCGTCGGCTCCGGCATCTTCAAGTCGGGCGACCCCGCCAAGCGCGCCGCCGCGATCGTCAAGGCGACCACCATGTACGACGACCCCGACACCATCGCGCAGGTCAGCCGCGGGCTGGGCGAGGCCATGGTCGGCATCAACGTCGCCGACGTGCCGGCGCCGCACCGTCTCTCGGAGCGCGGTTGGTAATGAGCGGCTCCACCGAGAACGCCGGCGTCCGCGTCGGCGTTCTCGCTTTGCAGGGCGACTTCCGCGAGCACATCGCGGTGCTGCGCGAGCTCGGGTCGGATGCCGTGCCGGTCAGGCGGCCGGCGGAGCTGGCATCCGTCTCGGGACTCGTCATCCCCGGTGGCGAGTCCACCGTCATGGACAAGCTCTCGCGCATCTTCGCGCTGCGCGAGCCGCTCGTCGCGGCGATCGCGGGCGGCCTGCCCGTCTACGGAACGTGCGCGGGCCTCATCATGCTCTCCGACCGCATCGTCGACGGCATCGAGGGGCAGCAGACCCTCGGCGGGCTCGATGTGACGGTGCGCCGCAACGCGTTCGGCGCGCAGCGCGAGTCCTTCGAGACCGAGCTTCAGATGCCCGTGCTCGGCGACGCGCCGATGCACGCGGTGTTCATCCGCGCGCCGGTGGTCGAGGCCGTGGGGGAGCGGGCGACCGCGATCGGCACGCTCGCCGACGGGCGCGTCGTCGCCGTCGAGCAGGGCAACCTGCTCGGCACGTCGTTCCACCCCGAGGTGACCGGCGACTACCGCTTCCACGAGTACTTCCTCGCCAAGGTGCGCGCGCATAGCCTGACCGCATGACCGGTTACGTCGCCCTGTTGCGCGGGGTCAATGTCGGCGGCATCACGGTGAAGTCGGCCGAGCTGGCAGGGCTGTTCCGCTCCCTCGGCTTCAGCGCCGTGCGCACGGTGCTCGCGAGCGGCAACGTCGCGTTCGAGTGCGATGAGAGGGATGCCGGCGAGCTCAAGCACCGCATCGAGCAGGCCCTGCGCGAGCGCTTCGGCTACGACGCCTGGATCGTTCTCGTGACGCGCGAGAAGCTCGCCGAGATCGTCGCGGCGTTCCCCTTCGACGCGGAGCGCGAGGGGTGGCATCCCTACGTCCTCTTCGCGTCCGATGCCGAGCACCTGCGCGAGCTCGCCGCGCTGTCGCCCGAGCTCGACCCGGACGAGGAGGCCGTCGCCCCGGGCGACGGCGTGCTCTACTGGCAGCTCAACATCACCGTCGGCAGCACCAACACCAAGCTCGCGAAGATCGCCGCGAAGGCCCGGTACAAGCCGACGACGACGAACCGGAACCTCAGGACGCTGCGCAAGCTGCTGTAACGGCGCGACCGGGCGCTTGTCGGCTCTCGCGCGCTCGGAACCGCCAGGACGGGGCCGGTCGTGCGCGCGTCAGCGGCGCGCGGTCGCCGTCCACTGCTCGCGCACGATGGCGGCCACGGCGTCCGGGTCCTCGAGCGGGGCGATGTTGCGCACGCCGTGCAGGGTCCGCGTGCGGGCATCCGCCATCTTGTCCGTCATCGCCTGCGCATCGGCCGGCCCCCAGCCGTCCCGCGCGTCGCCCGCCACGAACACCGTCGGGACCTCGACCGCCTCGGCCGCGGCCTCGAGCGAGGGGCGATCGAGCACGAACGACTTCGCGGCCTGGATGAAACCGCGGCGCTCGACGTGGGCGAAGCCGCTGCGGACGATCCGCACCGCCTCGGGGTCGACCGCCAGGGTGCGCGGAGTCAGCACCGACTGCAGCGCGCGCCGCTGGATGAACGGAGCGAAGCCGAGGGCCCGGACGAGCGGCAGCGAGATCGCGAGGTCACAGCGCTCGCGGCCCGCGATCGGTGCGACGGGCGCCCCGATCGAGACGAGCGAGCGGATGCGCCGCGGGGACTCGAGCGCCGCCGCGATGCCGACCTGGCCGCCCCAGCCGTTGCCGACCCAGTCGGCGCGGTCGATGCCGAGCGTGTCGAGCACCTCGAACGCCGCGAGGGCGCACTCGGCGATCGTGCTGGCCCGGTGCAGCGGCTCGCTCGCGCCGAACGACGGACCGTCGATGAGCACGAGCGTCCGCAGCCGCTTCAGAACCGGCACCATGCGATCCCAGCTGTGCGAGTCGACGAAGAAGCTGTGCCAGAGCACCGCAGCCTCGCGGGGCCCCTCCTCGACGCGCACACCCAGCCGCCCGAGACGGGTGGGCAGCGTGATCGGCATATCAGGAGTCTAGAAGTCGCGCGGGGTGCGCCCGGTCTGCCCGCCGCCGCCGGACAGCGCGGATAGACTTCGACGAACGCTGTTTTCAATCAGGAGATGTATGTCCGGGCATTCCAAGTGGGCGACGACCAAGCACAAGAAGGCGGTCATCGACCAGCGTCGTGCGAAGTCGTTCGCGAAGCTCATCAAGAACATCGAGGTCGCGGCGAAGACCGGCGGCGCCGACCTCAGCGGCAACCCGACCCTCGCCGACGCCGTCCAGAAGGCGAAGAAGACGTCGGTCCCCAACGACAACATCGACCGCGCGATCAAGCGCGGTGCCGGCCTCACCGGCGAGGTCATCGACTACGCGACCATCATGTACGAGGGCTACGCCTCGGGCGGCGTCGCGCTGCTCGTCGAGTGTCTGACCGACAACAAGAACCGCGCGGCCGCCGAGGTCCGCACGGCGATGTCACGCAACGGCGGCACGCTGGCCGACCCGGGCTCGGTCGCCTACAACTTCAGCCGCAAGGGCGTCATCACGGTCCCCGCCACGGGCACCACCGAGGACGACGTCATGATGGTCGTGCTCGACGCCGGCGCCGAAGAGGTCACCAACAACGGCGACACCTTCGAGGTGCTCACCGAGGCGGCCGACATGGTCGCGACGCGTGCGGCGCTGCAGGCCGCGGGCATCGACTACGACTCGGCGGACGTCGAGTTCGTGGCATCCGTCAAGGTCAACGCCGACGCCGAGACGGCCCGCAAGGTGTTCCGGCTCATCGACGCCCTCGAGGACAGCGACGACGTGCAGAACGTCTACACCAACCTCGACCTGTCGCCCGAGGTCCAGGCCGAGCTCGAGGCCGACGAGGACTGATCCGTGGCGCTGCGCGTGCTCGGGGTCGACCCGGGCCTCACACGCTGCGGCTACGGGGTGATCGACGCCGACCGCGCACCGTCGCTGGTGCGGGTCGGCGTCGTCCGCACTCCGGCCGACATGGAGCACGGGCAGCGGCTCGTGCGCATCCTCGCCGGGCTGCGCGAGGTCATCGACGAGACGCAGCCGCAGCAGCTCGCGCTCGAGCGTGTCTTCGCCAACAACCAGCGCAACACCGTGATGGGCGTGGCACAGGTCTCGGGGCTCGTGATCCACGAGGCGGCCGCCCGCGGCATCCCCCTCGAGCTCTTCACGCCGAGCGAGGTGAAGAGCGCGATCACGGGCTACGGCAACGCCGACAAGCCGCAGGTCGGCGAGATGGTGAAGCGCATCCTGCGCCTCGAGGCGGTGCCGAAGCCGGCGGATGCCGCGGATGCCCTCGCCCTCGCGATCGCGGCGTCGTGGCGCGCGGCGCGAGGGATGCCCGTCGCAGCGCCCCGCGGCCTGCCACCGGCCGCCACGGGCTCGCTCACTTCCGCGCAACGCGCGTGGCTCGCCGCGGAGAAGGCCTCGCGCAAGCAGTTCTGAACATCTGTTCGAGTGTCGCTGCCTCGTGATGTCGGGGGCTCCGCATAGCCTGAGGCCATGATCAGTTCTCTGCGCGGCGTCGTCCTGCGCGCCACGGGCGCCGAGCTCGTCATCGAGGTCGGCGGTGTGGGCTACCTGGTCAACGTCACGCCCGAGCACGCTCTGACGCTGCGGGTCGGCGACGAGGCGTTCGTGCACACGTACCTCATCGTCCGCGAGGACGCGCTCACGCTCTACGGCTTCCTCGACGCCGAGCAGCTCGAGGTCTTCGAGCTGCTGCTCGGCGTGAACGGCGTCGGCCCGAAGTCCGCGCTCGGCGTGCTCGCCGTGCTGACGCCCGATCAGGTCGCGGCCGCCGTGCAGGCCGACGACGACGCGGCGTTCCGCAAGGTCAGCGGCATCGGGCCCAAGACGGCCAAGCTCATCACGGTGCAGCTCGCCGGGAAGCTGCACGCAGTCGCACCGACCGCGGCGGCGAAGCCCAAGGCCACCGCCGCGCGCACGGTCGCCGACGACGTCCGCATCGCTCTCATCGGCCTCGGCTGGCCTGAGAAGACCGCCGCGGGCGCCGTCGACGAGGTGCTCGCCGAGCTCGGCGACGCGGCGGCCGACGCCTCGGCGGCATCCGTGCCCGCTCTGCTGCGCCGCGCGCTCGCCCTGCTCGGGCCTGCCGCGGCACATGGCAGCGCCCAGACGGCGGGGGCGGCCCGATGAGCGACGATCTCACGACGCCGCAGGCGCAGAACGAGGCCGAGCTCGCCTTCGAGGGCGCGCTGCGGCCGAAGTCGCTCACCGAGTTCGTCGGCCAGTCGAAGGTGCGGGGGCAGTTGCAGCTGCTGCTCACGGCCGCGCGGCTGCAGGAGCGCACGGCCGACCACATCCTGCTCGCCGGCCCTCCCGGGCTCGGCAAGACGACGCTCGCGATGATCGTCGCCGCCGAGAGCGAGCGTCCACTGCGGATGTCGAGCGGCCCCGCGATCCAGCACGCGGGCGACCTCGCCGCGGTGCTCTCGTCGCTCGTGCCCGGCGAGGTGCTCTTCATCGACGAGATCCACCGCATGGCGCGCTCCGCGGAAGAGATGCTCTACCTCGCCATGGAGGACTTCCGGATCGACATCATGGTCGGCAAAGGCGCCGGCGCCACGAGCATCCCGCTCGACCTCGCCCCCTTCACGCTCGTCGGCGCGACGACCCGCTCGGGCCTGCTGCCCAATCCGCTGCGCGACCGCTTCGGCTTCACGGCGCACCTCGAGTTCTACAGCGACGGCGAGCTCGAGAAGGTGCTCGACCGCGCCGCGGGCATGCTCGACCTCGACATCGACCGCGAGGCCCTCGCCGAGATCGCCGGCCGCAGCCGCGGCACACCACGCATCGCGAACCGCCTGCTGCGGCGGGTGCGCGACTACGCGCTCGTGCACACCGGCCGGGCCGATCTCGCCGCCGTGCGCGCGGCGCTCGAGCTCTACGACGTCGACCCGCTGGGCCTCGACCGGCTCGACCGCGCCGTCATGGAGACCATGCTGCAGCGCTTCGACGGCGGCCCCGTCGGCCTCTCGACGCTCGCGGTCTCCGTCGGCGAGGAGGCCGAGACGATCGAGTCGGTGGTCGAGCCGTTCCTGGTGCGCATCGGCCTCATCTCGCGCACGCCACGCGGCCGTGTCGCGACCGCCGCCGCATGGAAGCATTTCGGGCTCGAACCCAGCCGACCCGTAGCGGGTGCCCAGCAGGCGCTTTTCACCGATCGCCTATAATCCTCGGAAAGGGCCGATCGGCCCGATTTCCCCACGTGAGGTGACCTCTTCCCTCACATCGAAAGGACTTCCCCCTCATGGGTAACTCGACGCTGCTTGTCGTGATGGTCGTCATCCTCGCGTTCTTCTTCTTCTGGACGTGGCGGAACAACCGCAAGCGCCAGAAGGCCGAGGCCGAGAAGGCCGCCCAGCTCCAGCCCGGTGTCGACGTCATGACGAACTTCGGGCTCTTCGGCACGATCCACTCGCTCGACCTCGAGAACAACAAGGTCGTCCTCGAGCTCAGCCCCGGCACCCTCGTGACGGTGCACAAGCAGGCGATCTCGCGCATCGAGACCCCGGCGTCGGCCGACGACGAGGATGTCGCGGCCCCGGTGTCCAGCGCCATCGACGACGCCAACGCCGCCGCTCAGGCCCAGGCGAACCAGGCGTCCGACGTGCACAAGAACAACGACTAAGACCGTCCACACCCCGCTCGGGCACGGACGTCTCCGCGCCCCCGCAGAAAGCTGAGTCACGCCCGTGGCAAAGACGTCTCCCGTTCGGCAAGCGTCCCGTTCCCTCATCTGGCTGGGCGTGCTCGTCGTCGCCCTCGCGGCCGCGCTCACCAGCGGCGTGCTGTGGGGGAGCGCGACCGTCGCCCCGAAGCTCGGCCTCGATCTGCAGGGCGGCACCGAGGTGATCCTGACGCCCGTGCTCGAGCACGGCCACAGCGTGACCAGCGACGAGCTGAACCAGGCGGTCTCGATCATCCGCCAGCGCGTCGACGCCTCGGGCGTCTCCGAGGCCACGGTCTCGACGCAGGGCAACACGAACATCGTGGTGGACGTTCCCGGCCGCCTCGACGACGCGACGAAGCAGCGCATCGAGGCCTCCTCGAAGATGGAGCTGCGCCCGGTCCTCATCGCCGAGAGCCCGGCCACGACCTCGTTCCAGGGCAGCGACGGCAAGTCGACCCCCTACCCGACCCCGGCTCCGACCCTCGCGAACACCCCGACCGCGAAGCCGACGAACCCGAGCGACCTGAGCTACGTCACCCCGTATCTGCAGGCGGAGTTCGAGTCGTTCGACTGCTCGTCCCTCAAGGACGCCACGACCAACGTCGCGCCCTCCGCGCAGCCGCTCGTCACGTGCGACTCGACCGGAACGACGAAGTACCTGCTCGGCCCGGTCGAGGTCCAGGGCAGCGACATCACCAACGCGACCGCCGGCATGATCTCCAGCCAGCAGGGCGTCACGACCGGCCAGTGGGGCGTCAACCTGACCTTCAACGCCCGCGGTGCCAAGGCCTTCGACGCCGTCAGCACGCGCCTCAACGGCTACTACGTCGCCGCGCAGTCCGCCGGCACGCAGGACCCGCGTTCGCAGTTCGCGTTCGTGCTCGACGGCCGCGTGCTCGAGGCGCCCCAGATGCAGGGCATCATCACGGGCAACACCTCGCAGATCAGCGGCAACTTCACCCAGGCGAGCGCCCAGTCGCTCGCCAGCCAGCTCAAGTTCGGCGCGCTGCCGGTGAGCTTCAAGGTGCAGAGCTCGAACACGATCTCGGCGACGCTCGGCTCGACCCAGCTGCTCTCGGGCATGATCGCCGGCGCCATCGGCCTGCTGCTCGTGTTCATCTACACGCTGTTCCAGTACCGCACGCTCGGCTTCGTCACGATCCTGTCGCTCGTCATCGCCGCAGCGCTGACCTACGCCGCGATCGCACTGCTGTCGTGGCAGATCGGCTACCGCCTGTCGCTCGCCGGCGTCGCAGGTCTGATCGTGGCCATCGGCTTCACAGCGGACTCGTTCATCGTCTACTTCGAACGCATCAGGGACGAGCTGCGCGAGGGCCGCGGGCTCGAGTCCGCCATCGAAGCCGGCTGGAAGCGCGCCCAGCGCACGATCTACGCCGCCAAGACGACCAACCTGCTCGCCGCGGTCGTGCTCTACGTCCTCGCCGTCGGCAACGTGCAGGGCTTCGCCTTCACGCTCGGCCTCACGACGATCATCGACGTCATCGTCGTCGTGATGTTCACGCACCCGATCCTGCGCCTGCTCGCCCGCGTGCCGTTCTTCGCCGAGGGCCACACGCTCTCGGGCCTCGACCCGAAGGCGCTCGGCGCGGTCTACCGCGGCGCGGCGCAGTTCCGACCGGCCGCCTCGGTCGGCGCGGGGAAGATCGCGTCGAGCAGCCGCGAGGCCGCGAAGCGCCAGACCATCGCCGAGCGCAAGGCCGCCGAGCTCGCGGCATCCGGCACCCGTAGCAACGGAAAGGACGACTGATGGCCTCCCGTTTCCAGCAGTTCGGCAACGACCTCTTCACCGGCGCCCGCTCGATCGAGTTCATCGGTCGCCGCAAGCTCTGGCTCGGCATCGCCGCCGTCGTGATGGTGCTGTGCATCATCGTGCCGTTCGTGCGCGGCTTCAACTGGGGCATCGACTTCCGCGGCGGCTCGCAGTTCCAGCTGTCGCACACCAGCTCGATCAACCAGGACACCGCGAAGCAGGCCGTGCTCTCGGTCAAGTCCAACGCCGTCGTGCAGATCTCCGTGGTCAACGGCGACGGCCTGCGCGTCACGACCGATCAGCTGACGACGGGTGAGACCAAGCAGGTCACCAACAACCTCGCCGCAGCCTTCCACGTGAACTCGGCCGACATCACCTCGTCCTTCATCGGGCCGGCGTGGGGCGCGGATGTCTCGCGCAAGGCCCTGCAGGGCCTCGGGGTGTTCCTCATCCTCGCGTTCCTGGGCATGGCCGCGTACTTCCGCACCTGGAAGATGTCGATCGCCGCGATCCTGAAGCTGTTCCACGACCTCGTCTTCACGGTCGGCGTCTACGCCGCGACGGGCTTCGAGATCACCCCCGCCACCGTCATCGGCTTCCTGACGATCCTCGGCTACGCGCTGTACGACACGGTCGTCGTGTTCGACAAGATCCGTGAGAACACCACCGAGGACATGCCCAAGCTGACGCGCACCTTCGGCGAGTCCGCGAACCTCGCCGTGAACCAGACGCTCGTGCGGTCGATCAACACCGCGGTCATCGCGGCGCTGCCGGTCGCCGGCATCCTCTTCATCGGCGCCTTCGTGCTCGGTGCGGCGACCCTCGAGGACATCTCGCTGTCGCTGTTCGTCGGCATCCTGATCGCGACGTACTCGACCGTCTTCGTCGCGTCGCCGCTGTACGTCTGGTTCCGCGAGGGCGAGCCCGAGATCGCGAAGCACGACCGCCGCGTGCTCGCGGCGCGCGCCAAGGCGCCCGTCGACACGGAGGTCGTCGCGGCAACGCGATAATGGAGGAGAGAGGCGGTTCACATGGTCGATACGACAACCACGAATCAGACCGCCTCTCTGCGCCGTCTCGTCCCACGGCTGTTCTCGCGCTCACTGCAGAACGGTGCGCTCGACACCCTGCTGCGCACCGTGCGCCAGCATCATCCACGGGCCGACATCGCCCTGATCGAGCGCGCGTACGCCGTCGCCGAGCGGGCGCATGCGGGCCAGAAGCGCCGTAGCGGCGAGCCGTACATCACGCACCCGCTGGCGGTCGCGCAGATCCTCGCCGACCTCGGCATCGGGTCGAAGACCGTGGCCGCGGCACTGCTGCACGACACCGTCGAGGACACCGAGTACAGCCTCGACCAGCTGACCGCCGACTTCGGCACCGAGATCGCGATGCTCGTCGACGGCGTCACGAAGCTCGACAAGGTCAAGTACGGCGACAGCGCCCAGGCCGAGACGGTGCGGAAGATGATCATCGCGATGTCGAAGGACATCCGCGTGCTCGTCATCAAGCTCGCCGACCGCCTGCACAACGCGCGCACGTGGGGCTTCATGCCGTCGGCGAGCGCCGAGCGCAAGGCGAAGGAGACGCTCGAGATCTATGCGCCGCTCGCGCACCGCCTCGGAATCCAGACCATCAAGGCCGAGCTCGAGGACCTGAGCTTCGCCGTGCTGCAGCCGAAGCTGTACATCGAGATCGAGAACCTCGTGAAGCAGCGCTCGCCCGAGCGCGAGCGCGTCGTGCAGCAGGTGATCGCGGCGATCGACGAAGATCTGCGCGCCGCACGCATCCGCGGGAAGGTCGTCGGCCGGCCGAAGCAGTACTACTCGATCTACCAGAAGATGGTCGTGCGAGGGCGCGAGTTCGACGAGATCTACGACCTCGTCGGCATCCGCGTGCTCGTCAACACGGTGCGCGACTGCTACGCGGTGCTCGGCTCGATCCACGCGCGGTGGACCCCGGTGCCCGGCCGCTTCAAGGACTACATCGCGACGCCGAAGTACAACCTGTACCAGTCGCTGCACACGACCGTGATCGGCCCGGCCGGCCGCGCCGTCGAGATCCAGATCCGCACCGAGGAAATGCATCAGCGTGCCGAGTACGGCGTCGCCGCGCACTTCAAGTACAAGGAGCGGGTCGCCGGCGGCAAACAGGACAAGGGGCCGGTGGATGCCGACTTCACCTGGCTCGCGCACATCACCGACTGGCAGGCCGAGACCGACGACCCGAGCGAGTTCCTCGACTCGCTGCGCTACGAGATCGGCGCAAAAGAGGTCTATGTCTTCACCCCCAAGGGCAAGGTCATCGGCCTGCCCCAGGGTGCGACCCCCGTCGACTTCGCCTACGCCGTGCACACCGAGGTGGGCCATCGCACGATGGGCGCCAAGGTCAACGGCCGGCTCATCCCGCTCGACTCGCAGCTCAACACGGGCGACGTCGTCGAGGTGTTCACTTCCAAGAACCCGGACGCCGGCCCCAGCCAGGACTGGCTGAACTTCGTCAAGAGCCCGCGCGCCCGCGGCAAGATCCGCCAGTGGTTCACCAAGGAGCGCCGCGACGAGGCGATCGAGCAGGGCAAGGACGCGATCGCCCGGGCGATGCGCAAGCAGAACCTGCCCCTGACGCGCCTGATGAGCCCCGAGTCTCTCGGCGAGGTCGTCACCACGCTGCACCTCGAGAACGTCGAGGCCCTGTACGCCGCCGTCGGCGAGGGGCACGTGTCGACCCAGTCGGTGCTCGAGAAGCTGCTCTCCGGCCTGCAGACCGAGGCCGAGACCGAGACCTCCGGCAGCGAGTCGACGCCGATCGTCCGCGGGCGGCGCCCGCGAAGCTCGGGGGACTCCGGCGTGCTCGTGCGCGGTGCGCCCGACATCCTCGTCAAGCTCGCCAAGTGCTGCACGCCCGTGCCGGGCGACAAGATCGTGGGCTTCATCACGCGCGGCTCGGGCGTCTCGGTGCACCAGGCCGACTGCCGCAACGTCGCCGAGCTGATGACCCAGCCCGACCGCATGATCGAGGTCGAGTGGGCCGGCGGCAACAAGGGGCTCTTCCTCGTGCAGATCCAGGTCGAGGCGCTCGACCGCTCGGGCCTGCTCTCCGACATCACGCGCGTGCTCTCCGAGCACCACGTCAACATCCTCTCCGCGACCGTCAACACCTCGCAGGATCGGTTGGCGCTCTCGCGGTACGTCTTCGAGATGGGCGACACGACCCACCTCGACCGGGTGCTGAACGCCGTGCGCCGCATCGACGCCGTCTACGACGTCTACCGCGTCAACGCCGGCTGAAGCGGCCCCACGCCCTGATCCGCTCGAGCGCGCGGCGCTTGCCCGGTGTGTGCCCGAGGTCGATCGCGAGGGCGAGCGCCGCGTCGAGCACACCGGGGGAGCCGACGAGGCGGATGACGGCAGCACGGCGCTCGGCCGAGACCGTGTCGAGCAGCGCCACGTCGACGACGGTGCGCGCCCGCGCGGTGACGCGCACCGTGCCGAACACCGCCAGCTGCGCATCGTCGACCGAGGTCTCGCGCAGGCTGATGCGCGTCGTCGACAGCAGCCGCCCGCGTGCCTCACGCCGGATCGACGCGGTGTGCACGCGCGGCGGGGCGTCGAGACCGCCCCAGACCCACAGCGCAGTGTCGAGCTCGGCGATCATCCGGGCCTCGAGCACGCCCGCGAGCGCCAGGGCGCGGTTGGCCGACAGCTCGGGCTCGTCGACGGCGATGACCGCCTCGTCGAGCGCGAAGGCCTCGCCGTCGAGGCGCAACGCGGACAGCTCGGCGACGGGCAGATCGAACCGGGTGAGCACGGCGGGCAGGCGCATGCCGTGATCGTCGCAGAAACGCGGGAAGGCCCGGGCGAACCCGGGCCTTCCCTGTGGACAGTGCGGATCAGCGCAGGGCGTTGAGCCAGGCCTTGCGCGCCTCGATCGCCTCTTCCGCGGCGGTGACGCCCTTGGCATCCCCCGCGGCCTTCGCCTCGGCGAGCTCGGCCTCGAGGCGCTCGATCGCCTCGCTCAGCTGGGCCGCGAGACCGGCGCTGCGCGCCTGCTTCTCGGGGTTGTTGGCACGCCAGTGCTCCTCGTCGAGCTTGCGCACGGCGGCCTCGACCTTGCGCAGGCGGTCTTCGATCGGGCGCACCTGCTCGCGCGGCACGCGGCCGATCTCGTCCCACCGGCGCTGGACGTCGAGCAGCTTCGCCTTCGCGACGTCACGGTCGGTCTCGGTCAGCAGCGGCTCGGCCTCGGCCAGCAGGGCGAGCTTGGCGTCGAGGTTGCCCGCGTACTCCTCGTTCTCGACGGCGTCGACCTGCGCCTTCGCGGCATAGATCTGGTCGCCCGCGGCTTTGAACCGCGCCCAGAGCGCGTCGTCGTCGCGCTTGCCCGCACGGCCGGCGCGCTTCCACTCGTCGAGCAGATCGCGGTACTGGGGGATGCCGTCTGCACCGCGCGACACGAGCGCCTCGGCGCGCTCGATCAGGGTCGCCTTCGTGGAGCGGGCACCGCGGTGCTGCGAGTCGAGCTCGGCGAAGAACGCCTTGCGGTTGCGCTCGATGACGGACCGGGCGGCGCGGAACCGCTTCCAGAGCTCGTTCGCCTCGTTCTTCGGCAGGCGGGGGCCGTCCTTCTGATGCTGCTGCCAGCGGCCGAACAGCTCGTCGAGCTGGGCGCTCGCGCGCTTCCACTGCGTCTTGGCAGGGTCTTCCGCGGCGAGGCTCTCGGCCTCGACGACGATCTGCTCGCGCACCTGCAGGGCTTCGGCGACGGCAGCCTTGGCCTCGGCGGACTGCTGCTCGGTGAGCTCCTCGACGGCGCCGCCGAGCTTGTCGAGGCGTGCGTCGAGCGCGGCGAGGTCGCCGACGGCGCTCGCCCCCACGACGTTCTGCTTCAGCGCGGCCACCGACTTCGCGATGTCCGGGGCGGGGGCGCCGCGGCGGGCGCGCTGCTCGAGGATCGAGACCTGACCCGCCAGATCGGCGAACTTGCGCTCGTAGTAGGCCAGTGCTTCCTCGGGCGTGGCACCCGGGAACTCGCCTACGGCGCGCTCACCGTCGCCTTCGCGCACGTAGACGGTGCCGTCTTCGGCCACTCGGCCCCAGGGCTGCTGTTCGGATTCGGACAAGATGCTCCACCTTGCTCACGGAACGGCCGTTTCAGCGGCCGCTGCTGACACTCGAACGTCAGCCTATTGCACGGCGCGCGGGCCGTGGCCAGCCCGATCGGCTACTTGAGCGTGAAGCCGGTGATGGTCGTCGCGACCTTGGGCGCGGCATCCGCGCTGCCGTCGGTCGTGCCCTTCGCGGTGATGCTCGAGATCAGCTTGTCGAGGCCGGTGGCGACCTGTCCGACGACGGTGTAGCCGCCTGCTGCGTCGTTGGGGATCGTCGTGTCGCCGTACACGATGAAGAACTGGCTGCCGTTGCTGTACGCGTCGCCGGTCTGGCGCGCCATCGCGATGACGCCCTTCTTATAGAGCGCGGTGCCCTGCGGCGTCTGGCTGTTCGTGGTGCCGGCGGTCGTCGCGGGTGCGTTCTCGATCGGCCCGTAGCTGAAGCCGGGGCCGCCGGTCGGACCCGCAGCGACCGTCTTCGCGCCGCCGCACTGCAGCACCTTGAAGGTGGCGCTCGTCGTCAGACGGTGGCAGACCATGCCGGTGTACCAGCCCTTCTGCACGAGGCCGATGACCGCCGACGCGGCCTGCGGCGCAGCGGCGCCGTCGAGGGTGACGCCGAGCGGGACGTCCTTGTTCAGCGTCAGCGTGCCCGTCCAGTCCCGCCCAGCGGCGAGGGTCTTCGAGGGCACATCGCCCTGGTTGGCGCCGGCCGTCGCGGTGGGCGTCGGAGTGGAGGTGGGGGATGTCGTGGCCTTCGGCGCCGCGACGGGCTTGCCGGGCCCGGCACCGAAGTACAGCAGCTGCAGGCCGATGGCGGCGGCCGCGACGACGACGATCGCGATGCCCGCGATGCGGTTGTCGCGCCGGCGACGCTTGACGCCCGTGGCGTGCACCGTCTGCCGTGCCTGGTACGCGCGCAGGCGCTCACGGGCGACACGGGCTTCGCGGTCGTTCTTCGAGGGTGCCACGCTGCGGATCCTTTCGACGTTCGTCGGGTCGCACTTTATCCGGCGCGCTTGTGCGGGCTGAAATCCGCGGGCGACACGGGCGGGACGGGCCAGGATGTCGGCCGACTCTCGTAGACTTGTTCGCATGAACGACGGTCGTGTGGGTCTGCGCAGCGGCGCGGTGCCGCTCGCCGTGCGCATGCGGCCGAAGAGCCTCGACGAGGTCGCCGGCCAGCGCCAACTGCTCACGCAGGGCTCGCCGCTCGTCGCGCTGGCCAACGACAAGACGGGGGAGCGGGGCTCGGTCTCCGTGATCCTCTGGGGGCCGCCCGGCACGGGCAAGACGACGCTCGCCCAGGTGATCGCGCACTCGTCGGGGCGGCGCTTCGTCGAGCTGTCGGCCGTCACCGCGGGTGTGCGCGACGTGCGCCAGGTGATGGACGAGGCACTGTCGAACCGCGACCTCTACGGCATCTCGACGGTCCTCTTCCTCGACGAGATCCATCGGTTCACCAAGGCCCAGCAGGACGCGCTGCTGCCCGGCGTCGAGAACGGCTGGGTCATTCTCGTCGCCGCGACGACCGAGAACCCGTCGTTCTCGGTCATCTCGCCGCTGCTCTCGCGCTCGCTGCTGCTCACGCTCGAGCTGCTCACCGACGACGACCTCGGGGTTCTCGTCGACCGCGCCGTCGCCGACCCGCGCGGCCTCGGCGGCCGTTTCGAGCTCGAGCCCGAGGCGCGTGCGGCGCTGATCCAGCTGGCCTCCGGCGATGCGCGCCGTGCGCTGACCTCGCTCGAAGCGGCATCCATCACCGCCGACAGCGAGCAGTCGGCGACCATCACCGCCGAGCTCGTCTCACGCGCCGTCGACCGCGCGCTGCTGCGCTACGACCGCCAGGGCGACGAGCACTACGACGTCATCAGCGCCTTCATCAAGTCGATCAGGGGCAGCGATGCGGATGCCGCGCTGCACTACCTGGCGCGCATGATCGAGGCGGGGGAGGACCCGCGCTTCATCGCCCGGCGCCTGATCGTCTCCGCCTCGGAAGACATCGGCATGGCCGACCCGACGGCGCTCGGCGTCGCGGTCGCCGCGGCCGACGCCGTGCAGTACATCGGCATGCCCGAGGGGCGCATCCCGCTGGCCCAGGCCACGGTGCACCTCGCGACGGCACCGAAGTCGAACGCGTCCTACATGGCGCTCGACGCGGCGCTGGCCGATGTCCGGGCGGGCAAGGCCGGGCGGGTGCCGAAGCACCTGCGCGACGCGCACTACACGGGGGCCAAGCGGCTCGGGCATGGCAAGGGCTACGTCTACCCGCACGACGACGAGCTCGGCGTCGTCACCCAGCAGTACCTGCCCGACACGCTGAAGAACGCCGAGTACTACACGCCGACCGACCACGGCAACGAGCGCGACATCGCCGGCCGGTGGGAGAAGCTGAAGCGGATCATCCGCCGCAGGTAGGCGGCTGGTGCGGATGCCGCGGCGCGGGCGCCGGGGCATCCGCACCGTCGCTCAGCCCTGCGCGAGCAGCTCGAGCGTGTCGACGACGCGGTTCGAGAAGCCCCACTCGTTGTCGTACCAGGCGACCACCTTCACGTGGCGGCCGTCGACGCGGGTGAGGGCGGAGTCGAAGATCGAGGATGCCGGGTCGCCCGTGATGTCCGACGAGACGAGCGCGTCCTTGGAGTATTCGAGGACCCCCGCGAGCTTCCCCTCGGCGGCGGCGCGGTACGCGGCGAGCACCTCCTCGCGCGTCACGTCGCGGGCGACCGTGGTGTTGAGCTCGACGATCGAGCCGACGGGCACGGGCACGCGGATCGAGTCGCCCGAGAGGCGCCCGTCGAGCTGCGGCAGGACGAGGCCGATCGCCTTCGCCGCGCCGGTCGTCGTCGGCACGATGTTGACGCCGGCGGCGCGGGCGCGGCGCGGATCGCGATGGGGGCCGTCCTGCAGGTTCTGCTCCTGCGTGTAGGCGTGCACGGTGGTCATGAAGCCGTGCTCGATGCCGGCGAGCTCGTCGAGCACCGCCGCGAGCGGCGCGAGCGCGTTCGTCGTGCAGGACGCGTTGGAGACGATCGTGTGCCGGGTCGGGTCGTAGGCGTCGGTGTTCACGCCGTAGGCGAGCGTGACATCCGCCCCGTCCGACGGAGCGCTCACGAGGACGCGCTTCGCGCCCGCGTCGAGGTGCGCGCGCGCCGCCGAAGCCGAGGTGAACCGCCCCGTCGACTCGACCACGACCTCGACGCCGAGCTCGCGCCACGGGAGGTTCGCCGGCTCGCGCTCGGCGAGCACGCGGATGCGGCGGCCGTCGACGACGAGCACGTCGCCGTCGACCGAGACGGGACGGCCGAGGCGCCCGGCGGTCGAGTCGAAGGCGAGGAGGCGGGCGAGGGCGGCGGGCTCGGTGAGGTCGTTGACGGCGACGAGCTCGAGCTCGGAGTCGCGCTCGAGGAGCGCGCGGACGACGTTGCGGCCGATGCGGCCGAAGCCGTTGATGGCGATGCGGGTCATGTGGGTCTTCCTTTCGACCCTTCCAGGCTCACCCGGAGCCGTCGACCGTGCCCTAGGCGCGTGCGCCAGGGTTCAGCAGGATCTCGCCAATCACCGCGGCACGGGCATCCGCGCCCCTCACTCGCCGCTCGCGAAGGTGCGCCGATACTGGCTGGGGGTCGTGCCGAGGATGCGCTGGAAGTGCCCGCGCAGGTTCGCCGCCGTGCCCAGACCGACGCCCGCCGCGATCTGCTCGACGCTCTGCTGCGAGCCCTCGAGCAGTTCGCGTGCGACGTCGACGCGGGCGCGCAGCAGCCACTCCATCGGCGTGTAGCCGGTGTCCTCGACGAAGCGGCGCGAGAACGTGCGCGGTGAGACGGCCGCGTGCCGGGCGAGTGCGGCCAGGGTGAGCGGCTCGTGCAGCTGGGTGAGCGCCCACTCGCGCGTCGCCGCGAAGCGCTCGCCGAGCGGCTCGGGCAGGCTGCGCGGCACGTACTGCGCCTGGCCGCCGCTGCGATACGGCGCCGCGACGAGGCGGCGGGCCGCATGGTTGGAGGCCGCGAGCCCGAGGTCTCCGCGCAGGATGTGCAGGCACAGGTCGATGCCCGACGCGGCGCCGGCCGAGGTGAGCACCCCGCCTTCGTCGACGAACAGCACGTTCTCGTCGACGTCGATGCGCGGATGCCGCGCCGCGAGCGCCCGGGTGTAGTGCCAGTGCGTCGTCGCCCGCCTGCCGTCGAGCAGGCCGGTGGCCGCAAGGGCGAAGGCGCCGGTCGAGATCGCCGCAAGCCGGGCCCCGCGCTCGTGTGCGGCACGCAGCGCGTCGACCACGGCGGCGGGCGGTGCCTCGCGATCGGGGTGGCGATAGCCGGGGATGAAGACCAGCTCGGCCCACTCGAGCGCCTCGAGGCCGTGTGCGACGTGGTAGGACAGACCGTCACCACCGGTCACGAGACCCGGCGCGGCACCGCACACGCGCACCTCGTAGGGCATGCTCGCCCGGGTCGTGAAGACCTGGGCGGGGATGCCGACGTCGAGCGGTTTCGCACCCTCGAGCACGAGCACCGCGACGCGGCGCAGGGGAGCAGCGGTCACCGGCTCAGCGTATGCGGCGCACGGCGAGCGCGGAGGGTCTGCTCTGCTAAGCTGTTGAGGTTCACTTCGTGCCCTGTAGCCGGGCAGTGTGAGCACATCCCTCTAGACGATGACCGCCCGCGGTGCGCCTGAAGCGCACATCGGGACGGACGGTCGGCGTGCGGCATCCGCTCGCACGCGCTCCCTCGTGAGATCACAGAATCGAAAGGAAACCCTTCGTGGCTTCGCAGTCCCGCTCCAAGGTGCGCCTCTCGCGCGCCCTGGGCATCGCCCTCACCCCCAAGGCCGCGCGCTTCCTCGAGAAGCGCCCCTACGCTCCCGGTGAGCACGGCCGCACCAAGCGCAAGGCCGACAGCGACTACGCCGTCCGTCTGCGCGAGAAGCAGCGTCTCCGCGCCCAGTACGGCCTCGGTGAGAAGCAGCTCCGCATCGCGTTCAACGAGGCGCGTCGTCGCCAGGGCATGACCGGTGACAACCTGGTCGAGCTGCTCGAGACCCGTCTCGACGCGCTGGTGCTCCGCGCCGGCCTCGCCCGCACCACCTCGCAGGCGCGCCAGTTCGTGACCCACCGTCACATCCTCGTCGACGGCAAGATCGTCGACCGCCCCTCGTTCAAGGTCAAGCCGGGCCAGCTCATCCACGTCAAGGTCAAGTCGGAGGGCACCGAGCCCTTCCAGGTCGCCGCTGCCGGCGGTCACCTCGACGTGCTGCCCAAGGTCCCGGGCTACCTCGAGGTCGAGATCGACAAGCTCCAGGCCCGTCTCGTCCGCGCCCCCAAGCGCGCCGAGGTCCCGGTCCAGTGCGAGACCCAGCTGGTCGTCGAGTACTACGCGGCCCGCTAGGGCTGCGCCCCGTGCCGCCGAAGGGGTGGCACTCGACAAGCACAGCCCGCTAAGTAACGACACCGATAGTCTGGAGAGCGGATGCCTGTTTCAGGCATCCGCTCTTCGGCATTAACACCACGTGGACTACGGAGAACCATCATGAAGACCTTCTTCGCTCTCGTCGCAGGCATCGCGCTCGGCTTCTTCGCCGCGCATCAGATCAACCGCACCGAGCAGGGCCAGCGCTTCTTCTCCGATCTGGACGCCAAGGCCCGTGAGTTCGGCGCCGCGGTGGCCGACGGCTACCACGCCCGCGAGGCCGAGCTCCGCTCGGACAACGACTAGCCCACCCCTCCGCTCTCACGCACCAAGGCAGAACCTCCTCTCGATGCTCACTTCCGAGATCCACCGTCGCTTCCTCGACTTCTTCGCGCAGCGCGACCACCAGATCGTCCCGTCCTCCTCGCTGATCAGCGACGACCCGTCGCTGATGTTCACGATCGCGGGCATGGTGCCCTGGGTGCCGTATCTGACCGGTGTCGTGCCGGCGCCGTACCCGCGCATCGCCGATGTGCAGAAGTGCATCCGCACGCTCGACATCGAAGAGGTCGGCAAGACGCCGCGCCACGGCACCTTCTTCCAGATGCTCGGCAACTGGTCGTTCGGCGACTACTTCAAGGAAGGCGCGATCCAGTACGCGTGGGATCTGCTGATGACCCCCGAGAACCAGGGCGGCCTCGGCTTCGACGAGAAGGACCTCTGGTTCACCGTCTACGAGGACGATGACGAGGCCTTCGACCGCTGGGTCGCGATGGGCGCGTCGCCGAGCCGCATCCAGCGCCTCGGCAAGGACACGAACTACTGGTCGACCGGGCAGCCCGGCCCCGCCGGCCCGTGCTCCGAGATCTTCTTCGACCGCGGCCCGGCATACGGCATCGACGGCGGCCCCGCCACCGACGACGACCGCTACGTCGAGATCTGGAACCTCGTGTTCATGCAGTACCTCATCAAGGACGTGAAGTCGAAGTACGACTTCACCGTCGTGGGCGAGCTGCCGCAGAAGAACATCGACACGGGTGCCGGCCTCGAGCGCATCGCCTTCATCAAGCAGGGCGTGCAGAACATGTACGAGACCGACCAGGTGCGCCCTGTCCTCGATCGCGCCGCCGAGATCGCGGGCAAGCCGTACGGGGCGAGCCATGAGGATGACGTGCGCCTGCGCGTCGTGGCCGACCACGTCCGCTCGTCGCTCATGCTCATCAGCGACGGCGTCACGCCGAGCAACGACGGCCGCGGCTACATCCTGCGCCGCCTGCTGCGTCGCACCGTGCGCGCGATGCGGCTCATGGGCGTCGACACCCCGGTCTTCCCCGAGCTGTTCACGGCCAGCCGCGACGCGATGAAGGCCGCCTACCCCGAGGTCGAGGCCGACTACGCGCGCATCTCGAACGCGGCCTACGCCGAGGAGGAGACCTTCCTGCGCACGCTCGCGGGCGGCACCACGATCCTCGACACCGCGGTCGCCGAGACCAAGGCATCCGGCCGCTCGCAGCTCGCGGGCGACACGGCGTTCCTGCTGCACGACACGTGGGGCTTCCCGATCGACCTGACGCTGGAAGTCGCGGAGGAGGCCGGGCTCTCGGTCGACCGCACCGCGTTCGACACCCTCATGCAGGAGCAGCGCCAGCGTGCCAAGGCCGATGCCAAGGCGAAGAAGGGCCAGATCGCCGATCTCTCGGTGTACAGCCCCTTCCGCACCCTCGGCGAGACCGTCTTCACCGGCTACGGCGACTTCACGACCGACTCCGAGGTGCTCGGCCTGATCGTCGACGGCATCGCGGTGGACCGCGCGGGCGAGGGCCGGATCGCGGAGGTCATCCTCAAGGAGACCGCGCTCTATGCCGAGTCCGGCGGTCAGGACTCCGACCAGGGCACGATCGTCGGCCCCGGCTACGAGCTCGAGGTGCTCGACGTGCAGAAGCCCGTCGCGGGCCTGATCAGCCACACCGTGCGCGTCACGGTCGGCGAGGTCGCCGTCGGCGCGAAGGCGACGAGCATCGTCGACCAGGACTACCGCCGCGGCGCCAACCAGGCGCACTCCGGCACCCACATCGTGCACGCGGCCCTGCGCCAGCTGCTCGGCTCGAACGCGCACCAGTCCGGCTCGTACAACAAGGCCGGCTACCTGCGCCTCGACTTCTCGTGGAACAAGCCGCTGTCGGCCGAGACCCGCACCGAGCTCGAGGAGATCTCGAACAACGCGATCCGCTCGAACCTGCAGGTCACGACCCGCACCATGCCGATCGCCGACGCGAAGGCGCTCGGCGCCATGGCGCTGTTCGGCGAGAAGTACGGCGACCAGGTGCGCATGGTCGAGATCGGCGGCGCGTGGAGCCGCGAGCTGTGCGGTGGCACGCACGTCGCCGGCAGCTCCGAGATCGGCATGATCAACCTGATCGGCGAGTCGTCGGTCGGCTCGACGAACCGCCGCGTCGAGTCGCTCGTCGGCATGGAGGCGTTCCGCGAGTTCGCCGCCGAGCGCGCGATCGTCAACGAGCTGACCTCGAACCTCAAGACCCCGCGCGAGAAGCTGCCCGAGCGCATCAACGACCTCGTGGCCAACCTCAAGGCGGCCGAGAAGAAGATCGCCCAGTTCGAGGCGAAGCAGCTCGCCGAGAAGGTCCCGGCGCTCGCGCAGACCGCGGCCCGCGCCGGCAAGGTGCTGCTCGTCGCGCAGGACGCCGGTGAGCTCAAGAGCGGCGACGAGCTGCGCCAGCTCGCGATGGGCGTGCGCGAGCGCCTCGGCACCGACGCGGCCGTGGTGGCGCTGACGGCGACCGTCGGCGGGCGCCCGCTCGTGCTCGTGGCGACGAACCAGGCCGCACGCGACGCCGGCGCGAAGGCGGGTGCCCTGGTCGGCATCGCCGCCGGGGTGCTGGGCGGACGCGGCGGCGGCAAGGACGACCTCGCTCAGGGCGGCGGCGCCGAGGCATCCGCCGTGCCCGCCGCTCTGTCGGCGATCGCCGACGCGCTGAGCGCGTAAGGGAACCGTGCGCGAAGGCACCCGCCTCGGCATCGATGTCGGAACGGTCCGGATCGGCGTGAGCCGGTCCGACCGCTCCGGCTTCCTTGCGTCCCCGCTCGAGACCGTCGCACGCGCCGAGGACGGCAGCGACATCGCCCGCCTCGCCGCGCTCGTCGTCGAGCACGAGGCGATCGAGGTGATCTCAGGACTGCCGCTCGCGCTCTCGGGGCGGCACACGGCGAGCACGGACGACGCGGTCGGGTTCGCCGAGCGCCTGGCGGCTGCGATCGCGGTGCCGGTGCGGCTCGTCGATGAGCGCCTGTCGACCGTGACCGCGACGAGCGCCCTGCGCCAGTCCGGGAAGAACTCGAAGAAGTCGCGTACGGTGGTAGACCAGTCTGCAGCTGCGATCATCCTGCAGCATGCGCTCGACGCCGAGCGGTCCAGTGGCCGGCCGGCGGGCAACCCGATCAAGCCCCCGAGCGCCTGAGCCACATGAAGGAGCACCCCCGACGTGAGTGTCCCCACCTCACCGCCCGAACCTGAGTACCGCAGGGGCCGGGGGGGCCCGTCGACGGATACCGCCGCCTTCGAGGCGCTGCTCGCCCGCGTCGGACGCGAGGGCGGAGAGGATGCCTCGCGCGAGGCGCCCGCACCCGAGCGCCCGGTGACCGAGCCGGTCACGACCTGGACGGCGTCCGTCCCTGCGCAGGGGCAGCCGATGACCCGGCGCGAAGCGCGCGAGCGCGAGGCGCAGGCCGCGCGCGAAGCCGAGGCGCGCGCCGCCGCCGCGCCCGGCACGGCCGTGCCCCCGGCGGACGGGCCGTCTGCGGCGACGCCCGCCCTCGGCGCCGAGGCAGCCGTGGGGGCGGCCGCGGCCGCGGCATCCGCGGCCCCCTCGGTCCAGCCCGAGCAGCCGCACCCCGACCACGACTTCCATCACTGGCTGCATGCCACGCACGATTCGGGCGCACCGCGGCAGGGCAAGCCGCAGAAGCCGAAGCGGCGCGGGCGCCGCGCGGCGATCTGGCTCATCTCGACGATCGTCATCCTCGGGCTGCTGGGCGGCGGCGCGTACTTCGCCTGGACCACGTTCCAGCCGCAGGTGCAGGCGCTCATCGCCAAGCTGCACCCCTCTCCGACCGACTGGACCGGCGACGGCACGGGCACCGTCGACGTGACCATCAAGGAGGGCGACACGGGCTCGTCGATCTCGACGGCGCTCGCCACGGCCGGCGTCACGCGCACGCCCGATGTCTTCTACCAGCTGCTGCTGCACACCTCGCCCGAGCCCGTGTTCCAGCCGGGCGTGTACCGCCTGCGCCAGCGCATGAGCGCGGCGTCTGCGCTCGCGCTGCTGCAGAACCCGACATCGCGACTGGCGCACACGCTGCTGATCCGCGAGGGCGACACCGAGGCGACGGCGCTCAAGAACGCGGCGACGGCCACCGGTGTGCCGCTCGCCCAGCTCCAGGCGGCGGCCAAGAACCCTGCGGTCTACGGGCTACCGAGCCAGGCGAAGACGCTCGAGGGCTTCCTCTACCCGGCGACCTACACGTTCGACCCCGGCGTGACGGCCCAGCAGGTCATCACGACGCTCGTGAACCGGGCGAAGCAGCAGTTCAGCACGCTCGGCATCAGCGACGCGCAGCTGTGGAACACCGTCATCCTCGCGTCGATCGTGCAGAAGGAAGCCGGGCCGAACCCCGCCGACCTGCCGCTCATCGCCGGCGTCTTCCACAACCGCCTCGCGGTCGGCATGCCGCTGCAGTCGGATGCGACCGTCATGTACGGCACCGGCAAGACCGGCTCGGTGTGGACCAGCGACGCCGACCGGGCGAACGCGTCGAACCCGTACAACACCTACATCCACACGGGTCTGACCCCGGGCCCGATCGGCAACCCGGGCTCGGCCGCGCTGTCGGCCGCGATGCATCCGCAGGGCGACTACCTGTACTTCACCGCCGTCAACCTCAAGACCGGCGAGTCGGCCTTCGCGAAGACCCAGGCCCAGCAGAACGCGAACGTCGCGAAGCTGCAGGCGTGGTGCCAGCAGCCGGGGAATGCGAGCTACTGCAAGTGACCGACGTGACCCAGGCCCCCGCGCAGCTCGCCGTGCTCGGCTCGCCGATCGGGCACTCGAAGTCACCCGACCTGCACGCGGCCGCCTACCGTGTGCTCGGGCTGCCCTGGTCGTACGGGCGCGCCGAGGTCGACGAGGCGGCGCTCGCGCCGTTCGTCACCTCGCGCGGCACCGACTGGCGCGGCCTCTCGCTGACCATGCCGCTCAAGCAGACCGTTCAGCCGCTGCTCGGCCAGATCGACCGCATCGGTCAGCTCACGGGTGCCGTGAACACCGTGCTGTTCGAGTGGGACGGCGACAGCGTGCGCCGATCGGGGTTCAACACGGATGTCCCTGGCATCGTGCGCGCCCTGAACGCGGTCGGCGTGCGCCGGGTGCGCCACGCGCACCTCCTCGGCGGGGGAGCGACGGCGGCCTCGGCCGTGGTCGCCGCCGGTGAGCTCGGCGCCGAGAGCGTGCGGGTGAGCGTGCGCGCACCGGAGCGGGCCGCCGCGCTGCGGGAGCTCGCGGCATCCGTCGGCCTCACGATCGAGATCGACACCTTCGACGCACCGCGCGACGACAGCGCGACCGACCTCGTGGTCAGCACCCTGCCCGGCGGCGCCGACGCGCCGATCGCGTTCGACGCCGCGCTGCGCGCCCGCGTGCCGCTGCTCGATGTCGCGTACGAGCCGTGGCCGACGCGGCTCGGGCAGGCGTGGGCGGATGCCTCGGGCACGGTGCTCGGCGGTCTCGCAATGCTCGTGCACCAGGCGCTGCTGCAGGTGCGCATCTTCGTCGCGGGCGACCCGTTCGCACCGCTGCCCGACGAGGACGCCGTGCTCGCCGCGATGCTCGCCGCGGTGGGTCTTGCGGCGGACGGGACGCCGCTGCCCGCGTAGCGCATGGCGCTGCCGGCATCCGCGCCCAACTAGGCTTTTCTCATGCTTCGTTGGCTCACCGCAGGGGAATCGCACGGCCCCGAACTGATCGCAATGCTCGAGGGCCTGCCCGCCGGTGTGCCGGTGGCGATGAGCGAGATCCAGAGCGATCTCGCCCGCCGCAAGCTCGGCGCGGGCCGCGGCGCGCGCATGAAGTTCGAGCAGGACGAGCTCACCCTGTCCGGCGGCGTCCGCCACGGCTTCAGCATGGGCAGCCCGATCGCCCTGCGCATCGGCAACACCGAGTGGCCGAAGTGGGTCGACGTGATGAGCGCCGAGCCCGTCGACCCCGAGGTGCTCAGCGGCGGCCGCGGCGCCCCGCTCACGCGCCCCCGCCCGGGCCACGCCGACCTCGTCGGCATGCAGAAGTACGGCTTCGACGAGGCCCGCCCGGTGCTCGAGCGCGCGAGCGCCCGCGAGACCGCGGCCCGCGTCGCGCTCGGCGCGATCGCCAAGTCCTTCCTGCGCGAGCTCGGCATCGAGACCGTCGCGCACACCCTGTCCATCGGCCCCGTCCGTGTGCCGGACGGCTCGCCGCTGCCCCTGCCGCGCGATGTCGACGCGCTCGATGCCGACCCCCTGCGCTGCTTCGACCCCGCGACGAGCGAGCTGATGCTCGCCGAGATCGATTCCGCCCACAAGGACGGCGACACGCTCGGCGGCGTCACCGAGGTGCTCGCCTACGGCGTGCCCGCGGGCCTCGGCTCGCATGTGCAGTGGGACCGCAAGCTCGACGCGCGCCTCGCGCAGGCGATCATGAGCATCCAGGCCATCAAGGGCGTCGAGATCGGCGACGGCTTCGAGACCACGCGCCGCCGCGGATCGCAGGCGCACGACGAGCTCGTCGTCGAAGGCGGCCTCATCAAGCGCACGAGCGACAAGGCGGGCGGCACCGAGGGCGGGATGTCGACGGGCACGGTCCTGCGCGTCCGCGCCGGCATGAAGCCCATCGCGACCGTGCCGCACGCGCTGCGCTCGATCGACGTCTCGACGGGTGAGGCGGCGCCGGCCCACCACCAGCGCTCCGACGTGTCCGCGGTTCCGGCATCGGGGGTCGTCGCCGAGGCGATGGTCGCGCTCGTGCTCGCCGACGCCGTGCTCGAGAAGTTCGGCGGCGACTCGCTCGCCGAGACCAAGCGCAACCTCGACGCGTACCTCGCCGCGATCCCCGCGACGCTGCGCACCGCGGTCGCGAGCCCGGCCGGCTCCGCCGGCGCTCAGGAGTAGGCGTGGCGATCGTCCTGATCGGGCCGCCCGCCGCCGGCAAGTCGAAGGTCGGCAGGAAGCTCGCGAAGCTGCTCGAGAAGCCGTTCGTCGACACCGACGCGATCGTCGTGCGCGACCACGGCCCGATCACCGAGATCTTCGCGCAGCACGGCGAGCCACACTTCCGCGAGCTCGAGCGCGCCGCAGTGGTCGAGGCGCTCGCGCAGGACGCGATCGTGTCGTTCGGCGGGGGAGCCGTGCTCGACGAGGCGACCCAGCGCGACCTCGAGAGCCACGTCGTCGTGCTTCTGGACGTCGACGCGGCCTTCGTCGAGGACCGCATCAAGCAGGACGGGAAGCGACCGCTCGCACCCGACATCGAGTCGTGGAAGCGCCTCGTCGAGGCGCGCCGCCCGATCTACAACCGTCTTGCCGACCGCCGCGTCGACACGGCGAACCGCCCGCGCGACCAGATCGCGCGCGAGCTCGCCGATTGGATCCACAGCGCAGGGGAGTTCGCCGAATGAGCACGAGCGATGTGACCGAGATCTCCGTCCCGGGCCTCGAGCCGTACACCGTCCGCGTCGGCTACGGCCTGCGCGAGGGCCTCGCCGAGCAGCTGGGCGGGGGTGTGGCGAAGGTGCTGATCGTGCACCCGCCGACGCTGGCGGCCGCGGCATCCGAGCTGCGCTCCACTTTGCAGGGCCAGTACGAGGTGCTGCTCGCCGAGGTGCCCGACGGCGAGGCCGCGAAGCGCGTCGAGGTCGCCGCGTTCTGCTGGCAGATCCTCGGTCAGGCCGACTTCACCCGTTCCGACGCCGTCATCGGCTTCGGCGGCGGTGCCGTGACCGACCTCGCGGGCTTCGTCGCGGCCACCTGGCTGCGCGGCGTCAAGCTCATCCAGGTGCCGACGACCGTGCTCGGCATGGTCGATGCCTCGGTGGGCGGCAAGACCGGCATCAACACGGCCGAGGGCAAGAACCTCGTCGGCTCGTTCTACGCGCCGTCGGCCGTGATCGCCGACCTCGACACCGTCTCGAGCCTGCCGCGCAACGACGTGCTCGCCGGCTTCGCCGAGATCGTGAAGTGCGGCTTCATCGCCGAGCCCGAGATCCTCGACATCATCGAGGCCGACGTGGACCGCGTGACGGATGCCTCGACCGACGAGTTCCGCCGCGTGGTCGAGCTCTCGATCGCGCTCAAGGCGCGCGTCGTGGGGGAGGACTTCAAGGAGTCCGGCCTGCGCGAGATCCTCAACTACGGCCACACCCTCGGTCACGCGATCGAGCACGCCGAGCGCTACCAGTGGCGGCACGGCGCGGCGATCTCGGTCGGCATGGTCTACGCCGCCGAGCTCTCGCGCCTCGCGGGGCGGCTGCCGGATGCTGTGGCCGACCGGCATCGCAGCATCCTCGAGTCCCTCGGCCTGCCGACGAGCTACCCGCTCGGCCGATGGCAGACGCTGCTCGCGACGATGCGCCGCGACAAGAAGGCGCGCGGCGCGATGATGCGCTTCGTCGTGCTCGACGACCTCGCGCGCCCGACGATCCTGCGCGGGCCCGACGAGTCGCTGCTGTTCGCCGCCTATCAGGAGGTCGGGGTATAGGCCAGTCGGGGTCTAGGCCGGTCGGAAGTCCTTCGGGACGCGATCCGGGCCGACACACCGCGCCACGCCCGCGACGCGCCCGTGCCCCACCCGGATTGCGTCCCGAAGAACCCGCCCGATCTGGTCGGGGTCGCTCCGACCTGCCGTCCGCAGCGCCGGATTGCGCGCTGCGGGGTAGCTTCATCGCATGAGCCGACCGACGGCGCGCCCGAGAGCCGCCCTCGCGTGGGGTATCGGCGCCGCGGTCGCCGCTGCCGCACTGGTCGCGCTCGGCGTAACCGGGCGGTTCCACGCGAGCGTGCTGCCGACGGCCGCGCCCGCTCCGACGGTCGACGCCGTCAGCTGCTTCGACACGAGCGGGGACCCGATCTCGGGGTGGCTGCTCGACGGGGCCGCGGTTGCGACATCCCCGCGCATCGACCCGCTCGCCGTGTGCCGCGCACTCATCGTCGATCAGAATGCGACGGCCGTCATGGACCGGATCGCCACCACGCAGCGCGCGCTGGGTCACGACTGCGTGGACTTCGACGACAGTGCAGGCGGGCATTGGACCCTCACCGGCATCGTGCTCTCGCAGTACGGCACCTACGCGGCGAGCGGCGGCCCGGCCCCGGGGCGGCTTCCGACGTTCGGCGTGATCGAGCAGCCGGCCCCGCTCGCGACGCTGCCACCGCTGCCGACCCCGCTGGGCCCGTGCACCCAGCTGCCGACGGTCGCGTGGGATCTGACGACCCCGCCCCTCGCGGCCTGCACCGCGGACGACACCGAGGTCTCGATCTACGAGCGCCCGGCGGGTCAGGACTCACGCGCGACCTGCGCCGCGCACCGCCTCATCACCGCGAACCCCTGAGCGCGGATCTTCGAGCGCGGGCATTGCGTTCTCGTATTCGTGCACGTAGTTTTTGAACGTGTTCAAAAATGAGGATGCCGGGTCGAAGGCCGAACAGACCCGCGCGCAGATCCGCGACGTCGCGCTGACGTCGTTCCGCAACCAGGGCTTCGATGCGACGACGATGCGCCAGGTCGCGAAAGAGGCGGGCGTCTCGCTCGGCAACGCCTACTACTACTTCCCGACGAAGAACCACCTCGTGCAGGAGCTCTACATCGAGGTCCAGCTGGCCCACCGCGCCGCCGCCGAGCCCCGGCTCGCCGAGACCGACGATCTGATCGCGCGCCTCGGCGCCGTCTTCCAGACCGGACTCGCGCAGCTCGTGCCGTTCCACGACTACTCCACCGGGTTCCTCACGGCGATGGTGGCGCCGAACTCGCCTCTCAACCCGATGTCGCCCGAGTCGAAGCCGGCGCGCGACATGATCGTCGGCCTGTTCCGTGAGGCGTTGGACGGCGCGCGGCAGTCGCTGCCGTCCGAGATCGCCCCGAGGATGCCGCACGCACTGTGGCTCGCCCACCTGCTCATGTGCCTCTTCTGGAGCTACGACCGCTCGCCCGGACAACGCAACACGGCACGTCTCGTCGACACGGGTCTGCGGCTCTTCAAAGCCGCGCTGCCGTTCCTCCGCGTCCCGGTCGTGCGCACCCCGCTCCGCACTCTCCTCGACCTCGTGGGGGAGGTGGGGGCATGAGCGCGACCGTCGCGGAACGTCACGGAGCCGCCTCGCCGCGCACCGACCGGCTTCCCCGCGCCTTCACCTTCGGCGAGTTCGCACGCGGGGCGCTCATCGCCTGGCTCGGTTTCGCACCCTTCGTCGTCTTGGCTTACCTGCTCGTCGGGTTGTTTCTCGACCGCGAGGCGTCTTTCTACGGGATCGCGATCGCGCTCTTCGGCTTTCCGATCACGGCAATCGCGACCGTGGCCGGGTCGCCGCTGGCCTATCTGCTCGGCATGAGACTGCGACGCAGGCGACGCGATCTGACACACGTCGTCGCGTTCGCGCTCTATGGCGGCCTGTGGGGCTTCGCCGTTCTGTTCGTGATGTATTGGGGCGATGTGTTCTCCGACCAGGAGACACGATTCACGGTCATCAGCTGCACGATCGCGACCTCGGCCGCGGTCGTCACAGGCTGGTGGGCGACCTCGCGCCTCGCACTGCGGAAGGACCGCAGCGCAATGGACCCGCCCATCCACATCGGGTCGCTGTTCGAGCCCGAGACCGCCACCGAAACGAAGACCGAGGCGTGATCGCACCGACGACGCTGCTCACGCCGTGGTACCGGAGGCTCGCGGCGCCGGGGGCTCAGACATCCGTCGACACACCCGGATCGACCGCGCCGACGCCGATCCTCGACCACGACACCGCCACGATCGGCGCCCTGCTCGAGCTCGCGCGGGCGACGGTGGCGAGCGACGACGCGCTCGGCATCCTCGAGGTCGCCTACACCGTCATCCGCGACGAGGTCGGCCCGCGCTACGCGATGGAGGAGCTGACCCCCGCCTCGCGCACGCTCGCCCGCGGCTTCGGCTCGTGCAGTCAGCGCCTGGCGGTGCTCGAAAGCGCCGCGCGCGGCCTCGGCATGCCGACGCGCACCCGCGCGCTGCTCATCGACCGCGCGTTCTGGTACCCGCGCTTCCCGCGCCTGCGCGCCCTGCTGCCGCCCGAGATCGTGCTCGTCTGGCCCGAGTTCGCCGTCGCAGGGGAGTGGCGGCCGGCCGCCGAGCTGTTCGGCCCGATCGGATGCCGCAGCGGCGGCCGCTTCCGCAACAGCGGCGCCGAGACGCTGTTCGAGGCGGTCGGCCGCTGCGCTGTCTCGTGGGACGGGCGCGGCGCGGCCGACGACCCGTACGACCTGTCGCACTTCGTCCGCACCGACCTCGGCCGTTTCACCGACCGCGACGAAGTCTTCGAGCGCTTCGGGCAGACCTTCTGCGCGCCGGGCCGCGCTGTCATCGACCCGGTCATGCGCCGCATCGCCGCCTAGACGCTCGCCCTCGTCTGCCCCCGAGAACGCAGAACGGCCCCCGCCCGACATCGGGCAGGGGCCGGTCTCTTCCGGCGACTACTCCGCGAGCTTGGCGATCGCCTGCGCCCAGAGGAAGAACTTGTTGGTGCCGAGGTCACCGATGGTCGTGATGTTGAAAGCGGCCTTGAGGTGCTCCGCGTCCCCGTCGCTCACGCCCTGCAACGCCGCCACCGGCGCGTTTGCGAGCTCTTCGACCGACAGGTTCTCGTATGCCTTGTCCAGCTTGGCGGCAATACCGGCCATGTCCCCACCCTTTCGTCGTTGATGTGATGACGCGGCCAAGCTATCGGACAGCCCCGCGCTGAAAAACAGAGGGAGAAGGATTTCACCCGTCGCTCATCACCCGGTTCGGATCCGACGCGGCGGAGCGGATGTCGGCGGCTCGACGTATCGTGCGTGGCATGTGCCGCAGCATCCACACCCTCCACAACTTCGAGCCCGCCGCGACCTCCGACGAGGTGCACGCGGCAGCTCTGCAGTACGTCCGCAAGATCGCGGGCACGACGAAGCCGTCGAAGGCCAATCAGGAGGTCTTCGACCACGCCGTCGCCGAGATCGCACACCTCACCCAGCACCTGCTCGACGACCTCGTCGCCACCGTGCCGCCGAAGAACCGCGAGGAAGAGGCCGCCAAGGCGAAGGCGCGTGCCGTCCGCTCGGGGCGCTACGCGACGGCGTGACCCTCGCGGAACGCGCCCTCGCCCCGGTACCTTCGCACCATGGCTGACACCGTCATCGAGCACCTGCAGGTCAAGAAGGGCGAGAAGATCGCCATCGTCGGCGCGACGCCCGATCAGCGCGCGCTGCTGCTGCCTCTTCCGGAAGGGTCGGTCGAGACATCCGTCGAGGAAGCCGCCGCCGTCTTCGGCTTCGCCGAGACGCTCGCCGGCCTGCACGAGGAACTCGCCGAGCTGCTGCCGAAGCTGACCGCGACGCGCATCGTCTGGTTCGGCTACGTCAAGGGCGGCAAGGGCGAGCTGAACCGCGACATCATCGCGAACGCCGTGCTCGAGCACGGCTGGCGCGCGAACGGCAACCGCCCGATCGACGACGAGTGGTCGGCGATCCGCGTCCGCCCGCTCAAGGCCGGCGAGGACCCGGCCGCGCTGCGCCTCGGCAAGCAGCCCGCGGCCGTTCGATAGCCTGACCCCGTGACTCGCATCCTCGTCCTCAACGGCCCCAACCTCGGCACGCTCGGCACCCGCGAGCCCGAGATCTACGGCAGCGCCACCCTCGACGACCTGCGCGTGCAGCTCGAGCAGGACGCCACGGGCCTCGACGTCGAGGTCGAGGTGCGCCAGACCGACCACGAGGGCGAGCTGCTGGGCTGGCTGCACGCCGCGGGCCAGGGCGGCACGCCCGTCATCCTCAACGCGGGCGCGTGGACCCACTACTCGATCGCCGTGCACGATGCCGTGGCGTATGTCACGAGCATGGGCGTCCCGCTCGTCGAGGTGCACATCTCGAACCCGCACGCGCGCGAGGCGTTCCGCCACCACAGCGTCATCACCTCCGTCGCCACGGGCGTCATCGCGGGCTTCGGCTTCGACTCGTACCGGCTCGCGCTCGCCCAGCTCGCCCGGTGACACCCATGAGCGGCCTGAAAGGTCTCGCAGGGTGCCGCTGGTAGGCTGATCGACGGCCGTCGTGCGGTTCCACGACCCGGCCTCGCAGCTTCTGATCGCGACAGTCTTCTCGCAACGACACTGAACGGATCCACCCATGGCATCTACCGCTGACATCAAGAACGGCGTCGTCCTCAACATCGACGGCCAGCTCTGGACCATCATCGAGTTCCAGCACGTCAAGCCGGGCAAGGGCGGCGCGTTCGTCCGCACCAAGATGAAGAACATCCTCACCGGCAAGGTCGTCGACAAGACCTACAACGCCGGCACGAAGATCGACATCGAGACCGTCGACCGCCGCGACTACCAGTACCTGTACAACGACGGCGACAACTTCGTCTTCATGGACCAGACCGACTTCGACCAGATCAACGTCCCCGCCACCGTCGTCGGCGACGCCGCGCACTTCATGCTCGAGAACCAGATCGCCACGGTCGCCATGAACAACGGCAACCCGCTCTACGTCGAGCTGCCCGCCTCGGTCGTCCTCGAGGTCACCTACACCGAGCCCGGCCTGCAGGGCGACCGCTCGAGCGCCGGCACCAAGCCCGCCACGCTCGAGACCGGCTACGAGATCCAGGTCCCGCTGTTCCTCGAGACCGGCACCAAGGTCAAGGTCGACACCCGCACCGGCGACTACCTCGGGCGCGTGAACGACTAGTGTCGGCCCGCACGAAGGCCCGGAAGCGGGCCCTCGACATCCTCTACGTCGCGGACCTGCGGGAGATCTCCATCCCGCAGGCCCTCGCGGCCGAAGCCGAGCGCGCGGCGAACGAGCCGGCGCGCGAGGCGTCCTGGCTCTACGCCCGTGAGATCGTCGACGGCGTCGCCGACCACAAGGCCGAGATCGACGAGCTCATCGAGACCTACGCGCAGGGCTGGACGCTGAACCGCATGCCGATCGTCGACCGCGCGATCCTGCGCATCGGCATCTGGGAGCTGCTGCACAACCCCGAGGTGCCGACCGGCGTCGCCATCTCCGAGGCCGTCGAGGCCGCCCAGTCGCTCTCGACCGACGACTCGGCGGGCTTCATCAACGGGCTGCTCGCGAAGATCGCCCAGCTCGCCGTGCGCGACGAGGACGCACCCGCGAAACCGGCGGAATGACGGAGCCCACCTGTTAGGGTGGGAGCACCACTAAAGGCACTCTTTAATACCGTCCCGTGAGGCGGAGAAGGGAGTCGGCGGATGAGCACGAGAATCGTGCTGAACGAGGCTGACATCGCCCGGGCACTGACTCGGATCTCGCACGAGATCCTCGAGTCGAACCGCGGCACCGAGGGTCTCGTGATCCTCGGCATCCCGACCCGCGGTGTGACGCTCGCGCAGCGCATCGCGGCCAACATCGCGCGCATCGAGCCCGGCAGCGACGTGTTCGCCGGCAGCCTCGACGTCACGATGTACCGCGACGATCTGGCGCACACCCGCACCCGCACGCCCGGCCGCACCGCGCTGCCGGCATCCCTCGACGGCACCACGGTCGTGCTCGTCGACGACGTGCTGTTCTCGGGCCGCACGGTGCGCGCCGCGCTCGACGCGCTCAACGACACCGGCCGCCCGCGCATCGTGCGCCTCGCCGCCCTCGTCGACCGCGGTCACCGCGCGCTGCCGATCCGCGCCGACTTCGTCGGCAAGAACCTGCCGTCGGCTCTCGACGAGCGCATCAACGTGCACCTGAACGAGGTCGACGGCGACGAGTTCGTCGCGATCGAGTCGCAGCGCAGCGACGACGAGACGACCGAAGGGGCGGATGCCTGATGCGCCATCTGCTGTCCACCAAGGACCTCTCGCGCGAGACCGCGATCCGCCTGCTCGACATCGCCGAGGACATGGCCGACGTGCAGAACCGCGAGGTCAAGAAGCTGCCGACGCTGCGCGGCAAGACGGTTGTGAACCTCTTCTTCGAGGACTCGACGCGCACCCGCATCTCGTTCGAGGCCGCCGCGAAGCGCCTCTCGGCTGACGTCATCAACTTCAGCGCGAAGGGCTCGAGCGTCTCGAAGGGCGAGAGCCTGAAGGACACGGCGCAGACGCTGCAGGCGATGGGCGCCGACGGCGTCGTCATCCGCCATTCCGCCTCGGGCGCCCCGTACACGCTCGCGACCTCCGGCTGGATCGCCGCGCCCGTCATCAACGCCGGCGACGGCACGCACGAGCACCCGACCCAGGCCCTGCTCGACGCGTTCACGATGCGCCGCCGTCTGCACGGCGAGGCGAGCCGCGGCAAGGCGCTCGACGGGGTCGCGGTGACGATCGTGGGGGACATTCTGCACTCGCGCGTCGCCCGCTCGAACGTCTGGCTGCTGAACACGCTCGGCGCCGAGGTCACGCTCGTCGCGCCGCCGACGCTCGTGCCCGTCGACACCACGACCTGGCCGGTCACGGTCGCCTACGACCTCGATTCCGCGATCGACGACGGCGTGCCCGATGTGCTGATGATGCTGCGCATCCAGGCCGAGCGCATGAACGCCGCGTTCTTCCCGAACGAGCGCGAGTACTCGCGCACGTGGGGCCTCGACGACGAGCGCCTGCGCCGCCTGCCGGCCGACGCGCTCGTGATGCACCCGGGGCCGATGATCCGCGGCCTCGAGATCTCGGCCGCCGCGGCCGATTCCGCCCGGTCGACCGTGCGCGAGCAGGTCGCGAACGGGGTCTCGGTCCGAATGGCCGCGCTGTATTTGTTGCTCGCCGGTGAGGAGAACTGACGTGTCCTATCTGATCGAGGGCGCGACGCTGCCCACCGGTGAGCGCGCGGACATCGCGATCGAGGGCGGCGTCATCACCGCGATCGGCGCGGATGCCGCCGCCGCGGCATCCGGCTCGGCTGCCCGCATCGACGCCGACGGCCTCGTCGCCCTGCCCGGTCTCGTCGACCTGCACACGCACCTGCGCGAGCCCGGCTACGAGCAGTCCGAGACCGTGCTGACCGGCACGCGCGCCGCGGCATCCGGCGGCTACACCGCGGTGTTCGCCATGGCGAACACCTCGCCCGTCTCCGACACCGCGGGCGTCGTCGAGCAGGTGCTCTCGCTCGGCGAGGCGGCCGGCTACGCGACGGTGCGCCCGATCGGCGCCGTGACCGTGGGCCTCCAGGGCGAGCGGCTCGCCGAGCTCGGCGCGATGGCGAACAGCCGCGCCCGGGTGCGCGTGTTCAGCGACGACGGCTTCTGCGTCTCCGACCCGCTGCTCATGCGTCGCGCCCTCGAATACGTCAAGGCCGTGGGCGGCGTCATCGCACAGCACGCGCAGGAGCCGCGCCTCACGCAGGGCGCCCAGATGAACGAGGGCGCGCTCTCTGGCGAGCTCGGCCTGGCCGGCTGGCCCGCCGTCGCCGAGGAGTCGATCATCGCCCGCGACGTGCTGCTCGCCGAGCACGTGGGCAGCCGCCTGCACGTCTGCCATGTCTCGACCGCGGGCTCGGTCGAGGTGATCCGCTGGGCGAAGTCGCGCGGCATCCGCGTCACCGCCGAGGTCACCCCGCACCACCTGCTGCTCACCGAGGACCTCGTGCGCGGCTACGACGCGCGCTACAAGGTGAACCCGCCGCTGCGCGCCCGCGAGGACGTCGAGGCGCTGCGCGAGGCCGTCGTCGACGGCACGATCGACATCGTCGCGACCGACCACGCGCCGCACCCCGTCGAGGCGAAGGACACCGAGTGGGATGCCGCGGCCAACGGCATGGTCGGCCTCGAGTCCGCCCTCTCGGTCGTGCACGCGGCGCTCGTCGCCGACGGCCGCCTCGACTGGGCCGACGTCGCACGCCTGATGAGCGCGAAACCCGCCGAGATCGGCTCGCTGCGCGGCTACGAGCAGGGCCTCGTCGTCGGCGCAGCCGCGAACGTCGCGCTCTACGACCCGAGCTTCTCACGCAGCTTCTCGGTCGAGGACCTGCACGGCAAGGGCGTCAACTCGCCCTACCTCGGCCTCGAGCTGCCGGGCCGCGTCGTGCACACCTTCCACGCCGGCCGCGCGACCGTCGTCGACGGCGCCCTCGTCGACCCGAGCGAACTCGCCGGAGGCCGCTAGTGCCGGTCTGGGCCGCCACGCTCGTCATCGCCGCCGTCACGGTGCTGCTCATCGCAGCCGCGTGGCTCGGCTGGCGATCGCGCGTGCGCCGCGACGCGGGGCTCGTGCCCTCGCACGAGGTGCCGGCCGGGCTCGGGGCGCCGCGCGCGGCATCCCGCGTGCTCTACGTCGCCACGACCGCGCATGACGAGCCGCTCGAGCGCCTCGCGATCGCGGGCCTCGCGTTCCGCGCGCAGGGCACAATCGCCGTGCACGCGTCGGGCGTGCTCGTGAGCCTGGACGGCAGCGCGGATGTCTGGATCCGGGCATCCGACCTCGCCGCCGCCCGACCTGCGACGGTCGCGATCGACAAGGCCGTCGAGAAGGACGGCCTGCTCACCCTGGTCTGGCGCCTCGCCGGGACCGCCATCGACAGCTACTTCCGCGTCCTCGAGCCCGAGCTCAGCGGCTCGCTCTATGACGCGATCGACTCCATCACCCATGCTGAAAGCGAGGTCTGACGTGCCCGTACCCACCCCCGCCGTCCTGGTGCTCGAGGACGGAACCCGATACTCGGGCCGTGCCTACGGAGCCGAGGGGCGCACCCTCGGCGAGCTCGTCTTCTCGACCGGCATGACCGGTTACCAGGAGACGCTGACCGACCCGTCCTACGCCGGTCAGATCGTGATCCAGACCGCGCCGCACATCGGCAACACCGGCATGAACGACGAGGACCCCGAGTCGCGCCGCATCTGGGTCGCCGGCTACGTCGTGCGCGACCCCAGCCGCGTCGTCTCCAACCACCGCGCGGTGCGCAGCCTCGACGACGAGCTCCTCTCGACGAGCATCGTCGGCATCGCGGGCATCGACACGCGTGCCGTGACGCGCCACATCCGCGACCTGGGCGCCATGCGCGCGGGCATCTTCTCGGGTGCGGACGCCGCGCTCAGCGACTTCGAGCAGCTCGAGCTCGTCCGCGGCGGTGCGCAGATGTCGGGCCTCAGCCTGTCCGACCAGGTCTCGGTCACCGAGCCCGAGGTCACGCCCGCGCAGGGGGAGCGGCTCGGCAACCTCGCCGTGCTCGACCTCGGCGTGAAGCAGTCGACGATCGACAACCTCGCGGCCCGCGGCTTCGAGGTGCACGTGCTGCCGCAGGACTCGACCCTCGAGCAGATCCTCGAGATCGAGCCAGTCGCCGCGTTCTTCTCGAACGGCCCCGGCGACCCCTCGGCCTCCGACGCGCAGGTCGCCGTGCTGCGCGGCATCCTCGACGAGGGCCTGCCGTTCTTCGGCATCTGCTTCGGCAACCAGCTGCTCGGCCGCGCGCTCGGCCTCGAGACCTACAAGCTGCCCTTCGGCCACCGCGGCATCAACCAGCCCGTCGTCGACAAGACGACCGGCCGCGTCGAGATCACCGCGCACAACCACGGCTTCGCGGTCAAGGCACCGAGCAACGACGAGCCCTTCGACTCGCCGAACGGCTACGGCAGGGTCGAGGTCAGCCACGTCGACCTCAACGACGACGTCGTCGAGGGGCTCAACGCGCTCGACATCCCGGCCTTCTCGGTGCAGTACCACCCCGAGGCCGCCGCTGGCCCGTACGACGCCAACTACCTCTTCGACCGGTTCCGCGACCTCGTGCTGAACCAGAAGAACCAGAACTCCGAGCAGAAGGACGCCGAGTAAGCCATGCCCAAGCGCCCCGATATCAACAGCGTCCTCGTCATCGGCTCCGGCCCGATCGTCATCGGCCAGGCCGTCGAGTTCGACTACTCCGGCACCCAGGCGTGCCGCGTGCTGCGCGCCGAAGGCGTGCGCGTGATCCTCGTCAACTCGAATCCGGCGACGATCATGACCGACCCGGACTTCGCCGACGCGACCTACGTCGAGCCGATCACCCCCGAGGTCATCGAGACGATCATCCAGAAGGAGAAGCCCGACGCGATCCTGCCGACCCTCGGCGGCCAGACGGCGCTCAACGCCGCCATGGCGCTGCACGAGCGCGGCATCCTCGAGAAGTACGGCGTCGAGCTCATCGGCGCCAAGGTCGACGCGATCCGCAAGGGCGAGGACCGGCAGATCTTCAAGGAGCTCGTGCTCGAGGCGGGGGCGGATGTCGCGGCATCCGTCATCTGCCACTCGATGGACGACCTGCTCGCCGGCGCCGAGAAGCTCGGCTACCCGCTCGTCGTGCGCCCGTCCTTCACCATGGGCGGCCTCGGCTCGGGCTTCGCCTACAACGAGCAGGACCTGCGCCGCATCGGCGGCGCCGGCCTGCACGACTCGCCCACGAACGAGGTCCTGCTCGAGGAGTCGATCCTCGGCTGGAAGGAGTACGAGCTCGAGCTCATGCGCGACACGGCCGACAACACGGTCGTCGTCTGCTCGATCGAGAACGTCGACCCGGTCGGCGTGCACACGGGCGACTCGATCACCGTCGCGCCGGCG
>WQZN01000010.1 GCA_009780695.1 Microbacteriaceae bacterium
CACCTCGTTGCGGATGCCGTCGGCGAACGACGGGCGCAGGGGGCGGTCGATGAGACGGCAGACGAGGATCGCCTCGGTCGAGGGGCGGCCCTCGCGGCGGAAGAACGAGCCGGGGATCTTGCCCGCGGCGTAGGAACGCTCCTCGACGTCGACCGTCAGCGGGAAGAAGTCGAACTGGTCCTTGGGCTGCTTGGAGACGCTCGTCGCAGAGAGCAGCATGGTCTCTTCGTCGAGATAGGCGGCGACAGCACCCTGCGCCTGCTGCGCGAGGCGGCCGGTCTCGAACCGGACGACGCGCTTGCCGAACTTGCCGTTGTCGAGAACGGCCTCGGCGAACTTGATTTCGGGACCTTCCATCGAGGTCTCACTCCTTATCGGTTCCGCGTCGCCGTGTTGCGAACGCGGGCGTACACGAGAAGGCAGGACGTAGACAGGACTGAGCGAGAGCGCTCGTGCTGGCCACCAGTAGAAGAACGCGGAACGAGGGCGTCACACGCCTGCGCTCCGAAATCCACCACCGAGGACCAGCTTCCTGTCGGCCTGCCCCTACACGCGGAACCTTATCAGCCGGGCCTGTCCGCACCCCGGGAGACGCGCGCGGGCCGCGCGCTCCCCCGCCGGCGCGCTAGACCCGGCGGTAGCGGACGAGCTCGGCCTCGAGCTCGCGGATGCGCTGCCGATCGCGCTCGCGCCGATAGGCGGGGATCGTCACGAGAAGGGCGATGACGACGCCGACGACGGTGCCGAGGCTGTTCGACTCGATGTCGCGGATGTCCGACACCCGCCCCGGGATGAACAGCTGCGCCGTCTCGATGAAGCCCGAGCTCGCGACCCCGATCAGGATCGCGAGCCACCAGCGCCGCCGCCCCAGCAGCAGCACGAGGAAGAACCCCATCGGCACGAACATGACGATGTTGGCGACATATTCGACGTGGTTGTACGTCAGCCAGGCCGCGAACGCCGGGAAGCGCGGCGCCAGGGCCGCGTGCTCGCGGGCGATGAGCCGATGCAGCAGATCGGCCTGCTGCGGGTCGAGCGGCTGCGGCCCGAGCGTCATGCAGGCCACGCCCACGAGGTAGAGCAGGGTGAACGGGACGAGGACGGGGTGGCGGCGCAGCATCCTCACTCGGCGACCGACCGGGTCGGAGCGGATCGGGGCCGGAGCGGCTTACGACGGGGTCGCGGCATCCGCCCAGGCTATCTGCGCGCTGCTGAGCGAGCGCCGCACCGCGCGCGTCACGCCGATCGCGATGCCCGCCTCCGCGGCGATGTAGGTGAGCATGACCCAGAAGCCCGACAGCGGGATCGGCAGGTCGGGGCGGAAGAGCCGCAGCGCGAGCAGGCTGTCGGAGAGCAGGAACACATAGCCTGCGATCTCGAGCAGGCGTGACGCGCGGGATGCCAGCGCCGCCATGGTGCACAGCGCCAGCCCGTAGACGATCACGGCCGGCAGCATCGCGCCGACGTGCGCCGCGAGCAACCCGAGCAGCACGCCGAACAGCACCGCGTAGATCGCGATGCGCCACGGCCGCCACGCGGGGTTGCCGCCGGCTACCGGCCTGCGCGTGAAGGCCACGATGTACGAGACCTGCGCGCACAGGAACGCTCCGAGGCCGAAGACGAACGAGAGGCCGAACAGGACGTCACCGGCCCACGAGAAGAGCAGGCCGAGCAGCAGCCACGGCGTGACCGGTGTGCGGAGCGGCCGCAGCGTCGCGAGCACCGCGACGATCAGCAGCGGCATGAGCGCCCACTGCGACCATGCCGCCGGGCCGCCGAGGCCCCCGAGCTCGGCCGCGAGGTTCACCACCGCGGCCACCGCATAGGGCAGAAAGGCCCAGAACCTCGTCGTTCGCATCGTGCCCCGATGCTAGCGGCGCGGCATCCTCACGCGTGCCCGCACATGGAGAAAGCCGCCACCCGTAAACGGGTGACGGCTTTCTCGAAGTCGTGGGCGATCGCCTCAGCGGCGCAGACCCAGGCGCTCGATCAGCGAGCGGTAACGCGCGATGTCGATCTCCTGCAGGTAACCGAGCAGACGGCGACGGTGACCGACCAGGATCAGGAGGCCACGACGCGAGTGGTGGTCGTGCTTGTGCTCCTTCAGGTGCTCGGTCAGGTCCTTGATCCGCTTGGTGAGGATGGCGACCTGGACCTCGGGGGATCCGGTGTCACCGGGGTGGGTTGCGTACTCGTCGATGATCGCCTTCTTGACCTCTGCATCAAGTGCCATGAATGGATCCCCTTTCTCTCGTTGCGCGGTGCCCGAGGCAGAATGCCCGAGCTCTCTTTATCCGCGGCCGTTCAGACGGCAACCTGGAAAGTCTACCAGAGACGGGGCGTGCGCCCTCGCGAGGCGCCTGGATCGGAGGGGTCCGACGACGTACCCAGAATGACATGGCAGGGTTGGCCCCCATGCGGGGTGTGCGAACGGATATCCAAGGACTGCGCGCGCTGGCCGTCGCCGCGGTCGTGCTCGATCACGCGGGCGTTCCGGGGGTCGGCGGCGGCTATGTCGGCGTCGACGTGTTCTTCGTCGTCTCCGGCTTCCTCATCACCTCGCAACTGCTCGGCCGGCTGCAGGCCACGGGGCGCATCGGCTTCGCCGACTTCTACGCGCGCCGCGCCCGGCGCATCCTGCCGGCCTCGTTCACGGTGCTCGCGCTCACGGTTCTCGGCGTGTTCCTGTTCCTGCCGCCGACGCTGCGCGCGCAGGCGATGACGGATGCCATGGCCGTCGCCCTCTACCTGCCCAACTACGTCTTCGCCGCCCGCGGCACCGACTACCTCGCGAACACCACGCCCTCGGTGTTCCAGCACTACTGGTCGCTCGGGGTCGAGGAGCAGTTCTACTTCCTCTGGCCTGCGCTGCTCGGCATCCTCTGGCTCGTGCTGCGCGGCCGCCGCGCCGCCGTGGCGGGCGTGCTCGGCCTGCTCGCGCTCGGCTCGCTCGGCGTCGGCCTGGTGCTGACGCAGACCGACCAGCCGTGGGCGTTCTTCGCGCTGTGGCCGCGCGCGTGGGAGCTCGCGGCGGGCGGCCTGCTCGCGTTCACGGCGCCGGCGATCGGGCGGCTGCTGCCCGGCTGGGCGGCACGGGTCCTCGGTTGGGCCGGTCTCGCGGGCATCCTCACGGCCTGCGTGGCCTTCACCGCGGACACCGTCTTCCCCGGCACCGCCGCCCTGCTGCCGGTGCTCTCGACCGTCGCCGTGATCGCCGCGGGCGAGGTGCCCGTGCGCGGCTCGGCCGGGGCCCTGCTCGGGGTGCGGCCGCTGCAGTTCCTCGGGGCGATCTCGTACTCGCTGTACCTCGTGCACTGGCCGCTCGAGCAGCTGCCGCAGGCGGCCGTCGGCTACGAGAACCCGCTGCCGCTGATCGCCCGGCTCGCGCTCGCGGCGCTCGCGGTGCCCATCGCGTGGCTGATGTACCGCCTGCTCGAGAACCCGGTGCGCCGTGCGCCGGTGCTGGCCGAGGCCCGGCCGCGGCGCTCGCTGCTCGCCGCACTCGGCGGCAGCGGCCTGCTCGCCGCCTCGTTCGCCGTGCTGCTCGTGACCGCGGCGAGCGCGGTGCCGCAGTCCGACCGCGACGCAGCCGACACCGGGCCGACCCTTCCGCTGCACGCCACGGGCTTCGTGCCCGCGAACCTCAAGCCGACGCTCGCGAAGGCGTCGAGCGACAACCCCGCGCTGTACGACGACGGCTGCGAGCTCGACTTCTCGGCGACACAGCCGAAGCCGTGCTCGTTCGGCCCGGCAGCCGCCCCGACGGTGGTGCTGTGGGGGGACTCGGCCGCAGCGCAGTGGGCGCCCGGCCTGCAGACGGCCGTCGAGGCCGCCGGCGACCGCCTCGTGACGCAGACGAAGAGCGGCTGCGCGTCGACGCTGATCACCCACGTGCGGGACGGCCAGGCCTACAGGTCGTGCGACACGTGGCGGAAGAACGTGCTGAAGCAGCTGCGGCAGCATCCGCCCGCCGTCGTGATCCTCGCCGACTACGTCAACGAGGAGCTGCCGCAGAGCACCGAGAAGGTGCAGCAGTGGATGTCGGGGCTCACCGACACGATCGCGCAGCTGCCCTCGAGCAGCCGCGTCGTGATGCTCGCCGACAGCCCCGACTTCGGGAAGAGCCCGATCGACTGCCTCTCGCAGCACCTCGACGACGCCACGGCGTGCGCGGTGCCCGCCTCCGCCGCGCTGTCCTCCCCCGGCCGCACCGCCGCGCTCGACGCCGCCGCCGCGACGCGCGCCGTGCTGGTCGACCTGACGCAGTACTTCTGCGCGGACACCTGCCCCGCGATCATCGGCGACACCCTCGTGTACCGCGACTCCCACCACCTGACGGCGAGTTTCTCGAGCGAGCTCGCAGGGCCGCTGCAGACCGGGCTGGCGCCCTACCTGCCGTAGCCTGAGAGGGTGAGCGACCCGGACCGTTCCGCACCCGGCACGGGCGCCGAGGCCTCCCCCGCCGCTCCGCCCCGCGGTCGCCGTTCGGTGTTCGCCGACACGACGCCGCTGCGCGAGAGCCCGGCGTACGCACGGCTGTGGGCGGGGAACGCGATCGCCGGCATCGGCAGCCAGATCACGGTCGTCGCGGTCGGCCTGCAGATCTACGACCTGACCCGCTCGACGCTCGCCGTGTCGTTCGTCGCGCTGTTCGCGCTCGGGCCCATGGTCGTCATCGGGCTCTACGGCGGGATGCTCGCCGACGTCTTCGACCGGCGGAAGGTCGCCCTCGTCTCGGCTCTCGTCGCGTGGGCCTCGACCGCGGGCATCTGCGCGCTCGCCTGGGCGCACTCGAGCGCCGTCTGGCCCCTCTATCTGCTCACCGCCGTCAACACGGTCGGCGCGACGGTGTTCGCCTCCGCCGACACCGCGATCACGCCCCGCCTGCTGCGGAAGGAGCTGCTGCCCGCCGCCGGTGCGCTCGGCGGCATGGCCGTGGGCATCCAGATCACGGTCGGACCGGCGGTCGCCGGCGTCCTCGTCGCCTCCGGGGGCTACGCCCCGACGTTCTCGATCGACGTCGTGACCTTCACCTGCGCGTTCCTCGCGGTGCTCGCGCTGCCGCCGATCGTGCCGGAGGGCGATGCCGAACGGCCCGGTCTGCGCTCGCTCATGGAGGGCGCGCGGTTCCTGAAGGGCGCCGCCAACATCCGCACCTCGTTCATCGCCGACATCATCGCGATGGCCTTCGGACAGCCGCGCGTGCTGTACCCCGCGGTCGGCGCGCTGCTGATCGGCGGCGGCGCGGTGACGGTCGGCGTGCTGACGGCGGCGTACGCCGTGGGCGGTCTGCTGTCGAGCGTGTTCTCCGGCGCACTCGGCCACGTGCGCGCCCACGGCCGGGCGGTGGGCCGGGCGATCACGGTCTACGGCGCCGCGATCCTCGCCTTCGGCGCCGTGCTGCTCGTGCAGACCCTCGCCGGCCACGGAGTCACCGGGGCCGCCTGGTCGCACGTGCACGTCCCCGCGCTCGCGGCCGCGGCGGCGGCCCTGCTCGTGGCCGGCGGCTCGGACAACGTGAGCTCGATCTTCCGACAGGCGATCCTGCAGGCGTCCGCGCCGGACGTCATGCGCGGGCGCATCCAGAGCGTGTTCATCGTCGTCGTGACGGCCGGCCCGCGCATCGGCGACCTCTACATCGGGCTGATGAGCACGGTCGCCGCGGTGCTCTGGCCGGGGCCCGTGGTCGGCGGCGTCCTCATCGTCGCCCTGATCTTCCTGCTCATGCGCCGCGTGCGCTCGTTCCGCGACTACGACGCCGCGCACCCCGTCGCCTGACGGGGCATGCGAGAAGGCCCCGGGCGAGCCCGGGGCCTTCCACGTCGTACGGCTTACTTCACGTCCAGCAGGTCGATCACGAAGATCAGAGTCTGGCCGCCGAGGGGGTGGCCCGAGCCGGCGGGGCCGTAGGCGAGGTGCGGCGGGATGGTGAGCTTGCGGCGACCGCCGACCTTCATGCCCGGGATGCCTTCCTGCCAGCCGGCGATGAGGCCGCGCAGCGGGAACTGGATCGACTGGCCGCGGCTCCACGACGAGTCGAACTCCTCGCCGTTGTCGAAGCCGACGCCGACGTAGTGCACGTCGACGGTCGCGCCGGGCGTCGCCTCGGCGCCGTCGCCGACCTCGATGTCGACGATCTCGAGCTCGGTGGGGGCGGCGCCCTCGGGCGCGTCGATCTCGGGCTTGGTCTTGTTGGTGTCTGCCATGCCCTCAATCAAAGCGGTTCCCGCCGGGCGCGCGCAAAGCCTGCAGAGGATGCCCAGGCCCACTTGCCCATCGCCTGGCGCCCTGAGACAATGGGCGCAAGAACTCGTCGGCCCTCGAGTTGCCGGCTCAGCCGCACCAGGGTCGGCGAGTTTTCTTGTGCGCCCGGCGCCGTGCGCTCAGTGGTGGATGACCGCGCGACGGTCGTCCGTCACGGCCTGCAGCAGCCGCAGCTCGTCCCGTTGGGCGCGTTCGCGCCCGTGGTCGCTCTCGATGCGCTGCCGCGTGTACGCGAGCACGGTCGCGTCCCTGATGAACCTGCGCACGGCGCGCGACGCGCGCGGCCCGTGCGCGCGCGCCCAGTGCCGCGCCTGCCTGCGGCCGGCGCTCGTGCCGAGCATGTCGACCTCGGCCGCGGTGAGCCAGCCGGCCCGCGCGTACAGGCCGAGCGCCCGGTAGGTGAGCTGCGCGTCGCGACGCCTCGCGAGCAGCACGAACCACGCCATGACGACGAAGATCGGCAGCTCGACGACCAGGTAGAAGAAGAACGCGCCGTTCTCGTTGAGCGACGAGCCGAGGTTGAAGCCCGCGTGCAGCAGGATCGCGACGGCGAGGCCGCCCAGGAAATAGAGGATCGTCCGCCCCACGCTGCGCGGGCCGCTCGCCGCGAGCCCCAGCGCGATGCCGGTGCAGCTCGTGAAGGTCAGATGGGCGAAGGGCGAGAGGATGCCGCGCACATAGAACGTGTAGGCGAGGTCGGCCTCGCCGCCGTTCCACAGCGCAAGCCCGAAGTACTGGATGTTCTCGACGAATGCGAAGCCCGCCGCGATCGTCGCCGCATAGACGACGCCGTCGACCGGTCCGTCGAAGGTGCGCTGGGCGATGAGGAAGACGATCAGCACGCCGACGCCCTTCGCAACCTCTTCGACGACGGGCGACTGCACCGTGATCGCGAAGAAGGTGTCGCGGGTCACCCCGATCTCGTGGCCGAAGCGGTTGAGCGTGTCGTCGACGACGAGCGCCGCGACGATGGAGACGCCGCCGCCCCACAGGAACGAGAACACCCGCAGCGGGAAGGGCTCGGGTTCCCACCGGTCGACCCAGCGCACGACCGCGAGCACGGCCACGAGCGGCATGAGTGCGACGACGCCGCTGATCACGGTGCCGGTGACGCCGAGCACCCCGACGAGGTAGGCGACCACCCAGATGATGGCCATGACGCCGACCGCGATGCCCGCGGTGACGCCGACGACCATGCCGGCGCTCTGCCGCGGGCGGCGGACGGACGGCAGGACCTGCTGGATCGGACCCGTCTCGGAGACAGGGGGCGCGAGGGGGTCGATCGAATGCATCAGCGACCTCCCCAAGCCATGATCACGCCTCGAAGACCTTCCCCGGGTTGACGATCCCGAGCGGATCGAAAACGGCCTTCACCTGGCGTTGAAGAGCATACGAGTCCGGCCCCAGTTCGTCGATGAGATGGTGGCGCTTGAGCAGGCCGACGCCGTGCTCGCCCGTGAGCGTGCCGCCGAGCTCGAGCGCGGTGCGGAACAGCGCGTCGGCGGCGGCGCGCACGGCATCCGTCATCACCCCGCCCTCCAGCACGAAGTTGGGGTGCAGATTGCCGTCGCCCGCGTGCGCGACCGTCGGGATGCGCACGCCGTACTCGGCCGAGATGCGCGCGATGGCCTCGAAGGCCTCGACGAGGCGCGTGCGCGGCACCGAGACGTCCTCGATGAGCACCTCGCCGCGCGCCTCGAGCGACGGGTGGAAGGCGCGGCGGATGGCGAGCAGCTGATCCCCCGTGGCCGCATCGGTCGACACGCGCGCCTGGCCGCCCGCGGTCTCGATCACCTCGACCGCGTGCAGGGTCGTCTCGGGGGCGGGCGACTGGTCGAACTGCACGAGCAGGAAGCCGTCGCCCGTCGCGGGGCCCATCGCGTCGCGGATCACCTCGTCGCCGAGGTGGCCACGGATGGCCTCGACGGCCTGGCCGTCGAGGAGCTCCATGACGGCGGGGCGCAGCCGGGCGGCGACGATCGCAGTCGATGCGGACGCCGCCTGCCGGACATCCGGGAAGAACGCCCCGATCGTCACCACGTCGCCGACGGGCCGCGGCAGCACCCGCAGCACCGCCTCGACGACGATGCCGAGCGTGCCCTCCGAGCCGACGAACAGAGCGGTGAGGTCGTAGCCCGTGACCCCCTTCACCGTGCGATGGCCCGTCTCGATCAGGCGACCGTCGGCGAGCACGACCTTGAGGGCGAGCACGGCCTCGCGCGTCACCCCGTACTTCGCGCACAGCAGGCCGCCCGCGTTCGTCGCGATGTTGCCGCCGATGCTCGAGATCGACTTGCTGGCCGGGTCGGGGGCGTACCAGAGCCCGTACGGGGCGAGGGCGGCGTCGAGGTCGCCGTTGATGACACCCGGCTCGACCGTCGCCGTCTCGTTCGCGGCGTCGATCTCGAGGATCCGGTCCATCCGCGACAGGTCGAGCACGATCATGCCGCCGTCGCCCGCGGCGCCGGCTGCGAGCCCGGTGCCCGCACCGCGCGGGACGACGCCCGTGCGCGTCGCGGTCGCGATGCGCATGACCGCCTGCACGTCGGCGATCGCGCGCGCCTCGACGAGGGCGAGGGGCGTGCCGGATGCCGTGAAGCCGGACTTGTCCGTGCGGGCGGCGTCGAGGCGCGCGGGGTCGGTGACGACCGCCGGGCCGAGCTCGTCGATGAGGCGTGCCAGGGCATCCATTCCCTCAGGCTATTGCGGACCTAACCTGGAGAACGACAGAGGAGGCGAGGTCGCGTGTCCAGGCTCACGGTCGTGATCCCCGCGCTCAACGACGCCGAGATGCTGCGGCACGCGCTCGCGGCGCTCTCAGCGCAGACCCGCCCCGCCGACGAGGTGATCGTCGTCGACAACGGCAGCGACGACGAGACCGCGGAGGTCGCGCGCACGGCGGGCGCGACGCTGCTCTTCCAGCCGCGACGCGGCATCATGTCGGCATCGGCGACCGGGTACGACGCGGCGACGGGCGACCTCATCGCCCGCATCGACGCGGACTCGCGGCCGCCGGCCGACTGGGCCGCGCGCCTCGTCGCGGCGTTCGAGGCCGAGCCCGCGCTGGACGTGCTGACGGGCCCGGGCGACTTCTACGGCGAGCGCGCGTGGGCGAACTGGATCGGCGAGCACATCTATCTCGCCGGCTACTTCCACGTCGTCGGCCCGTGGCTCGGCAACGCGCCCGTGTTCGGCTCCAACTTCGCCATGCGCGCCGCCGTGTGGGAGGCCGTCGGGCCGCTCGTGCATCGCGACGACCCCCGCATCCACGACGACCTCGACCTCACCCTGCATCTGCCGCTCGACGCGGTGGTGCGTTACGACCGGACGCTGCGCGTGGGGGTGTCGGCGCGGCCGTTCTCGAGCTGGCGCGGGCTGGGACGCCGCGTCGCGTGGGCGTACGTCACCTTCGCGGCGCACTGGCCCGCGGCATCCCCCTGGGGCCGCCGCGCGGCGCGGCGGCGGTGGCGGAACGACGTGGAACGACGGGGTTCGCTGCGCTGAGCCCGACGCCCTATTCGGCGTCCTGCGGCTGCTGCTCGACAGGGTCCGCCTGCCGGAAGAGGTACACCATGTCGAGCGCGAGCTGGTGCGGCGTGGTCTCGCACGGGCTGTGCCCGGTGATGTAGACGGCCGCGGTCGCCCCGATCTCACGCGCGAAGCGGTGGTAGCGCTTCGCGCGCCAGAGGTCGTGCTCGCCGGCGACCACGAGCTTGGGCAGCGCGGATGCGCGCAGCGCGGCTCTGACATCCGGCGTCTTCATCATCAGCCCGACGATGCCGTCGATGCTCTCGCGGCGCGTGTGCGCGAGGCGCTCGTTGGCGAACTTCAGGCGCTCGGGCGTCACCTTGCTGAAGTTCGTCCTGACGTTCCAGATCAGCACGCCGCCGCCGACGTGCTTCGTGTAGAACGGCAGCTGGGTCAGCCAGCCGATCGTGCGGATGCCGCGGAACACCTGGCCCGTGAGCGGCGGCGTCGCGAGCAGCGTGAGGCTGCGCACGAGATCGGGGCGCCGCACGGCGACGAGCTGCGCCACGATGCCCGCGAACGAGAAACCGAGCAGGTGCGCCGGGCCGGCCGACTCGAGGAAGGCGATCATGTCGTCGTAGAACAGGTCGTAGGTCCAGCCCTCGGTGCCCTGCGGGCCGGCCGCCGCCGACTCGTAGTTGCCGGGCAGGTCGTAGGACTGCACGAAGTAGCCCTCGTCGGCGAGGATCGGCGCGAGGTAGGCGAAGTCCTCCTTCGAACCGGTCGCGCCCGGCACCATCACGACGCGCTCGCCGGCCGGGTCGCCGAGGTCCCACGAGGCGAGCTTCCCGCTCGGGGCCGCAAAGTCGTAGGTGCGCGTGCCCGGGGGTGCGACGGCCCAGTCGATGGGAGGCAGCGCCTCGTCGAGTCCGATCGCGTTCTCTGCGGTCGTCGGGAGGCTCATGCCGGCTGCTCCGCCCGTTCGAAGGTCATGATCATGTCGCAAGCGAGTTGGTTCGGAGTCGTCTCGCACGGGCTGTGACCCGTGCGGTAGACCGCGAGTTCCGCCCCGATCCTAGCGGCGTAGGCGGCGTGGGCGCGCACCGACCAGAGATCGTGTTTTCCCGTCGCGACCAGGATCGGGATGCCGGCCGAGGCGACCCGGGCGGTGACATCCGGCGTCGCCATCATCAGCCCGACCATGTCGTCGACGCTCGCCCGCCGGGTCACCCCGAGCCGCCGCCGGACGAACTCGAGCCGCTGCTCGTCGACGCCGTTCTTGTTGGTGCGGATGCCCCAGACCAGCAGAGCCGCCCCGACCCGCGCCGAGAAGAACCGTGCGAGGAAGCCGACGATCTTCATGCGACGGAACACGTTGCCGGTGAGCGGCGGGGTCGTCAGCAGCGTGAGGCTGCGCAGCAGCTCGGGGCGCTCGGCGAGCACGAGCTGCGCGACGATGCCCGCGAAGGAGTAGCCGAGCACGTGCGCCGGCTCGCCCTGCTCGAGGAACGCGATCAGGTCGGCGGTGAACAGCGGGTAGTCGTACCGGCCGGATGCCGCGCTCGGGCCCGCCTGGGCGGAGTCGTATTGCCCCGCCAGGTCGAAGGTCTGCACGAAGTACCCCGCTGCGACGAGCGGCGGCGCGAGCAGCAGGAAGTCCTCCTTCGAGCCGGTCGCACCCGGCACCAGCACGACGCGCGCGGCCGCCGGGTCGCCGAGCGACCAGCCGGCGAGGGTGCCGCTCGGCGCTGCGAACCGGATCGGGACCGCGTGCGGGTCGGCCGCGAACCAGTCGATCGGCACGATCCGCGCATCGAGCTCCGCTGCACGCGCTCGCGCGCCCGCCGTCTCCATGCCTTCATTGTGCGCACCGCCGGGGTCGATTCGGCGGAAGTGTGTCGATTCGGCGGAGCCGTGCCAGGGAATGCTCCGCACAATCGGCCCGGATCCGCGCGCGGGGATGGTGCGGGTGCGGGGTCTCAGGCCTCGCCGGGGCCCTCGCCCGCGAGGCGCTCGGGCGAGAGCTCGGCCTCGACGGCCTCGCGCGTCATGAGGCCCGCCTCGACGACGAGGTCGGCGATGCTGCGGCCGGTCAGCAGCGCGGTCTTCGCCAGGGCGGCGGATGCCTGGTACCCGATGAGCGGCGTGAGCGCGGTCACGACGCTCACGCTCGAGCCCACCATCGCGGCGAGCCGCGCCTCGTTCGCGGTGATGCCCTCGACGCAGTTGACGCGCAGGGTGAGGAACGCCTGCCGCATCCACGTGATCGACTGCAGCAGCGAGTGGGCGATCACCGGCTCGAAGGCGTTGAGCTGCAGCTGCCCGGCTTCCACGGCCATGGTGACGGTGACATCCGCCCCGACGACCGAGAACGCGACCTGGTTGACCGCCTCGGGGATGACGGGGTTGACCTTGCCCGGCATGATCGACGACCCGGCCTGTTTCGGCGGCAGGTTGATCTCGCCCAGACCCGCCTGCGGGCCCGAGGAGAGCAGCCGCAGGTCGTTGCAGATCTTGGAGAGCTTGACCGCGGCGCGCTTGAGCGCCGACGAGAAGGTCATGAACACGCCGGTGTCGCTCGTCGCCTCGATCAGGTCGCCCGCGGTGGTGAGCTGGATGCCCGAGATCTCGGAGAGGTGACGGCGCACGGCTGTCGTATAGCCCGGCTCCGCGTTGATGCCCGTGCCGATCGCCGTCGCCCCGAGGTTGATCTCGGAGAGCAGGGGCAGCGTCTCGCCGATGCGCTGGAGGTCCTCGGTCATGGTCGTGGCCCAGCCGTGGAACTCCTGTCCGAGGGTGAGCGGCACGGCATCCTGCAGCTGCGTGCGGCCGATCTTCAGGATGTGCGCGAACTCGCGGCCCTTGGCGGAGAAGGCGTCGCGCAGGGCGCGCATCTCATCGAGCATGCTCGAGAGGGAATACATCATCGCGAGCTTGATCGCCGTCGGGTAGACGTCGTTGGTCGACTGGCTGCGGTTGACGTCGTCGATCGGGTGCAGGAACGCATAGTCGCCCTTGGCATGGCCGCCGAGCTCGAGCGCACGGTTGGCGATGACCTCGTTCGCGTTCATGTTCGTCGAGGTGCCCGCGCCGCCCTGGATGACGCCGACGACGAACTGCTCGTGCAGCGCTCCCCCGGCGATCTCGGCGCAGGCCGTGTCGATGAGCTCGGCCTTGCCCGGGTCGAGCACGCCGAGCTCGGCGTTGGCGCGCGCGGCGGCCTGCTTGACGTGCACGAGCGCTCGCACGAGCTCGGGGTAGACCGAGATCGGCCGCTTCGTGATCGGGAAGTTCTCGACGGCGCGTGCCGTGTGCACGCCCCAATATGCCTCGTCGGGAATCTGATGGGTCCCCAGCGAATCGGATTCGGTGCGCACGCGCCCTCCCCTGTTCGGAATCGCTCGGCTGGTCAGCTGATCCGGCCGAGCACCTTGCGGATCAGATTCTCGCGCGCCGGCGTGTAGGGCGGCGCGATGAGCTGGATCGTGTCGGGCGAGAGCGGCTTGCTCAGCACGGCCTTGGCGTGGCTGAACAGCTCGACCGAGCGGCGGCCGTGGTAGGCGCCCATGCCGCTCGCTCCGACCCCGCCGAAGGGCAGCGCGTGCACGCCGATATGGCCGAGCGGGATGCCGAAGCCGAGCGCCCCCGACGAGGTCTCGGTCGTGAACCGCTTCTTGGTGCGGGCGTCCTCCGTGAAGACGTAGAGCGCGAGCGGCTTGTCGTGCGCGTTGATGTAGCGGATCGCGTCGTCCAGCCCGGTCACCGTGACCATCGGCAGGATCGGCCCGAAGATCTCCTGCTGCATGACCGGGGCGTCGCGCGGCACGTCGGCGAGCACCGTCGGGGCGAGGTAGCGCTCGGCGGCATCCGTCTGCCCGCCCGTCACGACCTCGCCCGCGCCGAGCAGCCCCGAGAGCCGCGCGAAGTGCCGGTCGTCGACGACGCGGCCGTAGTCGGGGCTCGCCGCCGGGTCGGCGCCGAAGTAGCGCTCAACCTGGCGCGCGAGCGCCGGCCCGAGCTTCGCCTGCACCTCGGCCGTCGCGAGCACGTAGTCGGGCGCGATGCACGTCTGCCCGGCGTTGACGAAGCGCCCCCACGCGATGCGTGCGGCGGCCGCGTCGAGGTCGACCGTGTCGTCGATGTAGGTCGGCGACTTGCCGCCGAGCTCGAGGGTCACGGGGGTCAGGTGCTTCGCCGCGGCCTCGAGCACGATGCGCCCGACGGTGCCGTTGCCCGTGTAGAAGATGTGGTCGAAGCGCTGGGCGAGCAGCTCGGTCGTCTCGGGAACCCCGCCCTCGACGACCGCGACGGCCTCGGGGTCGAGGTACCTCGGCACGAGCTCGCCGAGCAGCCGGGCCGTCGCCGGGGCGAGCTCGCTCGGCTTGATCACGACCGCGTTGCCCGCGGCGAGCGCGCCGATCGCCGGGGCGAGCGTGAGCTGCACGGGGTAGTTCCACGGAGCGATGATCGCGACGACGCCGAGCGGCTCGAGCACGACCTTCGCCGATGCGGGCAGCAGCGCGGCGGGCACGGGCACGCGCATCGGGCGCAGCCAGCCCCTGAGGTGCGCCGCGACGCTGCCGAGCTCGGCGCGCGTGAAGCCGATCTCGGAGTACTGGGCCTCAGCGCCCGACTTGCGCAGGTCGGCCCACAGCGCGGCCTCGAGCGCGGGGCCGTTCTCGGCGAGCAGAGCGTCCAGGCGGGCGAGCTGGGTGCGGCGCCACGCGAGCGGCTTCGTGCGGCCCGCGTCGAACGCGGCGCGCAGGCCCGCGACCGTGGCCGCGATCGGCGTGCGGGTGGCGGATGCCTCGGCCGAGGCATCCTCGATCGGCTTCTGCTCGCTCATCGTGGCGCTCCCCCTTCTAGTCGACCGGCGTCAGCAGCAGGTCCGTGTGCGAGGTCAGACCGAGGTCGGGCGTGAAGCGCGCCGTGAGCTGCGGCCCCTCGGGCCCGTCGGCGATGAGCCGCCACACCCAGCGGAAGGGCGTGCCGATCAGCTGCACGTGCAGTTCCAGCGCGCCGTCGTGCGCCCAGCTCGCCCGCGCGGCGCACGGCACGATCGGCAGCGACTCGAGCGGCGACGACGTCTGGCCGTAGACCCAGTCGCGGCGGCCGGCGACGAGCGATGCGACGCCCGCCTTCGTGGTGAAGTCGAAGGCGACCGAGTCCGGGGCGAAGCGCACCGCGAGCCTCTCGATGCCCGAGGGGTTGCCCTGGAGCGCGAAGGTGCGGCCGTCGAGGGATGCCTCGGCCGCGGCATCCGGCTCGGCCGGCGTCGGCTCGGGCACCGCGCGCCCCTCGAGCGCGAGAGCGCGCCCGTCGGGCTCCCCGGCCCCCTCGTGCCCGGGCGTCACACCGGGCAGCAGCTCGCGCCAGATCGTCGTGAGGATCTGGTTCGCGTCCGACGAGCCCGAGGTCGTCGTGACGACGAGGTCCAGCTCGGGGATGACGACGGCGAACTGACCGCACATGCCGTCTGCACGGAAGCCGTGCGACGAGCGCCACAGCTGGAAGCCGTAGCCGAGGCGCGACTCGATGCTCGGCTCGAACCACGGGTTGCGCGTCTGCCACGAGCTCGCCTGGTCGACCCACTCGGCGGGGACGAGCTGACGCCCCTCCCACTCGCCGCGCTGCAGCAACAGCTGGCCGAGCTGCGCGAGCTGGCGGGTCGTGAGCTTGAGGCCCGTGCCGCCGTGCTCGATGCCGCGGGCGTCGCGCTCCCAGAACGGCGTCTCCCAGCCGAGCGGCTGGAAGAGGCGCGAGGTGAGGTACTCGGAGACGCTCACACCCGTGCGGCGCGTGACCGCCGCGGCGAGCGCATAGGTGCTCGCGGTGCTGTAGACGTAGTGCTCGCCGGGCGGGTAGGGCGCGGGCGACTCGAAGAACAGCTCCGCCCAGTCGCGCTCGGGCAGCGCCATGAAGACGCCCCAGAGGTCGTCGGGGTGGCCCGTCGTCATGGTCAGCAGGTGGCGGATCGTCTGGCCCGGGATCTCGCGGAGCTCGGGGAAGACCGCGTGGGTCGGCTCATCGAGCGCCAGCAGCCCCTCGGAGATCGCGAGGCCGACGGCGAGCGACGTGAACGTCTTGCTGACCGAGAACATCATGTGCGGGTCCTCGGGGCGATAGGGATGCCACCACCCCTCGGCCGCGACGCGCCCGTGCCGCGCGATCACGAGGCCGTGCACGCCGTGCTTGCCTGCGTCGAGCGCATCCGCGAAGCGCGTGATCGCCGCGGGGTCGATACCAAGGGATTCCGGACTCGAGAGCTCCATCGCCATGAGATCGACAGTAGTGGCATCCCTTCGGCAGAATTCGGCTCATGCCTTTGACTTGGACCACGCACGGCGACGGCAAGGCCATCGCCCCCGACGCGATCGTCACCCCGGGCGAGCGCCTCAGCTGGCCGCGCACGATCGGGATCGGCGCCCAGCACGTCGTCGCGATGTTCGGCGCGACCTTCCTCGTGCCCGTGATCACGCACTTCCCGCCCGCCACGACGCTGCTGTTCTCGGGCATCGGCACCCTGCTGTTCCTGCTCATCACCGGCAACCGCCTGCCGAGCTATCTCGGCTCGTCGTTCGCGTTCCTCGCGCCGATCGCGGCCGCGATGGGCGAGAAGTACACGAAGCTCGACCATATCCCCTCCGCGTTGTTCGGCATCGTCGCCGTCGGCGTGCTGCTCGCGATCGTCGGCGCGATCGTGATGGTCACGGGCACGGCGTGGATCGACGCGCTCATGCCGCCCGTCGTCGCGGGTGCGATCGTGGCGCTGATCGGCTTCAACCTCGCCCCCACGGCGGGCGCCAATTTCGCCAAGGGTCCGCTCACGGCGGGCATCACCCTGGCCGCGATCGTACTGATCGCGGTGCTGTTCCGCGGCCTGCTCGGCCGGCTGTCGATCTTCCTCGGCGTCGTCGTCGGCTGGATCGCCGCGGGGCTGCAGGGCCAGGTCGACTTCTCGCAGGTCGGCAAGGCGGCCTGGTTCGGCCTGCCCCACTTCCAGCTGCCGGCCAACCCCTTCGACGGCGCGCTGCCGACGTGGACGCTGCTGCCCGTCTTCCTGCCGATCGTGCTCGCGCTCATCGCCGAGAACGTCGGGCACATCCGCGGCGTCGCCGCGATGGCGGGCCAGCCCGAGCTGAACAGGCAGACCGGCCGGGCGCTGCTCGCCGACGGCCTGTCGACGATGCTCGCGGGCTTCTTCGGCGGCTCGGGCACGACGACCTACGGCGAGAACATCGGCACGATGGCCGCGACGCGCGTCTATTCGACCGCGGCGTACTGGGTCGCCGGCATCATCGCGATCCTGCTCGGCCTGTGCCCGAAGGTCGGCGCGATCATCTTCGCGATCCCCTCGGGCGTGCTCGGCGGCGCGACCGTCGCGCTCTACGGCCTGATCGGCGTCATCGGCATCAAGATCTGGATCGACAACAAGGTCGACTTCTCGCGCCCCCGCAACCAGTTCGCCGCCGCGATCGCGCTGGTGATCGGCATCGCGAACATCACCCTGACCTTCGGCCAGGTGCAGATCGCCGGCATCGCGCTCGGCGCGATCGCGGCGGTCGTCGTGTACCACGTGATGACCTGGATCGGGCGGGCGCGCGGGACCGCGTAGACCGCGCACACAGCCGATTCGTAGCGGGGGATGTCTGATGCCGGGACATCCCCCGCTCCCGTACGCTCTTCACCGTGACGAACACGACTGCGGAGGGAAAGCCGCTCAAGGACTGGTTCCTGAGAGGCATGACCGACATCCGAGGCACCCAGGTCGGGCCGCACAGCGCCGACTCGGAGAAGCCCGCCTCGTGGTGGCGCGTCATGTGCCTCACGGGCCTCGACTACTTCTCGACCCTCGGCTACCAGCCGGCCATCGCGGCCCTGGCCGCGGGCCTCATCGCCCCGTTCGCCACCGTGGTCCTCATCCTCCTCACGCTCTGCTGCGCGCTGCCCGTCTACCGCCGGGTCGCGCGCGAGAGCTTCAAGGGCTCGGGCTCGATCGCCATGCTCGAGCGCCTGCTGCCCTACTGGTGGGGCAAGCTCTTCGTGCTCGTCCTGCTCGGCTTCGCCGCGACCGACTTCATGATCACGATGACGCTGTCGGCGGCGGACGCCACGGCGCACGCCCTCGAGAACCCCCTGACCCCCGGGTGGATGTCGGGCACCGGCTGGCAGATCGGCATCACCCTCATCCTGCTCGCGGCCCTCGCGGCCGTCTTCCTGCGCGGCTTCCGCGAGGCGATCGGCATCGCCGTCGTCCTGGTCGCCGTCTACCTCGTCCTCAACGCCGTCGTCGTGGTGGTCGCGCTCACCCACATCGCCGACCACCCGTTCCTCGTCCATGACTGGTGGTCCGCGATGTTCCGCGCGAACGGCAACTGGTTCGCCGTCATCGGCATCTCGCTGCTCGTCTTCCCCAAGCTCGCGCTCGGCATGTCGGGCTTCGAGACCGGCGTCGCCGTCATGCCGCAGATCAAGGGCGGCCCGCACGACACCGCCCGCATGCCGATCGGCCGCATCCATGGCACGAAGCGCCTGCTGCTCACCGCGTCGCTCATCATGAGCGCGTTCCTCATCACCTCGAGCTTCACGACGACGCTGCTGATCCCGCAGAAGGAGTTCCAGGCCGGCGGCCATGCGAACGGCCGCGCGCTCGCGTATCTGGCCCACGAGTACCTCGGCTCGGGCTTCGGCACGGTGTACGACATCTCGACCATCTGCATCCTGTGGTTCGCCGGCGCCTCAGCCATGGCCGGTCTGCTCAACCTCGTGCCGCGCTATCTGCCCCGGTACGGCATGGCACCGCAGTGGGCGTCCGCCGTGCGTCCGCTCGTCGTCGTCTTCGCCCTCATCGCCTTCCTCATCACGCTGGTCTTCCGCGCGAATGTCGACGCGCAGGGCGGCGCGTACGCGACCGGTGTGCTGGTCCTGATGACCTCGGCGGCCGTCGCCGTCACGGTGTCGGCGTTCCGACATCGGCAGAAGAAGCGCGTGTGGGCCTTCGGCTTCGTCACCGTCGCGTTCCTCTACTCGACCATCGTCAACGTCATCGAGCGGCCGGACGGCGTGCGCATCGCGGCGCTCTTCATCCTCGGCATCCTCGTCATCTCGTTCATCTCGCGCGCCAAGCGCTCGTTCGAGGTGCGCGCGAAGGCCGTCACGTTCGACGGCGTCGCCGAGTCGTGGCTGCAGGAGGACGCCGAGGACGAGTCCGGCGTGATCCGCATCGTGGCGCACGAGCCGGGCCCCGACACCGCCGAGGAGTACGCGGCCAAGAGCAAGTCCGAGCGCTACTACAGCCACCTGCCCGCCGCGAGCCGTCTGCTGTTCCTCGAGGTGCTGCCCAAGCCCCGCACGAAGGAGGACTCGTCCGACTTCGTCGAGGAGCTGTACGTGCGCGGGGTCGAGAAGCACGGCTTCCGCGTGCTGCAGCTCGAGAGCATCTCGATCCCGAACGCGATCGCCGCGGTGCTGCTCGAGGTGCGCGACCAGACCGGCATCGTGCCGAGCGTCTACTTCCAGTGGAACGAGGGCAACCCGATCTCCAACATGGCGCGCTTCCTGCTCGACGGCTCGGGCGAGATCGCGCCCGTCACACGCGAGGTGCTGCGCGAGGCCGAGAAGAATCCGAAGCGCCGGCCCATCGTGCACGTGAGCTGAGCGGGACGGGTCGGCGGGGCCGCCTCATCAGGCGGCCGTCCGATCAGTCGAGGATGACGCGGCCGCTGACCTGGCCGATGAACCGCTGCAGGTGCTCGTACACCTCGAGGGACTCGGGCCGGGCGGCGTCCTGCTGCCAGGTGTGCTCGGTGCCCCGCGCGTCCCAGCCGTAGCTGACGAACTCGACGGGGATGCCGTGCGCCTTCGCGCTCTCGGTGAAGTTGACGTTCGCGCGATAGAAGATGTCGCGCTCGCTCGTCGTCACGAGGACGGGCGGGTAGTTCTCGTCGAGCCACTCGATGGGGCTGAGCCAACGGGATGCCTTCTCGAGCGATGCCGGCTTCATCCGGTGCCGGCGGTACCCGGGCAGCAGCATCCGCGCGAAGTCGTGGCTCATGATGAAGCCCTGCTCGAACACCACGGAGAAGTCGACCGCACCGCAGTGCAGCACGAGGCCGCCGAGTTCCTCACGTGTGATCGCGGGGCGCAGGTGGAAGTGGTCGGCGAGCTCGGGACGGGTCGTGGTCGCGCCGATCAGCGCCGCGATCTGCGCACCGGCCGAGTCGCCGCCGAGGACGATCTTCGCGGGGTCGCCGCCGTGCTCGCCGATGTGGTTCACGACCCAGCGCAGCGCGTCGTTCGCGTCGTGCAGCATGTGCCGCATGCCGAAGCCGCCGCCGCGCAGCCCCGCGCGCCGGTAGTTCACGTTGACGACGACGATGCCCGTGTCGGCCTGCACCGCACAGTACTTCGTGAGTGCGGACTTGTCGCCGCTCGTCCAGCCGCCGCCGTGGAAGTACACGTAGACCGGCAGCTTCTGCCGGTTCTCGATGGCACGGTGCGGGGTGAGCACGTCGAGCCGGTGGCCCGGGTGGTGGTCGCCGACGTAGTCGACGTCGAGCAGGTAGTCGACCGAGCGCAGCGGGTTCGCGTTGAGCATGCGCGACTGCAGCGGCGCGAACGGCAGCATCATCGCGGTCCACAGCCAGGGACCGACGGGGAACGGGGCGGTGCGGCTACCCGCGCGACGCGGCATCGAGTTCCGCCAGGAGTGCCCCTGCGTAGGCGGTCTCAGGGTCGTCTGCATCGAATTCCTGCCGTTCGGCGCCGTCGCGCAGAGCCACTCGCCACCGGCCGTCGCCCAGTGCTTCCAACCTCGAGAACGCGGTGCCGAGGGCCTGCCGCAGTTGGTCTTCGCGCGGCATCCACAGCGCCTGCTCGAGCGCGACCGAGTCGAGGGCCCACTCGGTCGTGCCGTTGAAGCCGAGGATCGTGCCGGTGTCGAACTCGTGCGGCTCGACCGTCATGTCGGAGACCGTGAAGGTCTCGTCGCCCGCGAACTCGGGCCCGTCTATCCGGAAGAAGTCGCCGGATGCCGGGTGCCATTCGAGCCCGGCGCCCCGCAGGCGCCGAGCGAGCGGACTCGCGATCACACGCTCATTATGAACCGCGAACCGGCGCCCCGGCCGGGGGCTTGCTATGCGCCCGCTGAAAGCTGCACGACTATCGCGTGACGACGACGACCTTGCCGCGCACGTGACCGGTCTGCAGCAGCGCGTAGGCGTCGACGACGCGCTCGACCGGGAAGACCGCCTCGATCGGCACTACGACGCGCCCCTCCGCGACGAGCCGCACGACCTCGGCGAACTGCTCCATCGTCGCCTGCGGGTTGCCGACGCCCTGCGCGCCGCGATGGCCGCGGGCGGCGATCGTGTTGATGCGGTCGAGCGGGATGCCGAGCGCCAGCGCCGCGTCGACACTCTCCGGCCCGTGGTTGTCGAGCGCCGCCGTGAAGCCCTGCGGCACGGCATCCTGCAACCGCTCCATCAGGCCGTCGCCGTAGGCGACGGGCACCACGCCGAGCCCGCGCAGGAAGTCGTGGTTGCGCTCGCTCGCCGTGCCGACCACGGTCGCGCCGCGCAGCACCGCGAGCTGCGCGGCGATCACGCCCACTCCCCCGGCGGCGGCGCTGACGAGCACCGTGTCACCGTGCCCGACCCCGACGGCGTCGAGTGCGGCGATCGCCGTGCGCCCCGCGACCGGCAGCGCGGCCGCGGTGTCGTAGTCGAGGGCGGCGGGCTTGGCGAGCAGGATGCCGTCGCGGCCGCCGTCCCCGCCCTCGGCCCGCACGATCACGAAGTCGCCGACGCCGTGGTGCCTCCGGCCACCGAGCACGGCATCCCCGAGCACGAAGCCGGCCACGCCCTCCCCGAGCTCGTCGATGTCGCCCGCGAAGTCGAAGCCGGCTCCGATGCCGGCCGACGGGTCAACGAGCCCGTAGTTCGCCGCGCCGACCACCGAGGCCATGATCTTGAAGTCGACCGGGTTGAGGCCGGAAGCGCGCACCTGCACGCGCACCTCGCCGGGGCCGGGGTGCGGCGGCTCGTCGTGGACGACGCGCAGCACGTCTGCCACGGCGCCGAAGCGGTCGAATCGGGCGAAGCGTGCCATGCCCGCAACGCTAACGTGGTGAGGGTGACCGAGTCCGCCCCCGTGGCCAAGAAAGTCCCGTTCGAGCGCACCTTCCACGGCGACGTCGTCGTCGACGAGTACGAGTGGCTGCGTGCCAAGGACGACCCCGAGGTCGTCGCGCACCTCACCGCCGAGAATGCCTACACCGAGGCGCGCAACGCGCACCTCGCGCCGCTGCGCGCGGCGATCTTCGACGAGATCAAGTCGCGCACCCTCGAGACCGACCTGAGCGTGCCCGTGCGCGAGGGCGGCTGGTGGTACTACTCGCGCTCGTTCGAGGGCAGGCAGTACGGCGTGCAGTGCCGCGCACCGATCACCGGGCCCGATGACTGGACGCCGCCGCGCCCGGCCGAGGTCGACGCTGCCCAGGCCGCCGTGCCCGGCGAGCAGGTGCTCTTCGACGCGAACGTCGAGGCCGCGGGCCACGACTTCTTCTCGCTCGGCACCTTCGACGTCTCGACCGACGGCACGCTGCTCGCCTATGCGGTCGACGTCGAGGGCGACGAGCGGTACACCCTGCGCGTGCGCGACCTCGCGACGGGTGCGGACCTCGACGACGAGGTGCCCGACACCTCGTCCGGCGCGTTCTTCTCCCCCGACGGGCGCTTCGTGTTCTACACGACCGTCGACGACGCCTGGCGGCCCGACACCGTGTGGCGGCACGAGCTCGGCACGCCGGCATCCGCCGACGTCACGGTCTTCCACGAGCCCGACGAGGCGTTCTGGGTGGGCGCGGGTCTGACCCGCAGCCGGCACTACATCGAGGTCGGCGCATCGTCGTCCGTGACGAGTGAGTCGTGGCTGATCGATGCGGATGCCCCGACATCCGCCCCGCGCATCGTGTGGCCCCGCCGCGACGGCGTGGAGTACGAGGTCGAGCACGCGATCGTCGGCGGCGAGGACCGCCTGCTCATCCTGCACAACGACGGCGCCCCGAACTTCGAGCTCGTCGAGGTGCCGGCGTCAGACCCGTCCGCGACACCGCGCGTGCTGATTGGACACGACCCGGCTGAACGGCTCGAGGGCGTTGATGCTTTCGCGCAGCGCCTTGTCGTCGAGTATCGGCGGAAAGGGCTAACGCGCCTCGACGTCCTCGAGTTGAGCGGCGCCCCCGCCGCGCACGACGGCGATGGTGTCGGTGACTACGACGGCGCATACGGCTGGCGGGTCGAGCTGAAGTTCGATGAACCGCTGTACACGGTGGGCATGGGCGCCAACCCCGAGTGGCACCAGCCGACGATCCGCCTCGGCTACGGCTCGATGGTGACGCCGTCGACCGTGCTCGACTACGAGCCCGCGACGGGCGAGCGCCGCGTGCTCAAGCAGCAGCCCGTGCTCGGCGGCTACGACCCGGCGCGCTACGCCCAGCGTCGCGAGTGGGCCGTCGCCGAGGACGGCACGCGCGTGCCGATCTCGCTCGTCTACCGGCGCGACCTCGTCGACGCGGGGAACGACGGCGCACCGGGGATGCCGGCGCCGCTCGAGCTGTACGGCTACGGCTCGTATGAGCACAGCATCGACCCGTCGTTCTCGATCGCGCGCCTGTCTCTGCTCGACCGTGGCGTCGTGTTCGCGGTCGCGCACGTGCGCGGCGGCGGCGAGCTCGGCCGGTTCTGGTACGAGGACGGCAAGAAGCTCACGAAGAAGAACACCTTCACCGACTTCGTCGCGTGCGCGCGGCATTTGATCGACTCCGGCTGGACGACGCCCGAGCGCATGGTCGCCGAGGGCGGCAGCGCGGGCGGCCTGCTGATGGGCGCGGTCGCCAACCTCGCGCCCGAACTGTTCGCCGGCATCCTCGCCGACGTCCCGTTCGTCGACGCGCTGACCTCGATCCTCGATCCGTCGCTGCCGCTCACGGTCATCGAGTGGGACGAGTGGGGCGACCCGCTGCACGACGCCGCCGTGTACGAGTACATGCGCTCGTACACACCGTACGAGAACGTGCGGCTGGGTGCCGCCTACCCGCCGATCCTCGCGGCGACGAGCCTCAACGACACACGCGTGCTCTACGTCGAGCCCGCCAAGTGGGTGGCGCGCCTGCGCGAGCTCGGTGCGGATGCCCAGCTCAAGATCGAGATGGCCGCCGGTCACGGCGGCGTCTCGGGTCGTTACAACGCGTGGCGCCAGCGCGCGTGGGAACTCGCCTGGCTGCTCGACCGACTGGGCCTGGCGGGTTGAGCCCGGCCGGCCGCTGACCCGGCTGAGGGATCAGCCGAAGAGCAGCGCCGCCTCTTCCCACCGCTTGCGCGGCACGGAGTTGAGGCGGCGGGTGGCCTCGGTGATGCTCACGTCGACGACATCGGTGCCGCGCAGGGCCACCATGGTGCCCCAACGGCCCTCCTGCACGGCGTCCACCGCGGCCATGCCGAAGCGGGTCGCGAGCACGCGGTCGAACGCGCTCGGAGCGCCGCCGCGCTGGATGTGGCCGATGACGGTCGCGCGGGACTCGATGCCCGTGCGCTCCTCGATCATGGGCGCGAGCACGTCGGCGATGCCGCCGAGCAGCGGGCGGCCGAAGGGATCGAGGCCCTTGTGCGAGTGCGCACCGTCCATCGTGGGCAGGTGGAAGCCCTCGCTGACGACGATGACGGGCGCGCGGCCGCGGTCGCGGACCGACTCGACCCACTCGCAGATCTGCTCGATCGTGGTCGACACCTCGGGAATGAGGATCGCGTGGGCGCCGCCGGCCATGCCGGCGTGCAGGGCGATCCAGCCGACATAGCGGCCCATGACCTCGACGACCATGCACCGCGCGTGCGACTCGGCGGTCGTGCGCAGGCGGTCGATCGCCTCGGTCGCGATGCCGACGGCGGTGTCGAAGCCGAAGGTGTAGTCGGTCGCGTAGAGGTCGTTGTCGATCGTCTTCGGAACGCCGACGATCTTGAGGCCGTCGTCCGAGAGACGGCGCGCGGCGGTCAGAGTGCCCTCGCCACCGATCGCGATGATCGCGTCGATGCCGTTCTTGTCGAGCACCTTCTGGATGTTCTCGGGGCCGCCGTTCGCCTCGTACGGGTTGGTGCGGCTCGAGCCGAGGATCGTGCCGCCCTCCTTCGAGAGACCGCGGACCCGGTGCCGCGGGAGCTCCATGATGTCGCCTTCGACGACGCCCTTCCAGCCCCAGCGGAAGCCCACGAAGTCGTGCCCGTAGACACGCTCGCCCTTGAGGACCGCAGCCCTGATCACCGCGTTGAGACCCGGGCAGTCACCGCCCGAGGTCAGAATTCCGATCCGCATCCGCCGCTCCTTCTGCTCGTGAGCCTATCGACACGACGGCACCCCGTGCTGCCGTCGCACCCAAACCGCGATCTGATCGATCAGGACAGGCCGAGTGCGCGGGCCAGCTTGGAACCCGACGAGGGCGGCTGCGCGCCGGCCTCCGCGAGGCGCGCCTCGATCGCGTCGAGCAGCGCGGCGCGGTCGGATGCCTCGCCGACGCTGCCCGCGTCGAGCAGCTCGACCTCCCATTCCTGCCACCGCCGCTGCGTGCCGTTCCCGGGCCCGTCGCGCAGGTCGGTCGCGAGCACGTGGTCGTCGGCGAGCTCGGCGAGCGCACCGCCGTCGGCGTCGCGCAGCACTGTCGCGATGCGGTGGTTCTGAACGCGCGCAATCGGCACGAGCGGTGCGTCGTCGATGAACTCGGCGAGGGCGGCGCGGATATCGTCGGGCACGCCCTCGTCGTCGCCGAGCGCGAACTGCTGCTCGCGGCGCCCTTCCTCGAGCGGCGGCCACTTGATGTGCCAGCCGGCGTCGTGGCCGCCGACGCGGCGACGCATGGCGATGCGGCGCCGTGCGAGCGCGAGGTCGACGGTGTCGTAGTAGGTCGCGTCGAGGTCGTAAGCGTCGGATTCATCGGCGGATGCCACGCGCCCGGCGCCCACGAGAGAGGGCACCTGCGCCGCCGCGTCGACGTCGTACTTCCGCTCGATCTCCACTGCGCCGGAACCCATGACCCCAGTGTGCGGCATGCCGGCGCGCGATCTCGAATCAGCGGGCGCGGCAGGGGCGACGCCGCCCGTCGAGGTCGCTTGCTAGCGTGGCGGCGTGGCGACGGTGTTGGTCATTCACGCACATCCAGATGACGAGGTGTTCGCGAACGCCGGGCGCCTGGCCGCGCTCACCGCCGAGGGGCATCGCGTCGTCGGGGTGATCGCGACGGGCGGCGAAGCCGGCGAACTGCACGCCACAGGCGACCCGTCCGAGGCACTGATACGACGGCTGCAGAAATACGAGCATGCGCTCGACCGCCTCGGCGCCTCATCCTGGCAATGGCTCGAGCCCGGCGCGGAGTGGGTCGATCTGCCGAGCGGCCCCCACGTCGCGGATGCCGACCCCGGGCGCCTGCGCGCTGCCGTCGATCGCCTTTTGACCGAGCACGACCCCCACGCGGTGTTGACCGTCGGGGCGGACGGTCTCACGCGACATCCCGATCACATCGCCGTCGGCCGGGCCGTGCGCGCCGCGGTACGCGACCGATCGCTCGACGGCGGCGCCTGGGGTGCGCGGCTCCGCCGCGCCGACGTGGATGCCGGCGCCGAGCTCGCGCGCCGCTTCGCCGCAGGACGCCCGATCGGCTCGGGGCGGGTGCGCGGGACATCCGCCGAGCTCGCCGTCTTCGACGTGACGGCGCAGACAGCAACGCGGCGAGCGGCCCTCGACGCCTACGCCGACGGTCTCGGCACCCGCACGCTCGGTGAACTGATCGGCGCGGCCGACCGGATCGGCGACTCCCTGCTGTTGCGGGCTGTCTTCGACGCCGGAGACTGGCGCACCGAGAACTACGAGCGATTGGATGCCGCGCGCTGACGGCCCATCGGGCGATCGGCCTCATCGAGCAACGACTGCGCGATCGTGCGGTCGAGGGTGGAGACACCCGACTCGGATGAGGCCGGGTCGAGCCAGCGCAGATCGATCAGCTCGTTCGACACCTCGAGGTGCGGCCGCGCGTCGACGGTGGCGGAGTAGATCGCCGCATACTCCGTCCGCTCGAGGTTCAGCAGCTCGAAAGCCGCGAGACCGCGCCACTCCAGCTGACCCTCGTCCAGCGCGACCCCGGTCTCCTCGTGGAGCTCGCGCCGCGCCGCCGCGCGCGGGGTCTCCCCCGCTTCGATCATGCCGCCCGGCAGCTCCCATTCCCGACGCCAGCGATTCAGGCCGAACAACACCGCACCGTCGACGAGCAGCACAACGAGGGCGAGCGGACACGGCACGCCATCGACGACGGCCGCCGTCGGCTCCGCCGCGAACCACAGCCTCGTCAGCCTCTGGCCTCGATCGTCGACGGCGAGCGCGGTTGTCATGCGAGGAGCCTCGCACAACGCCCGCCGATACGCTGGCGCGATGGATCGTCTGACCGCCGCCCGCTGGCCGCTGCGGACCGAGCGCCTGAGCATCCGCCGCGCGACCGACGCCGATGCCGAGGCGACCTGGGTCTGGCGGCGGCTGCCCGAGGTCGCGGAGTGGATCTCGCGCGGCCCTTCCGATTTCGAGACCTACCGGGCGCAGTTCACCGAGCCGGCGCGGCTGTCGTCCTTGCTCGTCATCGCGCTCGACGACCCCGCCGATCCCGATCGTCGCGGCCGCCTGATCGGCGATGTGATGCTGTGGGTCGAGGATGCCTGGGCGCAAGCCGAGATCGCGACGAGCGCCGCGGGCACGCAGGCCGTGCTCGGCTGGACCCTCGACCCCGCCTTCCACGGTCGCGGCTACGCCACCGAGGCCGTGCGCGCGGTGATCGACACCTGCTTCGGGCCGCTGGGCCTGCGCCGCGTGCACGCCGGCTGCTTCGCGGCGAACGAGCCGTCGTGGCGCCTGATGGAACGCCTCGGCATGCGCCGCGAGGAATACAGCCGTGCGAGCGGCCTGCACCGCTCGGGCGTCTGGATGGACGGCATGGACTACGCCCTGCTCGCCGAGGAATGGCCGGCGGCCGGCCGCAGAACCACGCACGGCTGACCCGCCGCGGATTCCGTACCCCTCGAGCTGTTCACCTCTGCCAGAATGCGTCCATGGGGGACACACGGGGGGATCTTGCGCGCGCATCCGTGATGCCGTCGTCACCGTCGAAGCGGCCCGGGGCGGGTGATCGCGTCGCCTTCGTGCTGCTCACGGTGCTGCTCGCGGTCATCGTCGCGGCCTTCGGGCTGATAATCGCCGTGGCCGACGCCGTCGGCGCGCCCTACCCTGCGCACGGGGCGCACCGGCACTTCGAGGCCGTGGCCGTGAACGTCGAGGCGTACGTCCTCGTGGGCATCCTGATCGCCGTGCTCGTCGTCGGCGTGGTGCGCTGGGTGCGCGGCCGGTCGACGTGGCTCGTCCCGCTGCTCGGCCTGGGCGCCATGGTGCTGACGTTCGCCGTCGAGGCGCTCGTCGACCACCTGCTGTTCCCGTAGCAAACGCAGCGCGGCTCGCGGCCGGACCCGCATGAACGCACCCTTTCTGGATGCCCGGGCCCGGCGTAGCCTGACGCCATGAGCGACAGTCGAGCAGACGGTTTCGATGACGACGACGTCGACATCGAAGACGAATTCCCGGAAGACGCCGAAGACTATGAGCCCGAGCCCAACGTGCTCGATGAGGACGATCTCGACCTCGACGACGACTTCGAGTCCGACCAGGAGGTCTTCCCCGACGACGAGCGCCCCACCGGCTACGACGACGAAGACGAGGACGACGAGGAGTTCGACGACTTCGACGAGGTCGAGTAAGCGGACGCCTCGGCCTCCATTCGCCGCAGGCGGCTCAGTCGACCAGCGGTGACACGGCTACCCGTTCAGCGCGTCCCGCAGCAGCGCGACGAGCGCGTCGAGCTGAACGGATGCCTCCGAGCCCGGCTCCACGTCGATGCCGTCGAGCGCGCGCAGGGCGAGGCCCTGCTTCGCGTCGATGAGCTCGGCGATCTTCGAGTCGATCGTCTGCGCGGCGACGATGCGCCACGCGGTGACCGGCTCCTCCTGCCCGATGCGGTGCACGCGGTCGATGGCCTGCGTCTGCTCGGCCGAGGTCCACGACAGCTCGGCGAGCACGACGTTCGACGAGACCTGCAGGTTGATGCCGACGCCCGCCGCCGTGAGCGAGCAGACGACGACCGAGACCTCGGGGTCGTTCGTGAACGCGTCGATCGCCTTCTGGCGCTCGATCGCGGACTGGTCGCCGCGGATCGACACCGACTTCAGCTCGCGGGCCGAGAACAGCGCCTCGGCCTGGTCCATGACGTCGATGTGCTTCGCGAAGAACACGACCTTGCCGGTCGAGCGCGCGAGCTGCGCGGCGTAGTCGGCCGCGAGACCGGCCTTCGCCTGACCGATCCTGCGCACCATCGTGAAGACGTTCTCGCCGGACTTGGCGTTCTTCGACTCCTCGAGCTCGGCATGGGCGACCGTGCGGATGAGGTACTCGCGCCGGGCATCCGCATCGCCCTCGAAGCGCTCGCCGACGCCGGCCGACTGCGCCCGCTGGAAACGTGCCACGAGACGGGCCGCGAGCTCGCGCTCGGCGGCCTTGATCGAACGGCCGAGGTCGTCGTCGAGCTCGACGGGCATGTCGACGATGCGGCGCGACGGCAGGTCGGCGGCGACGTCGATCTTGCGGCGGCGCACGATGCCGAGGTCGATGACCGACTCGCGGGCTTCGGGGTAGAACTCGTGGTCGGCGGGCGTGAGGCCCGTCTCCTCGAGGCGGTCCATGAGCTCGCGCGTCGGCTTCGTGCCGTCGATCCAGCCGAGGAACTGCCAGATCGCGCGGAAGTCGTCGATGTCGTTGATGAGCGGCGTGCCCGTCAGCGCGATGAGCAGCGGCTCGCCGTCGGGCGCCGTCTTGCGGATCGTGTCGGCGAGGGCGAGCACGTGCTGCGAGCGCTGCGAGTGCAGGTTCTTGATGAAGTGCGCCTCGTCGACGACCATGCCCTTGAAGCCCATCTGGGCGATCCAGGCGAGGTGGCGGTCGAGCACCTCGTAGTTGACGATCACGACGTCGGCGAAGGCGTCGAGACCCGCGCCGTCACCGTGGATGACGGTCGCACGGCGGTGCGGGGTCCACTTCTCGACCTCGCGCTGCCAGTTCATCTTGACGACGTTCGGCACGACGACGAGCAGCGGATAGGCGTCGGCGACGGATGCCGCGAGCAGCGACTGGGCCGTCTTTCCGAGGCCGGGCTCGTCGGCGAGCAGGTAGCGGCGGTGCCCGAGGCGCGCCGACTCGACGAACTGCGCTTGGTGGTGCATGAGCTCCATGCCGTGCGGGGCGTAGCGGTCGATCTTCGGCGCCGCGGGCAGTTCCATGCTGGCGATGCGGCCGCCTGCGCCCTGCTCGAACGACTTGAACAGGGGGCCGAGCAGTTCCCACGAGTCGAGCCGGCGGTGCGGCTGCGCTGCGGCGGCCGCCGCGTAGCGCGTGAAGTCGGGCGCGAGGAACGGGTTCGACAGCTGACGCGCCTTCACCGACTGCGGCACGACCTGCTTCTCGAGCAGATCGGCCGAGAGCACCGGCTTGTTCGACAGCACCTTGGGCTCCTCGACCGTGATGATCAGGTCGTCGGGGCTCATCTCGGCGCCGGCCTCGAGCAGCCAGTCGCGGCGCACGGTCTGCGCGGCCGCCGACGGCGGGGCATCCGTCTCGAGCAGCTGGATGAGGCTCGTGTCGCGCGCTGCGGTCTTCGCCAGGATCTGCGCGATGCCGTCGAGGCGCTTGAGCTGCTCGGCGCGCTGCGACTCGGTGAGCGCCGGGTCGGATTTCGCGCGCGAGCGCTCCTCGCGCATGAGCAGCGCGATCACCTGGAATTTGGTGCGGTTGGTCGGCCCGAGCTTCTTGCCGCCCTGGGCTTTGGCCTCGACCTCGCGCACACGGCGCGCGAGGACGGGGATGAGGCCGTCATTGTTCTGATGACGGCGTCCGGTGCGTCGCTGCTGCGCGACGCGCTCACCGGTCTGGGACATGTGCCTCCACGAACGTAGCGGGCTCGGCGGGGGTTCCACCCCGACCTCGCCGATGTGGCGGAGGATGCCTCGTCCACGGCACGAACGAACTGCAGAAGCAGTGCGGGCCGCGGCGGAGCGGGCATCCGTCGCAACTCAAGTGTACGGGACGCAGCGCGGAATGCGCCCACGACGCGGCGCGGCGCTACTCCTTGGGCGTGACCTTCACGAGCACTCCGGCGGCGATGAAGGTCGCGGCGGCGGCGATGCTGAGGCCCTGGAGAGCGATCGCCGGGAGCGGCAGCGGCCACACCGGATTCCAGATCACGAGGATCGCCGCGAGGGCGACGACGGCCCACCACACCTTGCCCTGCACGGCGAACCAGCCGGTGATCGCGGCGAGGATGGCGACGGACCACTCGATCCACGACCAGGCCGTCGAGCCGATCAGGGCGAGGCCCGCCATGACGACGATGGCGCCGAGGAAACCGGGCGCGAGGGCGAGGCGGAGGGGCTGCGGGGCATTGCTGGGGCGTGGCATGGCGTGCCCAGCCTAATCGCGCGCGGACTCCCCCTTGCGCAGCAGGAAGGCGGCCGGGCGCCCGTCGCCGGCGGAGCGGACCGTGAGCGCGGACCGCGCGGCGAGGAGTGCGAAGTCCGGCTCGTCGAGACGGCTCATCGGCACGCGGCGCAGCTCGGCGTCCGCGGCGAGGCCGCACACGGCGAACACGACATCGGGGAGCTCGGCGCCGGCATCCGCTCGATCGAGATAGACGATCGGGGCGCCGGCCGAATCGAGCGGCAGCACGCTGAGGATGGCGGTGACCGCGGCCTCGGTGGAGGCGGCGGACAGGTCGACGACGGGGGCGCCCTCAGGAGCGGCTGTCGCGGATGCCGGACCGGCCGTGAGGCCGAGCCACTGCCCGGGCTCCATCTCGTCGAGCACGGTCAGCAGGGCCCCCGTCAACAGAGGGTCGAGGTTCTTCAGCACGGCACGCCTCATTCACAGTCGTGTAGCTCTCCTCAAACCCCACGACGAAACTAGCCGTCGGCCACCGGCGTGCAGAACCCCAGTGTGGGGGGCCACTCGGCGTGTCGTGCGCGGCACGCGGGCGAGGTGGGCGCTAGGCGACGAGCGCGGCGCGCAGCAGCTCGTACCAGGCGTCGTAGCCCGACGCCGAAAGGTGCAGCCCGTCGATCGTGAACTCGGGCTTGATGCCCTCGTCGTCGCCGGCGAGCGCGGGCCAGACATCCAGGTACTCGACCTCGACCGAGGGTGCGAACGCCGCGATCTGCTCGTTCACGCCGCGCACGATGTGCGCGTACTCCTGCTGACGCGGCAGGATGCTCTGCGCGATGATGCGGGCCGCCGGCAGCTTCGCCCGCAGTTCGGAGAGCACCCGCTCGATGTTGACGACGACCTCTTCGACCGGGACCCGCCACGCGAAGTCGTTGGTGCCGATCTCGAGCACGACCGTTGTGGGGCCTGCGTCGACGACCTCGTCGAGCCTGTCCAGCAGGTCGTCGGTCGTGTTCCCGCCGACGCCGAAGTTCAGCACGGGGCGCCCCGGCAGCACCTGCTGCCAGTCGCCACGCTCGGTCAGGCTGTCGCCGACGAATGCCGTCACGGCGGAATCGGTCATGTTCAGGGCCTCCATCGTGTACCCAAACTAGCCGCTCAAGCGGGCTCAGTGCACGAGCGTACGGCCCATGATGGCGCTGCTCAGCGCCTCAACCGGTTCAGTTGCCGCGTGGGGGTTCGCGATGAGCACGAAGTCGACCTCGCCGATCTCCGGCAGCCCGAGCCGCACGCTGACCTTCACGAGGTCGCCGGGGATCAGCGTGCGCGGGAAGACCGCGACCCCGAGACCCGCGCGCACCGCCGAGAGCACCCCGTTGACCTCGCGCGTGTTGCAGGTGATGCGCCAGGTGCGCCCGACGGCCTCGAGGGCGTCGATCGCCATCTGGCGGCTGATCGACGGGTCCTGATAGGACACGAGCGGCACGGGCTCGCCGGGGGCCAGCTGGATGCCGTCGAGGCCCATCCACACCATCTGGTCGGTCGTGACCTTGGTGCCCTCGCCCGCGCCCGGCGTCTGCTTGATGAAGATCAGGTCGAGCTGGCCCGCCTGCAGGCGCCGCAGCAGCGCACCCGACTGCCCGACCGTGAGCTCGAGGTTGAGCTGCGGGTGCAGGGTGCGGAAGTCGCGCAGGATGCGCGGCAGCTGGGTCATGGTGAAGTCGTCGGCGGCGCCGAAGCGCAGCCGGCCGCGCATGGCCTTGCCGTTGAAGTAGCTGTCGGCCGCGGCGTGGGCGGCGAGGATGCTGCGCGCGAAGCCGGCCATGGCGTCCCCGTTGTCCGTGAGGCGCACCTGGCGCGTGTCGCGGTCGACGAGCACCCGCCCCGCCTGCGTCTCGAGCCGGCGCACGTGCTGGCTCACGGTCGGCTGGCTGATCTCGAGGCGCTGGGCCGCCCGGGTGAACGAGCCCGTCTCGGCGACGGCGAGAAAGGTCTTCAACAGGATCGGGTCGAACACGGGCATCCGCTCTGATGGGGGTTCTGGGTCGGCGCGCACGGCGCCTGGTCATTGCGAAACGCAATGGGAGTTATTGACTCCATTCTAAGGACTTATCGAATCGATGCGACTACCGTGGACGGTGTTGTGAGTGCCGCGAATCCTCCCACCGAGCCCATGCTGGTCTTGAGCGCGCGTCCGCGCTGGCGCGACATGTTCGCCTCGCTCAAGGTGCCGAACTACCGGCTCTATGCGACCGGGCAGATCGTCTCGACGACGGCGCAGGGCATGCAGCGCATCGCGCAGGACTGGATCGTGCTGCAGATCTCGGGCAACGTGGCGGATGTCGGCATCACGGTCGCCCTGCAATTCGCCCCCATGCTCGTCTTCGGCCTCTTCGGCGGCGTCATCGCCGACCGCTACCCGAAGCGCCGCATCCTGCAGGTCACGCAGACCGTCATGGCGCTGCTCGCCGCCACCATGGCGGTGCTCATCATCACGGGTGCGATCCAGGTGTGGATGATCTGGCTCATCGCGCTGATCGGCGGCTTCGCGATCCTCGTCGACAACCCGGCCCGCCAGTCGTTCGTCTCCGAGGTCGTCGGCCCGAACCTGCTGCGCAACGCCATCAGCCTCAACTCCTCGACGTTCCAGCTCGGCTCGCTCATCGGCCCGGCGCTCGGCGGCCTGCTGCTCTCGGCGATCGGCGGCGGCTGGTCGTTCGCGCTCAACTCGCTCGCGTGCGTCGGCACCATCTACGCACTCGGGCGCATGGACGGCTCGAAGCTGCTGCCCGCACCCAAAGTCGCCCGCGGCAGCGGCCAGCTGCGCGAGGGGCTCGCCTATGCGCGGCGCAAGCCAGAGATCCTGTTCACGCTCGTCGTGCTCGCCTCGATGTCGGTGTTCGCCTACACGATGCCGGTGCTGCTCACGGCCTTCGCCGACCACGTGTTCAAGGTCGGCGCCACCGGCTACGGCATCTTCAACGCGCTCGTCGCGACGGGCGCGCTCGCGGGCGGCCTGCTGTCGACCCGGCGCGTCATGGTGACGCTCAAGACCGTGGTGCTCGGCGGCGCCGCCCTCGGCGCCGTGCAGGCGCTCGCGGGGGTCGGGCCCGACATCATCCTGTTCAGCATGCTGCTCGTCGGCACGGGCTTCGCGAGCCTCTGGTACTTCACCGCGTCGAACTCGCTCGTGCAGATGTCGACGAACCTGTCGATCCGCGGCCGTGTGATGGGCGTGTTCGTGCTCGTGCAGCTCGGCGGCCAGGCGCTCGGCGGCCCCGTCATGGGCTGGCTCGTCGACACCTTCGGCCCGCACCTCGCGATGTTCGTCTCGGGCGCGGTGCCCCTCGTGGTCGCGCTCACGGCAGGCGTCGTGCTCGTCAAGTCGCGCGGCGGCAGCCTGCGCCGTATCGCGCGGGATGCCGTGCGGCCGCGGCGCGCGCGGGCCTGAGCGCTCGACCCCTACCCCACACTTCCGGGAGCCGGATCCGCTGTGAGGGAGCCGGATCCGGTTCCCGCACAGCGGATCCGGTTCCCGAACGCGACGTCAGCGGTACGCCGCCGCGCAATGACGTCAGCGGTGCGGCGGTCAGGCGAGCGGCGGGATCATCTCCGCGCGGAAGATCAGTGCGGCAGCGCCGATGAGCGGGCCCTCGTCCGAGAGGCCGGAGGGCACGACCTTCGTCTTGCGCACGAACTCGAAGTGGTGCTCGGCGAGGCGCGCGCGGATGAAGTCGAACAGGTCGGGCGTCGCGTGCGAGAAGCCGCCGCCGATCGCGACGATGTCGAGGTCGAGCAGTGCGGAGGCGCTGCCGATCGCCTGGCCGAGCGCCCGGCCGGTGCGTTCCACCGCCGCGCGGGCGACGAGGTCGCCCGCCGCATAGGCGGCGGCGAGGTCTTCGCCGGTCGACCCTGCGAAGCCCTGCGAGCGCGCGAACGCGACGGTGTGCGGGCCGCTCGCCATCGCCTCGAGCACGTTCGGATTGCCGAAGGTGGTCTCGCCGACGATGCCGGCGACCTCGACGTGGCCGATGTGGCCGGCGTTGCCCGTGCGGCCCGTGATGACGCGGTCGTTGGCGATGAGGCCGCCGCCGACGCCCGTCGAGACGACCATTCCCATGACGTTCGAGTAGCCCTGCGCCGCACCGACCCAGTGCTCGGCGAGCACGATCGCGACGCCGTCCATCTCGAGCGTGACGGGCACCTCGAAACCGGCATCCTTCACGACGCCCGCGACGAGCTCGCGCATCGGATAGCCGCGCCACGACGGCACGTTGAGCGGCGAGATCGCACCCGCCGCGCGGTCGATCGGACCTGCGCAGCCGATGCCGGCGCCGACGAGCTCGGCGTCGCCGAGCGCGGCGAGCGCGAACCGCACGACGGAGGTGACGGAGGCCTCGAGCTCCGCGACCTCGGCGGAGCGCCCGGTCGCCGCGCGCAGACGCGAGCCTTCGACGAGGGCGCCGTCCGATCGGACGAGTGCGGCTTCGACCTTGGTGCCGCCGAAGTCGACGGCGAGAGCGACGGTGCTGGGCATACCGCCCAGCCTAGAGAACCCCGAGGATGCCGCGCGCGACCCGCACGTCGTCGGCGATCTGCTCGATGAGCGCGGGGACGCCCTGGAACGCGACCATGCCGCGGATGCGCCGGGCGAACACGACCTCGACCTCGTGGTCGTAGAGGTCGATCGTCTCGCCGATGACGTGCGCCTCGACCTGCTTCTGGGGGACGCCCTCGAACGTCGGGTTGTTGCCCACCGAGATCGCCGCCGGGCGGCGCACGCCGCCGTCGACGAGCCAGCCGGCGTAGATGCCGTCGGCCGGGATCAATCCCTCGGATTCCGGCGAGAGGTTCGCAGTCGGGAAGCCGAGCTCGCGGCCCCGCTTCGCGCCGTGCACGACGAGGCCGCGCACCGCCGGGCAGCGGCCGAGCAGGCGGGTCGCCTCGTCCACATCGCCGTCGGCGAGCAGACCGCGGATCTTCGTCGACGAGACGCGCTCCCCCGCGCTGCCCGTGACGTCGTCGATGAGCTCGACCGTGAAGCCCAGCTCGCGGCCGAGGCGCTCGAGCAGCGCGACGTCGCCGCCGTTGCCCGCGCCGAAGCGGAAGTCGCTGCCGACGTACACGCGCGCGGCGTGCAGGGCGCCGACGAGGAGCTCGGAGACGAAGCGCTCGGCCGTGACGGCGGCGAAGGCCTCGTCGAAGTGGACGACGAGCGCGGCATCCACGCCCGTCTCGGCCAACAGCTCGAGCTTCTGCTCGACACTGACCAGCGGCTCGGGGCAGCGCGCGGGCGCGATGACGGCGAGCGGGTTGCGGTCGAAGGTGACGACCGCGGGCACGAGCCCCGCCGCGCGGGCGTCGTCGACGAGGTGAGCGAGCACCGCCCGGTGACCGGAGTGCACGCCGTCGAACTTGCCGATCGTCACGGCGCTCGGGCCGAAGCCCGGCTCGATCTCGGCGACCGAGCGGAAGACCCTCATCGTGCCGCCTTCGCGCGGATGCCGGCGGGGTGCTTCCTGAGCCACAGCATGCCCGCGAGCGGCAGCACGAGCGGCACGAACCAGTAGCCCTGCCCGAAGACCGTCCAGACCGTCGCGGTGTCGCCGAAGGCGTTGCCGGAATCGGGGCCCAGGGCGTTCGGCCAGAACGTCGTGATCGCCCCGACGACGATGACACCGGCGAACTCGATCGAGACCGTGACCCAGGCGACGCGGTACCAGGCGCCCTTGTGGATGATGAGCGCCGCCGTCGCCAGCAGGTAGACGACCGCCGAGACGCCCGAGATCGAGATCGCGATCGGCGCCTTCGAGAAGTGGTCGATGATCTGGAACGCGCTGCGCCCCACCGCGGCCATGACGAGCACCAGATAGACCGCGACCAGCACGGTCAGCGTGCCCGTGCCGACGAGCCGGGGCATCGCGGCCGAGAGGCGCGCGGTGACGGATTTCGACTCGGACATCGGTATCGATTCTAGGTTGGCGGTGCGGATGCCTGTGCCGCCGGTGGTGGGGTCACTCGGCTTGTCGATGGCCGGGTTCCGGCGCCGGTCCTCGCTGCGCTCGGGCCGGGGTGATCTGGACGGTCGATGACGGGCATGCCACTGGCATGCCCGTCACGCGGCCGTCCAGATCACCCACATCCGGTACAGCATGATCGCGACCGCGAGCCCGGCCACGCCGAGCACCACGACCGACCAGCGGCCGCGCTCGATGAGCGCCCACACCATCGCGAGCAGCGGCAGCACGAGCACGGCGACCTGGTACATCCAGAACTCGAGCAGGCTGCCCTTCGGATGGTTGCCGACGCCCGGCGCGATGGCCGCCGTCACGAGCTGCGCGACGAGCAGCACGAAGACGAGCGCCATCGCGCCCATCGTGAGGTCGCCGGGCTTCCGGCCCGCGATGCCGAGCACGAGGCACAGCAGCCCCGCGGCGAGCGCGATCGCGATCTGGGCGAAGGTGAACCAGGCGACCATCAGTCCTCCTCGACGGCGGGGAAGCCGGTCTCGACGCGCACGACGCCGGTCGCCGAGACCGTGACGAGGGCGACGAGGCGCCCGTCGGGCGCGACGGCGGCGTGGATGCCGGGGACCGCAGGCGCGTCGACCTGCAGCTTCTTGCCGTGGCCGAGGTCGACCGCCTGCTGCACGTCGAGCTCGAGGCGCGGGAAGAGCAGGGACGCGGCATCCGTCGGCGCCAGCAGCACGTCGGCGACGGCGACCTCGCCCGACACGAGGGCGTCGAGTGGGGTGGCTGCAACGACGTCGAAGGGGCCGACCGCGGAACGCCGCAGCATCGTGAGGTGGCCGCCGATGCCGAGGCCCGCACCGAGGTCGCGAGCGAGGGCGCGGATGTAGGTTCCCGACGAGCACGCGACGCGGACGTCGAGGTCGATGAGGCCCGGCATCCGCCGCAGCTCGCTCACGTCGAACGCGTCGATCGTGACGGGCCTCGCCTTGAGCTCGACGGTCTCGCCGGCGCGGGCGCGCGCGTAGGCGCGCTTGCCGTCGACCTTGATGGCGCTGACGGTGCTCGGCACCTGCTCGATGGGGCCGGTGAGGGCGCGGATGCCGGCGGCCACGGCATCCTCGACGATCACGTCGACGACCGCCGCGTCGGCCTTCTCGGTCAGCTCGCCCTCGGCGTCGTCGGTCACGGTCGCCTCGCCGAGGCGGATCGTCGCCTCGTAGACCTTGCCGGTGCCGACGACGTGCGTCAGCAGGCGCGTCGCCGTGCCGACGCCGATGATGAGCAGGCCCGTGGCCATCGGGTCGAGCGTGCCGGCGTGGCCGACTTTGCGCGTGCCCGCGGCACGGCGCACACGGGCGACGACGTCGTGGCTCGTGAGGCCCTGCGGCTTGTCGACGAGCAGGATGCCGTTGGGTTGACTCACGTCGTCCAGAGTATTGCCCCTCATCCCGACTCCCCCGCCCCTTCCCCCCAAGTGTGAGTTCGGGCTCACCCCTCGCGGCGGGGACAGCCCGACGGCACGCCTCGGGTGAGTTCGAGCGCTCGTAGGGTGGACCCATGCGAATCGGGGTCATCGGGGCCGGCGCCATCGGCGGCACGGTCGCCGCACTGCTCGACCGCGCCGGGCACGAGGTCGAGGTCACGGCGCGCGGGGCGACCCTCGCCGCGATCCGTGAACGCGGGCTGCGCCTCGACGGCAAGTGGGGCGAGCACACCGCGCGGGTGACGGCGAACGAGGCGTTCACGAGCACGCCCGAGATCGCCTTCGTCACCACGAAGGCGCAGGACGCGGCATCCGCCCTCGCCGCGAACGCGACACAGCTCGCGGGGGTGCCGATCGTCGTCGTGCAGAACGGCCTCGAGGGGCTCGAGACGGTGCGGAGCGTGCTGCCGGATGCCGAGGCCTACGGCGCCCTCGCCCTCTACGCCGCGCAGAACGTCGAGCCGGGCCGCGTCACGATCACGGCCCCCGCCGACACCGTGGTCGACCGCTCGCGGGCCGCCGCCGACCTGCTCGGCGGGGTCATGCCGACGAAGGTCACCGACAACTTCCGCGGCGCGCAGTGGACGAAGCTCGTCATCAACATGATCAACGGCACCCCAGCGGCGACCGGGCTGTCGGTGCAGCAGACGATCGCTGACCCCGTGCTGCGGCCGATCGTCACGGCGTTGCTGCGCGAGGCGGCGCGCACGGGGCTCGCGCACGGCGTCCGCTTCGACCCGCTGCAGGGGCTCACGCACGCGGCCGTGCGCTTCGTCGCCGCCGCACCCCTGTGGGCCGGGCAGCTCGTGCCGCTGCGCATGGCGCGGCACCTCGGCACGGTGCCCAACCTCGGCTCGACGCTGCAGAGCATCAAGCGCGGCCAGCCGACCGAGATCGACTACCTGAACGGCGCCGTGGTCGCACAGGCGGTGGCCGTCGGGCGGCGCGCGCCCGTCAACGAGGTGATCGTGACTGCCGTACACGAGGTCGAGCGCTCGGGCGTCTTCCTCACCCCTGCGGAGCTCGCGGCGCGGACGCGACGCTGATCGCGAGGCGCGCTTCGCACGGTTCCTGCGTGTCTGCGCGGCACGTCCGGGAACCGGATCCGCTGTCCGGGTGCCGGATCCGGTTCCCTGACAGCGGATCCGGTTCCCGGAAGCTCGCCATCACGCGTGCGACACCGACGCGACGCCGCACGGATGCACAACAGGACGGACACTCGGAGACCGATGCGACGGCGCGGATCCTCAGCACGAGTCGCTGAGGACGCGCTTCGGCAGTTCGGGGTTCGACGTGTCCACCACGGCGCCGGCCGCGAAGAACGGCGAGGTCTCGGCGAGGTAGGCCTGATCGCCCTCGGCCTGCTGCGCGTCGACGTAGACCAGGAAGTGCCAGATGCCGCTGAGCCTGCCGAGCAGGTAGGCGCCGTCGACGATGAGCACGGCGTCGGCCGGCCCGGTCTTCCACTCCGAGAGCGCGGGCAGATCGCGCGCGGCGTCGAAGGCGGAGGTCTGGAAACCGGTGCTCCCCGCCATCCGCCACGGGTCGAGCAGCACACGTCGGAACGTGCCCTCGTCGTAGGCCGCATCGCGCGCACCGCGCGTCGACCTCGGCAGCAGGAAGTCGCTCATCGACGCCCGGAAGGCCGGCGTTCCGCCCTCGTCGAACACGGCGGACAGGTCGTCGGCGAGCGCGCCGGCCCCCGCCCCAGGGAAGCCCTCGACCCCGATGATGCGACGCCCGTGCGGGTAGTTGCCGAGGAACTCGTCACGCAGGCCCCGGAGGAAGTCGACCCGGGGCGTGGACACCAGCTGCATGCTTCGAGCGTACGCCGAACGTAGGCTCTGACGGTGCCCGCGCAGACCCTCACTCCCCTCGCCGCCGCCGTGAACACCTGGTTCCGAGCCGAGGCGCGCGAGCTGCCGTGGCGCGAGCCCGGATGCTCGGCCTGGGGCATCCTCATCAGCGAGTTCATGCTGCAGCAGACGCCCGTCGTCCGCGTGCTGCCGCAGTGGCAGGCGTGGCTCGAGCGCTGGCCCACGCCCGCCGATCTCGCCGCGGTGCCGCCGGGCGAGGCGGTGCGCGCGTGGAACCGGCTCGGCTACCCGCGCCGCGCCCTGTGGCTGCACGCGTGCGCCGTCGCGATCACCGAGCAGCACGGCGGTGTCGTGCCGTCGGATGTCGACACCCTGCTCGCCCTGCCCGGCGTCGGCCCCTACACGGCACGGGCGGTCGCGGCCTTCGCCTACGGTGTGCGCACTCCCGTCGTCGACACGAATGTGCGGCGCGTGCTCGCCCGCGCGGTCGACGGGCTGGGCGAGCCCGCTCCCCCGGCGGCGGCGCGCGATCTGGCGGCGATGGATGCCCAGCTGCCGGCATCCCGCGACGACGCCCGCACCTTCAACGCCGGCGCGATGGAGCTCGGCGCGCTCGTCTGCACGGCCCGCGCGCCGCGCTGCGACGCCTGCCCGGTCGCCGGCCTGTGCGCGTGGCGTGCAGCCGGCTACCCTGCCTACGACGGCCCGCGCAAGGCCGTGCAGAAGAAGTACGAGGGCAGCGACCGCCAGGTGCGCGGCCTCATCATGCGCGAGCTGCGCGGCGCGCACATGCCGGTCTCCGATGCCGAGATCGCGGGGCTGTGGCCGGATGCCGCGCAGCTCGATCGCGCTCTTTCCGGTCTGCTCGCCGACGGCCTCGCCGTGCGCGACACAGCCGGCTACGTGCTGCCGTGAGGCTGGCGCGCAACCCGCGTCGCTAGCCTGGTGCAATGCCCGAATCGCCGCTGTCCGCCTCGCCCTACGAGGTGCTCGGCGTCGACCCGCGCGTCGATGACGACGAGCTGAAGCGGGCCTATCGCCGTCGCCTGCGCGAGACGCACCCCGACACCGGCGGTTCGGCCACGGAGTTCCGGCGCGTGCAGGAGGCGTGGGACCGGGTCGGGACGCCTGAGGCACGGGCATCCTTCGACCGGCTGCGCCCCGTGCCCGCGGGCGGCGCCCCCTACAGCGGCGAGCCCGAGGCGACGATGCGGACGGCGGGCGGGATGCCCCGCGACACGCGCCCGAAGGCGCGGTCCTACGGCCACCCGGGCGGCTGGCGCCGCGAGCGCTACCTCGAGATGATCCGCGAATGGTCGGGCCGCGGCACGACCCTCGACGACCCGTACGAGCCGGCCCTCGTGCGCAGCGCGCCGTGGGAGATCCGCCACGCGCTCGCCGACGCCCTCGCCGAGGAGGCGACCGCGCGAGCCACCGCCGAGCTCGGCATCGGCTACACCGTCTGGCACGACGTGCTCGCGCACGACCTCGGCAAGATCGACCACATCGTGCTCGGCCCGACCGGGCTGTTCGCCCTGCAGTCGGAGGACTACGGCGGCCCCGTCGCGATCAAGCGTGGCGAGCTGGTGGCCGCCGCGCCGGGCGTGCACCTCGACGGCCGGCCCGCGCACGACCTCGCGGGCCGCGCACGCCGCCTCGGCCGCGAGCTCGGCGTGAAGTTCGCCGGCGCGATCGTCGTGCTGCCCGACGCCGACCTCGACGCGGCGACCGCCGAGATCGGCAGCCACAAGGGCGTCGCGCTGCTGGCGGTGCAGCGCTCGGTGCTCGCGCACCTGCTGCGCGGGGGCGTGCCCGATCTGCCGCGGGCGCTCGGGTCCGACCTCTTCGAGGTGCGCACGCGCCTGCAGCAGGGCGTGAAGTTCATCTGACGCGGATGCCCCGGCCGGGGCATCCGCATCGATCACTCCTCGATCTCGTCGTCCTCGAGCTCGCGCGGCTTGACGTACGGGTCCTCATCGCCGGCGTAGACGGCGCCCGCCGCGAGCGTCGCGACCTCCGCGTCCTGCGCGGCGGCCGTGCGCAGCAGCTCGTCGATGTGCTGCGCGTTCTCGGGGATCGCGTCCGCGATGAACTCGAGCGTCGGCGTGAGGCGCACGGAGATGTTCTTGCCGACCTCGGTGCGCAGCAGACCGGTCGCGGCCTTGAGGGCGGCGGCCGAGTCGGTGCGCTCCTGCTCGGCGCCGTACACCGTGTAGAAGACGCTCGCGTGCTGCAGGTCGCCGGTGACGCGGACATCCGTGATGGTCACGAAACCCAGTCGCGGGTCGCGCAGCCCCTTCTCGAGGCGCTTCGCGATGACGACCTTGATGCGGTCCGCCAGCTTCCTGGCGCGTTCCGGATCAGCCATTGCCTTGTCCTTTCCTGGAGACGAATGCGGGGGCCGCGAACGACCCCCGCATCACCAGCGCTGTTACGCGCGCGGCTTCTCTTTCATCTCGATCGTCTCGATCTCGTCGCCGATCTGGATGTCGTTGTACTTGCCCAGGCCGATACCGGCTTCGAAGTCGGTCTTGACCTCGGTGACGTCGTCCTTGAAGCGGCGCAGCGACTCGATGGCCAGGCCATCGGCGAGCACGACGCCGTCGCGGATGACACGCGCCTTGGCATTGCGGGTGATCGTGCCGGACCGGACGATGACACCGGCGATGTTGCCCCACTTGGACGAGCGGAACACCTCGCGGATCTCGGCGAGACCCGACTGGACCTCTTCGAACTCCGGCTTGAGCATGCCCTTGAGCGACTGCTCGATGTCGTCGATCGCGTTGTAGATGACCGAGTAGAAGCGGATGTCGACGCCTTCGCGCGCGGCGCGCTCGCGCGCCTTGACATCCGGCCGCACGTTGAAGCCCACGATGATCGCGTTGTCGATCGTCGCGAGGTCCACGTCGGACTCGGTGATCGCACCCACACCGCGGTGCAGGATGCGCAGCTGGACGCTGTCGTCGACCTCGATCTTGAGCAGCGACTCCTCGAGGGCCTCGACGGCACCCGAGACGTCACCCTTGATGATGAGGTTGAGCGACTCGACCTTGCCCTCTTCGAGAGCACGGGTGAAGTCCTCGAGCGAGATGCGCTTGCGGGCCTTGGCCAGCTGGGCGTTGCGCTCGGCGGCCTCGCGCTTCTCGGCGATCTGGCGAGCCGTGCGGTCGTCCTCGGTGACGATGAAGGTGTCACCGGCGCGCGGCACCGACGACAGGCCCTGCACCTGGACGGGACGCGACGGGAGCGCCTCGTCGACGGCGTCGCCGTTCTCGTCGAGCATCGCGCGGACGCGGCCGTAGGCCGTGCCGGCGACGATCGAGTCGCCGACCTGCAGCGTTCCGGACTGGATCAGCACGGTGGCGACGGCGCCGCGGCCCTTGTCGAGCTTGGCCTCGATCGCGACTCCGCGCGCGTCCTTGTCGGGGTTCGCGCGCAGGTCGAGACCCGCGTCGGCCGTGAGCAGCACCGCGTCGAGCAGCGTGTCGATGCCGATGTTCTCGCGCGCCGAGACGTCGACGAACATCGTGTCGCCGCCGTATTCCTCGGCCACGAGGCCGAACTCGGTGAGCTGCTGGCGCACCTTGGCCGGGTTCGCGTCGGGCTTGTCGATCTTGTTGACCGCGACCACGATCGGCACGCCGGCCGACTGGGCGTGGTTCAGCGCCTCGATCGTCTGCGGCATGATGCCGTCGTCGGCCGCGACCACGAGGATCGCGATGTCGGTGACCTGCGCACCGCGGGCACGCATGGCGGTGAACGCCTCGTGACCCGGGGTGTCGATGAAGGTGATGGCGCGCTCGATGCCCTCGTGCTCGGCCCACACCTGGTACGCACCGATGTGCTGCGTGATGCCGCCGGCCTCGCCCGCGACCACGTTCGACTTGCGGATCGCGTCGAGCAGTCGGGTCTTGCCGTGGTCGACGTGGCCCATGACGGTGACCACGGGGGGACGCGGGAAGAGGTCCTCGTCGGACTCGTCCTCGAGCTCCTGGTCGAGATCCATGCCGAAGCCCTCGAGGAGCTCCTTGTCCTCGTCCTCGGGCGAGACGATCTGGATCTTGTAGCCGAGCTCGGCGCCGAGCACCTCGAAGGTGGCCTCGTCGAGCGACTCGGTCGCGGTCGCCATCTCACCGAGGTGGAACAGCACCGTGACCAGGTTGCCCGGGCTCGCGTCGATCTTGTCGGCGAAGTCGGAGATCGACGAGCCGCGACGCAGACGGATGACGGTGTTGCCGTCGCCGCGGGGGACGCTCACGCCGCCGAGCGACGGCGCCTCCCGCATCTCGAACTCTTGACGCTTCGTCCGCTTCGACTTGCGGGCACGGCTCTTGCCGCCACCGCGACCGAAGGCACCGGCCGTGCCGCCGCCGGGGCCGCGACCGCGGCCGCCACCGCCGCCCGCGGGACGCGGGGCGCCGAAGCCGCCCGCACCGGGGGCGCCGCCACCGGGGCGCTGGAAGCCGCCGGCACCCGCGCCGCCGGGGCGCTGGAAGCCGCCGGGACGACCGGCACCGCCTGCGCCGCCGGGGCGCTGGAAGCCGCCGCCCGTGCGCGGGGCGCCGGGACGGGGAGCGCCGGGGCGCGGGGCACCCGGGCGAGGAGCGCCGGGGCGCGGGGCCTGCGGGCGCGGGATGTTGCCGGGCGACGGGCGCTGGCCCATGCCCTGCTGCGACGCGAACGGGTTGTTGCCCGGGCGCGGGATGCCGGCCGGGCGCTGGCCCATGCCCTGCTGTGACGCGAACGGGTTGTTGCCCGGGCGCGGCGTGCCCTGCGGGCGCGGGCCGGGGGTCGGCGCGGAGCCGCCGGGACGCGAAGCGTCCGACTTGGCGGGGGCCTGCTCGGAAGCGGCGGCCTTCTCAGCGGAGTCGACCTTGGCCGCGGGGGCCGGGGTCTGGGCGGCCGGAGCCGCCTCGGTCTTGGGGGCCGGAGCCTTGGGCGCCGGCGCCGGGCGCGGAGCCGCGGGCTTGGCCGGGCCGGGCTTGACGTTCGAGCCGGCCGTTGCGGCGGGCTTCGCCGCGGCATCCCCCGAAACCAGCTCGGGGTGGTCGGCGACGTAGGCCGTGAGCTTGCGCACGGCCGGAGGCTCGATCGTCGATGACGGGGTCTTGACGAACTCCTTGAGTTCGCCGTTGAGGATTTCGACCGCCTGCTTGCTCTCGATACCGAGGTTCTTGGCGATCTCGCTCACGCGTGGTTTCGCAGCCACATTTCTCCTGTTCCGGGGCCCGCCCCGGAACAGGGCAGGCGTCAAAGGTGGACGGGTCTCATTTCGAGCCGCTCATTAGTTGTCCATTAGCCGTTCAGCCTGTTCTCTAGTCGGCGCTCGATCTCTGACGAGTCGAGAACACCGGTAAACCGCAGCGCACGGCCGAAAGCCTTGCGCTGCAGCGCCTTGCGGATGCATTCGCTGCTCGGGTGAACCCACGCACCCCGCCCCGGCAGGACCGCGGAATCATCCACGGTGAGGACGGAATCTTGGGAGACGACCCTCAGAAGAGAGGATCTCGGAGCGCGCGAACGGCACCCGATGCACGTTCTGACGGGTTCCATTCTAGACCCCTGACCTCAACGGGAAATGCCGGGAGGGCATTCCCCCGGCATCCCCCGACTGCTTACTGCGCCGAATCGGGCTGGATGTCGATCTTCGCGCCGGTCAGCTTCGCGGCGAGCCGCGCGTTCTGGCCTTCCTTGCCGATCGCGAGCGAGAGCTGGTAGTCGGGCACGAGGGCGCGCACCGCCTTGAGGTTCTCGTCGACGACGTACGCCTTCGTGACCTTGGCCGGGCTGAGGGCGGACGCCACGAACGCCGCGAGATCGGGCGAGTAGTCGACGATGTCGATCTTCTCGTTGTTGAGCTCGGCGGTCACGGCGCGCACACGCGAGCCCATCTCGCCGATGCACGCGCCCTTGGCGTTGACGCCGGGCTCGTTGGCACGGACCGCGATCTTGGTGCGGTGGCCGGCCTCGCGGGCGAGGGAGATGATCTCGACGAGCCCGCCCGCGATCTCGGGCACCTCGAGCGCGAAGAGCTTGCGGACGAGCGCCGGGTGCGTGCGGCTCACCGTGATCTGCGGGCCCTTGAGGCCCTTCGCGACCGAGGTGACGTAGACGCGGATGCGGGAGCCGTGTGTGTATTCCTCGCCCGGCACCTGCTCTTCGGGCGGCAGGATCGCCTCGACGCTGCCGAGGTCGACGTGCACCATGCGCGGGTTCGGACCCTGCTGGATGACGCCGGCGACGATGTCGCCCTCGCGGCCCTTGAACTCGCCGAGCACGGACTCGTCGGCGATGTCGCGCAGCCGCTGGTTGATGACCTGCTTCGCGGCGAACGCGGCGATGCGGCCGAAGTCGCTCGGGCTGTCCTCGGCCTCGCCGATGACGTTGCCCTCGTCGTCGTACTCGGGCACGAAGACGGTGACGTGGCCCGTCTTCCGGTCGAGGTGCACGCGCGCCTCGGGGGCCTTCGGCTCGGGCGCGGCGGCCGCGCCGTGCGCCTGTGCGCCGTGGTGGTGCTCGCTGCCCTGACCCACGTGCTTCACGTATGCCGTCAGGATCGCCTGCTCGATGATGTGGACCAGCTCGTCGAAGGGGATCTCCTTCTCGCGCTCCATCAAACGCAGGACGCTGAGGTCGATGTCCATGGTCCGGCCTCCTCACTATTCGATTTCCGGTATTCAGTTGCCGCGGCACCTCGTGGTGCCGCAAACGCTCGGGAGCCGGCCGCGCTGCAGGCTGAACGCCGAGTCTACCGGAGCGCGTTCGCGCGGTGCCAGAGCCGCGAGCGCCCCGCGCGTGGCATCCTTGACATGTCGGATATTTCCGACGCATTATTGCCGCATGGCAACCGACCCGTTCACGGCGCTCGCCAACCCGACGCGCCGCCGCATCCTCAATGAGCTGCGCGAACAGCCGCGCCCGGCGGGCGAACTCGCCGCCCTGTTCGAGCTGAGCCGGCCGTCCGTCTCGGAGCACCTCGCCGTGCTGCGGGACGCCGCGCTCGTCGGCGAGCAGCGCTCCGGCCGCCAGCGCATCTACCGGCTCACCGCCCAGCCGCTCGCGCAGGTCGACGCGTGGCTGCACCCCTTCGAGCGCTACTGGCGCGACCGCCTCACCGACCTCGCCATCTTCCTCGACGACCAGCAGAAAGGCACTCGCCCATGAGCACGCTCCAGACCGTCAGCGTCGACCGATTCCTGACGCACTCCCCCGAGACCGTGTGGCGCGCTCTCACCGAGCCGGCGCTGCTCGCGCAGTGGTGGGCGCCGAACGACATCGCGCCCGAGGTCGGGCGCGAGTTCACGATCACCTTCCCCGACTGGGGCGTGCAGCGCTGCCGTGTGACGGCGGTCGACGAGCCGAAATTCCTCGCCTACACCTTCAGCGAAGGCATGCTGGACAGCACGATCACCTGGACGCTCGTGCCCGAGGGCGACGGCACGCGCCTGTTCCTCGAGCACGCCGGCTTCGACACGGACACCCCGATCGGGCGCCGTGGCTTCGAGGGCATGAGCGCCGGCTGGCCGGGCGTCCTGGCCCGCATCGACGCGGCTCTGCGCGCCTGACGCGTCACCTGGGACGCAGAAGCGGTGCGAAATGGACGCTCGATGGCTGTGGGGCGTCCGTTTCGCACCGGTAAATGGCGTGACGTTATGCGAGGGCGCCCACGTCAGCCGCCGGTGACCTCGCGCAGCTCTCGTGCGTGACGGCGTATGAGGGCGAACAGGCTGATCATCATCGAAGCCGCGGCGACCACCACGACGGCGACGAGAAGCCACAGCCCGGCTCCGTTCGGGTCGAAGACCCCGAGAACGTAGACGAGGACGGCCACGACGCCGAAGGCGATGACCTCGGCGACGACGAACCCGATGAAGAACCGGTTCATCCGCCGTTGCTGCTGCTGGCGCAGCTCGGTGACGCGCGGATCGTCGGCACTACCGTTCAGCGACATGCTCACGCGGCCAGGCTAGTGCCCCGGCTCACTCGGAGCGGAGCTGCAGGCGACGACTTTGTTCACCTGCCGCAAACAAATATCCATCGGTGCGAAATGGACGCTCGACGGGCACTGAGCGTCCATTTCGCACCGGCGGATCGCGGGCGATCGCGGATGCCGCGGCATCCGCCCCTAGCGCCAGCCGAGCGCCGGGGCGACGTGCGTCAGGATGCTCTCGATCACGTGGGCGTTGTAGTCGACGCCCAGTTGGTTCGGCACGGTGAGCAGCAGCGTGTCCGCGGCGGCGATCGCCTCGTCCTGCGCGAGCTGCTCGACGAGCCTGTCCGGCTCGGCGGCATACGAGCGCCCGAAGATCGCACGGTGGTTCTCGGCGAGGTAGCCGATCTGGTCTTCCTCGTCGCGGCCGCCGCCGAAGTACGCGCGGTCCTCGTCGGTGACGAGCGCGAAGATGCTGCGGCTGACCGAGACGCGCGGCTCGCGCTCCCAGCCCTGTTCCTTCCACGCTTCGCGGTACAGGCGGATCTGCTCCGCCTGCTGCTGGTGGAAGGCACGGCCGTCCTCGTCGTCCTTGAGCGTCGAGCTCTGCAGGTTCATGCCGAGCTCGGCGGCCCAGACGGCCGTCGCGTTCGAGCCGGCGCCCCACCAGATGCGATCGCGCAGGCCCGGCGAATGCGGCTCGAGCGGCAGCAGCCCCGGCGGGTTCGGGAACATGGGGCGCGGGTTCGGCTGGGCGAAGCCCTCGCCGCCGAGCACCCTGAGCAGGATCTCGACGCGCTCGCGTGCCATGTCGGCGTCGGACGCGCCCGCGACGGGCTCGTAGCCGAAGTAGCGGTAGCCGTCGACGACCTGCTCGGGCGAGCCGCGCGAGACGCCGAGCTGCAGGCGACCGCCCGAGATCAGGTCGGCGGCGCCGGCATCCTCGGCCATGTACAGCGGATTTTCGTAACGGAGATCGATGACGCCCGTGCCGATCTCGATCTTCGACGTGCGCGCGCCGATCGCCGCGAGCAGCGGGAACGGCGAGGCGAGCTGGCGCGCGAAGTGGTGCACGCGGAAATAGGCGCCGTCGGCGCCGAGCTCTTCCGCGGCGACGGCGAGATCGATCGACTGCAGCAGGGCGTCGGCCGCCGACTGGGTGCGCGAGTGCGGCGACGGGGTCCAGTGGCCGAACGACAGAAAACCGATGTTCTTCACGTTGCTCGTCTCCCTACGGTCTCCGACTCGTGCCCCTACGACGCGGTTTCGCCGGCCGAGGCGAGGGCGTTGATCGCGTCGATCAACCGGAACAGGTCCCCCACCTGTCTGGGGTCGAAGTTCATCGCCAGGCGCGGCAGCTCGACCTTGTCCTGACCGGCCAGCTCGTCGGCCAGCGGCGGCGACACCTCGATCTCGCCGCAGACCAGCAAGCCGGAGAACTCGCGGTTGAGCGCTGACACCTCGGCGGCTGTCGGCGCGTGCCGCAGCCGCACGACCAGGCGGTCGCCCACCCACCGCAGCGAGTCGTAGTTGCGCCAGAACGCTCTGATGTGCGTGGCCGCCGCCTCCACCGAGTCGGTGATGAGCACGCGGCTCATGTCGTTCGGCGCGATCATTCCGAAGCTCGCGACCTCCCGCTCGAGGTAGTCGGCGAGCGCCGTCCAGAAGGTTCCCCCTGGGCGGTCCAGCAGCACGATCGGCATCGGCTCGGCCTTGCCGGTCTGCTGCAGGGTGAGCAGCTCGAAGGTCTCGTCGAGGGTGCCGAAGCCGCCCGGCAGGCTGATGAAGCCCCGCGACTCCTTCATCAGCATGAGCTTGCGCGTGAAGAAGTACTTCATCGAGACGTGCCGTTCCTCGGCGACCGCCTCGTTCGGCTTCTCTTCGAACGGCAGCTGGATCGAGATCCCCAGCGACCGCTCGGGGCCCGCGCCCTCGGTCGCGGCCTGCATGATGCCGGGGCCGGCGCCCGTGATGACCATCCAGCCGTCGGCGGCGAGGAACGCCGCGACCTCGCGCGCCTGCGCATACAGCGCCGTGCCCGGCTGCGTGCGCGCGGAGCCGAACACCGTGGCCTTCGGGACCTCGGCATAGGGGGCGTACAGGCGGAAGGCGCTGCGCATCTCTTCGACGGCAGCGGCCGTGATCTTCAGGTCGAGGCGTCGGGCCGGATCCGTGCCGAGGTCGATGCCGGCGCGGAGGATGCGGCGCACGACACTCCGATTGCCGGCGATGCCGGCCTCGGCGATCAGCCGATCGAGCTCTGCGTCGTCGACCATGGCGAGGTTCAGCGCTCGGCGACGAGACGGTCGACGGCATCGGCCAGCGCGACGGTCTCGCGCTCACCGGTGCGGCGGTTCCAGAGCTCGACCTGACCCTCGGCGGCGCCACGGCCCACGACGAGCACACGGGGCACGCCGATGAGCTCGGCGTCGCCGAACTTCACACCGGGGCTCACCTTCGGGCGATCGTCGAAGAGGATGTCGAGGCCCGCGGCCTCGAGCTGGGCGATGACATCCTCGGCGACGGTGTAGGCGATCTCGTCCTTGCCGGTCGCGACGACGTGCACGTCGAACGGCGCGATCGTCTCGGGCCAGATCAGGCCCTTCTCGTCGTTGTTCTCCTCGGCGATGATCGCGAGGATGCGCGTCACGCCGATGCCGTACGAGCCCATCGTGACCGTGACGAGCTTGCCGTTCTCGTCGAGCACCTTGAGACCGAGGGTCTCGGCGAAGAACTTGCCCAGCTGGAAGACGTGGCCGATCTCCATGCCGCGCTCGAGCGTGACGGGGCCCGAGCCGTCGGGAGCCGGGTCGCCCGGCTGCACCTCGGCCACCTCGACGATGCCGTCGACGGCGAAGTCACGGCCGGCGACGAGGCCGAGCACGTGCTTGCCTTCGATGTTCGCGCCGGTGAGCCAACCCGAGCCGTCGGAGACCCGCGGGTCGACGAGATAGCGGATGCCCGTGCTCGACTCCTCGCCGAGCACGGCGCCCGCGGCCGACCACGGGCCGATGTAGCCCTTGACCAGGCCGGGGTTCTTCGCGAAGTCGGCCTCGGTCGCGGGCTCGACCTCGGCGGGCGCGAAGGCGACCTCGGCGCGCTTCATGTCGACCTCGCGGTCGCCGGGAACACCGACGACCACGACCTCACGGCCGCCCTCGGGGTGGGTCAGCGCGAGCACGACGTTCTTCAGCGTGTCCGCCGCTGTCCAGGAGCGGCCGTCCGGGCGGGGGTGATTCGCGTTCGCGATCGCGACGAGCGTCTCGATCGTGGGCGTGTTCGGAGTGTCGACGACCTCCTGCGGCGTCAGCCCGTCGTATGAGCGGGGCGCGCGCGGCTGCGTGGTGAACGCCTCGACGTTCGCGGCGTAGCCGCCGGCCGACTGTACGAAGGTGTCCTCGCCGACGGGGGTCGGGTGCAGGAACTCCTCGGAGCGGGCACCGCCCATCAGGCCGTTGTCGGCCTGGACGATCACGTACGACAGGCCGAGGCGCTGGAAGATGCGCTCGTAGGCGGCGCGCTGCTTCTCGTAGGAGACGTCGAGCCCGGCATCCGTGTAGTCGAAGGTGTATGCGTCCTTCATGGTGAACTCGCGACCGCGCAGCAGGCCGGCGCGAGGGCGCGCCTCGTCGCGGTATTTGTCCTGGATCTGGTAGATCGCGAGGGGCAGGTCCTTGTAGGACGAGTAGAGGTCCTTCACGAGCAGCGTGAACATCTCCTCGTGGGTGGGCGCGAGCAGGTAGTCGGCGCCCTTGCGGTCCTTCATGCGGAAGATGCCGTCGCCGTACTTCTCCCACCGGCCGCTCGCCTCGTAGGGCTCGCGCGGCAGCAGCGCCGGGAAGTGCACCTCGTGCGCGCCGGCGGCCGCCATCTCCTCACGGATGACGCCCTCGATCTTCGCCTTCACGCGCAGACCCAGCGGCAGCCACGCGAAGATGCCCGGCGCGTTGCGCCGGATGTAGCCGGCGCGGACGAGCAGCTTGTGGCTCGTCACCTCCGCGTCGGAGGGGTCTTCGCGCAGCGTGCGCAGGAAGTAGTTCGAGAGACGAGTCACCACGGGTCAAGTTTTCCACAATCCGAATCCAGGCTTGACTGGTATCAGTCGCGATACCATAGCGTCATGGCCATGACGCTTCGACTGACGGACGACGAGACCGAGGCACTGCGGCTCAGGGCAGAGCGAGAAAAGCGCTCGATGCAGGAAGTGGCGCGCGAAGCGATCCGCAACTACATCGAGACGACGAGTAAGCGCGAACTGATCGACTCCGTGCTGGACACCGAACTTCCTCGCTATGCCGAGGCTCTCGAACGCCTGGCGCACACGTGATCTATCTCGACGTCGATGACCTGCTCCACATCGGCGAGCGGCTGTTCGGCGGCGCGCCGATGGTCCGCGACCTGGGGCTGCTCGAGGCAGCCTGCGCCAGGCCTCAGGCCAGCTATGGCGGCGTCGAGCTGTATTCAACGGTCGGAGCGAAAGCCGCCGCATTGATGCACTCGATCGCCAAGAATCACGCTCTCGTCGACGGCAACAAGCGGCTCGCGACCACGGCGATGATCGTGTTCCTGGGCATCAACGGTTTCGATCTGACGCTCGACAACGATGAGCTGTATGCCTTCGCCCTCGATGTCGCAAGCGGTGAAGTCGACGACGTCGAATCGATCACCCGAGAGATCGAGACCCACATCAAGCATCGCCGGTAGCCTCGGCACATGGCGCGACGCAGCACCCGGCTCTCCCCCTCGGCGGCCCAGAGCGAACTGGCCGAGGCGCTGACGGCGCTGCGCACCGAGCTGGGCGTGCCGAGCACGTACCCGGCGGATGCCGAGGCGCAGGCGCGCGAGGCATCCGTTGCCCCGCTCGGCGAGCTGCCCGATCTGACCGCGCTCGAGTTCCTGACGATCGACCCGGCCGGCTCGACCGACCTCGACCAGGCCATGCACCTCGCGGCGCACGACGGCGGGTTCACGGTGCACTACGCGATCGCCGACGTGCCGTTCTTCGTCGCGCCGGGCGGCGCACTCGACGCCGAGACGCGTCGGCGCGGGCAGACGTTGTACGCCCCGGACGGGCGCATTCCGCTGCACCCGACCGTGATCTCTGAGGGCGCGGGCTCGCTGCTGCCCGGCGAGGTGCGGCGCGCCTTCGTGTGGGCCTTCGAGCTGTCTCTCGAAGGGGCCGTGCTCGCGACATCCCTCACCCGCGCGCTCGTGAAATCGCGGCGGCAGTGGAGCTATGACGAGGCGCAGGCGGCGATCGACGGCGGGACCGCGCCGGATGCCCTCGCACCGCTGCCCGCGATCGCCGCCGCGCTCCTCGCGCAGGAGGCCGCGCGCGGCGGCGCCTCGCTCAACACCCCCGACGAAGAGGTCGCGCTGACGCCCGAGGGCTATGGCATCGAGCGGCGCGTGCCGCTGCCGATCGAGGACTGGAATGCCCAGCTCTCGCTGCTCACGGGCATGGCCGCGGCGAAGATCATGCTGGGCGGCGGGGTCGGCGTGCTGCGCACGATGCCCGCGGCGGATGCCTCGGCCGTGGCCGCGTTCCGCGCCCGCACCGAGCTGCTCGGCCTGCCCTGGGCCGAGGGCGTCGAGTACGGCGAGTATCTGCGCACGCTCGACCGCTCGGCGCCCAAGGCGCTCGCGGTGCTGCAGGCCGCGACCTCGCTGTTCCGCGGCGCGGGCTACGAGGCCTTCGACGGCGCGCCCCCGAAGCAGTCGGTGCAGGCCGCGCTCGCGGCGCCGTATGCGCATGTGACCGCTCCCCTGCGCCGGCTCGTCGACCGCTGGGGCCTCGTCGTGTGCGAGGCGCTCGTGACTCGGCAGCCCGTTCCGCAATGGGCGCGCGACTCGCTCGCCGAGCTGCCGCACATCATGGCGTCGACCTCGTCGCTTTCCGGGCGGCTGGATGCCGGGGCGCTCGACCGGGTCGAGGCCGCCGTGCTCTCGGGCCGGGTCGGGGACGTGTTCGACGCGGTCGTAGTGGCGCAGAACCACACGCGCACGCGCATCCAGCTCGCGGAGCCGGCGGCCCTGGCATCCGTCGAGGGCCTCGTCGGCTCGCCCGGCGACACGCTGCGCGTGCGGCTCGTCTCGGCCGTCATCGCGACGGGGGTGCTGGTGTTCGAGGTGGCGGGCTGAGGGGTCGCGCCGCCTCGCCGCCGCCCGATCACCGAGGGGTGCCGAAGACGGTGAATCCGCAGGCATACGCACGTTTCTGCCCCCCCCTCGGTGAGGCTCGACGCACCCCTCGCGCGCGGCTAGCGTTTCGCCCATGGCCGACTTCGCCGCACCGAATCTGCCCGCACGCGACTTCGCGGCGACCGAGGCGTTCTATGCACAGCTCGGGTTCCGGCGCGCCTTCCGCGACGAGACCTGGCTCGTGCTGCGGCGCGGCACGGCCCAGCTCGAGTTCTTCCCGGCTCCGGGGCTCGACCCCGCGACGCACGGCCATTCGTGCTCGCTTCGGGTCGCCGATCTGGACGCCCTGTGGGCGGCCGTGCAGGCGACCGGCGTTCCTGAGGAGCCGATGGGCTTCCCGTGGTCGGTGCCGCCCCGTCGCCAGCCCTGGGGGCAGCGAATGGCCGAGCTCATCGACCCCGACGGCACCCTCGTGCACCTGATCGAAGAGGGCTGAGCGCGGCTGCTCGCCACAGGCGACGGGCTCTCGCGCGAAGTGCCACGAGGGTGCAGCACGGGCTGGTTGCCGCGCGAGGGGGCAGCCCGAACTGACACTTCGGGGGTCTAGCGAGTCGGGGTCTAGCGGGTCGGGGGTCTAGCTGAGGCCTCGGGAGGGGGCCGGCGACGGTCGCCGCCCGGGACTAGTGGCCGACGGTCACCGTGGGGCCGCCGACCGGGGCCTCGTCGCCCATCGAGTCCGCGATGCGCTGCGCCTCGGCGATCAGCGTCTCGACGATCTCGGCCTCGGGCACCGTCTTGACGACCTCGCCCTTGACGAAGATCTGGCCCTTGCCGTTGCCCGACGCGACACCGAGGTCGGCCTCGCGGGCCTCGCCCGGCCCGTTCACGACGCAGCCCATGACGGCGACGCGCAGCGGCACGGTGACGTTCTTGAGCCCCTCGGTGACGTTCTCGGCGAGCGTGTAGACGTCGACCTGGGCGCGGCCGCACGACGGGCACGAGACGATCTCGAGCTTGCGCTCGCGCAGGTTCAGCGAGCGCAGGATCTGCAGCCCGACCTTGACCTCCTCGACCGGCGGCGCGGACAGCGAGACGCGGATGGTGTCGCCGATGCCCTCGGAGAGCAGGATGCCGAACGCCGTCGCCGACTTGATCGTGCCCTGGAACGCCGGCCCGGCCTCGGTCACGCCGAGGTGGAGCGGCCAGTCGCCGCGCTCGGCGAGCTGGCGGTAGGCCTTGACCATGACGATCGGGTCGTTGTGCTTGACCGAGATCTTGAAGTCGTGGAAGTCGTGCTCCTCGAACAGCGAGGCCTCCCACACGGCGGACTCGACGAGCGCCTCGGCCGTCGGCTTGCCGTACTTCTGCAGCAGGCTCGGCTCGAGCGAGCCCGCGTTCACACCGATGCGCAGCGAGACGCCGGCGGCCTTCGCGCGCCGCGCGATCTCGCCGACCTGGTCGTCGAACTTGCGGATGTTGCCCGGGTTGACGCGCACGGCCGCGCAGCCCGCGTCGATCGCGGCGAAGACGTAGTTCGGCTGGAAGTGGATGTCGGCGATGACCGGGATCTGGCTCTTCTTCGCGATGATCGGCAGCGCCTCGGCGTCGTCGCGGCTCGGCACGGCGACGCGCACGATGTCGCAGCCGGATGCCGTGAGCTCGGCGATCTGCTGCAGGGTCGCGTTGATGTTCGTCGTCGGCGTGGTCGTCATGGACTGCACGCTGACGGGCGCGTCACCGCCGACGAGCACCTTGCCGACCTTGATCTGGCGGGACTTGCGTCGAGGGGCGAGGACTTCGGGCGCCGCGGGCATGCCCAGATTGATTGCTGCCACGGATGTCAGTCTAGGGAGCCGCGTGCACGCAGCTCTGTGAATCAGCCACCGGCCAGGTGCGCGTGCAGCGCCTCGTCGAACTCGGCGGGGTGGTCGAGCATCGGTCCGTGGCCCGCGCCGGCGATGAGCACCTCGCGGAACGCTCCGCCGGCGTCGCGGTAGCGCTCGAGCACCTGCCGGGTCTGCGCGATCATCGGCTGCGGCGGCGCGACATCCTCACCCGGCCAGCCCGGGATCACCCCGGCCTTGCCGAGCATGTTCACGTCGAAGAACGTGGCGTCGCCGACGATCGCGTCGAGCTCGCCGTGCACCCACAGGATCGGCGGCTTCACCGCCAGCGCGTCGATGCCGCTCACGTCGAAGTACTGCGGCGCCATGGTGTTGAGCACCCCGCGTGTGCCGGCAGCGAAGCCGGGCCAGTTCGGCGAAGCGGCCCCGTCGCCCGGGTAGTTGTCGGTGCCGACCTTGGTGCTGAGCATCGAGGCGACCCAGACGTCCTCGTGGGCGTCCTGATGGCCCGGCGCGACGTAGGTCGCGCGATACACCTGGCGGGGCGAGCCAGGGGCCTCGTCGCTCGTGTCCCCCGCGGCGAGGCGGGCGACGAAGTCGGGGTTCGCTGCCTGGCCGCCGACACCGGCGTCGTCCGCCGTGAGACGGCGGCCCGCGGCATCCGTGCCCCCGAAGCCGTACGGCGAGACGGGCCCCACGAGCGTCGCCGACGCGACTGTCTCGGGCCGGTCGAGCAGCTGCTGCAGCACGACGCCGCCGCCCATGCTCCAGCCGACGAGGTGCACCGGGCCGAGCTCGAGAGCGTCGACGACGCTCCACACGTCGTCGGCGAAGTCGCGCAGGCCGCGCGTCGCGTCGACGGGCAGCGTGTCGCTGTCGCCGAAGCCGCGCAGGTCGACCGCGATGGCGCGCACCGAGGCGGGCAGCCTGAGCATCGTCGGCTGCCAGAACAGGCTCGATGAGACGTTGCCGTGCACGAACACGACGGTCGCGGCGACACTGTCGGTCGCGGCCGGCCTCTCGAGCGTGCCTGCGGTCAGTCGCGGGGTCGTGACGCGGGCGGCGCGGATGCCGTCGAACACGGTCTTCATGCGAATGCTCCCTCGGGGAAGTGCAGCGGGGGTTCGGTGGCGGCGACGACCTCGTCGACCGTGGCACCGGGGGCGAGCTCGACCAGCTCGAGGCCCGCGGGCGTGACGTCGATCACCGCCAGATCGGTGATGATGCGGTGCACGACGCGCCGCCCTGTGAGCGGCAGGCTGCACGTGTCGACGATCTTGGGGCTGCCGTCCTTGGCGACGTGCTCCATCAGCACGATGACGCGGCGGGCGCCGTGCACGAGGTCCATCGCGCCGCCGGGGCCCTTCACCATCTTCCCGGGGATCATCCAGTTGGCGAGGTCGCCCGCCGCCGAGACCTGCATGGCCCCGAGCACGGCCGCATCGATCTTGCCGCCGCGGATCATGCCGAAGCTCGTCGCCGAGTCGAAGAACGCGGCCCCCGGCAGCACCGTGACGGTCTCCTTGCCGGCGTTGATCAGGTCGGGGTCGACGTCGGCCTCATCGGGGTACGGGCCCACGCCGAGGATGCCGTTCTCGGACTGCAGCACGACCGTCGTGCCGTCCGGCACGTAGTTCGGCACGAGAGTCGGCAGCCCGATGCCGAGGTTCACGTAGGCGCCGTCGGGCAGTTCGCGCGCGGCCCTGGCGGCCATCTGGTTCCTGGTCAGAGGCATCCCGCCTACTCCTTCACGCTCACGGTGCGGCGCTCGATGCGCTTCTCGATGTCGGGGCCGACCACGACGATGCGGTCGACGTAGACGCCGGGCAGGTGGATCGCGTCGGGGTCGAGCTCACCCGGCTCGACGAGCCGCTCGACCTGGGCGATGCACACGCGGCCGGCCATCGCCGCGGGCGGCGAGAAGTTGCGCGCGGCCTTGTTGAAGACCAGGTTGCCGTGGCGGTCGGCGACCTCGGCGTGCACGAGGGAGAAGTCGGTGCGGATGGCCTCTTCGAGCACGAACTCCTTCTCGACGCCGTCGACGTCGAAGCGCTGCACGGGCTTGGGCGGCGACGCGACGGCGACGGTCCCGTCGGGGCGGTAGCGGCGCGGCAGCCCGCCCTCGGCGACCTGGGTGCCGACGCCCGTCTGCGTGAAGAACGCCGCGATGCCACTGCCGCCGGCGCGCAGCTTCTCGGCCAGCGTGCCCTGCGGGGTCAGCTCGAGCTCGAGCTCGCCGGTCAGGAACTGGCGCTCGAACTCCTTGTTCTCGCCGACGTACGACGAGGTCATCTTGCGGATGCGGTGCGCCGCGAGCAGCAGGCCGAGGCCCCAGTCGTCGACGCCGCAGTTGTTGCTGACGACGCTGAGATCGCCGACACCGCTTTCGAGCAGCGCGTCGATGAGCTGCATCGGGATGCCGCACAGCCCGAAGCCGCCGACGGCGAGCGAGGCGCCGCTCGGGATGTCGGCGACCGCGGCGGCCGCGCTCGCGCAGGTCTTGTCGATGGTCATTTCCCGTCCTTCGTCGCGGCCGGGGCGGCGTATGCCCCGGCGATGACCTCGCGCAGCCGCGCGGCGACCACGTCGGCGCCCGCATCCGCCATCACGATGCCGTAGTGGTTGACGCCCGGCACGTCGACGATGCGCAGGCCGGGCAGGAGGTCGGCGGATGCCTCGAGCACGCCGTCCGGGTAGAGCCCGGGCACCTCGTCGAGCAGCCCGCGCGGTGCGCGCAGGAAGAGCGACGGCACGTCGATCGAGGCGAGGGCCTCGCGGTAGCCGCCGCTGCCGTCCTGCTGCACGATGTTCGTCGCGATCGCCGCGAGGCGCGATGACGGCCGGAAGCCGCCCTCGACCTCGTCGAGGTCGTAGTCGACGTAGGCGGCGACGGCGTCGTTCCAGCCGTCGACGAAGGCGGGGTGGGCGCGCCAGAACCGCGCGTACTCCTCACGCGAGGGGTAGACCCGGCTGAGGCGGTCGCCGGCCGGGCCGAGCAGCAGCGCCGGGACGTCCTCGGGCGGCACGCCCTCGGGGATGCGGAACGGCAGCGGCAGCCCGCCGTCGACCAGCACGAGCGCGCGAGTGCGGTCGGGGTGCCGCGCGGCGAACCAGCCCGCCACGAAGCCGCCCATCGAGTGCCCGGCGATGACGGCCGACTCGACGCCGAAGGCGTCCATCATGCGCGCGACGTCGTCGGCGTGGTCGGCCATCGCCCAGGGCGGCGGCAGCTCGTTGCTGCGGCCGCGGCCCCGCAGGTCGGGGGCGAGCACCCGCGTCTCGGGCAGCCGCTCGGCGATGAGGGGCCACTCGAGGTGCGAGGCCGTGATGCCGTGGATCGCGACGAGCGTCGTCGGGGCATCCGCCGGCCCCCACGCCCCGCCGGCCAGCGCGCCGCCCGTGACGGGCACGCGGAAGGTCGAGTACTCGCTCATCGCGCCGACCACCCGCCGTCCATCGTGTAGCTCGCGCCCGTCACCATGCCGGCCGAGGGGCCGGCCAGCCACAGCGCGAGCGCCGCGACCTCGTCGGGCTCGACGAGGCGCTTGATCGCGGTCTCGGTGAGCATGACCTTCTCGACGACCTCGGACTCGAGGATGCCGTGCAGCCGCGCCTGGTCGGCGATCTGCTTCTCGACGAGGGGTGTGCGCACATAGGCCGGGTTGATGCAGTTGCTCGTCACCCCGTGCGGGCCGCCCTCGAGCGCGGCGACCTTCGACAGCCCCTCGAGGCCGTGCTTCGCGGCCACATACGCCGACTTGTAGGCCGAGGCGCGCAGCCCGTGCACGCTGCTCACGTTGACGATGCGGCCGAAGCCCCGCTCGTACATGCCGGGCAGGCTCGCCCGCATCAGCAGGAACGGCGCCTCGAGCATGAGCCGCATGATGAGCGAGAAGCGGGCCGGGTCGAATTCCTCGATGGGGCTGACGTGCTGGATTCCGGCGTTGTTGACGAGCACGTCGACGTCGAGCCGTACCGTGGCGAGCGCGTCGAGGTCGGAGAGGTCGACCTGCCACGCCTCTCCCCCGATCTCCGCCGCGAGGTGCTCGGCGCCCGCACCGTCGACATCGGCGACGACGACGTGCGCACCGTCCGCCGCGAACGCGCGTGCGCACGCGGCGCCGATGCCGCTCGCACCGCCCGTGATGAGGGCCTTCCGCCCGTCGAGACCGCCCATTCCCGCATCCCTTCCGCGTCATTGCGTCGAGGGCGCCAGGCTACCCCTCAGCCGGCCGAGATCGGCTTGACGAGGTCGGCGTACGCGAGCAGCAGCTCCATGGCGATGAGCACCGTCACGACGCCGAAGGTCAAGGGCATGAGGCGCGCCATGTCGACGTGCTTCGGCTTCTGGCCGCGACGGAACGCCGCAAACCACCAGCGCTTGGCCTGTTCCCACAGCGCACCGAGGATGTGGCCGCCGTCGAGCGGCAGCAGCGGCACGAGGTTGAACACGAACAGCGAGATGTTGAGCGCCGCGACGATCGAGAGCAGCCACTCGAGGCGGGCGATGAACGGCGCGGAGGTGTTGCTCGCGACATCCCCGGCGAGCCGCCCCACGCCGATCAGGCCGACGGGGCCGTTCGCATCGCGCTGCTGCGACCCGAACGCGGCGTTCCAGACCTGCACCATGCGGTTCGGCAGGTTGAGGAAGACGCCCGTGGTCTGGCTGATCTGGGTGCCCACGGCGCCCGGCACCGAGCTGAGCGGCTGGCGCACATAGCCCTGCGCGAACGAGAAGCCGACCACGCCCGCCTGCACGATCTTCTGCTTGCCGTCGGCGCCCGTGATCGCCTTGCTCGAGAGCACGGGGGTCATCGAGAGCGTGACGTCGTGGCCGTCGCGCAGCACGACGACCGAGATGGTGCGGCCGGGGGCGGCCCCGATCAGCTCGGATGCCGTCTGATAGTCGTCGCCGACCGCGTGCCCGTCGATGCTGACGAGGCGGTCCCCCGCCTTGAGCCCCGCTCGGGCCGCCGGGGCCACCGGGTCGCTCGCGGCGCAGGTCGTCGACGTGCTGTCGGCGGGCTTGAGGCACTGCGAGACCGCGTCGACGACGGGGATGCTCGAGGGGATGCCGACGCCGACGGCGATGATGCCGATCACGAACACGGCGATCACCAGGTTCATGAACGGCCCGGCGAACATGATGATGACACGCTTCCACGGCGCGGCCGCGTAGAACGCCCGATTCTCTTCGCCCGGCTTCACGGTCTCGGCGCTCGACTGGCGCGCGCTGTCGATGAGCTCGGCGATGCGGCCGCGCTTCGCCGGCCGGCCGTCGGGCCCCGGCGGGAACATGCCGATCATGGCGATGTAGCCGCCGATCGGGAGGGACTTCACGCCGTACTCGGTCTCGCCCTTCTTGCGGCTCCACAGCGTGTTGCCGAAGCCGATCATGAACTGCGTCACCTTGACACCGAAGATCTTCGCGGCGGTCAGGTGGCCGAGCTCGTGCAGGCCGATGGAGACGCCGATGCCGACGAGGATGACGACGATCCCGAAGAGGAGCAGCAGCACGGACTCCACCCTGGGAATCTAGCGGTGGCGGCTTTGAGGCTGCCGCGAGGTCGTTATGCGTCGCGTTACGGCGGCGGCCCGGCATCCCCGGCTCATTTAGGCTTTCGAGTGTGACCAACGCTGATCGCCAGACCAAGGCGCAACGTCAGAATGCCGCGCGCGAGAAGGCGCGCCTCATGCGCGAAGAAGCCAAGAAGAAGGCCCGCCGGAACAAGATCCTGCTGCAGAGCGGCATCGGCATCGCTGTCATCGCGGTGCTCGCCGTCATCGCGATCGTCGTGGTGAACCTGGCCCGGCCGACCTCGACCGCCGGCCCGAAGAACATGATCAGCGACGGCATCCTGCTCACGAGCACGACGTCGTACGTCTCGACGCCCGGGATCCCGAACGGCGGCAAGCCGACCCCGACGACGCAGCCGGCCGACGGCAAGGCGCACATCACCATCTACGAGGACCTGCAGTGCCCGTACTGCAACCAGTTCGAGACGGCGAACGACGCCCAGCTCTCGCAGTGGCTGAACGCGGGCACCGCGACCCTCGAGATCCACCCGATCTCGTTCCTCGACCGCAGCTCGAACGGCAACCGCTACTCCAGCCGCGCCGCGAGCGCGCTCGGCTGCGTCGCGCAGTACGACCCGAAGGACTTCTTCGCCGTCAACAAGGCGCTCTACGCCGCCCAGCCCGCCGAGGGCAGCAACGGCAAGACCGACGCGCAGATCCTCGCGACCCTCAAGCAGGGCGGGGCCAGCAGCTCGGCGATCACCGACTGCGTGCATCAAGAACGGTTCAAGGGCTGGGTCCAGCAGACCTACAAGCGCACCATCGGCGGCGCCGCCCCGATCCCGAACTCGAGCCTCAAGTCGATCAGCGGCACGCCGACGGTCCTCGTCAACGGCCAGCAGTTCGACTCGGGCAACAACGTGGACCTCACCGACGCCTCGGCGTTCCTCGCCTTCGTGAAGGCGTCGGTCTCGGGCTGGTCGCCGACCAAGGCGGGCTGAGTCGCACGCACCCAGCGCACCGCGCACGACGCCGGGCGGGCCGCAAGGCCTAGCCCGGCGTCGTCGTCTGCGGCTAGGGTCGCCGCGTGTCCCCCGAGTCCCACCTCGTCGTCGGCGCGGGTCCGATCGGCAGCCGCGTCGCGCAGCTCCTGCTCGAGCGCGGCGACTCCGTGCTGCTCGCGACGCGGCGGGGCACGCCCCTGCCCGGTGCACGGGCCGTCGTCGCCGACGCCGCGGACGCGGCATCCCTCGCCCGCGCCGCCGACGGCTGCCGCACGATCTTCGTCTGCGCGAGCCCGGCCGCCTACACCGCCGAGGCGTGGCAGTCCGAGTGGCCGCCGATCTTCCGCGCGGCGATGCACGCGGCGAACGAGACGCGCGCGCGGCTCGTGGTGATGGGCAACCTGTACCCGTACGGCCCGGTCGACGGCGCCATGACCGAGCACACGCCCGAGAACCCCGCGACGGCGAAGGCACGCGTGCGGCACGACGGCTGGCAGGCGCTGAAGGCCGCGACGGATGCCGGTGAGCTACGGGCCGTCGAGGTGCGGGCCTCCGACTACTTCGGCGCGGGCGCCCGCGGCACCGCGCACCTGGGCGAGCGGTTCTTCGCGCCCGTCATGGCGTCGCACGCGGCTCAGGTCGTGGGCGACCCGGCCGTACCGCACTCGTGGTCGTACCTCGACGACATCGCGCGGACGCTCGTCGCCGCGGCGCACTATCGGGGGCCGTGGGGGCGCGTGTGGCATGTGCCGTCGGGCATCCCCCATTCCCGCATCGAGATCGCCGAGACGCTCGACGAGTGGTTCGGGGCGCACGGCTCGGCCAAGGGCATGCCGCGCTGGGCGCTCAGGTCGGCGGGGCTGTTCAGCCCGCAGCTGCGGGGCGTCGCCGACGAGGCCTGGCAGTTCGAGCGGCCCTTCGTGATCGACGCGTCGGAGACCGAGCGGATGCTGGGCGTCGCCGCCACCCCGTGGGAGACGGCGCTGCGCGCCACGGCGGAGTCGTATCGCGCGGCGCACTAAGCGGGTGGCCGCGGACTCAGGTCACCGGTCGGTCGCGCTCAGGTCGGTCGCGCGCCGATGCACGCCGTCACTACCGGGAACGCGATCCGCTGTGCGGGAACCGGATCCGGTTCCCGGACTGCGGATCAGGCTCCCGCGATGAGCTGGTCGGCCGTCGCGCGCGCCCACTCCTCGGCGGCGGCGAGCGACGCGCGGGTCAGCTCGCCCTCGGGGCTGTGCGCGTCGACGACGCGCTGCACGGTGTCGACGATGTCGAGGAAGCCGATCTTGCCGGCGTGGAAGGCGTGCACCGCCTGCTCGTTCGCCGCGTTGAACACCGCCGGGTAGGTGCCGCCGGCGGCGCCGACGCGCTTCGCGAGCGCGACCGCCGGGAAGGCGGCCGCGTCGAGGGGCTCGAAGGTCCACGAGTGGGCCTGCGTCCAGTCGAGCGGTGTGCCGACGCCCGCCACGCGGTGCGGCCAGTCGAGGCCCAGCGAGATCGGCAGGCGCATGTCGGGCGGGCTCGCCTGGGCGATCGTCGAGCCGTCGACGAACTCGACCATCGAGTGGATGACCGACTGCGGGTGCACCGTCACCTCGATGCGGTCGAAGGGGATGTCGAAGAGCAGGTGTGCCTCGATGACCTCGAGCCCCTTGTTCACGAGGGTCGCGGAATTCGTGGTGACCATGAGCCCCATGTCCCAGGTGGGGTGGGCCAGGGCATCCTTCGGCTTGACGTCGACGAGCGACGCGCGGCTGCGCCCCCGGAACGGGCCGCCGGACGCCGTGACGACGAGCCGGCGCACCTCGGCGTGCGTGCCGCTGCGCAGCGCCTGTGCGAGGGCCGAGTGCTCGGAGTCGACGGGCACGATCTGGCCCGGGGCGGCGATGCCCGTGACGAGCTCCCCGCCGACGATGAGGCTCTCCTTGTTGGCGAGGGCGAGCGTGCGGCCCGCCTCGAGCGCGGCCAGGGTGGGGCCGAGGCCGACCGAGCCCGTGATGCCGTTGAGCACGACGTCGGCGTCGACGTCGCGCACGAGCTGCTCGGCCGCGGCGGCGCCGAGCGCGGTGTCCGCCACGCCGAACTCGGCCGCCTGGGCGGCCATGCCCGCGGCATCCGTGCCCGCCGCCAGGCCCACGACCTCGAAGCGGTCGCGGTTGGCGCGCACGACGTCGAGCGCCTGCGTTCCGATGGAGCCGGTCGAGCCCAGGATGATGATGCGTCGCACGGATGCCACGCTAGCGGCCCGGGCTCGACCGACGCGCTCGCGCGATCAGCTCGCGGGCGTCGCCGCCGTGTAGAGGATGTCGATGACGAAGACGAGCGTCGAGGTCTTCGTGATCGTCGTCTGGCCGCTCGGCGGGGTGGCGCCGTAGCCGTCGGCCGGCGGGATCACGACGAGCACCTGCGAGCCGACCGTCTGGCCGACGAGCGCCTTGGAGAAGCCCTTCACGACGCCCGTGGTCGGGAACGACGACGGCGTCGACGGGAAGGTGCCGCCGTGCGCGGTGCCCCACGACTCGTCGAAGATCTTGCCGCTCTTCCACTCGGTGCCCTGGTACTGCACGGTCACGGTGTCGCCCGACTTGACCGTCGCGCCGGTGCCCTTCTTGAGCACCTCGACCTTGGTCGTGGTCGGCGGGGTCGCGCTGCTGTCGATCTTGACCTTCGGCTCGCCGTCCGAGGCGAGGGTCACGGTCGGGAAGCCGGCCTGCGGGGTCTGGTCCGCACCGTCCGCGCGCTGCGGGATGGCGTCGAGCACATCGCCGGCGAACACGACCGTGTCGGTGGCCTTGACGCTGCCGTCGGTGAAGTTGTTGGTGACGTTGGCGGCGCTGCCGAACGCGGTCGCGGCGGTCGCCGCGTAGACGATGCGGCTGCCGACCGGTGCACAGCCGAAGGTGCGGCTGAGGCCGGGCACCTTGGTCGCGTCGCCGAGCTGCACGATCAGCTCGCCCTTCTGGGCGCCCCAGCCGAACGGCGCCGAGATGGCCTTGCCACTCGTCGAGTCATAGGCGGCGAAGCCGACGACGACGCTCGCTCCGGCCTTCGGCTGCACGCCGTTGCCGGTCGTGAGGACCTTGCGCTGCTCGGTGGTGGCCGTGAGGCCCTTGGCGACGTCCACGGTCGGAGCCGCGCCGACGGCGCCGGTGATCTTCACCGCGTCGGTCACCGAGCCCGGCTTGAGCGAGCAGCCGAGGTCGCTCGCGCTCGAGGTGCTCGACGCGCTCGACGCCTTCGGGGTCGAGCCGGCTCCCGACTTCGCACCCCCGGAACAGGCGGTGAGAAGGAGGGCGGCGGCAGCCGCCAGGACGATCACGGGGGCAGTGCGACGCACGGGATCACTTCCGATCTTCGGGTGGGATGCACAACAGTGTGCCGTATCGACCTAGCTGATTCCTCAAGACCCGGCACGTAGGGTGGGCGCGTGCTCTCCGCCCGCGCCGTCGTCCGGCTCGTCCTCGCCGCCCGCATCGCCGCGGGCCTCGTCGTGCTCGGCCTGGTCGTGGCGCTCGCCACGCTGACGGTCGGCACCGCGAGCGCGTCGCATCAGGATGTCGCGGCTCAGGCATCCGTGCCGGGCGCCCGCACGGCCCTGCCGGCGTTCGACGCGGGCGACATCATCAGCGACGACGCGTTCTACAACCCGGACGCGATGACCCGCGACGGCATCCAGGCGTGGCTGCTGGCGATGCCCTGCACGCCGACGGACTCGTCGCCGTGCCTCGCCTTCTTCACGCAGGCGACGACCTCGCGCCCGGCGAACGCGAACTGCCTCGCCTACCGCGGCGCCGCGTCCGAGACCGCGGCCGACATCGTCTTCAAGGTGGCGCACGCGTGCGGCATCAGCCCGCGCGTGCTGCTCGTGCTCGTGCAGAAGGAGCAGTCGCTCGTGACCCGCCCGAGCGCCTACGGCTACCAGCGCGCCACGGGCTACGCGTGCCCCGACACCGCCGCGTGCGATGCGAAGTACTTCGGCCTCTTCAACCAGCTGTACTCGGCGGCGTGGCAGTTCCGGGAGTATGCGAACCCGAAGGACCACTGGCACCTCGTGCCCGGGCGCGCGTCGGTGCAGTATTCGCCGGATGCCTCGTGCGGGGCATCCTCGATCACCATCGCGGACCAGGCCACCGCGGACCTCTACCTCTACACGCCGTACCAGCCCGACGCGCAGACCCTCGCGCACCCGGTCGGCCCGGCCGGGAAGTGCTCGGCGTACGGGAACCTCAACTTCTTCCGCCTCTACAACGCGTGGTTCGGCGACTCGCGGGCGCAGCGCTTCCCCGAGTGGTGGGGGCCGTGTCTCGACCACGTCGGCGGCATCGCATGCCGCACGGGGAATCGATGAAATGGCTGTGTTGCATTGTGCACATGACCGTGTCGAAACGCCTCTGATCATTCCCGCGGCGGCATGCGGGGTCGATTACCCTTGCCTGGATGTCAACTCACGCTGACCCCGCCGGGGCCGCCCGAGGCGCGACCGATCTCGACGACGAGACGGACGCGACGGCGGACGACTACGTCTCGAAGGGCAGCCGCGGGCTGTACATGATCGCGAAGTCGGTGGGCGCGCCGCTCGCCCGTCTGATCTATCGACCGCACGTCATCGGCCGCAAGAACGTGCCGAAGACCGGGCCCGTCATCTTCGCGAGCAACCACCTCTCGTTCGTCGACTCGGTCGCGATCCCGCTGTGCGCACCGCGCCGCGTGCGCTTCCTCGCAAAGTCCTCGTACTTCGACGGCACCGGCTTCCGCGGCTGGCTGTCGCGCACCTTCTTCACCGCCGTCGGGGCGATCCCCGTCGTGCGCGGGGCCGGGTCGGCCGCGCAGCTCGCGCTCGAGCAGTCGCGCCAGATCATCGAGTCGGGGGACGCCTTCGCGCTGTACCCCGAGGGCACCCGCTCGCTCGACGGGCGCCTCTACAAGGGGCGCACCGGCGCCGCGTGGCTCGCGCTCACGACCGGCGCCCCGGTCGTGCCCGTCGGCCTCAAGAAGACCAACGAGTTCCTGCCCGTCGGCGCCAAGGTGCCGAACTTCACGCGCATCACGGTGCACTTCGGCGAGCCGATCGACCTCAGCCACCTCGGCGACGCGAACTCGGGCAAGGCCCGCCGCCTCGCGACCGACGAGATCATGAACGCGATCCAGGCGCTCTCGGGTCAGGAGTTCGCCGGCGCCTACAACGAGGCGCCGCCGCACGGCGCGGTCGAGCGCGTCAAGCGGATGCTGCACCCGGAGCGGATGTAGCGACCGTCGTCATCGCCTCGTGGCGCACCGGGAAGTTCACCGACGAGGCGATGAAGCACATGCGCGCCGCCTCGGCGTGGGCCGCCTCCGCGGCCTCGAGCTGAGCGGCATCCGCCACGACGACGCGCGGTCGCAGGGTGGCGGACGTGAAGTGCCCGCCGCCGTCCGCGGTCTGCTCCATCGTGCCCACCGCGTCGTCGTCGTAGGCGAGCACGGTGACGCCCGCGACCGTGGCCGCGTGCAGGTAGCTGAGCATGTGGCACTGTGCGAGGGCGGTGAGCAGCAGTTCCTCGGGGTTCCACCGCTCGGGGTCGCCGCGGAACGCCGGGTCGGAACTGCCCGCGAGATCGTGCAGCTTGCCGGCGGCGCTGACCACGTGGTCGCGCCCGTAGGCGCGGTAACCGCTGGTTCCGGTGCCCCGGTTGCCCGTCCAGCGGACGGAGACGGCGTACTCATGAGCGAGGTGCATGACCGACAGTCTGACAGCGGCACCGCGCGGCCACCCCGATAGGAGGGGCACGGCGCGGATAAACTGCCGGGATGAGCGACACGGCGAGCGAGACGACGCAGACCCCCGCCCACGGCCTCTCGGGCCTGACCTCCGCGGCGGCCCGGCCTGCCGGCACCGCGACCGTCGCCGAGTCGGCGGAGCTGGCGGTCGTCGTGCGCGGCGACTTCGTCGAGTCGCGTCACGCGGGCAGCGCGATCGTGCTGGGGCGGGATGCCGCCGTGCTCCGCTCCATCGGCGACCCGGATGCCCTCGTCTTCGGCCGGTCGTCGCTGAAGTCCCTCCAGACCCTCGCCAATGTCTCGGCCGGCGCCGAGCTGGAAGGCGTCGAGCTCGCCGTCGCGAGCGCCAGCCACTCGGGCACGCCCGCCCACGTCGCCGCGGTGAAGCAGATCCTCGCGAAGGCGCAGCTGCCCGTGTCGGCGCTGCAGTGCCCCGCCGTCATGCCGGCCGATGCGGAGGCCCGTGCCGGGGTGCGCGCGCTGGGCGAGGGCCCCTCGCCGGTCTTCCACGAGTGCTCGGGCAAGCACGCGGCCATGCTGCTGGCGTGCGTGACGAACGGCTGGGACGTCGCGACCTACCTCGACCCCGAGCACCCCGTGCAGAAGGCCGCCGTCGACACGATCGAGCGCCTCACCGGCGAGAAGGTCGCCGCCGTCGCCGTCGACGGGTGCGGCGCCCCGACGTTCGCGGTGTCGCTCACGGGGCTCGCGCGGGGCATCCAGCGCATCGCCACCGCGCAGGCCGGCTCGCCGTTCCCGCTCTACAAGAAGGCGGCCGCGATCACGCGGGCGGTGCGCGACTTCCCCTGGGCCGTGCACGGCCAGGGCCTCAGCGACAGCGTCATGGTCGAGCGCCTCGGCGTGTTCGCGAAGCGCGGCGCCGAGGGCCTGCTCGTCGCCGCCGCGCCGGATGGGACCACCGTCGCCTTGAAGGTGCTCGACGGCGCGCACCGGCCGGCGACGGTCGTCGCACTCACGCTGCTCGTGAAGGCGGGGGCGCTGTCGGCCGCATCGGTCGCCGCCCTGCTGCCCGAGGTCGTCGCCCCCGTCGTCGGGGGCGGTCGGACAGTCGGAGAGATCCGACCCGTGATCTGACGCCATCGGGCGAGGAGGGCCACCATGCGCATCGCAGTTCCTCGAGAGGTCAAGGACGACGAGTACCGCGTCGCCCTCACTCCAGCCGGTGTCCACGCCCTCGTCGGCGCAGGGCACTCCGTCGTCGTCGAGACGGGTGCCGGGCTCGGCTCGGCCATCGGCGACGACGAATACGCCGCCGCCGGCGCGAGCCTCGAGCCCGACGCGGCCGCCGTGTGGGCGGATGCCGAGCTCGTGCTCAAGGTGAAGGAGCCGATTCCCGCCGAGTTCGGGTTCTTCCGCGACGGCCTCGTGCTGTTCACCTATCTGCACCTCGCCGCGAACCGGCCTCTGACGGAGGCGCTGGTGGCCTCGCGCGTCACGGCGATCGCCTACGAGACCGTGCAGCTGCCCGACCGCAGGCTGCCGCTGCTCGCCCCGATGAGCGAGGTCGCGGGGCGCCTGGCGCCGATCGTCGGGGCGAGCACGCTGATGCGGCCGGCGGGCGGCCCCGGCATCCTCATCTCGGGCGTGCCCGGCACCCGCCACGCGGACGTCGTCGTCATCGGCGGCGGCGTCGCCGGCTCGCACGCCGTGACGACCGCGGTCGGCCTCGGGGCCCGGGTGACCGTGCTCGACACCGACCTCGAGAAGCTGCGGCACCTCGACGAGCTGTACCAGGGGCGCGTCACGGCCCTCGCATCGAACCCGTTCGAGATCGAGCGCGCGCTCGTCGCAGCCGATCTGGTGATCGGTTCCGTGCTGATCCCCGGTGCACGGGCGCCGAAGCTCGTCACCGACGAGCTCGTCGCGCGGATGCGCCCGGGCAGCGTGCTCGTCGACATCGCGATCGACCAGGGCGGCTGTTTCGAGGGCAGCCGGCCGACGACGCACCACGCGCCGACCTTCCCCGTGCACGGCTCGCTGTTCTATTGCGTCGCGAACATGCCGGGCGCCGTGGCGCAGACCTCCACCCACGCACTCGCCAATGCGACGCTGCGCTATATCGCCGCCATCGCCGACCGGGGCTGGCGCGAGGCGCTCGCCGCCGACCCGGCGCTCGCCCTCGGGCTCAATGTGCACGCGGGCGAGGTCGTCAGCGAGCCGGTGGCCGCGGCTCACGGCATGCCCGCCGGGCGCTTCATGCCACGCTGAGGCGGCAGCGGCGCATGCGGCCCTCGGGCTCGAGCAGCCATGCGGAACCGCCGCCGGGCGCGAGCGGCGGCGGCAGGGATCGGCTGCGCGTGAGCGCACGCACGTCCGACGCGTCGCAGCCCGCGAAGACGAGGGGATGCCCCGCGCGCAGCGCCGCGTAGAGGTGCCATCGGCCCAGCCACGCATCGGGGTCGCCCACGACGAGCACACCGGTCGCCAGGCGCGCGTCGGCGAGCAGCTCCTCGGGGCCGGGCGAGCCGGGCGAGAGCATGCTCAGGTCGACGACCGCCTCGGGCGGCAGCCCCGCGGCGCGCGCCCGGGAGATCGCGCGCCCCGGCGCATGCGTGACGAGCAGGGTCGCCGTTCCGCGCGCGGGGACGAGCGGCACCCGCGCCGCGAACTCCGCGCCCGCGTCGACGGGTCGGCCGTCGACGGTCTCGAGCCGCGGCGGCGGTGCGAGGAATTGCACGCGCCGCCCGCGCCAGACGCCTGCCCCGGCAGCCAGCCCGCCGTCCCACAGCTCGGCGGGCGCACCCGCGAGCACATGGTCCTGCTTGCTCGCCTGCCGCAGCAGCACCGTCTCGTTCACGAGCGCGAGCACCGCACGCAAGGGGCCGCTCGGACGCTGGGCGGCGATCACGGTGTGCACGCCCGCGGCCGGCCCGTCGCGCAGGACGCGCGCGAGACGATCGCACCAGGCCATGGCGTATTCCTCGCCGAGACGGGAGCACACCGCATCGGCGTCGTCGATCGCGAGCAGGATGCCCGGCACGCCTGCTTCCGGCTCGTCGCACCGGTCGAGGGCCGCCTCGACGACGTCCCAGGCGCGCTCGCGATCGGCCCCGGTGGACACCGTCTCCAATCCGGACGCCGCCGCGAGGGCCCGCAGCGCGCTCGACTTGCCGCTGCGGGCCGCGCCGAGGACGAGCAGCGGGGCATCCCCGGCACCGAACCGCAGCAGCGCCCGCTGCTGCAGCTCCGGCAGATCGGCGACGCCGACGACGTCGGGCCCCGCCGAGTCGGGCAGCTCGGCGCGCGTCAGCACGGCCGGAAGCGGGTCGAGCCAGGGGCGGCGCGGTGCCGGCGCCGGCGGCGACGCGGCCGCGAGCGCGGCGAGGTCGTCACCCGTGGTGCGGGCGATCTGCACCTCGGTCGCGACACCGTCGACCGAGACGATGCAGCGCCCCGGGTTCGCCGCCGACAGCCGGGCCGCCGCGTCGGTGCCGACCACCCAGCGGCTGTCCGCGTCGGACTGCACGCGCAGGCTGAGCCGCAGCGGGCAGTTGGCGACGAGGGCGTCGCGCATCACGCCGGCCGGCCGCTGCGTGGCCAGGATCAGGTGGATGCCGAGCGCCCGCCCGCGCGCCGCGATGTCGGCGAACAGCGCGCCGAAGTCGGGGAACGCGTCGATCATCGCCGCGAACTCGTCGACCACGATGACGAGGCGGGGCAACACACCGCCCGCCTCGGCGATGTCGCGCACACCGAGGCGCGCGAGCTCGGCCTCGCGTCGCCGCAGCTCGGCCGAGAGGCTGCTCAGCGCGCGCGAGGCCTCGCCGTGCTCGAGGTCCGTGATCACGCCGACGACGTGCGGAAGCACCTCGAGCGGGCGGAACGCCGTGCCGCCTTTGAAGTCGACGAGCAGCACCACCACCTCGGCGCTCGACCGGCCCGAGACCATGCCCGCGACCCAGCTGACGAGCAGTTCCGACTTGCCGCTGCCGGTGACGCCCGCGACGATCGCGTGCGGGCCGTCGCCGACGAGGTCGATCTGGGCGGCGCCGTGCAGACTTCGGCCGATCGTTGCGCCCAGCCGCGGCCCGGCCGCCGCGGGCAGGTCGCCGAACGCCACCGCATTCGGAAGCGCACGGGCCGCCACGCCGAGGCCGAGCCCCGCGGCGCGCGAGCCGAGCAGCGCCGCGAACTCTTCCGCGTCCGCGCGGGCGACCAGCTCGGGCACGAGGGACGCCTCGACCGGGGCCGGCTCAGCGCCCCTGCTCGCAAGACCGCGCTCCACGGTGCGGAACAGTTCGACGGTCGCCGCGACCGGGGAGACCGCCGACACGACCGCCCGATACCCCGGTGGCACGTGACGCGCCTCGGGGAACACGCCGAAGCGCGGCACGAGCTCGCCCGACGGGCCGTGGGCGTGTGGCAGCCGCTCGAGCCAGTCCCATTCGCCGAGGGCGTGGCCTTCGGAGTCGACGATCTCGGGCGCCCCGAGCCGCCCCGGCGGCAGCGCGGCGTACAGCTGCACGAGCAGCCCGCGCAGATAGGCGCGCGCGAGGATGCCGTGACCGCACACCGCGACGCCGGCGAGCGGATCGACGAGCACCGGTGCGCCCTCGAGCCGCGCGGCGGCACGCTGCAGTTCCCGTTCCTCGACGTCACGCGCATCGCCGCTCACGGCGAGCGGGCTCTCGACCGTGCCCAGCCCCAGCGAGACGACGGGCTCATCGGCCTTCCAGAGCGCCGCCCCGTCGGGCGCGGCGAGGGCGACGGCCGCGCCGGGCGCACGCCGGGCGAGCCCGCGGCGCTCGAGTTCGTGCCGTTCGGCGACCTGCTCACGCAGCCGCCCGAGCTCGACGGCGCGCTCGGCCCGTGCGGCCCCGCGCTCGCGCCGGCCGCCCGTGCGGCCCTCGATCAGCGAGACGACCGCACCGATCGGCCCGAGGGCCGCGAACACGAGCGCATACGGCGAGCGCGTCATGAGCCACAGCGCGCCGGCCATCACGACCGGCATCGCGAACGCGGCCCACGAGAGCCGTGGCGGGCGCGGCGCAGGAGGACGGGGCGGGAGGCTGAGGGATGTCACACGGCAAGGTCAGCACGGCACGGACATCCCCCGCCGCCGTCGCCCCCGGAATGTGGATAACCCGCCCGGTCAACGACCTGTGCTGGGCAAGACCCGCGCGACTACCCGACGACGAGGTGCTGGTCGCCGACCTCGATGCGCGAGCCGCGCTCGACGCGATAGCGACGGCCGGGTTCGCACTCGCGGCGCCGGCCCTCGGGCGAGACGATCGCGCTGCCATTGGACGAGAACCGGTCGAGCACCCACAGCTCCCCCGCCTCGACGCCGAACTCGAGATGGGTCTTCGACACCGAGCGCGTCGGGTCGACGATCGCCACGAGCTGGTCGAAGCTCTCGCCGTCGCCGGCCGCCGGCTTGCGCCCCACGAGCCCGCTGCCGGCGATGATCACGCGCTCGCCCGTCGAGGCCGCGAGCACCCACGTGGGCACCGGCGCGGCGAGATCGCCCTGGTCGGGCAGCGCCGAGCGCTCGATGACGGGCGCCGCCGTCTGACGGGCATCGTCGCCCCGCGCCGCGGCCTCGCGCAGCGCGCGCAACTGGCCGCTGCCGACGACCCGGGTGTCGGTCGGCCGGCTGTCGTCGACGGGATGGCGGTGGTACGGAGTCGCCTCGACGGCGCTGCCGCACTCACCGCAGAAGATCGCGCCCGCGAAGAGCTCGTTCCCGCAGATGCGGCACTTCAGCGCTGGAACCCCCGTCACGCCCTCACGATAACGCGTGGGCCGGGTGCAGGGCTGAGGTCACGCCGTCACCGCACTGCTTCGGGCACGGCTGCGCTCGCCCCCAGTTCGGGGCTTCGAGGCCGATTCGGGCGTCGAGAGCACGTCGACGACGATCACGCTCACGTTGTCGCGACCGCCGTTGCCGAGAGCCGCGTCCATGAGGCGGCTCGCCGCGTCGGCCGCCGAGGTGCCGATCGTGAGGAAGTGGCGGATGCCGTGCTCCGTCAGCTCCTTCGTGAGCCCGTCCGAGCACACCAGGAGGCGCGAGCCCGCGACGATCGGGATGAGCCAGAAGTCGGGAACCGGGTCCTCGTTGAAGCCGACGGCCCGCGTGATGACGTTGGCGTGCGGGTGCACCTCGGCCTCCGACGGGGTGATCAGACCCCGGTCGAGCAGTTGTTGCACGATGCTGTGATCGATCGTCAGCTGATGGAGCCGCTCGTCCTGAAGCTGGTAGACGCGCGAGTCGCCGATGTTGAACACGAGCCAGTACGCGTCGCCCTGATGCAACGTGAGGGCGAGGCCCGTGACCGTCGTGCCGGTGCCGAGATCGGTCATGCCGACGCCCTTGGTCATGTCCTCGACCGCGGCGCGCAGCGCGTCGCTGATCTCGCCCGCATCGAGGAAGCCGCGGCCCAGCTGCTCGGCGAGCCGGGTGATGACCGCCGCGCTCGCGAAGTCGCCGGCCTCGTGGCCGCCCATGCCGTCGGCGACGGCGAAGATCGGGGCGCGAGCGAGCAGGCTGTCCTCGTTGACGGCCCGGCGATGCCCCCTGTCGCTCGCAGCGGACCACGACAGCGTGATGCGCGCGCCATCGCGATCGGGCAGCACGACGTCGTGCCGCCGACTGCTGCGACCGATTTGAGTCACAGAGATCTCCCTGGGGGCGGAGGGGTCGGTGGTCGGGGACAGCCTAACGACAAGACGGGCGGTGCACTGTCATCCGATCCGCCGACAGCGCCTCGTTCCGCGCGCTTCACAGCGCGAGCAGGCCCTCGAGGTACGCGACCGTGTCCTGCCAGCCGTCGACCGCGCGGGTGCGCACCCCCGTGCGCACCACGGGGAAGTCGTTTCCGGCGGGGTCGAGGCGGTCGCCGACGAAGACCATGTCGGAGACCGGGATGCCGGTGACCTGCACGAGCTTCTCCAGGGCGTAGCCCTTGTCGACGCCGGCGCGGGTGATGTCGATCGAGGTCGAGCCGCCCGAGCGGCACGAGAGGCCGGGCAGCTGCGCCTGCACGGCGGCCGCGAGCCGGTTCTTCTTCTCGCCGGTCGGGTCCCACGCCTTCTTGGCCTCCACGGGCGCCTGCTGCCCGAGCGCCGAGAAGGTGATCTGCGAGCTGCGATCCTCCAGGATCGGCCCCCAGGTCTCGGACTCCCAGTAGCCGAGCGCCTTCGCCGTCGTCTCGAGCGCCATGAGCGCCGCCGACTTCTCCCCCGCGGTCAGCCCGTCCTCGTAGCGCAGCGTCCACTCGCCGTCGGCGAAGCGCCAGTACTGCGTGCCCGTCACCGGCATGAGGTGCAGCCGCTCGAGCGCGGCAGCCGAGGCCGCACCGAGCCGGGCGATGATCTGGTCGCGGAACTGCCCGATCTGGCCGCCCGAGATGATCGCGACGGAGACCCGGTCGAGCAGGCGAACGAGGACCGAAGCGACCTCGTCAGGCAGCGGGGCCTTCGACGGGGCGAGCGTGTCGTCGAGATCGAAGGCGATCAGGCGGGCGTCAACGGGCATCCGCGGCACTCCTTGCGGGTTCTGGGGTCGCCCTCGATGCTACCGGCGACACGCGGGCCGCCGCGTTCACCCCTCGGGCGGCTCGTAGACCCATTCCGGCAGGCCACCCCGGCCGAGGACCATCGCGAGCAGATCGGCGAGCCCGTAGTCACGATCGAGCGCGAGCGCACGGTCGACGAGACGGCCGGCGACCGAGCCGGCCCCCTGCGCCCAGTGCAGCCACGCGAGCACCGTGAACGCGACGTGTGCGACGTCGTCCGGTGCGAGCGCCGCCACCCGCGACATGACCTCGATCGCCCGTGACAGCCGCTCGTGCGAGGGCCGATCGGTGGGCCGCAGACCCATCAGATCGAGCGCGATCGAGTCGTCCTCCGGACCGACCTCGCCGGCCTCGATGCGCACGGCCTCGGCGAGCAGCGCGAGGCCGCGCTGCTCGCCCCATGCCCAGGTGTACAGCGCGGCGTCGCGCAGCTCGGGGAAGAGCAGCGGGGCGAAGACCGCGGCGAGCGCATCGCTGTCGGCCGTCTCGAGATCGAGTTCGAGAGCGGCGGACGCGGACTGCACCGGCCTCATCACGGCATGGTCGCCGAGAGCCCGGTCGAGGGCGCGGTCGAAGGCGCGCCGGGCCAGCGCGCCGGCCGTCGGCACCGACGCGAACGCATCGAGGTCATCGGTCGGCAGCTCGCCGCGAAGGCCGCCCGGCGCCGGCTCGAGCATCTCGTCGAGGGCGTGCGGAATGCCGGCATCCGCCCCGTCGTACGCCCCCCACGCGTCGTCGGCGACGCACAGCGCGTCGTGCACGTCGTAGCCCGAGGCCACGAGCCGCGAGATGAGCGGACGGACGAGAGATGCCCGCGGCACGTCGCCGCCCGCGTCGAACGGCCCGTCGGCGAAGACCACGAGCAGGATCTTCCGCACCCCCGGCGCCTTGCTCACCATTCCGGCGAGCGTCGTGGCGAACCTCTTCTCGACGCGCGGCGCCGCGGCGTCCGGCAGGTCGACGCGCATCGTCGAGAGCCTGCCGCCCTCGTGCTGGTTGAGCAGGACGATGCTGCGGCGCGGCCGGTAGCCGAGCAGGCGCGGCACGGTGGCGACGACATCGCGCGGCGTGCGGAAGCGGATCAGGCGGTCATCTGGCGGTGCGATCTGGGTCATGCGCGCAAGCCTGGGCGATGCGGTCGGGGCGGCGTGCGGCGGGATGCCCGATCTGTGGACTCCTCGCACGAGAAGCGGGCTGTGCTGGGGAAGAGCCCCGGCACAGCCCGCCGCCTCAGCGCAGCAGAGCGCTACACCTCGTCGACGACGGCCCCCGCGAACTGCGCCTGGTACAGCCGCGCGTACGCGCCGTCGGCCTCGAGCAGCTCGGCGTGCGAGCCCTGCTCGACGATGTCGCCGTGCTCCATCACGAGGATGAGGTCGGCGTCGCGGATCGTCGACAGCCGGTGGGCGATCACGAACGAGGTGCGCCCGGCACGCAGCGCGCTCATGGCGCGCTGCACGAGCACCTCGGTGCGCGTGTCGACCGAGCTCGTCGCCTCGTCCAGGATCAGCACGGAGGGGCGCGACAGGAACGCGCGCGCGATCGTCAGCAGCTGCTTCTCGCCCGCGGAGACGTTCGCGCCCTCGTCCTCGAGCACGGTCTCGTAGCCGTCGGGCAGGGAGTGCACGAAGCGGTCGACGTAGGCGGCCCGGGCCGCCGCGAGGATCTCGTCCTCCGTGGCATCCGGCCGCCCATAGGCGATGTTCTCTCGGATCGTGCCCGCGAACAGCCAGGTGTCCTGCAGGACCATGCCCATCGCGTCGCGCAGCTCCTGCCGGCGCATGCCGCGGGTGTCGACGCCGTCGAGCGTGATGCGGCCGGAATCGGGGTCGTAGAAGCGCATCATGAGGTTCACGAGCGTCGTCTTGCCGGCGCCCGTCGGCCCCACGATCGCGACCGTCTGCCCCGGCTCGGCGATCAGGCTCAGGTCGCGGATGAGCGACTTGTCGGGCGAGTAGGAGAACGCGACGTCCTCGAAGGCGATGCGGCCGGTGACCTCACCGAGCGGCGCGGCGTCCGTCGCGTCCGGCACCTGCTCGTCGGCGTCGAGCAGCTCGAACACGCGCTCGGCGCTCGCGACGCCCGACTGCAGCAGGTTGGCCATCGAGCCCAGCTGCGTGAGCGGCTGCGTGAACTGGCGCGAGTACTGGATGAACGCCTGCACGGCGCCGAGCGTCAGCGAGCCGCTCGTGATCAGCAGGCCGCCGACGACCGCGATCACGACATAGATGAGGTTCCCGACGAACATCATCGCGGGCATGATGATGCCGCTGATGAACTGCGCGCCGAAGCTCGCGTCGTAGAGCTGGTCGTTCTTCGCAGCGAAGCGCGCCTCGACCTCGCGGTGGCGCCCGAAGACCTTGACGAGCGAGTGCCCGGTGAAGGACTCCTCGATCTGCGCGTTGAGCGCGCCGGTGTGCTTCCACTGCGCGACGAAGCGCGTCTGCGAGCGCTTCGCGATCTGCTGCGTGATGACGAGCGTGAGCGGGATCGTCACGAGCGCGATGAGGGCGAGCAGCCAGGATGTCCAGAACATCATCACGAGCACGCCGACGACCGTCAGCAGCGATTGCAGCAGCTGGCTCATGGTCTGCTGCAGCGACTGCTGCACGTTGTCGATGTCGTTGGTGACGCGCGAGAGCAGCTCGCCGCGCGGCATCCGGTCGAAGTACGACAGCGGCAGGCGGTGGATCTTGTCCTCGACGTCGCGCCGCAGAGCGAAGGTCACCCGCGCGACCACGCCGTTCATGACCCAGCCCTGCACCCAGCCGAAGAACGACGAGAGCACGTACAGCGCGAGCACCCAGAGCAGCGTGTGCGCGAGCGCGGTGAAGTCGATGCCCTTGCCCGGGGTGAAGGCGATGTGCCGCAGCAGGTCGGCCATCTGCCCGTGGCCCTGCTGCTGCAGCCCCGCGATCACCTGCGCCTTGGTCGTGCCGGCGGGCAAGTGCGTGAACTGGCCGCCGATGAACCCCTCGAAGATGATGTTGGTCGCGTTGCCGAGGATCTTCGGGCCGATCACCATGAAGACGACGGATGCCGCACCGAGCACCGTGACCGAGACGACGGCCAGCCGCTCACCGCGCAGCCGCCCGGCGAGACGCTTCGCGTTCGGGCCGAAGGCGTGCGCCTTCTCGGCCGGCATCCCCATGCCCATCGGGCCGCCGCCCATCGGGCCGCGGCGCGGGCCTCCCCCGGCCGCCCCGCCTGCCGATGCCCCGCCGCGCGGACTCGTGCCGCTCATCGTGCCTCCTCCGCGGTCAGCTGCGAGCCCACGATCTCGGCGTAGGTCTCGTTGGTGTCGAGCAGCTCCTCGTGCGTGCCCGAGCCGACCACGCGCCCGTCCTCGAGCACGATGATGCGGTCGGCGTCGAGGATCGTCGAGACGCGCTGGGCGACGATCAGGAACGTCGCGCCGTCGGCCTCCCTCTTCAGGGCCGCCCGCAATCGGGCATCCGTCGCCAGATCCAACGCGGAGAACGAGTCGTCGAAGACGTAGATCTCGGGCTGCTTGACGAGGGCGCGCGCGATGGCGAGCCGCTGCCGCTGGCCGCCCGAGACGTTGGTGCCGCCCTGCGCGATCGCGGCGTCGATGCCGCCTTCCATCTCGCGCACGAAGTCGGCCGCCTGGGCGATCGTCAGCGCGCGCCAGATCTCCTCGTCGGTGGCGTCGGGCTTGCCGTAGCGCAGGTTGCTCGCGACGGTCCCCGAGAACAGGTAGGGCTTCTGGGGCACGAGGCCGATGCGGCTCCAGAGCAGCTCGGGGTCGAGCTCGGCGACATCCACGCCGTCGATGTACACGACGCCCGCGGTCGCGTCGAAGAGCCGCGGCAGCAGGTTCACCAGTGTCGTCTTGCCCGCGCCCGTCGAGCCGATGATCGCGACCGTCTGGCCGCGCTCGACACGGAAGGAGATGTCGGAGAGCACGGGCTGCTCGGCCCCCGGGTAGTGGAAGCCGACATCCATCAGCTCGATCGTGCCGGTCTCGTCGAGCTCGGTGATCGGCGCGCTCGGCGCCGCGATCGTCGGCTCGGTGTCGAGCACCTCGCCGATGCGGCCCGCGCTGACCGCGGCGCGCGGCACCATGACGGCCATGAAGGTCGCCATCATGACCGACATCAGGATCTGCATGAGATAGGCGAGGAACGCGGTGAGCGCGCCGATCGGCATGCCGTCCTGCACGCGGAACGCGCCGAACCAGATGACCGCGACGCTCGACAGGTTGAGGATCAGCATGACGATCGGGAACATCGTCGTCATCCAGCGACCGGCGTTGAGCGCGGCCTCCATCACGTCGCCGTTGACCTTCTCGAACCGCCCGGTCTCGATGTCCTCGCGGACGAACGCGCGCACGACGCGGATGCCGGTCAGCTGCTCGCGCAGCACCCGGTTCACGGCGTCGATGCGCCCCTGCATCTTGCGGAACCACGGCACCATGCGGCTCACGACCGCGCCCACGCAGACGAGCAGCACCGGCACCGAGACCGCGATGATCCACGACAGCCGGCCGTCCTGCTGGATGGCGAGGATGATGCCGCCGATCGCCGTGATCGGCGCGGAGACCATCATGGTGCAGCTCATCAGCACGAGCATCTGGATCTGCTGCACGTCGTTCGTCGAGCGCGTGATGAGACTCGGCGCGCCGAACTGCTGCACCTCGCGCTCGCTGAACGCGCCGACGCGCGTGAACACGGCGAGGCGCAGGTCGCGGCCGAAGCCCATCGCGGCCCGTGCGCCGAAGTAGACGGCCGTGATCGAGCAGGCGACCTGTACGAGCGTGACGGCGAGCATCCATGCGCCGATCCGCATGATGTAGCCGGTGTCGCCCTTGGCGACGCCGTTGTCGATGATGTCGGCGTTGAGCGTCGGCAGGTAGAGGGCCGCGAGCGACTGGGCGAGCTGGAAGACCAGCACCCCGATCAGCAGCTTCCAGTGCGGGCCGAGATGGCGCCGCAGAACGGAGATGAGCATCAGTTCTTCCTTGAGGATGCGACTTCGGTGAAGTAGTCGAGCTGATTGGACGGGGCGGCGGAGCCGTTGCCGAGTGCGGGCGAGGCGGGCCGGGCCCCCGCGATGCCGTGCAGCGCCAGGTCGACGAGCTCGTCGACGTCGATGGGCGCCGAGGCCTGGAACGGGGCGAGCGAGGTGGCGAACGACAGCGCGCGCAGGAACGGCGCGATGCGGCCTGCGGGGATGCCGAGGCGCCCGGCGTCCTGCTCGAAGACGTCCGCGACGATCTGCGCGTAGCCGTTGCGCCCCGTGCCCTCGGCGACCGGCGGTCGTTCGCGCATGCCGACGGCGGTCATCATGGCGAAGACGCCCTGGAAGCGCTGCTGCAGCAGCATGATGATCTGGCGCACCTTGGACTCGAGCGGCAGGCTCGCGTCGATGCCGCGCAGGGCGGCGCGCAGCGGCTCGGGGTCGAGGTACTTCGCGACGGCGGCGTCGATCACGGCGTCCTTGTCGCCGAACGCGCGGAACACGGTGCCCTCGGCGACGCCCGCGGCCTCCGCGATCTGCTTCGAGGTCACGGCGGCGCCCTGGGCGAGCACGAGCGGGATCGTGGCGTCGACGATCTGCGCGCGCCGGTCCTCCGGGCTCATCGCCGGGGCGCGGCGGACCGCGGGCGGCTCGGTGTCGACATCCGTCTTCGTCACGCGCTCAATCTAATGAGTGAGCGCTCACTCGACAAGAGCCGATCGCGTCAGGCGAACGCGGCGAAGATGCGCGAGATCTCGGCGACGTCGTCGACCGAGGGATGCCACGCCGACGCGGCCGCAGCGTTCGCCTCGACCTGCTCCGGCCGGGTCGCCCCGGCGATCACCGAGGTCAGGCCCGGCTGCGCGAGCAGCCAGCCGAAGGTCGCCTCGAGCATCGTCACGCCACGGGCGTCGCACAGCGCCTGGTACTCGTCGATCAGGTCCCACGGCGCGTCCTCGAGGATCTGCTTCCGCGTCGCCATGATGCGGCTGTCGGCCGGGCCGCCCTCGCGCGAGAACTTGCCCGTGAACAGCCCGTTCTGCAGCGGGAAGAAGGGCAGGAAGCCGAGGCCGTAGCGGTTGACCGCGGGCAGCACCTCGGCCTCGGCGCCGCGGCGCACGAGGTTGTACTCGTTCTGCGCGCTGACGAACTTGGGGTGGCCGTGCAGCACCGCCTGGTACTCGGCGTCGGCGATCTGCCAGCCCGCGAGGTTCGAGTGGCCGATGTAGCGCACCTTGCCCTCGGTGATGAGATCGTCGAGCACCGCGAGCGTCTCGTCGATCGGGGTCAGCTCGTCGGGGCGGTGCAGCTGGTAGAGGTCGATCCAGTCGGTCTGCAGCCGGCGCAGCGACGACTCGACCGCGAGGCGCACATAACGGCGCGAGCCGCGCGCGCCCCAGTCGGGGCCGTTCGCGCCGGCCATGTCCATGCCGAACTTCGTCGCGAGCACGATCTGGTCGCGCCGCCCCTTCAGCGCATGGCCCATCAGGGTCTCGCTGAGGCCGCGCTCCTTGCCGTAGATGTCCGCGGTGTCGAACAGGGTCACGCCCGCGTCGATCGCGGCGCCGATGACGGCGTCGGTGCCCTCCTGCGTCTCGGTGACGGTGTTCGCGCGGCCGAAGTTGTTGCAGCCGAGGCCGACGGTCGAGACGACGAGGCCGGAGCGGCCGAGGGTGCGGTATTCGATTTCTGGCATGCCTCGAGACTATGACCGGGCGGAGCTCGCGAGGAAGGCCTGATCTGTTGCGCGCAGCACCCGCAGGATGTTCCCGCTCGCGAGCTTGCCGAGGTCGTCCGCCGACCAGCCGCGGCGGGCGAGCTCCTCGAGCAGGTTCGGGTAGTCGCCGACATCCTCGATGCCCTCGGGGAATTCGGGCGTGCCGTCGAAGTCGCCGCCGAGACCGATGTGGTCGACGCCGGCGACCTGGCGCGCGTGCTCGACGTGGTCGGCGACGTCGGCGACCGTCACGCGCGGTTTCTCGCCCTCCTGCCCGGCCTCGAGCCAGTGCAGGTAGGGCGTCGAGACGAACTGCGGCACGAAGGTCAGCATGATGACGCCGCCGTTGTCGGCGAGCCGCGCGAGCACGTCGTCGGGGGCGTTGCGCACATGGTCGGTGACAGCGCGGCACGAGCTGTGGCTGAAGACGAGCGGGGCGGATGTCTCGTCCAGCGCATCCCGCATGGTCGCCGGCGACACGTGCGAGATGTCCACGAGCATCCCGAGCCGGTTCAGCTCGCGCACGAGCTCGCGGCCCCGATCGGAGAGGCCGCCGTGCTGCGGATCGTCGGTGGCCGAGTCGGCGAACTCGGTGGTGAGCCAGTGCGTGAGCGTGAGGTAGCGCACGCCGAGGCGCGCGTATTCGCGCAGCACGGCGAGCGAGCCGTCCAGCTGGTGGCTGCCCTCGGCGCCCATGAGACTCGCGATCGCGCCGCGCCGCCATGCCGCCTCGACGTCGTCGGCGGTGCGCGCGAGCGCGAAGGTCTCGGGGTAGCGCGCGGCGAGCCGTTCGACGAAGTCGATCTGCTCGAGCGTCTCGCGCACGTGCTCGGCCCCCGCCCGGCGGTCCTCGACGTAGACGGACCAGAACTGGCCGCCCACTCCCCCGGCGCGCAGGCGCGGGATGTCGGTGTCGAAGCGCGACCCGAGCTCGGCGTCGAGCCCGTCGACCGAGTGGTCGCGTTGCAGCCGCACCTCGAGCGGCCAGTCGTTGTGGCCGTCGATGACGGGGTGCTGCGCCAGGACTTCCCGCACCAGGGCGGCTGCGTCGGTCATGCCCACAGTCTGGCGCAGCTCGAGGGCGGGTTCGAGACCTCTTCCCCAGCACAGGCACGACCACGCGCGGGTTGTCAACCGATGTCCGATTCCCGCGAGTGGATGTCGGTGGCCGGCGTTACTGTCGAGACATGAAACCGGCGATCCCCCTCTTCCTGGCGCGCACCGACTCACCCATCGGCCGCATCGAGCTGGCCAGCGACGGTGACGCCATCACCTCGCTCTCCATCGCCCGCGACGGGCACCTTCCCCTCGAGGCCCTGCCCGAGAACCCCAACGCCGTGCTCGAGGAAGCGGTGCGCCAGCTCGGCGAATACTTCGCCGGCACGCGCGTCGACTTCGACCTGCCGCTGCACCTGGCCGGCACCGAGTTCCAGCGTGCCGTGTGGGCCCGGCTGCAGCAGCTGCCGTTCGGCGAGTTCACGACCTACGGCGAGATCGGGCTCGAGCTCGGCCGCCCGACCGCAGGCCGCGCCGTCGGCGGGGCGGTCGGCGCCAACCCGGTGCCGCTCATCATCGGCTGCCATCGGGTCCTCGCATCCAACGGCGCGGTCACCGGCTACAGCGCGGGCGACGGCATCACGACGAAGCTCTGGCTGCTCGCCCACGAGGGCATCACCCTCGCCGCATGAGCGCCTATCGAGACGCCGTGGAGGGTTCCGACGGCAAGGCCCGGTGCGCGTGGTCCGTCGGCTCCCCCGAATACATCGCCTATCACGACGACGAGTGGGGCCGCCCGCTCACCGACGAGACGCGGCTCTTCGAGAAGATCTGCCTCGAGGGCTTCCAGGCGGGCCTGTCGTGGATCACGATCCTGCGCCGCCGCGAGGGCTTCCGTGCCGCCTTCGACGGCTTCGCCCCCGCGACGGTCGCCGCCTATGGCGAGGCCGAGGTCGAGCGCCTCCTCCACGACGAGCGGATCATCCGCCACCGCGGCAAGATCGAGGCGACCATCGGCAATGCGCGGGCGCTGCTCGCTCTCGACGAGCCGCTCGTCGAGCTGGTGTGGTCGTTCGCGCCGCCGGCCGGCTCCCGGCCACGCCCGGCGTCCTTCCTCGACGTGCCGGCCGTGACGCCCGAGAGCACCGCCTTGAGCAAGGAACTGCGCAGGCGCGGCTTCCGCTTCGTCGGCCCGACGACGATGTACGCGCTCATGCAGTCGGCGGGCCTGGTCGACGACCACGTCGAGGGCTGCTGGCGCGCCGCCTGAGTGGCATCGCTACGCCGCGGTGACCAGGGCGATGCGGGGCGCTCCCCCGGCCTTCGCGGGCTCCTGCAGTTCGAGCCGGAAGCGGTGTGCGGCACCCCACTCGACCAGCTCGGCCGCCGATGTCGGGTTCTCGCCGCTCGCTGCGAACGCGCGGGCGAGCTCGCCCTTCGCGTGTTTGTTGAAGTGGTTGAGGGCGCGGCGGCGACCCGAGCCGTCTTCTGCGACGACCTCGAGCCAGAGCGCATGCGGCGCAGGCCCCAGGGCGGCGTAGCCCTGCGAACGCGCGTCGAGCACCAGGCCGGTCTCGCCCGCGAGCGCCTCGGCGACGGCATCCGCCCATACGCCCTTGAGCCGCAGCCCGGGAAGCCGCGAATCGTGCGAGAGGCGGTAGTCGGGAATGCCGTCGAGAGCCCCCACCGGCCCGAGCACCGCCGAGTGGATCACGACGTGGCGCGCGAGGTGCTCGCGCGCCACGGCTGGCAGGCTCCCGGCGTCGAGCGCGTCGTACAGCACGCCCGTGTAGCGGTCGACGGCGGGCAGCAGAGCGGATGTCTCGAGCACGCGGTTCTTGGCGACCTCGTGGTGCTGCTTCGGCCCGAGCCCCAGCGCCGAGACCGAGGCGTCGTGATCGAGCGCCAGCGCAGCCACCGCGTCGAGCACCGTGCGCCGGGCATCCGTCAGCGCGGGGAAGCGCAGCGTCGCCAGCGCGAGCCGCGAGCCGGCCTCGCCGCCGGCGCGCTTCGTCTCGGATGGGGGCAGGAGGAGAAGCATCTGGATCCTAGAAATGCGGAAGCCCCGCCCCGATGATCGGGGCGGGGCTTCCGTGAGAGAGACAGTTCGAGCTGAGCTAGACCAGCTCGGCCTGCGACGCGACGATCGTGACGATGTCGGCCGCGACCGAGAAGTAGCCGCCCTCGGCGTTCGCCGTGATGCGCTCGCCGCCAGGCAGCGTCACGCGCACCTCGCCCTTGGCGAGCAGCGCCAGCACCGGCTGGTGGCCGGGCAGCACGCCGAGCTCACCCTCGGCGGTCTTGGCGACGACCATCGCGGCCTCGCCCGACCACACGCGGTGATCCGCCGCGACGACGCTGACGTTGAGCACCTTCGCCATGACTAGGCGTTCTCCTTCTGGATCTGCGCCCACTTCTCCTCGACGTCGGAGATCGCGCCGACGTTGAAGAAGGCCTGCACGGCCACGTGGTCGAAGTCACCGCGGGCGATCGCGTCGAACGACTCGATGGTGTCCTTGATCGCGACCGTCGAACCCTCAACACCCGTGAACTTCTTCGCCATGTAGGTGTTCTGCGAGAGGAACTGCTGGATGCGGCGAGCACGCTCGACGGTGATCTTGTCCTCTTCGGAGAGCTCGTCGACACCGAGGATCGCGATGATCTCCTGCAGCTCCTTGTTCTTCTGCAGGATCTGCTTCACGGTCGTCGCCACGCGGTAGTGGTCGGCGCCGATGTAGCGCGGGTCCAGGATGCGGCTGGTGGAGGCCAGCGGGTCGACGGCCGGGTACAGACCCTGCGACGCGATCTCACGCGAGAGCTCGGTCGTCGCGTCGAGGTGCGCGAAGGTCGTGGCGGGAGCCGGGTCGGTGTAGTCGTCGGCGGGCACGTAGATCGCCTGCAGCGAGGTGATCGAGTGGCCGCGGGTCGAGGTGATGCGCTCCTGGAGCACACCCATCTCGTCCGCCAGGTTCGGCTGGTAGCCCACCGCGGAGGGCATGCGGCCGAGCAGGGTCGACACCTCGGAACCCGCCTGGGTGAAGCGGAAGATGTTGTCGATGAACAGCAGCACGTCCTGCTTCTGCACGTCGCGGAAGTACTCGGCCATGGTCAGGGCCGAGAGGGCGACGCGCAGACGCGTCCCCGGCGGCTCGTCCATCTGGCCGAACACGAGGGCGGTCTTGTCGAAGACGCCGGCCTCGTCCATCTCGTGGATGAGGTCGTTGCCCTCACGGGTGCGCTCGCCGACACCAGCGAACACCGACACACCGCCGTGGTCCTGCGCGACGCGCTGGATCATCTCCTGGATGAGGACGGTCTTGCCGACGCCCGCACCGCCGAACAGGCCGATCTTGCCGCCCTGCACGTACGGGGTGAGGAGGTCGATGACCTTGATGCCGGTCTCGAACATCGTGGTCTTCGACTCGAGCTGGTCGAACGAGGGCGCCTTGCGGTGGATCGGCCAGCGCTCGGTGATCTCGATGTGCTCGCCGGGCTCGGCGTTCAGGATCTCGCCGGTCACGTCAAAGACGCGGCCCTTGGTCACGTCGCCGACGGGCACGGAGATGGCAGCGCCGGTGTCGCGCACCTCCTGGCCGCGGACGATGCCGTCGGTCGGCTTCAGCGAGATCGCGCGGACGAGGTCGTCGCCGAGGTGCTGGGCGACCTCGAGCGTGATCTCGCGAGCGGACTCGTCGTCACCCGAGAAGCTGATGGTGGTCTTGAGGGCGTTGTAGACCTCGGGGATCGCGTCGTGGGGGAACTCGATGTCCACGACAGGACCGGTGACGCGGGCCACGCGGCCGACGCCGGGCGTCTTCCCCAGGGCGGCGCCGGGAGTCTCGGCGGTGATGGTCATTGCTTGTCTCTCTCTTGTCTCTCGAACAATCCTGTGTCGATCGAACAGCCTGGGGTCAGGACGCGAGCGCGTCGGCGCCGCCGACGATCTCGGAGATCTGCTGAGTGATCTCGGCCTGACGTGCGTTGTTGGCGAGGCGCGTGTAGTTGGTGATCAGCTTGTCCGCGTTGTCGGATGCCGACTTCATCGCCTTCTGCGTAGCGGCGTGCTTCGACGCCGCCGACTGCAGCAGCGCGTAGAACACCCGGCTCTCGATGTACGCCGGCAGCAGCGCGTCGAGCACGGTGGCCGCGTTGGGCTCGAACTCGTACTCGGCGCGGAGCACCGGCGGCGCGGGGATCGACGGATCCTCGACCTTGCCCTCGATCTCGAGCGGCAGCAGCCGGCGCACGGTCGGCGTCTGCGTGATCGAGCTCACGAACTGGTTGAACACCAGATGGACCTCGTTGACACCGCCATCGGCCTCGTGCGTGAAGAAGGTCTCGATGATCTTCTGGCCGATCTGCTGCGCGAGCTCGAACTGCGGCTCGTCGGTCTCGCCGATCCAGCTGCCGAGGTAGGCACGACGTCGGAAGGCGAAGAACCCGACGGCCTTGCGACCGACCAGGAACCACTCCACCGTCTTGCCCTGCTCCTCGAGAAGCGTCTCGAGCTGCAGCGCGGAACGGATCACCTGCGAGTTGAAGGCGCCCGCGAGACCGCGGTCCGACGTGAAGAGCACGATCGCCGCACGGGTGATCTTCGCCGGCTCGGTCGTCAGCGCGTGCTTGACGTTCGAGTGCACGGCGACGAGCGCCGCGGCCTTCGAGAGCTCCTCGGTGTACGGGCCGGCCTCGTTGACGCGCGCGAGCGCCTTGGCGATCCGGCTCGCGCTGATGAGCTCCATCGCGCGAGTGATCTTCTTCGTCGTCTGCGCGGACCGGATCTTCGACCGGTAGATGCGAAGCTGAGCGCCCATGCCTACTGGCCCCTGGCGATCTTCTCCTGCTCAACAGCGTCGGCGCCGAGGGCGTCGTACTGCTCCGAGCCCGGCGCGGCCAGCGGCTGGCCCTTGCCGGTCTGGAAACCGAGCTTGAACGTGTCGATCTGGGAGGCGATCTCACCGACGGTCTCGTCCGAGAGCTGGCCGGTCTCACGCAGGGTGTCGAGCACCTTGGTGTTGCGACGCAGGTGGTCGAGCAGCTCGCTCTCGAAGCGGAGGATGTCCTCAACCGCGATGTCGTCGAGCTTGCCGTTCGTGCCGGCCCAGATCGAGACGACCTGCTCCTCCACGGGGTACGGCGAGTACTGCGGCTGGCGCAGCAGCTCGGTCAGGCGGGCGCCGCGCTCGAGCTGACGGCGCGAAGCCGCGTCGAGGTCCGAGGCGAACATGGCGAAGGCCTGCAGCGAGCGGTACTGCGCGAGCTCGAGCTTCAGGGTTCCGGAGACCTTCTTGATGTGCTTGAGCTGCGCATCGCCACCGACACGCGAGACCGAGATGCCGACGTCGACCGCCGGGCGCTGGTTCGCGTTGAACAGGTCGGACTGCAGGAAGATCTGGCCGTCGGTGATCGAGATCACGTTGGTCGGGATGTACGCCGAGACGTCGTTCGCCTTGGTCTCGATGATCGGAAGGCCGGTCATCGAGCCGTGGCCGAGCTCGTCGGACAGCTTCGCGCAACGCTCGAGCAGACGCGAGTGCAGGTAGAAGACATCGCCCGGGTAGGCCTCGCGGCCCGGCGGACGGCGCAGCAGGAGCGACACGGCACGGTAGGCCTCGGCCTGCTTGGTCAGGTCGTCGAAGATGATCAGGACGTGCTTGCCGCCGTACATCCAGTGCTGGCCGATGGCCGAGCCGGTGTAGGGGGCGAGGTACTTGAAGCCGGCCGGGTCGGAGGCGGGGGC
>WQZN01000011.1 GCA_009780695.1 Microbacteriaceae bacterium
CAGGTGCTGATCGTGCCGATCTTCCAGCTGCTCAACGCGATGTCGCTGCTGAACACCTACTGGTCGGTCATCTTCCCGCAGGTGCCCGCCGTGATCGCGGTGTTCATCTTCAAGCAGTTCTTCGACGGCATCCCCGCCGATCTCGAGGATGCCGCGCGCATCGACGGCGCGAACCGGTGGCGCATCTACTGGTCGGTGATCATGCCGCTGTCGCGTCCGGTCATCGCGGCGGTGTCGATCCTCACCTTCGTGGGCGTCTGGAACAACCTGCTGCTGCCCCTGTTCGTGCTCTCGAACCCCAACCTGATGACGATTCCGGTGGGCCTCGCGACCGTGCAGAGCAGCTTCGGCCAGCGCTATGCCGACATCCAGGCGGGGGCGATCCTCGCGGCGCTGCCGCTGATCATCCTGTACCTCGTGTTCCAGCGCCAGATCGTGGAGGGCGTCACGGGCAGCGGGCTGAAGGGGTAGCCCCTCGCCGCGCATCGGCGCACAACGCACCGAGGGGAGGAGCTTTTCCCAGAAAGCTCCTCCCCTCGGTGCGTTGTGGGCGGCAGCTCCCCGCCGCTCCGCGGTCGCGCCGCGACATCCTGTGCACAGACTTTCATTTATCTGATTGCTAGGTGTGAATAGTTTGAGCCTGCTCATAGCCCGGCCATACGGTCTGAGCACGCCCCGTTGCGAATCTCGACCGCATGAACGAGACGAGCAGACCAGTGGACGTCGAGATCGTCGTCCCCGTGTACAACGAGGAGCGCACCCTCGACCACAGCGTCCGTTCCCTGCACGCGCACCTCGAGCGCGCGATGCCGGAACGCTGGCGCATCGTGATCGCGGACAACGCGAGCACCGACTCCACCGCTGAGATCGCCGACCGGCTGGCCGCCGAGCTCGACGGCGTCGCCGCAGCCCATCTGCCGGTCAAGGGGCGCGGCAACGCGCTCAAGGCGGTCTGGTCGGCGTCGGATGCCCGCGTGCTCGCCTACCTCGACGAGGACCTCTCCACCGACCTCGCGGCGCTGCGCCCGCTGCTCGCGCCGCTGCTGTCGGGCCACTCCGACCTCGCGATCGGCACGCGCCTCGCGCGCGGCTCGCGGATCGTGCGCGGCGGGCTGCGCGAGTTCACCTCGCGCTCCTACAACCTGCTGCTGCGCACGGGCATGCACGCCGGGTTCAGCGACGCGCAGTGCGGGTTCAAGGCGATCCGGGCGGATGTCGCGCGCCGCCTGCTCCCCTACATCGAGGACGGCGGCTGGTTCTTCGACACCGAGCTGCTCGTGCTCGCCGAGCGCTCCGGGCTGCGCATCCACGAGGTGCCCGTCGACTGGATCGACGACCCGAACAGCTCGGTCGACATCGTGCGCACCGCCGTCGCCGACCTCAGGGGCATGGCCCGCGTGAGCCGGGCGCTGGCGCGCGGCGCACTGCCGGTCGACGAGATCTATGCCGAGTTCGGGCGCCGTCCGCTCGGCCCCGCCGGTCGCCCCGGGATGTTCGGCCAGCTGCTGCGCTTCGGCGGCATCGGCGTGCTGTCGACCATCGCCTTCGCCGTGCTGTACCTCGTGCTCGCGCGCCTCATGCCCGCGCAGGCGGCCGACTTCGTCGCCCTGCTCGTCACGGCCGTCGCGAACACCGCCGCCAACCGGCGCTTCACCTTCGGGGTGCGCGGGCCCGAGCGCGCCACGACCCACCAGGTGCAGGGGCTCGTCGTGTTCGGCACGGCCTGGGTGATCACCGCGGGCTCGCTCGCGCTGCTGCACCGGGCCGACCCCGGCGCGACGGCAGGCGTGCAGGTGCTCGTGCTGACCGTGTCGAACCTCGTCGCGACCGCGCTGCGCTTCGTGATGCTGCGGTTCTGGGTGTTCCGGCGGCGCGCGAGCGGGATGTCCCGCTCGGCGCCCCCGGAACCGACATCCGCCCCGCTCCCCCTCCCCGTCCCGGCCGCGTCCGCCGACCGCCAGAAAGAAGAGGTCGCACGATGACCACCACGACCCTCCCCCTCGGCGCCGCCCGCGTCGGGGATGCCGCGGGCACCCGCACGCGCACCCGCACCGGCCGCGCCTGGCCGCTCTCCCTCGCCGGCCTGCTCGTCGTCACGGCGGCGCTCTACATCTGGGGGCTCTCGGCGAGCGGCTGGTCGAACTCGTTCTACGCGGCCGCCGTGCAGGCGGGCACGAAGAACTGGGAGGCCTTCTTCTTCGGATCGTCCGACGCCGGCAACTCGATCACGGTCGACAAGCCCCCCGCCGCGCTGTGGGTCATGGGGCTCTCGGCGCGCATCTTCGGTCTCAGCTCGTGGAGCATGCTCGTGCCCGAGGCGCTGATGGGCGTCGCGACCGTCGCGATCGTGGCCGTCACCGTGCGGAAGCGGTTCGGGGGCGTCGCCGGCATCCTCTCGGGCCTCACGCTCGCGCTCACCCCGGTGGCCGCGCTCATGTTCCGGTTCAACAACCCGGATGCGCTGCTGCTTCTGCTGCTCACGGCATCCGTCGCCCTCACGCTGCGCGCGATCGAGCGCGAGCAGATGCGCTGGCTCGTGCTCGCGGGGGTCGCCGTCGGCTTCGGCTTCCTCACGAAGCAGCTGCAGGCCTTCCTCGTGCTGCCCGTGCTCGCCGGCGCCTACCTCGCCTTCGCCCGCACGGGCTGGGTGAAGCGCGTGCTGCACCTGCTCGCGGCGGGGGCGGCCGTGGTCGTCTCGGCCGGGTGGTGGGTCGCGATCGTCGAGCTCACCCCCGCGTCGATGCGGCCCTACGTCGGCGGCTCGCAGACGAACAGCTTCCTGCAGCTGACCTTCGGCTACAACGGCCTCGGCCGCATCACGGGGGCCGAGACCGGCAGCGTGACGGGCGGCGGGACGCCGGCCGGCACCACCGCCGGCACGACCGGCACCACGCACGCCGCGACCACCTCGATGTGGGGCCAGACGGGGCTCTTCCGCCTCTTCACGTCGGAGTTCGGCGGTCAGATCTCGTGGCTCATCCCCGCCGCGCTCGTGCTGTTCGTCGCAGCGCTCATGGTGATCGGCCGCGCCCCGCGCACCGACATGCGCCGCGCGCTGATCGTGACCGCGGCCGGCTGGCTGCTCGTGACGCAGCTCGTCTTCAGCTTCATGTCGGGCATCTTCCACCCCTATTACACGGTCGCCCTCTCGGCACCGATCGCGATGCTCATCGGCGCCGCCGGCTGGACGGTGTTCGGCGCCCGGGATCGCCTGTGGGTGCGCGTCGTGCTCGCCGTGACCGTGCTCGGCACGGCCGTCTGGGCCTGGGCGCTGCTCGAGCGGTCGAGCACGTGGCTGCCGTGGCTGAAGTTCGCCGTCATGGCGCTCGCGGTGGCCTCGGCCCTGCTCGTGCTGTTCGGCGGCCGCGGGGTCGCGATGTCCCGGGTGGCCGGGCTCGTGACGGCGGCCACGCTGCTGCTCGCTCCGCTCGCGTCCTCGCTCGAGACGGTCGCGACGCCGCACACCGGCTCGATCCCGTCGGCGGGTCCGCAGACGAGCGGCGGCTTCGGCGGCGGGCCGGGCGGCGGGATGCCGGGGGGCGGCAACGGGGGCCTCCCCGGCGGCGCAGGCGGCTTCCCGGGCGGCACCCAGGCCGGCGGCTCGATGTCGAACGGCCAGTCGAACGGCCAGTCGAACAGCCCGGGCGGTGCCGGCCAGAACGGCACCGGCTCCACCGGTACTGGCACCGGCGCGGCCAACGGCTTCCCGCAGGGCGGCCCCGGCGGCCAGAACGGCACGTCTCAAACCGGCACTGGGCAGAACAGCGCCGGCCAGAACAGCGCCGGCAGCGCGGGTGCGATGCCCGGCGGAGCGGGCGACGGCGGCTTCGGCGGCGGCATGGGCGGCGGCATCCTCGGCGGCTCCACCTCGGTGCCGTCCGCCGTGAAGAAGGCGCTCGAGAAGGACGCCTCGCAGTACACCTGGGTCGCGGCGGCCGTCGGCTCGAACGAGGCGGCCGGGTACCAGCTCGCCACGGGCGACGCCGTGATGCCGCTCGGCGGGTTCAACGGCAGCGACCCGTCGCCGACGCTGAAGCAGTTCGAGAAGTACGTCGCCGAGGGGAAGATCCACTACTTCATCGCCGGTGGCGGCTCAGGCGGCATGCAGCAGAACGGCGGCAGCAATGCCGCCGCCGAGATCACGAGCTGGGTCGAGGCGCACTACACCGCGAAGACGGTCGGCGGCCTGACGATGTACGACCTGACCGCTGCGGCGAAGTGACCGTCGCCGACCAGCCCGTCGCGCAGCGGCCATGACCCACTGGCCCACAACGCACCGAGGGGAGGAGCTTTTCCCGGAAAGCTCCTCCCCTCGGTGCGTTGTGGGCGGAAGCGGCGGTCAGCCGCTCACCCGCCTCACGCCGAGACGGCAGGCACCCAGATCCGCATCGCACCCGTCTCGCCGTTGCCCCAGGTCGCGTACGGCCGCAGCCGCAGCGGGGCGGTCCGCTGCGCCGGCTGCGCACCGGGCCACGAGGCGTAGAGCGCGCCCTCCGGCGAGCGCACGACTCCCCCGGCCTCGAGCACGGGCCCGAGCTCGGTCGCCGTGCCGGTCGCCGCGATCGGCGCGCCGGGGTCGAGCGCGAGGCTCTCGACGTCGACCTCGTTGTCGTTCTGCTCGAGGCAGTAGACGACGGGGCCGCGGCGCACCGCGACGGCACCCCGCACCGCGTCGACGCGCGGGTCGGCCGTGAGCACCGTGGCGGTCATGTCGAACTCGAGCTCGATCACGCTGCCGGCGGCGAGCGCGCCCGCGAGCCGGATCGCCCCGTCCACGACATCCGCCGCCGCAACGCGCCCGTCGACCGTCAGGTGGTGGCCCGTCGCCCACGCGGGCACGCGCAGCACGAGATCGGCGCCGGCGCCCTCGGCGACCGCGATGCGGATGCGGCCGGATGCCGGGTAGTCGGTCTCGACGTCGAGCACGACCCGGCCACCCTCGAGCTGCGCCTCGATGTGCGCCGCCGTGTACTGCACGAGGTGCAGCTCGTCGCCGCGCGCGGCGGCGAGGTAGCCCTCGATGCTCGCGAAGGTGCGCATGAGGTTCGGCGGGCAGCACGCGCAGAAGTACCAGTCGAGGCGCTGCGCGGCGGCCTCCTGCTGGCCCGAGATGTGGTCGGCGCGCATCTGCAGCGGGTTGCTGTAGAAGAAGTGCGTGCCGTCCTCCGACAGCCCGTCGGCGACGACGTTGTACAGCGCCGTCTCGAAGAAGTCGCCGTAGCGCAGGTCGCCCGTTGCGGTGTACATGCGCCACGCCCAGTGCATCGCCGCGATGCCGGCGCACGTCTCGGCATAGGCGCGGTCGCTCGGCAGCTCGTAGGCGTCGCCGAAGGACTCGTCCTTGTGGCGCGACCCCGTGCCGCCCGTCACGTAGCTGCGCCGGGTGACCATGTCGTCCCACTGCGTCTGCGCGGCGGCGAGGAGGCTGTCGTCGCCGGTCTCGAGGTAGACATCCGTCACGCCGCTGTTCAGGTAGATCGCGCGCACCGCGTGGCCGCGCATGATCTCGGTCTCGCGCACGGGGGTGTCGTCCTGGTAGTAGATCGACCCGAACCCGCCGCGCCCGAGCCAGCCCGAGCCGCGCCGGTCGATGAACGCCTGCGCCGTCTCGAGATACTCGCGGCGCCCCGTGAGGCGATAGAGCTCGACGAGGGCGTACTCGACCTCGGGATGCCCCGGGTAGCCCTCCGCGTCGGCCCCGCCGAACGTGCTCACGATGTGGTCGGCGGTGCGCTGCGCGATCTGGAGCAGCCGGTCGTCGCCGAGCGCCCGCACCGACGCCACCGCCGCCTGGATCATGTGCCCGGCGCAGTACAGCTCGTGGCCGGTCGTGAGGTCGGTCCAGCGCTCCTGCACCCGGTCGGCGCGCTGGAACGCCGAGTCGAGGTAGCCGTCGTCGTCCTGCACGCGCCCGAGCAGCGCGATCGCCTCCTCATAGAAGGCGCGCAGCTCGGGCTGCTCGCCGTGGCCGAGCTCCCACGCGACGGCCTCGAGCACCTTGTGCACGTCGCTGTCGGCGAAGACGAGCCCGCGCCACGGCGCATCGGACTCGCCGATGAGCCGGCGCAGGTTGTCGAGCGCGCCGTCGGTCTCGAGGCGCAGAATCCCGTGCGGGATCGTCGCCTCGCGGTTGCGCCGCTGCCAGCGCCCGAGGGTGCCGTCGCCGAGCGCGACTGCGCCGTCGATCGGCGCGACCCGGCCGTGCGCGGCGGGGCCCATGGGCCGTGCGGTGGGGGTGCGCGTCGCGGCACCTGCCAGGGGTTCGGTCGTCATCGTCCTGCCTCCAGTCCTTGTGCGGCGCCGCCCCACGAGGCGAGCACCGCCTTCACATCGTCTCGCCGTTCGCTCGCGAGGGCCACGGCGTACGCGTCCTCGAGCACGGCGTCGAACTCCACTGCGGCCCCGCTGCCGGCCGAGCGCACCGCACCCTCGACCATCGCGAGGCTGAACACGTTCGCGTGCACGTCGCCCGAGGGCGTGCGACCCGTGCGCAGCGCGTCGACGAACTCGTCGAGCGCGCCCGCGATCTCGGCGCGCGTCGCGTCGTCGCGCGCGGCCTCGTCGGGGGCCGGGATGTCGGTGCCGGCCGTGCGCTCGACGACCGGCTCCCCCTCGCCGTCCCAGATCGCGCTGCCGCCCGCGGCGCTCACCCGCCAGCGGCCGTTCCACGAGGTCTCGAGCCCCGGGCTGCACCAGCTGCCCGTGAACGTGTAGCGCGTGCCGCCCTCGAACTCGAACACGGCGGTGGCTGCCGCGTCGCCGCGGTACCAGCTCCACCCGGGGTTGAAGGTGCGGCAGTCGACCCGCACGGGGTTCGCGTCGAGCAGGTAGCGCGCGACGTCGAAGGCATGGATCGCCATGTCGACGAGCAGCGGGTGCTCCATCTCGTCCCGGAAGCCGCCGAAGTGCGGCGCCTTGAAGAACTCGGTCGTCACGAAGCCGACCTGTCCGAGCCCCGCGACCTGGCGCTTGAGCTCCGCGAGGGCCGGGTAGTAGCGCCGCGACTGGCTCGTCATGAGCAGCTGCCCGGTCAGGTCGGCGGTCGCGACGAGCGAGAGGGTCTCGGCGACCGTCGGCGCGATGGGCTTCTCGCACAGCACCGGCAGGCCGAGGAAGAGCGCCTCGCTGTTGACCGCGTGGTGAGCGGGCGGCACCGTCACGTCGACGACGGCCTGGGCGCCGGCATCCGCCGCCACCGTGCTCAGCGCATCGCCGACGACCACGTCGAGCCCGCGCTCGCGGACCGCCTGTCTGGCCAGCTCGAGGTTCAGGTCGACGAGGCCGACGAGCTCCACCGACGGCGTGGCCGTGATGACGTCGAGCCAGTGCCGGCCCATCGCGCCCGCGCCGACGAGCACGACGCGCAGCGGCCCGTCGTCGGCGACGGTGGCGAAGCGGCTCATTCGGCGGCCTCGTGGTTGGCCATCGCACCCTGGTAGCCGCGGCCGGTGAAGAAATCACCGGTCTCGTAGCGCAGCAGCACCGGCATCGCCCGGCCCGGCCGGTCGGACTTCGCCCAGGCCACGCCGTTGGCGATCACCCTGCGCACGTCCTTGTGGTGGTAGACGGGGAAGTCCTGGTCGCCGGGGCTGAAGTAGAAGATCTTGCCGTTGCCGCGCCGGTAGGTGATGCCGCTGCGGAACACCTCGCCGCCCGAGAACGACGAGATGAAGATGATCTCGTCGGGCTTCGGGATGTCGAACTGCTCGCCGTACATCTCCTGCTGCGGAATCTCGATCGGGTGCGGCACGCCCTGCGCGATGGGGTGCGTCGGGTCGACGGTCCAGACGAGCTCGCGGTCGTGCTCACTGCGCCAGCGCAGGGTGCACGAGGTGCCCATGAGCTTCTGGAAGATCTTCGACCAGTGACCCGAGTGCAGCACCACGAGGCCCATGCCCTCGAGCACGTGGCGGTGGACGCGCTCGACGATCTCGTCGCTCACCTCGCCGTGCGCCGCATGGCCCCACCAGGTCAGCACGTCGGTCTGGGCGAGGCGCTCCTCGCTGAGGCCGTGCTCGGGGTCGTCGAGCAGCGCGACGCTCACCTCGGCCGCGGCGCCGAGGTTCTCCTCGATGCCGGCCTTGATGGCGTTGTGCATGCCATCGGGGTACAGCTCGGCGACATGGGGCTCGACCTGCTCGTGGCGGTTCTCACCCCAGACGACGACGCGCAGCGGCCGCTCGGCGGTGGTGTTCATGGCTTCTCCTTCGTGGGTCGTCGCGCGCGGCATCCGCTCGCACGCGTCACTTGATTGCTCCGCCGAGAGCCCCGGCGGCGATGTACTTCTGGGCGAGGACGAGCAGGACGCCGGCCGGGATGGAGGCGATCACCGCCGTCGCCATCACCGGGCCCCACTGCGTCACCCCGTTCGCGCCCAGGTAGTTGTAGATGCCGAGCGTGATCGGGCGCACGGCAGGAGTGCTGGTGAGGGTGAGCGCGAGCAGGAAGTCGCCCCACGCGCCGAGGAACGAGAACAGCGCCGCCGTGATGATCGCGTTCTTGCTGATCGGCACGACGATGGAGAGGAACGCCTTGAAGTTGTTCGCCCCGTCGACGAGCGCCGCCTCGACGAGGCTCTCGGGGATCGACGCCATGAACGCGCGCATCAGGATGATCGCGAACGGGATCTGCATCGCGCTGTCCGCGAGGATCAGCCCGATGTAGGAGTTGAGCAGCCCCCAGTCGTTGAACAGGGTGTACAGCGCGTTCGCGATCACGATGATCGGGATCATCTGCGTGATCAGCAGCACGAGCACGAACGCCGTCATCCCCTTCATCTTGAAACGGGCGAGGCCGTATGCCGCGGGCGTCGCGACCAGCAGGGTGAGCAGCACCGAGCCGAGCGAGATGACCAGGCTCGTGACGAGGTTGGCGCCCTGCTGCGAGATGGCCGCCGCGTAGCCGGCGAGCGTGGGGTGGATCGGCAGCCAGTCGGTGTTGGCCGCGCCCGCGTTGGACTGCAGGCTGCTGTTGACCATCCAGTACACCGGGAACACCATGATCGCGAGGAACACGATGCCCAGCACGGTCAGCGGCCAGCTGCGCGCGGGCGCGCGCAGCGGCTTCCCCGCGAGCAGCAGGGCTCGGGTCTCGCTCATTCGTCGACTCCCTTGCGGTTCATGTACAGATAGACGATCGAGAACAGCAGCGACACGACGATCAGCACGTTGCTGATCGCGGCGCCCTGGCCGAACGCGAACTGCACGAACGAGTTCTGATACGCCCAGGTGGCGAGCGTCTGCGTGGAGTTGGCGGGGCCGCCGCCAGTCAGGCCCAGGATGATGTCGACCACCTTGAGCGTGTAGACCACGCCCAGCACGATGACGACGCTCACCACCGGGCGGATGCTCGGCCAGGTGATGTGCCGGAAGGCGCGCCAGCCCACCGCCCCGTCGAGGGACGCGGCCTCGTACAGCTCGTCGGGCACGCCCTGCAGACCGCTGTAGAGGATCGTGGTGTTGAACGGGATGCCGAGCCAGATGTTCACGCCGATCACGGCGATGAGCGCCAGGTTCGGGCTCACGAGCCACGGCACCGCGTGGATGCCGAACACCCCGAGGAACTGGTTCAGCGCGCCCGAGCCCTGGTCGAGGATCCACTTCCACACCGCCGCCGAGGCGATGAGCGGCAGCAGCCACGGCAGCAGCAGCAGCGAGCGCAGGAACCCGCTGAGCGGGAAGTGCCGCTTGAAGAACAGCGCGAGCCCGAGCCCGATCGAGAACTGCAGCGCGATCGAGCCGATCGTGAACAGCACGGTGTTGACGACCGACGTCATGAAGACGGGGTTCGAGAACACGGTCGCGTAGTTCGCGAACCCGACCCACGGCGCCTGGCCGGTGTAGAAGGTCTTCGTCGTATAGTCCTGCAGCGACATGACGACGTTCTGCACGATCGGGTAGCCGAAGAACACCAGCACGAACACGACCGCGGGTGCGACGAACAGCCACCGGGTGAGGTAGCGGCCGGGCCGCGCCCTGCGGCGCGACCCGGCGGTGAGCTGACTCACTTGTTCTGCGCCTGACCCTGCTTGAGGGCGTCGGCGGGGCTGGCCTTGCCGGTCAGCGCGAGCTGAACGGCCGTGTAGATCGCGGTCGCCGCGGTCGGCCACTTCGGGCCGAGCTCGGCGGTGCGCGCCCGAGCGGTCTTCACCGTCTCGACGAAGGACTTGACCTGCGGGTGGGTCGTGGCCCAGGTGGCGGCGGATGCCTCATCCGACGGCACATTGCCCGAGAACGCCGCGATCTTCAGCTGCGTGGCCGGGTCGTTGAGGCACTGCACGAACTTGGCCGCGAGGCCCATCTTGGTCTTGTCGCCGGTGTTGCCGACGTTGAAGGTCTCGCCGCCGAGGGGCGAGACGACCTGCTGGGACGAGTCGCGCACCGGGATCGGCACGCTGTCGAAGTTGAGGCCCTTCGTGCCGTTCAGCACGGGCAGCTGCCACGGGCCGTTGATCATCATCGCCGCCTTGCCGGCGATGAACTGGTTGTTGACGTCCTGCTGGCTCCAGTTCACCGAGCTCTTCGACATCGAGCCGTCGTTCTGCAGCGCGACGTCGAAGGAAAGGGCCTGGGCCGCCTCAGGGGTGTCGATGTTCTTCTCGTCGCCGCCGTTGGTCCAGAAGAAGGGCAGGAACTGCCAGGTGCCCTCGTAGGTGTTGATGTTGCTCATCGCGAAGCCGTACACGCCCTTGGCCGGGTCGGTGAGCTTCTTGGCGTCCGCCTGCAACTCGGCCCACGTCGTCGGCGGCGTGATGTTCGCCGCCTTCAGCATGTCAACGTTGTAATACAGCGCGATGGAGTTGATGACGGGCGCCAGGCCGTAGAGCTGGCCCTGGTAGGTGCCGGCCTTGACGACGGAGGGGACGTCGCCGCTCGGCGCCGAGACGCCGAAGTCCGACAGCGGGGAGAGCGCGCCGGTCGCCGCGATCTGCTGCACGTCGGGGTTGTCGAGCATGAGCACGTCGGGCATCGTCTTCGACGAGACCTGCTGCAGCACCTTCTGGATCAGTGCTGCGCCGGCGACGTGCACCGGGCTGACGTTCGCGCCGATCTTGGCGCCGCATTCCTTGTAGGTCGTGTTGAACCCCGACATGCCGGGGTCCGCGTTGTAGTAGTCCTCGATGGTCAGCGTCGGCTTGCCGCCGGCGCCGGTGCTCGAGCCGGACGAGCAGGCCGCGAGCGACAGCGAGATCGCCGACGCGGCTGCGAGCACCGCAATGGTGCGTGAGGTCTTCACGAGTGAGCTCCTTTGCTGCATTCCTGAGAAGGTGATCGCCGTCGGGAAACAGGCGCGGTCAAGCGCTTGACCACGTGGCCAAAAAATAAGACCGGGGGTCTGCGCCGACTTCCCGACATGTGCTTAACGGGCATTCAAGCCGCGGATGTCGGCGCAAGTCAAGCGCTTTACCAAATCGTGTTCTGGCCGGTGCCATAATCGACGCAGCGGGGCGAGAGAGGCGGCGCGATGGTCACCATGCAGCAGGTCGCCGACCGCGCGGGCGTCTCGATCTCGACCGTCTCGTTCGTCGTCAACGACACGAAGCCCGTGACGCCCGAGACCCGCGAGCGCGTGCTCCAGGCCATCTCCGACCTGGGGTACCGGCGCAACACGATCGCCCGCGCGCTCGCGAGCCGGCGCACCCGCATCCTCGCCCTCATCTACCCGCTCATCGACCACCGCAACCACAACGCCTTCATCGAGTCGGCCGCGACCGCGGCGCGCGAGCACGGATACAACCTCGTGCTGTGGCCGCTGCACAGCGACGACGTGTCGACCGAGATCACCTCGCTCATCCAGGCCGGCTTCGCCGACGGCGTGCTGCTCATGGAGGTGCAGCTCGACGACGAGCGCGTCCAGCGGCTGCGCGAGGCCGACGCCCCGTTCGCCCTGATCGGCCGCACCCGCGACCTCGAGGGCATCGACTACGTCGACATCGACTTCGAGCGCTCGATCGAGACCGCGATCGACGACCTCGCCGCGCTCGGGCACCGGCACTTCAGCCTCGTCGTCGAGGACTGGAGCGCGACGCCCCTCGCCGGCTACGCACCGCCGATCCGCACCGAGCAGGCGTTCCGTGCGGCGATCGCGCAGCGGGGCTTCGAGGGCGCCGTGTTCCGCGCGCCGCACCAGGCCCACGCCGTGTCGACCATCGTCGACCGGGTGCTGCGCGAAGCATCCGCCACGACCGCGATCATCTCGCTGCACGACGAGGTCAGCGCCGCCTTCGTCAACACGCTGCCGCACCGCGGCGTCGCGGTGCCCGCCGACATGTCGGTCGTCGCGATCGCGTCGGCGCCGACGCTCGCCGAGCAGCTCGACCCGCCGCTCACGGTGTATCCGGGGCCCGGCGGCGAGCTCGGGCGCAGGGCGGCCGAGGCGCTCATCGCGCGCCTCGACGGGCGCGGCGGGCCGCGGGTCCAGACGCTCATCCCGTGCACGCTGCACGAGGGCGGCACCGTGGGCCCTGCGAGGATGTAGACGACGACAAGGAGACGCAATGGTGCGCAGTCAGGGTTGGTACGGCGGCGAGGGGCGCGACCCCTTCATCCATCGCGCGTGGATGCGGCGCGGCACCCCCGACCACGCCTTCGACGGGCGCCCGCAGATCGTCATCGCGAACACCGCGAGCGACCTGACGCCGTGCAACATGCACCTGAACGAGGTCGCCGAGTACGTCAGGCAGGGCGTGTGGGAGGCCGGCGGCGTGCCCGTCGTCATGCCCGTCACCTCGCTCGGCGAGACGCTCGTGAAGCCGACCGCGATGCTGTGGCGCAACATGGCGGCGATGTCCATCGAGGAGATGCTGCGCGCGAACCCCATCGACGCCGCGGTGCTGCTCGGCGGCTGCGACAAGACGATCCCCGCGCTGCTGATGGGTGCGGCATCCGTCGACATCCCCGCCCTCGTCGTGCCCGGCGGGCCGATGCTGAACGGCTACTTCCGCGGCGAGCGCTCGGGCTGCGGCACGGGCGTGTGGCAGCTGTCGGAGGAGGTGCGCGCGGGCACTCTGGAAGCCTCGGAGTTCGAGCGCTTCGACAAGCAGATGGTGCGCTCGAAGGGCCACTGCAACACGATGGGCACGGCGTCGACGATGGGCATCATGGCGGAAGCGCTGGGGATGACGATCCCCGGGGTCGCTGGAACGCCCGCCCCCGACGCGCGCCTCTTGGAGGCCGCGCACGCCTCGGGTCGTCTGGCCGTCGAGATGGCCCTCGAGGGCCGCACCATCAGCCAGGTCATCACGAAGGAGTCGTTCCAGAACGCGATCGTCGCCCTCGCCGCGATCGGCGGCTCGACGAACGCCGTCGTGCACCTGCTCGCGATCGCGGGCCGCCTCGGCATCGACCTGACCCTCGAGGACTTCGACCGCATCGGCGGCACGGTGCCGCTGCTCGTCAACCTGCAGCCGTCGGGCGCGTACCTCATGGAGGACCTGTTCCGCGCGGGCGGCTTCCTCGCCGTGCTCGACCAGGTCGCCGACCTGCTGTCCCCCGCGGCGAACACGGTCGTCGGGGCGCCGCTCACGTCGTTCCTCGGCGAGCACCCCATCTGGGACCGCGACGTCATCTCGCTGCGCGAGGACCCCCTGCAGGACGAGGCGGGCATCGCGGTGCTGAAGGGCAACCTCGCGCCGCGCGGCGCCGTCATCAAGCCGTCCGCCGCGTCGCCCGAGCTGCTGACCCACACGGGCCGCGCGGTCGTCTTCGACTCGATCGAGGACTTCCACGCGCGCATCGACGACCCCGAGCTCGAGGTGGATGCCTCGTCCGTGCTGGTGCTGCGCGGCTGCGGCCCCAAGGGCTACCCGGGCATGCCCGAGGTCGCCAACACCCCGCTGCCGCCGAAGCTGCTGCGCGCGGGGGTGCGCGACATGGTGCGCATCTCCGACGGGCGCATGTCGGGAACGGCATACGGCACGGTCGTGCTGCACGTCTCGCCCGAGGCGGCGGCGCCGAGCTCGGTGCTGGCGCTCGTGCAGGACGGCGACCTGATCGCGCTCGACGTGCCGAACCGGAAGCTCGAGCTGCTGGTCGACGAGGCCGAGCTCGAGGCCCGCAAGCCCGCCTACCGCCTCACGTCGTCGTTCGCGAAGGCCGACCGCGGCTGGCAGAAGCTCTACATCGAGCACGTCGAGGGGGCCGACACGGGCGCCGACCTCGACTTCCTGATCGGCGCGAGCGGCTCGGAGGTCACGCGCGAGTCGCACTGAGCTCCGAGCGTCACGCGCGCTTGGGCCGGCTGATCTCAGCGCCCTCAATGAGCCGGCGCACGTTCCATTGGATCGCTTCGGCCATTCCGGGTGATGCCCCCTTCGGCGGCTGAACCGCCTCGACCGCCGCCTCCAGCGCCACCAACACGCCCGCGATGGTGGCCTCTGCTCGGCTCGGCGACATGACACCCCACGAGGCGATTTCGGCAAGCACATGCTCGACCGAGAGACGGCGGTGGTCGAAGACGCCGTCGATCGCGAACGCCAGATCCCACTTCACAAGCCCGTGCTGGAACAGATTGGGGAGTGCGTCGTAGACCTCGGTGAGGGCGGTTCCCTGGGGTGCGTGCAGAAGCGCGATGTTCTTGGCATGCGCATCGTTGTTGCCGACCGCCACGTGGTACACGAGTTGACGCACCCACTGTTCGACGGCTGCGTCGCCGCCCGGGATCGAGCCGAGGAGTTCGCCGACGCGCCGCACGGTCGCTCGCTTCGGGTCCGTCGGCCAATCGGGTTCCTGGAACTTCACATCGGTGTCTCTCCAGTCCAGACTCAACGCCTGGGCGAGGTCCTCTTGGTGGTGGAGACCGATCCGCTCCCCGTCGACAAAACGGTCGAAGCGTTCGATGGCGAGATAGGTGGTGCGCCCGGCCGTGCGGATGTCACTCGCGTAGTTCGAAAGCCCGACATGCCGGGTGAGCAGGTGGCTGTAGTGCTCATCGAAGATGCGAGTCGGCCGACTGGGAATCTGGGGCTTGAGGATGTGAGTCGAGTGCGCGCGGCCGTGCGGGTAGACCCACCCGGAGCCGAGGTCGGCGACGAGCACTTTCGGCTGATAGCCCGGCAAGGTGGAGCGACTGTCATCCGGGAGACCTTGATCACCGTCTTCGAGTGCCTGCGTGAGCTTCGCCGCCAGAGCGCGATCATCGAGCGGCTCGTATGCCGGCCGGTAGTTCGGCTCTTCGTCCGGCGATCTCAGCGTCACCGCGCCGGCGATCGACCCACCGAACTCGCGCAGGAGCGCGAACAAGTCGTCTTTGTCGATGTGCCGCTTGGCCGCCATCTGCTCCCGGTGGTTTCCCTCGGGCACATAGCCGCCGAGGAAGTTCGAGATCGCGTCGGCCGCGGGGCGGCGCCCTGGGAGCACAGCAAACGACTCGCTGAGCAGGACTTCGGACCGATATCCGCGAGCCACCTCGAGTGTGACGCGACTGCGGTCACGGGCGACAGGCTCGACCACTCCAACGTGCTGCTCATGGAGATACAGGTCAAGCCGCGGCATCGCCGCCGCCGTAGTCGAGTGTCAGGGTGATCCCCAGTTCGTGAAGCACCCGGAACAGCCGGGTGGTGTACGTGTTCGGCCTGCCGGATTCGAGGTCGACCATGTAGTCGCGGGAGAAGGCGAGCCGCTCCGCGAGTTCGCTCTGACTCAGTCCGGCATCTTCGCGTGCAGCCTTGATGACGGCTGCCACGTCGGTGAGCTTGCGCGCTTGAAGCGATGACATCGAACACCTCCGAGTGGGAATATTCCCACTATACCCGATGTGGGATTATTCCCACAATGCAAAGTGTGGTGATATCACCACGCACGCCGCTTCCATCGTGGACCCCGCCGGGCCGGCCGCGAAAACACGCTCACCATCCGACGGCCCGCGGGCGATACGCATCTAGGCTCGCCACATGGCAGCACGGGCGCGGATGCGCACGGCCACGGTGTTCGACACAGCGCTCGTCGTGGTCGCCGCGGCGATCCTCGCCGTCGGCTTCGCCGCCTGGCGCGGCGGGCTGGCCGATGTCGACTGGTTCACGCTCTTCGTGCTGGCGACCTGCTCGGCGCTCACCGCCGTGATCATGGCGATCGACGAGCGCGTCATCGCGCGCACCGTCAGCCCCATCGTGCTGGGCTCGGCGCTCTCCGTCGTCGTCAGCCCGCTGCTGCACCGCAGCGGCACGGCGATGATCCCGCTCTGGGCGGCCGCAGCCGCCATCCCGTGCTTCATCATCTTCCGCAGGCGGCTCGGCGCCGCGATCCCGTTCGTCGCGATCCTCGTGATCGCCGCCGGGGCGGCCGTCACCGTGACCGACCGGGTCACCGCGCAGGGCCCGACCGTGCGGGTGCTCATCGCCCTCGCCGTCTACCTACCGAGCGGCGCCGTGCTCGACTGGGTGCAGGAACGCCTGCACGGCCGCGTCGCGCTCTCACGCGCCCAGCTGCCCGGGGCGGTGCGGGTCGCGGTCGGGGCTACCGGCTACGCGGTCGGGCTGCTCGGCGCGGTGAACCTGCAGCACCTCTACCCGGACACGGCCTGGGCGTCCCTCAGCGCCGTCGCGGTCTCCGGCCTGTTCGCCGCGATCGTGTGGCAGTACACGCGCAACGCGACATCCCGGCGGCTCTCGCGCACGCTGCTCGAGGCGGCCGAGAGCATGCCCTGGAACGGCGCCGACATCGACGCGAGCGCCGTGCGGTTCGTCGCCGCGAACGTGCGCGCCGACTCGGTCGCCGTGGTCGCGGGCCCCGCCCCCAAGCCGGCTCTGTCGCACCAGATCGCCCACCGGCGCTGGCTCGTCGTGCAGCGCCGCCCGGGCGACGTCGTGTTCGGGGATGCCGACACCCGCATCGTCGAGGGCATCGCCACGCTCGCGCGGGTCTCGTACATCCGCACGGCCACCGAGGCGCTGCTGCGCAACGAGGCCGACACCGACGACCTGACCGGCCTGTGGGAGTACAAGCACTTCCGCGCCATGGTCGAGACCCAGTCGCAGAACCGGCAGCCCGGCGAGCTGTTCGGCGTCGTGTTCGTCGACCTCGACTACTTCAAGCAGATCAACGAGACCTTCGGCCACCTGCGCGCCGACATCGTGCTCGCGACGCTCGGCCGCCGGATGCGCGAGATCTCGCGCAACTGGCGCTTCGCGCGCTTCGGCGGCGACGAGTTCGTCGGGCGCTACCGCGGGGTGCGCGATCAGGCGCACCTCGACGAGCTGTGCGAAGCGCTGGGGCGCGTCATCGTCGAGCCGATCACCGCCGACGGCCTCGAGATCGTCACCGGGGTGACGATCGGCCGCACCCTGTACGCCGACCCGCAGGAGCACCCGGCCGCGGCCGTCGCACGGGCCGAGGACGACGAGCGCCGGCGCAAGCAGGCCCGGCCCGCCCGCACCACGGCCCCGACCGACGCCGAGCTCGTGCAGGCCGTGCTCGGCGACGGGCTGCGGGTCGTCTTCCAGCCCGTCTTCCGCCTGCCCGCCCGCAGCCTGCACGGGTGGGAGGCGCTGCTGCGCTGCGAGGTGCCCGGGCGCGGCGAGGTCGCGCCCCCCGAGGTGATCGCGGCGGCGCGGCGCATGGACGCCCTCGATGCGATCACCCTGAAGGTTGCTCAGGCGGCCGTCGACACGGCCGACGAGGCGGGGCGGCGCGCCGGCATCCGCTTCGTCATCTCGTTCAACGTCGAGTCCGATCAGATCAGGTGGAACAGCCCGGTGCTCGAGTGGGTCCGGCAGCGCGCGGCGACCGCCCGATCCGAGATCCTCGTCGAGATCACCGAGCGCGGCGACGCCGACTGGCAGGAGGAGCAGTACGAGATCGTCGCCGATCTCGAGCGCCACGGCGTGGGCTTCGCCCTCGACGACTACGGCGCCGGCCAGTCGCGCCTGCGCGCCGTCGCCCGACGCCGTTGGCACGTCGTCAAGCTCGACCGCGACTTCCTCACCACCGACGAGCCCGGGCTGCGCCTGCTCGAGCACAACGTGCTGGCGATGCACGAGCTCGGCCAGCGGGTGCTGCTCGAGGGGCTCGAGGACGAGTCGCTCGTGCGCCTCGCCGAGCGGCTCGGCATCGACTTCGGCCAGGGGCACTGGCTGGGCAGGCCGATCAGCGGCGAGACCCTGCTGGCGTCCCTCGGCGCCATGCGCCTGCCCGATCAGCCCGCGTCAGCCGCGGGCTGAGCCGCGCGGCCGGCGCGGCTGCGGGCCGCCGATCGGCGCGTTCGGGTCGATGTTCCGGGTCTCGGAACGCGTGTTGCCGCGCCGGAACCAGCCCGAGGGGTGCATGGGCGGCAGCAGCTTGAGGATCGCGAGCGCGAGGTACATCACCGTGTTCACGGCGACGAACGCGGTGAGGATTCCGAACCACGCGCTGTACAGCGTCGACTGCGGCAGCAGGATGCCGGTGAGCGCCATCAGCGGCCCCCTGCCGCCGGGCCGGCGCGCCCGGCATCCGCCCCGCGCGCCATCGGCCCTGTCGGGTGCTCGACGTGCGTCCACTGCGCCTTGCGGCCCGTCGTGATGTCGATGATCGACTTCACATAGACGAGGTCGAGGAACGCGGCGAAGAACAGCTCGGGGAAGAGCGTCACCGCGAGCAGCCGCGCGCGCCAGCCGCCCTTCCAGACGGTCACGACGCGCTCGAGCATGAACACGAGGCCGATGCCGAGCCAGAACGGGAACCAGATCCACCGGTCGGCCGCGACGATCAGCACGAACATCGCGGCGAAGTACCCGAACAGCGCGACCACGCCGTAGCCGATGCCGATCTGCTGCGACCAGTACCGGAAGGTCTCGCGCGTCACCGAATAGGCGCCGATGTTCTCGAGCGCGCCGCGCTGCCACCGCATCCGCTGGTTCCACAGCGTCTTCCACGACGGCATGAGCTCGGTCACGACCGTGCACCCGGCGGGCGAGATCATGAGCGCGCCGAGGGACTTGAGGGCGATCGTCAGCTCGTTGTCCTCGGTGAGCGCGAGCGTGTCGTAGACGTCTCCGGTGATGCCGGGGATCCGCGTGCCGCGCGACTCGGCGACGGTGCGCAGCGCCCGCGGCCGGAACAGCGAGGCCGTGCCGGTGAGCACGAAGACCTGGCCGCGGCGGCGCTTCAGGTCGCGCGAATAGCGCACGTACTCGTTGCGCTGGCACTGGCCGATCAGGCCGTGCCCCTCTTCGCCGTAGAACAGGCCGCCGACGGCCATGAGCCCGCGGTCCTCCGTGAAGCGGCGCTCGGCCTCGGCGAGGAAGCCGTCGTCGAGCTCGGTGTCGGCGTCCATGATCATCAGGGTGTCGTTGTCGCCCTGGCCCGGCAGCACCCGCTTCAGCACCTGGTTGAGGCCGCCCGCCTTCTTCTTGTCGTTGTCGACGGTGACGAACACCTCGGCGCCGCCCTCGACGGCCAGCTCGGGGGTGCGGTCGGTGCAGTTGTCGGCGACGACGATGATGCGGTCGGGCGGCCGAGACTGGGTCCACAGCGACCGCAGCGTGCCGGGCAGCGACGCCTCCTCGTTGTGCGCGGGCACCAGCACCGTGATGGTCACCGGGCCCGCGTAGACGCCGCGCGTCTCACCCATCACCACACGCGGCGAGAGCGGCAGGTGCTTCGCATCGAGCGAACGGCGATCGCGGGATGCCGTGCGGAACTCGACCAGCGCGACGGCCGCAGCGATGAGCAGGATCGCCGCCACCCCGAGCAGCAGCAGCCACGGCGTCGGCACGGTGCTGTTGAACAGGAAGTGCCAGGTGTTGAAGAGGATGCCCTCCTGCGGCGGCGCGAGACGCAGCCGCTGCATCGACACCGCGAGCCAGATCAGACCGCCGGCCACCGCCACGATGACGAGCACGACGATCCCGATCCAGCGCTGCAACCCCCACCGACCCATGCCCCACATGCTAGGTGGCGCGGGGCCGCGGATCACTCCCCCGATTGCGGCGATGCGGGCGGCGCGGTCGAGCCGCGCACCTTGAGCTCGGTCGCCATGTCGATGCGCAGGTTCTCCTGCTCGCCGTAGTCCCGCTGGTGCAGCACGAGGTACATGGCCTGCTCGGCCATGTCGGCCGTCGGCTGGCGCACGGTCGTGAGCGGCGGCCCGACCCACGTGGCGACCGGCAGGTCGTCGTAGCCGACGACCGACAGCTCGTCGGGGATCGAGACGCCGAGCGACCGCGCCGCCTCGTAGACGCCGAGCGCCTGCAGGTCGCTCAACGCGAAGATCGCGCTCGGCGGCTCGGGCAGCGACAGCAGCTCGATGCCCGCGAAGATCCCCGCCTCGCGGCGGAACTCGCCCGTGACGACGTACGGGTCGGGCAGCTCGACGCCGGCGGCCTCGAGCGCCGAGCGGAAGCCCGAGAGCCGCGCCCGGGCCATGAGCATGTCCTCGGGGCCGGCGACGACGCCGATGCGCCGGTGCCCCAGGTCCAGCAGGTGCCGGGCGGCCTGCATGCCGCCCGACCAGTTCTGCGCGCCGACGGAGGGCACGTCCGGCGGCGGGTCGCCCGCGGGGTCGATGATCACGAACGGGATGTTGCGCACCCGCAGCTGCCGCCGCGACTCCTCGGGCAGGCCCGAGATGACGAGCACGACGCCGGCGGGGCGCCGCTCCAGTGCGGCGTCGATCCAGTCGGCGCCCGGCTGGTTCCGGTCGCCGCTCTCGGTGACGACGATCGAGAGGCCGTTGGCCCGCGCGACGCGCTCGACGCCGCGGATCACCTCGAGACTCCACTCGGTGCCGAGCTCGCCGAACACGAGCTCGACGAGCGTCGAGACGTGCGCGGTGCCGCGGCGCAGATAGCCGTTCTCCTGCAGCAGCGCCTCGACGCGCGCACGCGTCTCCTCGCCGACTCCCCCGCGCCCGTTCAGCACCTTCGAGACCGTGGAGAGCGAGACGGATGCCTGATCGGCGATCACCTGCAGCGTCGCCCGTTCACCGCCGCCGCCCGTCGGGCCGGGCGCCACGCGGGCGCCCGGCTCGGCGGCATCCTCAGCAGGGCTCACACAGCCCTCACGGGGTGTCGGACAGCGGCACCGCGGCGGGTCGCGGCGCCGTGCTCGTGACAGCGACGACCTGGCCGGACTCGGCCGAGGCCATGATCGACTCCATGACGTCGAGCACGTGGAACGCGAGCTCGGCGGACGCGCGGTGCGGCACACCCGCGGCGATCGCAGCCGCCATGTCGGCGAGGCCGTAGCCACGGCCCGAGCTGCGGTAGCCCGCGGAGTCCTCGACGGGCGCCCAGTCGTCCGCCCCGGCGAGGAACACCTCGGCGACGCTGTTGAAGTTGTTCGGGTCCGGCACGGCGAGCGTGCCCTGCGAGCCGTACACCTCGAACAGCGGCGCGCGTGTCTTCCACACCTCGAAGCTGATCGTGACGGTCGTCGAGATGCCCGACTCGTGGGTCAGCAGCGCGGTGATGTGCGTGTCGATGTCGACGGGCAGCACCTGGCCCGCGTTCGGGCCCTGCGCGATGACGCGCTCGCGCGAGGAACGGCGCGCGGAGCCCGAGACCGAGACGATCGGCCCGAGCAGGTGCACGAGAGCCGACAGGTAGTACGGCCCCATGTCGTAGAGGGGGCCGCCGCCGGGCTGGTAGTAGAAGGCGGGGGCGGGATGCCAGCGCTCGTGCCCCGGAGCCGACCAGTGCACCGCGGCGCCCAGCACCTCGCCGAGCGTGCCGTCGTCGATGACGCGGCGGGCGGTCTGCACGCCGGTGCCGAGCACGGTGTCGGGGGCGCTGCCGACCCGCAGGCCGTTCTTCTGCGCCTCGAGCAGCGGCCGCGCCTCGGCCGTCGAGAGCCCGAGCGGCTTCTCGGCGAACACGTGCTTGCCCGCGGCGAGCGCGCGCAGGCCGACCTCGACGTGCGCGGCGGGGATCGTCAGGTTGATCACCGCCTCGATGTCGGGGGATGCCAGCAGCTCGTCGACCGAGAGCGAGATCACACCCTGCTCCGCCGCGACCTCGGCCGCGCGCGCCTCGTTGAGATCGGCGACCGCGACGAGTTTCAGGTTGCCGAGCCCCGGCAGGCTGTCGAAGTACTGCTTCGAGATGACGCCGACGCCGATGACGCCGACGCGCATCGGTGCCGCCTGGTCAGTGGCCGCGCTCACTCGGCGACCGCCTCGGCGCCGCGCGCGGCCCACAGCAGGCCGCGCTCGATGATGGTGCGCACGTTCGGGTCCTGCGTCACCTCGAGCTTGTGCCCGGGCGCGGAGACGAAGATGCGGCCCTTGCCCCACTGGCGCGTCCAGATCGCGGGCGCGGTGACCGGGCGGTTCCAGGCATCCCACGGCCGCACGGCCTGCGTCGTCGTGGCCAGCACGTCGTTGTACTCGTCGGACAGCACCCAGTACTGCTCGGTGTGCAGCTCGAAGTCCTCGATGCCCGCCATGATCGGGTGCGTCGCGCCGTACTCGGTGACGTTGACCGTGTAGGTCAGGTAGTTGTCGGCCTGCTCGCCGCGGCGCAGCGCCGGGTCGATGCCCGCGTGGTGCGCGAACTGGCCGCCGATCATGTGCAGGTAGTCGGCGTTGTCGCGGTACGAGTCGGCGATGCCGCCGTGCCACCCCGCGAGGCCCGTGCCGTTCAGCACGGCCCGGCGCAGGCCGGCGAACTCGCCGCGCTCGATCGAGTTCATCGTGTTGATCTGCACGATCAGGTCGACGGTGTCGAGGTAGTCGAAGTCCGTGTAGATCCCCGTGCCCTCTGAGACGCGCACGCGGAAGCCGTGCTCTTCGAGGAACGGGATGAACGAGTCGGTGGTCTCGACGGGCTCGTGGCCGTCCCAGCCGCCGCGGACGATGAGCGCATTGCGCTGCGTCATTGCTTCTTCTCTCTGGTTGCGTATGTCGTTCGGTGTCAGTTCTTCGTGCTGAACGCGGCGTCGAAGGCGGTGGCGGATGCCTCGAGCGCATGCTCGCGCACGAACGCCAGCGCCTCGGGCGCGCCCTTCAGACGGTCCATGCCGGCGTCCTCCCACTCGACCGAGAGCGGGCCCTCGTAGCCGATCGCGTTGAGCATGCGGAAGGCGTCCTCCCACGGCACGTCGCCGTGGCCGGTGTTGATGAAGTCCCAGCCGCGGCGCGGGTCGGCCCACGCGAGGTGCGACGACAGGCGGCCGTTGCGGCCGTTGAGTCGCTTCTTCGTGTCCTTGCAGTGCACGTGGAAGATGCGGTCCTGGAAGTCCCACAGGAAGCCGACCGGGTCGAGGTCCTGCCACACCATGTGCGACGGGTCCCAGTTCAGCCCGAAGGACTCGCGGTGGCCGATGGCCTCGAGCGTCGCCTTGGTCGTCCAGTAGTCGTAGGCGATCTCGCTGGGGTGCGGCTCGAGGGCGAACTTCACGCCGACCTCGTCGAAGACGTCCATGATGGGGTTCCACCTGTCGGCGAAGTCCTGGTAGCCGGCATCCACCATCGCCTGCGAGGCCGGCGGGAACATCGCAACGTACTTCCAGATCGACGAGCCCGTGAAGCCGGTCACGACCTTCGCGCCGAGGCGGGCCGCGGCGCGCGCCGTGTTCTTCATCTCCTCGGCGGCGCGCTGCCGCACGCCCTCGGGGTCGCCGTCGCCCCACACCGAGTCGGGCAGGATGTCGCGGTGCCGCTGGTCGATCGGGTCGTCGCAGACGGCCTGGCCCTTGAGGTGGTTCGAGATCGCGAAGACCTCGAGGCCGTTCTTCTCGAGGATCGCGAGCCTGTCGGCGACGTAGTCGTCGTCGACGGCCGCGCGGTTCGGGTCGAGGTGGTCGCCCCACGAGGCGATCTCGAGCCCGTCGTAGCCCCACTCGCCCGCGAGGCGCGCGACCTCTTCGAAGGGCAGGTCGGCCCACTGGCCGGTGAAGAGAGTGATCGGTCGTGCCATTGCGCGCTCCTTTGCGTTCGTCGGTGACGGATGATTTCGACGGGCTCGATCCAGCGGCCCGGGCTAGGCGACCGGCGTGAACACGCCGTTGGCGCCCGCGGAGCGCTCCACGGCCGCGAGCACCTGCTGCACGCGCAGACCGTCGTCGAACGACGGCAGCGGCTGGCGCCCCTCGGCGATGTCGAACACGAGGTCGCGCACCTGGTGCGAGAACGCGTGCTCGTAGCCGAGGCCGTGGCCGGTCGGCCACCAGTTGGCCGTGTAGGGGTGCTCGGGCTCGGTGACGAAGATGCGGCGGAAGCCCTGCTCGCCCGCGGCGTCGGTGCCGTCGTAGAACTCGAGCTCGTTGAGCTTCTCGAGGTCGAAGACGATCGCGCCCTTCGAGCCGAAGATCTCGATCTTGAGGCCGTTCTTGCGGCCGGTCGCGTAGCGCGAGGCCTCGAACGAGACGACGGCCCCGCCCGAGAGCAGGCCGGTGAACCACGCGGCGTCGTCGACCGTGACCTCGCCCATCTCGTCGGACGCCGTGCCCGAGAGCCCGACGGTCTCGCCGAGCAGCGGGCGCTGCTTCACGAAGGTCGTCATGTGGCCCGAGACCTGCTCGACGGTCTGACCGGTGATGAACTGCACCGAGTCGACCGCGTGCGCGCCGATGTCGCCGAGCGAGCCCGAGCCCGCGAGCTTCTTGTCGAGGCGCCACGTCATGGGGCCGTTCTCGTCGACGAGCCAGTCCTGCAGGTACGCGGCGCGCGCCTGGCGCACCTCGCCGATGCGGCCCGACTGCACGAGGTCGCGCGCGAAGGTGAGCGCGGGCACGCGGCGGTAGGAGAACCCGACCATCGAGCGGATGCCGTGCTCGGCGGCCTCGCGTGCGGCATCCGCCATCTCGCGCGCCTCGTCGACGGTGTTCGCGAGCGGCTTCTCGCACAGCACGTGCTTGCCCGCCTTGAGCGCCGCGATCGCGATCTCGGCGTGGGTCTCGCCCGAGGTGCAGACGTCGACCAGGTCGATGTCGTCGCGCGCGATGACCGCGCGCCAGTCGGTGGACGCCTCGTTCCAGCCGTACTTCTCGGCGGCGGCCTGCGTCTTGGCGGCATCGCGCCCGACGATGACCGACATGACCGGGGTGAGGGGCAGGTCGAAGAAACGGTGCGCGACGCGGAAGGCCTGGCTGTGGGCGGCGCCCATGAAGCCGGTGCCGATCATGGCGACGCGAAGGGGCTGTGCAGTTGACACGCTAGTGACTCCTTTGTCTCGAGAGAAAGCTATCGCATTTCGTCACGATAGTTTCGTGAATTTCTGGGGGCGGGATGCCGCCGAGACGGGTACTGCCATGACCCGTTTGAGCCCACCCCTGGCTGCCCCGCTGCGCACCGCATGGAATGGACGGCATGAGCAGCAGCACCGCCCGCCCCCGCGTCGGTCTCGCGCTGTCCATGACCCTCATGGTCCTGGCGGTGTTCGGGCCGATCTCGATGGATCTCTACCTGCCCGCCCTGCCGGCCCTGACGCGCGAGCTCGGCGCCTCGACCTCGGTCGCCCAGTTCACGATCACCGCATGCCTCGTCGGGCTCGCGGCGGGCCAGATCATCGCCGGCCCGCTCTCCGACCGCTTCGGCCGCCGCGTGCCGCTGCTCATCGGCGTCGCCGCGTTCGCCGGCGCCTCGCTGCTGTGCGCGATCAGCCCGACGGTCGAGACGCTGATCCTCGCCCGGTTCGTGCAGGGCCTCGCCGGCGCCGTCGGCATCGTCATCTCGCAGGCGGCCGGGCGCGACGTCTACGACGGCGGCGCGCTCATCCGCTACTACGGGCGCCTCACGGTCATCGCGGGCCTCGCCGCGATCGTCGGCCCGGTGATCGGCGGCCAGCTCGTGCGCGTCACCGACTGGCGCGGACTGTTCGTCTTCCTCTCGGCCGTCGGGGCGGCCCTGCTGGCCCTCGTGCTCGTGGTGTTCCGCGAGACGCTGCCCGCCGAGCGCCGCGCGAGCGGCGGCGCGCGCGACACCGGCCGGGCCTTCCGCAGCCTGCTGACCGACCGGCAGTTCGTCTGCGCCGTGCTGATCACGGGCTTCACCTTCGCGGCGATCTTCGCCTACCTCGCGGGCGCGACCTACATCCTGCAGGGGGTCTACGGGCTGTCGCCGCAGGGCTATTCGGCGGCCTTCGGCCTCAACTCCGCGGGCGTCATGCTGTTCGGCTGGCTCGGTGCCCGCGCCGCCGAGCGCTGGTCGGTGCGCGGCACGCTCGTCGTGGGCCTCGTGGCCGCTGCCGCCGGGGCCGGCGGCCTGCTCGCCACCGGGCTGCTCCACCTGCCGCTGCCCGTCGTGATCTGCTCGCTGTTCCTGCTGGTCGCCGGGGGCGCCGGGCTCAGCTCGGCCCCGACGACATCGCTCGCCCTCGCCGACCACCCCGAGTTCGCGGGCACGGCCTCGTCTCTGCTCGGCATGGCCCGCTACGCCTTCGGCGGCATCGCCGCGCCGCTCGTGGGGCTCGGCGGTGGATCCGCCACCCTGCCGCTCGGTATCGTCACGACATCCGCGCTCGTGCTCGCCATCGTCTTCTACCTCCCCATCCGCACTCGGATCCGCACCACAACCCGACAGAAGGAAGCCGCATGCTCACCGTCAACGCCTACGCCGCCGCCTCAGCCGACGCCCGACTGGAGCCGGTGACCATCACCCGCCGCGACCTCGGCCCGCACGACGTGCTGATCGCGATCGCCTACGCGGGCGTCTGCCACTCCGACATCCACACCGTCCGCGAGGACTGGGGCCCCGTCACCCATCCGCTCGTCGTCGGCCACGAGATCGTGGGCATCGTCGCCGAGGTCGGCTCAGCGGTCACGAAGCACGCCGTCGGCGACCGGGTCGGCGTGGGATGCCTCGTCAATTCCTGCCGCACGTGCGAGAACTGCCTCGCCGGCGAGGAACAGTACTGCGTGAACGGCGCGACCGGCACCTACGGCAGCGTCGACGCCGACGGCACGATCACGCAGGGCGGCTACTCGACGCACGTCGTCGTCACCGAGGACTTCGTGCTGCGCGTGCCCGAGTCGCTCGACTACGCCGCGGTGGCGCCGCTGCTGTGCGCCGGCATCACGACCTACTCGCCGTTGCGCCACTGGAACGCGGGCCCCGGCACGAAGGTCGCCGTCGTCGGCCTCGGCGGGCTCGGCCACATGGCCGTCAAGCTCGCGCACGCCATGGGCGCCGAGGTGACCGTGCTGTCGCGCTCGCTGTCGAAGCAGCCGGATGCCGCGGCCCTCGGCGCCGACCACTATTTCGCCACCGAGGACCCGCAGACCTTCGCGCAGCTCGCGAACTCGTTCGACCTCATCGTCAACACGGTCTCGGCGCCGCTCGACCTCGACGCGTACCTCGCGCTGCTGCGCCTCGACGGCACCATGGTCAACGTGGGCGCCCCGCCCCAGGCGCTGCCGATCCACGTGTTCACGCTGTTCGGCAACCGGCGCTCGTTCGCCGGCTCGAGCATCGGCGGCATCCGCGAGACGCAGGAGATGCTCGACTTCTGCGCCGAGCACGGCATCGTGCCCGACACCGAGCTGATCGACGCGTCGTACCTCAACGAGGCGTGGGACAGGGTGCTGGCATCCGACGTGCGCTACCGCTTCGTCGTCGACGCGGCGACGTTCGCGTAGCCGGCCGGGATGTCTGCGGGCTTAATGTGACCGGCATGGACAATCGCACGGAGGTCCGCGAGTTCCTCATCACCCGACGGGCCCGGATCACGCCGGAACAGGCCGGCATCGAGCCCGTCGGGGGCCGCCGGCGCGTGCAGGGGCTGCGTCGCGACGAGGTGGCGCGCCTCGCCGGGGTGAGCGTCGACTACTACACGCGCCTCGAGCGCGGGAACCTCACCGGGGTCTCGGACAGCGTGCTCGACGCGATCGCGCGGGCCCTCGGGCTCGACCGCGCCGAGCACGACCACCTCTACGACCTCGCTCGCACGGCGAACCAGGGGGCGACCCCGAAGGCGAAGCCGCCGATCAGCCGCATCGAGCCGCCGCTGCAGCACCTGCTCGATGCGATCACCGCGGCGCCGGCGTTCGTCGTGAGCAACCGCGAGGACATCCTGGCGAGCAACGCGCTCGGCCGCGCCATGTACAGCGAGCTGTTCGATGGCCCCGGCCCCGCCAACTACTCGCGATTCATCTTCCTGAACCCGCGCGCGCACGAGTTCTACGCCGACTGGGAACGCGCGGCCTCGACCAACGTCGCGGTGCTGCGCCGCCAGGCGGGGCGCTTCCCCGACGACCGGGGCCTCGCCGAGCTGATCGGCGAGCTCTCGATGCGCAGCGACGAGTTCCGCACCCGCTGGGCCGCGCACAACGTGCACCGGCACTTCACGGGCACCAAGCACTTCCGCCACCCGGTCGTCGGGCCACTCGAGCTGCAGTTCCTGCAGATGGAGATCGACGAGGACACCGGCACCACCCTCACGGTGTACCCCGCGGTGCCCGGCAGCGAGACGGAGGAGGCGCTCAGGCTGCTCGCGTCGTGGGCGGCCACCGAGAGCTCGACCGACGACGTGCCGTCGCGCGCCTGAGGCTGTCCCGCGGCGCGGCGCCCTGGCAGCATGAGGGCATGACGCTTCCCGCCGACGCCCATGTGCACAGCGAGTGGTCGTGGGACACGGGCGGCCCGGCTTCGGCCGCCGCCGGGCGGATGCGGGCGACCTGCGCCCGCGCCGTCGCGATCGGGCTGCCCGCGCTGATCTTCACCGAGCACCTCGACTTCCCGCGCACGTGGCGTTCCTCGCCCGAGGCGCTGATGCCGCACCAGCGCGGCTTCATCGACCCCGACGGCCTCGTGGACCACCCGAGGTTCGACCCCGACGGCTACTTCGAGGCGATCGAGCGGATGCGGCGCGAGTTCCCCGGCCTGCGCATCCTCACCGGCCTCGAGTTCAGCAACCCGCCGCGCTGGGAGGCGGCCGCCCGCGAGCTCGTCGACTTGGGCCGCTTCGACCGCATCAACGGCTCGGTGCACATGCTCGACATCGGCCCCGCCCCCGCCGAACCGGGAACGCTCTACGGCGAGCTGCCGCCCGACGACGTCGTGCGTGCCTACCTTGCGGCGTTCCCCGTCATGGTCGACAGCGCGGCGCGCTTCGAGGTGGTCACGCACATCGACTACGCGGCCCGGCAGTGGCCGACCGCGACCGCCGGCCCCTTCGACCCGCGTCGCTTCGAGGGCGAGTTCCGCGCGGCGCTGCGTGCGATCGCCGAGAGCGGCCGCGCGCTCGAGCTCAACACGCGCCGGCTGTGGTCGTGGGTGCCGCAGTGGTGGGTCGAGGAAGGCGGCCGTGCGATCAGCTTCGGCAGCGACGCGCACCTGCCCGAGAAGCTCGCCGACAACTTCCCCGAGGCGGTGCTGCTGGCCGAGCACTTCGGCTTCCGCCCGGGCGCCGCGCCCGAGGCGCTCTGGGTCAGCTGACGCGCGGGGCCCCGGTGCTCTCGCGCACCACGAGCGAGGTCGCGAGGTCGACGCGGGCGGCGCGCAACGGGCGCGCGGCGTCGGCGGCGTCGAGCGCCAGCAGGGCGGCCTGCTCGCCCATCTCGGCGAGCGGCTGCCGCACGGTGGTGAGCGGCGGCCCCGACCAGCGGGCGATCTGCAGGTCGTCGTAGCCGACGACCGAGACATCCCCGGGCACCGAGAGCCCGAGGGTGCGAGCGGCCTCGAGCACGCCGAGGGCCATGAGGTCGTTGCCCGCGAAGATCGCGGTGGGCCGGTCATCCCGCATCAGCAAATCGCGGCCCAGCTGCACGCCGTCGCCGCGCAGGAAGTCGCCCCAGACGAGCAACGACTCGTCGAACGGCAGTGCCGCGTCCTCGAAGGCGGCACGGAAGCCGGCCACGCGGGCGCGCGAGCACATCATGTCCTGCGGGCCGCCGATCACGGCGATGCGGGTGTGGCCGAGCTCGAGCAGGTGGCGCGCGGCGAGCACGCCGCCCGACCAGTTGGCGCTGCCCACCGACGGCACGTCGGGCGCGGGGTCGCCCGCGGGGTCGAGGACGACGAAGGGGATGCCGCGCAGCGCGAGCCGCGCCTTCGATTCCGCGGGCAGATCGCTGAACACGAGCACGACGCCCGACGGGCGCCGTTGCACGACCTGGTCGATCCACTCGGGCCCGGGCCGGTGCCGCGTGCCGGTCTCCGACAGCACGACGCTCATGCTGCGGGACGCCGCCGCGCGCTGCACACCGCGGATGATCTCGATGGCGAACGCCGATTCGACGCGCTCGAAGACGAGCTCGACGAACGGCTGCAGGTGGCGCTCGCCGGGCGGGCTGTAACCGTGGCTGCGCAGTGCGCGCTCGACCCGCTCGCGGGTCTGCGGCGCGACGCCGGCGCGGCCGTTGAGCACCTTCGACACCGTCGACGGCGAGACCTCGGCATCGCGGGCGATGTGGCTCAGCGTGGAGGAGGACTTGCTCATCCGGTCCTGTCCTTCACGAAATCGGTCATAACGCGGCGCGCGGGCCGGGGTGCCGCACGAAGCGGCTCCCGGCCCGCGAACCAGGCGTTGTCGGGGGTGCTGCGAGCCTTCGAGGCGGAATGCGCCGAACGGCTCACGAAGGCGCCCCCGCCGCCCTTCACCACTGGGTCACCGCCCTGCGAGGGACCCGCCGATGCCGCCGACGCTGAAGTACTTGTTCAGCACCGAGAAGATGATGATCGGCGGGGCCATCATGACGACCGAGACGGCCATGACGCTTCCCCAGTCGGCGGCGTTCTGCTGGAAGAAGGTGTTCAGACCGACGGTCAGCGTGTAGTTGACGTCGCTGCGCAGGAACACCAGCGCCACGAGGTACTCGTTCCAGGCGAGCAGGAACGCGAAGATCGCGGTCGAGAGGATGCCGGGCAGCGAGTTGCGCAGCACGACGCGGCTGAAGCTGCCGAAGACGCTCGCACCGTCGATCCAGGCGGCCTCTTCGAGGCTGATCGGGATCGAGTCGAAGTACGCCGCCATCATCCAGATGGCCACCGACATGGTCGCGCCGACGTAGATGATCATCACGCCGCCGAGGTTGTCCACCAGGCCGAGGTTCGAGAACAGGATGAACAGCGGGATGACGGCGGTGACGACCGGCAGCGACTGCACGACGAAGAGGATCAGCGCGTAGCTGGAAACCCACTTGTTGCGGCCGCGGGACAGCACGTAGCCGGCAGGCGACGCCACGATGATGCACACGACGACCGTGACGGCGGCGATCAGCAGGCTGTTCTCGAGCCAGTAGACGACCTCGGTCTGGGTGAACACGTGCGCGAAGTTCTCGAGCGTGAAGCCCGTGGCGGTCGAGTTCTGCGAGGGCGTGACCGACAGCACGAACACCGCGATGATCGGGATGATCATGATGAGCGTGATCACGAAGATGGCGAGCAGGCGCCACCACTTGCCGCGCTCCCCCTGCTCGCCGAGACGGCGGCGCTTGGTGGGGACCCCGGCGAGGCGGATGTTTGCGGTTTCGGCGGTCATTCGATGTTCACCTTCTGGATCTGGCGGTACAGCACCACCGAGACGATCACGAGAACGATCGTCATGAGGAATGCGGTCGCGACACCAGGGCCGACCTGGTTGTTCTGGAACACGGACGAGTAGGCCTGGACGACGAGCGTCTGGGTCGCGTTGCTCGGACCGCCCGCGGTCAGAAGGAAGATGGTCGGGAAGTCGTTCACGCAGAAGATCGTCATGAGGATCCAGCTGACGTAGGTCGTGCGCGAGACCATCGGCAGGGTGATGCGCGTGAAGGTCTGCCAGGCGTTGGCGCCGTCGACACGGGATGCCTCGTAGACGTTGGTGTCCACCGAGGCGAGCGCCGAGCTCATCATCATCATCATGAACGGGAAGCTGATCCACACCTTGAAGATGCAGACCGTGACTCGGGCGAGCGTCGGGTCGGCGAGGAACAGGACGTTGCCGAAGCCGAGGGCGTGGGCGAGGACGGGAAGGGGCGACTGCGGCGTCGCGACCAGCCAGTTCCACGAGGTCGCCGACACGACGGTCGGGACGACCCACGGCAGAAGGAGCAGCACCTTCCACATCCCGTTGAGGGGGATGCGGGTGCGCAGCAGCAGCGCGAGGCCGAGGCCGACAGCCCAGCTGCCGAAGACGCCGACGACCGTGAAGACCAGGGTGAACAGCGCCGCAGTCCAGAACTGCGCCGACGTGAGGACCGACGCATAGTTCTGGAACCACACGAAGGGACCTGCGTTGACGAGGTCGCCGAAGTGCAGGGACTGCCACCCGGCGTAGATGACGGGGTAGAAGTTGAGCAGGAGCAGCAGCACCACGGACGGCAAGGCGAAAGCCAGGAACGTGCCGGTGAACTTAACCGCCTTGCCACGCTTCTTGGTCCCGCCGGGTGCACGCCCGGACCCGCTCACCCCTACGCCGTTGCGTGCCCGCTTGAGGGCCCCGCTGACGGTCTCGGTCGACATTCAAGTACTCCTTTGTGGATGCTGGTGTGTAACAGGGGAATGCGGGTGGGCCCGAGAAACGGGCCCACCCGCGATTCACACCATTTACTTCATCAGGCCTTCGAGCGTCGTCTGGAAGGCGGTCAGCATCTGCTTGGCCGTCTGACGGTTGCTCGGGGTGAGGACCTGCTGCGCGAAGGTGTAGGTCGGCTGGGTGCCGTCCACCGTGTTCGCGACGTTGAAGAAGACACCCGAGTTGCCCGGGGCGCCCCACGTCTTGAAGATGCCCGGGGTCACCCAGTCCTGGATGATCTTCTGGTTGTTCGGGTCACCGGAGACGGTCGGGTCGTTCGCGATCGACTTGAGCGGCGGGAGGCCGATGCCGGTCTTCTGCGTCCAGAGCGGAGCCATGTTCTGGTAGTAGTACGTGATGAGGTCCTGGTTCGCCGTCTTCGACGGGGTGTTGTTCCACATCATCATCGGGTTCGGGAAGTACAGGAAGCCCTTGTTGCCGCTGGGGCTGGTGAGCGGGTCGGCGACCGCGACCTCGCTCGAGACGGCGCCGGTCACGTTGGCCGCCATGCCGGCGGTGTCGATGCCGTAGGCGATCTTGTGGTTCTGCCACTGCGTGTACACGTTCTGGTTGGTGTACGTCGACGAGGCCGGGTCCGAGTAGCCCTGGCGGACGAGCTCGAGCACGAAGTCGAGCGCTTCCTCGTTGGCCGCGGTGTCCGCAGCGGGCTTCTGGTTGCTGTCGAACCAGCCGCCGCCGTTGTTGATCATGAAGCCGGTGATGGCGTGGAAGCCGATGTTGTTACCGGCACCCGAGCCGACACCGAAGCCGTAGATGCCCTTGGTCTTCAGCGTGGCGCAGACGGTCTTGTACTCGTCCCACGTGGTGGGGATCTGGAGGCCGTACTGGGTGAACAGCTTCTTGTTGTACCAAGCCGGACGGACGTCGAGGTTGTAGGGAACACCGGTGGTGCCCTCGGTCGTCTTCAGCGCGTCGAGCATGCCCGGCAGGAAGTCGTCCTTCAGGCCGTTGGTGGTCCAGGCGCCGTTGATCAGGTCGTCCATGTACTGGATCTTGCCGTCGTGGGCGTAGAGCACCGAGGTGGTGCCACCGCCCGAGCTGACGGCCGGGCCGGTGTTCGACGACGCACCGGTCGCGAACTGGGTGGTGAAGTTCGCCCACTGGATCTGCTGGTAGGACGCGGTGAAGCCGCCCTTCTTGAAGCCAGCGATGATCTTCTTGTCCTCGGTCAGGAACGCCGGGGTGCCCCACGGCATGTTCCAGAACTTCAGAACCCCACCCGAGGCGTTGCCGCCACCGGTGCTGCCACCCGTGCGGGTGCAAGCGGCGAGGAGGGTGGTGGCCGCAATACCGCCGGCGGCACCGATGAACGCGCGCCGCGTGAAAGCGGCACCCGACTGCTGTGTCATCAGTCGATCCTTCCGTCCCGTCTTGGTACGGGACATTTGCTCTTCGTTGAACAAAAAGTTTCCGAGCAGGTCTCGGGTGTCACGGAGTGACGAGGCCATTTTTAGCTGGGGTGATCAGGGATGTCAATGTGAGCCACATGGGTGGCGACACTGGCTCCGAAGCGCCCACGAGCACCCCTTTTGGGGGTGAACGGTTTGCCGATCCCCTGGTCAGGAAGGATTTCCAGACCCGGAAACTAACCGGTTCAGTTACTGAACCGCTTCAGAAATAGTACATGATCCGCAATCCCGCCAGGACTCCCCGTTCGGAGGCACAAGGCAGGAAACTTTTCGTGCCAATCTTCGCATACTTTCGAAGCGGGTGAGGAAAACAGCGCATCAGGGCAGAAAAACCACGCGGCGCGCCGGGCGGATGTCCCACCCGACGCGCCGCGTCGCGGGCCGTGCTGGGGCGCACGGCACCGTTGTGAATTCGTTAGCCGTTCGAGACCGAAACCCCGACCACACGGGCGTCGGCGAGCGTCACCGCGTACTTCTCGCCCGTCAGGGCGACGGTCTTGCGCGGCGTCGCCGCGCCGCCCAGGTCGCGCACGGCGGCCTTCTTGTCGTTGACGATGGCTCCGCCCGTCGAGTCCTCCACGGCGTCGTCCTTGGCGGGCGCGATGCCCGCGTGGGCGGCCACCCAGAGCTCGACGTCGCCCGGCTCGACGACCTTGGTCATCGAGCGGTCGGTGAACGCGAAGCGCGCCGTCGGAACGGTGAAGCTCACCCGTGCCGATGCGCCGGCCTCGAGCTCGACGCGGGCGTAGCCCACGAGGAACTCCGTCGGGCGCACGATCGAGCCGTGCACGTCGTGGCCGTAGAGCTGCACGACGTCGGCGCCGGCGCGCTCGCCCGTGTTGCTGACGGTGACCGACGCCGTGAGCACGCCGCCCGCGGCGACGGCGCTCTCGACCTCGAGCGCGCTGTAGGCGAAGGAGGTGTAGCCGAGGCCGTAGCCGAAGGGGCGCGTCGGGGTCGAGTCGGTCGACGTGACATCCGACGAGCCGCCGAGGATCGGGTGGCTGTAGGTGTACGGCTGCGCGCCGGTCGAGCGCGGCATCGAGACGGGCAGGCGACCCGAGGGGTTCGCCGCGCCCGTGATGACGTCGGCGATCGCGAGGCCGCCGCCCTCGCCCGGGAAGAAGGCCTGCAGCACCGCGGCGGGCTTGGCGCCCGCGCCGTCGAGCGCCCACGCGACCGCGTAGGGGCGCCCGGTCAGCAGCACGAGCACGGTCGGGGTGCCCGTCGCGACGACGGCCTCGACCAGCTCGCGCTGCACGCCGGGCAGCTCGAGCGACTCGGCGTCGTTGCCCTCGCCGACCGTGCCGCGGCCGAAGAGGCCGGCCTGGTCGCCGACGACGACGATCGCGACGTCGGCGGATGCCGCGGCATCCGTCGCCTCGGCGAAGCCCGACGTGTCGGCGCTCTCGTTGTCCGAGCCCGCGGCGAAGACGAGCTCGGGCACGGCCGCGTCGGCGCCCGCGAACGCCTGCGGCAGCGCCTCGAAGACGGTCGGGATCTCGAAGCCCAGCTCGTAGCCCGGGTGGTGCGCGAGCACGTGGTTCGCGAACGAATAGCAGCCCTGCAGCGCCTCGGCGCGGTGGGCGTTCGGGCCGATCACGGCGACCTTGGCGGGCGCGGCGAGGGGCAGCACGCCGTCGTTGGAGAGCAGCACGATGGACTCCTCGGCGAGCTTGCGCGCGAGGCGCTGGTGCTCGGGCGAGTCGAGGTCGATGTCGGTCGGCGGCTCGTCCTCGTAGACGTCGGGCTCGAGCAGGCCGAGCTCCTCCTTCTGGCGCAGGAAGCGCAGCACGGCGCGGTCGACGTAGGCCTCGTCGAACTCGCCCGCGCGAATGCGGTTCGCGAGCGGCTCGAGGTAGGCGTCGCCCGTGGGCAGCTCGATGTCGATGCCCGCCGTGAGCGCGAGCGCCGCGGCCTCGCCGCGGTCGGCGGCGACGGCGTGCATGACCTCGAGGAACGCGACCGCGAAGTAGTCGGCGACCACCACGCCGTCGAAGCCGAGCCGCTCGCGCAGCACGTCGGTCAGGTACTCCTCGTGGGCGGCCATCGGGATGCCGTCGACGTCGACGTACGCGTTCATCACGCTCTTGACGCCGCCGTCGGCGATCGCCATCTCGAACGGCGGCAGATAGCGGTCGGCGACCTCGCGCGGCCCGGCGAAGACCGGCGCATGGTTGCGGCCGGCGCGCGAGCGCGAGTAGCCGACGAAGTGCTTCAGGGTCGCGTGGATGCCCTCCGACTGCAGGCCCTTCACATACGCGGTGCCGACGGTGCCGACGAGGTACGGGTCCTCGCCGATGCACTCGTCGACGCGGCCCCAGCGCGGGTCCGAGATCACGTCGACGACGGGCGCGAGGCCCTGGTGGATGCCGAGCTGGGCCATCGACCTGCCGATTGCGGCGCCGACCTCCTCGACGAGCTCGGGGTCGAAGGACGCGCCCCAGGCGAGCGGCGTCGGGAACGTCGCTGCCTTCCACGCGGCGAGGCCGGTGAGGCACTCCTCGTGCACGAGCGCGGGGATGCCGAGGCGGGTCTCGCGCTTGAGGCGGCGCTGCTCGTTCCACAGCCACGCGGCACGGTCGGCCGGCTCCACCGGGCGGGTGCCGTACACACGGGTGTACTGGCCGAGGCCGTCCTTCGTGATGTCCGAGAGCTCCTCGCTGCCCTTCTGCCCGGCGGACATCTCACCCTGCATGGGGGCGACGACGCCGTTCTGATCGAGCCAGTAGCCGACGAGCTGAGCCAGCTTCTCCTCGAGGGTCATCTGTGCGTGCAGTGCCGCGACTCGTTCCGAGACGATCGGCATCGCGGCGGGAGCGCCGCCTTCGGTGGTGGTCATCGTGGTGCTTTGCCCTTCACGGCGCCGGTCAGTCCGCCCTCGATCCGGCGCTCGAAGAGAGTGAGGAAGATCGGCGCGAGCACCGTCGGGAACGGCATGGACGCGAGGATCTTGGCGGTGTCAGCAGAGTACTGGGAAGAGGAGGCACGCACACCCCGCGGCGGGCGCGTCGTCGCCTGTCCGGGCGGATAGCCTTGCGTCATGAGCGATGACGCCGAGGCCCGCCATGTCGTGGGGCGGGTGACGATCACCGACGTCGCGCGTGAGGCCGGGGTCTCGGTCGCCACGGTCTCGAAGGTCGTCAACGGCCGCTACGGCGTCGCGCCGGGCACCTTCGAGCGGGTCATGGCCATCGTCACGAGGCTGGGGTACGAGACATCCCTCGTCGCCAGCAGCCTGCGCCGCCGCCAGACCAACGTGATCGGCGTGCTGGTCACGGAGTTCGAGCCGTATTCCGCCGAGCTGCTCAAGGGCATCGGCGCCGCGGCGCACGGCACGGGCTACGAGCTGCTCGCCTATTCGGGCTGGGCGGATGACGCGCCGCCCGTCGGCTGGGAGCGCCGCTCGCTCTCGCGCCTGGCCGGAACGCTCATCGACGGCGCGATCCTCGTCACCCCCACCGTGCTGCTGCCCGACACCTCGATCCCGGTCGTCGCGATCGACCCGCACACGGGCAGCGGCGGCCCCTCGACGATCGACTCCGACAACGTCGGCGGCGCCCGCGCGGCGACCGAGCACCTGATCGCGCTCGGGCACACGCGCATCGCGCACCTGCGCGGCCGCGCGGACCTCGAGTCGTCCCGCCTGCGCGAGGCGGGCTACCGTGACGCGCTGCAGGCGGCCGGGCTGCCCCATGACCCGGCTCTCGTGCTCGCGGGCGACTACCGCCACGCCGACGGCGCGTCCAGCGCCCGCCTGCTGCTGCAGCGCCCCGACCGCCCGACCGCGATCTTCGCGGCGAACGACCTGTCGGCCCTCGGCGCCATGTCGGCCGCGCGCGAGCTCGGGCTGCGCGTGCCGCAGGACGTCTCGATCATCGGTTTCGACGACATCCCCGAGGCGGCGCGCGGCCGCCTCTCGACGATCGCGCAGCCGCTGCACGAGATGGGCGCGATGGCGCTGCGCATGCTCGTCGGCCAGCTCGCCGGGGGCGCCGCGGAGCAGCAGCACGGGCACCTCAGCGCCGAGCTGATCGTCCGCGACACCACTGCCGCGCCGCCCGCGCTCTGAACCGGCCGTCGGCCCTTCCCGGCGTCCGGCGCCGGTGATACGTTCGGCCCGCAACCGTTTTCTCCGGGGAGAGACCAGCCGATGCAGCTTGCGTCCTGTCGCGCAGAACAGCCCGCCCACCGGCTCGGCGATGCCGTCGTCACCGTGACGGATGCCACGGGCGAACCCCTGCGCGACGCCGAGGTGACCGTCGCCCAGACGCGCCACGCCTTCGGCTTCGGCAACATCGGCTTCGACTTCATCGGCTACGCGAACGGGGCCGGGCGCGAGGGCGACGCCGAGCTCGCCGAGGCGTACACCGAGCTGTTCAACTGGGCGACGCTCCCCTTCTACTGGGGGCGCTTCGAGCCCGAGCGCGGGCGCCCCGACACGGCCCGGCTCAGGAAGACCGCCGAGTGGTTCCGGTCTCAGGGGGTCGCCCTGAAGGGGCATCCGCTCGTCTGGCACACGGTCCAGCCGCCGTGGCTGCTCGGGCTGCCGCTCGATGAGGTCGAGAGGCTGCAGCGCGAGCGCATCCGCCGCGACGTCGCCGACTTCGCGGGCCTCATCGACACGTGGGACGCGATCAACGAGGCCGTGATCATGCCGGTCTTCGACAACGGCGACAACGCGATCACACCGCTCGCGCGGGCCAGGGGCCGCATCCCGATGATCCGCATGGCCTTCGAAGAGGCGCGCGCGACGAACCCGGCCGCGACGCTGCTGATCAACGACTTCGACCTGTCGAGCGCATACGAGTGCCTGATCGAGGGCGTGCTCGAGGCCGGCATCCGCATCGACGCCATCGGGCTGCAGACGCACATGCACCAGGGCTACTGGGGCGAGGACACGATGCTCGCCATGGTCGACCGCTTCGCGCGCTACGGCCTGCCGCTGCACCTCACCGAGAACTCGCTCGTGTCGGGCCACATCATGCCGGCCGACGTCGTCGACCTGAACGACTACCGGATCCCCTCCTGGCCGTCGACGGACGAGGGCGAGGCGCGGCAGGCCGCCGAGCTGGCGCGCCACTACAGCTCCCTCGTCGGGCATCCCGCCGTCGAGTCGATCACCTATTGGGGCATCACGGATGCCGGCGCCTGGCTCGGCGCGCCGATCGGGCTCGTGCGCGCCGACGGCTCGCGCAAGCCCGCGCACGCCGCCTTGAAGGCACTGATCAAGGGCGATTGGTGGCTGCCGCGGACCGTGCTGCGCACGGATGCGGAGGGCCGCTTCGGCCTGCGTGGATTCGCGGGGGATTACGAGGTCGGGGCCACTGGAAGTTCCGCGCGATCCGCGATATGTTTATCGCAACAACAAAATCAATCTGTCCACCTCACCATGGAAGTTGAAGGGCAAATCCAATGACTCTCACCCCCACCCGCGAGGACAAGTTCTCGTTCGGCCTGTGGACCGTCAACTACAACGGCACGGACCCCTTCGGCGGCCCGACCCGCAACCACCTCGAGATCGAGCACGTCGTCGAGAAGCTCGCCGAGGTCGGCGCCTACGGCCTCACGTTCCACGATGACGACCTGTTCCCGTTCGGCTCGAGCGACGCCGAGCGCGACGCCTACATCGAGCGCCTGAAGAAGGCCCTCGCCGAGACCGGCCTCATCGTCCCGATGGTGACCACCAACACCTTCTCGGCCCCCGTCTTCAAGGACGGCGGCGTGACCTCGAACGACCGCAACGTGCGTCGTTACACGCTGCGCAAGATCATCCGCCAGCTCGAGCTCGGCGTCGAGCTCGGTGCGAAGACCTTCGTCATGTGGGGCGGCCGCGAGGGCGCCGAGTACGACTCGGCCAAGAACATCCAGGCCGCTCTCGAGCGCTACCGCGAGGCCGCCAACTTCCTCGGCGACTACGTCCTCTCGCAGGGCTGGGACATCAAGTTCGCGATCGAGCCGAAGCCGAACGAGCCCCGCGGCGACATCCTGCTGCCGACGCTCGGCCACGCGATCGCGTTCATCGACTCGCTCGAGCACCCCGAGCTCGTGGGCCTCAACCCCGAGGTCGGCCACGAGCAGATGGCTGGCCTGAACTTCACGTCGGGCATCGCCCAGGCGCTGTACCACGGCAAGCTCTTCCACATCGACCTGAACGGCCAGCGCGGCATCAAGTACGACCAGGACCTCGTCTTCGGTCACGGCGACCTGCACAACGCGTTCGCCCTCGTCGACCTGCTCGAGAACGGCGGCGTGAACGGCGGCCAGGCCTACACCGGCCCCCGCCACTTCGACTACAAGCCGTCGCGCACCGAGGACGAGCGCGGTGTCTGGGACTCGGCTCGCGCCAACATCCAGAACTACCTGCTCCTCAAGGAGCGCGCCGCGGCGTTCCGCGCCGACCCCGAGGTCCAGGAGGCCCTCGAGGCCGCCAAGGTCTTCGAGCTCGAGAAGAGCACCCTCAACGAGGGCGAGACCATCGAGTCGCTCAAGGCCGACCGCAGCACGTGGGAGGACTTCGACGCCAACGCCTACCTCGGCGGCAACGGCTTCGGCTTCGTCCGCCTGCAGGCCCTCGCGACCGAGCACCTGCTCGGCGCCCGCGGCTAGGCATCACCCTTTATCACTGCGCACAACTCCTGAGCGAAGTGGCGAGCACCGAGGCCGGGTCGCGGTTTTCCGCGGCCCGGCCTCGTGCCGTCTCTGCACCATCAGGAGTTGTGCGCACTCCCCCTGCTTGAGAGGAACCACATGACTCTGGTCGCCGGCGTCGACTCGTCGACGCAGTCCTGCAAGGTCGTCATCCGCGACCTCGAGACCGGTGCGCTCGTGCGCAGCGGCCGCGCCTCCCACCCGGACGGCACCGAGGTCGACCCCGCGGCCTGGTGGCGTGCTCTTAATGAAGCTGTCGAGGCTGCCGGCGGCTTCGACGACGTCGCCGCCGTGTCGATCGCGGGCCAACAGCACGGCATGGTCGTGCTCGACGCCGAGGGCCGCGTCATCCGCGACGCCCTGCTCTGGAACGACACGCGCTCGGCCGACGCCGCCGCCGCTCTGACCGCCGAGGTGACCGCCGAGGGCTACGCGCAGCGCGCGGGCCTCGTGCCGGTCGCGTCGTTCACCGCGACGAAGCTGCGCTGGCTCAAGGACAACGAGCCCGAGAACGCAGCCCGCGTCGCGGCCGTCGCGCTCCCCCACGACTGGCTGACCTGGCGTCTGCTCGGCTACGGCCCCGCCGGCGAGTCCGAGCTCGGCCCCGTGCTCGAGGCGCTCGTTACCGACCGCTCCGACGCGTCGGGCACGGCATACTGGTCGCCCTTCACGAACGACTACGACTACGACCTGCTCGAGCGCGCGCTCGGCCGCCGCGACGTCGTGCTGCCGCGCGTGCTCGGCCCGGGCGAGGCCGCGGGGAAGACCCCGGCCGGCGTGCTCGTCGGCCCCGGCGCCGGCGACAACGCGGGTGCGGCCCTCGGCCTCGGCGCGGCGTCGGGCGACGTCGTCGTCTCGCTCGGCACCTCGGGCACCGTGTTCGCCGTCGCGGACGAGCCGAGTGCGGATGCCACCGGCACGGTCGCGGGCTTCGCCGACGCCTCGGGCCACTTCCTCCCCATCGTCGTGACGCTCAACGCCGCGCGCGTGCTCGTCTCGGCGACGACGCTGCTCGGCGTCGACTTCGACGGCCTCTCCGAGCTCGCGCTCGCCGCGCAGCCGGGCAGCGACGGCGTCGTGCTCGTGCCCTACTTCGAGGGTGAGCGCACCCCGAACCTGCCGACCGCGAAGGCGTCGTTCCACGGCCTCTCGCTCGCGTCGACCACGCGCGAGAACATCGCACGTGCGTCGATCGAGGGCATGCTCTCGGGCCTCGGCGCGGGGCTCGACGCCGTGCGCGACGCGGGCGTCGAGGTCGGCCGCGTGCTGCTCATCGGCGGCGCCGCGCAGAACCCGGCCGTCCAGGCCGTCGCGGCGCAGGTGTTCGACGCGCCCGTCGTCGTGCCCGAGCCGGGCGAGTACGTCGCCGACGGTGGCGCCGTGCAGGCCGCGTGGGCCCTCACGGGTGCGCGGCCGTCGTGGGAGGTGTCGGTCTCGGCATCCCCCGAGCGCGACTTCCGCCCCGAGATCGCCGAGCAGTATCACCGCTATGCGGACGCGCTGTTGAAGTAGGCGTCGCCAGCGCGGAGGCGCCCCGGAGCTGAGTGGCTCCAGGGCGCCTCCGTGTTCGGGCCTCAGGCGGCGAGGATGCCGGCGAGCTCGTGCTCGAGCGCGGGCCTCGGCTTCGCCCCGAGGATGCTCTTCACGACCTCGCCGCCCTGGAACACCTTCATCGCCGGCACCGCGAGCACCTGGAAGCGCGCGGCCGTCGCGGGGTTCTCGTCGACGTTCAGCTTGACGACCGTGAGGCGCCCGGGGTGCGCGGCGGCGATCGCGTCGAGGATCGGCGAGAGCATGCGGCACGGGCCGCACCACTGCGCCCAGAACTCGACGAGCACGGGGCCGTCGGCCGCGAGCACGACCTCGTCGAAGTCGGCGTCGGTCACGTCATGGGCGGTCATCGGTTCTCCTCGTCGTCCGGTGCGGGCGACGAGGCATCCGCCCGCGCCCACGGGTTGGTCTGCGCACAGCTGATCAGGTCGACGCAGCGCTCGTCGATCGCGGCTTGCAGCGACTCGGCCATGTCGCGCAGCTCGGCGATGCGCGCGTGCACGTCCGCGAGCTTCGCCTGCGCGCGCTCGGCCAGCGTGTCGGTCGCGGCGCCCGCACGGCGCGCGAGCATGTCTGCCACCTCGTCGAGCGTGAAGCCGAGCGCCTGCGCGGCCTTGACGACGCGGATGACGGTGACAGCGTGCTCGTCATAACTGCGGTGGCCGCCGAGCGTGCGAAGCGGCTCGGCGAGCAGCCCGCGGCGCTCGTAGTAGCGCAACGTCTCGACGTTCACACCCGCCCGCGCGGCGACCTCGCCGACCCTCAACCCGCTCATGACTTCACGCTAAGCCCGTACCCGGGTACGGATTGCAACCCGGCTCTCGCCCGCTCCCCCTTCTGTCTGCGCGGCGTCACTTGTTGCGGGAATCCGGCGCGTATTCCCACATCACCTGACGCCCGGCCGCCGAGGCCGGAGCGTGCGGCGTCGCGTGATGTCGGAACCTCGGCCCTGATCCGGCATTAAGTGACGCCGCGGAAAGGCACGGGCGCGGGCGCCCCCTAGAAGCGCTGCGCGAGAGCGCGGCCCGCGGCCTCGGCCCAGAGGGCGGGCTCGGCGAGCGCGGCATCCGACGACCCGGCGAGGTCCGAGAGCGACACCGCAGCGGCGAAGGCGGTGGTCGGGGCCTGGATCGCCCCCGCGGCGAGCGCGACCGGCACCCCTGCCGCCGCGGCGAGCGCGGCCACATGGGTCGGCGCCTTGCCCGCCTCGGACTGGCCGTCGAAGCGTCCCTCCCCCGTGATGACGAGGTCGGCGCCCGCGATCGTGTCGGCGAGCCCGATGGCGGATGCCACGGCCGGCGCCCCCGGCGAGAGCTCGGCGCCCCACGCGAGCAGCCCGAAGGCCGAGCCGCCGGCGGCGCCGGCCCCGGGCGTCTCGGCGAGCACGGCACCGTTCGGCACCGCGGCGGCGAGACGCGCGAGGTTCGCGTCGAGGGCGCGGGTCGCGACCTCCGACGTCGCGCCCTTCTGCGGGCCGAAGACCGCGGCCGCGCCGCGCGGCCCGAGCAGCGGGTTGTCGACATCCGTCAGCACCACCGCACCGGCCGGCGGCAGCGGCACCACGTCGGCGAACGACACGTTCGCCACCACGCCCGCGCCGAGATTGCCGTGCGCGACGGGGGCGCCCGAGGCATCCGTCAGCCGCGCCCCCATCGCCGTCAGCGCGCCCACGCCGCCGTCGGTCGAGGCGCTGCCGCCGACCGCGATCAGCAGCCGCGAGACGCCGAGCGTCACGGCCGCCGTGATCGCCTGGCCGAGACCGAAGGTGTGCGCGTCGAAGGGCCGCAGGCCCGAGCGCATGAGCGTGATGCCGCTCGTCGCGGCGAGTTCGACGACGCCCGTGCCGCCGGGCAGCTCGGGGGTGGGCGGCAGCAGCAGCCAGTGCGTGAGCACCGGCTGATCGTCGGGGCCGACCACCATCACGGGCTCACGGCGCGCGCCGGGCACGGCGGCCTCGAAGGCGTCGAGACTGCCCTCGCCGCCGTCGGCCATCGGCTCGAGCACGATCTCGTCACCCGGGCGCTCGGCGAGCCACCCGGCCCGCAGCGCCTCTGCGACCTCGCGGGCCGTGAGCGTGCCTTTGAACGAGTCCGGGGCGATGACGACGCGCATGCGTCCATCCTGGCGCAAGCCCGGGTGCGGAGGTCTCGCCGAGGGCGCCCGCGGCGGGACCTCCGCGCCCCGGAACGCCGCGTCAGCGGAAGGTGCCCTGCGAGACCGAGCCCGACAGGGTGCGCTGGAAGATGACGTAGACGATCAGGACGGGGATGACGGTCATGACGACCGCCGCGAACAGGGCCCCGTAGTCGACGGCGTAGCCCGCCTGCGACGCGAACGACGCCATCGCCTGCGTCAGCACGTAGTTGCTCTGGTCGGTGTTGAGCGCCACGGGCAGCAGGAACTGGTTCCACAGGCCGAGGAAGTTGAAGATCGCGACCGAGGCCATGCCGGGGCGCGCCATCGGCAGCATCACCTGGAAGAACGCGCGCCAGTCCCCCGCGCCGTCGATCAACGCGGCCTCGTAGACGTCGTCGGGCAGCGACCGGAAGAAGGAGTAGAGGAAGAACACCGTGAACGGCAGGGCGAACGCGACGTAGGTCAGCACCAGCCCGGGCAGCGTGTTGAGCAGCCCCATGTTCTTCAGCACGAAGAACAACGGCACGATCGCGAGGAACACCGGGAAGGTGAGGCCCGCGAGCATCAGGTAGTAGATCGCGCGTGCCCCGAAGAACTTGAACCGCGCGAGCACGTAGGCGCACATGGCCCCGAGCAGCATCACGATCACGAGGGCGCTCACGACGACGACGATCGTGTTCAGGTAGAACTGGCCGATGCCCGAGTCGGTCCAGGCCTTCGCGTAGTTCACGAACTGCCAGTGCTGCGGCAGGGAGAACGGCGAGGCCAGGATCTCCTTCGAGGTCTTGAACGACGACAGCAGCACCCAGAGGAACGGCACGATCACGATGACCGAGAGGATGCCGAGCAGCACGTGCGAGACCGAGGCGACGGCCACGTCGCCCGGGCCGGACCGGACCGCGCGGGTGGCGGGCGCCCGACGTCCTGCGTCCTGTGCGACGGCGCTCATCGCGTGCTCCCTTCCCGGCGCTCGGACGCGAAGGCGACGGCGGCGGCGGGGGTCGCCACCCGGCCGCGCCGCGTCCGCGGAGCGCGGGGCCGGCGCGCGGCATCCCCGCCGCCCGTCAGCCGGTTCACCGTGAAGACGATCGCCGCGAACAGCAGCGTCACCGCCGCGAGCACCACGCCCATGGCGGTGGCATAGCCGAACTGGCCCTTGCGGAATGCGACGTTGAAGAGTTCCTGGCTCATGGTCAGGGTCGTGTTGTTCGGGCCGCCGCCCGCGTTCATCGCCTGCATGTAGACGAACGCGTCGAGCGCCGCGATGCCGAGGTAGATGTAGGCGGTCTGCACGTTGTCGCGGATGAGCGGGACCGTCACCGAGACGGCCGTGCGGAAGCGGCCCGCGCCGTCGAGCCGAGCGGCCTCGTACGTCTCCGCGGGCACGCCCTTGATGGCGGCGACGAAGAGCACCGTGTAGAAGCCGATGAAGCTCCAGATGATGACCCACATCGATGCAGGCATGGCCGTCGCGACGACGCCGAGCCACGCGAAGTTGGCGAAGCCGTGCAGCCCGATGCCGGTGAGGAAGCCGTTCAGCAGCCCGGCCGCGGGGTCGTAGACCTGCGCCCAGATGAGGCCGATCACGATCGCCGGCACGCAGTAAGGGAAGAACGAGACGACGCGATAGAAGCCGGCGGCGCGGATGCCCCGCACCGCCCCCTTGCTGGAACCGGCGACCGTGACCAGTGAGGCGATCGCGAGCGCGATGACGATCGTGACGAACGGCACGACGAGCGCCAGCAGCACGTTGTTGCGCAGCGCCTGCAGGAAGGTGCTGTCCTGGAAGAGCTTCACGTAATTGCTGAGCCCGACGAAGCCCATGAGCGGCGAGAAGCCGGTCCAGTTCGTCATCGAGTAGTAGACCGCCTGGACGAACGGCGAGATCACGAAGACGACGAAGATCGCGAGCGGCAGGATCAGGAAGACCGCCATGAACGAGATGCGGTCGAAGCTGTAGTTGCGGATGCGGCGGCGCCGGGCGGCGGGCACCCGCCCGCCACCCGGCTTCGACGCGGTGTTCACGTTCAAGACGTGACCTGGAGCTTCGGGATCGAGGAGTCGGCGGCGATCTTGTCGCTGATCTGCTGCAGCCCCTTGGTGAGGGCCGCCGTGTCCGACTGGCCCGACAGGAACGAGTTCCAGAGCACCAGCTGGTCCTGGTTCATCCCGTAGAAGTCGAGGAACTGGTAGTTGAAGACATTGGTGCCCGCGGCATCCAGCATCTTCGTCTGCGACACGAGCGCGGTCGAGCCGAAGCCGTCGGCGGGCACGAGGCCCTTGACGATGGTGGGCGCGAGGCGTGTCTTCGAGAAGTTGGTCGCGGCGTCCTTCGAGAGCATCGCGCGCATGATCTCCTTGCCGCCCGCGACGTTCTTCGCCTGGCTCGGCACGATGTAGGGCTCACCCGCGGCCGAGCGCAGCGCCTCGTACGGCAGCGCCGGCGAGGAGGTGACGGTGAAGGTCGGAGCGCCCGTCATCTTGAAGCCGGCCTTGGTGGCCTGCTTCATCTCGTTCTCGATCCAGCCGCCCGAGGGGTAGAGAACGGCCAGCTGGTCGTTGGACCACTTGGCCTGCGCCGCCGTGAACTGCGTGCCCGCGCCGCCGGGGACGAAGTAGCCGGCCTTGACCGCGGCCTCGATCTTCTTGAAGACATCCTGGATTGGCTGAGCCGACCACGCGCCCGGTTTGAGGCTCTCGAGGTCGATGCGGACCTGCTGACCGCCCTCCTTGATCGCCGAGTCGAGAGCGAAGGTGAGGTAGTAGGTCGCGGCCTCCTTGCCCCAGACGAAGAGGTACTTGCCCATCGCCTTCGCCTTGGCGCCCAGGGCGAGTGCGTCGTCCCAGGTCTTCGGAACCGTCCAGCCGTTCTGCTCGAAGAGCGATGCCGAGTACCAGACGCCGTAGACCGTCATCACGTAGTTCATCGCGATGAACTTGCCCGAGAACGTGCCGGGCTCCTTCACCGCGGGGTACAGCGTGTCGGAGATCTTCGTGCCCTCGTAGTTGTTCGCCTCGAAGACGTCGTCGAGCGTCTCGAGCTGGGACGCGATCGTGTTGAAGCCGATGTTGTTGGCACCCGAGTTGTCGATGAGGTCGGGCGGGTTGCCGCCGACGAACCGCGGCTGCAGCTCCTGGGCGATCTGGGTCGAGGGCGAGACCTTGGCCGTCACCTTCGGGAACTGCTTCTTCACCTGGTCGGCGGCGAACTGCACGTAGTCGTAGCCGTAGCCGCCGTTGAAGATGACCGCTTCGATCGAGGACGTCTCCGCGAGGCCGAAGGGGTTCTTCGCGCTCTTCGTGCCGGTGGTCGCGGTCGTGTTGCCGCCGCCGCTGGGCGCAGCGCACGACGACAGCACCCCTGCCAGGGGCAGGAGCACCGCGGTGGCGAGCGCGCCGTTCACGAAGGTTCGTCGGTTGATGCGTGCTGGTGTTTCAGACATCGTCGTCTGCCTTTCATCCATACCGGATCGGTGTGCGAGTGGGGTCGGTCATGCGAGGTGCCCGATGCGTTCTCCGTATCGGGACTGCAGGGCCTGGTTGTGCTCGTCGCCCTCGGGGATGTTCGCCGAGATGAACAGGGGCGGGGTCTCCCCCGCGGCCTGCACGCGCTCGGCGGCGCCGATGGTCAGCAGCTGGGCGATGAAGGCCGCTGTCAGTGAAGAGACGGCACCGACCCCGAGCCCGCCGTCGAGCTCGAGTGTGGTGTCGCCGTAGGGTGCGAGGTTGTCGATCACGACATCCGCGACCTCCGAGAGGCGTTTTCCGCTCGGATGTTTGGGGGCGACGGCCTGCGTGTGCTGCAGGCTCGTCACCGCGATGACCCGGTGCCCTTCGGCCTGCGCCTTGAGGGCGAGCCCGACGATCGAGCCGTTCACGCCCGAGTTCGACGCGATGAGGAACACGTCGGCGGGGCGGATGTCGTAGATCGACCACAGGTCGTCGACGACCGAGCCGTCGCGCTCGATCGTGCCGCCCCGCAGTACGTCGAGGGGTCGCTTGCCCGTGAGCACGAGGTCGCGCAGGGCGAGCGCGTGCGTCGGGATCAGCCCGCCGGCACGCCCCGCGATCTCCATTGCGAAGGCCTGCGAATGCCCCGTGCCGAAGGCCTGCAGCACGCCGCCCGCCCGCAGCGATGCCGCGAGCAGGTCGATCGCGGCATCGAGTCCGCCGGCACGCGCGGTGTCGGCGATCGCGTCGAGGCGCGACTGCGTCTCGCGCTGGAAGCGGGTCACGAGGTCGGGCATCAGGCCACGCTTCCTTCCTGCCGGGTCGAGCGCGGCATCGGCGACCGCTGACCGCCGCGCAGCGGCCGCCGATGCGGCGAGACGGCCGCCGCCGACGCCGCGAGCTTGGTCGTCGTGCGCGCGAAGTCCTGCTGGGCGACGAGCAGGTACAGCAGGTCGATCGCGAGCAGCTGCGCGTGCTTGGCCGAGAGGTCGTCGGGCTGCAGGTAGTCGCCGGGCGCGAAGGCGATGAGATGCAGGTCGGCGAGGGATGCCAGGGGCGAACCCGGATTGCCCGTGATGGCCACAGCGAGCGCCCCCGCCGACTTCGCGAGGGCGAGCATCTCGATCGTCTCGGCCGTGCGCCCGGTGTTCGACACCGCGATCGCGACCGACCGCGTGTCGAGCACGGCGCCGCTCGTGAGGCCGTCGTGCACCTCGGTCCACGCATGCGCGTTGATGCCGATGCGATAGAGCCGCGCCTGCAGCTCCTTCGCGATCATCGCACTGCCGCCGATGCCGTAGATGTCCAGGTGCCGGCACGCGGCGACCGCCTGAGCCACACGGCGGGCCGCGTCGTGGTCGAGCCGCTTGGCGGTCGATTCGAGGGCGACGGCGTGCGCCGCGAGCAGTGCACCGAGCATCACCTCGGAGGTGTCGCCCGGTTGGAAGACGCGCCCGATGTCGCTGCGCCAGGTCTCATGAGCGCTCGAGCGGCCGAGCTCGGCGGCGATGCCGACCCGCAGCGCCGGGTAGCCGGCGTAGCCGACGGAGCGGCAGAACCGCGTCACGGTCGCAGGTGACGTGCCCGCACGGATCGCGAGCTCGGTGATCGAGAGCTCGAGCGCGGCGGCGGGGTGCTCGATGATGAGCCGCCCGATCTTGCGCATGGCGACGGACATGTGCGGCAGCGCGGCCTGCACACGCAGGTCGACCCCGATGTCGCCGTCGCCGGGCCGCGACGGACCCGAAACTTTCGCCATTGAAACCTCATGTCACCGTTGACGTGATGTGTGAAAACTATTCTCTTACCCGCCCCCTTTACAAGGGGGCCCGGGTCCGAAGAATGAGCACGATGACACTTTTCCTGGCCGTCGACGCCGGCGGCACGTCAACCCGCTGCGTGGCAGTCGACGAAACGGGCGCCTGCCTCGGCTACGGCCGCGCCGCGAGCGGCAATCCCATCTCGGCGGGCCCCGCCCTGGCCGCCAACTCGGTCGCGCGGGCCGCGAACGCCGCGCTCGTGCAGGCGGATGCGCCGCGGGCACGGGTCGCGGGGGTGCTGCTCGCCATGGCGGGGGTGAGCGCCGGCGTCGGCGCCCAGGCCTTCGCGCCGCCCCTCGCGCGGATCGGCGTGGTCGCACCCGTCTCGTTCGCGGGCGACCTGCTCGCGACCTTCGCGGCGGGCACTCCAGCGCTGGACGGCTACGCGCTCATCGCAGGCACCGGAGCCACCGCGGGGCGGATCGAGCGCGGAGCCGTCGCCGGCACTGCCGACGGGCTCGGCTGGCTGCTCGGGGACGCGGGGTCGGGGTTCTGGATCGGGCGGAGAGTGGTGCGCTCGGCATCCGCCCACCTCGACGGCCGCGGGCCGGGCACCTCGCTCACGGCCGCGCTGCTCGACGAGCTCGGGCTGCGCGACGACCGCACCACCCGTGACGGCCGGCCCGCGGTCCTCGACCGCATGATCGAGGCTCTCTACGCGCTGCGACCCGTCGAACTGGCGCGGTTCGCGCGCCTGGCGTTCGAGGCGGCCGATACGGATGCCGTCGCCGCCGACATCGTCGACGCGGCCGCCGACGCGCTCATCGGCACCCTGTCGTCGGTGTTCCGGCGCTCGGTGTCGGGGCCGATCGTGCTGGGCGGCGGCACGGTCGCGCAGCACGAGAACCTGGCCGCGCGGATCGCCCACGCGCACCCCGGCTCCCCGGTCACGATCGTCGAGGACGGCGCCGTCGGCGCCACGGTGCTCGCGCTCCGCAACGCGGGGGTGACGGTCGACGAGGCCGTCTTCGACCGCATCGGCCGTTCGCTGGCGGCTCTGCGCTGAGCCGCAACTGCCGGAACTGCGGAACTGCCTGAACTGCCTGAACTGCCTGAACTGCCGCGAAGTGTGAGTTCGAGCTCACCCCTCGCGAGATCGCCCGCCCGAACTCACACGAGGGGTGAGTTCGGGCGGTTCGGAAACGGTTCAGCCCAGCGCGGGCGCGACCACCGCGTCGAACGCCGAGACGACGCGCGCGGCCACCTCGGCGTACGGCGCGTCCCAGATCTCCTGGCGGAAGATCTCGACCTCGATGTCGCCGGTGTAGCCGGCATCCTCGACGAGCCGCGTCACCGCGCCGAAGTCGACGTGGCCGTCGCCCATGTAACCGCGCGAGAGCAGCGAGTCGGCCGAGAGCGGCGTCATCCAGTCGCACACCTGATAGCTCGCGATGCGGCCGGATGCCCCGGCGCGGGCGATCTGAGCGGGCAGCTCCGGGTCCCACCACACGTGATAGGTGTCGACGACGACGCCGATCTCGGGCGCGATGTCCTCGGCGATGTCGAGCGCCTGGCCGAGCGTCGAGACGACGCCGCGGTCGGCCGCGAAGATCGGGTGCATGGGCTCGATCGCGAGCGTGACGCCCTGTTCCTTGGCATGCGGGGCGAGCTCGGCGATGGCATCCGTCGCCCGCCCGCGTGCGCCGACCACGTCGCGGTCGCCCGCGGGCAGACCGCCCGCGACGAGCACCAGCACCGCGGCCGAGCCGGGCGCGCCCGCCGCGGCGAGCGCCGCGGTCTCGTCGATCGCCCGGCGGTTGTCATCGAGCGCGGCGATGCGGGCGGCCCCGGGCTGGGCCGTGAAGAACCCGGCGCGGCAGAGCGACGAGATGCGCAGGCCGGATGCCGCGACGAGCTCGACCGCGCGCTCGAGCCCCACTTCAGCAACCGGCTCGCGCCACGCCCCGAGGGACCGGTACCCCGCGGCCACCGCCACGTCGAGGGCCTCGGCGAGCGTCGCGTACTTGATCGTCGCCTGGTTGAGGCTGAGACGCGGGTGCGCGGTCATGCGGCGACCCCCGACACGTTCAGGAACGCGTTCCAGCGGGATGCCGCGAGCTCCGGGTCTTCGAAGGCGCCGGCCGCGTTCGCGAGCCGCACGATCTCGGAGAGGTGCGGCAGGCTGCGCGCGGAGTGCAGACCGCCCACCATCTGGAACCCGGGCTGATGCCCGTTGAGCCAGGAGAGAAACGCGACACCTGTCTTATAAAAGAAGGTCGGCGCCGCGAAGACCTGCCGCGACAGCGCCTCGCTCGGGCCGAGGATCGCCTGGTAGCCCGCACGGTCGCCCGCATCGAGACGCTGAATCGCGGCCGAGGCGAGCGGCGCGACGGCGGCGAAGGCGCCGAGCAGCGCGTCCGAGTACGACCCGGCCGCACCCGACTCGTCGCCCGCGATGAGCGAGACGTAGTTGAAGTCGTCGCCGGTGAACATGCGCGCCGTGTGCGGCAGGCGCTCGCGCACCGCGATCTCGGAGGCCGCGTCGAGCAGCGACATCTTCACGCCCTGCACCTTGTCGGGGTGGGCTTCGATGATGTCGATCAGCACGGAGGCGGCGGCCCCGACATCCGTCGACCCGAAATAGCCGCGCAACACCGGGTCGAACGCCTCACCGAGCCAGTGCAGCACGACGGGCGTCTGCGCACGCTCGAGCACGTCGCCGTAGACGCGGCGGTAGTCGTCGGGGCCGGATGCCGCGCGCGCCAGGTGCCGCGACGCCATCAGCACGACCCCGGCACCCTGGTCCTCGGTGAACGCGAGCTGGTCGAGGTAGGCCGCCGTCACCTCGGCGAGCGGGACGTTCTCGGCCTCGAGGTGGTCGGTGTTGACGCCCACCACGAGCGCGCCGCCGACGCTGCGGGCCTCGGCCGCCGAGCGCGCGATGAGCTCGCGCACGGCGACGGGGTCGAGACCCATGTTGCGCTGGGCGGTGTCCATCGCGTCGGCGACGCCGAGCCCCCACGACCACACGTGGTGGCGGAAGGCGAGCGTCGCGTCCCAGTCGATGTCGGCGGGCTGCCCCGGCGTGTTGTCGGCGTGGATCTTCGGCACGACATGTGCGGCCGCGTAGGCGACGCGGCTCGTGAGCGGCGCGGTCGGCTTGGCGACCTGGAGCCCGTGGGCCGGGGATGCCTCGACGGCGGCGCGCGTCACCGCGCCGTCGGCGCCGAGCAGCAGGAAGTGGCTCACGCGGTCACCTCGGGGATGTCGATGCGCGCGCCCGTCGCGGCCGACTCGAGGCCCTTCTCGGCGAGCAGCACGCCGCGGGCGCCGGCGACCAGGTCGAACGCATTCGGGGCGTCCTCGACGACGTGGCGCAGGAACTCCTCCCACTGCACCTTGAAGCCGTTCTCGAACACCTCGTTCTCGGGCACGGCCTGCCAGTCGGCGGCGTAGTCGTGCGCGTCGGGGATGTCGGGGTTCCACGTCGGCCGCGGCGTCGCCGAGCGGTGCTGCACCTTGCAGCCGAACAGGCCGGCCACGGCCGAGCCCTCGGTGCCGTCGACCTGGATCTCGAGCAGCTCGTCCCGGTTCACGCGGACGTCCCAGCTCGAGTTGAACTCGGCGATGACACCGCCCTCGATGCCGAAGATCGCGTAGGCCGCGTCGTCGGCGGTCGCGGCGTACGCCTCGCCCTTCTCGTCCCAGCGGGTCGGGATGTGCGTCGCGATCTGCGTGTAGACCGACTCGACGCGGCCGAACAGGTTCTCGAGCACGTAGTTCCAGTGCGGGAACATGTCGAGCACGATGCCGCCGCCGTCCGCCGCACGGTAGTTCCACGAGGGGCGCTGCGCCGGGGTCGTCTCGCCCTCCCACACCCAGTAGCCGAATTCGCCGCGCACCGAGAGGATGCGGCCGAAGAAGCCCTGGTCGATCAGGCGCTTCAGCTTGCGCAGGCCCGGCAGGTAGAGCTTGTCGTGCACGACGCCCACCTTGACCCCGGCGTCCTTCGCGAGGCGCGCGAGCTCGAGGGCGTCCTCGAAGTTCTCGGCGGTCGGCTTCTCGGTGTAGATCGACTTGCCCGCCGCGATCGCCTTCTTGAGCGCCGGCACGCGCGCCTCGGTGACCAGGAAGTCGGCGTAGATCTCCCACTGCGGGTCCGCGAGCGCGGCGTCGAGGTCGGTGGTCCAATCGGCGATGCCGTGGCGCTCGGCGATCTCGCGCAGCTTCTCCTCATGGCGGCCGACGAGGATCGGCTTCACCTGCACACGGCTGCCGTCGGACAGCAGCACACCGCCCTGCTCACGGATCGCGAGGATCGAGCGCACCAGGTGCTGGCGGTAGCCCATGCGCCCCGAGACGCCGTTCATGATGATGCCGATCGTCGACTGTGCCGACATGTGTACCTCCGTTGGTGATTCGCCGTTCGAGAAGTCTGAAGTTGTGGTCCTCGTCCGCTGCGATGCGGACGGAAAGCGCTTACCGAGATGTCTAGCGCATCAGGGGCACCCGGCACCAGACCGCGTCCGGGTCAGGCCGTGAGCGCCTCCGCGGCGAGCGCGGCCGCCGCGGCCGCCGCCCCGACCCCCGGCGTCGACGCCCGCACGACGACCTCGCCCGGCAGCAGCACGAGCGACTGCTCGCTCGCGGGGTGCACGATCAGGTCGACCGCGGTCACCCCGCCCTGCACGAGCGGCAGGCGCACGGTCGTGAGGCCCGGGTCGACGTCGCGCAGGGTCTCGATGTCGTCGAAGCCGGCGACGGCGACGTCCCGCCCGGGCTCGAGCCCCGCCTGGCGCAGCCTGGCCATCGCGCCGACCGCCATGACGTCGTTGACCGCGAACACGAGCGCGGGCTCGTGGCCCGACTCGAGCACATCGCCCATCGCGTCGAAGCCGCCGTCGCGCGTGAAGGCGCAGTGCACGACCGTGATCGATTCGGCGGGATGCCCCGCCGCCGCGAACCCGTCGATGAAGCCCTGCGCGCGCTCGCTCGCGGTCAGCAGCCCCTCGGGCCCGGCGAGCACGACCGCGCGGTCGTAGCCGAGCGCCGCGAGCGCGAGCGCGAGGGACCGCGCGCCGGCCTCGTTGTCGAAGGCGATCGTGTCGAAGGGCAGCCCCCGCTGCGAGAGCAGCACGGGGTGGCCGCCCTCGGCCTCGAACTCGCGCAGCTGCTCGGCGAGGCGCGCCGTCATCGCGGCATCCGCCAGTCTCGAGCCGACGAGCACGATGCCGGACGGGCGCTGCCCGCGCAGCGCGCTGATGATCTGGATCTCGCGCTCGGGGTCGCGGCCCGTCACCGCGATCGTCGCGATGAGGCCGCCGCGCTCGGCGGCCGAGATGATGCCGCCCGCGATCTGCGCGAAGTAGGGGTCGGTGATGTCGGAGACGACGATGCCCACCGTGCTGGTGCGCCCCTTCGCGACGGCCTGAGCCTGCAGGTTGGGGGCGTAGTTGAGGCGCGCGGCCGCGGCGAGCACGCGGGCGCGGTAGTCCTCGTTGACCTTGCGCGTGCTGCCGTTCAGCGAGCGCGACGCGGTCGCGAGCGAGACTCCGGCCTCACGCGCGACGTCGTGCAGGGTCGCGGCCGCCTTGCGGTTGTCGTCGCGTGCCATCGCCCCTCCCTGGGTTCCTGTCGCGAGTGTAGGTCGGTCACTGCGCCGCGTCGGATGACGCGGCGGTGTCGGTTGCGGTGTCGGCTGTTTTGGGGGTCGAGGATGCCGTGAACCCCTCGTCCAGCAGTTCGAAGGCCCCCTTCGCCGCCGTGACGGCGAACAGGGCGAAGACCCCCGCGAGCAGTCCGAGCAGCAGCTCGGACGAGCTGTAGATCACACCGCCCGCCACGAGCAGCAGCGCGAGGTTCGTGAAGGTGCTGCGCGGGGCGGCGAAGAGCAGGTAGAGCCCGAGGCGCAGCGCGTCGCGGGTGCGGAACGAGTAGCGGCTCACGATGAGCAGCACCGCCGACATCCACACCGTCGACACCGCCGCGACGGCGCCGATCACGATGCGCAGCACGAGCGGGGTGGACGGCATGAGGATGTCGGTCGCCGCGGCCACGAGCAGCAGCCAGTACGGCGCCCACACCTTGAGCGTGTCGAGCCAGTTGAGGCGGTAGCCGCGCCAGAAGGCGCGGAACGCACCGCGCTCAGGGTGCTCGTGCACCGAGCGCGTCGCATAGAGCAGGGCGGTCCATGCCGGGCCGATGGCGATGCCGACGACGGCCCAGATGACCGCCGCCCTGCCCGCGGCGAGCGCGAACGCGAAGGGAAGGCAGGCGACGAGGAAACCCGCCGTGGGGCCGAGGACGCGGTAGAGCGCCTCGGCCACCCGGTAGAGCGGTCCGCTCGTGAATTCCCTCGTCGCCTGCTGTGCCATGAGAAGAGTCTGGCTCAGGCCTTCTTGTTGGCGGCCTTGTAGGCCTGGTTGGCGCCGTCGACGTACTGCTTCAGGTTCTTGCCGTTCAGCTCCGAGATGTAGGCATCCCAGTCGTTGTTGACGTCCTTCTTGCCCAGGATGAAGTTCTGGGTCCAGGTGTTCGTGCTGTCGGTGATGGCCGTCTGCAGCAGACCGGCCTGCTGCGCCTGCACCTGCGTGTAGGGCACGGTCGGGGTCGCCTTGACGATCTCGTACGAGGTGAGGGTCTTCTGCCAGGCCAGCTCCTCGGCGGGCATCGTCGACTCGACGATCGCCGTGGTGCCGCCGTACATGAAGTTGCCGCAGCTGAAGCCGTCGTCGATGCGGATGTCCTTCGTGGCGCTCTGGTCGCCGATGCCGTACGCGGCGAGCTTCCAGCCGGGGGCGGTGTCGTAGACGCCGTTCTTGTAGGTATAGGTGACGTCCTTGATGCCCCACTTGACGAGGATCTGCGCCTCGTCCGAGTACCACTGCCAGTCGACGTACTGCAGGAAGGCCTCGAAGTCGTCGCGCTTCGACACGGAGGTCGAGAGCATGATGCCGTTCTCGAGGCGCGAGCCGGCGAGACGGTGGCCGAGGGGGCCGCCGGGGATCGGCGCCTTCGAGATCTTGTACTTGCCCGCGCCGAGGTTCTTGTCCATGGCGGTGCGGTCGAGGTTCAGCTGCTGGGCGTTCGTCGAGATGGCGAACGACTTGCCGGTCGTGAACTTCGCGGTCGCCTGGTCGTCGGTCTGCGTGAAGGTCTCGGGGTCGAGCAGGCCTTCCTTGACGAGGTCGGCGAAGAACGCGATGAGCGCCTTGTAGTTGTCGTCGGCCGGGGTGTAGGAGAACTCCTCCTTGGTCCAGTCGAAGAGCAGGCCGTTGCCGAGGCCCCAGCTCGAGCTGGTCGCGGCGTCGTAGCCGGCCATGGTGCCGTACTGCGTCGCGGCGATGTTCAGGATGTTCGCGCCGCCGTAGCGGTCCGACAGCGGGTACTGGCCGGGGTGCGCCTGCTTGATGGCCTGCAGGGTGGTCTTGACCTCGTCCCACGTGGTGGGCTGCTTGAGGCCGAGCGCGTCGAGCACGTCGTCACGGAACGACAGCGTGTAGTCGGGGTTGAGCGACTGGTGCAGACCCGGCAGCAGGTAGAACTTGCCGTCCGACTGCTTGATCGTCGAGAGGTCGGCCTCGAGGTTCCAGTCCTTGACCTTCTGGGTGAAGTTCGGCATGTACTTCGTGTAGTCCGAGACCGCGAGCACCGCGCCGCCGCCGACGAACGGGGCCTCCTGGCCCGGGTAGGTCTTGGCGATGATGTCGGGCGCCTTGCCGGCGTTGATCAGGACCGACTTCTTGTCCGCGAAGTCGGCGAAGGGCACGACGGTCGGGTCGAGCTCGACGTTGGTGACCTTCTTGATCTGGTCGAAGACCTTCCAGGTCTTCTTGTAGGGGTATGCCGGGTTGTCCTGGAACAGCATGGTGAACTTGAGCGGCTGGGGCGCCTTGAAGGTGGTGCCGGCGGCGTAGCTCTTCATCATGCCCGTGGTCTTGCCCGAGACGACGGGCGTGCCGCCGCTGGACGAGCAGCCGGCGAGCAGACCGGCGGCGGCGCCGGCCAGACCCATGACGAGGACGTCACGGCGGGTTACCTTGATCGACATTTCTGCGATACCTCCGTTGGTGTTGCAGTTTCTTGTGCTTGGTGTGGAAAAACGATTTCGTTGTCGCGGGCGGATGCCCCGGCCGAGGCATCCTCGCGAGGGGCTAGCCCGTGACCGACCAGCCTTGAGCCGGTCCGCCCTAGCCCTTGACCGAGCCGAGCATGATGCCCGTCACGAAGTAGCGCTGGATGAAGGGGTAGACGAAGAGGATCGGGATGACGATGAGCACCATCGTCACGGACTTGATGTTCGCGCCGATCTGGGTCAGGTTGCCGTCCGCCGAAGCGCCGGCGTCCTGCGCGCCGGTGGCACCCGCGATGAGGTTCCGCAGGTACACGGTGACGGGGTAGAGGTCGGAGTGGTCCATGTAGAGGAAGGCGGGGAACCACGAGTTCCACTGGCCGACCGCGTAGATCAGGATCATGGTCGCCATCACCGCCTTCGACAGCGGCAGGACGATGCGCAGCAGGATGCCGTAGGTGTTCAGCCCGTCGATCTGCGCCGCCTCGAGCAGCTCGTCCGGCAGGTTCTCGAAGAACGACTTCATGACGAGCACGTTGAACACGCTGATCGCGCCGGGCAGGGCGATGGCCCAGATGGTGTCGGTCAGGTTCAGCTTGTTCACCACGATGTAGGTCGGGATGATGCCGCCCGAGTACAGCATCGTGACGATAGCCATGCCGATGAAGAACTTCCGCCCCTTGAGCTCGGGGCGCGAGACCGCGTAGGCGAACATCGTCGAGAGCACCATCGAGACGGCGGTCGAGACCACCGTGTAGACGACCGTGTTCCGGTAGTTGATCCAGAACGTCGGGTCCTTGAGCACGAGGCCGTAGGTCGAGACATCCCACCCGCGCGGCCAGACGCTGACGAGGCCGAAGTCGATGTACTTCTCGCTCGAGAGCGACTGCGCCACGACGTTCACGAAGGGGAAGAGCGTGATGGCGACGGCGAGCAGCAGGATCACGACGTTGACGACGCCGAAGATGCGCTCTCCGCGGCTCTGGCGGATGCGGCTGCGGTGCTTCGTGTTGCCGAGGACGAGGGAGGCGGTGGGCACGGCGCCCGCCGCCGGAGCTTCGATCACCACAGGCCTGCTCCCGTCAAACGCTTGGCGACCATGTTCGAGGAGATGACCAGAATGGCGCCGATCAAGGCCTCGAACATGCCGATGGCAGCCGCATAGCTGAAGCTGCCGGACTGAATGCCGACCCGGAACAGGTACGTCGAGATGACGTCGGCCGTCGCGTAGGTCGAGGGGTTGTAGAGAAGGAAGATCTTCTCGAAGCCGACACCGAGGAAGGTGCCGATGTTGAGGATGAGCAGCGTGACGATGGTCGGCGTGATGCCGGGGATCGTGACGTGCCAGGTCTGCTTCCAGCGGTTCGCGCCGTCGATGCGGGCGGCCTCGTAGAGGCTCTCGTCGATCTGGGTCAGGGCCGCGAGGTAGAGGATCGTGCCCCAGCCGGCGGTCTGCCAGACCTCGGAGCCGACGTAGATGGCCGGGAACCAGCCCGGGTCCTGCATGAACGCGATCTTGTCGATGCCCACCGTGCTGAGGAAGTGGTTGATCGTGCCCTGCAGCGAGGTGAGCTGCATGATCATGCCGGCGACGATGACGACCGACAGGAAGTGCGGCAGATAGGTGGCCGACTGCACGAAGCGCTTGAACCCGCGGTTGCGCACCTCGTTGAGGAGCAGGGCGAGGATGATCGGCGCCGGGAAGCCGAACAGCAGGGCGAGGCCGCCGAGCACGATGTTGTTCCGGAAGACCTGCCAGAAGCCGGGGTCGGCGAGGAAGAGCTTGAAGTTGTCGAAGCCCGTCCAGTACTCGCCGAAGATGTTGCCGCCGGGCATGTACTGGCGGAAGGCGATGATGTTTCCCGCCATCGGCAGGTACCGGAAGATGACGAAGTACGCCACCGGAAGGATCAGCAGCGTGTAGAGCTGCCAGTTTCGGTACCAGGGCCGACTGGACCCGCCGCCGCCGGCTCGTAGCCGCGCTGTCTCCGTCGACATCGGCGCCCCTCTCGTTTCTCGGCGACGCGGGGGAAGGGCCTCCACCGCGTCGTGGACAATGACGATCGTGCGATCCCGATTTCACGAAAAGATTTCGAGACCGATCGAAAGCGAAGCTAACGGATTGCGCTTTCCCGCGTCAAGTCCAACCGGTAAAGGTTTTCCAGAAAACGTTATTTCGATCGGGTAACGGCACTGCGGCGCTCGACGATCGAGGTCTTCAGCTCGAGGTGGCGTGCGACGTGCGCCTTGGGGTCGTGGGCGAGCTGCTGGATGATCCGGATCGCCTCGCCCGCCATCTCGGCGAGCGGCTGGTGCACGGTCGTCAGCGCCGGCGACAGATAGCGCGAGAGCACCGTGTCGTCGAAGCCGATGACCGAGAGCTCGCTCGGGATGCGGATGTCCCGCTCGCGCGCCGCCTCGTACAGGCCCGCCGCCTGCTGGTCCGAGCTGCAGAACACGGCGGTCGGGCGGTCGGCCAGCTCGAGCAGCTCGACCGCGGCCGCGTGGCCCGTCGTGATGCGGAACTCCGCCTCGACGACGAGGGCGGGGTCGAGCGGGATGCCGCGCCGCCGCAGCGCCGCGGCGTAGCCCTCGAGGCGCTGCACCGCGCCGGGCACGCGCTCGGGCCCCGCGATGATGCCGACGCGCGTGTGGCCGAGGTCGAGGAGTCGGTTCGTCGCCGCGAACCCGCCCGCCCAGTTCGTGGCGCCGATGGTGGAGATGTGCTCGGGAAGGGGCGCGGAGGGGTCGATCACGACGAGCGGCGCCTGCAGGTCCTGCAGCGCCTTGAGCTGCTGCTCGCCGAGGCTCGGGAGCGCGGCGATGACGCCGTCGGAACGGCGCGCGGCCACGGCGTCCAACCAGGCCCCCAGCTCGAAGCTCGGGTTCACCGACGAGGTGACGACGACGGCCGCGCCCTGGTGCGCCGCGGCCGCCTCGGTGCCGCGGATGATCTCGAGCGCCCAGGGCGAGTCGACGCCCTCGATGATCAGGTCGATGACCCCCGCGAGCTCGGTCCCCGGCAGGCGCTTGGAGACGTAGCCGACCTCCTGCATGGCGCGCTGGACCTTCGCGCGGGTGGCTTCGGCGACGTCCGCGCGGCCGTTGAGGACCTTCGAGACGGTGGGCACGGACACGCCCGCCGCCGCAGCGACATCCGCCATCGTTCCGCGCGATCCAGCCATGGGGGTCCTTTCGAGGGCACTGCTCACCTTGACCGGCCTGGCCCGAGTGTTTAGGCTCGGCCTTGCGATCACGCTACCGAAAAACTTTCGAAACAGCCAGTTCCGATCGCGACAATCAACGTCGATTTCTAAGGATTCCTGCCACATGGCCAGCACTCCCAGCTCACTGTCCCTGCTGCATGACGTCGGTTCCGAGGTCTCCGTGCGTGCGGGCGCCGAGCTGTTCCGCTACGTCTACCGGCCCACCGAGGTCCAGTACGAGTCGCCCCGGCCGTACCTGCACCCGATCCGCACGCGCTCGGGCAAGCTCGTCACCGTCTTCCGCCCGCACGACCACGTGTGGCACAAGGGCATCGCGCTGTCGCTGCCGAACGTCGGCCCGACCAACTTCTGGGGCGGCGCCACCTATACGCGGGCGACCGGCTACGCGAACCTCGAGAACAACGGCTCGATGGAGCACGTCGAGCTGCTGAAGGCATCGGTCGAGGCATCCGCCGCGACGTTCTCGCACAAGCTGACCTGGCTGACCCAGCCGGCCGAGGGCGAGACCGCGGGCAAGCCGGTCGTCGACGAGGTCCGCACGATCCGCGCGATCGCCGGCGAGGGCGACGACTTCTGGACCCTCACCTGGACCACCGAGATCACCAACGTCCAGGGCGCGCCCCTGGTCATCGGCTCGCCGACCACCGAGGGCCGTGACAACGCGGGCTACGGCGGCCTGTTCTGGCGCGGCCCCCGCTCGTTCACGGGCGGCTTCATGGTGGGCGCCGACGGCACCGAGGGCGAGGACCTGCGCGGCACCCAGTCGCTGTGGGCCGGCTTCAGCGGCAAGCACGACGACATCGACGCCGAGTCGACGGTCGTGTTCATCGACGGCAACTACGGCTCGGATCTCCCGACCAAGTGGTTCGCCCGCTCCGAGCCGTTCGCCTGCCTCAACCCCGCGCCGTTCTTCGACGAGGAGCACACCCTCCAGCCCGGCGAGAGCCTGACGCTGCACTACGCGGTCGTGATCGCCGACGGCGGCAGCGACTTCGCTCGCATGTCACAGCTGGCGGATGCCGGCGTCGAGGTCCTGAAGTCGGCCGGCGTCGCCGTCGCCGCTGAGGCGGTGGCCCGATGAGCGCCCCGATCCGCATCGGCATCGTCGGCACGGGCGGCATCGCCCGCGTGCACGCCGACAACATCACGCACCTGGGCGACCGGGCCGTCATCGTCGGCGCCGTCGACGTCGACCCCGAGCGCCTCGCCGGCTTCCAGGCCGAGTTCGGCGTCGAGGCCGGCTACGGCAGCCTCGAAGAGCTGCTCGAGCAGGGCAAGCCCGACATCGTGCACCTGTGCACGCCCCCGGGGCTGCACAAGGCGCAGGCGCTCGTCGCCCTCGCCGCGGGCGTCGACGTGCTGTCGGAGAAGCCACCGGCTCTCTCGCTCGAAGAGATCGACGAGCTCGCCGAGGCCGAGAAGGCCTCGGGCGCGCACTTCGCCACCGTCTCACAGCACCGCTTCGGCGGCCGCGCGATCTGGCTGCGCGACCGCATGGCCGACGGCAAGCTCGGCCGCCCCATGGTCGCCGTGTGCGACACGCTGTGGTTCCGTCCCGACTCCTACTTCGACGTGCCGTGGCGCGGCAAGTGGGACATCGAGGGCGGCGGCCCGACGATGGGCCACGGCATCCACCAGATGGACACCATGCTCTCGATCCTCGGCCCGTGGTCCGAGGTCGTCGCGGTCGCCGCGCGCCAGGCGCGCCCGGTGAAGACCGAGGACCTCTCGGCCGCGATCGTCACCTTCGAGAACGGCACGGTCGCGACCGTGGTGAACAGCCTGCTGTCGCCCCGCGAGACGAGCTACCTGCGCTTCGACTTCGAGTACGCGACGGTCGAGCTCGAGCACCTCTACGGCTACGGCGACGACAACTGGAAGATCACGCCGGCGCCGGGCCACGAGGACGAGGTCGCCGCGCTGTGGGCCGAGGGCCCGCACGGCAACTCGGGCCACTCGGCGCAGTTCCGCGCGGTCCTCGAGGCGCGCGAGAACGGCCAGGTCATCCCGGTCGGCACCGGGGATGCCCGACGCACGCTCGAGCTCATCGCCGGCATCTACGCCTCGTCGTTCACCGGCGGGCGCATCGGTGCGGGCGAGATCGGCGCCGACTCGCCGTTCTACTCGAGCATGGAGGGCAGCGGCGCACCCTGGCGCGACGCCGAGGCGACCGCGTAATGGACGGAACCCGCACCGGGGTCGCGGCGGCGGACGCCGCGGCCCCGGCTCGCTGGGATCCCGCGGCGACCCTCGCCCGCGGCCTCCCCGGCGGGGTCGCCGTCTCGCGTCTGCGCGTGTACGACTGGCCGACGGCCGACGGCCTCGCGGGCGGTTCGCCGCACCTGCACACGGCCTCGACCGAGGGCTACGTCGTGCTCACGGGCACGGGCGAGCTCGAGTCGCTCAGCTCCCGCGGGCTCGAGCGCACCCCGTTGTTCCCGGGCGCCGTGGTCTGGTTCACGCCGGGCACCGTGCACCGCCTGATCAACACGAGCGGCGATCTCGAGATCATGACGCTCATGTCGAACGCGGGCCTGCCCGAGGCCGGCGACGCGGTGCTGACCTTCCCGGCCGACATCCTCGCCGATCCCCAGCGCTACGCCGCGGCGGCGGCCCTGCCTGCGACCGCCGACCAAGCCGAGCTGGCCGCGGCGGCACGTGCGCGGCGCGATCTCGCTCTCGCGGGCTGGGCCGAGCTGCGCGCCCGCGCCGAGACCGACCTCGCGGGCGCGCTCGATGCGCTCTACACGGCGGCCGCCGCGGTCGTCGCCCCGCGCCTGGACACGTGGCGCGAGATCTGGCAGGCCGGCCCGCAGTCGCAGAGCGATGCGACCAATGCGACCCTCGAGCTGCTCGCCGCGGCGCACACGGCGAGCCTCTACGGCAGCGGGGTCGGCACGATCGAGCCGCTCCCCGGCGGCGAGCGCTGGGGCATGTGCGGCCGGCTCACGGTCTGGCCGAAGGCCTCCTAGCGAGCCCGCGCGGCACTTTTCCCACTGTGGGGCATATCGGAACCCGGGTTCCGATATGCCCCACAGTGGGAAATGTGCCCGACTACGCGACGCCCGCGCGCTGCGCGACGCCCTTCACGAACGAGGCCTGCCCGACGTGCTGCAGATCGTCGCCGATGACCGAGACGAGCCGCACGCCGAGCGTCACGGGCGGGTCCCACGAGGTGTCGACGACGCGGTCGAAGTCGTCGGCCTCGAGCGTGTCGAGGTACTCGACGGTCGCGTCGTGCACGGCGTCGTGGTAGCCGAGCAGCAGCTCGGCCGGCGCCACGACCGACGCGACCTGCTCGCTCGAGTGGCCGTAGCCCGTCGAGTCGACTGGCAGCGGCAGCTCGAAACGCGCGGCCCACTCGCTCGTCCACAGCTGATCGACGCCGGCGACGTCGCTCACATGGTCGTCCTGCACGCGAGTCAGATGCCAGACGAGCCAGGCGATGGTGTTGGCCTCGTCGTCGTCGCGGAAGGCGAGCAGGTCGGCGCTCGCCCCCTCGACGACACGGTGGACGATCGTGCTGATGCGGTCGAAGGCGTCGATGAGAAGCTCGCGTTGCTCCATGGCTACGAAGCTACGCGGGTGAGGATGCCTAGGCCAGGGTCTCCGCGAAGAAGCCGGTGACCTTCTGCCACGCCGCACCCGCGACCTCGGGCACATAGGCGTGCGAGTTGGTGTCGTTGAAGAACGCGTGACCGGCGTCCGGGTAGACGGTGGCCTCGAAGTCGACGCCGGCGTCGGACATCCGCTTCTCGACCTCGGGCAGCCCGTCGATCAGGCGCGCGTCCTGCTCGCCGTACAGCGCGCGGACGGGGCAGGCGAAGCCCTGGAAGTCGGTCTCCTGCGGGGGCGCGCCGTAGAACGGGGCGGCCGCGCGGATGCGGTCGTCGGCCGCGGCGAGCGCGAACGAGTAGGTGCCGCCGAAGCAGAAGCCGGTCACGGCGAGGTGGCCGTCCACCCCGGGCTGCACGGCGAGCCAGTCGACGACCTGCTTGAGCGCCGAGACGGCCCACGACGCATAGGCGGGTTCGTGCACCGGCGCCATCTTCTCGCGCATGAGCGGCTGCAGGCGGGTGCGCTCCTCTTCGTCGGCGCTCTCGCGCAGGCGCTGCAGCTCGTCGCCGACCTCGGGCGTGATGCCGCCGTGGCTCAGGATGTCGGGGGCGACGACGACGTAGCCCTCGGCCGCGAAGCGGTCCGCGACATCCTTGATGTGGTCGACGAGACCCCAGATCTCGTGGATGACCACGAGGCCGCCCTTCACTGCGGCGTCGCCCGCGGGGCGCGAGACATAACCGGTGAAGCCGTCGAATTCGATGCTGTTGCCCTTGAGTTCACTCACCCGGCCAACGCTAGGGCCGGTTGCTATCGAAATCCCCTAACCACGCACGACCAGCACGACCAGCACGACGTTCAACGCGATGATGCCGGCCGCGACGACCCACGCGATCGCACGGGTCGCCGGGCGATCCGCATGCTCGCCCATCACGTCGCGCGAGCCCGTGAGCCGCAGCAGCGGAATGAGGGCGAAGGGGATGCCGAGCGACAGCACGACCTGGCTGACGACCAGTGCCCAGGTCGGGTCGACCCCCAGCGCCAGCAGCGCGAGGGCGGGCAGCAGGGTCGCGGCCCGGCGCACGAGCACGGGCACGCGCACCTTGAGCAGCGCGCCCATGACGACCGCGCCGGCGTACGAGCCCACCGAGCTCGACGCGAGCCCCGAGGCGAGCAAGCCGATGGCGAAGGCCGCGCCCACCACCGGCCCGAGCGCGGCGACGACCGCGGCATGCGCCCCGGGAATGGTGTCCGCCGAGTGCATGCCGCGCAAGGCATCCGCCGCGAGCACCAGCATCGCGATGTTGACGACGCCCGCGATGCTGAGCGCGACGACGACGTCGACGCGGTTCGCAGCGAGGACCGCCGCGCGGTGCCTGCTCGATTTGTCGGTGCGGTGCCGGTCGCGTGAGAGCGCCGAGTGGAGATATACCGCGTGCGGCATGACGGTGGCACCGAGCATGGATGCCGCGAGCACCACCGTCTCGCTGCCGTCGAACCGCGGCATCAGACCGCCCGCGAAGCCGCCCCAGTCGACGGGTGAGGCGCCGGCCCCGATCACGAAGCCGACGGCGATCACGGCGAGCAGAGCCATGACGGCGAACTCGAAGCGCCGCTGTCCGCGCGTCTGCAGGCCCAGCAGCACGATCGAGGCGAGGCCGACGACGAGGCCCCCGATCACGAGCGGAACGCGGAACAGCAGTTGCAGGGCGATCGCGCCGCCGATCACCTCGGCGAGATCGGTCGCCGCCGCGACGATCTCGGCCTGCGCCCAGAACGCGAGTCGTGCGGGTCGGCCCATCCGCTCGGCGAGCAGCTCGGGCAGGCTCTTCCCCGTGACGATGCCGAGCTTCGCCGAGAGGTACTGCACGAGCATCGCCATGAGGTTCGCGAGCACGAGCACCCAGAGCAGCAGGAAGCCGTAGCGGGCGCCCGCGGTGACGTTGGCGGCGACATTGCCGGGGTCGACGTAGGCGATGGATGCCACGAACGCGGGCCCGAGCAGCGAGATCAGTCGCCGCCACCCCTTCATGGCTCCAGTATCTCCGCCGGTGTCAGGCGAAGTCCTGCTGCCGCGCGTGGGCGACGATCGTGGCGAGCAGACCGGACAGCTCGTCGAGCTGGGCGGTGTCGACCTCGCCCGTCGCCTGGCGGACGAGCTCCTCGTAGTGCGCGACGACCGCGGCGAGCAGTTTGTCGCCCGCCTCGGTCGGCGCGAGCAGCAGGCTGCGGCGGTCATCGGGGTTCGGCTCGCGCTCGACCAGCCCGTCATCGACGAGCCGGTCGGTGAGCGCCGTGACGGCGCCGGTCGTGAGCTCGAGCTGCGTCGCGAGCTGTTTCGGGGTGATCCGCCCACCGGCGCCGAGCGCGTCGCCGTCGCCGATGCGCGCGAGGGCCCGCAGCTCGGTGACCGTCACGCCGTTGTCGCGCGCGATCGCCACACGGAACCGCTCGAATTCGCGGACGGCGCCGAACAGTGCCTGGTTCAGCGTCGTCACCGCCTTGCCTCGCTGCTGGGCCACGGATTCCACACCCTTCGGATTGTCTCTGCCGTTGATTAGCTTATCACTCGTTTTGCTTGACCCCCGTTTTAGTGGATATAAGAGTATTTCACTCATCAAACTTCTCGATATACAGTCTTCCCATCCAGTGAGTTTCTCGGAGACCAAGCCGGTCATCCGCCTTCAACAGAACGGTTCCCCCCTCATGAACGCTCAGCACCGCCACAGCCGCGCCATCCGCATCACCGGCTTCGCCGCCGTCCCCGCCGCCCTGATCGTCGCCGGCATCGCCGTCGGCGGGGCCTCCTACTCGGCCTTCAGCGCCACGACCTCGAACCCGACCAACAACTGGTCGGCCGGCACCGTCGCCCTGAGCGACGACGACCAGAACACCGCGCTCTTCACCGCGAGCAACCTCAAGCCCGGCTCGACCGACACCAAGGACATCGTCGTCACGTCGACCGGGTCGCTGGCATCCACCGTCAAGCTCTACGGCACGGCGGCCGCGACGACCAACGGCCTCAGCAGCTACGTCGACCTGACGATCACCGAGGGAACGGGCACCGGCGCCTCGTTCGCGCCGCTCAGCACGGGGTCGAGCGTCTACACGGGCACTCTCGCCGACTTCGGCACGACGCGCACCAACTTCGCCAACGGCCTCACCACGTGGACGACCACCGGTGCCGCGAGCGAGTCGCGCACCTTCCGCATCGCGTACACGATCGACGCTGGCACCCCCAACACCGCCCAGGGCGGCACCGCAGCTCTCGGCTTCACGTGGGAGGCGCAGAACAACTAGGCCTCTGCCCTCCCCCGGCACCCCGACACCCGCCCCACTCCCCCCGAAGGACGCAGACATGACGACTCTCGCCGAGGCCGCCGTCGACCCGTCCGACTCCCCCGAAGCCGGCGCCCAACCCGACACCGGCAGGAGGAACGCGGTCGCTCTCTGGGCCGCGTTCCTCCCCAGGCTCCTCGCACGCAGCGTTCTCTTCGCAGCGCTCGGCATGCTGTTCTGGGCCTTCCTGCCGACCCTGTTCGGCTGGCATGCGACGACCGTGATGAGCGACTCGATGGCCCCGCGCATCTGGCGCGGCGACATCGTCGTGAGCGTGCCCGTCTCGGGCGCTCCCGCGGTCGGCCGCATCGCGCTGTTCGACGACCCCGATCATCCCGGCCGGCTGCGCATGCACCGCGTGGTCGCCGTGTCGGGCGACGGCACCCTCACGACCAAAGGCGATGCGAACGCGGCGGATGACTCGACGCCCGTGGCCGCGGCAGCGGTGCGCGGGGTCGCGGTCCTGCGCGTGCCCTGGCTCGGCTTCCCGATCGTGTGGCTCCGCGACCGCGAGCTCGTGCAGCTGGCGGTGTTCGGCGTCGCGGCGGCGGCCGTGCTCGCCCTCGCGCTGCCGACGGGCGCGACGAGCGGCCACGGGCGGCGGTGTGGGGGAGGTCCGCGCTCCGGCGGCCCGGCGGCCGGGCATCCCGCGCTCATGGTCGCCGCCGTCGTCGCGGCCGGCTCGACGGTCGCCTTCGCCCTCGCCGCGCCCGCCCCGGCCCATGCGTCGTTCAACGCGGTCTCGGCCGCACCGGCCTCGACCTTCTCCGCCGCATCGTCGTTCTCCTGCGCGGCCCCGACGCTGCCCGCCCCCGCGTACCTCTATTACCGTTTCGCCGAGACGACGGGCTCGCAGGCCGCCGACTCGAGCGGCAACGCCCGCACCGGCGTCCTGTCCGGCGGCATCACCCACCTCGGCGGCTCGTGCGGGGCCGGCCAGGCGCCCGCGCTCGGCTTCGACGGCAGCAGCGGCGCGCTCGTCTCGCCCTACGTGGGCGTCGCGCCGTCGACGTACTCGCTCGCGCTGTGGTTCACGACCACCTCGACGACCGGCGGCATGCTCATCGGCTTCGGCAATGCGGCGAGCGGCGCCTCGACCGTCTACGACCGCCACGTCTACCTCAGCGCCGACGGGCGCCTCTACTTCGGCGTGTACCCGCTGCTCAGCCCGGTCGTGATCTCGAGCCCTGCGTCGTACAACGACGGCGGCTGGCACCAGGTCGTCGCGACGCAGTCGAGCTCGGGCATGCGCCTCTACGTCGACGGCGTGCGGGTCGCGATGGATGCCACGACGAAGGCCGCCGAGCCGAACGTCGGCTACTGGCGCATCGGCTACGACGCGGTGGCGGGCTGGCCCGGCGCCCCCACGAGCGCGCACTTCAGCGGCGCCGTGTCGGATGTCGCGGTCTACGGCTCGGTGCTCAACGCGACCCAGGTCGCGGCATCCTTCGCCGCCGGTCGCTGACCTCGCACCGGCCGCCTACTCGACCGCCGGCAGCGTCAGCTCCGCCTGCTGCAGGTACAGCCCGGCGTAGACGCCGCCGAGCGCGAGCAGCTCGGCGTGCGTGCCCTGTTCGACGAGCCTGCCGCCGTCGATGACGAAGATGACGTCGGCACCGACGATGGTCGAGAGCCGGTGCGCGATCGCGATGGTGGTGCGACCGGATGACGCGGAGTCCAGCGCCTGCTGCACGACCCGCTCCGAGACCGTGTCGAGCGCGCTCGTGGCCTCATCGAGGATCAGCACCTCGGGGTCCTTCAGCAGCACCCGCGCGATCGCGATGCGCTGCTTCTCGCCGCCGGAGAGCCGGTAGCCGCGCTCGCCCACGAGCGTCTCGTAGCCGTCGGGGAACGACGCGATCGTGTCGTGGATGTTGGCCGCGCGACAGGCCGCCTCGAGCTCGGCGTCCGTCGCGCCGGGGCGCGCGTAGCGCAGGTTCTCGGCGATCGAGGCGTGGAACAGATAGGTCTCCTGGCTGACGACGCCGATGTGCGAGACGAGCGACTCGCCGCGCAGCTCGCGCACATCCCGGCCCGCGAAGCGGACGGCGCCCGAGGATGCCTCGTAGAAGCGCGGCACGAGGTATGACACGGTCGTCTTCCCCGCCCCCGACGGCCCGACGAAGGCGGCGAACCGGCCCGGCTCGATGCGGAACGAGACGTCGTCGAGGGTCGCGCGCTCCCCCGGTTTCGCATCCGGATAGCGGAACACGACGTGATCGAACTCGATGCCGATCGGCTTGCGCGTGGTCGCCGCCCCTGCGTCCACTGGTCGGCTGAGGCCGCCCCCGCCGGCCGAGCACTCCTCCTCCGCAGCGCTCACGCTCACGGCATCCGCCCGGTCCGCGATCGCGGGCTTCAGATCGAGGTACTCGAAGATGCGCGCGAACAGCGCACCGGAGGTCTGCAGGTCGAGCGCCAGCCGCAGCAGCCCCATGAGCGGGAACAGCAGCCGCGCCTGCACCGTGGTGAACGCGACGATCGTGCCGGCCGTGACATCCTGCGCGCCGCCGAGGATCAGCCAGCCCGCGATCAGGTACACGATCGCCGGAATCGACGACAGGAAGACCTGCACCATCGCGAAGAACCACTGGCCGCTCATCGACTGCCGCACCTGCAGGTCGATCAGGTTGGCGTTCTCGTCCGAGTAACGCGCGATCTCGCTCTTCTGCCGGTTGAACGACTTGGAGAGCAGGACACCCGAGACCGACAGCGTCTCCTGTGTGATCGCCGTCATGTCCGACAGGCTCTCCTGCGTGGCGGTGGCGATCCGCGCGCGCACCTGGCCGACGCGCCGCTGCGCGATCACGAGCAGCGGCATGAGTACGATCGCGACGACCGTGAGCTGCCAGCTCAGCAGAAGCATCGCGGCGAAGGCGGCGATCACCTGCACGGTGTTGCCGAGCACGCTCGAGATCGTGTTGGTGAGCACGTTCGCGACACCGCCGACGTCGTTCTGCAGGCGCGACTGGATCACACCGGTCTTCGTGCGGGTGAAGAAGCTGAGCTCCATGGCCTGCAGATGGCTGAAGAGCCGCACTCTGAGGGCGCCCATGACGCTGTTGCCGACGGATGCCGTGAGCCAGGTCTGCCAGACGCCGATCAGCCCCGACACCACATAGAGCACGGTCATGGCGACGACGAGCGAGACGAGCACCGGCACGTCGATGCGCCCCGCCCTCGGGAACAGCCCGTCGTCGAAGACCCGCTGCGTGAGCAGCGGCGGCACGACGCTCAGCGCCGCGGAGATCAGCACGAGGACGACCGTGACCGCGAGCTTTCCGCGGTACGGCCGGAACAGGCCGCCGATGCGCCGCACGAGATGGTCGATCTTGGGCGCCTGCGCGTTGATCGCGCGCTGCGCCCGGTGGTCCCCGCCGCTGATCCGGCCGCCGTGACCGCCTCCGCCGCGGCCGCCCGCACCCCGCCCCATTCCGCTCACGTTCACAGGCTAGGCCCCGGGTGAAGCATGCAAGCGCTTGCGTCAAGCGCTTGCAGCGACCTCCCGCAAGGACTAACTTGCCGGTCTATCCCCCACCAGAGGGCCATGCAATCGAACTCAACGAGGAGTGACATGAAAGCATCACGTCGACCCCTGCTGACCGCAGGGCTCGCCCTCGCCGCCGCGACGGCGCTCGCGCTCACCGGGTGCAGCGGCGGCAGCAGCTCCGCCCAGAACGGCTCGTCGAAGCCGTCGGGCAACGCCACCAAAGGCAGCATCTCGTTCTGGGCCGGCCCCAGCATGGTCGGCGGTCAGGACATGAACAAGATCCTGATCACCGAGTTCCAGAAGGAGAATCCGGGCATCACGGTCAAGTACATCCCGGCCCCGCAGGACACCGACACCAACCGCGCGACGCTGACCACGCAGATCTCCGGCGGCGGCGGCCCCGACGTCTATCTCGGCGACGTCGTCTGGCCCGCGCAGTTCGCGTCCCACCAGCTGGCCCTTCCGATCTCGCAGTACCTGCCGAAGAGCTACTGGGACACCTTCGCGAACGGCCTCGTCGCCGGCGCCACCTACAACGGCAAGGTCTACGCGGCGCCGTTCTTCGAGGACCAGGGCTTCCTCTACTACCGCACCGACATCCTGAAAGAGGACAACCTCACCGTTCCCACCACCTGGGAACAGCTCGTCAGCGACGCCAAGATCGCCCAGTCGAAGAAGCAGGTCCAGTACGGCTACGTGTTCCAGGGGGCGAACTACGAGGGTGCGACCTGCGACTTCATGGAGTTCTTGACGGATGCCGGGGGCAAGGTCCTCAGCAGCGACGGCAAGAAGTCCGCGCTCGACAGCCCGGCCGCCGTCAAGGCGCTGACCTTCGAGCAGAGCCTCGTCAAGCAGGGCATCGCACCGGCCGCCGTCTCCACCTATCAGGAGACGCAGTCGATGAACGCCTTCCAGGACGGCGACTCGCTGTTCCTGCGCAACTGGGACTACGCGTACGCCTCGGCGAACGGCCAGGGCTCCAAGGTCGCCGGCAAGGTCGGCGTCGCCCCGCTGCCCACCTTCCAGGGCGAGTCCGGCAGCGGCTACTCGAACATCGGCGGTTGGGACCTGTACGTCAACCCGCACAGCAAGAACGTCGCGGCCGACCTCACGTTCGTGAAGTTCATGACCGGCGACACCGCGCAGAAGATCATCGCGACGCAGTTCAGCGAGATCCCGACCAACCAGGCCGTCCGCACCTCCGCCGACGTCAAGGCGAGCAACGCGGTCCTGGCGATCGTCCCGCAGACGCAGCTCGTCGCCCGCCCGTCCAACTCGCCCCAGTACCCCGAGGTGAGCCAGGCGATCTACCAGGCGGTCAACGGCGTCCTCGCCGGCTCGCAGTCGCCGTCCGACGCGATCAAATCGGCGAGCTCGCAGATCAACACCGCTGTGAGCAACGGCGGGCTGTAGGCGCACGATGGTCACCGCCGGCACCGTGCCGCGCCGCGGCAGGGCCTCCCGCACGTCATCCCATGACGCGCGTGGGGCCCTGCCCCCCAGGCGCAACGCCTACCAGCAGTCGATGGCGCGCCTCGGTTGGGGCTTCTCCGCCCCGGCCCTGGTCGTCATCGCCGCGGTCACGATCTTCCCGATCGTGTTCTCCGTCGTGATGAGCTTCTCGAACGTCAACGTCCTGGGCAGCGGCTTCAGCATCGACGGCTTCACGCTGTCCAACTACACGACCGTGTTCCAGGCGAGCGTGTGGCAGTACGCGCTGGCCTTCACGGTCGGGTACACGGTCGTCACGGTCACGCTCGAGATCGTCATCGGCACGCTCATCGCGCTCGTGCTCGAGCGGCTCGAGGCGTTCCGCGGCTGGATGATGGCGATCCTCCTCATCCCGTGGTCGCTGATCACCGTGATCTCGGCCACCCTGTGGGGCTACATCTACGACCCGACCTACGGCATCGCCGACCGCATCTTCGGCGCGCTCGGCATGGGCAGCCCGGTCATCCTGGGAACGCCGACCTCGGCGATCATCGCCATGATCGTGGCGGACGTCTGGAAGACCACGCCCTTCGTCACGATCATCGTGCTCGCGGGCCTGGTCATGCTCCCCCGCGACGTGTACGAGGCGGCGGAGGTCGACGGGGCGAGCGGGTGGAAGACCTTCTGGACGGTGACGCTGCCGCTGCTGCGGCCGACCATCGCCCTGGCGGTCCTGTTCCGCATCCTCCAGGCCTTCGGCGTCTTCGACCTGCCGTTCGTCCTGACCCAGGGCGGCCCGCGGAACGCGACGACATCCCTCGCGATCCTCGGCTATCGCGTCATGTTCACGGACCTGAAGTTCGGGCCCGGGGCCGCGGTCGCGACCACCACCGCGGTGCTGGTCGTCCTCGGCTGTCTGCTGTTCCTGCGGGTGTTCAAGTCGCAGGTCACCGAGACGGGAGACGAGTCATGAGCGCACGCCGCTCCAAGGCGGGGCAGACGGGGCTGTGGATCGCCGTCGGGGTGATCATCCTCTTCGTCCTCGCGCCGATCTACTGGATGATCGCAACGGGGTTCAAGACGACGGCCGGCGTCGCCGCCCAGCCGCCGCAGCTGTTCCCGAACCCCATCAGCTTCGAGAACTACACCTCGGCCTTCACCTCCTACTCCTTCGGCACCTACATCATGAACTCGCTGATCGTCTCGATCGCGACCACGGTGCTGGTCCTGGCATTCGGCACGCTCGCCGGCTATGCGCTGGGCCGGATGCCGATCAAGGGCAAGCTGCCCATCCTCGTCGCCCTGCTCATGATCAGCGTCTTCCCGGCGATCGCCCTGATCGCCCCGCTGTACCTGCTCATGCGCGAGGTGAACTGGCTGAACAGCTATCAGGCGCTGATCGTGCCCTATACGGCGCTCAACCTGCCCTTCGCCATCTGGATCCTGCGGAACTACTTCATGGGCGTCCCGAAGGAGATGGAGGAGACGAGCCGCATCGACGGCGCCTCGCCGCTGCGCACGGTGTGGTCTGTCGTGCTGCCGATGGCGCTGCCCGGCCTGTTCACCGCGGGCATCTTCGCCTTCACCGCCTGTTGGACCGAGTTCCTCATGGCGCTCTCGTTCAACAGCGCGGACGCCTTCCGTACGATCCCCGTGGGCATCGCGCTGTTCGGCACGCCGCATGTGACGCCCTACGGCATCATCTTCGCGGCGGCAACGGTCGCCGTGGTCCCGATCGCGATCCTGGTGCTCGTGTTCCGCAAATCGGTCGTCTCGGGCCTGACGTCGGGGGCGGTCAAGGGCTGAGCCGTGCGGCGGGGCGGATGCCGCCGGCGTCCGCCCCGCCCCGCACGACCCGGGGGAAGGGGCATCCGGCATGGCGGGGATCACGGACGTCGCACGCGCGTCCGGTGTGTCGACGGCGACGGTGTCGCGCGCGCTCCGCGGCCTCCCGAACGTCGCCGAGGAGACCAGGATCGCGGTGCGCCGCGCCGCCGACGCGCTCGGCTACGTTCCGTCGTCCAGCGCTTCGGGGCTCGCGAGCGGTCGCACCCTCGCGATGGGCGTCGTCGTCCCCAACGTGAGCCGCTGGTTCTACACGTCCGTGCTCGAGGGCATCGACGACGAGCTGCGCATCGCCGGCTACGACACGGTCCTCTTCAATCTCGGGGCGCGCGGCGACGAACGGGCCCGGGTGTTCCACCGCTCGATCCTGCGCAAGCGCACCGACGCCGTGATCGCCCTGTGCCTGGACTTCTCCGCCGACGAGCGCGAGCACCTCGCCTCGCTCGGGCACCCGACGGTCGTCGTCGGCGGCCCCGTGCCGGGGCTCGCGTACGTCGGCATCGACGAGTTCGGCACGGCGCGCGCCGCGACCGAGCACCTCGTCGCCCTCGGCCATCGCGACATCGCCTACATCGGCGGCGACAGCCAGCACGGGCTCAATCCGCGCGTTCCGACGCTGCGTCGGCGCGGGTTCCGCCGCGCGATGACGACGGCAGGCCTGCCGGTGCGGCGCGAGTGGGTCGAACGCGGCGACGATCTGACGATCTCGGGCGGTCACGCCGCGGCGCTGCGGATGCTGCACCGCACCCCCCGCCCGACGGCGGTCTTCGCGGCCTCCGACGAGTCCGCCATCGGCGTGATCCTCGCCGCGCGCGAGCTCGGCATCGCCGTTCCGGGCGAGCTCTCGGTCATCGGCATCGACGACCACCCCCTGGCCCCGAGCTTCGCCCTCACGACGATGGCGCAGGATGCCGTCGGACAGGGCAGGAGCGCCGCCCGGCTCATGCTCGATGAGCTGGGCGGCGCTCCGAGATCCGCCGCGGCGATCCGCTTCCCGACGACCTTGGTCGAGCGGGCGTCGACCGCTGCGCGCTAGTCGGCGTCCCCCACGAAGATCGCCTCGCCGACCTCGTCGCGGTGTTCTTCGGCACCGTCGGCGCGGCTGAGCTTCGAGCGGCCGATCACGATGATGAGCGTCGCGACGACGAGCACGATCACCCCGCCCCAGAACGGGGCGGCCGTGGTGCCGAAGTGCTCGGCGAGGCGCGATGCGACCGGCGGGGCGATCGCGCCGCCGACGAAGCGCACGCCCGAGTAGGCGCTCGAGGCGACGGGCCGGGGCAGGTCGGTGGCCTCCATCGAGCACTCGGTGAGGACGGTGTTGAGGATGCCGAGGAACAGACCGCCGACGATCACGAGCACGACCAGCCCGATGACGCTCGCGTGGAACACGGCCGCGAGCAGCAGGACCACCGCGAGCAGCGGGATCACCGTGATCAGCACGGTGGTGCGGCGCATCCGCGCGGTCAGCATCGGGGCGATGAACACCGAGCTGATCGCGACCGCGACGCCCCAGCCGAAGAAGATGTAGCCGAGCTGCATGGCGCTCGCGACGCCGACCGCCTGCAGCGCGAACGGGGTCCAGGCGAGCAGCACGAAGAAGCCCATGTTGTAGAACAGGGCGGCCGCCGCCATGATCGCGAGGGCCGGGCGTCCGAGGCCGCGGAACGGCGCCGACAACGGCGTCGGGGTCGGCTTGGCCTTCGGCGTGCGCAGCATCGTCACGATCGCGATGAAGCCGATCGCCATGAGCGCGGCGGTGCCGAAGAACGGCCCGCGCCACGACACCTCGCCGAGGGCGCCGCCGACGAGCGGACCGACCGCGAGGCCGAGCCCGAGCGCCGCCTCGTACAGGATGATCGCGTTGGCCGCGCCGCCCGCGGCCGCACCGACGATCGAGGCGAGCGCCGTCGAGATGAAGAGCGCGTTGCCGAGACCCCAGCCGGCACGGAAGCCGATGATCTGGCCGACCGAGCCGCTCGAGCCGGCGAGCGCGGCGAACACGATCACGAGCGCGAGGCCGATGAGCAACGTGTTCTTGGCGCCGATGCGGCTCGACAGCCAGCTCGTGAAGAACATCATCACGCCGGTGATGAGCAGATAGCTCGTGAAGAGCATCTCGGTCTGGGTCGCGGTCGCGTGGGTCGCCGCGGCGATCGCGGGCAGGATCGGGTCCACGAGGCCGATGCCCATGAAGGACACCACGCACGCGAACGCGATCGCCCACACGGCGACCGGCTGCTTGAGGATGGATCCGGATGCTTTCTCGTGCGCCACTACTGCGCCACCTCCTGGGTCTGGTCGTTCCTGTTCGGCTCGAGGGCCACGATGTGCGAGTCGATGACCTGCACCGTGCGCCGCAGAGCCTCGATGTCGTCGGCGTCGAGATCGCCGAAATAGGGCAGCAGTGCGGATGCCAGACCCGCCCGCCATTCGGCGAGCGCGGCCGCTCCGTCCGCGGTGATGCCGATCCGCCACGCCCGCGCGTCGTCGGGGTCGGCCAGCCGCTCGACCCAGCCCCGCGCGGCGAGCCCGGTCACGAGCTTCGTCATGGTCGGCTGCGCCACCTGGCTCGTCTCCGCGAGCACGCCGACCCGGGAGGGCCCGCTGCGCTGCAGCACCCCGAGCGTGCGCCAGCCGGCGAGCGAGTCGCCCTGGCCGTTCTCGCGCGCGATGCGCCGGATCGCCTGCACGAGACGGGAGTTGACCTGAACGAGCTCGCTCAGCACCCCGCTCAAGACATCCGCATCAGCTTTCTGCATGGCTCCATAATACATAGCTTTGCTATATATGTCGACGAAACGAAGGGCGCCGCACCGAAGTGCGACGCCCCGTTTCCGGCCGGAGCCGGGAAGCAATCACCCGAGGCACTGCCTCGGACGGGATTACTTGAGGGTGACGGTCGCGCCGGCCTCTTCGAGGGCAGCCTTGGCCTTCTCGGCGGTCTCCTTGTTGGCACCCTCGATGACGGCCTTGGGGGCGCCATCGACGACGGCCTTGGCCTCGCCGAGGCCGAGCGAGGTGAGCTCGCGGACAACCTTGATGACCTGGATCTTCTTGTCACCGGCGGCCTCGAGGACGACGTCGAAGGAGTCCTTCTCCTCGACCTCTTCAGCAGCGGCGCCACCGGCGGCCGGAGCGGCAGCAACGGCGACGGGGGCGGCGGCGGTGACCTCGAAGGTCTCCTCGAACGCCTTGACGAACTCGCTCAGCTCGATGAGCGTGAGGCCCTTGAACTGCTCGAGCAGCTCCTCGGTGGAAAGCTTTGCCATTTTTCTTCTCCTTAGTGAATGTGTATTCACCGCGGCGCGGTTCCGAACGGGTCGGAAACCTACGCAGCGGACTCCTGCTTCTCACGCAGCGCGTCGACGGTGCGAACAGCCTTCGACAGCGGGGCGTTGAACAGATATGCGGCGCCGAACAGCGAGGCCTTGAAGGCACCGGCCAGCTTGGCCAGCAGCACCTCACGGCTCTCGAGGTCGGCGAGCTTGCCAACCTCTTCCGCGGTCAGCGGCTTGCCATCGAAGTAGCCGCCCTTGACCACGAGGAGAGGGTTTGCCTTGGCAAAGTCGCGCAGACCCTTCGCGACGGCGACCGGGTCACCGTGCACGAATGCGATCGCGGACGGGCCGACGAGTTCATCGTCGAACGCCGTGATACCGGCGTTGTTCGCCGCGATCTTGGACAGCGTGTTCTTCACCACGGCGTACGACGCGTCGCTGCTGATCGAGCGGCGCAGTTCGCGCAGCTTCGCAACAGACAGACCGCGGTACTCAGTCAGCAGAACGGCAGTCGAGCTCTGGAAGAGTTCCGTGAGCTCGGCAACCGCGGCTTCCTTGTTCGCCATGGCCACTCCTTATGAATTCACAACCCGAGGCGGATGCCCCAGGCGGCCGCAGCCCGCAAGGAAAGGAGATGAAAAAAGCTCCGGCGCATGCGCACGGAGCTTGCCGATCAGAAGATCGGGAGGAACGTACACCTGCGCGGGTCGCCTCTTTCGAGGACCTTATTCCGGGCATGCCCGGAAACCTACGGTCTTTGGCTTGTCTCAAGCGTAAGCGAGGGCGGGCGGCCTCGACAAATCGAGACCGCCCGGCTCAGCTTCTTCCCAGTGCCGCACGATCGCCCCGACCTGCGGCGACGGCGTTCTCAGACGTGGTCGCGCCAGGTGTGCTGGGGGTCGTACCCGAGCACCCGTCGCGCCTTATCGATCGAGAGCATGGTGTCGTTGACCCCGAGCTCGCCGCGCACCTCGACGCCGGGGAACACCTCGGCGACGAGCTCGGCGTTGGGCCGCGTCATCACGGTGTCGGGCGAGGCGATGACGAAGGTCTCGAAGCCCGGCTCGGAGTGCTCGAGGCCCTTGAGCACCGCCTGGGCGGCATCCCGCGCGTCGATGTAGCCCCACAGGTTCCATTTGCGCAGCGTCGCGTCCGCGTCGAAGGCGGGGAACGCCGCGTAGTCGGCCACGTCCATCACGTTCGAGAAGCGCAGCCCGACGATCTTGAGGTCGGGGTACCAGCGCGCGAGCTGCTCGGCCTGCTTCTCTTCGAGCAGCTTGTTGAGGGAGTACACCGACTCGGGCAGCTCGACCGCCTCGTCGACGGGGATGTAGGGCGGCGGCGTGATGTACGGCAGGCCGAGGATCGTCTCGCTCGAGGCGAAGACGATGTTGCGGATGCCGAGCCGCGTCGCGGCATGCAGGACGTTGAAGCTCACGAGCGCGTTGTTGTGGAACGTCTCGGCGTCGCTCACGATGTTCGGCGCGGGGATCGCGGCGAGGTGCACGACGGCGTCGTACGGCGTGGCCCCGGTCGGGTATGCGCCGTCGCGCACACCCGAGAGCGCTGAGACCACGGCGCCGTAGTCGGTCAGGTCGACCAGGAGGAAACCGGAACCGCGCACACCCGCGCGGTCGAAGTTGGTCACCTCGTGCCCCGCGTCGCGCAGGTACTTCAGGACGTTGGTGCCGAGCTTGCCCGTGCCGCCGGTGAGCGCGATCTTCATTGACTGCTCCAAGGGATCGAATCGATACGACGACTCTCAGCCTAGCGAGCCGCGCACCCGCCTAGTCGACGGCAGGCTCGGGCGCGGCCGCGATCGGCGCGGCGTGCAGCCACACGTTGAAGACGGTCCGGCCGGGGGCGCTCTCGACCGAGATCGAGCCGTGGTGCGCGTCCACCACGGCCTTCACGATCGCGAGGCCGAGTCCGGTCGAACCGGTGTTCCGCGAGCGCGAGGTGTCGCCGCGCGCGAAGCGCTCGAAGAGCACGGGCTGGAGTTCGGCGGGGATGCCGGGGCCGTCGTCCGCGACGGTGACCAGCACACCGCCTCGGTCGATGCGCATGCCCAGCTCGACGGTCGTGCCGGCCGGGGTGTGCACGCGCGCGTTCGTGAGCAGGTTCGCGAACACCTGGTGCAGTCGGGCCTGGTCGCCGATCGCCTCGACGGGCTCGGGCGGCAGGTCGAGGCGCCACTGGTGGTCGGAACCCGCCGCATGCGCATCCGAGAGCACGTCGATGAGCAGCATCGAGAGGTCGACGGGCTCGTGGTCGAGCTCGCGGCCCTCGTCGAGGCGCGCGAGCAGCAGCAGGTCCTCGACCATGGCCGTCATGCGCTTCGCTTCGGACTCGATGCGGGCGAGCGAGTGCTGCGCGTCCGGCGTGACGACCTCGCCGGAACGACGGGTGAGCTCGGAGTAGCCGCGGATCGCCGCGAGCGGCGTGCGCAGCTCGTGCGAGGCGTCCGAGATGAACTGGCGCACCTTGCGCTCGCTCGCCTCGCGGACTTCGAGGGCGGATGCCACATGCCCCAGCATCGCGTTGAAGGCGCTGCCCACGCGCCCGACCTCGGTGCGCGGGTCGGTGTCCACGTCGGCCACCCGCACGCGCAGCGCGACCTCGCCGCGGTCGAGCGGCAGCGTCGAGACCGTCGTCGCCGCGCCGGCCACACGGTCGAGCGGGCGCAACGACAGCCTGACGGTCAGGAGCCCGAGACCGGCGGCCGCGAGGCTCGCGGCGATGATGGCGAGCAGCATCGTGACCGCGAGGTGCGCCGTCGTGGCCTCGGCCTCGTCGAGCGGCAGCCCGATGACGAGCTGCTGACCGCCGAGCATCGCCTGCGACTCGACCCGGTAGATGCCGAGGGTGCCACCGAGGTCGACGGTCGTGGGCGCGCGCTCCTTGAGCGCGGTCATCTTCGCCGCGAAGTCGGTACCGACCACCGGGCGCGACTGGATCTCGGTGCCGGTCGGCAGGTACGCGGCGTCGACGGCGCCGTTGGCGATCAGCACCGCGAAGGTGCCCCCGGGCTGGCCGGTCGCCGTCACGATGTCGGAGGCCGACGCGGGCGCCCCATGGGTGAAGCCGGCGACCGCGAGGTCGAGCCCCCGCTCGCTCGCATAGCCGAGCTGGACGTCGACGCGGTCGATCAGGTAGTTGTGCAGCAGCACCACGCTGACCGAGCCGATTCCGACGCCGAGCACGGCGACGAGGGCGACGACGGCGGCGACCAGCTTCCGGCGCAGCGTCCAGGAGCGGAACCAGGACCGCAGCCTCCTCGGCAGCAGGCGCACGGCATCCACCACCCCTCGGACGAGGTGCGGCGACGCCGTCTCGGTGTTCGTCGGCACCGAGGCGGCGGGCACGAGCCCGACCCCGTGTGCCGACTCGGTCATTCCGCCGCCTTCACCATGTACCCGGCGCCGCGCACCGTGTGGATCATGGGCTTCCGACCCGCGTCGATCTTCTTGCGCAGGTACGAGATGTAGAGCTCGACGACGCTCGAGGTGCCGCCGAAGTCGTACGACCACACCCGGTCGAGGATCTGGGCCTTCGAGAGCACGCGGCGCGGGTTGCGCATGAGATAGCGCAGCAGCTCGAACTCCGTTGCGGTGAGGCTGATCTGCTCGCCCCCACGGGTCACCTCGTAGCTGTCCTCGTCGAGCACGAGGTCGCCCACGACGATGCGCGGGTCGCTCGTGTCGGCGAGCAGCGCACGCGAGCGGCGCAGCAGGCTGCGCAGACGGGCGACGAGCTCTTCGAGGCTGAACGGCTTGGTGACGTAGTCGTCGCCGCCCGCGGTGAGACCGGCGATGCGGTCGTCGAGCGAGTCCTTCGCCGTGAGGAACAGCACGGGCGTCTCGTTGCCGCCCTCGCGGATGCGGCGCATGACCTGCAGGCCGTCGAAGTCGGGCAGCATGATGTCGAGCACGACGGCGTCCGGCTTGAACTCACGTGCGAGCGTCACCGCCTGGTGACCGGTCCCCGCGCTCTTGACGTCCCAGCCCTCGTAGCGCAGCGCCATCTGCAGCAGATCGGTCAGCGTGTTCTCGTCGTCGACGACGAGCACGCGGATCGGCGAGCCGTCGGCGTGGTGCAGATGTGCCTGGGCGGCGCGCGAGTCAGACAGGTCGATGCTCATTCTGCTGATTATCCGCCCGAGGTTCCGAGCGCCCTATGGCGAAATTATGTCTTAGCTGTGAACCGCGCCCCGGGTGTGTGAGCGACGGCCGAAGGCCTTGTCTCGGAACCCGTTGAATCAGGTCGAGGATGCCTTACTGCTGCCCGATGTCGTGCAGCACCTGGCGCATGGCGTCCGCGCTGCGGTGGAACGCCGCGTGTTCCGATTCGTCCATCGTCACCGGCAGCACCCGCTCCACGCCTCCCGCGCCGAGCACGCACGGCACCGACAGCGCGACGCCGTCCACGCCCTCGTAGTTCCGCAGCCGCGTCGTGACGGGGGCGATCATGTGCTCGTCGCGCAGAACCGCCTCGACCAGGCGCACGCCCGCGAGTCCGATGGCGTAGTTCGTGGCGCCCTTGCCGGCGATGATGGCGTAGGCCGACTGCACCGCCTGGCTCGCGAGATCGGCGAGCCGGGCGTCGTCGAAGATCTTGGCTCCGGTCTCGTCCGTCCATGCGCGGATGGGCGAGCCGCCGATGAGCGCATTCGACCACAGCGGGAACTCGCTGTCGCCGTGCTCGCCGAGGATCATCGCCGTGACATCGCGCGGTGCGATGCCGGCCGCCTCCGCCACGAGCCAGCGCAGCCGCGCCGAGTCGAGCTCGGTGCCCGAGCCGAACACCTGGCCGCGACGCAGGCCGGCGACGTCCTCGGCCACGACGGTCAGCACGTCGACCGGGTTGGTGACGATGATGTACACGGCGTCGGGTGCGCGCTTGATCATCTTCGGCATCAGGTCGCGGATGATGTTGGCGTTGATCTCGACGAGCTCGAGCCGCGTCTGACCGGGTTTCTGAGCCGCCCCCGCGGTGACGACGACCACGTTCGAGCCGGCGATGACGTCGAGGTCTCCGCTGCCGGAGATGCGGGTGCGGTGTGCGAGCGGCGTGCCATGGGCGAGGTCGAGGGCCTGCGCCTCCGCGCGCGCCGCGTCGAGGTCGTAGATCGCGATGTCATCCGCGGAACCGCGGATGAGCGCTGCGTAGGCGAGCGAGGTGCCGACCGCTCCCGCGCCGATGATGCCGAGCTTGCTGGTGCGCACGTTGACCATGGCTCCATCCTGGCCGCGCCCGCGCGGCGAGTCCATGGCCGGATGTTACGGACCGGTTCACGGCACCGGAAAACGGGCGCGTTAGGCTGGCGCTTCGGTCATCGGCGACCGGGAAGGCGGAGCATGGGGGCGCATCAGGCGGTTGATCCGGCCGAAGAGCGTGCCGCGCTGCAGGGCGGCATCCCGGCCCCGGCGCAGGTCGCGACCGGCGTCTGGACGTTGCCCACCGAGTTCCCCGCCCGCAGTCAGCCCCTGCGCTACACGCTCTCCTATGTGCTGCTCGACGAGGCCGGCGGCGTCCATCTGATCGATCCGGGCGTCGATTCGGATGCCAACTGGCATCGGCTCGAGGCCCTGCTCGACTCCCTCGGGCGCGCGGTCGCCGACATCCGCACGGTCGTCGCCACGCATCTGCATTTCGACCACCTCGGCATGGGCTCGCGCGTGCGCGCGGCCTCCGGTGCGCAGGTCGTGCTGCACGCGCTCGAGCAGCGCGCCATCGACGGCGAGTTCGGCGACGACGACGGCACGCGCCTCGAACGCTGGGGCGTGCCGCACGCGCGCCATGACGAGCTCGCGCGCATCACGGGGGAACGCCTCGCACGGGCGCGGATCACGGCGGACCGCCTGGTCGAAGGCGGCGATGTCCTCGACTTCCCGGGTCTCCGCCTCGAGGTCGTGTGGACGCCCGGTCACACCTACGGGAGCCTCTGCCTGCGCGACCCCGAACGGAAGCTGCTCTTCACGGGCGACCATGTGCTGCCCCTCCTGAATCCCGGCCTCGGCTTGGGCGGCCCGACGCCGAGCAATCCGGTCGCCGACTATCTGGATGCCTTGGCGCGGGTCGCCCTGTTCGACGACCATGAGGTGTGCCCCGGTCACGGCTACCGGTTCCACGGGCTCGGAGCACGCTGCGAGAGCCTCGCGGCGCATCACGAGCGTCGCACGGCCGAGGTCGCCGCGGTCCTCGACCGGCTCGAGCACCCCACCGTCTGGCAGGTCGCCTCGCAGTTGTACTGGAGCCTCGGCTGGGAGAACCTCTCCCACCATCTGCTCGACTCGGCGCTTGCGCAGGTCGAGATGCACATCGCCCGCCTCGGGCGCGACGCGGAATTGGAGATCAGGTCATGACCGACATCGCGCTGGACGACCGACGCAGGGTGCGCGAGTCCACCCGTGTGGACGGAGCGAACGCCCGCTCCTGGCAGTTGGTCTCGGCCCTGCAGACCCATGCCTTCGATCAGGCGCAGCTGGGGCGCGCCGATCAGATCGTCCTGGACCTCGAGGACGCGATCGACGGCTCGCTGAAGCAGGCCGCGCGCGCGAACGTGACCCAGTGGCTGTCCGCGGGCGGCTCGGCATGGGTGCGCATCAACGACTGGACGGCCCTCGACTGGTCCGATGACATCGCGGCCCTCGCCGGTCTGCCGGGCCTCGCGGGCGTGATGCTGGCGAAGACGGAGGCCGCCGAGCAAGTCACCGACACCTTCCAGCGGCTCGGCGGGGCCACGCCGGTGGTCGCCCTGATCGAGTCCGCGCTCGGTATCGAGTCCGCGGTGGAGATCGCCCGCGCTCGCGGCGCGTTCCGCCTGGCGTTCGGGTCCGGCGACTACCGCCGCGACACCGGAGCGTCCAACACGCCGCTGGCCATGGCCTACCCGCGCACCAAACTGGTCCTCGCCTCGCGGATCGGCGCACTCCCCGGCCCGATCGACGGCCCGACGGTGGCCAGCACGCACCCGGTGCTGCGCGAGCAGGCGGCCGACTCGGTCGCGCTCGGCATGACCGGCAAGCTGTGCCTCGACCTCGAGCAGCCGGCCGTGATCAACGAGTCGATGAGCCCGACGCCGGCCGATGTGGCCTGGGCGCTCGACTTCCTCGACAGGTTCGAGGCCGACGGCCGCGTCATCCGCGACGGCTCCGACAAGCCGCGCCTCGCGCGCGCCGAGACCATCCGCCGCCGCGCGGAGCTCTTCCGCATCGCGCCGTCGAGCTAGACCTCGGAGTAGCTCACGTAGGCGAACCGCCGCGAGTCCGGCGCCCAGCTGCCGACGTTCATGGCGCCCTGGCCGCCGAACACCGTCGCGAGATCGCGGCCGGTTCCGCTGGCCGGCGACGTCAGCCTGATGCGGACATCCGCCACGTTCTCCGGGTGCCCCTCGGTCCCCGCGGGGTAGCTCACGTACACGACGTGCGCGCCGTCGGGCGACGGGTGGGGGAACCAGTTGACGCGGGCATCGTCCGTGAGCTGGGTGACGGATGTCCCATCCGGTCGCATCCGGAACAGCTGCGCGTGCCCCGCTGCTCCCCCGGCACGCTCCGAGTTGAAGTAGACCCACTCGGCGCCGTCGGGCCCCGGCCCGAACTCGGCGCCGTCGTCCTGGAAGTCGTCGTCGGTGAGCTGCGCCTCGGCCGAGCCGTCGAGCGGCAGCAGGTGGACGTTCGTCCGCCGTGCGACGCCGTCCCACGAGAGCCCGATGTACGCGAGCGTCGACCCGTCGGACGACACCCCGTGCAGGTAGTGGTGGAAGTCGCCGCGCTCGTGCGAGACGCGCCGCACCCGGCCACCGGCGATCGGCACCGCATAGAGCTGTCCGTCCTCGGCGGACACGTACACGACCTCGCCGTCGGGCGACACGACGTGATCGTTGTTGATCTCCGGGATGTCGCCGAGGGGGATCTCTTGCAGCTCCGCCGTCGCGGGCGTCGCATCGGCTGCGACCCGGAACAGCCGGCCGTCGCCGTTGACCACGAGCGACCTGCCGTCCGGGGTCCAGTTCGGCGCTTCGAACAGCAGCGCGTCCGAGGTGAAGACCTCGTGCGCGGTGTCGTGTCCCAGATCATAGACCCAGAGCGTCGCCGTCTGGCCGGGCCGGAAACCACGTGCCATCAGCGCTTCCCCCTACAGCGCGAACGCTGCGCAGGTGGTGCGGCGGTGCGGGCGGAAGGCATTGGCTCGGTCACGGAGCGGTCCTCTTCTCCATCGAAGTCTGCGGCGCCGACGGCATCGGGCCGACGCCTCCATTGAACACCCTTCTGCCGGGCTTCAGGCAGAAGTTGCGGCGCCGCGAGCCGCCTCAGGCACCGTGGTTCAATGTGCTCATGTCCGACGTCGAGCGTCCCGCCCTGGTGGCATCCGAAGCGCGCGGACTGTTGAGGATGCTGCGCACCGGGCCGCCCCGGACACGGGCCCAGCTCGCCGAGCTCACGGGCCTCGCGCGCTCGACCGTCGCGGCACGGCTCGATGGCCTCATCAACTCCGGTTTGGTCATCCCCGCGGGTGATGAGCTCTCCAGCGGCGGCCGGCCCCCGGCGCTCCTCGCGTTCAACCCGTCGGCGCGCGTCGTGCTCGCCGTCGACCTGGGCGCCACTCACGGCGTCGTCGCCCTCACCGACCTGGCCGGCGACATCCTGCGGATCGAATCCGCCGAGATCACCATCGCCGCCGGCCCCGAACCCGTCCTCGACTGGGTCGTCAGCGCCGCACGCCGCGTGCTCAGGGCGAGCGGTCGGGCACGGCGCGACCTCATCGGAATCGGGGTCGGCCTCCCGGGCCCCGTCGAGCATTCGAGCGGCCGACCGATCAATCCCCCGATCATGCCGGGGTGGAACCGCTTCGACGTGCCCGGCTGTCTGCGGCGCCATTTCGACGTCCCCGTCCTCGTCGACAACGACGTCAACATCCTGGCGCTCGGCGAGCACGCCGTCAGCTGGCCGAACGAGACCGATCTCGTGTTCGTCAAGGTCTCGACCGGCATCGGCGCGGGCATCATCTCGGGCGGCCGGCTGCAACGAGGCGCACAGGGGTCGGCCGGCGATCTGGGCCACGTCCGTGTGCCTTTCACGGCACGCACGCCGCAGCACGGCGCGGTGGATGCCGACCTCGAAGCTCTCGCATCGGGCCCCGCGATCGCAGCGTGGATGTCCGCGCACGGCGCGCCGGCGCGAACGAGCCAGGACGTGCTCGAGGCGGGCCTGCGCTGCGACCCGGTGGCGGTGCAGGGCATCCGGCAGGCGGGCCGCGATCTCGGCGAGGTCCTGGCCACGGTCGTCAACCTGCTCAACCCGTCGATCGTCGTCATCGGGGGAAGCGTCGCGCGCTCGGGCGAGCACCTGCTCGCCGGCATCCGCGAGGTCGTCTACGGGCAGTCCACCCCGCTCGCCACGCAGACCCTCAGCATCGTGCACTCGCAAGCCGGCACCACCGGCGGAGTGCTCGGTGCAGCCATCATGGTGATCCAACGCGTGCTCGACGAGCCCGCGCCCTGAGACGGGAAAGGCCGATCCGATGTCCCTGCCTTCACCACGAACCCCCGAACCGACCGATGCGCCGGCCCTGCGATGGGGAATCCTCGCCACCGGCGGCATCGCGCGCACCTTCGTGACCGCACTGAACCGTCACTCGACCCAGCGCGTCGTCGCCGCGGCTTCCCGCTCACTGGAGCGCGCAGAGGGATTCGCCCGTGATCACGGGGTCGAGCGCGCGTACGGCGACTATGCGCAGCTCGTCGCGGACCCTGAAGTGGATGCCGTCTACGTCGCCTCGACGCACAACGCCCATCTCGAGCTCGCGCTCCTCGCGATCGGCGCGGGCAAGCACGTCCTCGTCGAGAAGCCCGCCGCGTTCACCGCCGCTGAGGCGCGGCGGATGCAGACCGCCGCCCGCGCCGCGGGTGTCCTGCTCATGGAGGCGATGTGGACGCGCTATCTCCCGCACATGGACGTCGCGCGCCAGCTCCTTGAGAACGGGGACGTCGGCGACGTGCGCCTGGTCCAGGCCGACTTCGGCGTCGACGTCCCCTTCGACCCGAAGAACCGCATGTACGACCCGGCGCAAGCAGGCGGCGCGCTCCTGGACCTCGGCGTCTATCCGATCTCGTTCGCCCAGTTCGCGCTGCCTTCGCTCACTCAGGAGCTGCGCCTCCACGTCGCCGGTGCACTCGCCGCGACGGGCACGGACGCTCAGGTCTCCTTGATGCTGGAAGCCGATGCCGCGAGCCATGCTCTGCTGCACGTGGGAGTCGGCGCACGCACCCCGTGGACGGCCGCGGTCTCCGGCACGCGCGGCCGCCTCGAGGTCGATCCGCCGTTCTGGGCTCCGTCCGCGCTCACCTTCCGGCGCGACGGAGCGGACCCCGAGCGCTACGAGGGCCATCCGACGATCACGGGTGGAGACGGCATGGCCTTCGAGGCCGCAGCTTTCGCGCGCTACGTGGCGGACGGTCTCACCGACTCCCCCCTGCACCCCTTCGACGAGGCGATCGCGGCGTTGCGCATCATCGACGACGCGCGTCGGCGGCTCGGCTACGCCGCCGGCCTGGAACAATGAGTTCCGTGACCGACCAGCTGCTCCCGCTCTTCGAGGTGCGGCGGCCGGAGCCCTCCAGCCATCTCTCCCGCGTCGTCGCCGACTCGAGCGATCGGATCGCGTGGCTGCGCGCACGCAGTCGCGGCATCACCGCCACCGACGTCGCGAAGCTGTCCACGCCTCGCTCCGTCGAGACCGCAGCGCGCGACAAGTGGTTCGGCAGCCGCTTCAGCGGAAACGCCTTCACCGACCACGGCAAGGAGCGCGAGCCGCAGATCGCCGCGTGGGTCCAGGACCATTACGGCATCGCGCCGTCTTCGCTCCTCTTCCATGCCGAGAGCGACCACCGTCATCTGGCCACACCCGACGGGCTGTGCGAGACGGATGCCGGCGAGCTCGTCCTCGCGGAGATCAAGACCACGAACAAGCCGTGGCGCTCCATACCCCGCAACTACCTGCGACAGATCTGGTGGCAGCAATACGTGCTCGGCGCCGAGCGCACCCTCTTCGTGTGGGAGCGTCACGAGAACTTCGTCCCGGTCGGCGAACCGGAATACCGCTGGGTACCGCGCGACGACAACGAGATCAACGTCCTCGTGAACCTGGCGACGCAACTCGTCACCGCCATCGATGTGCTTGCCAGGCAGCACCGCCCCGCCTACGAGCGCTAATAGGACGTCAAATGCAAGAAGGCCCCGATCTGAAACGATCGGGGCCTTCTTCATATATCTATGCGTTAAAGCGGAATGGCCACCCCGGGTGTGGGGTGGCCATTCGTTAAGGGGTGTTCGGCGGTGTCCTACTCTCCCACAAGGTCGCCCTTGCAGTACCATCGGCGCTGGGAGTCTTAGCTTCCGGG
>WQZN01000012.1 GCA_009780695.1 Microbacteriaceae bacterium
CCCTCGGCGGGGAGGCCGAGGCGCTCGAACTGGCTGGCCGGGGCATCCGAGGCGTGCAGCAGCTCGGCGAGCAGCCGCAGCATCCGCAGCTCGACCTCGGGGTCGTCGATCGGGTGCTCCTGGCTCGGGTCCGTCTCCAGGTCGAAGAGCAGCGTGCCGTGCTGCCAAGGGTTCATCATGCCTGCGGCTCCGGGGATCCGCATCGTGCGCAGACCCTTGGTGAAGTCGAACGGCTCGGCGGGCTCCCAGTCGGTGAGCTCGGCGGGGGAGAAGCGAGCGCGCATGTGGGTCGGCATGAGCGTGAACTCCTCGAGCGGGCCATTCGACACGTCCGCCGCGCCGCGCATGTAGACGTAGCGGCCGTCCGTCACGTTCACATGCCCTCCGTGGATGCCGAACAGCGCACCCTCGCGAATACGGCGGTCGTCGTCCAACACGAGCGCGAGGTCGCGGCCCTGCATGTCGGGCGTGGAGTCGAGCCCGAAGAAGCCCAGCACCGTCGGCGCGATGTCGATCGTCTGTGCGAGCGCGCCGCGGCGCAGGTCGGCACCCTGCGTGCGTGGGTCCCACAGGAACATCGGCAGGTGCACCAACTCGTTGAACCAGGGCATCATCCCCTTGGCCCACCAGCCGTGCTCGCCGAGCAGGAAGCCGTGGTCGGTGTTGACGATCAGCAGGGTGTCGTCCCACATGTCGTGCTCGTCCATGAAGTCGAGGACGCGGCCGAGCGAGTGATCGCACATCGAGACGAGAGCGGCGTACTCGAGGCGCGCGTGTTCCGCCTGTCCCTCCGGCTCGGTGACCTTCTGGTAGCCGGGCCAGTCGAACTCCGGCCCGTCGTACTGGTGCGGGTAGAGGTTCTTGTAGGCCTGGTGCGCGAAGAACGGCTCATGCGGATCGAAGAGCTCGATCTGTAGCATCCACTGATCGGCTGTCGCGTTGGTCTCGAGGAAGTGGATGCCTGCATCGACCGTGCGAGTCTGCGAGTGCTCGGCCTCTGTGGCCATGTATCGGCGGTTGATCTGGTCCTGGCGGCGCATGCCGGCGAACATGTCGGACGCCGGCTCGGGTGCGACCACGCCCTTCCAGGGGTCGCCCTCCTGTCCGCGGAAGAACTCCCAGGTGGTGTAGCGCGTGTGGTAAGTCGCCCCGCCGTCCTCCCAATAGTGCGGATGATCGGAGGCGAGGTGCGTGTGCACACCGTTCTTCTTGAGGATCTCGGGCATCGAGTCGTCGAAGGGTTCGAGCGGCCCCCAGGAGCGATGCAGGAAGTTGTAGCGCCCGGTGTGCATCTCGCGACGGGCGGGCATGCACGGCATCGACCCGGCGTAGAAGTTGTCGAAGGTCACGGCGCGGGCCGCGAGGCGGGCGAAGTTCGGGGCGAGCACCTTCGTGTCGCCGTAAGGGGCGAGCATGTGTCGGTTCAGGCTGTCGAACATCAAGACAATGGCGCGCAAGGCAGAGTTCTCCTAAGGAAGGGGCGAATCGGGGGAGACGGCGCGGCGGCGCCGGAACGAGGTGAGGGGGATGCCTGCCGGGCTACGCGCCGGAGGGCAGCGGCGGTGCCAGTCGCGCGAGGTACTCCTCGGTGCCTGCATCCTCCGGGGTGTCGAGCAGGATGGCGCGCAGCTGCTCGAGCGCTGCGACGTGGTGGTCCATCGTCGAGGCCCCCACGCGGTGGCTCCATTCGCCGATCAGCTCGGCGAGGGGGGCATCGAAGGGTGCGTCGGTCTCCGCCGCCCCGAGGTCGCGGTTGCGGAAGCGGTTCTTCGCGATCGCCTCCCGCCGTGCGGCGAGCTCCGCGTCGACGAGGTGCAGCACCTGCTCGCGGGTGAGGAACCCGGGGAACGCCAGGCGGCCGTCGAGGATCAGCGCGGGGAGCTGAGCGGATGGGATGTAGGGGCTGTTCAGCCAGTCGAGGAAGACTGTCATCCCCTCGTCGGTCAGACGGTAGGTCTTGGCATCCGTGGCACCTGGGCGCGATTCCACGGTGTGGGCGACCCATTCGTTGGCCTCCATCGCCGCGAGCGTGCGGTACACCTGGCTCATCTGCGTGTTCGGGCGCAGGAACCGACCGTGCACATCGAGGTACTTCTTCAGGTCGTAGCCCGTGCTGGGATGCCGGGCGAGTACCCCGAGCAGGATGTTCTCGAGCTTCACTGCTCTTCCTCCTTGTGGCCACTGCGATGTGGATGCCAATGCGGGTGTTGTGTGATGAACCATGACACAAGTCATATGGTTATTACCGCGGAAAGCATGACACAAGTCAAATGCTTTCGCAATGCCGCCATGCATGCCGGCGTTGCGCTCAATTGATATTTCTGCGCATCGTTGATTGGATATTCATCACTCAAGAGCGAAAAGGAGGACGCGTGGGCGTCTCTGAACTGTCCGGTCTGCTGCACGGCCAGGCCGACGACCGGCTGGCCGACATCGTGGCGCAGCTCGAGGGGCATCTCGCGGCAGACCCCGACTACTCCTTCCAGATCGCCGCCTATGCGGGCGGTCGGCTCGTGCTCGACGCATGGGGCGGCCCGCACCTCGAGCAGGACTCGCTCATCGTGCCGATGTCGGTGTCGAAGAACTCGATCGGCGTGGCCGTCGCGCTGCTCGTCGAGCGGGGGGAGCTCGACCTCGACGCCCCGGTCGCCGCATACTGGCCCGAGTTCGCACAGGCGGGGAAGGCCGCCGTGACGGTGCGCCAGCTGCTCTCGCATCAGGCCGGGCTTCCGGATGCCGCGCCGCGACTGAACTGGGACGAGCTCCTCGACCATCACGCGGCGGCGGACCGGTTGGCGGCGACGGCCCCGCTCTGGCATCCCGGCTCGGCCTTCGGCTATCACGCCGTCACGATCGGCAATCTCGGTGACGAGCTGGTCTACCGCGTGACCGGGCGCACGCTTCACGCGTTCTTCGAGAGCGAGGTGCGCGCGCCCCTGGGCGCCGACTTCTACCTGGGGCTGCCCCAGCAACTCGAGGGGCGGCGGGTCGACGCGCTGCCGATGATCCCGCCGGTCGTGCCGGGGCCGAGCGCCCCCTTCAACGCGACGCGCGACTGGTCCTTCGCGCCCCGGCCGGGTGGCGAGATCGGCCTCACGACCGCGGAGCGCTCGTGGCGGTACGGGCACCCGGCCGGTTCGGCGACGGTGACGGCGCGCGGCGTCGCGACGGTGCTCGCCGGCGCGGTGACCGGCATCGGCGGCAGCCCTGCGCTGCTCTCGCCCGAGACCGTCGCCGCGGTCGGTCAGCAGCAGGTGCGCGGCTACGACGAGGTGCTGGGCCAGCACGATCGCGCGCATGCGATCGTCTTCCAGAAGCCGAGCGCGCAGCTGGCCTGGGGCGGTCCGCACAGCTTCGGCCACGACGGCGCGTTCGGGGCGGTGGGCTGCGTCGACCCGGACACGGGCCTGGCCTTCGGATTCACGGTCGCACGCGGGCCGTGGCCGGGCGGCGCGGATCCGCGCGCCATCCGCGTGGCGCGTGAGCTCGGCGCGATCTACGGGTGATGCGAGCCGTGATCAGTCGCCGAAAGCGGGAGGGGTCTTCCCGCCTGGGTTACCGTTTGGCCGCGGCTCGCTGCAGTGTGCGCAGTCGGGCGGAAGCGAGAACCCGATTTCCAGTGTGCGGGTGACGGAATCACCGGGGGCGATCCAGCGCAGAAGGTCGCGTGTGCGGGCATCGGCCCGTCCGAGAATGGTTGGGGTGTCGCACGGTTCGACGCCCAGAACGGATCGGGCAGGATCTGCGATGCGCCACTGGATGAGACCGGGCAATTCAGCAGAGTTCCACCGCAGAACAGCCTGCAAGCCGGACCTCGCGGTCACGGTCGCTTCGACGAGCCGATCCCGAGGAAGGGTGTGAACGAAGACCTGCTCTCGAAAGCCGCGCGACGGAGTGGGGAAGCTATGCCAGCTGTCGAACCCGGCCCGCGCGTCGTCGTCACGGGGCTGTACATCGAGCGCTGACGTGCGCAGCGTCGTGCCCTCACCGACGAGCGGCGCGCCGAAGTTCACGTGATAGAGCGTCATGAGCTCGGTCGGCGAACTGCCGAGGTTGGTGATGGTGTCCGTGATGCGCAGCATCCGCTGCGGCGCGGGCGATTCGACTCGACGTCGCAGCTCGAGAGGCTCGTCGAAGAGACCGGTTTCGCGCACAACGCCTTCCACGAGCGCGCCTCGGTCCCCGGCCTCGACTCGAGTCACCCGAGCAGGGAGCGATCCGATCCGGCCGTGCATCGGCTGTCCCTCGGAGGCGGGCCCGAAGTTGCGTAGGCCGCACGTCACGAGGAGGCCGCCGCCGAAGGACCGCGCGAACGCATCCTCGCTCTCGTTGCTCCAACGGGGGAACCCGACGCCGGACAGATAGGCGAACGGGATGCCGGCCACCCGTACCTGACCGACGTCCAGACCTCTGTCCGGGAGCAGATCGGCCTGGAGGTCGCCGCTCGTGAGCCGGATGACACGGGTGCCGGTCTCCGGGCCACCCGTGCGAACGGCTTGCTCGATGTCAGCGCCGAGGCTCGTGAGTGTCACGTGAGTCGCCGGGACGACTCGGGGGTGACCACTTCGACCCCGCCGTCGTGCAGCGCGGCGAGTAGCTCCTCGGACGGTGCCGTCTCGCAGACGAGGTAGTCGACGGCGTGAAGGGCTGCCACCTGGGCGAACAGATGACGGTCGAACTTGGCGGAGTCGGCGAGGATGGCGACCCTGCTCGCGCGATTCATCATGGCCTGCATCATGGCGGCGTCCCCGACGTTGCTTGTGGTGTAGCCGCCTTCGACCGAGACCGCTCCGACACCGATGAAGGCAATGTCGGCTTGCACCTCGATGTCATGCCCACCGGTGGCCAGGCGGAGCGAGACCGGTCCGGTCGTGGTCTGGGTGACTGTGCTCACCGAGCCGCCGAAGACGTAGAGATCCCGCACAACGGCCGGCGAGATCTCAGACGGAATGCGGAGATTGTTCGTTGCGACCGTCAGATTGCGCAGCTTGTGCAGGTGGCGGGCGAGCGCAAGGGTCGTTGTGCCGCCGTTGAGCATGATCACCGAGCCGTCTTCGGCGAGCGATGCGGCAAGTCGCCCGATCGTCTCCTTCGCCGCGGTCTGAACATGCAGCCGCACCTCCAACTCCGTATCGGGGCGGTTGCTCGCCGCGAGGCTCACCGCGCCACCGTGCGTGCGGATCAACAGGCCGTCCGCGTCGAGCTGGTCGAGATCGCGGCGGATGGTGTCGGTCGAGACCGCGAAGTGCGAGGCCAGCTTGGCGACGGTCACCTGCCCGACTTCGGACACATATGAAGTCAACTCGGCCTTGCGCCCCGCCGGTAGTCGCTTCTCTGGCGTCGTGCCTTCTTCAGCGGCGGCTTCCGGCTTGTCCTGACGGTGTTCCCCCATGCGAGCTCTCCTTTGGATCTCCGATCAAAAGCAGCATAGAACAGCACAAAGCCTCACGAAAAGATGGTCACAAAACCGCAATATCGTGCTGATTCATGCTTGTGTGCGCAGTTATTTGCGGCATAGCATGCAGATTCCTGCAAAAAGCAGATCAAAATCGCAAGTCTTCCAATGAGGGGAGAACCATGAGCAACGAAGCTCGGATTTCGAAGCGCCCTGTCCGCTGGGCACTCGGTGCCGTTGCCGTCGCCGCCGCGACGGCGCTGACCTTGGCGGGCTGCAGCGGCGGAAGCGGGGGCAATACCGCCAACCAGAAGGTGACTCTGACCTTCTCCCAGTGGTGGGCGCCGGAGATGCCCAGCGGAGCGCTGCAGGGCATCGCCGATTCCTTCCACAAAGAGCACCCGAACATCACGGTCAAGCTGATCAGCGCACCGTTCGCATCGCTCCAGACGCAAACCATCTCGGAGGCGGCCTCAGGCACGCTGCCGGACATCGTCGGGCTCGACGGCTCCTGGGTCAACCCGCTCTACAAGCAGGGCGCCTTGTACAACCTCAGCGACGCCATGAAGTCGGCGAAGTATGACGACAGCGACCTTGCCAGCCAGGTCGGGTTCAAGGGCAGCACCTACATGATTCCGGTGGTCAACTTCGTGTATCCGCTCTTCACCAATGACGCGATCCTTGCGAAGGCCGGCATCAGCACGCCGCCCGCGACGTGGAGCGAGTTCACCGCGGATGCCAAGAAGATCAGCTCGTCCGAGAGCGGAGTCAAGGGGTGGGTGGTCCCGCTCGGCACCACGAACCCCAACGGAGTTCAGAACGACATCCTCTCCTGGGCATGGGCTTCCGGCGGCAGCATGCTGTCGAACGGGCAGCCGAACCTCACGGGCAACCCTGATGTGACCGGGGCTGTCGACATGGTCAAGGACCTGGTCACCTCGAACTCGGTACTTCCCGGTGCGAACGGTCTTCAGGAGACCGACAAGGTGACCAACTTCATCAACGGGCGCGTCGGCATGATGATCGACTCGCTGGCACACGTGACGACCATCACCAAGGGCGACCCGAGCCTGAAGTTCACGGTCTCGGCTCAGCCGGTCAAGGACGGCTACACGGGCACCAAGGGGATGCTCACCGCCTCGTGGGGCATCGGTGTCTCGGCGAAGACGAAGTACCCGACCCAGTCGTGGGAGTTCATCCAGTACCTGATGAGCCAGCAGACCAACTCCAAGCTGTCGACGCTGGCCAACGGTTTCCCGGGCAACAAGACATCCACCCCCGACTTCACCGGCGCCGATCCGCACTTCCAGACCGCGTTCGGCATCTACCAGAAGAGCAAGCCCGTCAACGAGTTCACCGGCCTTCCTGCGGCCGACCAGTTGATGACCTCGTTCCTGACCGAGTTCCAGAAGTCGGTCGCGGGGCAGGAGTCGACCTCGAAGATGCTCCAGAACGTCCAGTCCCAGTGGAAGCAGCAGTTCTGATTCGGACCCGACGGCCGGCCGTGCCCCTCGGGGTGCGGCCGGCAGCCAGAAGTGGAACACCATGACACTCCCTCTTCATCAGATCACGACGGCTCCGCCCCGGCGCGGCTCGCGAGTTCGAGCCTTCGAGCCCTACCTGCTGATCGCCCCGACCGTGTTGCTCGTCGTCGGACTCATGGTCGTGCCGATCGTCATCGTGATCGGATACTCGCTGTTCGACAACGTCGTCACGAACCAGAACCCGCAGTTCGTCGGCATCGCGAACTACCTCAAGGTGCTCGCGGATCCGAACTTCTGGAACGCTGTCGAGAACACCCTGGTGTTCACGGTGCTGAGCGTCGTCGTCCACATGGTGATCGGCGTCGGCTTCGCACTGATGCTCAACTCGAAGCTCGTGCACGCCCTCCCGCGGGCCATCTTCCGTGCGATCTACATCCTGCCGTGGATCTTCACCGCATCGGTTGTCGCCGTTCTGTGGCGCCTCCTGCTGGACCCGTCCGGCGTCATCAACTATGTGCTGACGACAATCGGCGTTCTTCACCAGGCCGTGCCCTGGCTCGCGACGCCGGCCACTGCGCTCATCTCCGTGACCGCGATCAACATCTGGTCCGGATATCCGTTCTTCATGATCAGCCTTCTGGCCGGGCTCCAAGGCGTACCGGCTGATCTCTACGAGGCTGCGCGTGTGGACGGCGCAGGGCTCATCCGCCAGTTCTTCAGCGTCACGATTCCGGCGCTCAAGCCGATCATCTTCAGCATGGCGCTGCTGGACCTGCTCTGGACGACGCAGCAGTTCACGCTGATCTGGGCCACAACGGGCGGCGGCCCGATCAACCACACGGAAGTCGTCAGCACCTACACCTACAAGCTGGCGTTCAACAGCTACCAGTTCTCGATGGCGTCGACGAGCGCGGTCGTGATCCTGGTCGCCTCACTGGTCGTCGCGGTCTTCTACGTCCGTCAGCAGAAGAAGGCGAGTCAGTCATGAGCTTGGCGATGAAGGCGCGCACACGCCGCAGCATGGGCCGAGTCCTTCTCTATATCGGCCTGTCCATCGGCGCCGTGTTCGCGGGTTTCCCCGTCCTCTGGATGCTCTCGAGCTCTTTCAAGTCCAACGCGAAGATCTTTGCGTTTCCGCCCAGACTCGTCGACGGATCGTTCTCCCTGAGCGCCTATTTCGCGGTGTTGGCCGACCCGGTGAAGATCGGCTACTTCGTCAACAGCTATGTCGTCGCGATTTGCGTCGTGATCATCACCCTGGTGATCTCGCTGTTGGCGGCGTACGTCTTCAGTCGATACGACTTCAGATTCAAGTCCGTCATCCGCGTCGTGATCATCGGCGTCCAGGCGGTTCCGCCCATCACCCTCCTGATCCCGTTCTTCGGGATCATGGTCGGCCTCGGCCTCTACAACACCTACCAGGGGCTCGTTCTCACCTACGTCGTGTTCACGCTGCCCTACGCGATCATCATGATGACCGCATATCTGGACAGCCTTCCGCGAGAACTCGACGAAGCCGCTCGCGTCGACGGCGCAGGATCCATGGCGGTCCTCTGGCGTGTCCTCGTGCCTGTCTCGGTGCCGGGCATGGTCTCGGTCGGCCTGTACACGTTCATGATCTCGTGGAACGAGTACCTCTTCGCACTCACCCTGACCCAGACCGATGACAAGCGCACCGTGCCCGTCGGGATCCAACTCCTCATGGGTCAGAACAACTACCTGTGGAACGAGGTGATGGCCATGAGCATCCTCGGATCCATCCCCGTGCTCGTGCTCTTCCTCATCTTCCAGAGGTACTTCATCGGCGGCCTCGCAGCCGGCGCAGTGAAGTCCTGAACCACCCCTGCCACACCCTCAGAACAGAAAGAGACCATCGTGCTGTACACAGGAAAGTCCATCCTCGATATCGCGAATGCGAACGACTTCGCGATTCCCGCCTTCAACATCAGCGACTGGGCGATGTTCAACGGGATCATGGACATCAGTGAGGAGCTGGCCGCGCCGGTGATCATCGCCATCCACCCCGATGAAGTCGCCCACATCACGACCGATCTCATTCCCGCGATGCACGCGCGTGCACACCGTTCGAGCGTGCCGGTCGCGATCCACTGGGACCACGGCGGCACCTACGAGCAGATCATCACCGCCATCCAAGCCGGTTTCACGTCGGTGATGATCGATGCCTCGCTTCTGCCGTTCGCCGACAACGTGGCTCTGACGCGCAAGGTCGTCGACGCGGCTCACGCCGTCGGCGTGCAGGTCGAGGGAGAGCTCGGTACGATCGGCGCCAACGACAGCTACGGCGAGTCCGGCGCTGCAGAGATCATCTACACCAACACGGACGATGCGGTGCGGTTCATCGAGGAGACCGGAGTGGACAGCCTCGCCATCGCGATCGGCACCTCCCATGGGCTCTATCCCGCCGATCGGAATCCCGAGTTGCGACACGACCTGCTTCAGGAGATCAAGGCCGCCACCGGCATCCCGCTCGTGCTGCACGGCGGGTCGGCGAACCCCGACGGCGAGCTGCGGCGTGCCGTGGAGCTCGGGATCAACAAGATCAACATCTCCAGCGACATCAAGGTCGCCTACCACAACCGGATGCGAGAGGTGCTGGGCACGGACGAGCGGCTGCGTGAGCCGAATGCGATCCAGCCGGAGCCCATCGCGGCGATGAAGATCACCGCAGCGCAGAAGATCAACCTGTTCGATGCAGCCGGCAAAGCGACTCTCTACTGACGCGCAGGTGCCCTCGGGGCCCGGACGATCGGTTCTGGGCTTCGGGGGCACCGTGGATCACGAAGTCGTGTGGGACGAGACTCTGATGGTGCGTCTTGCGGCTGAGTACGGCATTCGCTTCGCGGACTGCGATCCGGATGTCGTGATCGTCGACGAGCGCTCGCTGGTCTGCGCGATCCTCGGACACGCGCGGCTCCGCCGCGGCGGCGAGCGGTTCGTGGCGACGCCCTCGGTGATCGAGGGGTTCTCGGCCCGGCACCGCCGCACGGTCACGATCGGCGGAACCTGCGTTCGGGCGGGGTTGATCATGAGACAGCTCGGTGTGCGGTCGACCGCGGTTCTCACCGGCGTCGACGACACCTTCCTGAGCCTCTTCCCCGAGGACTGCGATTACCTCGTCGGGGACGCCACCGCTGCGCTCACTCCCCATCTGATCGTCCAGCTGCCGGAAGAAGGGCGCATTCGGGTCGTCGACGGCGAGATCCTCCTCGACCGGCCCAACAGGCTCATCTTCGTCAACGACCCCCCGCAGGTCAGCATGCGGCTCAGTGCCGACCTCGGCGAGTCGCTCGCCGGCGCCGACGTGTTCCTCATCTCCGGCTTCAACGCCATGTCGGACGCCGCAGTGCTGCGCGATCGCATCGCAGAACTGTCAGCAGCGATGCGATCCCTTCCTGCCGGCGCCATGGTGGTGCACGAAGACGCCGGCTACCACAGTGACGAAGTGAGCGCGGTCGCTCACGCTCTGCTCGTCCCGCTCGTCGACGTCTTCAGCATGAACGAGGACGAGATGCAGGCGCATCTCGGACAAGTGGTCGATCTGCTCGACGCATCCGCCGTCAGCGCTGCGCTCGTCAGGTTGCATCGCATGTTCCCCGGGCCGACGCTCGTTGTGCACACCCGGCATTGGGCGCTCGCCTCAGGCCTGCGGGCATCGCTGCTCGAAGCGGCCCTCGACAGCGGCATCAAGGCCGCAACGGCGCGCTATCTCCACGGCGACAGCGCCACTGCTGCGGACTTCGCGGCGTTGGACGAGTCGGCCGTTCCCACGCGGCACCGGGACGTCGCAGCGGCGATCGCCGCCCGTGGATCCGGCACTGTTCGTTGCCTTCCGGCATACGAGGTCCGTACGGCGACCCCGACCACGATCGGACTCGGCGACTCCTTCGTGGGGGGTGTTCTGGCCGAGCTCGTCTTGTCCGCTCATCGTGAAAGGAGGCTGCAATGACTGCGCCTTTCCGTCCTGTGCTGCTGCCGATGAACCGGCCGGCCGCGCGCCCCTATCGCGGCGGTGCGGCCATCGAACGTTTTCGACGGCAGCCCCTCACCGACCAGGACTGGGTGCCGGAAGACTTCCTCGCCTCAACCGTCGCCACGTTCGGGTCCTCCGAGGTCGGCCTGACGAAGATCGGTGATGTATTCCTGCGCGACCTCATCCGCGAGGATCCGATCGGTTTTCTCGGCCCTGACCACGCGGCCAGATTCGGAGCGGACCCGAGGCTGCTGTGCAAGTTGCTGAACACCGGGGAACGACTGTTCGTGCATGCGCACCCCAGTGCCGAGTTCGCAGCGCGGGAGTTGCATTCCGCGACGGGTAAGACCGAGGCCTGGATCATCCTCGACATCGACGAAACCGGGGGTTCGGCCTGGATCGGATTCACTGACGGCGTCGCCGACGAGCAGCTCAGGGAGTGGTACTACTCCCAGGACTCCGACGCCATGCTCGGTGCGATGAACGAGGTCGAATTGCATCCGGGCGACACGCTCTTCGTTCCCGCCGGCGTTCCTCACGCCATCGGGCAGGGGGTGCTCCTGCTGGAACTACAGGAGCCCGCAGACCTCTCGATCATCCTGGAGTACGCGCCGTTTCCGCGGCTCGCGCGGGACGCCGGACTCCTCGGCATGGATGTCGGAACAGCGCTGGCCGGGATCGATCGAAGCAGCTTCGCCGGCGAACGCCTTGCGGACGCGGTCGGTGCTGTCCCTGCATCAGGATCCGGGCCGCTGTTCCCTCACGCCGCAGGCTCGTTCTTCCGTGCGGAGGCGGTTTCGGTGGATGCGCAGACCACGGCGCGATGGGAGCCGCAATTCGCGATCCTGGTCATCACCGAAGGCTCAGCCGTGCTCGAGTCCGAAGCGGGGCACATGGATGTGGCCGAAGGCGATGTCGCCCTCATCCCGCACGGAGCCGGTGACAATCGGCTTACGGGTGATGCTCGCGGCTTCCGGTGCATGCCGCCCGAACCGGAGATGTAGCGACGTCGTGACCGCCGCGGTGACTTCGGCCTCGGGGCGGCGCGATCTACGGGTGACCGCACCCCGCCACGCCCCGTTCTCACGGCCCGCCTAGAATCTGCACCGTGCCGTCCGCCGAATCCGAGCCCGCCGAGCAGTCGTGGCTCCTGCTCGTCTACCGCATCCCCTCCGAGCCGACCCGGCTGCGCGCGACCGTGTGGCGCCGCCTCAAGGCGCTGGGCGCGGTCTACCTGCAGAACTCCGCGGCGACGCTGCCGCGCAGCGCCGCATCGGAGCGCGCGCTGCGCAAGCTGCAGCGCGAGATCATCCAGATGGACGGCACGGCGGTGCTGCTCGACTCGCACGTGCTGGCCGGTGAGCAGGGCATCCTGAGCGTCTTCCAGAAGGCGCGCACTGACGAGTACGACGAGATCGTCGACCGCTGCCAGGGCTTCATCGCCGAGGTGGAGAAGGAGTACGCGAAGTCGCACTTCACCTACGCCGAGCTCGAGGAGAACGAGGTCGACTACACGAAGCTCGTGAACTGGCTCAAGAAGGTCACCGAGCGCGACGAGTTCGGCGCCCCAGGCAGGCGACAGGCGGAAGAGGCGCTCGCGAAGTGCGAGCGCACGCTCGAGGACTATGCGGCGCGCGTCTATGCGGAGGAATCCGGCGACACGCACTGACGGCGGGCGCCCAGCGACCCGATGCAGAACGGCCGGGCGGGCGGGATGTCCGCTCGCCCGGCCGTGGCCGAGTCCGGCTGCCGCGTCAGTGTCGCGCCGCGCGCGCCGTGCCGTAGGGGATCAGCGCGAGCAGGCCGATCGGCGCGATGATCCACGCCGCGGGCCACGCCTGGGCGACCGCGACCACCACGAGGGTCAGCGCGACGCCGGCCGTGATCAGCCAGTCGTCGCCGACGATGAAGTCATACCAGAACAGGCCGAAGGCGGCGAGGCGGCCCGGCTTCTTCTTGGGTGCGGGTGCGGGTGCGGGCGCGGGTGCGGGAACGGCCGCGACGTCCTCGACCTCTGCGGGCGCGGATGCCGCAGCGCCGGCCCCCACGAGCACCTTGCTGCGCTGTGCGGCACGCGCGCGGCGGCGGAAGGCGAGCACCAGCAGCAGGCAGTAGACGGCGACGGCCGGCGCGATGACGAGCAGCGCCGCGTCGGATCCGGGCCAGAGCGCGCCCGCGCCCTCGGCGCCCCAGAACACGCCGAAGCTCGTGAGCATGATGCCGACGATGAACTTGAGGGTGTTCTCGGGCACGCGCGAGAGCGGCCCGCGCACGACCGCGCCGGCGATGACGACGACGATCACGGCGGCCACGGCGCCGATGATCGCGACGGGCAGGTTGCCCTGGTTGGTTGCGAAGGTGAGCACGATGAAGACGACCTCGAGGCCCTCGAGCAGCACGCCCTTGAACGACAGGGTGAACGCGTACCAGTCCGAGACGCCGAAGCGCGATTCGGTGCGGGCCGACTCGGCGGCCGCGACCTCGCGCTGGAAGATGGCGTCTTCGTCGTGCAGGGCCTTGATGCCGCTGCCGCGCAGCACGGCCTTGCGCAGCCACTGCAGGCCGAAGACCAGCAGCAGGCCGCCGACGACGACGCGCAGGATGCCGAGGGGCAGCAGCATGATCGCCGGGCCGAACACGGCGACGCCCGCGGCGAGCACGAGCAGAGCGGCGACGGAACCCGCCATGGCGGAGCGCCAGTTGCGGGTGGCGCCGGCGGCCACGACGATCGTGGTCGCCTCCACCGCCTCGACCAGACAGGCCAGGAAGACGGCGATGAAGAGTGCGACAGAGGTCATTGGGGATTCTCCGAAAAGCTTATGTTTGAAGGAAATGCTAACAGCTGTTACGGTCACGCGGCGCGCGGGAACGCGATGCAGGCTTCCGGGGCGATCGCGATGAGGCAGGCCGCCCCGCGTCCCCAGCCGCGCGTGTCGAAGACGCCCGTCAGCTCGCCGTGGTCGGTGCGCACGACGTGCTCGTAGCCGCGGCCGCGATACGCGGTGTCCGTGACCCAGCCGGCGAGCAGGGTGTCGCCGCTCTGGCCGCGGTCGTGGTGCGCCGACGGGTCGACCAGGCGCGGCGCGGCGGGACGGATGGCCACCTCGACCTCGGCGCCGGGGTTGAGCGCGGCGGCGGCGCTCGCGGCGATGCGGTGGTCGCCGATGCGGATCAGGGCGGTGCTGTCGTCGACCCGGCGGTCGAGGATGCCGGGCAGCGTGCCCGAAAGGCCGGTGAACCGGGCGACGAACGGCGAGGCGGGGGTGCTGTAGATGCTCTCGGGCGTGCCGAACTGCTCGAGCTTCCCCGCATTCAGGACACCGACGACATCGGCCAGTGCGAACGCCTCGCTCTGGTCGTGGGTGATGTACACGGCCGTCGCCCCGGTCTCGCGCGTCAGCGTCGCGATCTCGACGCGCAGGTGCTCGCGCAGGTGCGCGTCGAGGTTCGACAGCGGCTCGTCGAAGAGCAGCAGCGCCGGGCGGGCGACGATCGCGCGGGCGAGGGCGACGCGCTGCTGCTGGCCGCCGGAGAGCTCCTGCGGGTAGGAGGCGCCCTTCTCGGCCATGTTGACCCGTTCGAGCGTCTCGCGGGTGCGCCGGTCGACCTCGCGGGCGTCGAGCTTCTGGCGGCGCAGGGCGTAGCCGACGTTCTCGGCGACCGTGAGGTGCGGCCACAGCGCATAGTCCTGGAACACCATGGCGAGGCCGCGCTTCTCGGCGGGGACATGGCGTCGCGCGTCGCTGACGACGTGGGGGCCGATCGTGACCGTTCCCGCGTCGAACCGCTCGATGCCGGCGAGCCCGCGCAGCAGCGTCGTCTTGCCGGACCCGGACGGGCCGAGCAGCACGAGGAAGGTGCCGGGCTCGACGTCGAAGCTGACGCCGTCGAGCGCCCGCAGCGCGCCGAAGCGCTTCTCGACCGCGTTGACGCTGAGGCGGTGCCCTGCAGGGGCGGGGGTGGTGTTCATCGTGTCCTTCCAATGACGCGCCAGCCGGCCGGCGCGAGAAGCCGGAACGCGGCGAAGGCGGCGCCGACGATTGCGAGGGCGAAGAGGATCGCCAGCACTTCCATGGCCGTGCCGCCGCCGAAGTCGTACTTGCCGAGGGCCGTCTCGATGCCGACCGAGATCGGCTGCTTCCCCGGCGGGGCCAGCAGCTGCGAGACGGGCAGCTCGAGCAGGATGGCGGCGAAGGTGAGCAGCCAGGCGGTCAGCAGCGGGCGGGCGATGACGGGCAGCACGATCGTGAGCCAGGCCTTGGCCGCACCGCGACCGTGCACGCGGGATGCCTCGAGCATCGAGTTCTGCACCTGGCTCAGCGTGCCGACGAGCACGCGGGTGGTCGACGGCAGACCGGTGGCGAGGTAGGCGAAGAGCAGCAGTGCGGTCGTGCCGTAGAGGTGGATGCGCAACGCCGCCCAGAACGGCAGGTTGTAGGCGAAGATGTAGCCCGCCGCGAAGACGATGCCGGGCAGCGCGACCGCCCCGAGCAGGATGAAGTCCAGCAGTCGGCCGGCCGAAGTGTTGCCGCGGGCCGCGAGCATGCGGGCGCACACCGTCGCGAGCGCCGTGGCGATCGTGGCGGTCACCGCGGCGAGCCACGCCGAGTACACGAGCGGGCCGCCCAGGTCGGGGCTGCCGAGCACCCTGCGGTAGTTCGACAGGTCCCACTGGTGGCTGCCCGCGAGGGACCCGAGCCCGTCGATGAGCGAGGCCGAGACCGCGCCGAAGGTCGGCACGCCGAGGGTGAGCAGGGCGAGCACGACGAAGGCGAGGCCCATGAGGGTCGCCCGCACGGGGCCGAGGTGCTCGCGGGCCGGGGGCCGGCTGCGGCCGCTGAGCACGCGGAAGCTGCGCCCGCGCAGGGCGCGGCTCTGCGCGAACAGCGCGAGCACGATGAGCAGGAGCAGGATCCAGCTGATGGCCGCCGCGACAGGGAACTGCACCGGGAAGGAGTCGACGGCCATATAGAGGGAGTACGTCGCCACCAGGAAGTGCGAGTCGTTGGCCAGCGTGCTCGCGACGCCGAAGTCGCTGACCGACTCGGCGAAGACGATCGCGAGAGCGGCCCAGACGCCGGGCGCGAGCAGGGTGAAGACCATCCGGGCGGACGCGAGCCGGCCGCCGCCGTGCACCCGCACGGCATCCTCGAACTCGCGCCCGAGACCGCGCAGCGTGTTGCTGATCGCGAGATAGGCGAACGGGATGCCCTTGACGGTGAGCACGATGACGATGCCGACGGGGCCGTACATGACCTCGCGCGGCCAGGTCGCGTCGATGCCGAGCACCTGGAGCACGCCGTTCGGCTCGAGCAGCCGCTCCCAGCCGAGGGCGATCAGATAGGACGGGGCCAGCAGCAGCGCGAACACGATGCCGGTCAGTGCGCGGCGGCCGGGCAGGTCGGTGCGCTGCACGGTCCACGCCAGCCAGAAGCCGATCGCGGCCGAGAGGGCCGCCGTGACGATGCCGACGACGGTCGAGTCGATGAATGCGACGAGCAGCTGCGAGTTGAGGGCCTGCTTGAACGCGTCGAGCGTGAACCACTGCGTGCCCTGGGACAGGAGCGCGGGGCTGAAGGCGACGATCAGGAACAGCAGGATCGGGACCACGAGGATCGCGATGATGAGCACCCAGAACGCCATGAACCAGGCACCCCGAATCGGCCGGATGCGGCGCCCGAGGTATCCGAGCGCCGCACCGGGTGTTGCCGTCTGCACTATTACTTGATGTTCGAGTCGAACCACGAGTTCACTTGACCCTCGAGCGGGCCCCAGAACTTCGGGTCAAGGGTCTGGAAGTCGCTCGGGAACGCCGGCAGCTGCGAGAGCGGCGTGACCCCGTTGATGATCGGCCAGAACAGCGAGTCGCCGCTCGGGTCGCCGGTGAGCATGACGGCCTGGCCCTCGGGGGAGAGGACGTAGTCGACGAACTGCTGCGCCTCCTTCTGCACAGCGGCGGGCGCGCCCTTGTCGATCGCGATGACGCTCGGCAGCAGGGTGGACTTGGGCAGGTAGACGATCTTCGGGTCGAAGTTCGCCGTCGGCTTGACCTTGATGGTCTCGCCGATCGCCGCGGAGCTCTGGATCATGCCGTAGTCGATCTGGCCGGTCTCGAGCGCGTGCAGGGTGTCGCCGTTCGTCGGGAAGACGTGCAGGCCGTTGGACTTCAGCTTGGTGAAGAAGTCCTCACCCGCCTTGACGCCGTTCTGCTCGCCGCCGAGCTGGTTCATGACGCCGGCGATGAACGGGAAGGTCGGGCCCGACTGCGCCGGGTCGTTCATGCCGACCTTGCCCTTGTAGGGCGCGGTGAGCAGATCCTGGTAGGTGGCCGGGACGGCCTTGACCTTGGCGGCGTTGTAGATCAGCGCAGCCATCGCGGTCGTCGCGACGGGCGAGTAGCCGTGGTCGGCGGGCACGAGGGCGGCGCCGGCGCTGGTGTACGAGACGGTCGACGACTGGTACGACGCAAGCAGGCCCTGCTGGTCGAGGGACGAGAAGGCGGTGTCGCCGTCGGCCCAGAACAGCGACCACTGCGGGTTGTTCTTCTCGGCGGTGATCTTGGTCAGCAGCGGGCCGGTGCTGTCGTCGTCCACGTTCACCTTGATGCCGGTCTTGGCGGTGAAGGCCTTGGCGACCGTCGCGTCGTAACCGACGGCTGCGTAGAGGTTGAGCGGCTGTGAGGCGCTCGCCTTCGAGGTGGAGCCGGAGTGGGAGGTCGTGCTGGCCGGCGACGACGAGCAGGCGGCGAGAGCGCCGGCCGCGATGACCGCCGCGGCGACCGCCGCGACGCGAGTGAGCTTGGGCATGGAGAGGACCCTTCGGATGCAGGAATGTGTTGTAGCTCGGGCGTAACAACAGTTACGGACGCTACGAAACAGTTCTTGATCCGCGGTGGCTCGGAATCAACACGCAGGTGAACGGATGCCCCGAGTTCGGGGGCGGCGACCTGCCGGGGCATCCGCCATCATGCGCGAGCCTTCTATGCGCGCCTCTCAGCAAAGAAAATCCATTCCGATCACGTATTTCTTTCATAGATGATTCCCCAGTTGTGTTCACTGAGCCGTCGTGTGGATGCGGGCGTGCGTTCATGGGGCCCCCCGAAGGTGTCACGGAGCCGTGTGTGTCGATCCCCTCCGACACCGGCTTCGTTCACGACACCCATCGAAGGAGAACCATGTCGTCGAAAACCCGGGGTCTGCGTCGCAGCCTCCTCGCCCTCGGCCTCGCCGGCGCCACCGCCGTCGCGGTCGCCGGCCCCGCCCTCGCCGCCCCGGCGATCGGCAACGGCCAGGGCAGCGTCCACCTCGCCAAGGGCGACCTGCTGGTCAGCACGAGCCACTGGACGGTCACCCCGAACGTCGTCGCAGGCCAGACGCAGCTCGCCCCGAACTGCACGCCCGGCAACTGCGTCACCGCCATCGCGGGCGGCGGCTACCCGGGTCTCCTCAACAACGACCAGATCGACGGCTCCTTCGGTGTGACCTCGCCGATCACCCTCAACGAGCTCGACCCGAACTCGGGCGCGGTGCTGCAGTCGTTCGACGTCCCGACCGACCAGGCCGTCACGAGCTTCTCCTCGAAGTCCGAGCTCGCGCTCAACCAGTCGACGAGCGGCAACGCGGTCACCTTCATGGGCTACGCCTCGACCCCGGGCCAGCTCGACGTGTCGAACTCGAACACCCCCGGTGTCATCGACCCGACCAACCCGAACCCGAACGCGACCTACCGCGTGGTCATCACGCTCGGCGTCGACGGCAAGTTCACCTACACCGACACCAACGCGTACAGCGGCAACAACGGCCGTGCCGCCGTTCTCAACGACGCGGGCGGCGCGGACAGCATCTACACCGCGGGCAACGCCGGCAACGGCGCCAACCCGCAGCCGACCGGCGTCGTGATGGGCGCGGGCGCGCAGATCATCACTCCGTCGAAGCTCGACCAGGCGCAGCAGAACCCCGGCCAGCCCACCCCGGTCGGCTCGTTCAGCGTCACGCAGCTCGGCGACAAGGCGGACAAGGTCGGCAAGGACACCAACTTCCGCGGCCTGACCATCTCGAACAACGTCCTGTACTTCACCAAGGGCTCGGGCAGCAACGGCGTCAACACCGTCTACTTCCTCGACACCACCGGCACCGCCTGCCCGACCGGTGTGGGCGTGCCTGCCGCCGGCGCGCAGCTGCCGAGCGCCGGCCTGACCGCCGACGCGCAGAGCGGCCTGCTGCCGAACAACATGTGCATCCTCGCGGGCTTCCCGACGACGACGGCCAAGACCGACACCGACTTCTTCCCGTTCGGTCTGTGGTTCGCCAACAAGGACACCCTGTATGTGTCGCAGGAGGGCGACGGCAGCGACGGCTACGACGCCGCGACCAACACCTGGACCGACGCGGCCGCTTCGACGACCGCCGGCCTGCAGAAGTACTCCTTCGACGCCGCGAGCCAGTCGTGGAAGCTCGACTACACCCTGCAGAACGGCCTGAACCTGGGCCAGTCGTACCAGGTGGCCGGCTACCCGACCGGTGACAACTCGATCACGGGTCTGCCGTGGAACCCGAGCGTCGACGGCCTGCGCAACATCAACGGCCGCGTGAACGCCGACGGCACCGTGACCATCTGGGCCGCGACCTCGACGGTCTCCGGCGGCGGCGACCAGGGCGGCGACCCCAACGCGCTCGTCCGGGTCACCGACAAGGTCTCGGCGACCACCGCGGCCGCGAACGAGAAGTTCCAGACCGTGATGGCGCCGTCCTACGGCACCGTCGTCCGCGGCGTCTCCTTCACCCCGGGCACGAAGAACTAGCTCTACGCACGACAACGGCGCGCGGCCCTCACGGGGTCGCGCGCCGTTGCGGTGTCGGCCGGGTCTCAGTCCTGCGCGGCGGCCTTGCGGCGCCCGCGCAGCGCGCTGATCGCGAGCGGGGCGACGGAGACGAGGACGACGACGATCATGAGCGCGTCGATGTTCTTCGTGACGAACGGGATGCCGCCGAGCAGCACGCCGAGCACGACCATGACCACCGACCACAGCACGCCGCCCAGGGCGTTCCAGCCGAGGAACCGGCGGTAGGGCATGGCGACGATGCCGGCGGAGAGCGGCACGTAGGTGCGCACGACGGGCACGAAGCGCCCGAGCACGAGCGAGACGCCGCCGTAGCGGGCGAAGAACGCCTCGGCGCGCGCGAGGTGCTCGGTCTTGAGCACCCGGGCGTCCGGCTTGAACAGGCCGCGCCCGAAGCGCCGGCCCAGCCAGAAGCCGACCTGGTCGCCCGCGAACGCGGCGCACGAGGCCACGACGGCGACCGACCACGCGTGGATGCCGAGGTGCGGGGCGAGGATCGCGGCGGTGATCAGCAGCGAGTCGCCGGGCAGGAACGGGAAGAGCACGCCGGACTCGATGAACACGATGACCGCGATGCCGACCAGGACCCACGGCCCGAATGAGTGCAGCAGACCCGACGGGTCGAGCAGCGACACGGTGGCGAGGTGCATGATGCGGGTTCCTTCGGAGGTCGGAAGCGGGTAGGAGGCCACGATCTCAGCGCCGCGATCAGGAACGCCAAAGAATTCGCCGGTGTACGGCATCCTCACGGAAAAGCCGCGAATCGATCAGCTACCGGGCGGCGGGCTCGGAGTCTTGGACGTTTCTTTCCGTCGGCATCAGAGGTTGGCGGCATGAGCACTCATGCGACCCCGTCGGCCCCCAACGTGCGCCGACTCCTGAACAAGGTGCCCGAAGTCACCCTCTACTTCTGGATCATCAAGGTCCTGTGCACGACCATCGGCGAGACGATGTCCGACAACCTGATGGGCATGTTCGCCGTCGGCGGTGACAATGCGAGCCCCGAGCAGCTGCAGATCGCGCTGTACAAGGTGGCCGCGATCACGGTCGGCGTGCTGGCGATCCTGCTGACCGTCCAGTTTCGCCTGAAGCGCTATGTCGCGGTCGTCTACTGGGCGAACATCGTCGTGATCAGCGTGCTCGGCACGCAGATCACCGACATGTTCGAGGGCCAGGGCGACGTGCCGAACAACATGTGGGCGATCACGATCGTGTCGGTCAGCTTCGTCGCCGCGGTGTTCCTCGCCTGGTGGCTGGTCGAGCGCACGCTGTCGATGCACTCGATCACGACCACGCGCCGCGAGGGCTTCTACTGGCTGGCGATCCTCGCCACCTTCGCCACCGGCACCGCGGTCGGCGACCTGATCGCCGAGAAGTTCAGCCTCGGCTACCTCACCACGCTCGAGATCTTCGCCGCCGTCATCGCGATCCTCGCGATCGTCTGGAAGGTGACGCCGATCAACGGCGTGCTCGCCTTCTGGATGGTCTACATCATGACCCGGCCGCTGGGCGCCTCGACCGGCGACTTCCTCTCGCAGCGCGGCAACCAAGGTCTCGACTGGGGCACCAACACGACGAGCTGGGTCTTCCTCGGCGTCATCGTCGCGCTCGTCGTCTTCCTGCAGATCACGAAGCCGGATGTCACACGCACCGAGCCGATCGCCGACCATGAGCCGGCCTCCGCACACCAGCAGCTCGTGACCAACTCCGCGGGGAACGCACTCGACGCGTCCTGACCCGCACAACACGAAGGCCCCCGGGAACCCCGGGGGCCTTCGCTCATGCACGGTCGCGGGGCGGCACGACTACGCCGCGGCGTCTCGCGCGGTCGTGGGGCGTGCGACGAGCAGGGCCAGCACCGCGGCGACCAGCGCGGCGGCGCCGCAGATGGCGAACAGCACGCGGTAAGCGGTCAGCGAGGGCAGCACGGCCGGGCCGAGCGTGATCGTGAACGCCGCGAGGATCGAGCCGCCGAGCGCGCTCGCGAGCGAGCTGCCGAGCGAGCGGACGACCGTGTTGACGCTGTTGGCGGAGGCGAGCTCGTGGTGCGGGGTGTTGGCGCTGATGAGGGCCGGCATCGCCGCATAGCCGATGCCCGTGCCGATGCCGACGACCGTGCTGCCGACGACGACCTGCCAGAGGTCCGCGTGCACGGTGATGCGCAGCACCCAGCCGACGGCGACGATGACGGCGCCGATGGCGAGCGTGCGGCCGGCGCCGATGCCGTTGATCAGGCGGGCCGCGACGGGCGCGAAGATCAGCATGCACAGGCCGCTCGGCAGCATCGTGAGGCCGGCCGTCAGGGTCGAGGCGGCGAAGCCGTAGCCCGTCTCCTTCGGCATCTCGACATACGTCGCCGTCCCGATCAGCGAGGCGAACAGCGCGAAGCCGATGAAGAGCGACGCGATGTTCGTCAGCAGGATCGGGCGGCGCGACAGGGACGACAGATCGATGAGCGGGTCGCGGCGGCGCGCCTCCCAGAAGCCGAAGGCGGCGAACAGCACGGCGGATGCCGCGAACAGCCAGATCACCCGGGCCGAGCTCCACCCCCAGGCCGATCCCTCGGAGAGCGGCAGCAGCAGCGCGACGAGCGCGCCGGCGAGCAGCAGGGCGCCGAGCATGTCGATGCGGCCGCCGGCGGGGTCGTGGGACTCGGGGACGAAGACGAGGATGCCGGCGAAGGCCACGGCCGCACCGACGGCGGTGATCCAGAACAGCAGGTGGAAGTCGCCGTGCTCGGCGATCAGGCCGGCGAAGGGCAGGCCCAGCGCGCCGCCGACGCCGAGCATGGCCGAGATCGTCGCCATCGCGCTCGCACGGCGCTTCTTGGGCAGCAGCGTCGCGAGCAGCGAGATGCCGAGCGGGATCGCGCCGGACGAGACCCCCTGGATCGCGCGGCCGATGATCAGCACGGTGATGTCACCCGAGATCGCGGTGATGAGCGAGCCGAGCACCATGGCGCCGATCGCGACGAGCAGCATGAGCTTCTTGCCCCACATGTCGCCGAGCTTGCCGAGCAGCGGGACGGCGACCGCGCCGACGAGCAGGGTCGAGGTGAGCAGCCACTGCACGGTCGCGGTGTCCGAGTGGAGCTTCTGCGGCAACTCGGCCAGCACGGGCACGAGCAGCGACTGCGACAGCGAGACCACGAGCGCGCCGAGGCCCACGAGGAGCAGCCAGAAGGTCGCCTTCCCGCCGCCGACCCGTTCGGCCTCGAGGTCGAGTTCGTCTTCTGATTCGGCTTCGGCGATGCGCATCGGTGTCCTTCTCATGCGGGCGGCAGGGTGGTGTCAACGCTGTTGACAATGCTCAGTCAACACTGTTGACACGGTTCTGTCAACGCTGTTGACTAGGTGGATGGAGCACGCGAGCGACGACGAGCAGGCCCCCGAGGCGGAGGGCGCCACTCCGACGCAGCGTGCGATCGCGCTCGCGGCGCGCGAGCTGTTCGAGGCCAAGGGCTACGGCGCCGCCTCGATCCGCGAGATCGCGAAGGCGGCCGGCGTGGACCCGGCGCTCGTCATCCGCCACTTCGGGTCCAAGGACGAGCTCTTCGCCCGTGTCATCGGCTTCGACGAGCACTTCGCCCCGCATCTCGACGGCCCGTTGGGCACCGTGGGCGAGCGCCTCACGGCGTACCTGCTGGATGCCTCGCACACGCAGCTGCGCGCGAGCTTCAGCGCGATCGTGCGAGCCGCGGACCATGAGCGCGTGCGCGTCGAGTTCCAGGACTCGCTGCGCCGCCTGCTCGTCGAGAAGCTCAGCGCGCGGATGTCGGGCGATGACACCCTGCTGCGCGCGTGGCTCGTCTCGGCGCAGCTCGTCGGGCTGATCCACTCGTGGGACGCCGTCGGCGGCGAGAGCGCGACGCCGGAGGCGCGCGCACAGGTCGCCCGGCTGTACGGCGCAGCCATCCAGAAGCTCATCACCCCCTGAACCCGAACCGCCTCACGAGTCGAAGGAGACCGGAATGAAGGCATGGCAGTACCCGGGCGGACACCGCCCCATCGAGCTGAACGAGGTGCCGGAACCGGTGCCCGCACCGCACCAGGTGATCATCGACGTCAAGGCTGCGGGGCTGTGCCACTCGGACCTGATGTACATGGAGAACGGCGACGGCGTCATGCCGTTCCTGCCGATGACCCAGGGCCACGAGAACGCAGGGGTGATCAGCGCCGTCGGCAGCGAGGTCGTCGGCTTCGCGGTCGGCGATGTCGTGGGCGTCAACTCCGCGGGCGTCCAGCCGCCGCTCGGCATGTTCACCCCCGGCGGCTTCGCGGGCCGGCTCGCGGCCGACCACCGCGACCTCGCGCGCGTTCCGGCCGGCCTCGACCTGTCGCTGGCGGCGCTCGCGACGGATGCCGGCATGACCTCGTACCACGCCATGATCAAGGCCGGCCGCGCCGCCGCGGGCATGAAGGTCGGCGTCATCGGCTTCGGCGGCCTCGGCCAGATCGGCGCCCGCGCGGCCGTGCTGGCGGGCGCCGAGGTGCACGTGGCCGAGGTGAAGGAAGAGGTGTGGCCGCTCGCGCGGGCCGCGGGCGTCACGGCATGTGTGAAGGATGCCGATGAGTGGGCGGCCGGGGCCGCGAACCCCATGGCGGGCGGCAGCTTCGACCTGGTCGTCGACTACGCCGGCTTCGACACGACGCAGAAGGCGCTCAACGCCGTGAAGCGCGGCGGCACCGTGGTGCAGGTCGGGCTCGGCAAGCCGACGTTCACGGTCATCACCCCCTCGATCCTCGGCAAGCGGATCATCGGCTCGCTCGGCGGCACCGTCGAGGACATCGAGGAGGTCTATGCGCTGATGCTGTCCGGCGACCTCGCCCCGGCATACACCGAGATCGCCTTCGACGAGATCGGCGCAGGGCTCGAGAGGCTCAGGGACAACCAGGTGATCGGGCGGCTCGTCGCGCGTTTCGGGGACTAGCCCGGCCCTCGCCGAGGCGCACGAAGGCCCCCGGGGGACAACCCCGGGGGCCTTCGGCGTGGGTGCCCTACTCGACCGCGAGCGCGGCGACGGGCGAGATGCGGGTTGCCCGGCGCGACGGCGAGACCGCGGCGACGAGCGTGAGCACGGCGGCCGCGACCACGACGACGAGCACGATCGGCCAGGGGATCTGCGGCGCGACGAGACCGGGGTGCCCGTGCACGCCGCCGAGCATCGACTGCGCGCCGATCCAGCCGTAGACGAAGCCGAGCACGAGGCCGACCACGGTCGCCGTGGCCGTCAGCGCCGCCGCCTCGGCGAAGATCATCGACCGCAGCTGCCGGCGGGTGAACCCGAGCGCGCGCATGAGCCCGAGCTCGCGGGTGCGCTGCATCACACTGAGGCTCAGGGTGTTCACGAGCCCGACCGCGGCGATGAGGGCACTGAAGCCGATCAGGATGCTGAAGACCGTGACGATGCCGCTGATGATCGGGCCGAGGCCGTTGTACTGCTGCGGGTCGTTGCGGGCGCCGATCGCGAGCATGTCCTGGAAGGTCTGCATCGTGACCGAGAACGTCGTGACGAGCGTCACGCCGATGACCAGGCCGACCGTCATCCGGCTCGACCGCTCGGGGTAGCGCAGGGCGTTCTCGGCGGCGAGCCTCGCCGGCGTGCCGGTGCCGACCAGGCGCCCGACGACGCGCAGCACGGGCGGGATGACGCGATCGGCGGCGAAGACGATGCCGCTGAACGAGAGCAGGCCGCCGATCAGCCCGAGCAGCACGGCGGGCGGGAACCTCAGGCCGAGCACCACCCCGGCCGCCAGGAACACGACGCCGACGATGACGAGCACGAGGGCGAGCCGGTGGCGGCGCCGGTGCACGGCGATGTCCGGGATGCTGCGCTCGGTGCTGTTGCCGAGCGCCTCGACGGGGCGCACGTCGAGCACGCGGCGCGAGCCGACCCAGGCCGCGAGCCAGGTCGTCATCGCGACCGCGACCACCGGCAGCAGGATCGTCGGGGTCGCGTACGAGTAGACGAACGGGCGGAAGATGCGGGATGCCACCGCCAGGTGCCCCACGAGGGCGGCGACGCCCGTGCCGATGACCGCGCCGACGACGGCGCCGATGACCCCGACGAGCAGCCCCTCGCGGGCGATCCGGCCGCGCTCGGCGCGGGCCGACGAGCCGATGAGGCGCAGCAGCGCGATCTGCCGGGTGCGGCCCGCGACCACGGTCGCGACGGTGTTGGAGGTGACGACCCCGCTGACATACAGCGAGAGCACGATGAACGAGATCGCGGCGAGGCCGAGCAGCAGGGGCACCGTGTGCACGCTCGCGCCGGCCACCGGGTCGGCGCGCACGGCGGCGGAGATGATGCCGTCGAACTGCACGAGCGCGACTCCGAAGGTGCCGGCGATGACCGCGACGATCAGCGTCGGGATCTGGCCGCGCAGGCTCGGCTTCATCGCTGCGCCTCGATGGAGAGCATGAAGGTCGCGATCTCCTCCGGCTGCAGCCGGCCGCTGTCGCGCACGATGCGGCCGTCGGCGAGGAACAGGATGCGGTCGGCGAAGCTCGCCGCCACGGGGTCGTGCGTCACCATCGCGATCGACTGGCCGTGCTGCCGGCTCGCGTCGGACAGCAGGCCGAGCACCTCGCGGCCCGTGCGCGAGTCGAGGTTGCCGGTCGGCTCGTCGGCGAACACGATCTCGGGGCGGGTCGCGAGGGCGCGCGCGATCGCGACGCGCTGCTGCTGGCCGCCCGAGAGCTGGGACGGGCGGTGGTCGAGCCGGTTGCGCAGACCGAGCTGGTCGATGAGCCGGTCGATCCACGCGCGTTCCTCGGCACTCGGCTTGCGGCCGTCGAGCTCGAACGGCAGCAGCACGTTGCCGAGCACGTCGAGGATCGGCAGGAGGTTGAAGGACTGGAACACGAAGCCGACGCGGCGGCGGCGCAGCTCGGTGAGGTCGCCGTCGTCGAGGGCCGTGATGTCGACGCCGCCGAGACGGACGGTGCCGGAGCTCGCGGCATCCAGCCCCGCCATGATGTGCATCAGCGTCGACTTGCCCGACCCCGAGGGGCCCATGATCGCCGTGAACTCGCCGCGGCGCAGCTCGAGGGTGATCTCGTCGAGGGCGGTGACGGCCGTCGCGCCCGCGCCGTAGCGCTTCACCAGATCGGACACATCGGCGACGACGCCGTCAGCAGGGGTGTGGGATGCCATGCAGCCGAAGTTAGGGAGCCGCCCCCAAGAAACCGCCGAGAACGCGGAATCGAATCGATCCGACACGCGCATCGGCGCGGTACCGCGGCGAGCCGTCGTCGATGTGATCGACTCTTCAGGAACGACGAATCAACGCAAAGGGGCGCACAGCGTGAGCATCAAGGTCATCCATGTCGGTCTCGGAGGGTGGGGCGGCAACTGGGCCCGCCAGGCCATCCCGCCGGTGCGCGAAGTGGAGGTCGCGGCGATCGTCGACCCGCATGAGCCGACCCTGCGCGCCGTGCAGGCGGACATCGGCATCCCGGCCGAGCGCGCCTTCGCGTCGCTCACGGCGGCCCTCGCCGCGGTGCAGGCGGACGCCGTCGTGATCACGGCACCCGCGGTGGTGCACATCCCGCTCGCCATCGAGGCGCTCGAGGCCGGCAAGCACGTGCTCGTCGAGAAGCCGTTCGCCAACACGGCGGCCGAGGCGCTCACCGCCGTGCAGCGCGCCGAGGAGCTCGGCCTGATCCTGCAGGTGAGCCAGAACTACCGCAGCTATCCGGCGCCGAAGGTCGTGCGCGACCTGCTCGAGCGTGGCGAGCTCGGCGAGCTGGCCGCGATCAACATCGACTTCCGGCAATGGGACAACGACCTGCCGAAGGAGACGCACCGGCACTACGCGTTCCCGCACCCCATGATCAACGACATGGCGATCCACCACTTCGACCTGCTGCGCATGGTCACCGGGCAGGAGGCCGTGCGGGTGTACGCCAAGGCGTCGTACCCGTCGTTCAGCAAGTACGGCGAGGAGGCGCAGGCCGCGATGACCATCGAGATGGCGAACGGCCTGGTGGTCAGCTACCGCGGCAGCTGGCTGAGCCGCGGGAAGCCGACCGCGTGGGCGGGCGAGTGGAGCATCCAGGGCGAGGACGGCGAGATCTTCTTCACGAGCCGCGGCAGCAAGGGGCCCGTCGAGGACGCCTCGGGCGACCTCGTCACGATCCTGCGGTCGGGGAAGAAGCGCCCCGAGACGCTGCCGCTGCCGGAAGCGGAGCTCTACGACCGCTCCGCCGGGCTGCAGGTCTTCGCCCGCGCGATCGCCGGCGGCCCCGCGCCCGAGACGCTCGGCCGCTCGAACCTCGGCAGCCTCGCGCTGATGGAGGCGGCCGCCCGCTCGGCGGCGTCGGGCCGCGTCGAGGAGGTGGTCCTGCCGTGACCTCCCAGGCCGCTGACACGCCCATCCGCGTCCTCGTCTGGGGCGAGAACCTGCACGAGACGAGCGGCGACCCGGTCGTGCTCGGGCACTACCCCGACGGCATGCACACCGTGATCGCGGATGCCCTGCGCCGGCACCTCGGCGACCAGGCCGTCGTGGCGACGGCGACCCTGCAGGACCCGGAGCACGGGCTGACCGACGAGGTCCTCGCCGAGACGGACGTGCTGCTGTGGTGGGGGCACATGGGCCACGACCAGGTCACCGACGAGGTGGTCGAGCGCGTGCATGCGCGCGTGCACTCCGGCATGGGCATCCTCGTGCTGCACTCGGGGCACTACTCGAAGATCTTCAAGCGGCTCATGGGCACCACCTGCTCGCTCAAGTGGCGCAACGACGGCGAGCGCGAGCTCGTCTGGACGGTCGCACCGTCGCACCCGATCGCCGAGGGGGTGCCGCAGCCGATCGTGATCCCGCAGCAGGAGATGTACGGCGAGTACTTCGACATCCCGACCCCCGAGGCGACCGTCTTCATCTCGTCCTTCGCGGGCGGCGAGGTGTTCCGCTCGGGCGTGACCTACACGCGCGGGCTCGGCCGGGTGTTCTACTTCTCGCCGGGCGACCAGGAGTTCCCCGTCTACCATCACCCCGACGTGCAGCGCGTGCTCGCGAACGGCGTGCGCTGGGCGAGGCCGCAGGGCGCGCAGTACGAGCTCACGGCCGACTACCACGCGCGGGAGTGGTTCGCGCCGGCCGCCGACTGATCGCATGCGGGCGCCCGCACGGGGCCGCTCGACGTGCAGTGTGACGCAGCATGTCGCGCGGGCGGGCGCTCGCCGGGTTCGCTCGGGCGGAACCGGTTACTGTCGAGCCGATGCTCGAACACGCCCCGCAGCCCGCGACATCCTCGACCAGCGAGACCGCCGCGCCCGACCGCACGACGCGCGGGCCGCTCTCGCGGCGCGTCACGCTCGTGCTCGGCGTCGTCGCCGCGGCCGTGGTCGTCGCCCTGGCGATCGTGCTCGCGCGCGTGTTCCTCTTCCACACCGCGGCGGGCGCGTCGTTCCTGAAGGCGTTCCCGGGCCAGTCCGAGCTGCCCGCGTGGGCGCCCGTCGGCCAGCCGCTGTGGGCCCAGTGGCAGCACTGGCTCAACGCCTTCTTCATGGTGCTGGTGATCAAGACCGGTTGGACGATCCGCCGCAACCCGCGCCCGAGCGGGTCCTGGCTCGCGAGGAACAGCCGCCGCCGCATCACGCTCGAGCAGTTCATCCACCTGCTGCTCGACGTCTTCTGGCTGGCGAACGGCGTGATCTTCTGGGTGCTGCTGTTCGCGACCCGCCAGTGGGTGCGCGTCGTTCCCGTGCACTGGGATGTCTTCCCCAACGCCCTCTCGGCGGCGCTGCAGTACGCGAGCCTCAACTGGCCGACCGAGGACGGCTGGGCGAACTACAACGCGCTGCAGCTGCTGGCCTACTTCGTGACGATCTTCATCGCGGCCCCGCTCGCGGCCGTCACGGGCTACCGCATGAGCCCGCTGTGGCCGAAGAAGAACCAGCGCCTCTCGCGCCTGTTCCCGAACGACCTCGCGCGCCGGCTGCACTACCCCGTGATGCTGTATTTCGTCGTGTTCGTCGTCGTGCACGTCACCCTGGTGCTCGCGACGGGTGCGCTGCGCAACCTCAACCACATGTTCTGGGGCTCGGACAGCACGGGCAGCTGGGCCGGCTTCTGGATGTTCGTGCTCGGCATCGCGGCGATCGTCGCCGCCGTCATCGCACTGCGGCCGTCGGTCGTGCGCTGGCTCGGCTCGCTGCTCGGCAAGGTCGGTTGAGCGGGGCTCCCGCTCACTCGGCGTTCGAGGCGTGCGGCTCGTGCGCCTCGAGGAACTCGTAGACCGCGACGCGGTCGACGCCCGTGAAGGTGCCCGACGGCATCGCCGCGAGCAGTGACGAGTTGAGGCGCGCGCTCGGCCACGCGTTCTCGCTCCACTTGGTCGCGAGCTCGGCCTCGGGCGTGCGGCAGCAGGTCGGGTCCGGGCACGTCGAGGTGAGGCGCACCGCGGTGTCGCGGCCGCGGAACCACTTCGAGTGTGCGAACTTCGTGCCCACCGAGAGCGAGAAGTCGCCCGTGCCCGAGGACTCGATCTTCGACGTGCACCAGTAGGTGCCGACCGGCTTGTCGGTGTACTGGTGGTACGGCGACAGCCGGTCGTCGAGCTCGAAGACCTGGCGCGCGCTCCAGAACCGGCACACCACCTGGCCCTCGACCGAGCCCAGGGCATCCGTCGGGAACTGCACGTCGTCGTTCTCGTAGGCCTTCGAGATCGCGCCCGACGAGTGCACCTTGAGGAAGTGCACCGGGATGCCGAGGTGCTGGGTCGCGAGGTTGGTGAAGCGGTGCGCGGCCGTCTCGTAGGAGACGGCGAAGGCGTCCCGCAGGTCCTCGACCGACAGCTCGCGCGCCCGCTTGGCGCCCTCGAGGAAGTCGACCGCGCTCGCCTCGGGCACGAGCAGCGCGCCCGCGAGGTAGTTCGTCTCGACGCGCTGGCGCAGCAGCTCGCCGTAGTCCTGCGGCTCGGGCCGCCCGAGCACGTGCGTCGCGATGGCCTGCAGCAGCGCCGTGCGCGGGTCGGTGCCCGTCTGGTGCACGGGCAGGTAGATGCGGCCCGACTTGCGGTCGGTCACGCTGCGCGTCGTGTTCGGCAGGTCGTGCACGTAGTGCAGCGTGAAGCCGAGGTGCGCGGCGAGCTCGGCGGATGCCCGTTGCGACAGCGGGCCGCCGCGGTGGCCGATCGCCGCCAGCAGCTCGCGCGCCGCGGCCTCGAGCTCGGGGTAGTAGTTGTTCTTCGCCCGCTGCTCGGCCCGCAGCTCGGTGTTCGCCCGGCGTGCCTCCTCGGGCGTCGCCGCCCGCTCGGTGTGCAGCCGCTCGAGCTCGCCCGTGAGCGCGAGGATCGTCTCGATCGCCTCGTCGGACAGCGACTTGCGCAGCGGCACGCGGCCGAGGCCGAGGGAGGCGAAGACGGTGCCGCGCTGCGCCCGCTCGAGCGCGATCTCGAGGCCGGCGCGCTTCGTCGGCGGCTCGCTCGAGAGCAGCGCGTCGACGTCGACGCCGAGCGCGGAGGCGAGCTTCTCGACCTCGCTGAGCTTGAGCTCGCGGCGGCCGTTCTCGATGACCGAGAGCTGGCTCGGCGCACGGTCGATGGCGGCGGCGAGCGACTCGAGCGTGAGGCCGCGCTCGCCGCGGAGCTGGCGGATGCGGCGGCCGATGATCAGCGGATCCATCTCTTCATGATGACGGGAGGCGGGGCATCCTGAACCCTTCTGCTGCGCAGAAAAAGCGCGATATTTCTGCGTGCGGATGTCTGCACACGCCGGTTTCCGGGGCTGATGCTCGTCTCAGGCCACCCGCAATCGTCGAAGGAGACGACATGTTCAACACCACTCGCCCCGGCGACCAGACCCAGACCGCAGCAGAGCTCGAGACCGAGTGGGCCGCGGACCCGCGCTGGTCGAACACGACCCGCGACTACACCGCCGCCGACGTGATCTCGCTGCGCGGCCCCGTCCGCGAGGAGCACACGCTCGCCCGCCGCGGCGCCGAGCGCCTGCGCGAGCTGATCGCGGCGAGCGGCGAGGACCCCTCGTACTGGGTCGCGGCCCTCGGCGCCCTCACCGGAAACCAGGCCGTGCAACAGGTCAAGGCCGGCCTCGACGCCATCTACCTCTCGGGCTGGCAGGTCGCGGCCGATGCCAACCTCTCCGGCCAGACCTACCCCGACCAGAGCCTGTACCCCGCCAACTCGGTGCCGGCCGTCGTGCGCCGCATCAACAACGCGCTGCTGCGCACGGGCCAGATCGAGTTCGCCGAACGCGGCGAGGCGGCCCGCGAGTGGAACGTGCCGATCGTGGCGGATGCCGAAGCCGGCTTCGGCGGCCCGCTCAACGCCTACGAGCTCATGCACGGCATGATCCAGGCGGGCGCCGCGGGCGTGCACTGGGAGGACCAGCTCGCGAGCGAGAAGAAGTGCGGCCACATGGGCGGCAAGGTGCTCGTCCCGACCTCGCAGCACATCCGCACGCTCAACGCGGCGCGGCTCGCGGCGGACGTCGCCGACGTGCCGACCGTGATCATCGCCCGCACGGATGCCCTCGCCGCGACCCTGCTGACGAGCGACGTCGACGAGCGCGACCGGCCGTTCCTGACCGGCGAGCGCACGGCCGAGGGCTTCTACGAGGTCGAGAACGGCATCCGCCCGGTCATCGGCCGCGGCCTCGCATACGCGCCCTACGCCGACCTGCTCTGGGTCGAGTCGAGCAAGCCCGACCTCGAGCTCGCGCGCACCTTCGCCGAGGCGATCCACGACATCTACCCCGACCAGCAGCTCGCGTACAACTGCTCGCCGAGCTTCAACTGGCGGCAGCACCTCGACGACGACCAGATCGCGTCGTTCCAGCGCGAGCTGTCGGCCATGGGCTACGCCTTCCAGTTCATCACGCTGGCCGGCTTCCACGCCCTGAACCACTCGATGTTCGACCTGGCCCACGGCTACAAGGACCGCCAGATGTCGGCCTACGTCGAGCTGCAGGAGGCGGAGTTCGCCTCCGAAGCGCGCGGCTACACCGCGACCAAGCACCAGGCCGAAGTCGGCACCGGCTACTTCGACCGCGTCGCGACCGCCCTCAACCCGGGCGCGTCGACCCTCGCTCTCGTCGGCTCCACCGAGTCCGAGCAGTTCTAGCGCGACATCTGCCGCGCACCACCGCACTTCACCTCAGCACGGAGCACATCATGCGAATCAAGAGCATCGAATTCATCGGCGACGAGGCCGAGCGGCAGGACGAGATCCTGACGCCGGAAGCTGTCGCCTTCCTCACCGGCCTGCACAACGTCTTCGCGGGCCGCCGGTCCGAGCGCGTGCGCGAGCGTCGCATCCGCGTCGAGGACATCGGCCGCGGCAAGGGCCTCGGCTTCCCGGCCGAGACGCACCGCCTGCGCGAGGACCCGGACTGGCGCGTCGCCGGCGCGGGGCCCGGCCTCGAAGACCGCCGCGTCGAGATCACGGGGCCGGCCTCCGACCGCAAGATGACCGTCAACGCCCTGAACTCGGGTGCGCAGGTCTGGCTGGCGGATGCCGAGGACGCCTCGTCGCCGACCTGGCAGAACGTCATCGCCGTGCAGACCAACCTCTACGACGCAATCCGCCGCCAGGTCGACTTCACGAGCGCCGAGGGCAAGGAGTACCGGCTCGGTGAGCGCACCCCGACGATCGTGTTCCGGCCGCGCGGCTGGCACCTCAAGGAGAACCACCTGCGCTACGTCGGCTCGTCGGGCATCGCCGCGCCGGCATCCGCCTCGCTCGTCGACTTCGGCCTCTACGTCTTCCACAACGCGCACGAGCTGATCGCGCGCGGCGCGGGGCCGTACTTCTACCTGCCGAAGCTCGAGAACCGCTTCGAGGCGCAGCTGTGGAACGACGTCTTCACCTTCACCGAGAACGCGCTCGGGCTCGACCACGGCACGATCCGCGCGACCGTGCTGATCGAGACGATCACCGCCGCGATGGAGATGGAGGAGATCCTCTACGAGCTGCGCGAGCACTGCGCGGGCCTCAACGCCGGCCGCTGGGACTACATCTTCAGCGTCATCAAGAACTTCCGCGAGCGCGGGCCGGCCTTCGTCCTGCCCGACCGCGCGCAGGTCACGATGACGGTGCCGTTCATGCGGGCGTACACCGAGCTGCTCGTCTCGACCTGCCACAAGCGGGGGGCATATGCCATCGGCGGCATGAGCGCGTTCATCCCCAACCGGCGCGACGCCGAGGCGAACGCGCGGGCCCTCGAGCAGGTCTCGGCCGACAAGGGGCGCGAGGCGGATGACGGCTTCGACGGCTCGTGGGTCGCGCACCCCGACCTGGTTCCGGTCGCGCGCGCCCAGTTCGACCGGGTGCTCTCAGGCCGACCCAACCAGCTCGACCGGCTGCGCACCGACGTGCGCGTCGAGGCGGACCAGCTGCTCGACCTGTGCATCCCCGGTGCCACGATCACCGACGCCGGCGTCCGCCTCAACGTCTCGGTCGGCCTGCGCTACATCGAGAGCTGGCTGCGCGGGAACGGCGCCGCAGCGATCGACGGGCTCATGGAGGATGCGGCCACGGCCGAGATCAGCCGCTCGCAGCTGTGGCAGTGGGTGCGGGCCGGGGCGACGACGGCCGAGGGCACGCCGATCACGGCGCAGCTCGTCGAGGACATCCTCGCCGACGTCCTCGCCGAGCTGCCCGCGTTCGACGGCCATCGCTACGACGACGCGGCACGCGTGTTCCTCGAGGTCGCGCTCGACCCCGACTTCCAGCCGTTCCTGACCACGGGGGCGTACCTGGACTACCTGGTCGAGGACACCAAGCCGCGGCGGCTGCTCGCGAGCGCCTGAGGCGGTGCGCGTGGCTCGCGGGCGTGCCCGGGTTCGGAGGCATTGCTCTGCGAACCCGGATGCCGCGAGCCACGCGCCGCTGTCGTTGATGTCGCCTCTGTAGCATCCCCCCATGCGATCCGGGGGATTTCGCAGCGCGGCTCTGACCGTGCTCGCGGCGATGATGCTCAGCGGTTGCGCGGCGATCGCACATGACTCGGCTGGCACCTCGAGTCGGTCGGCTGCGCCGCATGCATCCGCGTCGCCGTCCGGGTCTGCGACGCCGACGCCGAAGGCGCTGCACAACAACCAATGCGCCGCGTATTCCGCCGCGATCTCTCTGACACCGGGCGAGGTCGCGACGATCATGGGGACGGCGAAGACCGGGCCGACGCCGGCGGTGCTGGCGGCTGTGGCAGATGAGGCCAAGAAAGTCCACGCCGCCGCGCAGAAGGTGACCGACCCGACCCTCGCCGCCCTCGCCCGCGCATACGATCGGGACGCGAGCGGCTACTCGACCGCACTCCACGATCTCGTCGCCGACCCGGGCAACGCAGCGCTCGATGCGAAGCAGGGGCGACTCGACATCCAGATGGCTCAGGATGTCGGCGCGATCACGCGCTATTGCGATTCTTAGGACCTGCCGAGCAGGCCTTCGATGCCGGTGGTCGCAGTGGCGAGGGCATCCTTCGAGCCGCCGGTCACGCTGAAGGTCCACATGATCGTCCCCGTCCCGGCGACGTAGCCGGTGATGGTGGGATTTCCCGACCCGGACGTGGTCATGTGCCACGCGGTGGCGCTGTCCCACACGGGTGCAGCTCCCCCGGCCTTCTCCAGCCGGTAGCCGCCCTGGACTGCCGCCAGCGCGGTCGTGGGCTGTGCGGCGTCGGCGAGATCGGTCTTCGTGATCAGCACCGTGCTCGTCTGGCTCGAGTCGTAGAAGATGCAGGTCCCGCGGGCGCCTTGGGCGGCGTTGGTCAACGTCTGGCCCGCGATCGCGGTCTGCACCGGCTCGTCCACGACCTGCGTGACGGGGATGCCCGTTGCATTCGCGACATCTCGGACGGCTATGCCGAGCGTCGTGCACTCGGTGGCACCGCCGGCCGAACCGCTGGTACCCGCGATACGTGCGTTCCCAGCCGGAATCGCGGGCGTGGAACTCGCCGTGCGCGGCGCCCGTGTGGCGACTGCGTGCCCGGGGGAGGCTGAGCAGCCGACGAGCACGGCGCCGAGTGCGAGAGCGATCACGGGCCCAGCGACCCGCGTGCGCGCGGCGCTCACGCGACCTTGGTGCCGCACTGGGCACAGAAGTGCACCCCGGGGGCCAGTTCGGTGCCGCACGACGTGCACGCGGTTGCCTGCGTGACGGAAGTGCCGCACTCCGAGCAGAACTTCGCACCCGGTGCGAGGCGTGCGCCGCATCCGTCGCATGCCCGGCCTGGCGTGGCGGTGAGATCGACGCCGCGCGTGAGGTCGGTGCTCGCGAGCTTGTCGCGCAGCTGCTGCGTGCGTGCCTCGGACTGCAGGCGGGTGAGTTCTTGATCGCTCAGGGGTGAGCACTGGGCGCACTGGCCGGCCCGTTCGTTCCAGCACATCTCGCGGCACACCCACTGGGCGCAGCCGTGGCACTGAATGAACAGCGGGCGGATCTCTTCGACCGCTTTGGCCAGTGCGCGGTCCTTCGCACTCGAGTTCGTCCCGCGGTTCATCGTGAGCTCGCTTGCTGCGTTCCCGACCTCTTGCAGCACGCCGCCGAAGATCGAGCCCACCGAGCGCAACAGTCCCTGGCCCGTCGTGACGACGTCGCGCTGGAACGCGGAGCGGTATCCGTTGCCGCAGCGTTCGCAATGGAACTCGAACTGGAACCCATTCGGATTCGAGATGTCCCTGTAGTTATCCGTGAACGGCACGATGCCGGACATCGGCCCACCCCCATCAGCCTCGTTTGGGGTGCATTTTATGGGAACCGGATGACGCGTTGATAAGCCAGCTATTGCTGGTTCGCTGGCTCCAGCTGTTCTGGCCAGATCGCCGGTGCTCGTCTCATCTTGAGCCGAGGCGGGTGCGCAGGGCTGCGAGTTGTGTCTGCAACTCAAGGGGCACGCGGTCACCGAAGCTTGCGAAGTACTCCTCGGTGAGCTCGGCCTCCGCGAGCCACGACCCGCTGTCGATGGCGAAGAGGGTGCGCAGATCGTCGGCGGAGACATCGAGCCCGTCGAGGTCGAGTGCGCCCTCGGCGGGGACCAGGCCGAGGGGGGATGCCTGCGCGGCCGCGGCGCCCTCGAGGCGCTCGGCGATCCACTTGAGCACCCGCACGTTGTCGCCGAAGCCCGGCCACAGGAACCTGCCGTCGGCCCCCTTGCGGAACCAGTTCACCTGGAACATCGCGGGGGCGCTCGCGCCGAGGCGCTCGCCGACCTCGAGCCAGTGCGCCCAGTAGTCGGCCATGTTGTAGCCGCAGAACGGCAGCATTGCGAAGGGGTCGCGGCGCAGCTCGCCCACGGCGCCCTCGGCGGCGGCGGTCTGCTCGCTCGCGATCGTCGCGCCGAGGAAGACGCCGTGCGCCCAGTCGCGCGCCTCGAGCACGAGGGGCACGTTGCTCGCGCGGCGGCCGCCGAACACGATCGCGTCGAGCGGGACGCCGTCGTGGGCCTCCCAGTCGTCGGCGATCGACGGGCACTGGGCGGCCGCGACCGTGAAGCGCGCGTTGGGGTGCGCGGCGGGGCGGCCGATGCCCGGCACCCAGTCGGCGCCGGTCCAGTCGACGAGGTGGGCGGGCGCCTCGCTCGTCATCCCCTCCCACCACACGTCGCCGTCGTCGGTGAGCGCGGCGTTCGTGAAGATCGTGTTGCCCCAGATGGTGTCCATTGCGGTGGGGTTGGTCGTCGCGGCCGTGCCGGGCGCGACGCCGAAGAAGCCCGCCTCGGGGTTGATCGCCCACAGCCGCCCGTCCGTGCCCTGACGCAGCCAGGCGATGTCGTCGCCGAGCGTCTCGACCGACCAACCCGGCAGCGTCGAGCGCAGCATCGCGAGGTTCGTCTTCCCGCACGCGCTCGGGAACGCGGCCGCGAGGTGGAAGCGGCGCCCCGCGGGGTTCGTGAGCCGGATGAGCAGCATGTGCTCGGCCAGCCAGCCCTCGTCGCGCGCGATCACGCTCGCGATGCGCAGGGCGAAGGACTTCTTGCCGAGCAGCGCGTTGCCGCCGTAGCCCGAGCCGAACGACCAGATCTCGCGCGTCTCGGGGAAGTGCGCGATGTACTTCTCGGGGTTGCACGGCCAGTCGACGTCGTCGTGGCGCACGCCGGCGTCGTCGACGAGCGGCGCCCCGACCGAGTGCAGGGCCTTGACCCAGGGCTCGCCCGCGTCGATGAGCTCGAGCGCCGGCGTGCCGACCCTGGTCATGATGTGCATGTTGAGCACGACGTAGCCGCTGTCGGTGAGCTGGACGCCGAGCTTCGACATCCGCCCGCCGACCGGCCCCATCGAGAACGGCACGACGTACATCGTGCGGCCGCGCATCGAGCCGGCGAAGTGCTCGATCAGCTCGGCCTTCATCGCGGTCGGCTCGGCCCAGTTGTTGGTCGGGCCCGCGTCGTCGCGGTCACGCGAGCAGATGAAGGTGCGGCTCTCGACGCGCGCCACGTCGTCGGGCGCGCTGCGGGCGAGGTAGCTGCCGGGCCGGTACTCGCCGTTGAGCCGAATGAGCTTGCCCTCGTCGAGCAGTTGCTTCGTGAGCGCGTGGCGCTCGGCCGCGCTGCCGTCGCACCACACGATGCGGTCGGGGCGGGTGAGCGCGGCGACCTGGTCGACCCAGGCGCGCAGCTCCGACGAGCGGGCGGCGGGTGCCGTGGAGGCGGGCGAGGATGTCGGGGCGGTGCGGCGGGGGTCCGTGAGCGTCATTGCGCTGACTCCTTCGTCTCGGGAGGAATTTCGTCTGGCTCGGCCAGTTTCTGCACCATTCGGTCGTTCTGACGGCTTGAGTTGCCTCGAAGAATTTGAGTTCTTGCGCTACCGTCAAGACATGACGCCGCCCAACGGAGAGCTCGCGATGGTCGGCCGTCGCATCCGCCACTTCCGGGGTGCGCGCGGCCTCACGCTCGAGCAGGTGGGTGCGCAGGTCGGTGCGGCGCCGAGCCTGCTCTCGCTCGTCGAGAACGGTCGGCGCGAGCCGAAGCTGTCGTTGCTGCAGGCGCTGGCGGGGGTGCTCGGCGTCGAGCTCTCCGAGCTGCTGACCGCGCAGGCACCCGATGCGCGCAGTGCCCTCGAGCTCGAGTTGGCCGCTGCGCAGGCATCCGCCCTCTACGCCTCGACGGGTCTGCCGGTCGTGCGGCCCACGCGCGGCACGCCGACCCCGGTGCTCGAGGCGCTCGTGGGCATGCACCGCGTGCTGCAGAGCCGCGCGCGGGAGCGCATCGCGACGCCGGAGGAGGCGCGGCGCGCCAACACCGAACTGCGCGGCTGGATGCGCGAGCGCGACAACTACCTGGCCGAGATCGAGGCCGAGGCCGAGGCGCGGGTGAAGAAGACCGGCCACACGCAGGGGGCGCTGACGCACCGCGAGGTCGCGACGATGGCGCGGCAGCTGGGTTTCGAGCTGCTGTACGTCGACGACCTGCCCCGGTCGACGCGCTCGATCACCGACCTCGAGGGCGGCCGCATCTTCCTGCCGCCGGCGTCGATCCCGGGCGGCCACGGGCTGCGCTCGATGGCGCTGCAGGCGATCGCGCACCGCGTGCTCGGGCACGAGGCGCCGGGCGACTACGCCACGTTCCTGAAGCAGCGGCTCGAGATCAACTACTTCGCGGCAGCCTGCCTCATGCCGAGCGCCGCCGCCGTCGCCTATCTGCAGGGGGCGAAGAAGCGGCGCGAGCTCGCCGTCGACGACTTCCGCGACGCGTTCGGTGTGACGCACGAGTCGGCGGCGCTGCGGCTGACGAACCTCGCGACGGCGCACCTCGATCTGCGGGTGCACTTCCTGCGGGTGGGCTACGACGGCGCGATCTATCGCGTGTACGAGAACGACGGGCTGCCGCTGCCGGCGGATGTCACGGGCTCGGTCGAGGGCCAGTTCGCCTGTCGCGAGTTCGGTGCCCGCGCGGCCCTCGCCTCGAGCCAGCACACGACGGCGCTCGCGCAGTACACCGACACGCCCGCCGGAACCTTCTGGTGCGAGACGCAGCTCGGGTCGGGGGACGACGGGCGGTTCACGATCACGTTCGGGGTGCCGTTCGACGACGCGAAGTGGTTCCGGGGGCGCGAGACGCGCGAGCGCCGGACCTCCACGTGCCCGGACCCCGCGTGCTGCCAGAGCCCGCCCGCCGAGCTCGAGACGCGATGGGCGCAGTCGGCGTGGCCCTCTGCGCGGGCGCACGCGCACATCCTCTCGCCACTGCCGAGCGGCAACTTCCCCGGGGTCGACGACGCCGAGCTGTATGCGTTCATGGAACGTCACGCGCAGTAGGCCGCTGGGTGCCCGCATGACTGCGTGGCTGCATGGGTCTTAGCGACTGCTTGTGCGTTCGCTGAATCCACCCGCTTCTGAGCGGAATCTGGGCGTCGCGGGCGCAGAGTCGAAGGGCGCTGACCGGTGGGTCGGTTCGGCGCGCCGATGTCGAGCGTGCGAAGGCCGAAGGGAGTGCGGATGCCGGACCGGGCGCATGCCGCTGCGGAGGACTACGCCCGCCGTCACTTCGGCAGGCCGGATGCCGCGCCGAAGGTGATCGCGTTCTACACGATGCACGGCTGGCAGCCGATCTGGGACCCGTCGCTGCGTCTCAACCCCGAGACCTGCGGGCTCGTGCGCGAGCGCGGCGGCGTGAAGGTGCGGGTGCGCCATCGCTTCCGCACGATCGAGGTGCCGATCAACCGGTACCTCGGCGAGCACAAGATGTAGGCGGCGGTCGGGTCGGGTCAGCCCGGTTCGCGCGCGCTCACGGCCCGTCCGCGTCGGGCTGCCCTCCCGTTCCCGCCTGCCGCAGCTCCGAGCGCAGCGCGCGGATCTCGTCGCGCAGTTCCTGGAACTCGACGGCGGTGATGAGCCGCTCCTCCGCGGCTTCCTCGGCGGAGATGCGCTCGATGATCCATGACGCGAGCGTTGCGGTCACGACGCCGATGAGGGCGATGCCGCCGAGCATGACGCAGACGCCGACCAGCTTGCCGACCAGGGTGACGGGGTGCACATCGCCGTAGCCGACGGTCGTGATCGTCACGATGGCCCACCACAGGGCATCCCCGATGGTCTTGATGTTGCCGCGCACGCGCTCGGCGTCGAGTTCCGCGAGCGCCGCGACGTAGAGCAGCAACGCCGCCGCCACGCCGGCGAACAGGATGACGCGGCCGCGGAGGGTGGTGCTCGCCCGTCGCTGCAGCACCGTGAACGCGGCCGCGAGCCGCACGAGCCGCAGCGGCCGCAGGATCGGCAGGGCGACGATCGCGAGGTCGAGCAGGTGGGTGTAGAACCAGCGCCAGCGCCGCGGCCCCGCGAGCAGCAGGTTCACGATGTAGTCGACGGCGAAGGCGGCCCAGCTGACCCACTCGACGACTTCGGCGATGTGGCGCGCCGGCCCGTGCAGGTCGCCGATGACTTCCCATGAGTAGGAGATCAGGAACACGACGGCGAGCCCGACGAGCGGCCACTCGGTCCATTTCCGCCATCTGTCCTGCGTCATGGGGCGACTCTATCGGGTGCGCCGAATCCCCATGAGATTAGTACACATGTTTTCCATAAGGTGATTTTTCTGCGCCCAATGTCGGTGGGCATGCGTAGCATCGGTGACATGAGTATAGAAGATGTGTTCGACTCACCGATGGCGCGCGGCGCCGCGGGCGAGTTCCGCGTCGCCGAGCTCGCCGAGCTCGCGCGCGGGCATCTTCTCGACCGAGTTCGTGCGCTCGACACCGAGATCGCGGCACTGCAGGCGCAGCGCGTGCAACTGCTCGGCCGCATCGGCGACGAGGCGATGCAGCAGGCCGAGCTCGATGTCGAACTGCACCCTGATGAGCCCCTCGACCGTCGCCGCGACCTGCAGTGGCGTTCGGCCGCGCTCGGCGTCGCGGCGGCCACGAACATCGGGGCCGAGGCCGCACGGCGTCAGCTCGCCGAAGCGTGGGTGCTGACGCAGAAATGCCAGTCGAGTCTCCGTGCGCTGCTGTGCGGCGACATCTCGCTCGGCCATGCGCGCGTCATCGCACGCGAGGTCGCCGAGATGGATGTCGTGGCGGCGGGTGCGGCGCAGAGTGCGCTGCTGCCCTACGCGCAGCGCCTCTCGGTCGGTCTGTTCGCGCGGAAAGCGCGCGAGGTGCTCGACCGCAATGACCCTGAGAAGCTCGTCGACCGTCACCGCCGGGCCTACGCCGACCGCAATCTCTCCCTCGACGGGGCGCGCGACGGCATGGCGACGCTCACGGCCTACCTCGACGCGGCCGACGCGGCGGTCATCCGCTCGGGGCTGAGCAATGCGGCGCAGTCTGCGCGGCGGTCGGGCGATGCCCGCACGCGGCGTCAGCTCGAGGTCGACCTGTTCGTCGACCTGCTCATGGAAGGCGAGGTCACGGTCGGGCGCATCGACGGAGCAGCGGTTGGCGACGCGACGACGGCGACTGCTGCGCCGCCCGATCGGCTTGAATCGGGGGCCCTCGTTGGCGCAGGCCTGGGAGTATCGACTTCCAACAGGCTCGACCGTGCCCGCGTCGTCGATCTCGCGCCCGTGACGGTGAGTCTGCTCGTCCCGGCGGCGACCGCGGCGGGCGGCGACGATGCACCCGGGAAGATCGAGGGCGTCGGAATGATCGACCCGGGCAAGGCGCGCGAACTGATCGCGCGGGCGCCCTCGCTGCGGCGCATCCTGACCGATCCGATCCAGAGCGCCGTCGTCGACTTCGATCGGAAGACCTATCGGGTGCCGGCCGAGCTCAAGCGCATGATCCTGCTGCGCGACGGGCGCTGTCGGGCTCCGAACTGCGGCAGACCGATCGCAGAGATCGACCACTCGCGCGACTTCGCGCGGGGCGGCACGACGAGCCGCGCCAACCTGGCCGGGCTCTGCCGCAGTCATCACCATGTCAAACACGAGACGGCCTGGCGGCTCACGCAGCTCGCCGACGGCGTGCTCGACTGGGTGGGGCCGAACGACCGGCACTACCGCACGTATCCCGACACGATCCTGCCGGCACCGCCTCCTCCCGATCCGGTCGAGGAATGGGAAGAGGCGCCCTTCGATCTGCCGAGCAAGCGGCGGCCCGACCGTGCGGCATAGCGCTGAGTTCGCCGGCGATTCGCGAGCGTGGGGCATCCCGCCCGTGCGGCCGATATCGTGCGGGGATGACCTCGATCGTGCCCGTCCGTCTCGAAGACCGTTCCGAATGGCTCGAGCTCTGGCACGGCTATCTGAGCTTCTACGAGTCCGAACTCGACGACGCGATCACCGCGTCGACGTTCGCGCGACTGCTCGACCCGGTGTCCGACGTGCACGGCGCCCTGGCGCGCGACGACGGAGGCCGTGCGATCGGCCTGGTCCACTGGCTGACGCACCCCGCGACCTGGGCGACGAGCGACTACTGCTATCTCGAGGATCTCTTCGTCAGCCCCGACGCACGCCGTTCGGGCGCCGGCGCCGCGCTGATCGAGCACGTGCGCGCCTGGGCGGAAGAGCACGGCTCGGCGAAGGTCTACTGGCTCACCGCCGAGACGAACGAAGCGGCGCGTTCCCTCTACGAGCGGGTCGGCAAGCGCAGCGGGTTCATCCAGTACTCCATCGGGCTGTAGGCGCGCCGTCACCACTTCTCGGGGCGGTGCTCCGCGCTGATGCGGCGGATCGTGCCGCTCGCGGAACGCAGCACGAGCGACTCCGTGCGGATGACCTGCGGGGTCCGCTCCACCCCGTGCAGGAGGTCGCCGCCCGTCACCCCCGTCGCGACGAAGTACGTGTTGTCGCCCGAGACGAGGTCGTCGAGCCCGAGGATGCGGTCGAGCTCGTGCCCGGCCTCCCGCGCCCACTGCGCCTCGGCATCGTCGCGCGGCGCGAGCCGCCCCTGCAGTACTCCGCCGAGCGCCTTGACCGCGCACGCGGTGATGATGCCCTCGGGAGTGCCGCCGACGCCGATGCACAGGTCGACGCCCGAGCCGGGCCGCGCGGCGTCGATCGCGCCGCCGATGTCTCCGTCGGACAGCAGCCGGGTGCCGGCCCCCGCCGAGCGGATCTCGTCGATCAGCCCCTCATGGCGCGGTCGGTCGAGCACGGCGACGCGCAGGTCCGAGGGGTGCTTGCCGAGCTTCCGTGCGAGCTCGCGCACGTTGTCGCGCACCGACTGGCCCAGGTCCACGACGCCGACGCCCGCGGGGCCGCAGGCGATCTTGTCCATGTAGAACACGTGATGCAGGTCGTACATCGAGCCGCGGTCGCTCACCGCGATCACGCTCAGGGCGCCGGGGCGCCCGGTCGCGGTGAGGCTCGTGCCGTCGATCGGGTCGACGGCGATGTCACACGCGGGCCCGTCGCCGCGGCCGACGCGCTCGCCGTTGTAGAGCATCGGGGCGTGGTCCTTCTCGCCCTCGCCGATCACGACCGTGCCGTCGCAGGCGACCGTGCCGAGGAACGCGCGCATCGCGTCGACCGCAGCGCCGTCGGCCGCGTTCTTGCGGCCGCGGCCGATCCACGGCGACGCGGCGATCGCCGCCGCCTCGGTGGCGCGCACGAGCTCCATGGCGAGGTTGCGGTCGGGGGTGAGGACGTCGGCGTCGCGGGGCGCGTCCGTCTGCTGCAGAAGTGTCATGTTCCGGACGCTAGGCGCGCGGTGCGACCGCCGGCGCCGCCTCGGGCTGTGAAGATCCGGCCTCCTTGACGTCGCGGGAAATTCCCCGACCGAGCACGACCGCTGCGGCGACCATCATGACGAGGCCGAGCCAGTACGGCGCCGAATGCGAGACGGCTGCGTACAGGCCGCCCGCGAGGAGCGGCGCCACCATGCCGATCGCCGACTGCAGCGACGAGGTCGCGCCCGCGAGCCAGCCCTGCTCGTCGTCGCCGACGGAGTTGGACAGAATGCCGTCCATCGTGGCGGTCGCCGCCCCTTGACCCGCCGCGAGCACGAGCGTGCCGATGACGAACACGAGCGGCTGTGCGAGCACCGAGCCGACGATCGCGAGCGCGAGCAGGCCGACGGCCTGCGCGACGATGCCGCTGACGACGACGCCGCGCTCGCCGATGCGCGGCAGCAGGAAGCGGAGCAACACGCCCTGGATGACGATGTCGACGATGCCGACGGCCGCGGTGGTGAGGCCGATCGCGGTCGCGTTCCATTGGATCGAGTCCATCGCGAGCACGCTGAAGTTGTTCACGAAGAACGCGAACGGCACGGCGGTCAGGATGAGGCCGAAGATCAGGCCGCGCAGCTCGCGGCGGGCGAAGACATCCTTGAACGTCGAGAAAGGGTGGATGTCGCGCACCTCGAGCCGGGCCGAACGGTTCTCGGGCCGCAGGCTCTCGGGCAGCACGAACAGGCTCAGCAGTGCGATCACGAGCGCGATCGCGGCGGTCGCGAACACCGGCAGCTGCACGCTGATCGACGCGAGCAGGCCGCCGAGCGCGGGCCCGATCATCGTGCCGATGCCCGTGAGCGCACCGAGCATGCCGAAGCGCTGCGCGCGCTTCTCGGGAGGCGTGATGTCGGCGAGGTAGGCGAAGAGGGCGGGCAGGTCGCCCGCGGTGAGGCCCTGCACGATGCGGCCGAGCAGCAGCATCCAGATCGAGCCGCCGATGCCGAAGAGGGCGTAGCCGACGACCGCGCCGAAGGCGGCGACCACGATCACCGGGCGGCGGCCGAAGCGGTCGGAGAGCCGGCCGAGGAACGGTGCGACGAGGAACGCGCAGAGCGCGTTGACGGTCTCGAGCAGGCCGACCCAGACCGCGAGACTGCCGTGGCCGGGCACGTACTGCTTGACGACGAAGGGCAGGACGGGAAGCACGACGGTCATGCCGGCCATGGTCAGCATCGTGATGACGATCAGCATCGCCCAGGCACGGCGGGTGTCGGCGGGGGCCCGGTCCGCGGCAGAAGGCGAGGAATTCACTGAACTCATGCCATAACTGTACCAATACCAGTTTTGAATTCAAGCCAGTTTTGGATCTGCATCGGTAAACTCGCAGCCATGGCAGAGCAGCTGGCCCGCGAGCCCGGTCGCCGTGAGCGCAAGAAGGCGGCCACCCGCAAGGCGATCTCGAACGCCGCGACCGAGCTGTTCCTCGAGCGCGGCTTCGATCACGTGAGCATCCGCGAAGTGGCGGAGAAGGCGGATGTCTCGCCGACGACCGTCTTCGCGCACTTCCCCCAGAAGGAAGCCCTGATCTTCGACGAGGACGACGACCAGCGCGAACAGCTCGTCGCGGCCGTGCGCGACCGTCGGGCGGGCATCGACATCCCGACCGCCCTCCGCACCTACTACCAGCGTCAGATCGACAGCCCCGACGAGTACGACGACGAGTCGGTCCGCCTCTTCCTCGGGCTGATCGACAGCACGCCGGCCCTCACCGACTACGCGCAGCGGATGTGGCTGCGCCATGAGGACGCCCTGGCCGCAGCCATCGCGACCGACCTCGGTCTTGCGGCTCCGAGCGACGAGGTGCGCGCGTTCTCGCGGTTCGTGCTGCAGACCCAGCTGCTCTCGCTCGGCAGCCCGGATGCCGCAGCCATGGTCGACGCGGCCTTCGCGCTGCTCGAGCCCGGGTGGGCGGCATACGCCGCACGGCTCGGCCGAGGCTGACGCGCGGGTGCCCCCGACGGGCGGCTGCGGACGCCGCACGCCGTGGCAAGGCGCACGGCAAGCGACCGCGCATCTGACAGGCTGAACCCGTGGTCACCGTCGCCCTGAGCCCCAGCGCCCCCGTCATCGATCGCCGCATCTACGGCCAGTTCGCCGAGCACCTCGGCCGCGGCATCTACGAGGGGCTGTGGGTGGGGGCCGACAGCGACATCGCCAACAAGAACGGAATCCGCCGCGACGTGATCGCCGCGCTGCGCGACATCAAGGTGCCGGTCGTGCGCTGGCCCGGCGGATGCTTCGCCGACGAGTACCACTGGATGAAGGGCATCGGCGCCCCCGACGAGCGCCAGGCGATGGTCAACACGCACTGGGGCGGTGTCGTCGAGCCGAACGAGTTCGGCACGCACGAGTACTTCGAGCTGCTGGACCAGCTCGACGCCGAGGCGTACATCTGCGGCAACGTCGGCAGCGGCGCGGTCGCCGAGATGGCCGACTGGGTCGAATACATGACGCTGGATGCCGGATCGCCGATGGCCGAGCTGCGCAGGCGCCACGGCCGCGAGCAGCCGTGGCGGGTGCCGTTCTTCGGCGTCGGCAACGAGAACTGGGGCTGCGGCGGCAACATGCTGCCGCTGCACTACGCGAACCTGTACCGCCAGTTCCAGACCTACGTGCGCAACTACGGCGACAACCGCATCACGAAGGTCGCGGGCGGCGCGAACGCCGGCGACTACGAGTGGACCGAGGTGCTGATGGCGCGCGCGGCCGGCCACATGGACGGCCTCAGCCTGCACTACTACACGCTGCCCACGGGCGACTTCGGCGTGAAGGGCGCGGCCCTCGGCTTCGGTGAGGCCGAGTGGTACGCGACGATCGACCACGCGCGCCACATGGACACGCTGCTGACCCGCCACGGCGAGGTGATGGACAAGCACGACCCCGGCAGGCGCGTCGGCCTCTACGTCGACGAGTGGGGCACCTGGTACGACGCCGCCGAGGGCACCAACCCCGGCTTCCTCTGGCAGCAGAACACGATGCGCGACGCGATGGTCGCCGCGCTGCACTTCCACATCTTCCACAAGCATGCGGCGCGCGTGCGCATGGCGAACATCGCCCAGATGGTCAACGTGCTGCAGGCGATGCTGCTCACCGACGGCCCGCGCATGATCAAGACGCCGACCTACTTCGCATTCCAGCTCTACACCGACCACCACGACGCGCAGCTGCTCGAGCTGGGCGGCGCCGAAGAGCTGCCGGCTCACACCGACCTCACGGCCTCGCGCGCGGGCGACGGCAGCGACGATGTGACCGTCTCGGCGGTCAACTACGACCTCGAGCGCACGGCCGTGGTCGAGGTCACGCTGCCGGGGCGGGTGCGGGAACTGGTGCGCGCAGACATCCTCGCCGCCGACCGCTTCGACGCCCACAACACCTTCGAGGCGCCTGACGCCGTCGGCATCAGCGCGTTCGAGGGTGCGGATGTCGCGGGCGACCGCCTCACGCTGACGCTGCCTCCGCACAGCATCGTGACGGTGCGCTCGCGCCTGGCCTGATTCTCGGCCGTTCCTGTGGACCGGCCGCGTCACAATGGTGCGATGCAGAGCGCGCAGAGCAGGCGAGGCCTCAAGGAGCGGGTCCTCGACCTCGTCTTCCTGATCGGCGTCGCCGTGAAGGGCCTCGACGGGGCGATCGAGCTGATCGGCGGTGCGTTCCTGCTGTTCGTCACGCCGACCGAGATCCTCGGGCTCACGCGCCGCGCGTTCGCGAGCGAGCTGGCGGAGGACCCGAACGATCCGATCGTCAACGGCATCCTGCACAGCATCGGGCACCTCGCCTCGGGTGACGCGCGCTTCCTCGCCGCGTATCTGCTCGTGCACGGCATCGTGAAGATCGCGGTCGTGATCGCGCTGCTCGTCGGCAGCCGTCGCGTCTACCCGTGGGCGCTCATCGTGCTGCTGCTCTTCCTGATCTACCAGGTCTACGAGATCGTGACCGCGCCGAGCGTCGGGGTCATCGTGCTGACCGCGCTCGACGTGTTCGTCATCTGGCTCACGTGGCGCGAGTGGCGCCACGGGCGCACCCTGCATCAGACCTGGCGCGAGACCGTGCACTGGGTGCTGCGGCGCGACCGCCACGGCATCGAGCAGCCGACGGCATGAAGTGGGGCCTGGGGGGAGGTGACCCGAACACCTTCCCCCAAGCCCCTGCACAATGCCTGCCGGTAACGCTTCACCGGTGACTCCCCACATGGATCCGGTGTGCCATCGGCTGGCTATGGCCAGGCTATTGGAAACCATGGCCCCTGAACAGGGGGGAATGTAACAAAGTTCGAACAGTGGGGATTCGAACGCCGGGGGATGCCGCGCCGTGAGTACCCGGCGAGTCGCTGTGGCAACGGGTCGTGCAAGTGCGCGATCCAGGCCAGGCTAGGTGCAGAGGAGACCCTGTGACCGATCGCACCGCACCCGCCGACACCGCTTATGCGGCATCCGTCCGCCCTGAGATCGAGGCCGTCGTGAGCCGCCCGAGCGCTGAGGTGCTGGTGATCGGAGGCGGCATCAACGGGGCCGGCACCTTCCGTGATCTGGCTCTGCAGGGTGTGGATGTCGTGCTCGTCGAGCGCGGTGACTGGGCCTCGGGGGCGTCGGCGGCGAGCTCGCACATGATCCACGGCGGCATCCGCTATCTCGAGAACGGCGAGTTCCGGCTGGTCAAGGAATCGGTGACCGAGCGCAACGGGCTGCTGCGCATCGCGCCGCACTACGTCAAGCCGCTGCCGACGACGATCCCGATCTTCACGGCTCTCTCGGGCATCGCGACGGCGCCGCTGCGCTTCCTGACGCACGGCAAGGGCAAGCCGAAGGAGCGCGGGGCGGCGCTGATCAAGATCGGCCTCGAGATCTACGACAGCTTTTCAAGGGACGGCGGCGCCGTCCCCCGCCACCGGTTCCACGGGCACGCGGCATCCCTCAAGCAGCTGCCGCTCATCAACCCGCGGGTGAAGTACACCGCGACCTATTACGACGGCTCGCTCGTCAACCCCGAGCGCCTCGCGCTCGACGTGCTCGACGAGGGCCTCGCGGCGGGCGGCCCGCAGGCGCGCGCGGCGAACTATCTCGAGGCGGTCGGCGCCCGCGCGGGCGCGATCGTGCTGCGCGACCGGATGACGGGCGAGGAGTTCGAGTTCACCGCCGACGTCGTCGTCAACACGACCGGCCCGTGGACCGACGTGACGAATGACGTGCTCGGCACCCCGACCCGGTTCATGGGCGGCACGAAGGGCTCCCACATCGTCGTCGACAACCCCGAGCTGCACGCGGCGTGCGCGGGCCGTGAGCTGTTCTTCGAGCACCGCGACGGGCGCATCGTGCTCGTCTACCCGCTGCTCGGCAAGGTGCTCATCGGCACGACCGACCTCGAGCACGACATGGGGATGCCGCTCGCGGTGAGCGAGCGCGAGATCGACTACTTCTTCGAGCTCGTGCGCGACGTGTTCCCCACCATCGCGGTCGATCGCTCGCAGATCGTGTTCCGCTTCGTCGGCGTGCGGCCGCTGCCGCGCCACGACGACACGAACCCCGGCTTCGTCTCGCGCGACTACCGCATCGTGGCCTCGCCAGTCGCGGCGCTGCCGGGCACCGCGGTGCTGAGCCTGGTCGGCGGCAAGTGGACGACCTTCCGCGCCCTCGCCGAGCACCTGGCGAACGAGGTGCTCGCGCGCCTCGGGCGCGAGCGCACGGTCTCGACGGCCGGGCGCCCGATCGGCGGCGGCGCGGGCTACCCGACGACCGAGGCCGGGAGGACGCGCTGGGCCGCCGAGCACGCCGACGGCGTCGGCGAGGCGCGGGCGCGGGAGCTGCTCGAGCGGTATGGGACGAAGGCGGCGCTGGTGCTCGTGGCATCCGGCCCCGACGACCCCGCGCTCGACACGCTGCCGGCCTACACGCGCTCCGAGATCGCGCTCATCGCGCGCGCCGAGCACGTCGCCCACCTCGCCGACGTCGTGCTGCGGCGCACGAGCATCGCCTTCCAGGGGCTCGTCACGACCGCGGCCCTGCACGAGCTCGCCGAGATCGTCGGCGGGGTGCTCGGCTGGGACGACGCGCGGCGCGAGCGCGAGATCGACGAGACCGCGGCGCTGCTGACCGGGCACCACGGGGTCCGACTCGACGAGGGGGCCGTCGCATGACATCCGCACACCATGTGATCGCGATTGATCAGGGCACGACTTCGACGCGCGCGATCGTGTTCGACCGGTCGGGTTCGGTGGTGTCGGTGGGGCAGCTGGAGCACCGGCAGATCCTGTCGCGGCCGGGTTGGGTCGAGCACGACCCGTTGGAGATCTGGGCGAACACGCGCGAGGTGATCGGCACGGCGCTCGCGCGCGCGGACATGACGCGGCACGACATCGCCGCGGTGGGCATCACGAACCAGCGCGAGACGGCGGTGGTGTGGGACAGGCGCACGGGAATCCCGGTGTACAACGCGATCGTGTGGCAGGACACGCGCACGCAGGACATCGTCGACGCGCTCGCTGCGGAGGGCGGCCCGGACCGGTTCAAGGGCGTGGTCGGGCTGCCGCTGGCGACGTATTTCTCGGGCACGAAGATCAGGTGGATCCTCGACAACGTGCCCGGGGCGCGCTCGGATGCCGAGGCCGGGCACCTCGTGTTCGGCACCACCGACACGTGGCTGCTGTGGAACCTGACCGGCGGGGTGGACGGCGGTGTGCACGCGACGGATGTCACGAACGCCTCGCGCACCCTGTTCATGGACCTCGAGACGCTTCAGTGGCGCGAGGACATCCTCGACGCCTTCGAGATCCCGCGCGCGATGCTGCCGGCGATCCGCTCGTCGTCGGAGGTGTACGGCACGGTCGAGTCGAAGAGCCTGCTGCGCGAGGTGCCGGTGGCGGGCATCCTGGGCGATCAGCAGGCGGCGACCTTCGGGCAGGCCGCGTTCGATGCGGGCGAGTCGAAGAACACGTACGGCACGGGCAACTTCCTGATCTTCAACACCGGGGAGGAGATCGTGCGCTCGGCGAACGGGCTGCTGACGACGGTCGGCTACCGGCTCGGCGATGCGGCGCCGCACTATGCGCTCGAGGGCTCGATCGCGGTGACGGGGTCGCTCGTGCAGTGGCTGCGCGACAACCTCGGGGTCATCTCTTCAGCGTCCGAGATCGAGGGGCTCGCCGCCTCGGTTCCGGACAACGGCGGCGCGTACTTCGTGCCGGCGTTCTCGGGGCTGTTCGCCCCGTATTGGCGTGCGGATGCCCGGGGTGCGGTCGTGGGCCTCACCCGCTTCGTGACCAAGGCGCACCTCGCGCGCGCCGTGCTCGAGGCGACGGCGTTCCAGACCCGTGAGGTTCTGGATGCGGTGTGTGCGGATGCCGGCGTCACGCTCTCGGAGTTGAAAGTGGACGGCGGCATGACGGGCAACGAGCTGCTCATGCAGTTCCAGGCCGACATCCTCGGTGTGCCCGTGGTGCGGCCGGTGGTGGCCGAGACGACGGCGTTGGGGGCCGCGTATGCCGCGGGCCTCGCGGTCGGGTTCTGGTCGGGCCTGGGCGAGCTGCGGGCGAACTGGCAGGAGGGCCGCCGCTGGGAGCCCGCGATGGACGCCGCCACCCGCGAGCACCAGTTGCACCTCTGGAAGAAGGCCGTCACCCGCACCTTCGACTGGGCGGAATGAACCCCGCCGGTCGACTGAGCGCACCCGCGCCGATCGCCTGGGCGCACCCGCGCCGGTCGCCTGGGCGCACTTCCGCCGGTCGACTGAGCGCAGCGAATGGAGACCCCACGAGTTCACCCGAACCGCATAGCCTGGCCGTGATGAAGAAGCTCATCAACACCCCCGACTCCGTCCTCTCCGACGCGTTGCGCGGGCTGGCGGCGGCGCACCCCGAGCTGCGCGTCGATGCCGACGCGCGCGTCGTGTTCCGCGCGGCTCCCAAGCGGGCCGGTCGGGTCGCCCTGATCTCAGGCGGCGGCAGCGGGCACGAGCCGCTGCACGCGGGCTTCGTCGGGCCGGGGATGCTGGACGCCGCGGCCTGCGGCGAGATCTTCACGTCGCCCACCCCCGACCAGGTGCAGGCGGCGATCGCGGGCGCCGACACCGGCGCCGGCGTCGTGCAGATCGTCAAGAACTACACCGGCGACGTCATGAACTTCGAGATGGGCGCCGAGCTCGCCGAGCTCGAGTCGGGCACCGCGGTCGAGACCGTGCTCGTCGCCGACGACGTCGCCGTCGAGGACTCGACTCACACCGCCGGGCGCCGCGGCGTCGGCACGACCCTGTTCGTCGAGAAGATCGCGGGGGCCGCCGCCGAGGAGGGGCAGGATCTGGCATCCGTCGCCGACCTCGCTCGCCGGGTCGCGGCCGCCGGCCGCTCGATGGGCGTCGCGCTCACGAGCTCGACCGTGCCCGCCGCGGGCAAGCCGACCTTCGACCTGCCCGAGGGCGAGATCGAGGTGGGCATCGGCATCCACGGCGAGCCGGGGCGCCGCCGCGAGCCGCTCGAGCCGGCATCCGCCATCGCGAAGCTGCTCGTCGAGCCCGTGCTCGCCGACCTCGACTTCACTGGCGCCCCGACGATCGCGCTGCTGGGCGGCATGGGCGCGACGCCGCTCATCGAGCTGTATGTGATGTACGGCGAGGTCGCGGCGCTGCTCGAGGCCGCGGGCGTGCGGGTCGCACGCCGGCTCGTCGGGAACTACGTGACCTCGCTCGACATGGCCGGCTGCTCGCTGACCCTGCTGCGCGCCGACGACGAGATGCTGCGGCTGTGGGACGCGCCGGTCGCGACCCCCGGCCTGCGATGGGGGGAATGATGGCCGAGCTGACCGCCGTGCTGCTGACGGGCTGGCTGCACGAGTTCCGGGCATCCGTCGCCGCGCAGCGCGAGTACCTGACCGAGCTCGACTCGGCGATCGGCGACGCCGACCACGGCGCCAACCTCGATCGCGGCACCGCCGCGGTCGTCGCCGCGTTCGAACAGGCGCCCGCGACCCGGCTCGACGACCTCTTCAAGCGCACCGGCATGACACTCGTCTCGTCGGTCGGCGGCGCGAGCGGCCCCCTGTTCGGCACGTTCTTCCTGCGCATCGGCGCCTCGCTCGGCCCGGTCGCCTCGACGACGGGAGCGGACTTCGGGGCCGCTCTGAGCGCCGGCCTCGGCGGCGTCGAGACGCGCGGCAAGGCGGCGCTCGGCGAGAAGACCATGCTGGACGCGCTCGCCCCCGCGATCGACGCGTGGGACTCGGCCGTCGCGCGGCACAAGCACGTGCGCGAGGCGGCGGTGCTCGCGGCGACGGCCGCGGCGACCGGGCGGGATGCCACCGCCCCGCTCGTCGCGACGAAGGGCCGCGCGAGCTACCTCGGCGAGCGTTCCGTCGGGCACATCGACCCGGGCGCGGCATCGACGACGCTGCTGTTCGAGGCGCTCGCCACGGCCCTCGACGGCGTCGGGAAGTAGTCGCCGCATGATCGGCATCGTCGTCGTGTCCCACAGCCCTGCGCTCGCGCGGGCGGCCGTCGAGCTCGCGGCGCAGATGGCCGGCGACTCGGGCCTCGCGGTCGAGGTCGCGGCCGGCGGCCCGGACGGCGGGCTCGGCACGGATGCCACGGCTGTGGCATCCGCCATCGACGCGGTCGCCACGCCCGAGGGCGTGCTCGTGTTCGTCGACCTCGGCTCCGCGATCCTGAGCGCGGACCTCGCGCTTGAGCTGCGGATGTCCGATGCGCCCGTGCGCGTCACCTCCGCCCCGCTCGTCGAGGGTCTCGTCGCCGCGGTCGTCGCGGCTGCCGGGGGAGCGGCGCTAGAGGTCGTCGCTGCCGAGGCCGAGCGCGCCCTCGCGCCGAAGCGCGAGCAGCTCGACGGCGGTGCTGAGGCCGCGGCGGCTGCACCGGTCGTCGAGGTCGCCCCCGCCCGCATGGCGGCGACCGTCGTGATCGCCAATGCCGCGGGCATCCACGCGCGCCCGGCCGCCGCGCTCGCCGCGGCCAGCGCGGGCTTCGATGCGACGGTCTCGCTGCGCAACCTGCGCACCGGTGCGGTCGTCGAGGACGCCGCGAGCATGAGCTCTGTGCTGCTGCTCGGTGCGCGCTTCCGCGATGAGATCGAGATCGGTGCAACGGGTGCACAGGCACAGGCCGCGGTGCGGCACGTGGAAGAGCTGATCACGGCTGGATTCGGCGAGGAGATCGTCGCAGCGCCCGCCATCGAGGGGCCGGTCGATACACCGATCGTTGAACCGCAGCCGGCCGCTGCACCCGCAGCGCCGCCGGTCTTCGCCCCGCACCTCGAGCTCTTCGCGCCCGGCGACCTCGCGCTCAGCCCGGGCAGCGCCGTCGGCCCGGTCGTCCGCATGCCGGAACCGGGCCGCGAGCCGCGGGCCGACCGGGTCATCGCGACGGCGCGGCGCGAGGCAGCGGCCGCGACCCTTGCCCCGGCCTTCGCCGCCGTGCGCGCGAGCCTCGAAGCTCGCGTGCGCCGTCTCGGCGACGCGCGCTACACGGCCGCGCGCGAGGTGCTCGAGGCCACCGCGGCCCTCGCCGCCGACGCCGCGTTGATCACCGACGCGCAGATGGCCGTGTTCACGAAGGGGCGCACGCCCGAGCGCGCCGTGTGGGACGCCCTCGGCGCTTTCGCCGATCGTCTCGCCGAGGGCGACCTCGCCGAGCGCGCGGCCGATGTGCGCGACCTGCGCGCCCGGGTCGTGGCGCAGCTGCGGGGCAGGCCGGCGCCCGGCGTCCCCGACCTCGACACGCCCTTCGTGCTCGTCGCGCGCGAGCTCGCGCCGGCCGATGCCGCGCTGCTCGGCACGACCGGTTGCGTCGCGCTCGTCACGGCGGCGGGCGGACCGACCTCGCACACGGCGATCCTGGCGCGGGCGCTCGGCGTGCCCGCCGTCGTGTCGGAGCGTGCGCTCGAGGTCGCCGAGGGGCAGACCGTGCTCGTGGACGGCACCGCCGGCGAGGTGGTCGTCGAGCCCGACGCGGAGCGGGTGGCCCAGGCATCCGCGCGCCCCCTCGCCCCGCCCTTCGACGGCGCGGGCACGACGGCCGACGGCCACAGCGTGCGGCTGCGCGCGAACGTCGCCTCGGGGGCCGAGGCGGTCGAGGCCGCGGCGGCGCGCGCCGAGGGCGTCGGACTGTTCCGCACCGAGCTCGTGTTCCTCGACCGCCAGCTCGCGCCCGCGCTCGACGAGCAGATCGCGGCCTACCGCCCGGTGCTCGAGGCGTTCCCCGGGCGCGTCGTCGTGGTGCGCACGCTCGACGCCGGCGCCGACAAGCCGCTCGCCTTCGTGCCGCGCGGCGCCGAGTCGAACCCGGCGCTCGGCGTGCGCGGCATCCGCACGGCCCGTACGGCGCCCGCGCTGCTCGACGAGCAGCTGCGCGCGATCGCGATGGCGGCGGGGGATGCCCGTGCCGAGGTGCACGTGATGGCGCCGATGATCTCGACGCCGACCGAGGCGCGCGCCTTCGCCGCTGCGGCCCGCGCGCACGGCCTCGGTCAGAACGATCCCGCGCGCCCCGGCTTCGGCAAGGTCGGCGTGATGATCGAGACGCCGGCCGCGGCGCTGTGCGCGGCCGAGCTGCTCGCCGAACTCGACTTCGTCAGCGTCGGCACGAACGACCTCGCGCAGTACGCCCTCGCGGCCGACCGCGAGCTCGCGACGCTCGCCGAGCTCAACGACCCGTGGCAGCCCGCGGTGCTCAGGCTGATCGGCATGGTCGGTGCGGCCGGGGTCGCGGCCGGCAAGCCCGTCGGCATCTGCGGCGAGGCCGCGGCCGACCCGAGCCTCGCGCCCGTGCTCGTCGGGCTCGGCGCCACGAGCCTGTCGGTGTCGCCCCGCGCGCTCGACGCCGTGGCCGCGGGCTTGCGCGCCGTGACGCATGCGCAGTGCGTGGCGGCAGCGGATGCCGCGGCCGGGGCATCCTCGGCGCTCGCCGCCCGCGCCGCCGCGCGCGAGGTGCTCGCGGGCTGATCTCGGCTGCGGCCTGGGGCACCCGCGGCTCACCCGCACCCGCGGCAACGAGTGTTCCCCTTCCGGACAGATGTTGCCGCTGCGGCAGACGCACATGTCCGTAGCGGCAACACGTTGCCGCTAGTGGGACTCGCCGTCAGCGCTCAGGTCGAAAGGCAGGCCGAGCTCCTCCCGCAATTTCAAGGCATAGGGCGTCCTCCGGCGACAGAGCGTAGACGTTCTCCACATGCGCGCGGGGCATCACGAGGACCGCACCGGGGTTGCCTGGCCACCACTTCGGGGCCACCTGCGCGAAGGCTCGATCCGTGACCGCCACGACATCCGAGGGCAGATTCAGCTCACGGAGCTGCCGGCCACAAACGAGCGCGCTTGTGTGCCGGTGAACCGACAACTGCGTCACGTCGTAAAAGACACCTCTACGCGGGCAGCAGTGCAGAAAGCTCGTCCATCAGTCTCGTCCGGCTTTCGGGGTTCTCCGACGCATACTTGAGCGTCGGCCCGCTCAGGCTCAGCGTCTCGGTTCGCCCGTCATTCAAGGACGCGCGGAACTCGTCGAGCGATTCCGCGTCGCCGTGGCCCGGATGTCTGGTGCCGTCGGTCGCACGACGGCGGTACCGCCGCAGCAGCTCATCCGGCGATGCGGTGCAGTGCACCTGCACCGCCGTGAAGCCGTACCTGCTCTGCCAGCGCTGGAACTTCGCCTCCTCGAACTCAGCGCTGTAGGCGGCATCGACGACGAAGGGCAGACCCGTGCGCAACTGCAGTTCGATGACGTGATCGAGCAGCGCGAACGATGCCCGGCCGAGCTTGACCGACCAGGCGCGGTCGCCGACGCCGAGGGAATCGAACAGGATCTCCTTCAGGGCATCCTTCGACACCAGCGGCAGGCTCCAGCGCCGGGCGATCTCGGCGCTGATCGTCGACTTGCCCGATGCCGGCCGCCCGAGCACCAGGACGACGTACGGAGTTCCCGGTGCGAGCGGTTCGACAGGCATATTCAGGTTCTCACAAGCCCGCGGCGCTACTGCAGGAACCCCGCGGCCGCGAACGCGCGGGCGTAGATCTCGCGGATCACGGCCTGCTTGCGGGCGTTGTACTCCATGACCGCCTCGTTGCCGGCGGTGGAGGCGGCTGCGGCCTCGCGCTTGGCCGCGGCGTAGAGCTCGCGGTCCGCGGTGTCGGCGCGCAGCCAGTCCCGGAACACGAGGTGCTTCACCGGTTCGGGGCTGTCGGGCCCGAAGACATGGATGTTGGCCGCGGGGCCGCCGTCGGTCGGGGGAACACCGTCGTCGGCCCGGCGGCCGCCGCGGAGCATCCGATGCTCGTGCCACCACGGTTCGCGCACGGTCAGCACGAACCCGGCTGCTTCCAACTGCGGCAGCCACGCCCGCTCGTCCGCAGGGTCGGCGACCGTGACATCCACATCGATCACCGGCTTGGCCGGCAGGCCGACGACCGACGTCGACCCGACGTGGTCGATGCGCAGCGCCCGGGTGCGCAAGAGCCTGAACAGGCGCTCGCGAAGCCGCTCGGCCTGCTGCGGCCAGCGCGAGTCGTACTCGACCATCGCGATGGGCGCGCGCGTCGGCTCGACGACCCACGGGTTCGCCCCGGGCGGGCGCTCGTTGACGAAGCTCAGGATCTGCTCGCGGGTCGGCACCGGGGGAGCCTATCGGGGGAGGGGTCTCTCCGGCGGCTCGACCGGTGCTCTCGATCGCGAACTTCATTGAGTACTTCCGATTGTCAATAGTATTGACTCGCGTTATTATTGGAGGGATGATCCAGTCGTTCGCGGACGAGTCGACGCGCAAGGTCTGGGAGCGCGAGCATGTTCGGCGGCTCGGCCCCGATCTCCAGCGAATGGCGCAGAAGAAGCTGCGCCTGCTCAATGCGGCCGACACGATCAACGACCTGCGCGTTCCGCCGGGAAACCGCTTGGAGAAACTGTCCGGCGATCGCGAAGGTCAGTATTCGATTCGCATCAACGACCAATTTCGAATCTGCTTCATCTGGACGAACGCCGGCCCCGCCGACGTTCAGATCATCGACTACCACTGAGGAGGCACCCCTGATGACGAAGGCGCACGACCCGATCACACCGGGTGAGATTCTCCAGACCGAGTTCCTGGAGCCGTTGGGTATCACCGCCTACCGGCTGGCCCAGGCCACGGGCCTCCCGCAGACCCGCTTGAGCGAGATCATCCGCGGCAAGCGACGCATCACCACTGACACCGCACTGCGTCTTTCCCGAGCGTTCGGCCTCTCCGAGCGGTACTGGCTCAACATCCAGACCGACTACGACATCGAGCTCGAACGCGATGAACACGCCGCCGAGCTGGCGCGGGTCGAGCGGCTCATCTCCGCCTGAGGCAACGGGAGCGCGGATGCCGCCGCTTCACCCGAGGAGCGCCTGCTCCATGCCTTCGCGCCCCATGCGCGCCATGGCCCCGGACCCGTCGCTCGCGGCGAAGGCCGAGCTCGCCATCGTCACGGCCCACGCGCGGGCCCGAGCCCAGAGCGCGTCGTCGATCGGGTGCTGCGCGGCATCCGCATAGCGCGCCCTGAACTCGGCGCGGCCGGCCGGTGTGAAGTGCAGCCATGCGGCGGCGAGGTCGGTCGCGGGGTCGCCCGCCGTCACGTCGCCGAAGTCGACGACCGTGGCGAGCGCGCCGGATGCCGCGACGACCACGTTGCCCGGGTGCGGGTCCCCGTGCAGCCAGAGCGGCGCTCTCGCCCACACCGGCGCCGCGAGACCGGCGTCCCAGACGGCGGTCAGCGCCGAGAGCTCGGTGGCCGGCATCCGACCCGCCATGCCCGCGAGACGCGCGAGCACCGCGCTCGTCCGCGAGGCGAGCGGCACGCCGCGCACGGGGTTGACGGGGGCGTCGACGGATGCCGGCACGTGCAGCGCCGCGAGGAACTCGGCCAGCTGCGCCGCGTAGGCGTCGCGCGCGGCAGGCGCGAGGTGCGCCCCCGGCTCGCCCTCGACCCACGGGATGACCGACCACGCGAACGGGAAGTCCGGCCCCGGCTGCCCCTCGGCGACCGGCACGGGCAGCGGCAGCTCGACGAGCCACTGCAGCAGCGGCAGGCAGCGCTGCTCGTGCTCGATGAGCCGCGCGGCGACCTCGCGGCGCGGCATCCTGATCGCCAGCCGGCTGCCGAGACGGAAGAGCGCATTGTCCCAGCCCTGCGCGACGAGCGCGACCTCGCCCGCGAGCTCGGGGAACTGCGCCGCCACGAGGCGGGCGGCGAGGTCTTGATCGACGGCTATGTCGGCGTGCGGGATGTCCACGGGGTCTCCATAGGATTCACATCGGCTCGCCATGGCCGGGTCTCGGGCACGGGGTCTGTCATTGCTGACATGAGCGAGATCAACGGTAATGGGCAGCAGTCTTCAGGGGCGCCGGCGGCACCCGTTCCGCCGCAGCGCGAGTACTTCACGAAGCGGCAGACGCTCCTCGTCGGGGCCTCGACCGTCGTCGCCGCGTGCCTCGGCGTCGGCGGCGTGTTCGCGGTGCAGGATGCCTTCAGCATCGCGCGCTCCCTCGTCGGGGTGCACCAGACCACCGGTCAGAGCGTCGTCGGGCTCGGGGGCGGTTCGGGCTCGGCCGGCAGCGGCTACGGTTCCGGGTCGAGCAGCGGCTACGGCTACTCGGGCGGTTTCGGCGGCTCGAGCGGCCTCGGCTCGAACGGGTCGTACGGCTACGGCGGCGGCTCGGGCTCGTACGGCGGGAGTTCGGGTGGCTCCGGCAGCTCGGGCTCGCAGACCTCCGACGCCGTCACCGGCACGGCCGCGACCGCGGCCCAGTCGAAGGGCATCGTGCTCATCGACACGCAGCTCGGCTACCAGAACGCCGAGGCGGCGGGCACGGGCATCGTGCTCAGCTCGTCGGGCGAGATCCTCACCAACAACCACGTGATCGAGGGCGCGACGTCCATCAAGGTCGAGGTCGTCTCGACCGGCAAGACCTATACCGCGAAGGTCGTGGGCGACGACGCCACGCACGACATCGCCGTGTTGCAGTTGCAGGGGGCATCCGGCCTCACGAAGGCGTCGCTCGACGCGGCGCACACGGTCTCGACGGGCGATTCCGTGACGGGCGTCGGCAACGCCGAGGGGGCGGGCTCGCTCGCCGCCGCGACCGGATCCGTCACCGGCCTCGGCCAGAGCATCACGACGCAGGCCGAGAGTTCGTCGCCCTCCGAGTCGCTCACCGGACTCATCGAGACGAACGCCGCCATCCAGCCGGGCGACTCGGGCGGCCCGCTCTACGACGCGGCGGGCAAGATCGTCGGCGTGGATGTCGCGGCGTCGGCATCCGGCGCGGCCGACTCCTACGCCATCCCGCTGAAGACCGCACTGTCGATCGCGAAGCAGATCGAGTCGGGCACGGCCTCGAGCGACGTGCAGCTCGGTTACCCGGCGTTCCTGGGCGTCGAGCTGTCGGCGACCGGGGATGCCGCGGGCAACGGATTCGGCGGCGGCCAGTTCGGCGGCGCCGGCTCGACGGGCTCGACCGGTTCGACGACCTCCGGCGCGACGATCGCCGGGGTCACGGCGAGCGGCCCGGCCGAGCAGGCCGGCCTCACCGCCGGCGACACCATCACGGCGGTCGACGGTCAGACCGTCGCCTCGGCCACCGAGCTGCAGACGGCGCTCAAGGCGCACCGGCCCGGCGACACCGTGAAGGTCTCGTGGACCGACGCGAACGGCGCCGCGCACGAGGCATCCATCACCCTCACGCAGGGCCCGGCCGCCTAGCCGGCCGCGACGATTCGACGGAAACGGGTCGATAGGGCGGAGCGAACCCCTCGGGGTCTCCGCACTATCGACCCGTTTCCGCGCGTTCAGCCGATGTAGTGCTCGAGCGCCGCGCGCACGAACTCCGCCCCCGCCGTGCCGCCGTAGTTGGCGGCGAAGCGCTCGTCGGCGACGTACATCGCGGCGAGGCCGAGCACGTAGGCACGCAACGCCTCGGGGTCGCCCGAGGCGGCGGGCGTGCCGGGCACACTGCGCAGCCAGTCCACGTGCGCCGCCGCGAGCGCTTGCGCCTCGGGGGCCGTCGGCGAGGCATCCGCCCGCGCCAGCTCGACCCACGCCTCATTGCGCTCGATCTGCTCGCGCTTCAGCTGCTGCTTCTCGGCGGGGGTCTTCGACTCCCACCACGCGGTGCTGCGGGCGTAGGCGTCGGCGCCCCAGCGCCGCTCGACCTCGTCCTTGTACTGCGTGTGGTCGAAGCCGTCGAACATCTCGGTCATGTCGGGTTCCTCTCCTGCTCTGATGGCGGCGAGCGTGCGGCGCACGGACTCGCGTTGACGGGCGAGGCGATCCTGCTCGGCGCCGAGGCGCTCGATCTGCTCCTCGAGCGCCGTCTCGATGTCGGTGTGCCGGTCGAGCACCTCGGCGATGCGCGGCAGCGACAGCCCGAGCTGGCGCAGCACGAGGATGCGCTGCAGCCGCACGAGGCCCGCGCCGTCGTAGTAGCGGTAGCCGTTCTCGCCGATGCGCGCGGGCGTGAGGATGCCGAGATCGCCGTAGTGCCGCAGCGTGCGGCTCGTCGTGCCGGTCATCGCGGCGACCGCGGTGATCGGCCACTCGGCCGGGGTCCTGCTGCTCGTCTCGCTCACAGAAGCGACGGTAGGCGTTGACGTTGCGTCAATGTCAAGCGGGTGGGGGATGTCGCGCGGGATAGTGTCGAGCATGCCCGTCCGCACGCAATGGTCCGACCTTCCCCCGGCGCTCACGCAGTGGGTGGAACAGCAGCTCGGCGCGCCGATCGTGCGGGCCACGACGCAGCTGACCGGGTTCTCCTCCGGCTCCGCCGACCTGGTCGAGACGCGCGACGGGCGCCGCGCCTTCGTGAAGGCGGTGTCGCGGCACCGCAACGCGATCACCTTCGAGATCCACCGCACGGAAGCTGCGGTGATGCGGATGCTGCCGGCCGGGGTGCGCGTGCCCGAACTGCTCGGCGTGTTCGACGACGACGAGTGGGTGGCGCTGCTGCTGGCCGCGGTGGACGGCGAGCACCCGGGTGGACGGGGCGGCGCCGACATCCCCGCCGTCCTGGATGCGCTCGCGCAGCTGCCGCCTGCGCACGGCGAGCTGAGCACGCTGCCGCGGGTGCGGGACGAGCTGGCCGAGGCGTTCAACGGATGGAGTCGGCTGGCCGCCGACGGCGCGGACTCGACGCTGCCGCCGCTCGCGCTCGCCCTGCGCGACCGGATGGCTGCGGCCGCGGCCGGGGGCGCCGATGCGGTGGACGGCGAGCACCTGGTGCATCAGGACTGCCGCGCCGACAACGTGCTGATCGACCGCACGGGCGCCGCGTGGGTCATCGACTGGCCCTGGGCCTCGATCGGAGCCCGCTGGCTCGACGGCCTCACCTACCTGCTCGACGTCGTGCTGCGCGGTGAGCCGGTGGACGTCGATGAACACCTCGGGCATCCGATCTTCGACGGGATGTCGCCCGACGACGCCGACGCCGTGCTCGCCGGACTCGCGGGCGCCTGGTACGACCTGGCGCGGCAGCCGGCATCCCCCGACATGCCCACGATCCGCGCCTTCCAGCGGACGGAGGCGGACGCGGCCGTCACCTGGCTGTCGCGCCGATGGGCGAAGCGCGCCGCGGGCGCCGAGGATGTCACGGCTGTCGCCGATTGAGCGGAGCGGCAGCGGGCGCTCGCCACGGGCGGCACGAAATCTACTGTGGGGCATATCGGATGCCGGCATCCGATATGCCCCACAGTAGAAAACCTGCCCGGCAGATCAGCCCTTCACTGCGCCCGCCGCGATGTTGGCGATGAAGTGCCGCGATCCGATGATGAAGATCGCGATGAGCGGCAGCACGCTGATGAGGGCGCCGGCCATGACCCAGCCGTAGTTGGTCGAGTACATGGTGTTCAGCTGTGCGAGCGCAGGCTGGAGAGTCTGCACGTTCGGATTCACCAGGATCACCAGGGGCCAGACGTAGTCGTTCCATGAGCCGATGAAGGTGAAGATGCCGAGGAAGGCGACGCCGCCGCGGAGCATGGGCAGACCGATGCTCCAATAGGTCCGGAAGAAGCCGGCGCCGTCGACGCGCGCCGACTCGATCAGCTCGTTCGGCAGGGAGGTCTCGCAGAACTGCCGGAGCAGGAAGATCCCGAAGGCGTTCGCGGCGCCGGGGATGATCAGCGCCTGCAGCCCGCCCACCCAGCCGAGCCGACTCATCAGCACGAAGCTCGGCACGAGCGAGAGGCTGCCGGGAACGAGGAAGGTGACGAGCAGGATGCGGAACAGCACCGTCTTCCCGGGGAACTCGAACTTGGCGAAGGTGAAGGCCGCGAGCGAGTCGAAGAACATCACGAGGAGCGCCAGCGATCCCGAGACGATGAACGAGTTGCGCAGCGCCCCGAGCAGGTCGATGTTGCTGAGCACCCCGCGGATGTTGATCCAGAGCTGATTGCTCGGGAAGAAGTCGACGGGGAATCCGAAGATCTGCGCGGTCGTCTGCGTGGACATCGCGAACAGCCAATAGAAGGGGAACAGCGAGAGCAGCACGCCGACCCAGATGCACGCGTGGGTGACGATGCGCGTGACGAGCCTTCTCCGGCGGGCCGTCTTGCCGTCGTGGCTGTTGAATCGCCGGATCGCCTCGGCGCTGCCGACGGCGGGAGCCATCGCGGTCATCGTCCTGCCTCCTTCTTCGCGGTGTTGCGTTGTCGCCAGCGGCCGATCGGCCCGGGAAGAGCGCGACCGAACTCGTCCTCCTTGCGCCCGCTGACCAGGCGCCAGTTGATGATGGCGAACAGCAGCACGAGCACGAACAGCGCCCAGGCGATGGCCGACCCGTAGCCGAAGTCGAAGTTCTGGAAGGCCTGGTAGTACTGGTAGAGCACGATGGTCGACCCGGCGTTGTTCGTGCCGCCGGTGTTGCCGAGCAGCACCTGCGGCTCCGTGAAGAGGGACAGGCCGCCGATCGTCGAGGTGATGACCGTGAAGAGGATCACGGGGCGCAGCATCGGGATGGTGATCCGCGAGAAGATGCGCCAGGTTCCGGCGCCGTCCACCCGGGCCGAGTCGTAGATCTCGGACGAGATCGCCTGCAGACCCGCGAGGTAGATGATCGCGTTGTAGCCGGTGAAGCGCCAGATCACCATGAGCGCGATGGTGATCTTGATGCCCCATGGATCGGTGAGCCACGCCACCCCGGCGTTCGAGCCGCCGATCCACTTCAGGAAGGCGTTGGCCAGGCCGAACTGATCGGAGAACACCGAGCCGAACACGAGCGCGATGGCGACCATGGAGGTCACGTTCGGGATGAAGAGCGCGACTCGGTAGAACGACTTCAGCCGGATGTTCTGATGCAGCAGGAACGCCACGACGAGCGCGATGAACAGCATCGGGATCGTCGAGATGATCCAGATGATGAAGGTGTTCGACACCGACTGCCAGAACCGCGCGTCTCCGAGGAGGTATTGGTACTGCTTCAGCCCCACGAAGGTCATCCGGCCCATGCCGTCCCAGTCGGTGAACGAGATCACGATCGAGAAGACGATGGGGAAGGCCCCGAAGACGACGAAGAGCAGGTAGAACGGCGCGATCGAGACATACTGCGGCCAGAAGCGCAGCGCCGATCGAGTGCGGGTTCCGCGTGCTTCGGAGATCGGCCGGTTGCGCGGCTTGGCGCGCAGCGGCACCCCGGTGGTGTGCGCGGTCATACGTTCACTCCGTGCTTCCTCAGGACCTGATTGGTCTCGTTCACCGCGTCGTCCCACGCGCGATTCGGGTCTTTGCCGCCGGCTTCGACGTTCGCGATCTCCGTCGTGAAGTAGTTCGCGATCTGCTCGTAGGGCGAGATGAAGGCGCTCGGCACCGTCTCGGCCTGGGTCTTGAAGAAGGCCAGGGAATCCTGCGGACCGAAGAAGCCGTGGCTCGCGTCCTTCATCGTGCCGCCCGTCAATGCGGCCGGTGTCGAGGGGAAGAGCTGCACCTCGTTGTATGCCTGAGCCTGACGGGCCGCAGTCTGCGACCAGGTGATGAACTTGAAGGCGGCTTCCGGGTCCTGACAGGTGTGCGGGATCGCGAGGAAGGAGCCGCCGCTGTTGCCGGCGCGGACCGGCTGCGACGCGAGCCGCCAGGAGCCCTTCGTCTTCGGCGCGGTGTCGAGCAGAATCTGCGCCCACCAGACCGCCTCGATGTGCCCGGCGGTCTTCCCCGTCACCCAGCCGGCGTTCTGATCGGTGGCGATCTGCTGATTGCCGAGCACACCGGCCTTGATCGCCGTGACCGCGATGTCCCAGGCATCCTTGATCGCGGATCCCGGCCGGGTGTAGAGCGGGTCGCCGGCCCGGTTGAAATAGCGCTCCGGTGAGGCGTTCACGATCTGGTTGAACAGCTGGGTGGAGTTGATCAGCAGGTGGCTGCCGGTCTTCGCCCTGAGCTGCTTGCCCAGCTCGATCCACTCCGGCCAGGTGCGGACCGCCGCGGACACCGCGTCCGGGTCAGTCGGCAGACCTGCCTTCGCGAAGACGTCGGCGCGGTAGTAGAAGCCCGTCGGCCCGCTGTCGATCGGGAAGAAGCACATCCGGCCACTCGGCGTCTCGCCATAGCTCCACTTCCAGTCGAAGTACTGGCTCTTGAACGACTGGGCGCCGAACTTGTTCATGTCGACGAACATGTCCTCGTCGAAGAAGTAGAGCGACACGTTCGAGTTGATCGCGACGATGTCCGGCACGTCGGCGTTGCCGGCGAGGCTCGTGCGCAGGCGCGTGTCCCAGTTCGTGTTCGCCGGCGTCATCGCGTTGAGGCGCTTGTTCGTCCCGGGGATGCCGTGCGCCGCATCCTTCAGCGCGGAAGGGTTCATCGACCGGGGCCAGTACCAGAGCGTCAGCTCGTCCGTGCCGGCCGAGATCGATGCGGGGGAGGAGCACGCCGACAGCGCAGCGCTGAGCGAGAGGACACCGAGTCCCGCCGCTCCGGTGAGAAGTGATCTTCGCGACAGTGCGGCCATGAAAGCCCTCGTTTCTCGTCACTGAGTCCAAGGAGCGGACCCGCACGAGGCGGGCCCAGGTGGCGTCGCAGGCACCGCGCGATGCGGAGTCTGTGGCGCACGAACGTCCACGATGACGTCGTGAACGTTCACGGTGCGGGCTAGACTGTCACCCGCTCGATGGGCTGTCAAGGCTCGTGCTGAAGTCGTGCCGCGCGCGGTGACGCCGGCTCCGCCCGGCGCGCGCACTAGCATCGGATGCCATGAGGCCGAGTCGGCGAGCGACGATCGTGGACATCGCATCCGCCGCGGGGGTCTCGAGGCAGACCGTGAGCCGGGCGATGAACGACATGCCCGACATCAACGCCGAGACGCGGCAACGTGTGCTGGATGTCGCGCGCGAACTGGGCTATCGGCCGTCGAGATTCGGGCGCGGTCTGGTCACGACGGGGCAGCAGACGATCGGCCTGCTCGTCGACAACCTGACCAACCCGTACTACGGCGAGCTCGCCGCCGCCGTCGTCGCGGATGCGGCGGGGGTGAACATGTCGGTGCTGCTGCTCGACACGAGCCGGGTCGAGGACGAGCACGCGTTCCTCACTGCGCTCGCCCCGCAGGTCGACGCCCTCGTCGGGTACGTGAAGATCGACCGACGCGAGCTGGACCTGCTTCTCCCCGGTGTCCCGGTCGTCCGCATCGATGTGCCGTCACGGGCCGGCGGCCCGCATTGGGGCGGGGTGCGCTTCGACCTCGAGCCCGGTGTGCGCGAGGCGGTCGACCATCTCCACGCGCACGGCGTGCGTCGGCCGCTCATGCTGGACAGCGATCCGTTGGAGAATCCGTCCGATCGCGCGCGCATGATGATCGACACCTGGGCCGCCCGCGGCGTCGAGATGTCGGTCGTCAGCGCCGGTGGCCAGGACGCGCGCTCCGGGGAGGAGGCGACGGCAGGGCGACTCGAGGCGGTGCGCGGGGCGGACGCCATCATGGCCTTCAACGACTACCTGGCATTCGGGGCGATGAAGACCCTGCGGAAGAACGGCATCCGGGTTCCCGAGGACACGCGGGTGATCGGCATCGACGGACTCGCCGCTGGAACGTACACTTCGCCGGAACTGACCACGCTGGGGGTCGACATGCGCGCGGTCGCGCGGTTCGCCGTCTCCACCGCCCGTCACCTGCTCGATCAAGACGGCTCGCCCGGTCGGCGGTGGACGAAGGTGGGCTACCGCCTGATCGTGCGCGAGTCCGCCTAACACGGCGTTGGGGGTATTGCCTCGGAGAGGCCATGTGGCTAGCGTTACCGTGAACGTTCACGGCCGAGCGTGCACGCCGCGCGATGCGAGCGGATGCCCCGGCCGAGCTTGTCGAGGAGGACAGTCATGACCGAGCAGTTGCAGCACGTGCGCTGGGGCATCGCGGGCCCGGGCGGCATCGCCCACCGCTTCGCCGACCAGCTCGTCCACTCGCGCACGGGCGTGCTCGTCGCGGTCGCCTCGCGCAGCACCGAGCGCGCCGAGGCCTTCGCCGCCCAGCACGCGGCCGAGCCGGGCGCGATCCGGGTGCATGCGAGCTACGACGAGCTGTTCGCGGACCCCGAGGTGGACGCCGTCTACATCGCGACGGTGCACACCGAGCATGTGCGCCTCGCCATCCGCGCGCTCGACGCGGGCAAGCACGTCATCGTCGAGAAGCCGCTCTCGGTCGACCACGCGGGCGCGATGGCGGTCGTCGAGGCGGCGCGCCGCAACGGACGCTACCTCGCCGAGGCGTTCATGTACCGCTTCCACCCCCAGACGCGGAAGCTCGTCGAGCTCGTCGCGAGCGGGGCGATCGGTCAGGTGCAGCACATCGAGGCATCCTTCTCGTTCCGCGCCGACCTGCCCGCCGACCAGCGCCTCTACAACCCGGCGCTCGCGGGCGGCGGCATCCTCGACGTCGGCGGTTACCCCGTCTCGGCCGCGCGCATGATCGCGGGCGCCGCGACCGGCCGCCTCTTCGCCGACCCCGTCACCCTCATCGCGCGGGGGCACCTCGGCGCGACGGGCGTCGACGAGTGGGCGACCGCGTCGCTCGTGTTCGCCGCCCCGCACGGCACGGTCGACGACGCCGACGCGATCACCGCGCACGTCAGCAGTGGCGTGCGCCTCGCGGGCGAGAACCGCATCGTCGTCTTCGGTTCGACCGGCACCATCACGGTCGGCGAGCCGTGGCTGCACGGCGTCGAGACCGGCGACGCCGAGGCCGGCAGCACGATCGAGGTGCGGCGGGCGGATGTCGACGCCGAGCACGCCGTCGAGCTCATCGACGTCGCGCCGTCGTACCAGTACGCCGTGCAGGCCGACGCCCTGGCCGAATACGCGGCCGCGGGCGAGAGCCCGCAGATGAGCTGGGGCGACACCCTCGGCAACGCCCGCACCCTCGACCGCTGGCGCGCCGCGATCGGCCTGCAGTACCCGTTCGAGGCGCCGACGGCCGACATCCCGCCGCTGTCGGGCAACGCGCCCGCCCGCCGCCCCGACGCGATCATGCCGATGGGCGCGATCCCCGGCATCGAGAAGCCGGTCTCGCGCCTCATCATGGGCGTCGACAACCAGACCACGCTCGGCCACGCCTCGGCGATGTTCGACGACTTCGTCGAGCGCGGCGGCAACGCCTTCGACACCGCCTACATCTACGGCGGCGGCCTGATGGAGAGGCTGCTCGGCCAGTGGATCGCCAACCGCGGCATCCGCGACGACGTCGTCATCATCGGCAAGGGCGCGCACACCCCGCACTGCGACCCCGAGTCGATCGTGCGCCAGCTCGACGAGACGCTCGAGCGGCTGCAGACCGACCACGTCGACCTCTATCTGATGCACCGCGACAACGAGCAGATCCCCGTGGGCGAGTTCGTCGACGTGCTCGACGAGCAGGTGCGACGCGGGCGCGTGCGCGCCTTCGGCGGCTCGAACTGGTCGATCGCCCGCTACGAAGAGGCGCAGGCCTACGCCGACGCGAACGGCAAGCAGCGCTTCGCCGTGCTGAGCGACCACTTCGGCCTCGCGCACGCGCTCGATGTGCCGTGGGCGGGATGCCGGCACGTCACCGACCCCGCCGACCGCGAGTGGCTCGAGCGCACCGGCACGACCCTGCTGCCGTGGTCGTCGCAGGCCCGCGGCTTCTTCGCCCGCGCCGACCGCGACGACACCTCGGACGAGGAACTCGTGCGCTGCTACTACAGCGACGACAACTTCGAGCGGCTCGCGCGTGCGCAGCAGCTCGCGGCCGAGCTCGGCGTCGCGCCGACCGCGGTCGCGCTGGCCTACGTGCTCGCGCAGCCGTTCCCGACCTTCCCGCTGTTCGGGCCGCGCACGATCGATGAGACCCGCACCTCGCTGGCCGGGCTCGCGATCACGCTCACGCCCGAGCAGGTGCGCTGGCTCGATCTGCGCTGAGGCGTGCGGGCTGCGGTGAGGTCGGCGTGCGGAGTGGGGTGACCTCGGTGCGCAGGCGCCACGGATTCCCTCGGTGTTCGCTGCCACGTCTTGCCGCCGCCCACGGTACGGATGTGTCCACCTGTCGCGGATGTGCCCGGACGTCCGGGCACATCCGCGACGTTCGGGCACATCCGCCCGACATCTGGGCCCTGGGCCCGACACGTGGGCACGCGAGTGGCGCTCAGCAGCCGCAGGCGAGTCGCAACCGCAGGCGAAGCCTGCTCACCCGCTGCGCTCAGTAGCGCAGTCGCAGCCCGCGCGGCGTCTCGCTGAAGCCGGCGGCCGCGAGCGCCTCGCCGAGCGGGGTGCCGAGCACGAAGCCGCCGTTCGCCGACTCGATCGCGAGTTTGTCGGCGCCCCCGCGGCGCACGACCTGCGCGAGGGATGCCGCGGCGACCCCCAGCACGTCGGGGGCGTCGCTGAACGCGAGCACGGTCTTCCCGCCCCGCTCGACGTAGAGCACGAGGGCCCCGTCGACCAGGGTCACGAGCGCCCCGGCCTTGCGGCCCGCGCGGTGGCCCGAGGTCTCGCCCTTCGCGGTCACCGGCGGCTCGGGCCACGGCAGCGCGGCGCCGAACGGGTTGGCGGGGTCGGTGGCGGCGAGGGTCAGGGTCGCGAGCGGGGCGGGCGCCGTGGCATCCGCCACGAACCCGCGCAAGCGGTCGACCGTCGGGCTCGACGCGAACTGCGCCGCCCCGAGCGTCTCGATGAAGTAGCCGCGCCGTACGTGGCCGGTCTGCTCGAACTCGGCGAGCACACGGTAGGCGAGGGCGAAGCCGCCGGGCAGCCCCTCGTTCTGCACCGAGCCGCGGGTGACGACGCCGTAGCGGTCGAGCAGGTTCTCGGCCGCGGCGTGCGCGCGCAGGGTCGTGTCGGGGGTGCCGAGCGGCAGCAGCGACCAGCGGCCGGCGACGGTGGGCGGGCCGGTGCGGCTGAGCGTGCTGGGGCGTGACGGCAGCGCAGCGGATGCCAGCGCCATCCGCCCCCCGCGGAACATGCGCGACCGCGGCGCCCGTGCCGGCCGCCGGTGCGCGGCCTTCGACCCGGTGAGGGACCGCACGGGCGCGAGCGTGTCGTTCGTGACGAGCCCGGCCCAGACCAGGTCCCACAGGGCGGTCTCGAGCACGGCGTCGTCGGTGGAGCCGACCGCGTCGGACAGCTGCCGGAAGAAGAACCCGCCGCCCGCACCGAGGGTCGTGAGCACCTCGCGCTGCAGCTCGTCGGTCTCGAAGTCCATCGGCGGAGCGAGCGTGAGTGGTGCGTTCTCGGCGAGGTGCAGGCTCAGCCAGCCGTCGCGCCCCGGGATCGTGCCCGCCCCCGCCCAGATCACCTCGCCCGACGCGGTGAGCTCGTCGAGCATGACGGGCGCGTAGTCGGCGACGCGTGCGGGCAGGATGAGCGATTCCCACGCGGATGCCGGTGCGCGCACGCCCGCGAGCTGCTCGATGACGGAGGCCACCCCGTCGACGCCCTTCAGCGTGCCGGTGCCGACGTGCTGCCAGTCGGGCAGGAAGCGCGCGAGCGCCGTCGGTTCGACGGGCTCGACCTCGTGCCGCAGCGCCGCGAGCGAGAGACGGCGCAGCCGGCGCAGCACGTCGGAGTCGCACCATTCAGCGCCGGTCGCGTGCGGCCGGAACTCGCCCTCGGTCACGCGCCGCTCGTGCGAGAGCCGGCGCAGCGTGTCGGTCACGACTGCGGCGCCGAGACCGAAGCGGGCCGCGACCTCGTCGGCGGTGAACGGGCCGTGGGTGCGCGCATAGCGCCCCACGAGGTCGCCGAGCGGGTCGGCGACCGGCTCGACGAAGGCGGCGGGAACGCCGATGGGCAGGGCGACCCCGATCGCGTCGCGCAGGCGCGGGGCATCCTCGATGGCGGCCGCCCGCGTCTCGCCCGCGAGCGTGACGCGCAGCGCGCGCTTGGCCTGCACGAGCTCGTCGACGACGGATGCCACCTCGTCGGCACCGCCCAGATAACGCGCCGCGATCTCGCCCGGCGTGAGCGGCCCCAGCACGCGCAGCAGGTCGGCCACGCCCTCGAGGCCGCGGGCGCGCCGCTCTTCCGGAAGCCGCTGCAGCTCGCCCTCGACGCGCTCGATGACGGCGGGGTCGAGCAGCTCGCGCAGCTCGGAGCGCCCGAGCAGCTGGGCGAGCAGCTCGGTGTCGACGGTCAGCGCGGCGGCCCGGCGCTCGGCGAGGGGCGAGTCGCCCTCGTACATGAACTGGGCGATGTAGCCGAAGAGCAGCGACGAGGCATACGGCGAGGGCCGCTCGGTCGTCGTCTCGACGAGCCGGACCTTGCGCTGCTCGATGCGCCCCGCGAGGTCGCGCAGCGAGGGCAGGTCGTAGACGTCCTGCAGGCACTCGCGCATCGTCTCGAGGATGATCGGGAACTGCGGGTACTTGTGCGCCACCTCGAGCAGCTGCGCGCTGCGCATGCGCTGCTGCCACAGCGGGTTGCGGCGACCCGGGTCGTAGCGCGGGAACAGCAGTGCGCGCTGCGCGGCCTCGCGGAACCGCGCCGCGAACAGCGCCGAGCCGCCGACCTCTTCTGTCACGAGCTGTTCGAGCTCGTCGGGCGCGAACACGAACAGCTCGGCGCCCGGCGGCTCGGCGTCGGAGTCGGGCAGGCGCACGATGATGCCGTCGTCGGCCGCCATGACCGAGCCCTCGAGCCCGAAGCGGTCGCGCACGCGCCACCCGACCGCGAGGGCCCACGGCGCGTGCACCGTCTGGCCGTAGGGGGAGTGCAGCACCACCCGCCAGTCGCCCAGCTCGTCGCGGAATCGTTCCACGACCAGGGTCTTGTCGGTGGGCAGATGCCCGGTGGCCGTCTTCTGGTCGTCGAGGTAGGTCAGCAGGTTGCGCGCGGCCCGGTCGTCGAGACCCGCGTCGTGGAGCCGCCGCGTGGCATCCTCGACGCCGGCCCCGCTCAGCTCGCGCGCGAACGCGCCGAGCGCCTCGCCGAGTTCCGCGGGCCGGCCGAGCGTGTCGCCGTGCCAGAACGGCACGCGCCCGGGCTCGCCGTAGGCGGGCGTCACCGTCACGCGGTCATGCGTGATCTCGGCGATCTTCCAACTCGTGGTGCCGAGCGCGAAGACGTCGCCGACGCGCGACTCGTAGACCATCTCTTCATCCAGCTCGCCCACGCGCCGCGGCTGCTTGGCATCGTCGCCGGCGACCATGAACACCCCGAACAGGCCGCGGTCGGGGATCGTGCCGCCGCTCGTCACGGCGAGCCGGCTCGCCCCGGGGCGGGCCGTGAGGATGCCGCGCTCACGGTCCCACACGAGCCGCGGCCGCAGCTCGCCGAACTCCTCGCTGGGGTACCGCCCCGAGAGCAGATCGAGCACCGCGTCGTACGCCCCGCGCGGCAGCGTCGCGAAGGGGGCCGAGCGCCGCACGGTGTCGAACCACCCGTCGACCTCGACGGGCCCGACCGAGACCGCCGCGACGGTCTGCTGGGCGAGGATGTCGAGCGGGTTCTGCGGCACCGCGATGCGCTCGATGAGCCCGGCGCGCATGCGCTCGGTCGCGAGCGCCGACTGCACGAGGTCGGCGCGGTGGTTGGGGAAGACGATGCCCTTCGAGACCTCGCCGACCTGGTGGCCCGCGCGGCCGATGCGCTGCAGCCCGCTCGCGATCGACGGCGGCGCCGCGACCTGCACGACGAGGTCGACCTCGCCCATGTCGATGCCGAGCTCGAGCGAGCTCGTCGCGACGACACAGCGCAGCCGGCCGGTCTTGAGGTCGTCCTCGATGGCGGCGCGCTGCTCTTTCGAGACCGAGCCGTGGTGCGCGCGGGCGAGCACCGGGGCGTCGATCGCGGCAGCATCCGGTGGTCGGGTGGCAGCCGAAGGCCGCGTATCGAGGCCTTTGGTCACCCCGGAGCCTCCGACGAGCTGCGCCGGAAAACTTGCCACCTCGAAGCCCAGCCGCTCGGCGTACAGCTCGTTGAGCCGCGCCGTGATGCGCTCGGTCGTGCGCCGACCGTTCGCGAACACGATCGTCGAGCGGTGCGCGAGCACCTCGTCGAGCACGGCCTCGTCGACGTGGGTCCAGATCGTGCCGCCGACCTTGTCGCCCCCGGGCGCCGTCTGCAGCTCGCGCATGTCGTCGACGGGCACCACCACGCGCAGGTCGAAGCGCTTCTGCGACGCGGGCGCGACGATCGTCGTCGGCGCGTGGCCGGACAGGAACCGCGCCACCTCCTCCGGCGGCCGCACCGTCGCCGACAGCCCGATGCGCTGCGCCGGCCTCGCGAGCAGCTCGTCGAGCCGTTCGAGCGAGAGCGCGAGGTGCGCCCCGCGCTTGGTCGCCGCGACCGCGTGCACCTCGTCGACGATGACCGTCTCGACCTCGCGCAGCGTCTCGCGCGCGCCGCTCGTGAGCATGAGGTAGAGCGACTCGGGCGTCGTGATCAGGATCTCGGGCGGATGCCGCAGCAACCGCTGCCGCTCCGAGGGCGGCGTGTCGCCGGAGCGCACCCCCACGCTCACCTCGGGCGGCTCGAGCCCCATGCGCTTCGCCGTCTGCGCGATGCCGACGAGCGGGCTGCGGAGGTTGCGCTCGACATCCACCCCCAGCGCCTTGAGCGGAGAGATGTAGAGGACCCGGGTCTTCGCGGTGCCGGTCCGCACGGCATCAGCCAAACCCTCATCGCTCATCAGGCGGTCGATCGCCCACAGGAACGCCGCGAGGGTCTTGCCCGACCCGGTCGGGGCGATGACGAGCGTGTTCCGGCCGGACGAGATCGCTTCCCACGCGCCGAGCTGCGCCCCGGTCGGCGTGCTGAACGCCCCTGTGAACCACTCGCGGGTGGCGGGGGAGAACCGCTCGAGCTCGCCTGTCATGGCTGCCATTCGACCACGAGCCGCCGACATCGGGCGAGCGCTCGCGGCACGACTGCGCACAACTCCTGACGGATCGACCGGCCGGGTCCGGCGGCCCGCGGATCCGCGGGCATCGGCGTGGAACCACCGCACATCCATCAGGAGTTGTGCGCAGGTGCCGGGCGGGAACCCCCTCGGTCACCTATTGTTCCGATATGGCAGTGCGCACCCCGGACCCGGACCCCGACGGCCGCCCCGACGACGAGCCCGCCGAGTACGGCCCGGCCTGGCTGAGCGACATCGAGCTCGAGCAGATCCGGCACCGCATGCCGATCGTCTACGTCGAGGCCGTGCCGGTGCGGCTCGACGGGCTCGGCCGCATCATCGACGTCGGCCTGCTGCTGCGCGCGACTCCGCTCGGCGAGATGCGCCGCACGATCGTCTCGGGCCGCGTGCTCTACGGCGAGACCCTGCGCGAGGCGCTGTTCCGCCACCTCGAGAAGGATCTCGGGCCGATGGCGTTCCCGCAGCTGCCGGCATCCCCGGTGCCGTTCACGGTCGCCGAGTACTTCCCGCTGCCGTCCGAGTCGCCGTACTTCGACGCGCGCCAGCACGCGATCTCGCTGGCCTACGTCGTTCCCGTGACGGGCACGACGGAGCCGCGACAGGATGCCCTCGAGCTCACGTGGCTGACCCCCGCCGAGGCCGCGTCCGAGGCGGTGTGCACCGAGCTCGAGGGCGGCCGCGGCGCGCTCGTGCGCGCGGCCCTGGCCTCGGTCGGCGCGCTGCCGTAGGCCCGGCTCCCGCTCCCGCCGGTCGAGCAGCAGCCGAGCGCAAGCGAGGCCGCGTACCGAGCCCCGGCCTCCACCGCCCTACCGCCCCGCGCGCACCATCCGGATCTCGCGCGGCCTCTCGCCCTGCGTCGCCCCGTCGGGCACGAAGCCGTTGCGTCGGTAGAAGGCCTGCGCGCGCGGGTTCGGGTCGGCGACCCAGAGCACGGATGCCCGGTCCTCCAGCACCGCATCGATGAGTCGCTGACCGGCGCCCGAGCCCTGGTGCGCGGCGAGCAGGTACAGCGTGTAGAGCTGCCAGTCGCACGGAGCGTCGTCGCCCTGCGCGGGTCCGGCCCAGGCGAGCCCCACGACCCGGCCGTCCAGCTCGGCGACCGCGACGCTCGCGGCCCCGGCCGCACCGCTCAAGACCCGGGTCCACATCCGCTCGCGCCGATCCGCGAAGTCGGGGGCGTCGAGCACCGCGTCGGGGAACTGGCCGCGGTAGGTCTCGCGCCACGACTGCACGTGCACCCGCGCCAGGCCCGCGACATCCTCGGGGCTCGCCTTCCGCACGATGATCGCGCCCTGCCGGGCCGCCTGCTCGTTCATCTCGGGCTCTCAGCGCTGACGGATCGGGTTCCACTCATGCCCCGACGCTAGCGGGCGGCCCCGAGGTGCGAACCGCCCATGACGCAGCGAAGGGAGGAACTTTCCGCAGAAAGTTCCTCCCTTGAGCGCGTTGTGGGCGCGAGCCGCGGCGCGTCTGGGCCGGGGCCCCGCGTTACGGCCGCGAAGCGCGGCGCGAGACGCGCGGGCGCGCGGGCGCGGCGGCGCGGTGGTCGGTCGAGCCGGCCCCCGTCGACGTCGAGTAGGCCGGCTTCGAGCCCTGGGCCGGACGGCCGGATGCCTGGCCGCGCGCACCGCGAGCGGAACCGCCCTGGCCGCGGGTCTGCCCCGCCTGCTGGCCGCGACCGGCGCCCTGCGCAGAGCCGCCGCCCTGGTGCGAGCGCGTGCCCTCTGCCTGGCCGCCCTGACCGCGGCCGCGGCCCTGAGCCTGGCCGCCACCGGCGGTACCGGCATCCTGACCCGCCGCACCGCGACCACGACCGCCACGGCGACGCCCGCTGCCCTGGCCCGCAGCCGCCTGCTCGCCGGCGCCCGCCTCACGGCGTGCGCGCTTGCGCTGGGCGTTCGCACCGGTCGAGGTGCCGCCCTGCGAGGCGCCGCGTGCGGGCAGCTCGGGCTTGACGTAGGGCACGAGGGCGACGGGCTCGCCGACGAGCGCGGCGACGGCATCCGACTCGGCCGTCACCTGCTGGAACTCGACGCGGATCGCGGCCTTGCGCAGCAGGTCCTGCACGTCGCGGCGCTGTTCGGGCAGCACGACGGTGACCACATCGCCGTCCGAGCCGGCACGGGCGGTGCGGCCCGAGCGGTGCAGGTATGCCTTGTGCTCGGTCGGCGGGTCGACGTGCACGACGAGCTCGACGTCGTCGATGTGGACGCCGCGCGCGGCGACATCCGTCGCGACCATGACGCGCACCGCGCCCGAGTGGAAGGCCTCGAGGTTCCGGTCGCGCGCGTTCTGCGACAGGTTGCCGTGCAGGTCGACCGAGGGGATTCCGCCCTCGGTCAGCTTCTTCGCGAGCTTCTTCGCCTGGTGCTTGGTGCGCAGGAAGAGGATGCGGCGGCCCGAGCCGCGGGCGAGGTTGCGCACGAGCGCGTCCTTGCCGGCGGTCGACTCGACCGCGAAGACGTGGTGGGTCATCGCGGCGACGTGCGAGGTCGCCTCGTCGACCGAGTGCAGGATCTCGCCCTGCAGGTAGCGCTTCACGAGCTTGTCCACGCCGTTGTCGAGCGTGGCCGAGAACAGCAGGCGCTGGCCGCCCTTGGGAGTCTTGTCGAGGATGCGGGTGACGACGGGCAGGAAGCCCAGGTCGGCCATGTGGTCGGCCTCGTCGAGCACCGAGATGCGGATGTCGTCGAGCGACAGCACCCCCTGCTTGAGCAGGTCGTCGACGCGGCCCGGGGTCGCGACGATGATGTCGACGCCGGCGCGCAGGGCGTCCTCCTGGCGCTTCTGGCTGACGCCGCCGAAGATGACGGTCGTCACGAGGCCCATGGCCTCGGCGAGCGGGGCGAGGGTCTTGTCGATCTGGGTGGCGAGCTCGCGGGTCGGGGCGAGCACGAGGCCGCGGGCGCGGCGGCCGCGCGCGAGGCGGGTGCCGGCGGTGGCCTCGCCGAGTCGCGCGGCGAGCGGCACCGCGAAGGCGATGGTCTTGCCCGAGCCGGTCTTGCCGCGGCCGAGCACGTCCCGGCCCTGCAGCGAGTCGGGAAGGGTGGCGATCTGGATGGGGAATGCCTCGGTGCGGTCCATCGCCGCGAGGGCGGTGACGATCGGGGCGGGCACGCCGAGTTCGGCGAAAGAAGTCATGGAGATGTATGCCTTTCGGGGCATGAGGCCGCAGAGCGCGGCTGAGCGCGCGGATTCTGCGGGGGTTTCGGTCGCACGCGGGCGGATGCCTGCGCGGTGCGCCAGGGAAACGAAGGGTCGAATCGCGACGCCGGCGCGAGCGGGAGAACAGCTCGCGACTCGGACAGTCTACCGGGAGGTTCCTGAACGCCCGTCGGCGGCCGGTGCGCCCGGGCGCGTCAGAGTGTCAGCGGCTCAGTGCACATCCTCGGGCATCCGCTCACCCACCGGCACCTCGACCGGCAGCGTGTTGCCCGCGGTCGCGAGCGGGCACGCCCAGGCGGGGTCGTAGGCGCACGACGGGTTGTAGGCGAAGTTGAGGTCGAGCACGATCGTCGTGCCCTCGCCGCCGAGCCACGCGCCCTTGACGGTGTCGACGAGGTAGCGGCCGCCGCCGTAGGTGCCGCCGGGGCGGCCGGCGAGCCGGTCCTTGATGGGCACGAAGAGGCCGCCGCCGTACGAGGCGAGCTTCCAGACATCCAACGCGCCGATCTCGGGCAGGGATGCCCGACCGAGCAGCACGAACGGAACCACCCCGTCCGTCCCGGTCTCGACGTCCCACCGCACCGGCTCGGCCGCGGGCTCGAGCTCGACCTCGAAGCGCCAGGCGGGGTCGTATGCCGCTACGGGCACGCCGGCGAACACGTCGCGTGCCTCGGGCAGGATCGGCGACACCGGGTGCTGCGCGAGCAGCTGGTTCCGCGCGAACACCCAGTAGGCGTGCGCGGCGCCGGGGTCGCCGACCTCGGCGGCAGCGCGCACGGTGTCATAGAGCTCGTAGGTGCGCCGGCGCCAGTCGGCGGTCAGCAGCGCGATCTGGGCGGGGTCGGTGGCCGTGGCATCCGTCATGGTCGAAGTCTCGTCGTTTTCGCGCCAATAGGGTGGAAATCATGCCGCAGCCCCAGCCCGGAGAGACGACCCAGCAGAGCTACGAGGTGCGCTTCGACTGGGGTGCCGAGGGCCTGCGCAGCGTGGCGCCGGGCGCGGGCCTGATCGTCGTCATCGACACGATCTCGTTCACGACGACCATCGAGCTCGCGACGGGGCTCGGCCTCGAGGTCGAGCCGTTCCCCACGACCGACCGCGCGGCCGCGGCCGCGTACGCCGCGTCGACCGGCGCGAAGCTCGCGGGCCGCCGCGGCGAGCCGGGCCTCTCGCTCTCGCCGACGAGCATGACGGCGGAGAACGTCGCCGCGTTCGGGGCCGAGCGCGCCGTCGTCATCTCGCTCAACGGCTCGCGCGTGTCCGCCGCTGCCGCCGAGTTCGGCGTCCCAGTCGTCGCCGCGAACCTGCGCAACTTCTCGGCTGTCGCGCGGTGGGTCCGGGGCCACCAGCAGCGGCTCGGCCGCCGCGCGAACGTCGCCGTGATCGCGGCGGGCGAGCGCCGCGGCGACGGCACGCTGCGCCCCGCCGTCGAGGACCAGCTCGCCGCGGGCGCGCTCATCGGTGCGCTCTCCGACCTCGGCATCGACGCGTGCTCGCCCGAGGCAGCGGTCGCGGCCGCCGGCTTCGACGCCATGCGCCGGGCCATCGGCCATCTGCTCACGGCCTCGGTCAGCGCGCGCGAGCTCGACGAGGTCGGCCAGCTGAACGACGTGAGGATCGCGGCGCGGCTGGATGTCTCGACCGTCGTCCCCGTGATGACCGCCGGCGTCTTCCGCGCGGAGAACATGGAATAGCGCCGCCCGCGGCGCGGTTCGCGCCAGCATGAAGGCAGTACTCGGAGACACCGTCATCGCCGAGGCCCCGGAAGAGGACCTCATCCGCATCGAGGGCAACTGGTACTTCCCGCCGGCGTCCGTCGACCGGCAGTACATCAGCGACAGCCCGACCCCCTACACCTGCCCGTGGAAGGGCGAGTGCCAGTACCTGACCGTCACGGTCGACGGCGAGGCCTACCCCGACCGCGCGTGGACCTACCCCACGCCCTATCCGACGGCGTTCGACCGCGTCGGCAAGGACTTCTCGAACTACGTCGCGTTCTGGAAGGACGTGCGGGTCGTCGAATGATCAACTGATCAGGCGGTTTTGTCGGATGCCGCGAGCCGCCGCGTCGCGGCCGAGATCTCGCGTCGCCGCCAGGTGATGAGGAACGCGCGCGAGAAGCTGCGCGAGCACTTCGCGCACGACAGCGCCCGCGTCGGCCTGCGGTGCCGGTAGTGCAGATGGCCGTTGGGGCACGTGCCGACCCAGGGGGCCAGTTCGACCGCGGTCTCGCCCGTGTGCGTGCGGTCGCCCACGTAGCCGATGGCGGCGGCCGTCGAACGCCAGACCGGGCCGTGCCCGGCCCCCGCGCCGGCCATGGCGTGCGCGACCTCGTGCAGCAGCGTCTGATGCACCTCATCGTCGTCCCACCGAGCGGCGAGGTAGCGCGAGACCGTGATGCGCTTCTTGCCGTAGTCGCACAGGCCGGCCCGCTTCTTCGCGTTGTCGAACGCGAACGACCACACGGCCGGGTCGAGATGCAGGCGGATGAGGGCGTTCGCCCACACCGTCACCCGGGAGAGATCAGCCACGGATGAAGGCTAGAACAGGGGCACGACATTCGACTCGAGCCGGTGCTTGACCGTCTCGAGGGCGAACTGCGACGACTCGATCTGGTCGGCCGGCGCGTCGTGCTCCTGGCGCAGGCGCAGCGCCTCGGCGAAGTCCGCGGCGGCCTGCTCGTCGGCGCCCTGGTCGAAGAGCACGCGGCCGCGGTGCTGCAGCCCGAAGGCCTCGAGCTCGTGCCACTCGTGCGTGTGCGCCTCCTCGATGCAGCGCGTGAGCTCGTACACGGCCTCCTCGTAGCGGCTCTGGTACTGCAGCACCTGGGCGCGGATCATCCGCGGCCGCTGCAGTGATCGCCGGTCGCCCGTGAACCGCGCGAGCCGATAGGCCTCGTTCGCGACCTCCATCGCGTCGTCGAGCGAGCCGCCGACCTTGAGCAGCCAGGCCTTCTCGCACAGCGCGTCGCGACTGCGCAGCTCACCGAGCTCGGCCAGGCGGTGGCCGACCTCGACCAGATCGACACGTTCGCGAAGGGTCTGCGGGTCGTAGCCGAGGATGATGCTGCTCACGCCAGGCAGGGTAACCACGCGATTCCCGCGCCCGTGGCGTGACTCGCCTACTTCCCGGGTTTCACCTGGAAGATCGAGCGGGCGGGCGGCGGCGAGGGCGTCGCCGTGGCGTCCGTCACGATCAGGCCGCCGCGCGCGAACTCGGCGAAGTCGTCGCCGAACACCGCGTGCGCGGGGTGCGGGCCGGCCGCCATCAGCCGCGGCAGCCACTGCGTCGGCAGCGGCGCGGCCGACGCGACCATGACGAAGTTGCCGAAGCGCTTGCCCTTGAGCACCTGCGCCTCGGCGAGCACGGCGGTGTGTGGCAGCACTTGCGCGAGGGTCGCGGCCTGCGAGCGGGCGAAGCGCAGCGGCGGCCCGTCGGCGACGTTGACGAGCATGACGCCGGTGGGGGCGAGCAGGCGCGCGGTCTCGGTGTAGAACTCCTGGCTCGTGACGTGTGCGGGGGTGCGCGCACCGCTGAAGATGTCGACGACGACGAGGTCGACATTGCCGGTGAGGCCGCCGGGCAGCCTGTTCACGACATCGCGCGCGTCGCCGTAGCGCACGCGGATGTCGGCGCCACGCGGCAGCGGCAGGTTCTCGCGCACGAGCTCGACGAGGTTCTGCTCGAGCTCAATGACCTGCTGACGGCTGCCGGGGCGCGTGACCGCGACATACCGCGGGATCGTCATGGCCCCCGCGCCGAGGTGCACCGCCGTGAGCGGCTGCCCCGGCTCGCCGAGCAGGTCGATGACGTTGCCCATGCGGTTGATGTACTCGAAGAACAGCTGTTGCGGGTCCTCGAGGTTGACGTGCGACTGCGGCGTGCCGTCGACGACGAGCTCGTACGCCCGCGGGACGAAGCGGTCGTGCTCGATGACGGCTCGATAGCCCGAGTGCTTCAGCACCACGGAGGGGTTGTCGTTCACGACTCCAAAATATCGGGGCGGCGCGGGATGCCCCGCCGCCGCACCCCTACGCGATCAGCACCCGGTGGATCGCGGCGAGGTGCTCGGTGATCCGCTCCTCGAAGAGGGCGACGTCGCGCGCCTCGATCGCGTCGAGCAGCTTCTGGTGCGCGCCGATCACGTCCTCCGCGATCTCGTCGGTATGGATCGACGAGCGCGCCATCCGCACCTGACGGTCGTGCAGCGTGGCGAAGAAGTGGTTGATCAGGGCATTGTCGCCCGCCCGGATGATCAGCTCGTGGAACTCGGCGTCGGTCATCGCGTAGCCCGCGAGGTCGTTGTCGGCGATGCGGTGGCGCTGCCGCTCGAGGTTCTCGTGCAGCTCGGCGACGAGGCGGTTGGTGCGCTCGACGGTCGACGTGGCCTGCTTCACCGCGTGGGTCTCGAGCACCCCGCGGGCGTCCACGACGTCGCGTGCCTCGCTGCGGCCGATCGGCGTGATCATCGCGCCGCGCTTGGGGTAGAGCTTCATGAAGCCCTCGGCCTGGAGACGCAGGAAGGCCTCGCGGACGGGGGTGCGGCTGATGGCGAGGCGCTCGGCCACCTCGCCCTCGCTGATCAGGTCGCCGCCGGCGAGGTCGCCGCTCAGGATGCGGTCCTTGACGTCTTGATATGCGCGGTCGCCTGCGGCGGGGGAAGTGTTCTGGGGCATACGTACATGATAAATGCAAGAATGGCGATTCCTCCACCCCGCTCGCGATCCGCCACGATCTCCACCCGGTTCTCCACCCCCGGGTGGTGGGCGCGGGGCGCCCGGATGCCGAGCATGGATGTCATGAACGTGAACCTGCAGTACGTGCTCGACGGCGTCATCGGCATCGCCGTGATCGCCTGGATCTGCTACCGCCAGATGACCTGGCGCGTCGTCGACCCCGCGCGGATGTGGCGCGGACCCCTGATCTTCGCGGTCATCGGCGCCGGCGTCATCGTCACCGGTTCGAAGACGGTGAGCCTCACCGGAACGGACCTCGCCCTGCTGGCCGTCGAGATCCTGGTGGCTCTGGGGGTCGGGGCGTCGATGGGCGCGATCGCGCACTTCCGCGTGCTCAGCCGCGAGCGCGCCGCCGCGTACGAGGCGAACCGCCGCCCGAGCCGCACCGGCGGCGTGCTCGCACCCGTGGAGTACGAGAGCCGCACGAGCTGGGTCGGCGTCGCGCTGTGGATCGTGATGATCGCCGTGCGCATCGGCATCGAGGTGTTCGCAGCCCACCTCGGGGCCGCCGCCACCGCCTCGACCGGCGTCATCCTGCTGGTGCTCGCGGCCAACCGCGCGGCCCGCACCGGTGTGCTCGCCTGGCGTCTCGAGCAGCACCGCCGCGGCGTCGCCACGAGCCCGGTGGCCCCGTAGCGGCGTGCGCCGCGAATCCGCCTCGCCCCCCGTTCCCGATTCCTCGCCCGGCCGTGCCCGCTCCGCCACAATGACCCGTATGCGCCTCCGCGACCTCCGCCTGCTGCCCCTGGCGCTCAACGCCATCGGCATCGCGGTGGTCGCGTACGCGTCGTTCACCACGCATTACGGCTTGCAGCGCGGGTGGTGGGGCGTCGCGACGGTGCTCGCGCTGCTCGCCTGGGCCCTCGTCGTCGGGCTGAGCCGCTGGTCGCTCGACACGACGTCGTCCACGGCGCTGCGTCGGGTGAGCCGGGTCGCGAGCGCCGTCGGCGTCGTCGCGGCGGCACTGTCCCAGGCGCCGAGCGACGGCATCCACATCGCCCCGCTCGCGATCCTGCTGATCATGGCGATCTCGGACGAGACGGAATCCGTCTGGTTCGGTGCGGCGCTCGCCGCAGTCGCCTTCGTGCTGACGCCGATCGGCGCGGCCTTCGCGGCGACGGGTGCGCAGGCCGTGCTCGGGTACCTCGCGGCGACGGGCGTCTGGGTGCTCATCGGGATCTCGCGGCGGCAGGCGCGCACGGCGCAGCGCCGCACCGCCGAACTGCTCGCGCAGCAGCAGGAGGCGCGCGAGCAGGAGGCCAAGGCCGGGCTGCTCGCGGCGCGCCAGGCTGCGGCGCGCGACATCCATGATGTCCTCGCGCACAGCCTCGGCGGCCTCGTCATCCAGCTCGACGCGGCCGAGGCGCTGCTGGAGTCGGGGCGGGTCGAGGATGCCGCGTCGACGGTGACCCGGGCGCGCGCCCTCGCGGCCGAGGGGCTCGCCGACGCGCGACGTGCCGTGGCGGCGCTGCGCTCGCCGGACGAGACGGAGGTCTCGGAGCGCACCGCGCGCGACCTCGCCGGCGCCGCCGAGCGCCTGCTGCGCGCCCACCGCGAGCTCGGCGGCCGCGTCGCGGCTCGGCTCGATCTCGCCGGCCTGCCCGCGCAGCTGCCGGCACCGGTCGCGACGGCCTTCGAGCGCGCCCTGCAGGAGGCGCTGAGCAACGCGCGCCGCCACGCGCCGGGTGCGCCGGTCGCGGTCCGTCTCACGGCGTCGCCCCGGCGCCTCGACCTCGAGGTCGAGAACCCGCTCGCCGCAGCGGCCGGCACGGGGAGCGCCGGCGCCGTGCCGCCCCGCGAAGGCGCGGCCCGGGTCGGCGGCGGCCACGGCCTCACCGGCATGGCCGAGCGGTTCGCGGCGCTGCCGGGCGGCAGCGTCACGGCGCGCGCGACCCCGGGCGGATTCGTGGTGTCGGCGACGGCCTCGCTCGCGGAAGACTGAGTGCCATGGCGAGCACGGTAGGCGCGGCCACCGACATCGGCGGTGCGGGCGGCGCGGCATCCCCGGCCATTCGGGTCCTCGTGGCCGACGACCAGGCGATCGTGCGCGACGGGCTCGTCACGGTGCTCGAGCTGCTGCCCGACATCGAGGTCGTCGGGCAGGCGGCGGACGGGGCCGAGGCGGTCGCGCTCGCCGCCGAGCTCGCGCCCGACGTCGTGCTGATGGACCTGAGGATGCCCGTGCTCGACGGCGCCGCGGCGACAGAGCGCGTGGTCGCGCGTCGCCCTGGGACGGCGGTGCTGGTGCTCACGACCTACGCCGACGACGCCTCGATCGTCTCCGCGCTCAAAGCGGGCGCCCGGGGCTACCTGACCAAGGACGCCGGCCGTGCCGAGCTCGCCGCCGCCGTCCGCGCCGTCGCGAGCGGGCAGACGACGCTCGCGGCAGAGGTGGGCGCGAAGCTGATCCAGGGGCTCGCCGCGCCGCAGGGGCCGGCCTCACCGGCCGCCGGCCCGCGCTCGGCCGGGTCGCCCGACGAGCTGATCGCCCGCTTCCCCGCCCTCACTCCGCGCGAGGCCGAGGTGCTCGCCGAGATCGCCCGCGGCCGCAGCAACCCCGAGATCGCCGGGCAGCTCTTCGTGAGCGTCGCGACGGTCAAGACGCACGTGAACTCGCTGTTCGCGAAGCTCGGCGTCGCGTCGCGCGCGCAGGCGATCGCCCTCGCCGTCGGCAGCGCGGAGGCCTGAACCGCCCCGAGAACGCGGGAATTCTGGGAAGTTCCGGCGACTTATACCCCTGCGAGAAGATTGAGTCAAGAATCCGCTGGACAACGCGTGTCGCGGCTCCATATACTTGACCTTTGCGCTCCCACTAACGCATGCCTTCATATTGCGGTCGGCACAGGTTGCTCCGGGCGGTCCCACGGTACACCGTGGCTCCCGTCAGATAGAGCACCGCTTCCTGGGGCGTTCTCGTCCAGACCGTCAGTAACTTGAGGCCCCACTCGCGAAGGGGCCTTCGGAGGTTATTTCCTTGGCTGCTGCTCGTAACGCATCGACCACCAACCCGAAGAACGGACGAGACCACTCTCGTCTTTCGTTCGCCAAGATCACAGACACCCTGACCGTTCCTGACCTGCTCGCCCTCCAGACGGAGAGCTTCGACTGGCTGGTCGGCAACGACGCTTGGAAGGCCCGCGTGGCCGAAGGCCTCGCTCAGGGTCGTCAGGATCTGCCCAGTCGCACCGGCCTCGAGGAGATCTTCGAGGAGATCTCGCCCATCGAGGACCTCGGCGAGACCATGCAGCTCTCCTTCACCAACCCGTTCCTCGAGGAGCGGAAGTACTCGATCGACGAGTGCAAGGAGAAGGGCAAGACCTACTCGGCCCCCCTCTATGTCGAGGCCGAGTTCATGAACCACCAGACCGGTGAGATCAAGACCCAGACGGTCTTCATGGGCGACTTCCCGCTCATGACCGACAAGGGCACCTTCATCATCAACGGCACCGAGCGCGTCGTCGTCTCGCAGCTGGTCCGTTCGCCCGGTGTCTACTTCGAGCGCACGCCCGAGAAGACCTCCGACAAGGACATCTACAGCGCCCGCATCATCCCGAGCCGCGGTGCATGGCTCGAGTTCGAGATCGACAAGCGCGACCAGGTCGGCGTCCGCATCGACCGCAAGCGCAAGCAGTCGGTCACCGTCTTCCTCAAGGCCCTCGGCATGACCTCGGAGGAGATCCTCGCCGAGTTCGCCGGCTTCGAGTCGATCGCCGCCACCCTCGAGAAGGACGCGATCCTCACGAAGGAAGAGGCCCTCAAGGACATCTACCGCAAGCTGCGCCCGGGCGAGCAGGTCGCCGCCGAGGCCGCGCGTGCGCTCCTCGACAACTTCTACTTCAACCCGAAGCGCTACGACCTCGCCAAGGTCGGCCGCTACAAGATCAACCGCAAGCTCGGTCTCGACAAGCCGCTGACCGACTCGGTGCTGACGCTGGACGACGTCGTCAGCACGATCAAGTACCTCGTGGGCCTGCACTCGGGCATCACCGAGACCGCGGGCGTCCGCGACGGCCAGCCGGTCACGGTGCGCCTCGACGTCGACGACATCGACCACTTCGGCAACCGTCGCATCCGCGCCGTCGGCGAGCTCATCCAGAACCAGGTCCGCACCGGCCTGTCCCGCATGGAGCGCGTCGTCCGCGAGCGCATGACCACGCAGGACATCGAGGCGATCACCCCGCAGACCCTGATCAACGTGCG
>WQZN01000013.1 GCA_009780695.1 Microbacteriaceae bacterium
CTGCTCCACACCTCCACTCACTTACAGGAGAAAGCCAACATGGCACGTCTTGCAGGCGTTGACATCCCGCGCGAGAAGCGCGTGGAGATCGCACTGACGTACATCTACGGTGTCGGTCGCACCCGGTCTCTCGAGACCCTCGCCGCCACCGGCATCTCGGGGGACATCCGGGTCAAGGACCTGACCGACGACCAGCTCGTCGCCCTCCGCGACTACATCGAAGGCACCTTCAAGGTCGAGGGTGACCTCCGCCGCGAGGTCCAGGCCGACATCCGTCGCAAGGTCGAGATCGGCTCCTACGAGGGTCTGCGCCACCGCCGTGGCCTCCCGGTGCGCGGTCAGCGCACCAAGACGAACGCTCGCACCCGTAAGGGCCCGAAGCGCACCGTCGCCGGCAAGAAGAAGGCCGGCCGCAAGTAATCGCGGGCCCACGGATTCAGGAGAGATACACAAATGGCTGCACCTAAGTCGGCTGCTGCGCGTAAGCCGCGCCGCAAGGAGAAGAAGAACATCGCCGTGGGCCAGGCCCACATCAAGAGCACCTTCAACAACACCATCGTGTCGATCACCGACACGACCGGTGCTGTGATCAGCTGGGCCTCCTCGGGTGGCGTCGGCTTCAAGGGCTCGCGCAAGTCGACCCCGTTCGCCGCGCAGCTCGCGGCCGAGTCGGCCGCGCGCCAGGCGCAGGAGCACGGCATGAAGAAGGTCGACGTCTTCGTCAAGGGCCCGGGCTCGGGTCGCGAGACCGCCATCCGCTCGCTCCAGGCCGCCGGCCTCGAGGTGGGCTCGATCACCGACGTGACGCCGCAGGCGCACAACGGTGCGCGCCCCCCGAAGCGTCGTCGCGTCTAACTAGGACACTGTCGATGCGGATGCCTCTCGCGAGGCATCCGCATCGGAACGCTCAACACAAAATTCCATAACTCCACTTCACGCAAAGGGTCATATAGCGGACCCCGAGCCGAAAGGAATCAACAGTGCTCATTGCACAGCGTCCTACTCTGACCGAGGAGTCGATCTCGGAGCACCGCTCGCGGTTCATCATCGAGCCGCTCGAGCCGGGCTTCGGCTACACTCTCGGCAACTCGCTCCGCCGCACGCTGCTCTCGTCGATCCCGGGCGCTGCGGTCACGAGCATCCGCATCGACGGCGTTCTGCACGAGTTCAGCACGGTGCCGGGCGTCAAGGAGGATGTCACCGAGATCATCCTCAACATCAAGGGCCTGGTCGTCTCCAGCGAGCACGACGAGCCCATCACCGCGTACCTGCGCAAGCAGGGTGCCGGCGAGGTCACCGCCGCGGACATCTCCGCGCCGGCCGGTGTCGAGATCCACAACCCGGAGCTCGTCATCGCGACGCTCAACGACAAGGCGAAGCTCGAGGTCGAGCTGACCGTCGAGCGCGGCCGCGGCTACGTCTCGGCGCAGCAGAACCGCAACGAGTTCAGCGAGGCCGGTCAGATCCCCGTCGACTCGATCTACTCGCCCGTGCTCAAGGTCACCTACCGCGTCGAGGCGACGCGTGCCGGTGAGCGCACCGACTTCGACCGCCTCGTGGTCGACGTCGAGACCAAGCCGGCGATCAGCCCGCGCGACGCGATCGCGTCGGCCGGTCGCACGCTCGTCGAGCTGTTCGGTCTCGCCCGCGAGCTGAACAACCAGGCCGAGGGCATCGAGATCGGCCCGGCGCCGGTCGACGCCGTCCTCAGCTCCGAGCTGTCGATGCCCATCGAGGACCTCGACCTCTCGGTGCGCTCGTACAACTGCCTCAAGCGCGAGGGCATCAACACCGTCAGCGAGCTGGTCTCCCTCTCGGAGACGCAGCTCATGAACATCCGCAACTTCGGTCAGAAGTCGGTGGATGAGGTCAAGGAGAAGCTGACGGAAATGGGCCTGTCGCTCAAGGACTCGGTCCCCGGGTTCGACGGCGCCCACTTCTACAGCGGCTTCGAGGACGAGAACTAAGGTTCTCGCCCCTTCGACTACCACCCTTTTCACTAACGGAGAAACACCATGCCCAAGCCCACCAAGGGCCCCCGCCTCGGAGGCGGCCCCGCCCACGAGCGCCTTCTGCTCGCGAACCTGGCCGCCAGCCTGTTCACCCACAAGTCGATCCAGACGACCGAGGCCAAGGCCAAGCGCCTGCGCCCCATCGCCGAGCGCCTGGTGACCTTCGCGAAGCGCGGCGACCTGCACGCCCGTCGTCGCGTCCTCGCCGTGATCAAGGACAAGGCGGTCGTGCACGAGCTGTTCACGCAGATCGCGCCGCTCGTCGCCGAGCGTGAGGGCGGCTACACCCGCATCATCAAGACCGGCTACCGCAAGGGCGACAACGCCCCCATGGCCGTGATCGAGCTCGTCCTCGAGCCCGTCGCGCCCAAGGTGAAGAAGGCCAAGCCGGCCGCCGCCCCCGCCGAGCAGACCAAGGCCGAGGAGGCGGAGGTCGTCGAGACCGAGGCCGTCGAGACCGAGGCCGCTGAGGCGCCCGCGGAGGAGACCGAGGCCGCCGAGGCTGAGGCTCCCGCCGAGGAGGAGGCCGAGTAACACCGGCTTCTCGCGTCCAGACGCATTCGGAACGCCCCGCACCCGCAAGGGTCGCGGGGCGTTCTGCGTGGTGCGTGACACCGCTGCGCGGACAGAATATGAACATGACGGATGCCGGAAGCCGCTGCCCCTGCGGGACCGGGCTCGCCTACGGCGAATGCTGCGGACCGCTGCACACCGGGGAGCGGCGTGCCGCCACGGCCGAGCAGCTCATGCGATCCCGGTACAGCGCCTTCGCCGTGGGGCTCGCCGACTATGTGCTGGCGTCGTGGCATCCCTCGACCCGTCCGGCGACCATCGAGCTCGAGGGCGACCTCGTCTGGCGCAGCCTGGACGTCGTCGGGCTCTCGGGCGGCGGCCCGTTCGACGCGGCCGGCACCGTCGAGTTCCGCGCGATCTGGCGCCAGGGCGCGCAGCGCGGCGTGCTGCACGAGCGCAGCCGCTTCGCGCGCGAGAACGGCGCGTGGTACTACGTCGACGGCGAACTGCTGCCGGGCTGAGCCGCGCTCCGGCGCGCCGCTACGATGAGCGGAATGAGTGATAGCGTACCCACCGTCCGCATCCGGCTCGACCTCGCCTACGACGGCACCGGCTTCAGCGGCTGGGCGCGGCAGCCGGGCCTGCGCACCGTGCAGGGCGTGCTCGAGGAGGCGCTCGCGACGCTCTTCACCCGCACCCCGCCCGCGCCCGTCCTCGTCGTCGCCGGGCGCACCGACGCCGGCGTGCACGCGGCCGACCAGGTGGTGCACCTCGACCTCACGCCGGAGCAGGTGGCGTCGCTGAGCACGGTGCGCGTCGCGCGCGGTCCGGCCGGGGACGCCGGCGCGGCGGTCGCGTACCGGCTGAACGGCATCCTCGGCCAGCACACCGATGTCGTCGTCAAGCGGGGCGGCCTCGCGCCGGCCGGCTTCGACGCGCGGTTCTCGGCCGTCTGGCGGCGCTACGAGTACCGCGTGAGCGATCGGGTCGAGACGCGCGATCCGGCGCAGCGGCATCGCACGCTGTGGTGGCCGAACGAGCTCGACGGCGACGCCATGCACGCGGCCGCGCAGAGCCTGCTCGGCCTGCACGACTTCGCCGCGTACTGCAAGCCGCGAGAGGGTGCGACGACGATCCGCACCCTGCAGGCCTTCAGCTGGCGCCGTGACGCGTCGGGAGTGCTCGTCGCGGCCCTCGAGGCCGATGCCTTCTGCCACAGCATGGTGCGGGCGCTGGTCGGCGGTGCGGTCGCCGTGGGGGAGGGGCGGCTCGCGGCAGCCGACCTCGCGCTCATCCTCGACGTCGGCGAGCGCACGAGCGCCGTCAAGGTCATGGCCGCGAAGGGGCTGACGCTGACGGAGGTCGGCTATCCGGCCGACGGCGAGCTGGCGGCGCGCGCCGAGGCTACGCGCGCGAGGCGCGCGTTGTGACTTCGCCGTCGCTCTCGTTGCCGTCGCTCTCGTCGTCGGCCGAGCGCAGCGGGCCGGATGTCCCGCGCAGCGATCCCAGGGCGTCGCGCACGATGAGCACCGGATAGCCGATGGCGGCGGCGGCGTAGCCGCTCAGCGTGCGGTCGTAGGGGCCGAAGGCGCGTTTGCGGTCCCAGGCGCGCCGGATCGCCCCGCCGCGGCTCTGACGCTGTGCGGGGCGCTCGGACAGCTCGCCGAGATCGCGCAGCGTGGCCATCGCGTCGAGCTGCTGCTGCCAGTCGTTGTCGGAGACCGGGTGGAAGTAGTTGTCCTGGCGCCAGCTCGGGTCGACGGCGTGGAAGCGCGCCGCCACGAGGTCGTCGAAACCGCCGAGCAGGCCGCTGCCGGTGAAGACCAGGTTGATCAGCTCGGCGCTCACCCCGAAGTGGTCGAGGACCAGGCTCGGGACGCGGGCGGCGATCGCCTCGATCGCGGCAGTGGAGCTCACGGTGAGGAAGCCCACCGCGCGGGCGAGGTGGTCGGACATGGCGCCGCCCTCGACCACGAGGTTCTTCGGCGCGTTCTTCGGCACGAGCTCGGCGTAGGGGTACTTCTCGCGGTGCGTCTGCCGTTCGCCGGCCTGGGCGCGGACCTTGATGACGACCCGCAGCCCGGGGTGGGCCGCAGCGGTCTCGACGAGCTTGTCGACGAGGGCCTGCCGGTCGTCGAGCGTCCAGGGCACACCGGGCTGGGCGGCGAAGACGATCGAGTCGCGCCCGGCGGCGTCGAACTCGTGCTCGTCGACGTGCTCGAGGAACGGGAGCGTCGCGAGCACGAAGTTGTGGGTCATCCCGCGGGATGCCGCGAGCGCCTGGTATTCGCGGATCTCGCGGTGGCTGTGCAGCACGAAGAGGTCGGCCTGCGCGCGGCGGAACAGACCCTTGTACTTCGGGGGAGAGGAGATGCCGGGCAGCCCGGTCATGATGACCGGTCGCGGTCGCACCTTCTGGGTGACCTCGGTGATCACCGCCTCGGAGACGGCGCCGCTCGTCGAGACGAAGACGGCGTCGTGCCCCTCGGAGCTGAGCTTCTCGACGATCTGCTGCAGGGTCGCGCGCGGCGCGGCATCCGGCCCGAAGGCCGAGCCCGCGAGCGCGGACCCGAGTTGCGACTCGCTCGCGGCGAGTCGCGATTCGACCGTCACCAGCTCGACGTCCCACTCGTCGGAAGGGAGGTGCGACAGCAGCGCCGCACCCCACTTCACGTACGAGTCCGAGTCGACGACCCCCAGCAGGCGCCTCAAATCAGCGGCCTCAGGCGCCGACGCGGCGGAGCTTGGCCTTGGGGGCCTCTTCGCCCGGGAAGACGCGCTTGACGCCGTCGCCCATGGCCTTCTCGATGATGCGGATGTCGCGCACGAGCTTCTCGAGGCCGGCCGGCTCGAGCGAGGCTGCGTGGTCGGAGCCCCACATCGTGCGGTCGAGGGTGATGTGGCGCTCGACCGCGACGGCGCCGAGAGCGACGGCCGCGATGGAGATCTGCAGGCCCGACTCGTGACCCGAGTAGCCCACGGGGATGCCGGCGTAGCGACCCTTCAGGGTGTCGATCATGCGCAGGTTCGCCTCCTCCGGGGGAAGCGGGTAGGTCGAGGTCGCGTGCAGCAGGATCAGCTTGTCCTTGTCGAAGCGGGCGACGGCGGCGTCGATCTCCTCGATCGTGGACATGCCCGTGGAGAGGATGACGGGCTTGCCGGTCTTCGCGATCGCGTCGAGCATCTCGATGTCGGTCACCGACGCCGAGGCGATCTTGTAGGCCACCACGTCGATGTCCTCGAGGAAGTCCACCGACGGGACGTCCCACGGCGATGCGAACCAGTCCAGGCCCTTCTCGTTCGCGTACGCGCCGATCTCGAGGTACTGGTCCTTGTCGAACTCGACCTTGTAGCGGTACTCGAGGTAGGTCATGTCGCCCCACGGCGTCGAGCGCGGCTGGTTCTTCATGTGCTCGGGCGTGGCGATCTCGGGGGTGCGCTTCTGGAACTTGACGGCCTGCGCGCCGGCCTCGGCCGCGACGTCGATGAGCTGCTTCGCGATGTCGACGGAGCCGTTGTGGTTCAGGCCGATCTCGCCGATGACGTAGACGGGCTGGTCGTCGCCGATGGCATGTGCGCCGATGTGGACGGTCATGAATGGCCTTTCGAACTGGTGGTGATGTGAAGTCGGAGGTCTCAGGAGGGTTCGCTGCGGGCGATGGCGTCCGCGAGTGCCAGATCGGCCGGGGTGTCGATCTCGACGGAGTGGCTTTCGTCGGTGACGGCCAGATCGACGCGGCCGAAGAAGCGGAAACCCGCCTCCCGGAAGCCGTCGACGCGCATCACGTAGAACGCGCCCGTCTCGACGTATTGTGCCTCACGGTCCTGGCGACGGGGTCGGAACGAGCTGTCGTGGTTGATCGCCGCGGCGCCGGCATCCGTCTGGCGCCAGAGGAAGGAGTGCGTCTCGGCGGCCGCGAGGACCACGTCGCTCTCGCCGTCGAGCACGCGCTGCACCGCGGCATCGAGGTCGGTGGGATCGATGAAGGGGCTCGTCGCCTGGATGAAGACGAGGACGTCGGCCGGCAGGCCGTCGGCCTCGAGCACGTCGAGCGCGTGCAGCAGTGCGGACTCGCTCGACGCGGTATCGCCCGCGATCTCGGCCGGGCGGTCGACGACGATCGCGCCCGCTGCGCGGGCGACCTCGGCGATGTCGGGGCCGTCGGTCGTGACCGCGACCTCGTCGATGAGGGCGGCCGCGCGGGCGGATGCCACGGCGCGCGCCACGAGCGGCACGCCGCCGACAGGACGGATGTTCTTGCCGGGAACTCCCTTGGAACCCGCGCGTGCGGGGATCACTGCGACGACCGTCGGAACGTGCCCCTGTTCGGGGCCGTGTTCAGCACGATCCATGCGGCCAAACTAGGGGCAGCGCCTGTGTGAAGGCAAACAGCGTCGGCTGTCGCGTGCTCTGAACCGCGCTCGGCGGTCGGGAGCGGACAGCGGGACGGCGGGTTTGTCGCTCGCAGCGGCCTCGGGTAGGATTGATGTTTGGTGTCGTGTGCATGCTGCGCGCGCACCCGAAGTTGAGCCCTCCACCTGTGCGTTCCGCTCGATCCGAGTCGGAACTCCCAAAGGGAGCGGGATTCACGACCATCCAACTCCGATAAGAAAGCAGCCACTACTGTGACGCGTACTTACAGCCCCAAGGCCGGCGAGATCCAGCGCGACTGGGTCGTCATCGACGCCACCGACGTCGTGCTGGGCCGCCTGGCCAGCCACGCCGCCGCCATCCTGCGCGGCAAGAACAAGCCGACGTTCGCCCCCCACATGGACATGGGCGACTTCGTCATCATCATCAACGCCGACAAGGTCGCCCTGACCGGCCAGAAGGCGCTGCAGAAGAAGGCGTACCGCCACTCCGGCTACCCGGGCGGCCTCAAGGCCGTCGGCTACGCCGAGCTCCTCGAGAAGAACCCGGTCCGCGCCGTCGAGAAGGCGATCCGCGGCATGCTGCCGAAGAACTCCCTCGGCCGCCAGCAGCTGGGCAAGCTGAAGGTCTACACGGGTGACGTCCACCCGCACCAGGCTCAGCAGCCGAAGCCCTACACCTTCTCGCAGGTCGCTCAGTAAGCGCCGGAACCTCAAAGACTTAAGGACTGAATCAAGTGGCAAAGATCGCTGACCAGATCGAAGAGGCTCCGCAGAGCTTCACGACCGAGACCCCGGCCGCCGAGGCCGTCGTCGCCCCCCGCCCCGTGCTGAGCGTCCCCGGTGCTGCCGTCGGCCGCCGCAAGGAGGCCATCGCCCGCGTCCGCCTCATCCCCGGCGCCGGCACCATCACGGTGAACGGCCGCGCATTCGCGGACTACTTCCCCAACAAGCTGCACCAGCAGCTGATCACCGACCCGTTCAAGGTGCTCGACCTCGTCGGCTCGTACGACGTCGTCGCCCGCATCACCGGCGGCGGCCCCTCGGGCCAGGCGGGCGCCCTGCGCCTCGCGATCGCCCGTGCGCTGAACGAGATCGACCGCGAGAACAACCGCGCCACCCTGAAGAAGGCCGGCTTCCTCACGCGTGACGCCCGCGTCACCGAGCGCAAGAAGGCCGGTCTCAAGAAGGCCCGCAAGGCCTCGCAGTTCTCGAAGCGCTAAGCGCAACGGGAACCGGGGCAAGCCTGTCATGCCGCGTCTCTTCGGAACCGACGGCGTTCGCGGACTCGCGAACGGCGAGATCCTCACGGCCGAGTTGGCCTTGAAGGTCGCGCAGGCGGCGGCGATCGTGCTGGGCACCGGCCGTTCGGCCGATGCCCGGCGCGCAGCAGGCAAGCGCCCCACCGCGGTGGTCGCACGCGACCCCCGCGTCTCCGGCGAATTCCTCGTCTCGGCCGTGGCGGCCGGTCTGGCATCCTCCGGCGTCGACGTCCTCGACGCCGGGGTGATCCCGACCCCCGCCACGGCCTTCTTGATCGCCGACATCGGCGCCGACTTCGGCGTGATGATCTCGGCATCCCACAACCCGGCCCCCGACAACGGCATCAAGATCTTCGCCCGCGGCGGGACCAAGCTGCCCGACGTCGTCGAGGACCGCATCGAAGCGGCCATCTCGCAGCCGAAGTGGACGCCCACCGGCGGCGACGTCGGTCGCGTGCGGCGCTTCGCGGACGCCGAGGACCGCTACGTCGTGCACCTCATCGAGGCGCTGCCGCACCGCCTCGACGGCATCCACGTCGTGCTCGACACAGCCAACGGCGCGGCATCCGGCACGTCGCCCGAGGCCTTCGTCCTCGCCGGCGCCAAGGTGACCCTCATCGGGGCCGACCCCGACGGCCTCAACATCAACGACGGCGTCGGCTCGACCCACATCGACAACCTGAAGCGCGCCGTGCTCGAGGCGGGTGCCGACGTCGGCATCGCGCACGACGGCGACGCCGACCGCTGCCTCGCCGTCGACGCCGAGGGCACCGAGGTCACGGGCGACCAGATCATGGCGATCCTCGCGCTCTCGCTCCAGCAGCGCGGCAAGCTCGCGAAGGACACGCTCGTCGCGACCGTGATGAGCAACCTCGGGCTGCACCGCGCGATGGCCGAGCACGGCATCGAGGTCGTGCAGACCGCCGTCGGCGACCGCTACGTGCTCGAGGAGATCAACGCGCAGGGCTACGCCATCGGCGGCGAGCAGTCCGGCCACGTCATCCTCTCGGAGCACGCGACCACGGGCGACGGCGCCCTCACCGGCCTCACGCTGCTGTCCGAGATGGCGCGCACGGGGAAGAGCCTCAAGGAGCTCGCCTCGGTCATGCAGATCTTCCCGCAGGTGCTCATCAACGTCCGCGGCGTCGACAAGCACGCGTTCGTCGGCAACGCGGCCATCGCCGCGGCGGTCGCCGAGGTCGAAGCCGAGCTCGGCGACAGCGGCCGCGTCCTGCTGCGCCCGAGCGGCACCGAGAACATGATCCGCGTCATGGTCGAGGCGGCGCACGACGACGTCGCCCAGAGCTATGCCGAGCGGCTCGCCGAGGTCGTCGCGAGAGAACTCGCGCTCTGAGCCGCGGGGCGCGCGCTCAGTAGTTGAGCAGCAGCGCGACCTGGCGGTGGTCCGTCGCGACGAAGCCCTGCGCGGTGTAGAGCTCGACGGGGCTCGTCGGGTGCGGGGTGTCGACGTCGAAGACCGCGCGATCGAACCCGGCGGCGCGGGATGCCTCGAGCACCCGGGCCAGCAGCGCCGAAGCGATGCCGTGCCCCCGGTGCTCGCGTCGCGTGCCGAGCAGGTCGAGGTAGGCGCTGGAGTAGCCCTGGCGCTCGAAGTCGCCCGGGAAGGCGCTCGTGACGGCATAGCCGACGACGGTCTGCGGCTCGTCCGTCGCGACGGCGACGAAGGTGAGATCGGGGCGGAAGAACTCGCCCTCGGTGAGGGCGCGCCAGCTCTCCTCCGTGGCCGGCTGGGTGCCCCAGTGGTCGCGGAAGGTCGCGCGATAGGCGTCCAGAGCGGCGCCGGAGAGCGCGGCATCCCACGACACGAGCCGGAAGGCGGCGTCGGTCGCATGCGGCGCGACCGGCTGGGTGAGATCGCGCGTCATGCTGGTCGAGAAGCGCACCGGGCGGAACCCCAGCAGCCGGGCGAGGCCGATGGCGTCGTCGCTCTGCGCGGGCTGCCACGTGAGCACCCACCCCGGCAGGGCGAGGTCGGATGCCGCGAGCTGCTGTTGTGCGCGGCCGCGCTGCCATTGCAGCAGACGGCGGCCGAGCCCGCGCCCCCGCAGTTCAGGCGAGATCGTGCCGTCGAGGACGACGCGCACGATCGACTCGGGGTTCGCGTCGAGGAAGTTGATGCCGTAGGCGGCGATGTCGCCGTCATCCGTCAGGCCCGCGATGGTGTCGTGGGCGAGGTCGAGGTCGCTGCGCGCGAGACGGTCGCGCAGTTCGGGCTCGGGTGTCACCCAGTCCGGGTGGTCGACCGGGTCGGCGGCGGCGTGCAGCCGGGCGAGCGCCGGCGCGTCGTCGACGGTGAGCGGGCGCCACACGGCGACGTCGGGGTGGAGGGGCAGCTCGAGCCGGTGCGGGGCATCGACGCGCTCGCTCAAGGGGCTCAGCATCGTCACGGGTAACACCTTCCCACCCGCCGGGCGGCGGGGGCTCGAACTCCTAGAGCTTGCGCAGCAGAACCGACGAGACCGCGTGGTCGCCGCCCTTGCGCAGCACGAGCTTGGCGCGGCTGCGCGTCGGGCGGACGTTCTGGGTGAGGTTCGGCTCGTTGATCGACTTCCAGATGCCGCGTGCCGTCGACACGGCCTCTTCTTCGCTCAGGCCCGCATAACGGTGGAAGTAGGAGTTCGGGTCGGCGAATGCGCCGCGCTGCAGCTTGAGGAAGCGGTCGACGTACCACTTCTCGATCGACGCGGTCGCGGCGTCGACGTAGACCGAGAAGTCGAAGAGGTCGCTGATCGCGAGGTGGCCCGGCTCGGGCGGCTGCAGGACGTTCAAGCCCTCGACGATGAGGATGTCGGGCTGCCGCACGATGATCTGGGCATCCCGCACGATGTCGTAGCTCAGGTGCGAGTAGAACGGCGCGCGCACCTCTCTCGCCCCCGACTTCACCTCGGTCACGAAGCGCAGCAGCGCGCGGCGGTCGTAGGACTCGGGGAACCCCTTGCGGCGCATCAGGCCGCGGCGCTCGAGCTCGGCGTTCGGGTAGAGGAAGCCGTCGGTCGTGACGAGCTCGACGCGCGGGGTGTCGGGCCAACGGCGCAGCAGCTCGCGCAGCAGGCGCGAGACGGTCGACTTGCCGACCGCCACCGAGCCGGCGACGCCGATCACGAAGGGGGTGCGCGCGGCGCGCTCGCCGAGGAAGTCGCTCGTCGCGCGGTGCAGGCGCTGGGTGCCCGCGGCGTAGAGGTTGAGCAGGCGCGAGAGCGGCAGATAGACCTCGTTCACCTCGCGCAGCGAGAGGACGTCGCCCAGGCCGCGCAGCTGCACGACCTCGGTCTCGGACAGCGGCTGGGGGGTGCTGAGCGCCAATTCCGCCCAGTCGGCGCGGGAGAGCTCGACGAACGGCGTGCCGGCCCCTGTGGAGACGGCGCCTGTGTCGGTCATGGGCATCAAGCCTATGCGAGGAGGCTCTCAGGTGCGGCCCTCATAGACTTGCCCGCATGTGTGGAATCGTCGGATACGTCGGCAACCGCGAGGCGGTCGGAGTGCTGCTGGGCGGCCTGAAGCGCCTCGAATACCGCGGCTACGACTCGGCCGGCGTGGCCGTGATCGGGCCGGATGCCGCACTGCACACCGCCAAGAAGGCGGGCAAGCTCGCGATGCTGCGGAACGAGCTCGCCGAGCACCCGATCGCCGCGGGGGTCACGGGCATCGGCCACACCCGCTGGGCCACCCACGGCGGCCCCACCGACGTCAACGCGCACCCGCACCTGGGCGACGAGGGCAAGCTCGCCCTGATCCACAACGGCATCATCGAGAACTTCGCCGATCTCAAGAACGAGCTGCTCGCCCAGGGCGTCGAGTTCGACTCCGAGACCGACTCCGAGGTGGCCGCCAAGCTGCTGGGCCTCGAGTACGCCCGCACGAAGGACCTGCGCGCCGCGTTCCGCGCCGTCGTCGGCCGCCTCACCGGCGCCTTCACGCTGCTCGCCGTGCACCAGGACGAGCCCGGTGTCGTCGTCGGGGCGCGCCGCAACTCGCCGCTCGTGATCGGCCTCGGCGAGGGCGAGAACTTCCTCGGCAGCGACGTCGCCGCGTTCATCGAGTACACACGCCAGGCGCTCGCCATCGGCCAGGACCAGATGGTCGTCATCACGCCCGACTCGGTCACCGTCACCGACTTCGACGGCAACGTCGTCGAGGTCGAGCCCTTCGAGGTGCAGTGGGACGCCTCGGCTGCCGACAAGGGCGGCTGGTCGAGCTTCATGCTCAAGGAGATCACCGAGGAGCCGGACGCCGTCGCGAACACCCTGCGCGAGCGCCTCCACGACGGCGACGTCGTGGTGCCCGAGCTCGAGGCGCTGGGCGACGACATCCTCGCCGGCATCGACCGCATCACGGTCGTCGCCGCCGGCACGGCCGCCTACGCGGGCCTCGTCGGCACGTACGCGATCGAGGCGTGGGCGCGCGTCCCCGTCGACGTGCAGCTCGCGCACGAGTTCCGCTACCGTGACCCGATCGTCACGCCGACCACGCTCGTCGTCTCGATCAGCCAGTCGGGCGAGACGATGGACACCCTGATGGCCGTCAAGCACGCCCGCGAGCTCGGCGCGAAGACGGTCTCGATCTGCAACACGCAGGGCGCGACCATTCCGCGCGAGTCGGATGCCGCGCTCTACACCCACGCGGGCCCTGAGGTCGCCGTCGCCTCGACCAAGGCGTTCGTGGCGCAGATCACCGCGCTGTACCTGCTCGGCCTGCACCTCGCGCGCATCAAGAAGACGCTGCCCACGGGCGAGCGCCGCGCGATGGTGGCCGAGCTCGAGGCCGTGCCCGCGAAGATCCAGAAGACGCTCGCGGTGCACGACCGCGTGAGGCAGCTCGCGCACTGGATGGCCGACACGCGCTCGGTGCTGTTCCTCGGCCGGCACGTCGGCTACCCCATCGCGCTCGAGGGCGCGCTCAAGCTCAAGGAGCTCGCGTACATCCACGCCGAGGGCTTCGCCGCGGGCGAGCTCAAGCACGGCCCGATCGCGCTCATCGAGCCGGGCCTGCCCGTGTTCGTGATCGTGCCGAGCCCGCGCCACTCGGAGGAGATGCACCGCAAGGTGATCTCGAACATCCAGGAGATCCGCGCGCGCGGCGCCCGTGTCATCGCGCTCGCCGAGCAGGCCGACGCCGCCGTGCTGCCGTTCGCCGACGAGGTCATCGCGCTGCCGCTCGCGGGCAAGTTCTTCGAGCCGCTCATCGGGGTGATTCCGCTGCAGATCTTCGCGATGGAGCTCGCGGCGGCCAAGGGCCTCGACGTCGACCAGCCGCGCAACCTCGCCAAGTCTGTGACGGTCGAGTAGGCGCTGCCGTGATCACGGGCATCGGCGTGGATGTCGTCGGGCTGGAGCGCTTCGCGCAGCAGCTCGAGGGCACGCCGCGCCTGCGCGAGCGCCTGTTCGCCGAGAGCGAACGCGGGCTGCCCGTGCACTCGCTCGCGGCGCGCTTCGCCGCGAAGGAGGCGCTCATCAAGGCGCTGGGCCGATCCGACGGCCTGAGCTGGACCGAGATCGAGATCGTGCCGGACGAGCACGGCGACCCCGGCTTCCGGCTGCACGGCTCGGCGGCCGAGGCGGTCGCGGGCCACGGCGTGCGACGGCTGCACCTCTCGCTCACGCACGATGCCGGCGTCGCGGTCGCGTTCGTCGTGGCCGAGGGCGCGCCGAGCGAGCTCGGGACGTTCGGGGTGACGGATGTCTGAGGCATCCGCGCCTTCGGCATCGTCGGTCGCCGCGCTGCCCGTCGGCTTCCGCGAAGCCGTCGTCGACCTCGGGGCGATCGAGTCGAACGTGCGCGTGCTGCGCCGCCTGACCGGCACCGAGAACTTCATCGCCGTGGTGAAGGCGAACGGCTACGGGCACGGGGCGGTGCCCGCGGCGCGGGCGGCGCTCGCCGGCGGCGCGACGCACCTGGGGGTCGCCGCGATCTCCGAGGCGCTCGAGCTGCGGGCCGCGGGCGTCGACGCCCCGCTCATCGCGTGGCTGCACGACCCCGACGAGCGCTTCGACGAGGCCGTCGCCGCCTCGGTCGCCCTCGGGGTGTCGAGCGCGGCGCAGCTGAGTGCGGTCGCCGAGGCGGCGCGCCGGGCGGGCGGCGCGGCATCCGTTCACCTCAAGATCGACACCGGTCTCTCGCGCAATGGCATGCCGCGCGCGGCATGGACGCGATGCTTCGCCCTCGCGGCGGAGCTGCAGACCGCCGGCCTGCTGCGGGTCGAGGGCGTCTTCACGCATCTGTCCAACGCCTCGATCGAGGCTGACGCGGCTGCGCTCGTCGAGTTCGACGACGGCGTCGCGCAGGCCCGCGCCGCCGGCCTCGCACCCGTCATGGTGCACGCCGCCGCCTCGGCCGCCGCGCTGCGCCAGCCCGAGGCGCGCTACAACACCGTGCGGCTCGGCCTCACGATCTACGGGCTCTCGCCGTTCCAGGACCCGCAGGCGGCCGCCGAGCTGGGGCTGCGACCCGCCATGACCCTGCGGGGGCGCATCGCGAACGTGAAGCGCGTGCCGGCCGGGGCCGGGGTCTCGTACGACTACACGTACCGCACCGAGCGCGAGACGACACTGGCGCTCGTGCCGTTCGGCTACGGCGACGGCATTCCGCGCGCGGCATCCAATCGCGCGCCGGTCGTGATCGGCGGGCGGGAGTATCCGATCGCGGGCCGCGTCGCGATGGACCAGTTCGTCGTGGACGTCGGTGACGCCCCCGTCGAGGTCGGCGACCCCGTCGTGCTGTTCGGCGACCCGGCGGCCGGTGCCGCGCCTGTCGAGGACTGGGCCGCAGCCTGCGACACCATCAACTGGGAGATCGTCACGCGCATCGGCGGTCGGACGGCGAGGCGGTATGTCGGTGAGTGAGGGGACGCGTGTCACCCGTGCGCCGCAGCGTGCGGTCGTCGCCGGCACCGACGAGATGGAGGCGCTCGGTCGCGAGCTCGGAGCCCAGCTGCGCGCGGGCGACCTCGTCGTGCTCACCGGGCCGCTCGGCGCGGGCAAGACCACGCTCACCCGCGGCATCGGCGAGGCGCTCGACGTGCGCGGGCCGATCACCTCGCCGACCTTCGTGCTCGCGCGCACCCACCCCTCGCTGAGCGGCGGCCCCGAGCTCGTGCACGTGGACGCATACCGCTTGGGGAATGCGATGGAGCTCGACGACCTCGACATCGACTTCGAGTCATCGGTCGTCGTCGCCGAGTGGGGGCACGGGCTCATCGAGTCCGAGGTCGAGTCGTGGCTCGAGGTCGTGATCGCGCGGCCCGAGGGGGCCGGCGAGGAGTTCGACCCGTCGGACGCCCCCGAGGAGCCGCGCACCGTGACGATCACGGGCTACGGGCCGAGATGGGCTGCGGCATGAGCGCGGCATCCGCGCTGCGCGCCGCCTACGCCGACCGCTTCGCCGCGGTCGCCCTCGCCAACTTCGCGCAGCCGTACCCGTATGCCGCGCACCACACCACGTCCGGCCCCGACGACCGCGCGCTGCCCGTCGAGCTGCACCCGGCCTTCGCCTCGTCCTACGACTGGCACTCGAGCGTGCACATGCACTGGCTCGCGACCCGGCTGCTCGAGTCGGGGGTCGCGTTCTCCGCGGCCGACGCGCTCGCCGGGGCGCTCACGGCGAACCTGAGCGCGGCGAACCTCGCCGTCGAGGCGGACTATCTGCGGGCGCACCCGCTGTACGAGCGGCCGTACGGCTGGGGGTGGGCGCTCGCGCTCGCCGCGTCCGCCGCCGAGTCGCGCGTGCCGGTCGTCGCGACGCTCGCGTCGGGCTTCGCGCCGCTGACCGCGGTGCTGTTCGAGAGCGTGTTGCGCTGGGTCGCGCACACGCCGGAACCCGTGCGCCACGGCGTGCACAGCAACAGCGCGTTCGCCCTGAGGCATGCACTGCTCGCCGCGCGCGTGCTCGGCCGCGACGACGTCGCCGCGGCGGTGGCGGATGCCGCGCGCCGCTGGTTCGGCGCCGACCGCGGCTGGCCCTTCGCGTGGGAGCGCAGCGGGCACGACTTCCTCTCGCCCGGCTTCGCCGAGGCCGACCTCATGGCGGCGGTGCTGGGCGCCGACGAGTTCGCGGAGTGGGCCGACGTGTTCTTCTCGGCGCTCGGCGCCGAGGCGGCCGCGCTGCGGCCGGCGCGGGTGGTCGATGAGCACGACGGGCAGCAGGTGCACCTGTTCGGGCTCGGGCTCTCGACGGCAGCGGCGGCCGCGCGGGTCGCGGCGGTGCTGCCCGGCGGCACGGAGGCGGGTTCGGCCGCGGGCCGCGGGCTCGCGGAGCGGCTGGCGGCCGCGGCGCCCCTGCTGCTGCCGGCCGGGCTCGAGGCATCCGTCTCGGACGAGTTCATGTCGAGCCACTGGCTCGCGACCTTCGCCTGGGACGCGCTCGAGGCCCTCGACGCGCTCGGCTGACCTGCCGGTCGTCACTTGTGCACACTGCGGAGGTCGTGGACCGTGTGCATCTGACGACCGGGGTGGGGTGCTGAGCGGCGGTCGTCACTTGTGCACAGTGCGGGCGCCGTGGACCGTGCGCGAGTGACGACCGGCGGGTCAGCGCAGACGGAAGCGGACTCGCGCGCCCGGCGCGAGCTGAGCGGCGCAGGCGATCGACGCTTCGGTGAGCACGGCGATCACCGGGTAGCCGCCCGTCACCGGGTGGTCGGCGAGGAAGACGAGGGGATGTCCGTCCGCCGGCACCTGCAACGACCCCGTCGCGACGGGCTCGCTCGGCAGCTCGCGCGTGACGGAGCGTTCGAGCGGCGCAGGGCCCTCGAGCCGCACGCCGACCCGGTCGGAGGCGGGCGCGACCGTGAACTCCCGCGTGCGAAGCAGCGCGATCGCCGCGGGCGCGAACCAGTCGTCGCGCGGGCCGAGCAGGGCGTCGAGGACGGCGACGGGAGCCGACGCCCCGGTGCCCCAGGGGGCGGCGACGGCGTCGACCACGGGCTCGCCGTCGACGAGGTCGCCGATCGGCAGCAGGTCGCCGACCCCGAGCGCGGCCGGCCCGAGACCCGCGAGAGTGTCGGTCGAGCGGCTGCCGAGGACGGCCGGGACATCCGCCCCGCCGCGCACCGCGAGGTACGCCCGCAGACCCGTGCTCGGCGCGCCCAACCGCAGCTCGTCGCCGTCGGCGAGCGTGATGAGCTCGTACATCGCCGCCCCGCGCGTGCGGCCGTCGCGGGCCGTGACGGTGAGGGGGCAGTACGCGCCGGTGACGGCCACGACCACCGTGCCGCGGGCGCGCACGGCCAACGAGCCGAACAGCGCCTCGATCACGGCGGCGTCGGGCGCGTTCGCGACGAGGCGGTTGCCGAGCGCGGCGGATGCCCCGTCCGCCGCTCCCGAGACGCCCACGCCCTGGTCGAGCAGCCCGAACCGCCCGCGATCCTGCACGGTCGCGAGCAGGCCGACCCCCGTGACCTCGAGCGCGCTCATGACCGCCCGGCCTCGACGAACCGCACGGCCGAACCGACCGCGAGCAGGGCGGGCGGTGTGCGCTCGGGCGACCACATCGGCACGTCGGTGCGCCCGATGAGCCGCCAGCCGCCCGGCGACGCGCGCGGATAGACCCCGCTGAACTCGCCCGCGAGCCCCACCGCGCCGGCGGGAACCCGGGTGCGCGGCGTCTCGAGGCGCGGCACGTCGAGCGACGGCTCATCGCTCACCAGATAGCCGAAGCCCGGGGCGAAGCCGCCGAACGCGCACACCCAGGTGCGGCCGGTGTGGGCCGCGATGAGCCCATCGACAGACAGCCCGAGCAGCGCTGCCGTCGAGACGAGGTCGGCGCTGTCGTAGACGACCGGGATCTCGACGGGCGCGCCCGAGCGGGGCAGCAGGCCCGGCTCGGGTTCGATCGCCGTCACCGCGGCGGCCACGGCCTCGCGGCTCGTCATCGCCGGGTCGAAGCGCAGCATCACGGTGCGGGCCCCGCTTACGGCATCCTCGACCCCGGGAATCGCCGCGCGCGACAGGGCCGCGCGGCAGCCGACCGCCGCCGCGAGCGAGTCGAACTCGAGCAGGATGCCGCGCTCGCCCGCCCGCAGCACCCGCGGCGCGGAGCTCACACGAAGGCCTTCAGCGCGACGCCGGCCGCTTCGAGCGCCGAGCGCACGCGCCGGGCGATCGCGACGGCGCCGGGGGTGTCGCCGTGCACGCACACCGAGCGGGCATCCACCGCGAGCTCGCTGCCGTCGACCGCCGCGACGCGGCCCTCGGTCACGAGCCGGACGACGCGCGCGGCGATCTCGTCGGGGTCGTGCAGCACCGCGCCGGGCAGGCCGCGCGGCACGAGCGTGCCGTCGGGCCGGAACGCGCGGTCGGCGAAGGTCTCGGCGACGGGCACGAGGCCATGGGCGGATGCCGCGCGCAGCAGCTCCGAGCCCGGCAGCGCCAGTACCGCGAGCCCCGGGTCGACCGCGGCACAGGCGCGCGCGACCGCGTCGGCCTGCACCGCGTCGACCACGGCGACGTTGTAGAGCGCGCCGTGCGGCTTGACGTAGCCGACGCGCGTTCCCGCCGCCCGCGCCGCGGCCTGCAGCGCGCCGAGCTGGTGGACGACATCGGCGAACAGCTCATCGGGCGTGAGGGGAAGCGGGCGCCGGCCGAAGCCGTGCAGGTCGTGGTAGGCGACGTGGGCCCCGACCGCGACGCCGCGTTCGGCGGCGAGCCGGCAGGTCGCGAGCATGATCTGCGGGTCGCCGGCGTGGAAGCCGCAGGCCACGTTCGCGCTCGTCACGAGCTCGAGCAGGGCGGCGTCATCGCCCATGGCCCACGCGCCGAAGCCCTCACCGAGGTCGCAGTTCAGGTCGATGGTGGCCATGGCTTCACGCTAGCGGTGCGACGCACGCAGATACGCTGGAACCATGCTTCTCGCGATCGACACCTCGGCGGGCTCGTCGGTCGCGGTGGTCGACTTCGAACGCGGCGTGCTGGCCGAGTCGTCCGTCTTCGACACCCGCCGCCACGCCGAGGTCATCGGCCCGCTGATCGCCGACGCGCTCGCCGCGGCGGACATCGAGGTCGACGAGCTCAGCGTGGTCGCCGCCGGCATGGGCCCCGGCCCGTTCACCGGGCTGCGCGTCGGCATCGCGGCGGCGCGCGTCTTCGCGATCGGCGCAGGCAAGCCCGTCGTCAACCTGGTCAGCCATGACGCCATCGCGTACCGGGCCTTCCGCGAGGGCCATCGCGGCCCGCTGCTCGTCGTCACCGACGCACGCCGCCGCGAGCTGTTCTGGACCCGCTACGAAGGTGCGGACGAGGCCGGTCTGCCGCTGCGCACCGCCGGCCCCGGGCTCGCCAAGCCCGATGAGTTGCCGCATCCGGGCATCGAGCGCCTCGACGCGGCATCCGTCTCGGCCGCCTCGCTCGGCCTGCTCGCCGAGCAGATGTGGCACCACAAACGCGCGTTCGAGCCCGCCGAGGCGCTGTATCTGCGTTCGCCGGATGTCACGCCCTCGGCCGGCCCGAAGCGGGTGACCGGGTGAGCGCCGCGGACGCGGCATCCGCCCCCGCGTTCCCCGTGATCGGCGACTGGACCCTGCGCCGCGCGGCCGGCGACGACCTCGACCAGCTCGTCGCGCTCGAGCGCGTGATCTTCGAGAGCGACGCCTGGCCCGCGAAGCTGTGGCGGTCCGAGCTCGAGAGCCCCTACACGTGGTACGTCGCGGTCGTGGCGACCGCGGCCCCCGACGTCGTGCTCGGCTACGCCGGGCTGCTCGCCCTGCCGCGCGCCCACGACGCCGACATCCAGACCATCGGCCTCGCCGCCGAGGTGCGCGGCCACGGCCTCGGCCGCGAGCTCATGCGGCAGCTGCACGACGAGGCGCGCCGTCGGGGCGTGCGCGAGATGTTCCTCGACGTGCGTGTCGACAACCCGGTCGCGCAGGGGCTCTACACCTCGTTCGGCTACCAGGAGATCGGCGTGCGCAAGGGCTACTACCAGCCCGACGACGTGGACGCGCTGGTCATGCGCCTGACGCTGGAGGGTCTCGACACGCGGCCTTCGGCTGCTACTCGACCAACGGAGGGCCAGTGAACCGCGAGAACCCCCTCGTCATCGGCATCGAGTCGAGCTGCGACGAGACCGGCATCGGCATCGTGCGCGGCACGCAGCTGCTCAGCAACACGATCGCGAGTTCGATGGACGAGCACGCCCGCTACGGCGGCGTCGTGCCCGAGGTCGCGGCCCGCGCGCACCTCGAGGCGATCGGCCCGGCGATCGAGGCCGCGCTCGCCGAGGCGCAGATCGAGCTGAAGGATGTCGACGCCGTCGCCGTCACGAGCGGCCCCGGGCTCGCGGGTGCGCTCATGGTCGGCGTCGGCGCGGCGAAGGCGCTCGCGCTGTCGCTCGAGAAGCCGATCTACGCCGTGAACCACCTCGTCGGGCATGTCGGCGCCGACGTGCTCGATGCGGACGGCGGCCCGGGGCATCCCGTCGAACTGCCCACGATCGCCCTGCTCGTCTCGGGCGGCCACACCTCGCTGCTGCACGTGCGCGATCTGACCGCCGACGTCGAGCTGCTCGGCGAGACGATCGACGACGCCGCGGGCGAGGCCTTCGACAAGGTCGCGCGCATCCTCGGGCTGCCCTACCCCGGCGGCCCGCAGATCGACCGCGCGGCGGCCGGCGGCGACCCGGCGGCGATTCGCTTCCCGCGCGGGCTCAGCCTGCCGAAGGACATGGCGAAGCACCGCTACGACTTCTCGTTCTCGGGGCTCAAGACCGCGGTCGCCCGCTGGGTCGAGCAGAGGCAGGATGCCGGCGAGGAGGTCCCCGTGGCGGACGTCGCCGCGAGCTTCCGCGAGGCCGTCGTCGACGTGCTCGTCACCAAGGCCGTGAACGCCTGCCGTGACGGCGGGGTGCCGCGCCTGCTGCTCGGCGGCGGCGTGGTCGCGAACAAGCGCCTGCGCGAGGTCGCGGCCGAGCGCTGCGCGGCGGCGGACATCGAGCTGCGCATCCCCGCGCTGTCACTGTGCACCGACAACGGCGCGATGATCGCGGCGCTCGCGGCGCAGCTGATCATGGCCGGGCACGGCCCGTCGACGCTCGAGTTCGGGGCCGACTCGACCCTTCCGGTCACCCACATCCAGGTGCGTTGACACCCTTCGGGGGCGCTGGGACGATGGGCGTGCAGCGGGCATTCAGCCCGCACCGAAGGAGCGTCATGTCCGATCAGCCGAACCCGCCGAGCGAGCCGAACCCGCCCCTCGTGCCGTCCGAGCCGACGACGCCGAACGGCCCCGACGCGCCGGTCGCACCGCAGCCGCCGTTCGAGCCCGATGCGCCCTCGATCCTGCCGCCCGAGCCCGTGGCTCCGCCGACCCCCGCTGCGCCCGAGCAGCCTGCGTTCGAAGCGCCTTCCATTCCCGAGCCGCCCGCCGTGCCCGAGCCGCCGGCTGCCCCGGAACCGCCGGCCGCACCTGAGCCGCCCGCTGCCCCGGAGCCCCCGGCCCCGCCGGTCTTCGAGCCCCCGGTCGCACCGGCTGCGCCCGAGCCGCCGGCCCCGCCCGCCTACGGCGCCCCGCCCGCACCCGCGGCGCCGACGCCGGGCGCCTACGTGCCCGGTGCGCAGCCGCCCACCCCTCCGGCCCCGCCCGCGCCGCCGGCATCCGGCTTCGGCGCACCGCCCGCCGCACCCTACGCGGCGCCGCAGTACGCGCCGAGCCAGCCCCCGCAGCCGGCCGCTCCGCAGTACGGCCAGCCGCAGTACGCACCGCCCGTGCCGCCGGTCGGCGCCGCGCCCTACGGCGCCCCGGGCTACACGAACCCGTACCCCGCCCAGCCGCGCTACAACGCGCTGGCGATCGTCTCGCTCATCGCGTCGGGCGCCGGCGTCGTGTTCCTGCCGCTCATCGGGCAGATCGTCGGCATCGTCCTGGGCTTCGTGGGTCTGAACCAGATCAAGCGCACGGGTGAGCGGGGCCGCGGCCTCGCCCTCGCCGGCGTGTGGATCGGCATCGGATCGCTCGCGCTGGCGGTCATCGCCCTCATCCTGCTGATCGTCGTCGCAGCCTCCTTCGGCGGCATGCACCACGGCACCTACACGTACGGCAGCTCGTCGTCGATGTGACTCTCGTGCATGCGGAAGGCCGGGGCGCGCGCCCCGGCCTTCCGCATGCACGGACCCGCTAGACCCGCTCGGCGAGCAGCGCGGTGTGGCGGCCCGCGACGCGGGTCAGGATCAGGGTGGCGGATGCCGCGCCCTTGAGCCCCAGCTTCGTCCGCAGCCGCGCGGGGTCGACATCCACCCCGCGCTTCTTGATCTCGAGCGTGCCGATGCCGCGCCGGCGTAGCTCGGCCCGCAGCTCCTTCTCGTGGAACGGCAGTCGGTCGGTGATGCGGAAGCCCTGGGCGAACGGGGTGGTCTGCGGGGCATCCGTCGTCAGATAGGCGATGCCGTCGCTGATCATGCGCGCGTCGAGGGTGCGCGCGAGGTCGCCGATGAGGCGGGCGCGGATGACGGCGCCGTCGGGCTCGTAGAGGTACTCGCCGAGGTCGCCGACGCTCTCATCGGGGGTGTCGGCGGCGGCGGTCAGCTCGTGGGCGCCGTGCGCGTCGAGCACGAGCGCGGCGCGGTGGATGCCGGGCCGCGCGAGCGCGCCGAACCACAGCACCAGCTCGACCACGGACCCGCCGGCCGAGACCCACTGCGCCTCGGCCGAGCCCGGGATCAGCTCGCGGTCGAAGCCCGGCCCGAGCTTCACGCCGACGGGCAGGCGTCTCGCGGCGTTGAAAACCCAGTCGAGCGAGGGCGACCAGTCGTCGCTGTCGGCGAGACGGCGGGTGTCGCTGTGGCCGGCGGTGCGGCGCGCGGGGTCGAGCCAGAGCGCGTCGGCGCGATCGAGCGCGAACGACTCGGCGTCGCCCTGCTCGACGACGGCGTCGGGGAACGGGGCGAGGTTGTAGGTCGCGATCGCGGCCGTCACCTCGTCGCGGTCGAGGGCCGTGACCGCGAGGCCGAGGGCCGCGAGCGCCATCGCGTCGCCGCCGATGCCGCAGCCGAGATCGGCGACGTGCCGGATGCCCGCGTCGCGGTATCTGGCGGCGTGCCGTGCCGCGACCCTCAGCCGCGTCGCCTGCTCGAGACCGGCCTCGGTGAACAGCATCCGCCCCGCGAAATCGCCGAACTTGCCCTGCGGACCGCCGGCCTTCGCGCGCAGCTTGGCCTGAGTGAGCACGGCGGCGACGAGGGCGGGGGAGTGCCCGGCCGCCCGCAGCGCGGCGACCGTCTTGACCACGTCGCGCTGCGACTCGTACGGCGGCAGCGCGTCGAGCAGGGCGAGGCCGGTGGGGCTGAGCAGTTCGATGAGCTCGTCGCGCAGCATGCTCGTCGCCTCCGTCACCGGCATTCACACTTTGGCACTCGCCTTGCAGGAGTGCCAGACGGGGTTCTAGACTCGGCTTAGCACACTCGGTATGAGAGTGCTAACCCATGTCTTGAAGTACACCGTACAAGAAAGAGGTCTACCGTGTCGGTCTCCATCAAGCCGCTCGAGGATCGCATCGTGATCAAGCAGGTCGAGGCAGAGACGACCACCGCGTCGGGTCTCGTCATCCCCGACACCGCGAAGGAGAAGCCGCAGGAGGGCGAGGTCGTCGCCGTGGGCCCCGGCCGCATCGACGACAACGGCAACCGCGTTCCGCTCGACGTCGCCGTCGGCGACCGCGTCATCTACTCGCGCTACGGCGGCACCGAGGTCAAGTACGGCGGCGACGAGTTCCTCGTGCTGTCGGCTCGCGACGTGCTCGCAGTGGTGGTCCGCTGACGACGTCAGCGGCCGCGTCGATCCGCTGAGGATCGATTGGCATCATCTCTGAGGCCCGGGTCGGCAGACCCGGGCCTTAGTGTTTTCCAGGTGGCACCGAGCACGTCGAACCCCCTCCGCTCCGGCCTGATCTACGGCCTGGTCGCGTATCTGCTGTGGGGTCTGCTGCCGCTCTACTTCCTGCTGCTCGCCCCGACCGGCGCCTTCGAGATCGTGGCGTGGCGCGTGCTGTGGACGCTCGGCTTCTGCCTCATCGCGCTCTCGCTGACGCGCGGCTGGAAGCCGCTCATCGCGCTCGTGAGGCGCCCCCGCATCCTCTTCACGATGGCCGGCGCGGGCGCGCTGATCTTCGTCAACTGGCAGACCTACGTGCTCGCGACGACGACCGGGCACGTCGTCGAGGCGGCGCTCGGCTACTTCATCAACCCGGTCGTCACGGTCTTCCTCGGCGTGCTCGTGCTGCACGAGAAGCTGCGTCGGCTGCAGTGGGCCGCGGTCGGCGTGAGCCTCGTCGCGGTCGTCGTGCTGACCTTCGCCTACGGCTCGTTCCCGTGGATCGCCCTGACCCTCGCGTTCTCGTTCGGCCTCTACGGCTTCGTCAAGAAGCGCGTGGGCGGCGAGGTGGACGCCCTGTCCGGGCTCGCGCTCGAATCGGCGTGGCTCGTGCCGGTGGCCGTCGCCGAGCTCGTCTTCGTGGGGCTGACGACGGGCGTGACCTTCGGGCACGTGAGCGTCTGGAACACGGTGCTGCTGGTGCTCGCCGGGGTCGTGACCGCCGTGCCGCTGCTGCTGTTCGCGGCATCCGCCCGCCGTCTGCCGCTCGTCTACATCGGCCTCGTGCAGTACGTGACGCCCGTGATGCAGTTCATCGTCGGCGTCGTCTTCCTGCACGAGGCGATGGATGCCGCGCGCTGGGTCGGCTTCATCGTGATCTGGCTCGCGCTCGTCATGCTCACCGTCGACCTCGTGCGCGCCGGGCGTTCCCACCGTGCTCGGAATGTTCGCGCGCAGTCGTCGGTTAGCATTGAGTGAATCCCCGATGGCGCTCGCAGCTCGGGGATTTTCGGCTATCGGCGCACGAGCACAAGGGGTGTCATGGACCAGGCAGATCCGTTCGGTTTCGTTGGGTTGACGTACGACGACGTCATGCTCCTGCCGGGGGCGACGGAGGTCATCCCGAGCGAGGCGGACACGACCTCGCGTCTCACGAAGCGGATCTCGGTGCATGCGCCGCTCATCTCCGCCGCGATGGACACCGTCACCGAGGGCCGCATGGCCATCGCGATGGCGCGCGGCGGCGGCCTCGGCATCGTGCACCGCAACATGTCGATCGACGACCAGGCCGCGATCGTCGACCGCGTGAAGCGCTCCGAGTCGGGCATGATCACGAACCCCGTCACCACGACGCCCGACGCGACCGTCGCCGCGGTCGATGAGCTGTGCCGCACCTTCCGCGTCTCCGGGCTGCCGGTCGTCGACGCCGAGGGCACCCTCGTCGGCATCATCACCAACCGCGACATGCGCTTCGTCTCGCCGTTCGAGGCCGAGACCATCCGCGTGGCGGACGTCATGACGAAGACGCCGCTCATCACCGCCCCCGTCGGCATCGACCCCGACCACGCCCTCGCGCTGCTCGCCCAGCACAAGATCGAGAAGCTGCCCCTCGTCGACGAGGCGGGCAAGCTCAAGGGCCTCATCACCGTCAAGGACTTCGACAAGTCCGAGAAGTACCCCTTCGCCACGAAGGACGAGTCGGGCCGCCTGCGCGTCGGCGCCGCCATCGGCTTCTTCGGCGATGCGTGGGACCGTGCGACGCAGCTCATGGAGGCCGGCGTCGACGTCATCGTCGTCGACACCGCCAACGGCGAGAGCCGCGGCGAGCTCGAGATCATCTCGCGCATCAAGAACGACCCGGCGTTCAAGGACGTCGACGTGATCGGCGGCAACATCGCCACCCGCTCGGGCGCCCAGGCGCTCATCGACGCCGGTGCGGACGCCGTCAAGGTCGGCGTCGGCCCCGGCTCCATCTGCACCACCCGCGTCGTCGCGGGCGTCGGCGTGCCGCAGGTGACGGCCGTGTACGAGGCATCCCTCGCCGCCCGCGCCGCCGGCGTGCCCCTGATCGCCGACGGCGGTCTGCAGTACTCGGGCGACATCGGCAAGGCGATCGTCGCCGGCGCCGACACCGTCATGCTCGGCTCGCTGCTCGCCGGCACCGACGAGGCCCCGGGCGAGTTGATCTTCGTCAACGGCAAGCAGTTCAAGACCTACCGCGGCATGGGCTCGCTCGGCGCGCTGCAGACCCGCGGCAAGAAGACCTCGTACTCGCGCGACCGCTACTTCCAGGCCGACGTGCCGAGCGACGAGCAGCTCATCGCCGAGGGCATCGAGGGCAAGGTGCCCTACCGCGGTGCGGTCGGCTCGGTCGTCTACCAGCTGCTCGGCGGTCTGCGTCAGACGATGTTCTACACGGGCGCCCGCACGATCCCCGAGCTCAAGGCCAAGGGCAAGTTCGTGCGCATCACGCCGGCCGGCCTCAAGGAGAGCCACCCGCACGACATCCAGATGGTCGTCGAGGCGCCGAACTACCGCAGCTAGTTCGCAGCACGTGAGATGAGCGGATGCCCCGGCCGGGGCATCCGCTCATTCGTTCCCCCGGCCGTGGCAAATCGTTTCGCAACGCTAATCGAATCGATACGATCGCAGCATGCGATTCGGAATGTTCGTTCCCCAGGGCTGGCGTCATGATCTGGTCAACATCGACCCCGCGAAGCACTGGGAGGTGATGAACGGGATCGCCCAGCACGCGGACTCCAACGAGCTGTGGGAGTCGGTGTGGGTCTACGACCACTTCCACACGGTGCCGATCCCGTCCGACCAGGCGACGCACGAGGCGTGGTCGCTCATCTCGGGCTTCGCCGCGTCGACGAAGCGCGTGCGCCTCGGCCAGATGTGCACCTGCATGAGCTACCGCAACCCGGCCTACCTCGCGAAGGCCGCGACGACGGCGGACATCATCTCGGGCGGCCGCGTCGAGATGGGCATCGGCGGCGGCTGGTACGAGCACGAGTGGCGTGCCTACGGCTACGGCTTCCCCGGCATCGGCGAGCGCCTCGGGCGCCTGCGCGAGGGCGTCGAGATCATGAAGCAGGCCTGGACGACCGGCACGGCGACCCTCGACGGCAAGCACTACCAGGTCGACAACGCGCTGTTCTACCCGCAGCCGCTGCAGAAGCCGGGCATCCCGTTCTGGATCTCGGGCGGCGGCGAGCAGAACACCCTCAAGATCGCGGCGGAGTACGCGCAGTACACGAACTTCGGCGGCGCCCCCGAGACCTTCGCGCGCAAGAGCGAGATCCTCAAGCAGCACTGCGACAAGGCCGGCACCGACTTCGACGCCATCGTGCGCTCGACGAACTTCAACGTCATGATCGGCGACTCGCAGGCCGACATCGACCGCCAGATCGACGCGCTCGAGGCGCGCGTGCGCCCGTACCTCGGCGACGCGACCGACGGCTTCCTCAGCGAGTATCGCAGCCCGGGCGCCCTCGCGGTCGGCACGCCCGAGCAGATCGTCGAGCGCCTCGCGAAGCAGGCCGAGGCCGGCCTCGGCTACACGATCTTCTACTTCCCCGACGCCGCGTACTCGCTCGAGGCCGTGCAGCGCCTGGAAGAAGAGGTTCTGCCGCACCTCGCCTGACCCCGTCGGGCACTTTTTCTACTGTGGGGCATATGGGATCGACCGATTCCATATGCCCCACAGTGGATTAAGTGCCCGGCAGTCAGGCGGATGCCTCGGCCGCCGCCGCGATCTTCCCGACGGCCTCGACGAGCACCTCGGGGGCGCACGCGATGTTCATGCGCGCGAAACCGCGGCCCTGCGCGCCGAAGCGCGGGCCGTTGCTGAGCACCACCCCGGCGCGGCGGCGCAGGGCGCGTGCCGGGTCCTCGCCCCAGCCGTACTCGCTCAAATCGAGCCAGGCGAGATAGCTCGCGCGCGGCTCGCGGTAGCGCGCGAGGGGCAGCTGCTCGGCGAGCAGGCGCGAGAGCATCCGCCGATTCTCCTCGATCGCGGCGATCGTGCCGTCGAGCCAGTCGCGGCCCTCGTCGAAGCCGATGCGCGTGGCGATCGCGCCGAAGAGGCCGGTGCGGAACACGACCTCTTCGGGCAGGCCGCGCACGAGCGTGCGCATGCGCTCGCCCGCTGTGACGAAGAGCGCGCACTTGAGGCCCGCGAGGTTGAAGGCCTTGCTGGCCGAGTGGGCCGCAATGCCGTGCTCGGCGGCCGCGGGGGAGACGTCGAGGTAGGGCGTGAACGCGGCGTCCGTGTGCACGAGCGGGGCGTGGATCTCGTCGCTCACGACGAAGCCGCGGTGCTTCTCGACGACCGCGGCGAGCGCCTCGAGGGCTTCGCGCGAGTGCACGAGCCCGAGCGGGTTGTGGGGGTTGCACAGCAGGACGCCGCGGGCGCCGGCATCCATCGCCCGATCGATGCCCTCGAGGTCGAGCGACCACTCCTCGCCGTCGTCGAGGAGCGGCACCTCGACGACCGTGCCGCCCGCCTCGGGCACGAGGTCGAAGAACGGCGGGTAGACGGGCGGCGTGATGATGACGCCCTCGCCGGGCGCGATCAGCCGGCGCAGCGCCTCGGCGATGACGACGCTCACGTCGGTCGTCGTGGCCATGCCGTCGGGGTCGGGATGCCAGTCCCACCGGTCGTCCGCGAACGCCGCCAGCGCCCGCGCCGCCGCCCGGCCGCCGGAGCGCGGGTCGAGGTAGCCCGTGTCGCCGAGGTCGATCGCCTCGTGCAGGGCCGCCTTGATGACGGGGGCGAGCGGGAAGTCCATCTCGGCGACGAACATGGGCAGGTACTCGGGCCCGAACGCGCGCCACTTCTCGCTCGTGCGGCGGCGCAGGGTGTCGAGGGATTCGGCGCGGGTGGGCTCCATGACGCCAGCCTAGGCTCGGGCATCCGGCGCGCCGGTAGGCTGGGCGGGTGGCAGAGATCGAGATCGGCGCGAGCAAGCGCGCCCGCCGGGTGTACGCCTTCGACGACGTTGCGGTCGTGCCGAGCCGTCGCACGCGCGACCCCGAGAACGTCAGCGTCAAGTGGTCGATCGACGCGTTCACGTTCGACACCCCGATCATCGCGGCGCCCATGGACTCGGTCGTCTCGCCGTCCACCGCGATCGAGATCGGGAAGCTCGGCGGCCTCGGCGTGCTCGACCTCGAGGGCCTCTGGACCCGCTACGAGGACCCCGAGCACGTGCTCGCCGAGATCCGCTCGCTGCCGGCCGAGAGCGCGACGAAGCGCATGCAGCAGATCTACGCCGAGCCGATCAAGGCCGAGCTGATCCGCGACCGCCTCGCCGAGATCCGCGCGGCGGGCGTCACCGTCGCCGGCTCGCTGAGCCCGCAGCGCACCCAGCAGTTCTACGAGACCGTGCTCGCCGCCGGCGTCGACCTGTTCGTCATCCGCGGCACGACCGTGAGCGCCGAGCACGTCGCGAAGCAGCGCGAGCCGCTCAACCTCAAGCAGTTCATCTACGAGCTCGACGTGCCGGTGATCGTCGGCGGCGCCGCGACCTACACCGCGGCGCTGCACCTCATGCGCACCGGCGCCGCGGGCGTGCTCGTGGGCTTCGGCGGCGGGGCCGCGTCGACCACGCGCCTCGTCACGGGCATCCACGCCCCCATGGCGACCGCGGTCGCCGACGTCGCGGGCGCGCGCCGCGACTACCTCGACGAGTCGGGCGGCCGCTACGTGCACGTCATCGCCGACGGCGGCCTCGGCACCTCGGGCGACATCGTGAAGGCGATCGCCTGCGGGGCGGATGCCGTCATGCTCGGCGCCGCGCTCGCGCGGGCCTCCGAGGCGCCGGGCGGCGGCTGGCACTGGGGCGCCGAGGCGCACCACCCCGAGCAGCCGCGCGGCCACCGCGTGCAGGTCGGCACGGTCGGCTCGCTGCAGGAGGTGCTCTACGGCCCCGCCTCGACGGCCGACGGCACCGCGAACCTCATCGGCGCGCTGCGCCGCTCGATGGCGACCACGGGCTACTCCGACCTCAAGGAGTTCCAGCGCGTCGAGGTCGTCGTCGCGCCGTATCTCGGCGGCTGAGCGGCGCCCGCGCCAACTGCGCCAGACGGCGCCGGCTGCGTCGGACGAAAGTCCGTGGTGCGCAGCCGGCGCCGTCTGGCGCAGTTGAGGAGAGGGATGCCTCAGCCGTCGGCGCCCGCCGGGGTCGTCGTCTCGGTGAGCCCCTCGAGCTTGAGCGCCTTCTCGGCGTACGAGTTGGTGAAGGTGTCGGCGTAGTTCAGCTTCGAGGTGTCGACGCCGAGAGTCTTCTCCATCGCGAAGATCACCTTCGGGCCGCCGGCCGGCATGATGCCGTCGGGCAGGAACTGGCCCTTGTCGGTGGCCAGGCCGTCGATGTACTGCTGCTTCGTGATCGTGCTGTTCTGCACGAACGACGACGGCAGCTTGTTCGCGATGTCGGCGGCCGAGTGGGTCGAGATCCAGTGCATCGTCGCCACGAGCGCGTCGACGACGGCCTGCGTCGCCTTCTGATGCGACTTCACCCAGGATGCCTGCGCGAGCACGCCCGCCGCGGGCCATGCGCCCCCGAGCGCCTTGGTCGCGCCGTCCGTGGTCGCGAGGTCGATCGTCGTGTCGGCGACCTTCCCGGCGGTCAGCGCGCCGACCGTGGGCTGGGTCGTCATGACGCAGTCCGCGGTGCCGCGCTGCAGGGCGGCGATCGCGGTCGAACCGGCGCCGACGGCGAGCGTGCGGTACTGCGAGCGCTTGATGCCCTGCTGCGAGGCGAGGAACTGGGTCAGCTCGTCCGTGCCCGAGCCGAGGTCGGTCACGCCGAGGGTCTTGCCCTTGAAGTCGGCCGCCGAGGTCACGCCGCTCTTGGTCGTGCACATCTCGCGCTCGCCGGGGGCGCCGGAGAGCTGCACGACATCGATGACGTCCTTGCCCTTGGACTGGAAGTCGACCGTGTGGATGTACCAGGCGCCGGCCATGTCCACCTGGCCGGAGGCCATGGCATCCTCGGCCCCGACCCCGCCGTTCTGCTCGGTCGAGAGCTCGACGTTCACGCCGTACTTCTTGTAGTAGCCGAGCTGCTGCGCGAGCTGGTACGGCAGATAGATCTGCTTGTCGATGCCGCCGACCATGAGCTTGACGGTGGGCAGGCTGCCCGAGCCGGAGCTCGAGGTGGTGCTGCTCGGGCTGCTGCAGGCGGCGAGGCTCAACGCCACGATCCCCGCTGCGGCCACGCCGATGGCGCGTGTGAACATGCTGTGATTCCTTTCGATAGGCCGCCGACGCCGATGTCGGTGGCGGATTCCCGCCACGCGGAGCGACGGATGTCAGATGCCGGCGGCCTCGGACCGCACCGGCGGCCGCCACTTCAGCACGGCTCGCTCGAGCAGCCCGATCAGGTACTCGGCGAGCAGGGTGAACGCCGCGACGATGACCATGCAGGCGAACACCGTGTCCGGGTCGAAGCTCCCCTGCGCGTGGCTGATGATCAGGCCGATGCCGTGCTGGGCGCCGATCACCTCCGAGACGAGCGCACCGATGATCGCGAACCCGAAGGCCGTGTGCATGCTCGCGATGATCCAGGTCATCGCGGAGGGCACCGTGACGTGCCGGGCGACGCCGAGCGGGGAGGCCCCGAGCACCCGCACGTTCGCGACCAGGTTCCGATCCACCTCGCGCACGCCCTGGAAGGCGTTGAAGAACACGACGAAGAACACGAGCACGCCGGCGAGCAGCGCCTTGGGGAAGATGCCGAGGCCGAAGGCGACCATGAAGATCGAGGCCAGGATGATGCGCGGGATCGAGTTGACGATCTTGATGTAGGGGCTGAGCACGTCGGCGAGGTAGCCGTTCATGCCGAGCAGCAGGCCGAACAGGATGCCGGCCAGCGTGCCGCCCAGGAAGCCGTACAGCGCCTCCTGGATCGTCACCCAGAGGTTCTCCCAGATCGTGCCGAAGCCCGTGTCCTGGGTGAAGAGCGTCACGAGGCTCTGCCAGATGCCGGTCGGCTGGCCGAAGAAGAACTTGTCGACCCAGCCGACCTCGGTGAACCACTGCCAGCCGCCGATCACGATCACGATGACCGCGACGCGGCCGAGCCAGACCAGGGCCCTGCGGCGGCTGCGAGTGCGGCGTGCGGATGCCTGCAGCGCCGCTTCGGTCACCTGGTTGAGGTCGGCCAGCCCGTTGATGAGCTCGACGGTCACGCCCGACCCGCTCATGCCGCGGCCGCCGTCATCGCGTAGGCGCGGTTGACCTCGTCGCGCAGCGACTCCCAGATCTGCCCCTGCAGCTCGAGGAAGCGCTGCTCGTGCCGGATCTGCTGCACGTCGCCGCGCGGGCGCGGCAGGTCGATGTCGAACACGTTCTTGACCGTGCCGGGGCTGCTCGTCATGACGGCGACCCGGTCGGAGAGGGCGACGGCCTCGTCGAGGTCGTGCGTGATGAACAGCACGGACGGCCGCAGCTCCTCCCACAGCCCGAGCAGCTCGGTCTGCATGATCGCCTTGGTCTGGACATCCAGCGCCCCGAACGGCTCGTCCATGAGCAGGATGCGCGGGCGGTTGATCAGCGCGGCGGCCATGGCGACGCGCTTGCGCATGCCGCCCGAGAGCTGGTGCGGGTAGCGGTCCTCGAAGCCGGCGAGGCCGACCCGGCGCAGCCAGTCGCGGGCGAGCGCGATGGCCTGCTTCTTCGGCGTGCCGAGCAGCGTGGGGCCGAGCACGACGTTGTCGAGCACGGTCTTCCAGGGGAACAGGGAATCGGCCTGGAACATGTAGCTCACCCCCTTCGTGATGCCGTCGACGAGCTGGCCGCCGACGCGGACGCCGCCGGCGCTCGGGCGTTCGAGGCCCGAGACCTGGGCGAGGGTGGTGGACTTGCCGCAGCCGGTCGGGCCGACGACGGCGCAGAACTGGCCGGGCTCGACGGTCAGCGACACATCGCGGATCGCGGTGAAGGGGTCGCCCTTCGGCGTGAGGAAGCGCTTCGTCAGGCCGACGATCTCGATGCGCGCGGCGCGGTCGCCGGTGGGGTTTGGTGACGCATCACCCATGAGCAATCAGACCTCTCTGTCCGTTGTTGGCAGGTGCGGGGATGACGCTAGGCGGGCGGCGGCGGATGCCGGCGGTTGTGCGCCTTGCGCTCGGGATAAACCCGTTGCCGCGGGTTGTGCGCATTGTGCTCAGGGTCGCCCTGGGCCGTTTTGCGGCATCCGCGCGGCCGCCGCGTATGCTGGCGCGGTTCTTTCGGCGACGGCGACGAGGAGGTGGCGATGGCGTGGGTTCCGACCCCGTCGCGCACGACGCGGCGGCCCGACGCCCGCCGGCGCCGCCTGGGCTTCACCGGTCAGGCGATGGTGCTGCAGCTGGTCGTCGTCGTCGCGGCGGTCGCGGGGGCGGTGGCGCTCACCGCCTGGTTCAGCGCCCAGCAGCTGACCGGCCAGATCGAGCAGCGCGCGCTCGCCGTGGCGCGCACGACGGCGAGCAACGGCGACATCCGCACCGAGGTCGGCCGGCTGAGCGCGCTGCCCGCCTTGCCCGACGCGGCCGCGCTGCGCACGGGAACGGTGCAGCAGATCGCGGAGGAGATCCGCCGCAGCACGGGCGCCCTCTACGTCGTCGTGACGGACGAGTCGGGGCTGCGCCTCTCGCACCCGGACGCGAGCCTGCTCGGGCAGCCCGCGACCGGGCGCACCGACCTGGTGCTGCACGCCGGCCGCGAGAGCACCGACATCGACCACGGCGGCCTCGGGCTCTCCGCGCGGGCGCGGGTGCCGATCTTCACCGAGCCGGGCGGCCGGGTGATCGGCGAGGTGAGCGTCGGGTTCCCGATGACGGCCGTCGATCAGGCGCTGCTCCAGTTGATCCTGCCGCTGCTCGCCGCGACCGTCGGCGCCCTGGCGATCAGCGGCGCGGCATCCACCCTCGTGGCCCGTCGGCTGCGTCGGCTGACCCGCGATCTCGAACCCGAGCAGATCGCGAATCTGCTGCAGGACCAGGAGGTCGTGCTGCACGGGATCGCCGAGGGGGTTCTCGGCGTCGCGCCGGACGGGCGTGTCACGGTCTGCACCGCGCGGGCACAGCGGATGCTGCAGCTGGGGGACGTCGTCGGGCAGCAGTTCCACAGCCTCGCCCTGCCGGCGGCGGTGGGCCGGCTCATCGAGGATCCGCAGCAGGCGGGCAGCGACACCCAGGTCGTCGTGGGGGAGGCGGTGCTCAGGGTCCTCGCCCGCCGCGTCACGCGCGGCACGAGCAACCTGGGCTGGGTGCTCACGATCTTCGACCGCACGCAGATCGTCGCGCTCACCAACCAGCTGGATGCCGTCGCCGCGCTGTCGAACGCGCTGCGTGTGCAGCGCCACGAGTTCGCCAACCGGCTGCACACGGCGACGGGTCTGCTCGACCTCGGCGACACCGAGGAGGCTGCGCGGTTCCTGCACGAGACACTCGAGAACGGGCCGCTCAAATACCCGCTCAAGCACTCGGAGCGACTGAACGACCCCTACCTGAAGGCCTTCCTGGGCGCGAAGGGCTTCGAGGCCTCCGAGCGCGGGGTGCTGCTGCGGCTCGGCGTCGAGACGCTGATCCGCGGCGACGTCGCCGACCCGCAGGACATCACGACCGTGCTCGGCAACTTGATCGACAACGCGGTCGAGGCCGCGGTGCGCGGCAGCGGCGAGCCGCGCTGGGTCGAGGTCGAGCTGATGAATGAAGCGGATGTCCTGCACCTGGTCGTCGCGGATTCGGGCGACGGCGTCGTCGACGGCCCCGAGCTGCCGTTCGTCGAGGGCCACACGACGGCGGAGCCCGCACCGGGCCTCGAGCCGGGGCCGGCGGAGGGCTGGCTGCGCCGCGGCCACGGGCTCGGGCTGCCGCTGTCGCGGCGCATCGCCCGCGCGCTCGGCGGCGACGTCTGGCTCGCCTCGGCGGGCGCCCCCGGCGGCCCGGGTGCGGTCTTCTGCGCGCGACTGCCCGGGGTGGTCCGGGCAGGCGCGGCCGCGGCGGTGCGGCGATGAGCGCTGCGCCCCGACCGCTGCGGGTCCTCGTCGCGGACGACGACTTCCACGTCGCGCGGCTGCACGCCGCCGTGGTCGACGCCACGGAGGGCTTCGTGGCGCTGCCGCCGATGGGCTCGGGCGAGGCGGTGCTGCGCGCGGTGCCCGCCGCCGCCCCGGACCTCGTGCTGCTCGACGTCTACATGCCCGACATGAACGGCCTCGACGTGCTCGCACGCATCGACATCGACGCCTTCGTGGTGAGCGCCGCGAGCGATCAGGCCTCGGTGCGCCGCGCGCTGCGCCGCGGTGCGCTGAGCTATCTCATCAAGCCGTTCCCGGAAGAGCTGCTGCGGCGCCGGCTGCAGGGGTACCTGCGGTTCCGGCAGCTGCTCGCCGACGGGCCGAACCTCGATCAGGACGCCGTCGAGCGCGCGCTGCGGATGCTGCACCCGGGCGACCGCAGCACCGGCCGGCCGCGCGCCGTGACCGAGCTCTCGGTGCTCGAGGCGCTGCGGAACGCCGTCGAGCCGCTGTCGGCGGCCGATGTCGCCGCCGCGGTCGGGGTCTCACGCGCGACGGCGCAGCGCTACCTCTCGGGCCTCGTCGACGACGGCGCCGCGAGCGTGCAGCTGCGCTACGGGGCGGCGGGGCGGCCGGAGCACCGCTACGGCATCCGGCCGGAGTGAGGCTCGTTCCCGCACTGCCGCTCTTTCGCGCGATACGGACTTCGTCGCGCGTTCTGACGGGTTGTAACGCGCGACGAACTCCGTATCGCGCGAAAGTCTGCGAATGCCAGCCGGGCGGGTCTGTAGCCTGACGAGCGTGGACCACGAGGAGGTCGTTCGGGTGTACGGGCCGTGGCTCGCGCACACTCCGGCTGATGTTGTCGAGCTGCAGCGTGGCTACCCCGGGCGGTGGTGGGTCGCCGGCGGTTGGGCTATCGAGGCCTTCACCGGCATCCCGCGACCACATGGTGATATCGACTTGAGCATCCCGCGCTCCGATGTCGCGCTGTTCTGGCACCACCTCTTCGGCCGCATGCACGTCTGGGAGGCGGATGCAGGGACGCTCCGTCCCCTGGTCGGCGCTGAAACGGCGGTCGCACAGAGTTGCGGCAACCTCTGGCTTCGCCGGAGTGGCGCCGACCCGTGGGAGTACGACGTCCTTCTTGCGGAGACGGACGAGGAGCGCTGGATCTACAAGCGTGACCCGCGTATTGCGCTCCCCATCGAAGACATCGTGTGGCGAAAGGATGGGGTCGGCTACCTGAGGCCCGAAATCCAGCTCTTGCACAAGGCGCGCGGTCTGCGCTCTCAGGACCAGCATGATTTCGATGCGTGTCTTCCGCTTCTAAGCACACCCGCGCGAACCTGGCTGCACGCGGCTCTGGATGTCGCCCATCCGGGGCACCCTTGGGCGGTTCGGCTCGCGACGCAGCTCTGACCAATGGGCAGGGCCGTGATGGCGGTGCGGAACACCCACCGTCGCGGTTCAGACCAGTGGCGACCAGAGCTCGTCCTCGAGGCGCCAGTCGACCGGGGCGCCCGTGACCTCGAGCGCGTCGGTGAGCCAGACCGTCGCGCCCGGCGCCCAGCCGGCGAGCACAGTCGCCGCGGCATCCTCGACACCTGCGGCTTCGGCATCCTCGACGGCGATCGCCCGCTCTGCCGCGCGCAGATAAGCCGCGCCCGTGACGTGCACCGCGTCCCATTCGGCGGCGACTGCCGGCCAGTCGGGCAGCACCCAGCGCCCGTCGCGACCCGTGGCGAGCCCCCACACCTGGCGGCGCGATGCGGTGACGTCGAAGGGATGCCTGCGGCACAGCTCCGCCCAGTCCGCCGGCCCCGCGATCTCGAGCACGCGTGCACCCGCACGCGCCCGCGCCGGCCAGACCCGGGCGTGTTCCTCGCCCATCGAGTCCTCGAGGAAGTGCAGCGCAGCCGGTCCCGCTGCTCCGAGCTCGGCCGTCGACCACACCCCGCTGTACATCGGCAGCGCCCACCACGCGCCGCTCAGCGGCTGGCCGGGGTAGTTCGCGGCGTGTCGGGCGAACTGCGCCTCGTCGAGCTCGGCGCGCGAGCGCCAGCCCGCGAGCCGGGCCCCCGTCGTCGCGGGCTCGGGCCGCTCGGGCACGCGTCGCTCGCGCGTCTCGGGGTCGTCGTAGAAGAACCCGGTCACGAACTGGGGTGCGGCGAGCGGATGCCACAGCCACGCGGCCTCGGGCATCCGCCCCACCCGCTCCGCGACCGTGCGCAGCGCCTCGTCGAAGATCGGGTCCGCGAGCATGAGGTCGGTGCCGTCGGGCTCCTGCCAGGGACGGGCCGCGTCGACGGACGCGGTGAGGGCGGCGCCCAGCGTTCCGGGCCGCAGCACGAGGTCGTCGGCGGCGGCCGCGAGGTGCGCGGCGACGCCGGCCGCGGTGTCGGCGGGGCGCGCCGCGGGGGAGCCGCCCCACCCCGTCGCGAAGCCGAACGCGACGCCGCCCGAGCGCTCGAGGTCGCGCACCACGCCCCACGCCACGGCGTGCACGGACTCGTCGGCGCGGGCCGCGAGCTCCCACAGCATCCGCCGCCCGCGCGGCCCCTCGATCAGCTCGTCAGCGTGCGCATCCTCGTCCACGGCTCCACCCTGGCACCGCTCGCCTGCGCTGGGCGGCTCCACCGGCGCCGGACGGCGCGCCGCGTGGCGCAGGTGGGGCCGCCCAGCGCAGGCGGGCGGCGGCCCCGCGCCTAAACTGGCCGCATGACGGAAGTCCGGCGGACCAAGCTGCCCGGTGTCGGCATGCTGCACACCTTCTATCCCGAGGACGGGGGCAAGGTCGGCGTCGTCGCACACCGCAGCGGCGCGAACGACCTCGTCATGATCGACGACCCCTCGAACCCCGACGAGGCGGTCAAGATCACCCTGCGCCTCACGGAGGACGAGGCGCACACCCTCGCCGAGCTGCTCGGCGGCACGCAGATCACCGAGAGCCTGCAGGCGCTCGACCAGATCCCGGGCCTCAGCATCGACTGGTTCACGGTCGACTACGACGACGCCATCGCCGGCAAGCCGCTCGGCAAGCCCGCCGATCACGGCTTCGTCGGCGTCACGGTCGTCGCGGTCGTGCGCGGCGAGACCACGAACCCGGGCCCCGGCATCGACTTCACGGTGTTCCCGGGTGACACGCTCGTCGTCGCGGGCAGCCCCGAGAAGGTCGCGAAGACCTTCGCCTACTTCCGCACGGGGACTGTGCCGATGACCTCCGCCATCCCCACCGCACCCGCCGCGCAGCCCGAAAGCTGAACGTGCACCGCGCTGCCGCGCTCGCCGCGGGGTCGACCGATCACGCCCACCTCGGCACGCAGCTGATCACGCTCGGCGTCCTGTTCGTCTTCGCCTACGTGCTCGGCCGTCTCGCGAAGCGCGTCGGCCTGCCGGCGATCCCCGTCTACATGGTCGTCGGGCTGCTCGCGAGCCCGAACACGCACGCGTTCCCGCTCGATTTCCAGGCGGCGGATGTCCAGCTCGTCGCCGTGTTCGGCCTGATCCTGCTGCTGTTCTCGCTGGGCCTCGAGTTCGATCAGGACGAGTTCTTCGGCAGCCTCGGCAAGCTCGTCGTCTCGGGCGGCACCTACGTCGCGCTGAACCTCGGCATCGGCCTCGCCTTCGGCTTCTGGGTCGGCTGGGGCACGCGCGAGGCCCTCATCATCGCGGGCATGACCGCGACATCCTCGAGCGCGATCGTCACCAAGCTGCTCATCGAGCTGCGCCGCCTGACGAACGCCGAGACGCCGATGATCCTCGGCGTCACGGTCGTCGAGGACATCTTCATCGCGATCTACCTGGCGATCGTCTCGGCCGCGCTCAGCCATGCGACGGGCTTCTGGCCGATCGCGCTGCGGCTCGTGCTCGACTTCCTGTTCATCGTGCTGATGTTCGCCCTCGCGCGCTGGGGCGGGAAGTACGTCTCGCGGCTGCTCAAGACGAACGACGACGAGCTGTTCACCGTGCTGTTCTTCGGCCTCGCCGTCGTGTTCGGCGGCATCGGCGAGGAGATCGGCGTGACCGACGCGATCGGGGCGTTCCTCATCGGCGTCGTGCTCGGCGCCACCCGCTACCACGCGCGCATCGAGCGCGTCACGATCCCGCTGCGGGACATCTTCGCCGCGTTCTTCTTCCTGAACTTCGGTCTCGACCTCGATGTGGCGCAGTTCGGCGGGGTCGCGTGGGTCGTGGTGGCCGCCGTCATCCTCACCCTCGGCCTCAACTTCGGCGCGAGCCAGCTGATCGCGCGGATGAACGGCTTCGGGGTGGAGGCCGGGATCAACACCTTCGTGATCCTGCAGAACCGCGGCGAGTTCGCGCTGATCCTCGCGACGCTCGCCGTCGGGGCGGGGCTCGACGAGCGCCTCACGCCGTTCGCCGGCCTGTATGTCCTGATCATGGCCGTCATCGGGCCGCTCATGGCGGCGAACTCGGAGCGCGTGAACACGCGGATCCGGAAGCGGCGCGTGCGGCGCAACCTGGCGAAGGCGGCCGCGCTCGCGGCTGCTTCCCAGCTTGTTGAAGAGTGAACCCTGTCGAATAGTCCTGTCGACTCGACCTCGCCCGAAAGCCGTATGTGAATCCTGAGCACGCCCCCCACCCCGGCGACCTGACCCTGATGCGGGTGATGCGCCGCCCCCGCTGGATCGGCGTGCTCCTCATCGCACTCGCCGTCGCGGCGGCCTTCGCCTTCCTCGGCCGCTGGCAGCTCGACCGCGCGCTCGCGGCGCGCCAGGTCGGCCCGCAGATCACCGAGACGACCCACCCCCTGCAGGACGTGATCGGCCCCGGTGCGGCGATCGCGAACGACCGCGTCGGCCAGCTCACGACGGTCGACGTGACGACCGTGCCGGCCGACTACCTGCTCATCGAGGACCGCGACAACGACAGCGGCGCCCGCGGGTACTGGGTCGTCGCGCACACGATCGTGAGCAGCGGGCGGGATGCCGGCGCCCACCTCGCCGTCGCACGCGGCTTCACCCCCGACCGCGCGACCGCGCTCTCGGTGGTGCGGCGGCTCGAGGCATCCGCCCCCGAGCAGCTCGCCCTCACCGGCCGCATCCAGCCGACCGATCCGCCGCAGCAGCCCGAGGACAGCATGGCCGGGAACCCGCCCGCCATGAAGGACATGGCCGTCGCGATCCTGATCAACCACTGGTCGCAGCTCGGCCCCGACCCGCAGTTCTTCGAGGCCTACTTCGTCGCGAAGAACGCGGTGCCGACCGGCCTCGTGCCGATCTACTCGCCCGCGCCGATCGAGCAGAAGTCGATCGACTGGCTCAACGCGTTCTACGCCGCCGAGTGGGTCGTGTTCGCCGGCTTCGCCGTGTACCTCTGGTACCGGCTCGCGAAGGACGCCTGGGAGCGCGAGGTCGACGACCTCGCCGAGGCGGCCGCTGCGGCTGCCGGGGAGGCCTCGGCCGAGGCATCCGACATTCCCACGGATTCACAGAAAGTAGACTGATTCCTATGCAGCAGGCCGCCCCCTCCACCGATGAGGGCACCTACCTGTCCCGCCTGTGGGAGCAGCTGCGCAGCGTCAAGGGCGCCCGCCCCCGCGCGGCCGATCTGCCGAAGGTGCCGGCGGCGCTGAAGCTCTACCAGGTCACCGCGTGGATCACCGGCATCATGCTGCTGCTGCTGTGTGCCGAGATGATCGTGAAGTACGGCTTCGGGCACTGGGTCTACGCCTTCCAGCCCGGCGAGCCGCTCATCTCGTTCCCGCCCGTCAACCCGGCCACCGACCCCTACCTCAAGGGCGTCAACCTGTCGATCGCGGTGCTCATCGTCCACGGCTGGCTGTACGTGCTCTACCTCTTCGCTGACTTCCGGCTGTGGAGCCTGATGCGGATGCCGTTCACCAAGTTCGTGCAGATCGCGCTCGGCGGCGTGATCCCGTTCATGTCCTTCATCGTCGAAGGGCTGATCACGAAGCAGGTCCAGACCTATCTCGCTGAGCACCCCCAGCCCGCTGGGAACACCGGAGGACGGAATGAGCACTGAGCAAGAGGGCCGGCCGGTTCTCGTCGTCGACTTCGGCGCGCAGTACGCGCAGCTGATCGCACGGCGGGTGCGCGAGGCATCCGTCTACTCCGAGATCGTGCCGCACACGATCACCGCCGCCGAGGTCGCGGCCAAGAACCCGGCCGGCATCATCCTCTCGGGCGGTCCCTCGTCGGTGTACGAAGAGGGCGCGCCCGCCTTCGACTCCGGCGTGTTCGAGCTCGGCGTGCCGACGCTCGGCATCTGCTACGGCTTCCAGGTCATGGCGCAGGCGCTGGGCGGCGAGGTCGCCCAGACCGGCCGCCGCGAGTACGGCGCGACGGATGTCACCGTCAGCGCCTCCGGAACGCTGCTCGCCGACCAGCCCGCCGAGCAGGTCACCTGGATGAGCCACGGCGACTCGGTCTCGCGCGCGCCCGAGGGCTTCGACGTGCTCGCGTCGTCGGACGCGACGCCCGTCGCCGCCTTCGCCAACGACGAGAAGAAGTTCTACGGCGTGCAGTGGCACCCCGAGGTGAAGCACTCCGAGTACGGTCAGGGGCTGCTCGAGAACTTCCTGCACCGGGCCGCCGGCATCCGCGCCGACTGGACGAGCGAGAACGTCATCGAGACGCAGGTCGCGCGCATCCGCGAGCAGGTCGGCAACGCGCGCGTCATCTCGGCGCTGTCGGGCGGCGTCGACTCAGCCGTCTCGACCGCGCTCGTGCACAAGGCCGTCGGCGACCAGCTCACTGCCGTGTTCGTCGACCACGGGCTGCTGCGCGCCGGCGAGCGGCAGCAGGTCGAAGAGGACTACGTCGCCTCGACGGGCGTGCGGCTCATCACGGTCGACGCCCGTGACACGTTCCTCGGCCACCTCGAGGGCGTCACCGACCCCGAGCAGAAGCGCAAGATCATCGGCCGCGAGTTCATCCGTGCCTTCGAGAAGGTGCAGCGCGAGCTCGTCGCCGAGGCGGCGGCCGAGGGCGGCGAGCCGGTCAAGTTCCTCGTGCAGGGCACGCTCTACCCCGATGTGGTCGAGTCGGGCGGCGGCGCCGGCACGGCGAACATCAAGAGCCACCACAATGTCGGCGGCCTGCCCGACGACCTCGACTTCGAGCTCGTCGAGCCGCTGCGCGCGCTGTTCAAGGACGAGGTGCGGGCCGTCGGGCGCGAGCTCGGCATCCCCGAGGCCATCGTCTCGCGTCAGCCGTTCCCCGGGCCCGGTCTCGCGATCCGCATCGTCGGCGAGGTGACGCCCGATCGTCTCGCGATCCTGCGTCAGGCCGACGCGATCGCGCGCGCCGAGCTCACCGCGGCGGGCCTCGACGGCGAGATCTGGCAGTGCCCGGTCGTGCTGCTGGCGGATGTCCGTTCCGTCGGCGTCCAGGGCGACGGCCGCACCTACGGCCACCCGATCGTGCTGCGCCCGGTGTCGTCGGAGGACGCGATGACCGCCGACTGGACCCGGGTGCCCTTCGACGTGCTCGCCCGCATCTCGAACCGCATCACCAACGAGGTGCGCGAGGTCAACCGCGTCGTGCTCGACGTCACGTCGAAGCCGCCGGGGACCATCGAGTGGGAGTGAGTCCGTAGCGGAAGCCGCCCTTCGGGGCGGCTTCCGTCGTTTGCGCACCCTGTGCGGCACATTTTCCAGTGCCGGGCATACCGGTGCAGTGGCCGGGATATGCCCCACAGTAGAAAATGTGCCCGACGGCACCGGGCCGGGCAGGATTGACGCGTGGATGTCGATGACCTGATCACCCGATTGCGGGGGCTCCCCGCGTCCGATGCCCGTGAGGCCTTCCTGGGCTTCGCGACCGAGCGCGGCGACGCCGCCTGGCAGCGCGAGGGCGGCCCCGAACACGTCACGGCCTCGGCCTTCGTGTTCTCGCCCGACCTTGCCCAGGTGCTGCTGTGCTTCCACAAGAAGGGCCGGTTCTGGGTGCAGTTCGGCGGCCACATCGACCCGGAGGACGCCACCGTCGCGGAGGCGGCGCAGCGGGAGGCGCGGGAGGAATCCGGCATCCCCGACCTCGAGCTCGCGAGCGGGGCGATCACCGACCTCGACCGGCACGACCTCCACGGCGGATTCAGCTGCGCCGCGCACTGGGACATCGGCTTCGTCGCGTTCGTCGCGCCCGACGCGCGCATCGAGGTGAGCGAGGAGAGCGAGGATGTCCGCTGGTTCCCCGTGGACGCCCCGCCCGCCGAGGTGCCCGAGCGGTTCGAGCGCCGACTCGCCGCCGCGCGGGGGCTCGCGGCATCCCTGCAGAAAAAACTCTGACCCCGCGTCGATCTGAGCCTTCCCCGCTCGACGCGGAGGTGGAAGGGTCGTGACGAGAGCGACCCGCAGACCGAGGAGGGTTCTGATGACCACCTACATGCTGATCATGCGCACCGCCGATGAGGCGGCCGCCAATCAGGCCATCGCCGAAGCCGGTCTCGACTTCGAGAAGATGATCGAGACGATGGGCCGGTACAACGAGGAACTGCTCGCCGCGGGCGTGCTCGTGAGCTGCGAGGGGCTGGATGACCCGTCCACGGGCGCCGTCGTCGACTTCGGCTCCACGCCGCCCGTCGTCACCGACGGCCCCTACGGCGAGACGAAGGAGCTGTTCAACGGCTACTGGATCGTCGACGTGGCCGACAAGGCCGAGGCCGTCGCCTGGGCCTCGAAGGCGCCGCTCGGCCCCGGGGTGCAGATCGAGATCCGCCGGGTGCCGTCGATCGACGAGTTCCCGCTGGACAACGAGTACATCGTGCGCGAGAAGCAATGGCGCACCGACCTGCTGCGCCGCCAGGCCGACAAGGCCGAGGGGAAGTAGCCGTGTCGAAGTTCATGCTGATCATGCGGGCGACGCCCGAGGCGGTCGCGGCGTTCGCCGAGGCCGACTTCACCGAGGTGATCGCCGCGATGGGGGCCTACAACGAGTCGATGCTCAAGGCCGGCGTGATGGTCGGCGGCGACGGGCTCGCGCCCGAGCCGGGCCTCGTCGTGTCCTTCGACGAGACCCCGCCGGTGGTCACCGACGGCCCCTACGGCGAGACGAAGGAGCTGTTCAACGGCTTCTGGGTGCTCGAGGTGCCCACCATCGAGGAGGCCGCCGAGTGGGCGCGCCGCGCGCCGCTCACCCCCGGCAACAAGATCGAGGTGCGGCGCATCACCGGCCCCGATGACTTCCCCGCCGACAACGAGTGGATCCAGAAGGAAGAGGAGTGGCGGGCGAACGGGTACTCCCCGACGGAGTGACCGCCCGCCGTGCCGTCGAGGCCGTCTGGCGCATCGAGTCGGCGCGCATCGTCGCGACCCTGACCCGTTTCACGGGCGACTTCGCGCTCGCCGAGGACATCGCCCAGGAGGCGCTCGCCGAGGCGCTCGCATCCTGGCCCCGGGCCGGTGTGCCCGCCAACCCGGGGGCGTGGCTCGTCGCGGTCGGCAAGCGGCGCGCGATCGACGGGTGGCGGCGCGACGCGGCGCGCGACGTGCGCTATGCGGCGCTCGCGCGCGAGCTGGGCGAGGCGGATGCCGCGGCCGCGGCATCCTCGACGCCGCCCTGGGACCCCGACGCGATCGACGACGACGTGCTGCGCCTCGTGTTCATCGCCTGTCACCCCGTGCTGTCGCGCGAGGCGTCGATCGCGCTGACGCTGCGCACGGTCGCGGGCCTGTCGACCGAGGCGATCGCGCGGGCGTTCCTCGTGCCGGTCGCGACCGTGCAGCAGCGCATCGTGCGCGCGAAGAAGACGCTCTCGGCCGCGGCGGTGCCGTTCGAGGTGCCGCCGCGTGACGAGTACCCGGCGCGGCTGTCGGCCGTGCTGTCGGTCGTCTACCTGATCTTCAACGAGGGCTACGCGGCCGCGTCGGGGGCGGAATGGATGCGTGCCGACCTCGCGCGCGAGGCGCTGCGTCTCGGCCGCGTGCTCGCCGAGCTCGTGCCGCGCGAGCCCGAGGCGCACGGGCTGGTCGCCCTCATGGAGTTCCTCGTCGCGCGCTTCCCCGCGCGGCTCTCGGCGGCAGGCGAGCCCGTGCTGCTCGCCGATCAGGACCGCTCGCGCTGGGACCGCATGCTGATCGCGCGCGGGCGCGCGGCGCTCGCCCGGGCGGATTCCCTGGGCCGGGGCCGCGGCGCGTACGGCCTGCAGGCCGCCATCGCCGAGTGCCACGACGTCGCACCGTCGGTCGGCGAGACCGACTGGGGGCGCATCGTGGTGCTCTACGAGGCGCTCGGCCGCATCGCGCCGTCGCCCGTCGTCGAGCTCAACCGGGCCGTCGCGGTGTCGCAGGCCGAGGGGCTGGCTACGGCGCTGCGGATCGTGGACTCGCTCGCGGCATCCGGCTCGCTCGCCGGCTACGGGCTGCTGCCGAGCGTGCGCGGCGAGCTGCTGACCCGGCTGGGGCGCACCGATGAGGCGCGGGCGGAGTTCGAGAAGGCGATCGCCCTGACGTCGAACGAGCGGGAGCACGCGGTGCTCGTCGCGAAGGTCCGCGCGCTCTGAACCGCTGCCGGCGGGAGGCCCGGTCGCCGGTCGCCGCCATCCGCCGTCGTTCGCCACCCGTCTGCCGTCGTTCGCCACCCGGTCGTCACTTGTGCACAGTTGCCGCGGTGCGCACTGTGCTCAGGTGACGACCCAGTCGGGCCTGGCCCTGTCCGGTCGTCAGTCGCGCACAGTGCGGGCGGCCCGGACTGTGCCGGAGTGACGACCGGGCTGGGAAGATGGGCGGCATGACCGAGGCCGACGCGCGTGACGAGTGGCAGCAGCGCGTCGACGCGTTCTGGGCAGCGTTCGATGCGACCGACAGCGCCGGGCAGCTCGCGAAGATGCGTGAGCTCGTGGCCGAGCGGGGTGAGGCGGATGCCCACGCCCTCGCCGAATGGGGCGGGGTGCACGACGCGCTCGGCCTCGAAGCCGACGCCGTCGAGCCGTATCGTGCCGCGCTCGCCGCCGGCCTCGACCTCGAGACGGCGCATCAGGTGACGATCCAGCTCGCGAGCACGCTGCGCAATCTGGGCCGCACCGATGAGGCGCTGGCGCTGCTCGACGGGCTCGACGCCCCGGAGCTCGGGGACGCCCCGGCGTTCTTCCGTGCGCTCGTCCTGCACTCGGCGGGCCGCGACGCCGAGGCGCTGCAGACGGCGCTCACGGCGCTCGCCGAGCACCTGCCGCGCTATCGGCGTGCGGCGCGCGGCTACGCCGACGGTCTCGCCTGAAGCAACACAGCTCAACTGCGCTGGACGGAGCCGTCTGCGCGCAGCGGCGCACCGTCCGACGCAGGCGGCGCCGTCCAGCGCAGTTGAGCCCGCTCTCTGGTGGGCGCGGCGACCGCGGAACGGCCCGGCCCCATGGGAGCCGAGCCGCGAGGCATCCGCCGCCGAAAGCTAGTTGCGCTGCAGGATCGCGAAGAGGCGCAGGAACTCGACGTAGAGCCAGATGAGCGTGACCATGAGGCCGAAGGCGCCCGACCAGCCGTAGACGCGCGGGGCGCGGTTGTTCACGCCGTTCTTGATGAACTCGAAGTCGAGCACGAGCGAGTACGCGCCCATGAGCACCGCGAACACGCCGACGATGAGACCGAGCGGGATGCCCATGAAGGTCACCGAGTTGAGGCCGAAGGCGAGCGACGAGGAGACGCCGCCGAACACCATGAGGCCGACGTTGACGAGGCTGTAGACGAGATAGCCGATCATCGCGCCCATGAAGATCTTGGTGAGGCGCGAGGATGCGCGCACCTTGCCGTTCGCGAACAGCGCCAGCATCACGCCGAAGACGCCGAAGGTCGCGATGATCGCCTGGATCACGACACCGGGGTAGACCAGCTCGAAGAAGCGCGAGATGCCGCCGAGGAACACGCCCTGCGCCGCGGCGTAGATGACGATGAGCGCGGGGGAGGGCCGGCGCTTGAACGAGTTGACCAGGCCCAGCACGAGGCCCACGATCGCGCCGCCCACCGCGAGCGCCGGGACGAACCACGAGACCGCGGCGCCCGCGAGCAGCACGGCGAAGAGGATGACGGTCTTGACGACCGTGTCTTCGTAGGTCATGCGGCCCGTCTCGGCCGAGCCGGCGCTGCGGCCCTGGAACAGCGCCTCGAGATCGGGCGCCGAGCCGACGGTCGTCGGGTCGACGGGCTGCGGGGCGGCGCCCGCGCCGGCGCGGAATGCGGGGATGCGGCGCAGCGCGGGGTTGTTCGAAGAGGCCATGCACCGACGTTATCCGTGACGCCGGACATCGTGGCTGTGAACCGCCCATGAGCCTGCGCGATCGGCCCGCGCGGTCACGTTCGGGGAACACGATTCTGAGTTCATAGTCTGCGACAAAGTCGATGTCTACGCTGGAATCATGAGCCTCCGCCGCCGCGCCTGGCTGCTCGGCGCCGCAGCGGCCGTGGTGTCGGCCGCCGCCTCGTGGGTCCCGGCGTACTGGGGCGACGAGGTCGCAACCGTGCGCGCCGTGGGGCTGCGGCCCGCGGCGCTGTTCGCGTTCGTGACGCAGCACACGGACGCCGTGCACGGCCTGTACTACTTCGCCCTGCACTTCTGGTCGGGTGCGTTCGGGCTCTCGGAGGGGGCGACGCGATCGTTGTCGTCGATCGGCATCGGCGTCGCGACGGCGTTGACGGTGCTGATCGCGCAGCGCCTGGGGAGGCCGCGACTCGGCGTCCTGGTCGGCGTGCTGTTCGCGCTCATGCCGCGGGTCACGGAGGCGGGGGCCGAAGCCCGCTCCTATGCGTGGACCGCCGCGCTCGCCGCCCTGCTGTGGCTGCTGCTGCTGATCGCGCTGGAACGCGGCCGATGGTGGTGGGCGCTGCTCGGTGCGGCCGCCGTGCTCTCGATGACCCTCTTCGTGCTGACGGGCACCCTCGCGGTCGCGCAGCTCGTGTTCGTCGCGGTGCGGTCGCGGCGCTCGCTCGCGCCGCTCATCGCGGCCTGGGTGTCGGCCGCGGCGGTGGTGAGCCCGCTGCTCGTGGTGGCCTGGCAGGAACGCGGCCAGGTGAGCTGGCTGGCGAACTCCGGAGTGGTGAACCCGTGGTCCGTCCTGGCGGAGCCGTGGGCCGAGACATCCTGGGGATTCGGCATCGCCGCCACAGCCCTGCTGGTCGTCGGCGCCGTGCGCTGGCGCGCGGCCCTCGCCCGGACGTGCTCCGAGTTCCTGCTGCTGGCCGGGTGCTGGGTCGCCGTGCCGCTCGTGCTGATCGCCTCGAGCCGATTCGTCGGCAGCGCCCTGTTCACGCCGCGGTACCTGACCTTCGCGACGCCGGGCTACGCCATGCTGCTCGCGGCGGCCGCCGTCGCGCTGGGCTCGCGCCGCAGGATCGCGATCGCCGTCGTCGCGCTCGTCGCGATCGCCCTGCCCACCTATCTGGGGCAGCGGGGCCCGTTCGGCAAGAACGGCGGCAGCGACCTGCGCCAGCTCGCGCAGGTCGTGCGCGCCCACGCCCGGCCCGGCGACGGCATCGTCTTCGAGTCGGCCCAGTCGAAGATCATGAGCCCGAGGCCGGCGCTGTGGGGGTACCCGCAGGACTTCGTCGGCCTGGTCGACGTCGAGCTCACGACGCCGTTCCCCGCGTCGGGGTCGTTCCACGACCTGATCGCGCCGCTGAGCACGCGGAAGGCGGAGCTGACGCGCCTCTCGACCGTGTGGGTGGTCACCGACGGCCTCGGCCACTGCGGCGCCGTGCAGGACATCAGGACCCTGCGGGCCGCGGGCTTCGCGCCGACCGCGGCGTTCCCGGTGCACCGCACGACGGTCTGCCGGTTCGACCGGCAGCCCTGAGCAACCCCGCCTGGCTAACATCACCCGCATGCGAGAGCAGCCTTCCCCCGTCGTCATCGGCCATCGCGGCGCCTCGGGCTACCGCCCCGAGCACACCCGGCAGGCCTACGAGCTGGCGTTCCGGCTGGGCGCCGACTTCGTCGAGCCCGACATCGTGGCGAGCAAGGACGGCGTTCTCGTGCTGCGTCATGAGAACGAGATCTCGGGCACCACCGACGTGGCGAGCCGCCAGGAGTTCGCCGGCCGCCGCACCACGAAGGAGATCGACGGGGAAGCCCTCACGGGATGGTTCACCGAGGACTTCACCTGGGACGAGCTCGCAACCCTGCGCGCCCGCGAGCGCCTGCCGCGGCTGCGCCAGCCGAGCTCGAGCTTCGACGACCTGTATCCGATCCTGAAGCTCAGCCATCTGGTCGACCTCGTCGACCGGCTGGCGGAGGAGACCGACCGTGAGCTCGGCATCGTCGCCGAGCTGAAGCACGCGACCTACTTCGAGCGGGCGGGCCTGCCGCTCGACGAGCTGTTCGCCGACGAGATGCGCCGCCTCGGCTGGGCCGGCGAGCGCAGCCGCCTCGTCGTCGAGTCGTTCGAGAAGACCGTGCTCGGCAAGGTGCGGGCGCGGGGCGTCCTCGGTCAGCGCATCTATCTCGTCGCCGATCGCGGGGCCGCAGCCGACCTCGTCGCGCGCGACGGGTCCGCGGCGACGACCTGGGCCGAGGAGGTCGGCGAGACCGGGCTGTACCGCCTCGTCGCTCGCCGGGGCGATGAGGCGGTCGACGGCATCAGCGTGGACAAGTCGATGCTGCTGGATGCCGCGAGCGAGTCGGGCACGACCGACCTCGTCGACCGCGCCCATGCGGTCGGCCTCGCGGTCTTCACGTGGACCCTGCGCCCCGAGAACGCCTTCCTCTCCGAGCGGTTCCGCGGCGATGCGGCGGACGCCGGGCCGGCTGCTTTCGGCCGCTGGCAGCAGGAATTCCGCGCGGTCATGGCCACCGGCGTCGACGGCGTCTTCGCCGACCACCCCGACCTCGCGATCGTGGCGCGGGACTCGCTCGGCTGACGTCGTCGGGGCTGCGACGCGACGGCGCTCGAGCGGGGGTAGACGAATAGTTCTTCCCCGCGGTGCCCTGGTGTGGATAAGGTGTGCCCGGAAATATCCACCGACGAAAGGGGCACGGCATGGGGTTCCTCGATGACGCGATCAATCAGGGCAAGGACTTCCTGGGCACCGACCAGGGCGAGCAGATCAGCGACAACGTTCTGAACGCTGCCGCCGAGAAGGCGAACGACCTGACCGGCGGGAAGTTCTCGGACCAGATTCAGCAGGGTGAGCAGGCGGCCGACGGCGCGATCGGCCAGTAAGCCACCTCACTCCGGAAGGCGTCGCTCTCATGGCTGAGGGCGGCGCCTTCTCGCATGTCGGGGCCGGGTGAGGATGCCCGGCCGGAGCCGCCTGTCGGTGGCCCTCTTTAGACTTGACGGGCAATGACAGACGCGCGCGCATCCGACGGCTTTATCCCTCTCCTCATCGAAGGCTGGGAGGGCCCAGGGGCAGGCTTCCGCGGCGATGAGAGCCTGCTCAACGGCCTCAATCCGCCCCAGCGCGAGGCGGTCACCTACCGCGGAAGCGCGCTGCTCATCGTCGCGGGCGCCGGCTCGGGCAAGACCCGGGTGCTCACCCACCGCATCGCGGGGCTGCTCGGCAGCCGCGAGGCGTGGCCGAGCCAGATCCTGGCGATCACCTTCACCAACAAGGCCGCCGCCGAGATGCGCGAGCGCGTCGAGGGGCTCGTCGGCTCCGACGCGCGCGGCATGTGGATCTCGACGTTCCACTCGGCGTGCGTGCGCATCCTGCGCAAAGAGGCGAAGTCGTTCGGCTTCACCGAGAACTTCACGATCTACGACTCGGGCGACAGCCGCGCACTGCTCAAGCGCATCATCAAAGAGATGGAGGCCGAGACCTTCGGCTTCACGCCCGCGAGCGCCGCGGCGAAGATCTCGAAGCTCAAGAACGAGCTCGAGGACTACGAGTCGTACGCCCGCAGCGCGAACCGCGAGGACCCGGCCGAGCAGGTGTTCCTGCAGATCTTCCGCGAGTACTCGCGCGCGCTGCGCGCCGCGAACGCCTTCGACTTCGACGACCTGATCGCGCAGACGGTGTACCTGTTCCGTGCGTTCCCGCGCATCGCCGCGAACTACCAGCGCCGCTTCCGGCACGTGCTCGTCGACGAGTACCAGGACACGAACCACGCGCAGTACTCGCTCATCCGCGAGCTCACCAAGCCCGTGCCCGCGCACCTCGTCGCCGAGCTCAAGCTCGACGGGCTCTACGTCGACGGGCTGACCGACCCGACCGGTGCGATCCCCGGGGCGTCCCTCACCGTCGTCGGCGACTCGGACCAGTCGATCTACGCGTTCCGCGGCGCCGACATCCGCAACATCACCGAGTTCGAGCACGACTTCCCGGGCGCCAAGGTCGTGCTGCTCGAGCAGAACTACCGGTCGACGCAGAACATCCTCTCGGCGGCCAACGCGGTCATCGCGAACAACTTCGACCGCAAGGCGAAGAACCTGTGGACCGACTCGGGCGACGGCGAGAAGATCGTCGGCTACACGGGCTACTCGGGCCACGACGAGGCGCAGTTCGTCGCCGACGAGATCGACGCGCTGCGCCGCGCGGGCATGCCGTACAGCCAGATGGCGGTGTTCTACCGCACCAACTCGCAGACGCGTGCGCTGGAAGAGATCCTGATCCGCTCGGCGGTGCCGTACAAGATCATGGGCGGCACGAAGTTCTACGAGCGCGCCGAGATCAAGGACGCGATGGCCTACCTGGTGTCGGTCGCGAACCCCGCCGACGAGCTCGCGGTGCGGCGCATCCTGAACACCCCGAAGCGCGGCATCGGCCCCGCGACCGAGACGCAGCTGGCGGCCTTCGCGGCGGACAACAACCTGACGTTCCGCGACGCGCTGCGCGCGGCATCCTCGCTCGGCCTCGGCCCCAAGGTGACCGCCGCGATCACGCGCCTGTCCGACCTGCTCGACGAGTCGGCCGCGATGATCGACCCCGACAACCCGGGCGGGGTGAGGCCCGTGGCGGATGTCCTGACTCATCTGCTCGCCGGGTCGACCCTGCTCGACACGCTCCGCAACTCGCGCGACCCGCAGGACGAGGCACGTGCCGAGAACGTCGACGAGCTCGTCGCCGTCACGAAGGAGTTCGGGCGCAACAACCCCGGCGGCACCCTCACCGACTTCCTCACCGAGGTGCAGCTCGTCGCGGCCGCCGACGACCTCGACGACTCGTCGGGCACCGTCTCGCTCATGACCCTGCACACGGCGAAGGGCCTCGAGTTCGACGCGGTGTTCCTGACCGGGGTCGAAGAGGACCTGATCCCGCACAGGATGTCGGCGAACGAGCCCGGCGGCCTCGCGGAGGAGCGCCGCCTGTTCTACGTCGGCATCACGCGCGCCAGGAAGCGCCTCTACCTCTCGCTCGCGATGACCCGCTCGCAGTTCGGCGAGGTCAACGTGGCGATGCCGAGCCGGTACCTGCAAGAGATCCCGGGCGAGCTCATCGACTGGCGCCGTTCGCCCTCGGCCGCCAACGGCCGCGACGGCACGATGTCGCGCGCGCTCAACGCGAAGCGCCCGGGCTTCGGCTCCGATCGGGCGCTCGCCACGGCGGCCGCGCTCTCGCGCCCGAAGACCGAGTGGGCGAACAAGGTGACGGGCCAGGTGCGCGACAACAGCGGGCTCGAGCTCGCCGCGGGCGACCGCATCCGCCACGTCGACTTCGGCGAGGGCCGTGTGCAGCAGGTCACGGGCGAGGGCCCGAAGCGCATCGCGCACGTGCAGTTCGACCAGGCGGGCGCGAAGAAGCTGCTGATCAAGATCGCCCCGATCGAGAAGCTCTAGCGCCACGGCCCCCGGGGTCAGGCAGCCGGCCGATGACACCTGGGACAATTCGTGGGTTAAAAGGATTGCCGCGTGCGGCGGTGCGGGTCAGGCTGTGGTCAGAGGTCGGCCGCCCGGCACCCCGCTCGGTCGAAGCTCTCGAGGAGGGCCGAGTGGCCGAGGCATCCGCATTCACTCACGCGACGATCGTCACGGGCGATGCGCATGGCACCGTCCTGCCCGATCGGACCGTGACGGTCGGCGCCGACGGGCTGATCCGCTCGGTCGAGCCGTCGGCTGGCGAGCGCCCGGCCTGGGGTGCGCGGGTCGTCGATCTGACCGGCAAGTACCTGGTGCCCGGCTTGATCAACGCCCACGCGCACCTGTTCTCCGACGGCAAGCCGCTGCCCGTCGCCCTCACCAGCAAGTCGGCCGAGCGCGCCGTGACGACGTTCTTCCACAGTCCAGTGGGCGCCGCGATGCTGCGGCGACGCACCCGTGCCAACGTGCAGACGCAGCTGTTCAGCGGAGTGACTACCCTGCGCAGCGTCGGCGACGTGCGCTACGAGGTCGTCGCGGTGCGCGATCGGATCGAGGCCGGGCGGATGCCGGGGCCGCGGGTCCTCGCATCGGGCCCGCTCCTCGCCGCCACGGGCGGCCACGGCGCCCCGCTGATCGCTCTCGTGAGCGATGACCCATGGGGTGCACGCCGCAATGTCCGGCTCAATCTGCGCAAGGGCGTGAACGCGATCAAGATCTCGGCGACGGGCGGCGTGACCGATGCGCGGGCCGTCGGCGAAGCGGGCCGCCCGCAGCTGACCGAGGACGAGATGGCCGCGATCTGCGAGGAAGCGCACAATGCCGGCATCGTGGTCGCCGCGCACGCCCAGAGCGTCGAGGGCGCCAAGCGCGCGCTGCGCGCCGGAGTCGACACCATCGAGCACGGCTGCGAGCTCGACGACGAGCTGATCAGGCTCTTCCACGACAACCCGCGGGCGCTGCGCGGCTGGTCGGCGCTCGTGCCCACGTTCCTGCCCGCGCTGCCGCTCGTGAAGCTCGAGCAATCCGCGACGGGCGTCGACGACGTCGTGCGCGCGAATGCCGAGATCGTGGTCGAGCGCATGATCGGCGGCGTGCAGGATGCCGTCGCGAACCGCATCCGCATCGGCTTCGGCTCCGACTCGGGGCTCACCTACGCCACGCATTACGACACGTGGCGTGAGCTCGACCTCGTGACCCGCTACGGCGGGCTCACACCCGCCCAGGCGCTGCACGCCGCGACGGCGGCGAACGCCGAGATCCTCGGCATCGACGACGTCACGGGGGCGATCGAGCCGGGCAAGGCCGCCGATCTCGTCGTGCTGCCGGCGAACCCGCTCGACGGCTTCCGCGCCTTCACCGGGCTCGAATTCGTGGTCGCGCGCGGGCAGATCTTCGAGGACCCCGCCGTCACACGGTTCGACGAGATCGATCGTGAACTGGACTCGTTCTGAGCGGCATGCGGATGTCTGACTCCGCAGCGGCATATCGAGGGCGGCTGCGCTCGGCCGTGGCCGTCGTGCTGCTGGTGTTCGTGGTGCTGCTGGCCCCGCTGTCGGTCGTCGCGCGCTGGTTCCACACGCACATCGCCGACACCGGCGGCTACGTCGCGACGGTCGCGCCGCTGGCGCGGAACGCCGACATCCACACCGCGCTCGCGAACGCAGCGGCCGCCGCGGTGACCCAGCACGTCGATGTGCCGGCCATCGGCACGCTCGTCTCGGGCGCGACCCGCCGATTCGCCGAGAGCGATGCGTTCCCGCCGCTGTGGCTCGCCGCCAACCGCGAGGCGCATCGGCAGGTGCTCGGCGTGTTCACCGGGCACGGTACCGATCAGGTCGCGGTTGAGGGCGGCAGGGTGAGCCTCGATGTGGGCGGCATGGTCGCCGGCGCACGCCAGCGGCTGCTGGACGACGGCGTGAGCGCGGCGGCTCTGATCCCGTCGGTCGACCTCTCGATCACCATCTTCGAGTCCGACCGCATCGCGCCGGCGCAGCGTGTGTTCCGCCTGCTCGATCAGGCATCCGCGATCCTGCCGGTCCTCACGGCCGTGTTGTTCGCCGGCGCGATCGCGGTCGCGCGGCGACGGCTGCGCACCGCGGCCGTCGCGGCCGCCTGCGTCGCCATGGGGATGGCGCTGCTCGCTGCCGCGCTCGCGCTCGTGCGTTCGCAGTATCTGGCCGCACTGCCCGGGGACATCCCGACGCCGGTCGCGCGAGCGGTCTTCGACGCGCTGGCCGCACCGCTGTGGCCCGCCCTCCGCGACTGGCTCATCGCCGCTCTCGGTTCGGCCGTCGTGCTCGCCGCCGCCTGGATCGGCTGGACCCGCTTCACCTCGCACCGCACCCCTGCGGCTCCGGCCGGAGCCGCAGCAATCCCTCAGGAGTAGCCATGACCTTCTTCCAATCCATCTGGATCGTCTTCGAGATCTTCCTGTTCTTCGCCTACCTGATGGTGCTGTTCCAGATCGTCGGCGATCTGTTCCGCGACCGCAGCCTGAGCGGCTGGGCGCGCGCCCTGTGGATCCTGTTCCTCGTGCTCGTGCCGCTCATCACGGCGCTCGTGTACCTGATCGTGCGCGGCCGCGGCATGGGCGAGCGTCAGCTCCAGGCGCGGCACCAGGCACAGGCCACCGCCGAGGACTACATCCGCTCGGTCGCCGGCCGCACGGGCGCCGCGGGCGACAGCCCGGCCGACCAGATCGCGAAGGCCAAACAGCTGCTCGACTCGGGTGCGATCACACCGGCCGAATACGAGAAGCTCAAGGCGGACGCGCTCAGCCGCTGACGGTCCGCGAGACCGAACCTACGCGGTCGCCTCGCCGCGACCGCTACAGCGCGACCTCGCGGTTCGCGCGGCGCACGTGGCGCGGGGGCTTGCCGCCGAGGAACGACGCGGCCGGGTCGACGACGAAGCCGTTGCGCAGCGCCTCGCGGCCGACGAGCAGGCGGAAGCCCATGGTGTCGCGGCGCGTCAAGGTCATCTCGACGGGGAAGGTGCGCTCGAGCATCCGCAGCTCCGCGAGCACCACGACGCGCTCCTGCAGGTGCCCCGTCGAGCTGCGCACCTGGCGCCGGTCGTGCACGGGCAGTTCGACCTTCACGCCGTCGCGCGGGCTGCGCTGCCACGGGTGCACCTCGAAGCGCACCCAGCGGCTTCCGGCGCGCGTGAACTCGCGCAGACCGAAGGCGTGCAGCGAGGATGTCTGGGCCCCGGTGTCGATCTTCGCCTTCACCCAGGGAACACCTAAGTCCGGCAGGCCGACCCATTCTCGCCAACCGACGATCTGTGGGGTTGAATGGCGGGCGGACATGTCGTCTATCAAAACAGGAACCTGAGTGAAGATCGCCATCTTGTCGCGCGCGCCGCGCAGCTACAGCACCCAACGACTCCGCGCCGCGGCATCCGAACGCGGCCATGATGTGCGGGTTCTGAACACGCTGCGCTTCGCGATCGACCTCGCCGCGGACGAGCCCGACCTGCTGTTCCGAGGCCGTCAGCTGTCCGACTACGACGCGATCATCCCGCGCATCGGCAACTCGATCACCTACTACGGCACGGCCGTGGTGCGTCAGTTCGAACAGATGGACGTCTACACGCCCAACACCGCCAACGGCATCTCCAACTCGCGCGACAAGCTGCGCGCGAACCAGATCCTGTCCCGCCACGGCATCTCGATGCCGCCGACGGCGTTCGTGCGCAACCGCGCCGACGTCGTGCCGGCGATCGAGCGGGTCGGCGGCGCGCCCGTCGTGCTCAAGCTGCTCGAGGGCACGCAGGGCATCGGCGTGATCCTCGCGCCCGAGCTCAAGGTCGCCGAGGCGATCATCGAGACGCTGCAGTCGGCGCGGCAGAACGTGCTGATCCAGCGCTACATCCGCGAATCGCGGGGGCGGGATGTCCGCGCCCTGGTCGTCGGCGACCGGGTCGTCGCGGCCATGCGCCGCACTGCCAAGGGCGGCGAGTTCCGCTCGAACGTGCACCGCGGCGGCTCGGTCGAGAAGGTCGAGCTCGACGACGACTACGCCCGCGTGGCGGTGCGCGCCGCGCAGATCATGGGGCTCAAGGTCGCGGGCGTCGACATGCTCGAGAGCGACGACGGCCCGCTCGTGATGGAGGTCAACTCCTCGCCCGGCCTCGAGGGCATCGAGACCGCGACGAAGCTCGACGTCGCGGGCGCGATCATCGACTACATCGCGAACCAGGTCGCGTTCCCGCAGATCGACGTGCGCGAGCGGCTCTCGGTCTCGACCGGCTACGGCGTCGCCGAGCTCGTCGTGCACGGCGACGCCGACCTCGTCGGCAAGTCGCTCGGGGAGTCGGGTCTGCGCGAGCGCGACATCACCGTGCTGACCCTGCACCGGGGCCCCGTCGTCATCCCCAACCCGGCCTTCTCGCACCGCCTCGAGGCGGGCGATCGCATGCTCTGCTGGGGGCGCGTCGAGGAGATGCGCTCGATGATCCCCGAGCGCCCGAAGCGCCGCCCGCGCGTCAAGAAGCTGCCGAAGCACCCCATTCCGCAGGACGAGTAGCGCGGCATCCCGCTCACCCGCTGGGGGTAGGCTGACGAGCGGCAATTGTCTCGATGTCGAGAGAAATGGAACACAGTGGATCTGTACGAGTACCAGGCCCGAGATCTGTTCGAGAAGTACGACGTGCCCGTTCTGAGGGGCATCGTCGCCGACACTCCGGACGAGGTCCGCGCCGCGTCCGAGACGCTGGGCGGTGTCACCGTCGTCAAGGCGCAGGTCAAGGTTGGCGGCCGCGGCAAGGCGGGCGGCGTGAAGGTCGCCAAGACGCCGGATGACGCGTTCACCGCCGCGCAGTCGATCCTCGGGCTCGACATCAAGGGCCACGTCGTGAAGCGCGTGATGGTCGCCGAGGGCGCCGACATCAAGCAGGAGTACTACTTCTCGATCCTGCTCGACCGCGCCAACCGCTCCTACCTGTCGCTCGCCTCGTTCGAGGGCGGCATGGAGATCGAGCAGCTCGCCGAGGAGCGCCCCGAGGCCCTCGCCCGCGTCGAGGTCGACCCCGCGCAGGGCGTCTCGCTCGAGAAGGCGACGGAGATCGCGGTCGCCGCGAAGTTCCCGGCCGAGCTCGTCGACAAGGTCGCCCCGGTCTTCGTGAAGCTCTACGAGGTCTACAAGGGCGAGGACGCGACGCTCGTCGAGGTGAACCCGCTCGTGCTCACCGGCGCCGGCGACATCGTCGCGCTCGACGGCAAGGTCTCGCTGGACGACAACGCGGCCTTCCGCCACCCCGAGCACGAGGCGCTGGTGGATGCCTCGGCCACCGACCCGCTCGAGGCCAAGGCCAAGCAGCACGACCTCAACTACGTCAAGCTCGACGGCGAGGTCGGCATCATCGGCAACGGCGCGGGCCTGGTCATGTCGACGCTCGACGTCGTCGCCTACGCCGGTGAGGCGCACGGCGGCGTGAAGCCGGCGAACTTCCTCGACATCGGCGGCGGGGCTTCCGCGGAGGTCATGGCCGCCGGCCTCGACGTCATCCTCGGCGACCCGCAGGTCAAGTCGGTCTTCGTCAACGTCTTCGGCGGCATCACGTCGTGCGTCGCGGTCGCGAACGGCATCGTGAAGGCCCTCGAGATCCTCGGCGACGAGGCGAACAAGCCGCTCGTCGTCCGTCTCGACGGCAACCAGGTCGACGAGGGTCGCGCGATCCTCACCGCGGCCGCCCACCCGCTGGTGACCCTCGCCCTCACGATGGACGACGGCGCCGACAAGGCCGCCGAGCTGGCTGCGAAGTAAGGACTAGAGACATGTCGATCTTCCTCAACAAGGACTCCAAGGTCATCGTCCAGGGCATCACCGGCGGCGAGGGCACCAAGCACACCGCGCTCATGCTCAAGGCCGGCACCCAGGTCGTCGGCGGCGTGAACGCGCGCAAGGCGGGCACGACCGTCGCCCACACCGCGCAGGACGGCTCGGCCGTCGAGCTGCCGGTCTTCGCCACGGTCGCCGAGGCCATCGAGAAGACCGGGGCCGACGTCTCGATCGTCTTCGTGCCGCCGGCCTTCGCGAAGGACGCGATGATCGAGGCCATCGACGCCGAGATCCCGCTGCTCGTCGTGATCACCGAGGGCATCCCGGTGGGCGACTCGGCCGAAGCCTGGGCGCACGCCAAGTCGAAGGGCGACACGACCCGCATCATCGGCCCGAACTGCCCCGGCATCATCACGCCGGGCGAGGCGCTCGCGGGCATCACCCCGGCGAACATCACGGGCCAGGGGCCCATCGGTCTCGTCTCGAAGTCGGGCACGCTGACCTACCAGATGATGTTCGAGCTGCGCGACCTCGGCTTCTCGACCGCCATCGGCATCGGCGGCGACCCGATCATCGGCACGACCCACATCGACGCGCTCGCCGCGTTCGAGGCCGACCCCGAGACGAAGGCGATCGTCATGATCGGCGAGATCGGCGGCGACGCCGAGGAGCGCGCGGCCGCCTTCATCAAAGCGCATGTCACGAAGCCCGTCGTCGGCTACGTCGCCGGCTTCACCGCGCCCGAGGGCAAGACCATGGGCCACGCGGGCGCCATCGTCTCGGGCTCGGCGGGCACCGCCCAAGCCAAGAAGGAGGCGCTCGAGGCGGCGGGCGTTCGCGTCGGCAAGACCCCGAGCGAGACCGCGCAGCTGCTGCGCGAGGTGTTCGCGAGCGTCGGCGCCTGAGCTCTCTCGCGCATAACTCCTGACGGAATCCCGCGGGCGGCTTCGGCCCCCGCGGGATTCCGCGTCTCCGGGTGACCTGCGGCGCCGGGCATCAGGAGTTGTGCGCACGGGGTTCCCGCGCGCGCCGCCACCGCGTAGCGTGCCGCCCATGACCAAGGTGACTCCGTTCGTGTGGTTCGTCGACGGCGCCCAGGAGGCCGCCGAGCGCTACGTGAGCCTCTTCGACGACGCCCGCGTGCTGTGGACCCAGCAGTTCCCGCCCGGCCCGATGGCGCAGCAGGTCTACACGCTCGCGTTCGAGCTGCAGGGCACGACCTACTACGCGATCAACGGCGGCCCGGACATCCGCCCGAGCATGGCCTTCTCGTTCTTCATCGAGGTCGAGACGCAGGCCGAGATCGACCGGCTGTGGGACGCACTGCTCGAAGGCGGCGGCGAGCCGAGCCAGTGCGGCTGGCTGACCGACCGCTGGGGCCAGGCATGGCAGGTGGTGCCGAAGCAGCTGTGGGACTTCTACGCCTCGAGCGACGTCGAGGCCGTCAACCGCACGGTGCAGGCGATGTTCACGATGCAGAAGCTCGACCTCGCGGCGCTGCAGGCGGCCTACGACGGCTGAGCGCCCTCGATCGACGCCGCGAGCTTGCCGAGCAGCTTCTGCAGCGTCGCCTGCTCGGCGGTGCTGAGGCCCGCGGCGAGGTCGCGCACGCCCACCTCGAAGGCCGGCCTGGCGGCCTCGAGCAGTTCGCGCCCGGCGGCCGTCACCACGAGCCACGACGAGCGGCGGTCGTGGGGGTTCGCGACGCGCTCGATCCACCCGGCCTCGACATAGCGGTCGACGATCTTGCTCGCGGTGCCGACGCGCAGGTCGAGCGCGCGCACGAGGTCGTCGACGCGCGGATGCTCGATGCCGGCGAGCAGCGAGAGCACGTTGACCGTGCCGACCGTCACGCCGTGGTTCGCCTTCATCCGCTCGTCCATGCGGTCGAACAGCAGGATCTCGGTGCGCACCAGCTGGTTGAAGAACTCGATCGGTGCGTCCACGTGTGCCCCTCAAAAAGATTCCTAGGAAATTAATTCCAAGGAATGTACATTGATCATGTTGATTCCACGGAATCTATTCATCGACCATAACCGAGGGGAAGAACCATGAGCAAGGAACAACGCGAGGCGATCGACGCCCAGCTGCGTGCGTGGGCGGCGGCGGGCTTCGGCGACACGGTCGCGCAGCGGCGCGCGAACTTCGAGCGGCGCGCCCAGCCCGGCGACACCGCGGGGCTGGCATCCGCCGAGACCGAATTGGGCGGTCGCCCGGCCCTCGAGATCTCGAGCGGCGGCCAGGATGTCGGCGAGCTGCTGTACCTGCACGGCGGCGGCTACGTCGTCGGCTCGCACCGCACGGGCGCGCGCCTCGCCGCCGAGCTGGTGCGTCGCACCGGGCTGCGCGCCTGGTCGCTCGACTACCGACTCGCGCCCGAGCATCGCATCCCGGCGGCGGCGCACGACGCGCTCGCCGCATACCGCGAGCTGCTCGAGCGCGGCGCCGACCCCGCACGCGTCGTCGTCGCGGGCGACTCGGCGGGCGGGCACCTCACCGTCACGACGCTCATGCTGACCCGCGACGCCGGGCTGCCGATGCCGGCGGCGGCGGTCGCGTTCTCGCCGATGAGCGATCTCGGGCACAGCGGCGAGAGCCTCACCACGAAGGAGGGCGTCGACCCGCTGTTCAGCCGCGCCGACATCGAGTTCTTCACCGAGCTGCAGCTCGGCGAGGTCGACGCCGACTCGCCGCTCGCCAGCCCGGGCCGCGTCGGCGACCTGCGCGGTCTGCCGCCGATGCTCATCCAGGTGGGCTCGCACGAGGTGCTGCTCAGTGATTCCGTGCTGCTCGCCGGGCGCCTCGGCGAGGCCGACGTCGACGTGACGCTGGAGGTCGTCGCCGGGGTCCCCCATGTGTTCCCCGACCTGTTCGGCGAGCTCGACGAGGCCGATGCGGCGCTCGACCGGGTCGCTGCGTTCGTCGCCGCGCGGCTCGGCGCGAACGCCGCCGTCTGAGAGTCGCCCGGGTGGCTCGCGGGGCGGGCGGCGAGGCATCCGTGCCGCCGCCCGCCCCGCGGTTACCCTCGCTAGGTGTCCCGAGCCGTCGTCGCGTTCCTCGCCGCCTTCGAGGCGCTGATCACCGCGGCGATCGGCCTCGGCGTCGCCCTCGCGCCGCTCACCGTCGTATGGGCCGTGCAGTACCGCATGGCCGTGCCGTGGGGCGCGTTCTGGCGGGCCGCGACGGATGCCTGGCTGCTCGGCCTCGGCGTCGACCTGCACGTCGACCTCGACCGCGTCACGGCGCTGGGTCTGGGGTTGCCCGGCGCCGTCGCGCCGTTCACGGTGACGATCGGGGCGCTCGGCGTCGCGCTGTTCACCGTCGCCATGGGCGCCCGCGTCGGGCGCCGCGCCGCCGAGACGACCTTCGCCTTCACGGGCGCCGTGGCCGCCGTCATCGCATTCGCGGTCATCGCGTGGGTCGTCGCGCTCACCGCGCAGGCCCCGGTCGCCGGCCCCGTCGTCGGCCAGGTGATCCCGGTGGCCGGGCTCACCTTCGCCGCGGGCGTCGCGCTGGGCGTCGGCCTCGACTGGGCGCGCGAACGCGAGCACGTGCCGCACTGGATCGCCGATCGCATCGGCCCGTCCGCGCGCGCCGTGATCGCGGCGGCGCTCAAGGCCGCCGTCGGTTCCGTCGCGTTCCTCGTCGCGGCAGCGGCCCTTTTCGTCACCGTCCTGCTCTTCGCGCACTTCGGCAAGGCGGTCGCCCTCTACGAGGCGCTGCAGCCCGGTTACCTCGGGGGAGTGACGCTCACCCTCGCCCAGCTCGCGTTCCTGCCCAACGCGATCCTGTGGGCGATGTCGTGGCTCATCGGGCCGGGCTTCTCGCTCGGCCTCGGCGGCACGATCGCGCCGGGCACCGGGGTGCAGGGCGGTTTGCCGGCCATTCCGCTGCTCGCCATCGTGCCCGCGCACTCGCCGGCGGCCGCGATCGCCGTCGTCGCGATCCCCGTGTTGCTCGCCGCCGTGATCGGCTTCCTCACCCACCGCACGCTGCGCGAGGCGAACCCGCCTGCCGACACCGCGCTCGACCTCGCCCTCACCGCGGGCGGCGCAGCCGTTGCGGGTGGCCTGATCATCGCGCTGCTCGCCTGGTGGTCGGGCGGCACGCTCGCACCGGGCGTGCTCGAGCACCTCGGGCCGACGCCCTGGATCGTCGGCGTGTTCGGGGGCGTCGAGGTCGGCGTGGGGGTGGCCATCGGCCTCGCGGCCGGGCACTTCCGCGGGCAGGCGCACGGGTGGGTCGCGCACGAGACGGTGACCGACCGTCCTTCCGCGCGGCGCCCCGAAATGCAGGAAAGCTGAGCGGATTCCGGCAGTTCGCGACGCCGTGCCGACCGAGCAGACCGGGCGACGCAGACCCGAGATCGGCCTCATAGGCGGCGCCCGCTAGGCTGGAGCCGTGCTCTCGGTCGTCGTTCTCATCTCCGGGGGCGGGTCGAATCTGCGCGCGCTGCTCGAAGCCGCGGCGGATGCCGAATACCCTGCCCGCATCGTCGCCGTGGGCACCGACCGCCCCGACGCGGAAGGCCTGCGCCACGCCGAGGAGTTCGGAATCCCGACGTTCTCGGTCGCCCTGTCCGACTTCGAGAGCCGCGCGGCCTGGGGCGACGAGCTGCTGAACCAGATCCGGCAGTGGCAGCCCGACCTGACCGTGCTCTCGGGCTTCATGCGCCTGCTGCCGGCGGGCGTCGTCGAGGCGCTCTCGCCGCACCTCATCAACACCCACCCGGCGTTCCTGCCCGAGTTCCCGGGCGCACACGCCGTGCGCGACGCCGTCGCCGCGGGCGCGACGCAGACCGGGGCGAGCCTCATCGTGGTCGACAACGGCGTCGACACGGGCCCGATCATCGCGCGCGAGCGCATCGCCGTGGAGCCGGGCGACACCGAAGCCGCACTCCACGAGCGCATCAAGCCCGTCGAGCGCCGCCTGCTGATCCAGGCCGTGCTCGACATCGCCAACGGAAATCTCGATCTTAAGGAGCTGGCCCGCGCATGAGTGCCCACGCCGCCGACCCGAGCCTGTACCGCGACCGCGACGTCGTCCCCGTGCGACGCGCCCTGATCTCCCTGTCCGACAAGACCGACCTCGACGTGCTCGCGAAGGCGCTCGACGCGGCCGGCGTCGAGATCGTCTCGACCGGCTCGACCGCGGCGACGATCCGCGCGCTCGGCATCGCCGTCACCGACGTCGCGAGCGTCACGGGCTTCCCCGAGTCGCTCGGCGGCCGCGTCAAGACGCTGCACCCCTCGGTGCACGCGGGCCTGCTCGCCGACCTGCGCCTCGAGGACCACGAGAACCAGCTCGCCGAGCTCGGCATCAAGCCGTTCGAGCTCGTCGTCGTGAACCTCTACCCGTTCAAAGAGACGGTGGCCTCGGGTGCCCAGGGCAACGACGTCGTCGAGCAGATCGACATCGGCGGCCCCGCCATGGTGCGCGCCTCTGCGAAGAACTACGCGAACGTCGCGATCGTCGTCTCGCGCGCGTCGTACCCCGCCGTCATCGAGGCCGTGCAGGCCGGCGGCACCTCGCTCGCGCTACGCGGCGACCTCGCCACGAAGGCGTTCCAGCACACCGCCGACTACGACACCGCGGTGTCCGGGTGGTTCGCGGCGAACGTGGCGACCGCTGCGGGGGATGCCCCGGCCGAGGCCTCCTCGACCGACTCCGCCTTCGCGGCCACGGTCAGCGTCGCAGGCCGCCTGCAGAACGTGCTCCGCTACGGCGAGAACGCGCACCAGCCCGCCGCGATCTACCTCGACGGCGCCGCGAGCGCGCTGCAGTCGGGCGCCGGCATCGCGCAGGCCGAGCTGCTCGGCGGCAAGGAGATGTCGTACAACAACTACACCGACGCCGACGCCGCCCTGCGCGCCGCGTACGACTTCGACCTGCCCGCCGTCGCGATCATCAAGCACGCGAACCCGTGCGGCATCGCGGTCGACGCCGAGGACATCGCCGAGGCGCACCGCAAGGCGCACGCGTGCGACCCGGTCAGCGCCTACGGCGGCGTGATCGCCGCGAACCGCACCGTGACGCTCGCGATGGCCGAGACCGTCAAGGGCATCTTCACCGAGGTCATCGTCGCGCCGGGCTACGACGCCGACGCGCTCGCGCTGCTGCAGAGCAAGAAGAACCTGCGCATCCTGCGCCTGCCGGCCGGCTACACGCGCGCCGAGCAGGAGATCAAGCAGATCTCGGGCGGTCTGCTCGTGCAGGCGGCGGATGTCTTCCCCGCCGGCTCCATCTCGGGCTCGTGGCAGCTCGTCGCCGGCGAGGCCGCCGACGAGGCCACTCTCGCCGACCTCGAGTTCGCGTGGCGCGCGTGCCGCGCCGCGAAGTCGAACGCGATCCTGCTCGCCTCGGGCGGCGCCTCGGTCGGCGTCGGCATGGGCCAGGTCAACCGCGTCGACTCGTGCCACCTCGCGGTCGACCGCGCCAACACGCTGGCCGAGGGCGCCGAGCGCGCCCGCGGCTCGGTCGCGGCGTCCGACGCGTTCTTCCCCTTCGCCGACGGCCCCGCGATCCTCATCGAGGCGGGCGTCAAGGCGATCGTGCAGCCCGGCGGCTCGATCCGCGACGACGAGGTCGTCGCGGCGGCCAAGGCCGCGGGCGTGACCATGTACTTCACGGGCGAGCGCCACTTCTTCCACTAGCAGTACCGATCGGGCCGGTGGCGGCGCGCGTCGCCACCGGATCGGTCACGTTAAGGACATCCTCATGACGACCCCCTTCAGCCGCCGACTGACCGCCGCCTTCCTCGCCTCCCTCGCGGTCGCGGTGACGGTGTTCGCGGCGACGGTGTTCGCGCTGTACCTCGTGAACTCGCTGAGCCTGAACGCCGTGGGCACCTACGCGAACACGTTCGCGCTGCCCGCGCTCGTGCTGCTCGTCGTGCTCATGATCGCGGGGCTCATCGATGCGTTCGGGTCGTGGTGGGGCGCGCTGCTCGCGGGGCTCGTCGGCGGCCTGCTGGGCGCCGCGGCCGGCGGCCTCTCGATCGCCGGCAGCGGCATCGTGAAGCTGCTCGACCAGGTCGTCGGCTTCTACGGCTTCTTCATCGTCGCCGCGACGGTCGTCGCGGCGCTGCTCGGCCACCGGGTGTGGGTCACCTGGATCGGCCGCCCGGCCACCAAGGGCCGCGTCGCCTTCGTGCGCGTGCCCGCCGAGAAGCTCGCCGAGGGCATCGTCACCAACGTGCCGCGCACGCTCGTCGACCGCGACCTGGCCGACCGCCAGTGGGACGACTACGTCGCCGCGCTGACGGGCTCGGGCTGGCAGACCGTCGAGGTCGCACAGGCCGACGACCAGCCCGATTCGGTGTTCGTCGAGGATGCCGCGGTCGTGCTCTCCAAGTCCGTCGCGGTGCTCACACGCCCCGGTGCGGAGGCGCGTCGCGCCGAGGTCGCCGCCGTGGGCGACAAGCTGCGCGCCCAGGGCGTGACGCTCTACGAGCTCGAGGCCCCCGGCACGCTCGACGGCGGCGATGTGCTCGTCGTCGGGAAGACCGTGTACGTCGGCCGCAGCGGCCGCACGGATGCCGACGGCATCCGCCAGCTGCGCGAGGTCGTCGCCATGGCGAAGCTCGACCTCACGGTCGTCGCGGTGCCGGTGCACGGCGGCCTCCACCTCTCGTCCTCCGCCTCGGCGCTGCCCGACGGCACGGTGCTCTACTCGAGCCCCGAGCTCGACGGCGGCCTGTTCGGCCGCGCGCTGCGGGTGCCGGTCGGGAACAGCGCGAACACCGTCGCGCTCGACGAGAAGACGGTGCTCGTGCCGGCGTCCTCGCCCGGCACCGCCGACCTCGTCGCCGACCTCGGCTACACCGTCGTGAAGGTCGACCTCTCGGAGTTCGAGAAGCTCGAGGGCTCGGCGAGCTGCCTCTCGGTGCGTCTCTGATCTTCTTTGTCGCAAAACCTTGTGACCCGACCGGCTAGCGGTTTAGCCTGAGAGTTCGCTTCGTGTGGGGGCTCAGTCCGCGTGCGAAGCGCTACGGAACGCATGTGGATGCTCGCTCAGGAGGCCGGAATGTATAACACCACGCTTGACACGGTCGTCGTCGCGGGTGCTCCGGTCCTTCCCGCCGGGTGGGCTCCCGCCCGATTCCGCACGACGCACTGATTCGTCAGGCCGCGTGAACGCGGCATCCTCGCCGTCACCCGTCTCCTCCTTCCGCGCCCAGAGCGCAGCTCTCTTCCGCAACCCCTCTCGACGCACGAATGTCGGTGGTGTGCGGAATCCTCGATGACACATCCCACGAAGAATTGCCTGGTCCATGTCTGTCCCACTGTCGGAACACGCTCAACAACCTCATCGATCTGAGAGCGACGATCTGAGCACCCTTGCTTCGATCTCGCGCCTCTATCCCTACCTGCGCCCCGCCCTGCCGCGCATCGTGCTCGGCATGTTCGCGGCGCTGCTCGCCTCGGTCGTCTCGCTGACGATCCCGATGGTGCTGCAGCACCTCGTCGACGGCACCCTGCTGCACCGCGGCGGCTCGCGCGAGGCGGTGGTCTTCGCCGCCCTCGCGATCCTCGGTCTGGGCATGGCCGAGGCCATCCTCATCTCGCTCCGCCGCTGGTTCGTCCTGCAGCCGGGCACGCGCGTCGAGGCGACGCTGCGCAACAGCCTCTACGCCAAGCTGCAGAACCTGCCCGTCTCGTTCCACGACAAGTGGCCGAGCGGCCAGCTGCTCTCGCGCGCCGTCGGCGACCTGAACCTGATCCGCCGCTGGCTGTCGTTCGGCCTCGTGCTGTTCATCGTCAACGTCGTCACGATCGTCGTCGGCTTCGGCGTGCTGTTCTATTACCACTGGCTGCTCGCGATCGTGATGATCGTGCTGTCGATCCCGCTGTGGATCGCCGGCTACTTCTTCGAGCGCAAGTACCACGTGGTCGCGCGCCGCTCGCAAGACCAGGCGGGCGACCTGGCCACCGCCGTCGAGGAATCGGTGCACGGCATCCGCGTGCTCAAGGCCTTCGGCCGCGGGCGTTACGCGCTCAAGGGCTTCCGCGCCCAGGCCGAAGAGCTGCGCGGCACCGAGCTCGAGAAGGCGCGTGCCGTCGCGGGCCTGTGGCTGTGGCTGCTGATGGTGCCCGACGTCGCCTTCGCCGTCTGCCTCGCGCTCGGCGTCTGGCTCGTCGCGGGCCACCAGCTCACCGTCGGCCAGCTGCTCGCGTTCTTCGCGACGGCGACCGTGCTGCGCTTCCCGATCGAGTCGATCGGCTTCCTGCTCTCGATGACGTTCGACACGCGCACCGCGGTCGACCGCTTCTTCGAGGTGCTGTCGACGCCGAACGACATCGACGACCCCGAGGCGCCCGAGCACATCGACGCGCCCCGCGGCGAGCTCATGTTCGACGACGTGCACTTCCGCTATGAGGACGCGCCGGAGCGCTTCCCCGACCTCGTCGACGGCATCACGCTGACGCTGCAGCCGGGCGAGACCATGGCGCTCGTGGGCCTCACGGGCTCGGGCAAGTCGACGCTCACCTCGCTCGTGCCGCGGCTCTACGACGTCACGGGCGGGGCGATCAAGGTCGACGGCGTCGACATCCGCGATCTCACGCTCGACGAGCTGCGCACCCGCGTGGCGATGGCCTTCGAAGACGCCACGCTGTTCTCGGCATCCGTGCGCGACAACGTGCTGCTCGGCCGCCCCGACCTCGTGGGCGACGACCCCGAGACGCGGGCCGCGGCCGACGCTCAGCTGGCCGAGGCGCTCGAGGTTGCACAGGCGGCCTTCGCCTACGACCTGCCCGAGGGCGTCGACACGAAGGTCGGCGAAGAGGGCATGTCGCTGTCGGGCGGCCAGCGGCAGCGCCTCGCGCTCGCGCGCGCCGTCGCCGCGAAGCCGTCGGTGCTCGTGCTCGACGACCCGCTGTCGGCGCTCGACGTCGACACCGAGGCGCGTGTCACCGAGCGCCTCAAGCGGGTGCTCGCGGGCACCACGGCGCTCGTCGTCGCGCACCGCCCGTCGACCGTCATGCTCGCCGACCGCGTCGCCCTGCTCGAGAACGGGCGTGTGACGGATGTCGGCGGCCACAGTGAACTGCTCGCACGCAACGAGCACTACCGGTTCGTCATCTCGTCCCTCGAAGACGAAGAGGGCGGGTTCGGCTACGAGATCGAAGAGGAGGTCGGCGCATGAGCACCGCCACGGTCACCGGTGTCGCCGGCGAAGAGCGCAGCGACCTGAACAAAGACGAGTCGCGCGCCATCCGTCGCCGCTCCATGCGCCTGCTCGGCTCGCTCGTCGCGCCGATGAAGCGCCGCCTGATCATCACGATGGCCGTCGTCGTGGTCTCGACCGCGCTGCAGGTCGCCGGGCCGGCCCTGATCGGCATCGGCATCGACCAGGGCCTCGCCGCGCTGCGCTCGCACCAGTGGGCGCCGCTCGGGTGGACGGCCGTGGCCTACCTGGTCACGGGCGTCGCCGGCGCTCTCTCGATCAGCTGGTACACGGTGTCGTCGGCACAGATCAGCCAGGCGATCCTGATCGAGCTGCGCACGCGGGTGTTCCTGCACACGCAGCGCCTGAGCCTCGAGTTCCACGAGTCGTACACGTCGGGCCGCATCATCTCCCGCCAGACGAGCGACCTCGACTCGATCCGCGAGCTGCTCGACTCGGGCATCAACCAGCTCGTGCAGGGCGTTCTCTACTCGGGCTTCATCGCGATCGCGATCTTCGCGGTCGACTGGGTCTCCGGCGTCGTGCTGCTGTGCTCGCTCGTGCCGCTGTACTTCCTGATCCGGTGGTTCCAGAAGCGGTCGCAGACGCTCTTCCGCGTCCAGCGCGTCGCCTCGGCGAAGCTCATCGTGCACTTCGTCGAGACCATGACGGGCATCCGCGCCGTCAAGGCCTTCCGCAAGGAGAAGCGGAACGAGAAGGAGTTCGGCGACCTCGTCGAGGACTACCGCAAGGTGAACGCCGACACGATCCAGCTGTTCGGCATCTTCGACCCGGGCCTCGTGATGATCGGCAACATCACGGTCGCGATCGCGCTGCTCATCGGCGGCTTCCGCGTCGCGGACGGCGCCCTGGCCATCGGCTCGCTGCTCGCGGTGCTGCTGTACGCGCGTCGCTTCTTCGACCCGATGGAGCAGATGGCGATGTTCTACAACTCGTACCAGTCGGCTGCGGCCGCGCTCGAGAAGGTCTCCGGTGTGCTCGAGGAGCAGCCGAGCGTTCCCGAACCGGCGACGCCGACCCGGCTCGAGGGTGCGCACGGGCACGTCCGGTTCGACGAGGTGTCGTTCCACTACAAGCCCGGGCGCGACATCCTGCCGCTGTTCGACCTCGATGTGCCCGCCGGGCAGACGATCGCGCTCGTCGGGTCGACGGGTGCGGGCAAGTCGACCCTCGCGAAGCTCGTCTCGCGCTTCTACGACCCGTCGGCCGGTGCCATCACGCTCGACGACGTCGACCTGCGCGAGCTCTCGTCGGAGGATCTGCGCCGCGCCGTCGTCATGGTCACGCAGGAGGCGTACCTGTTCTCGGGCTCCGTGGCCGAGAACATCGCGCTCGGCAAGCCCGAGGCGTCCATCGACGAGATCCGCGCGGCGGCGATGGCGGTCGGCGCGCACGACTTCATCGAGGCGCTTCCCGACGGCTACAACACCGACGTGAACAAGCGCGGCGGCCGTGTCTCGGCGGGGCAGCGCCAGCTGATCTCGTTCGCGCGGGCGTTCCTCGCCGACCCGGCGGTGCTGATCCTCGACGAGGCGACGTCGTCGCTCGACATCCCGAGCGAGCGGCTCGTGCAGCAGGCGCTGCAGACGCTGCTCGCCGACCGCACGGCGGTGATCATCGCGCACCGGCTCTCGACGGTCGCGATCGCCGACCGGGTGCTCGTGATGGAGCACGGCCGCATCGTCGAAGACGGCGCGCCCGCCGAGCTCATCTCGGGAACGGGCCGCTTCGCGCAGCTGCACGCGGCCTGGCGCGACTCGCTGGTCTGACGGGCCGGCCTGGTCTGAAGCACCACCCGGCGCAACTCTGATCGCGCCCGACAGTTCTGAACGCGACAACGTGCGGAATTGTCGGGCGCGATCATATTCGCGGGTGCGGGTCGTAGCCTCCCGTTTTTCGAGGCGTACATAATGCGCAATTTGGCGAATTTGTACGTGTCGGAAAAGGAGAGGCTATGACCCTCGCGCGCGTGTCAGCGCGCTACGGCGTCCAGTCGGCCTGGCGCATTGCGACGCGGTAGCCCGAGGGCGTCTCGCGCAGGGGAGTGCCCTCGGCGTCGAAGTGCTCGCGCGCGGAACGCTCGTGACCGTCGGCGGGGCGGCCGTCGGCGTGCACGACGCGCCACCAGGGGACATCCGCACCGCCGTGCGCCATCACCTTGCCCACCTGACGCGACGCGCGCGACCCGAGCGCCGCCGCGATCGATCCGTAGCTCATGACGCGGCCCGCGGGGATCTGCTCGACGAGGTCGAGCACAGCCTCGGCGAAGGCGTCCGCCTCGAAGGCGCCCGCTGCCTCATAGGCGCGAAGCGGCCAACGGTCGTCGGCCGTGCCGTGGCTCACAGGGCGCGGCGGCCGATGGTGTCGCCGTACCCCGTCTCGCCGATGCGCTCGAAGCCGGTGCGGAGGAAGAAGGCCTCGGGGCCGTCCTCGCCGGGCTCCCAGATGACATAGAGGGCGTCGAGGCCGCGGGCGCGCGCCTCGTCGGCGAGCGCCTCGACGGCGAAGCGGCCGACGCCGCGGCCCTGGTCGTCGGCGTCCACGTTGATGCGCCAGAGGATCGAGCGGAACTCCACGCTCGGGGCCTCGGGGTCGAAGTCGGCCTGGATGAAGGCCACCACGGCGTCGCCGTCGATCACGACGCGCTGCCACGAGGTCGCCGGGTTCACGATGGCGGTCGTCGCGGAGTACGACACCGGGGTGACGTACTGCTCCTGACCGGGCTTGAGCGAGAGGGCGTTCGCCGCGGCGATGTTCGTCGCGGACAGGTCTTCCAGACGCAGTTGAGCCATGCGACTCACGATAACCGGGCGCATGGCTGCTGGATAGCTCACCTTTCCCAGGCATCCGCTCTCAGGCCGCTAAATATCTCGACGTCAAGATATTTCCGGTAACCTGAAGCCGCAGAGCACGTCACGATCGACCCTGGGAGTCGCCGCGCATGTCCAAGATCATCTACACCCGCACCGACGAGGCGCCGCTGCTGGCGACCTACTCGTTCCTGCCGATCATCTCGGCGTACGCCGCCAAGGCGGGCGTCGCGCTCGACGAGGCCGACATCTCGCTCGCGGGCCGCATCATCGCGCAGTTCCCCGAGCGGCTCAGCGACGAGCAGCGCGGGCCGGACGCTCTGACCGAGCTCGGCGAGCTGGCCAAGCAGCCCACCGCGAACATCATCAAGCTCCCGAACATCTCGGCCTCGGTGCCGCAGCTCAAGGCGGCCATCGCCGAGCTGCAGGCGCTGGGCTACGACCTGCCCGACTACGTCGACGCGCCCGCGACCGACGAGGAGAAGGACGCCGCCGCGCGCTACGACCGCGTGAAGGGCTCGGCCGTGAACCCGGTGCTGCGCGAGGGCAACTCCGACCGCCGCGCGCCCGGCGCGGTCAAGGCCTATGCGAAGGCGCACCCGCACTCGATGGGCGACTGGCCTGCCGAGTCGAAGACGGATGTCGTGACCATGGGCCACGACGACTTCCGCTCGAACGAGAAGTCGGTCACGATCCCCGCCGCAGACACCCTGCGCATCGAGCACGTCGCGGCCGACGGTGCCGTCACGGTGCTGAAGGACGCCCTGCCCGTGCTCGAGGGCGAGATCGTCGACGCGACCTTCCTCTCGGTCGCGAAGCTCGAGGCCTTCCTCGCCGACCAGATCGCGGCGGCCCAGGCATCCGGCGTGCTGTTCTCGGTGCACCTCAAGGCGACCATGATGAAGGTCTCCGACCCGATCATCTTCGGCCACGTCGTGAAGGCGTTCTTCAAGCCGGTGTTCGAGCGCTACGGCGCCGACCTCGCCGCGGCGGGCCTCTCGCCCAACAACGGGCTCGGCGGCATCCTCGACGGCCTCTCGGCCCTGGCGAACGGCGACGAGATCCGCGCCGCGTTCGAGCAGGCGCTCGCCGAGGGCCCGGCCATCGCGATGGTGAACTCCGACAACGGCATCACCAACCTGCACGTGCCGTCCGACGTCATCGTCGACGCGTCGATGCCGGCCATGATCCGCATCGGCGGCAAGATGTGGGGCGCCGACGGCAAGGCGGCCGACACGCTCGCCGTCATCCCCGACTCGTCCTACGCGGGCGTCTACAAGACCGTCGTCGACGACTGCAAGGCCCATGGCAAGCTCAACCCGGCGACCATGGGCACCGTGCCGAACGTGGGTCTGATGGCACAGGCCGCCGAGGAGTACGGCTCGCACAACAAGACCTTCGAGATCGCCGCCGCGGGCACCGTGCGCGTCGTGAACTCGGCCGGCGAGGCGCTCATCGAGCACGAGGTCGAGGCGGGCGACATCTGGCGCGCATGCCAGACCAAGGACGCCCCGATCACCAACTGGATCGAGCTCGCGGTGAGCCGCTCGCGCATCTCGGGCATGCCCGCGATCTTCTGGCTCGACGCCACCCGCGCCCACGACGCCGAGCTCATCAAGAAGATCGACGCCTACCTGCCCACGCTCGACACCGAGGGGCTCGAGCTCGAGATCCTCGCGCCGGCGGCGGCGACCCAGAAGTCGCTCGACCGCATCCGCCAGGGCCTCGACACCATCTCGGTCACCGGCAACGTGCTGCGCGACTACCTCACCGACCTGTTCCCGATCCTCGAGGTCGGCACGTCGGCGAAGATGCTCTCGATCGTCCCGCTCATGGCGGGCGGCGGCCTGTTCGAGACCGGCGCAGGCGGCTCGGCCCCGAAGCACGTGCAGCAGCTCGTCGAAGAGGACTACCTGCGCTGGGACTCGCTCGGCGAGTTCTTCGCGCTCGCCGCGTCGTTCGAGCACCTCGCGCAGCACGAGGGCAACGCCCAGGCGCAGGTGCTCGCCGACACGCTCGATCGCGCCACCGGCACGTTCCTCGACGAGGACCGCTCGCCCGGCCGCGCGCTCGGCACGATCGACAACCGCGGCTCGCACTTCTACCTCGCGCTGTACTGGGCGCAGGAGCTGGCCGGTCAGGAAGCCGACGCCGAGCTCGCCGCCGCGTTCGGCCCCCTCGCGGCCTCGCTCGCGGCCGATGAGCAGACGATCGTCGCCGAGCTGCTCGCGGTGCAGGGCGCGGCCGTCGACCTGGGCGGCTACTACCGTCCGGACGATGCCAAGGCATCCGCCGTCATGCGCCCGTCGGCGACCTTCAACGCGGCGATCGACGCGTTCTAAGGCGACAGGCTGAGGGGCCCGGGCGGATGTCTCCGCCCGGGCCCCTCGCGTCGGCCGCAGGTGCGGAGACGAGTCGACAGTGCGGAGCGCACCGCGTTGGAACTCCGCGCTGTCGACTCGTCTCCGCAAGATCGGCGCGCGGGGATGTCACAACCGCGCGAGCGAGGACACTTACGTGATGTGAGCACCTCGACCGCCGCCCCGCACCGGGACGACCGCGACCTCGCGCAGCAGCTCGCGCAGGGCGCGCAGGCGGCGTTCGCGGAGCTCTTCGAACGGCACTCGTCCGCCGTGTTCCGCTATGCGTGGGCGCTCGTCGACCGGCGCGGCGACGAGGACGACGTCGTCCAGGACACCTTCCTCGTCGCGTGGCGCCGCCGCCGCGAGCTGCCCGCGGCGCTCGCCGAACCCGCCGCCGAGCCGGCCTCGCTGCTGCCGTGGCTGCTGACCGTCTGCCGCTACACCGCGCTCAATCAGAACCGGCGGCGGCGCCGCGACCGCGCGGACGAGCTGACGGACGCCTCGCCCGTCGGCGCCGTGCAGGCCCAGGCATCTGCCCGCGACGAAGCGCGCGACACGCTCGCCTGGGTGCGCGACGAGCTCGCCCGGCTCAGCCCCGTCGAGCGGCGGCTGTGCGAGCTGACGCTGGTCGAGGGGCAGGGCTACGACGCCGCGGCGCGGGAGTTGGGGATGACGGCGGCCGCCGCCCGGAAACGGGTGCAGCGGCTGCGCGAGAGGCTGCGCGCCACGCGCACCGCCCTCGAGGGGACAGACACGGCCGACGGGCGCGAGAGGAGCGCACGATGAAGGAGAACGATCCGGCCCCGGGGCTCGTCGCCGCCCCGCCGACGGGCGCCGCCCTGGTGGCGCGCCTCGACGCGATCCGGGACGCGACGCTCGACCGGGTGCGGCGCCGAGAGCGCGCCGGGCTGATGGCGCGCCTCGCGGTGGGCGGCGGGGGCCTGCTCGCCGTGGCGCTCGCGGCCGTGCTGTTCGTGACGAACACGGGGCTCACGCACGGTTCGGGGCCGGCGCCGTTCGCGGGCACGCCGACGGCGAGCGCGCAGGCGGGGCTCGAGGCGCCCGCAACGCCGACGCCCCTGTGTTCGGGCGCGAGCTGCTTCGGGCTCTCGGGGGCGACCGGCTGGGCGCTGCGCGGCTCGACGCTCTCGACGACCGTCGACGGCGGGGCCACGTGGCAGCAGCGTGTGCTGCCGGCGCAGCTGCGCGACGGGTTCCAGCAGGCATCCCTCGACACGGCCGGCGACGTCGTCGCGGTCGCGGCCACGGGGTCGGCGCAGACGATCATCGTCGCCGTCTCGGCGCACGGGTCCGCGAGCTGGGCGGTCTCGAGCTACACGCCGAAGTATGCGGCGGCGGCGCTCGCGACGGATCCGACGCCGACGCCGCCCGGCCCGGCACCCGCGGCGCTGCTCGCGCTGTCGCCCGGTGGAGCGAAGGCGATGCTCGTCGCCCAGGTGCCGATCGGGTCGAGTACGGTGCGCGCCGTGCTGGCCTCGGCCGACGGCGGCCGCACGTTCACCCAGCGCAGCTCGGATGTCGGCGACGCCTGGCGCCAGCTCAGCATCGGCGATTCGGGCACCGCCTACGCGGTGTCCGACGCCGCCGCGTTCCAAGTGCAGGCCTCGACGGACTCGGGCACGACCTGGACCGACACCGGTGTGGTCGGCACCGGCGCCGACTCGTGGACGGACGGCGCCCCGTCGCTCATCGACGCCCCGCAGAGCCGGGCGGGCGGCCCCGAGTGGCAGGTCCGCGCCTCGATGCGCGCGGTCAACAGCAGGGTCGAGCTCCAGTTCTCCGAGGTCGCCGCCTCGACGACCGCGAGCGGCCAGGACGCCGAGTCGACGGCGGGGGGTCTGGTGCTCGCCGTGACGGCCTCGGGCGTCGTCCACCCCACGTCCGCTGTGCAGGGCGACCGCGTGCTGGCGCTCGTCGGGGGTGCGCTGTGGTCGGCGCCGTCGATGAGCACGGGGGCCACGTGGACGAAGACCACGACGACGGGCCTGCCCGCGGGCACTGCGTTCCAGCCGCTGGCGCTCGCCTTCTCCTCTGCGAAGAACGGCCTCGTCTGGGTCGGCGACGGCACCGCGGCCGACCTCTACGCGACCTCGGACGGCGGCAGGACCTGGTCACCTGCCGACTTCGGCGGCGCGATCGCCTCGCTGCCGCAGCCGAACGGCGGGAGCGGAACTGACGCCTCGGCTGCGGCATCCGCGGTGTCCGCGATCCTCACGAAGATCGCGCTGCCGCCCGCCGCGGTGAAACGGTCGGCCTCGCCCGCCGCCCTGCTCGACCGGGCGCCGCAGAGCATCGGGTGCCGGCCGCTCGTCGACGGCGTCGAGTGGTTCGCGGTCCCCGATCAGACGCCGCAGGCGCTGCTCGCCTGGCTCACCGCGCACAACGGCGCCCTCGCGCGGTTCGGCGGAACGGGCTCGAGCGGCACGGCGAGCAGCACCGACCTGTGGTGGGTGACGGGCGACGAGGTCGCGGGCGCCGGACTCGCGCAGGGGCCCCAGGTGCTGTTCACCGCGGTCGCCGCAGCCCACGGCTCCTCCCTCCGCGTCGACGCGCAGGCCGTACCGCAGGGCGCGAGCTGCGCCAGCGCCGGGGGCGCCTCCTCCGCAGGCTGACGGGCACAGAGACGACTGTGGGGCACATCGGATGCCGACATCCGATATGCCCCACAACAGAGAATGCACCCGCGGGCTACCCCTTCACGGCCCCCGACGAGATGCCCGAGACCAGGTTGCGCTGGATGATCAGGAAGAACACCACCACGGGCAGCGAGAACACGACCGACGCCGCCATCTGGGCGCCGTAGTCGGTGCCGCCGTTGGGCGTGGTGAACGAGGCGAGCCACAGCGGCAGCGTGTACTTCGACGAGTCCGACATGAAGACGTACGCCGTCAGGTAGTCGTTCCACGCCGCGATGAACGCGAAGATGCTCGATGCGATGATGCCCGGCGTGACGAGCGGGAACAGCACCGAGAACAGGATGCGCCATGTGCCGGCGCCGTCGATCGACGCGGCCTCCTCGAGCTCGATCGGGATCGCGAGGAAGAAGCCGCGCATGACCCAGATCGAGAAGGGCAGCACGGATGCCACGTACGCCAGGATTAGGCCGATGTAGGTCCCGGTCAGCCCGGCGCGGTTGAACACGAGGAACTGCGGGATCAGCAGCGCCGTCGACGGCAGCATCTGCACCGCGAGGATGATCACGAGGATCGCCTTGCGCCCGCGGAACTTGAACCGGCTGAGCGCGGCCGAGGCGAACACGCCGAGCGCGAGCGCGATGATCAGCGTGCCGAAGACACAGATGACGCTGTTGCGCAGGTCCTGCAGGAACGAGGTCTGCGCCAGGGCGACGATGAAGTTCGTCGCGTCGAGGTGGCTCGGCCAGAATCGCGGCGTCGCCGTCATGACCTCGTCCTTAGGCTTGAACGCCGTGTTCAGCATCCAGTAGACGGGGAAGATCCACACGATCGAGAACACGATCGCCGTGATATTGGCGCCCCAGTTGATCGGGCGGCGGCGGTGGCGGCGGATGACGCGGGCGCCCGCGGCCTCCGGGGCCGCGGTGCCCGCGAGCGCCGTGCGCTGGCCGGTTGCGGTGGTCATCAGAACTCCTCCCCGCTGCGCAGCAGGTTGCGGATGTAGATCGAGGTGATGCCGAGCAGCAGGATCGTCGTGATCACGGCGATCGCGGCGCCGCTGCCGATGTCCGAGCTCGCGAAGGCGGTGAGGTACGACCACACGCCGAGCGTGGCGATCGGACGCAGCACCTGCACGCCGGCGACCAGGATGATCTGGTTGATGACGTTGAAGTCCCAGATGATCGACAGGATCGTCATGAGCCCGAGCGTCGGGCGCAGGAACGGCAGGGTGACGCTGAAGTAGACCCGCCACTCGCTCGCGCCGTCGATGCGGGCGGCCTCGAGCATGGACTGGTCGATCTGGGTCTGCGCCGCGTACAGCGTGAGGGCGATGAACGGCACCGCCTGCCAGACGATGAGCACCCAGATGATCGCGAGCGCGCCCCAGAAGCTGTTGGTGAAGTCCTTCTGGGTGACGTTCCCGAAGACGTGCAGCTGCGTGATGAGCCAGGGGATGACGCCGTAGCCGGGCTGGAACAGCCAC
>WQZN01000014.1 GCA_009780695.1 Microbacteriaceae bacterium
GGCACGATCCACCTGTCGAACCTGTGCACCGAGATCTGCCTGCCGCAGGACATCGACAACATCGCGGTGTGCAACCTGGCATCCATCAACCTGCCGCGCCACCTGCGCGCCGACGGCACCTTCGACTGGGCGTCCATCGAGCGCTCCGCCCGCCTCGCCGTGCGCCAGCTCGACAACCTGATCGACATCACGATGTCGTCGGTTCCCGAGGCCGACAACGCCAACCTGAACAACCGCGCCATCGGCCTCGGCATGATGGGCTTCACCGACATCGTCGAGAAGCTCGGCCTCGCCTACGATTCGGAGGAGGCGTACGACCTGATCGATGAGATCGCCGAGCGCATCTCGTACTACGCGATCAGCGAGTCGGCCGACCTCGCCGAAGCGCGCGGCGCCTACCCGAACTTCGCCGGCTCGCGCTGGAGCCAGGGCCTCGTGCCGTTCGACACGCTCGCCCTCACCGAGGCCGACCGCGGAGTACCGATCCAGGTCAGCCGCCGCACCACGATGGACTGGGACGCCCTGCGCGCCCGCGTCGCGAAGGGCATGCGCAACGCCACGCTCATGGCCGTCGCGCCGACCGCCTCGATCGGCCTCGTCGCCGGCACGACCCCCGGCTTCGACCCGCAGTTCTCGCAGATCTTCAGCCGCTCGACCTCGAACGGCAAGTTCCTCGAGGTCAACACCAACCTCGTGAACGCGCTGCAGGAGCACGGCCTGTGGGAGATGGTGCGCGAGCAGGTGCTGCGCAGCCAGGGCGACATCCAGGGCATCGCCGCGATCCCCGACGAGATCAAGCAGGTCTACAAGACGAGCTTCCAGCTCTCGCCGTACGCCTTCCTCGAGGTCGCCGCCCGCGCCCAGAAGTGGATCGACCAGGCCATCAGCCGCAACATGTACCTCGAGTCGCGCGACCTGTCCGACATGGTCGACATCTACGTCGCCGCGTGGGAGCGCGGTGTCAAGACGACGTACTACCTGCACATGAAGCCGCGTCACCAGGCCGAGCAGTCGACCGTGCGCGTCAACAAGAGCGAGGAGATCGGCGGCGAGCGCAAGGGCTTCGGCGCGGCCGGCGCCGGCGCCGCGGCATCCGCCCCGGCAGCCGAGCCCGCCACGGCGGGCGCACCCGCCCGACGCGGCTTCGGCTTCGGCGGTCTCACCTCGGCCACCACCGACTCGGAAGGCAAGTAATCCAGATGGGAATCCTCGGCACGGGCGTCAAGGACGGCCTGCTCCTCAAGCCGATCACCTACCAGTGGGCGATGGACCTCTACGACCAGGCGGTCGCCAACACCTGGTTCCCCAACGAGATCCAGCTCGGTGAAGACCTGGCCGACTTCAAGAAGATGACCGACGAGGAACGCCACGCCGTCACCTTCCTGATCTCGTACTTCAACCCGAACGAGCTGCTCGTCAACAAGGCGCTCGCGTTCGGCGTCTACCCCTACGTCAAGGCTCCCGAGGCGCACCTGTACCTCGCGAAGCAGATGTGGGAGGAGGCGAACCACTGCATGTCGTTCGAGTACATGCTCGAGACCTTCCCCATCGACCGCGACGAGGCGTACAACGCCCACGTCGACATCCCGTCGATGGCCCGCAAGGAAGAGTTCGAGGTCACGTACATCCGCCGCATGACGGAGGAAACGCTCGACATCACGACGACCGAGGGCAAGCAGGACTTCATCCGCAACCTCGTGGCGTACAACATCATCCTCGAGGGCATCTGGTTCTACTCGGGCTTCATGGTCGCGCTCTCGTTCCGCCAGCGGAACCTGTTGCGCAACTTCGGCTCCCTCATGGACTGGGTCGTGCGCGACGAGTCGCTGCACCTCAAGTTCGGCATGAACCTGATCCTCACGGTGCTCGACGAGAACCCCGACCTGCAGACCGCCGAGTTCGCGGCCGAGATCAAGCAGATGATCCTCGACGCGGTCGAGATGGAGGAGCAGTACAACCGCGACCTGCTGCCGAACGGCATCCTCGGCCTCAACGCGAACTACATCAACCAGTACGTGCGCTACCTCGCCGACCGCCGCCTCGAAGAGCTCGGCTTCGAGCCCGAGTACAAGGTGACGAACCCCGCGAAATGGATGGCCACCGCCAACGACACGCTCGAGCTCGTCAACTTCTTCGAGTCGACGAACACCTCGTACGAGTCGAACGCGAAGGCGTCGAGCTAGTCGCAGCGCTGTGCTGTGCGGGATGCCTCGGCCGAGGCGTCCCGCACAGCGAGAAGCCCCGCACCTCTGCATGAGGCGCGGGGCTTCTGCGCGTTCGGCAGGACGGGTGCCGTCAGCTGCCGGCGGCCCGGTGCGCGGTCACGATGATGACGATGAGCCCGATCCAGAGCAGGGTGAAGACGACCCCGAGCGTGATGCCCGCCTTCGCGAGGCCCTCGCCCCGCAGGCCGCGCCTCTTGATGCGCACGTAGGCGGCGGTCGAGATGATCAGCCCGATGAGGCTCAAGAGGAAGGCGAAGACGAAGCCGACGACCGCGAGCGCGCTGAACCTGTCCGAACGGGGCGGGACGGGCGGCTCCAGCTCGGCCTCGTCGCCGGCCCCCGGGCGGAACGGAGGGCGGGTCGGCGGTGTGGAATCGGACATCCAGGTTTCCTCTCGATACGGGGCGGCCCCGATGGCGAGATTATCCGGATACGGTCGGTTCATGAGCGAAGCCGACCGCCCGATCCTGACCGCGCCCGCCGAGCTCGAGACCGCACTGCGCGACGGCCGCTACGCCGACGGCGGCCCGGTGCGCGTGCTGGACGTGCGCTGGCGCCTGGACCAGCCGGACGGCCGCGCCGACTTCGAGCTCGGTCACATCCCCGGCGCGGTCTACGTCGACCTCGACACCGAGCTCGCTCTGCCGCCCGAGCAGCGCCGCCCCGCGGACGGCCGCCACCCGTTGCCCGCCGTCGAGGTGCTGCAGCAGGCCGCACGGGCATGGGGCCTCGACGCGGGTGACACGGTCGTCGTCTACGACGACCTCAAGAACCTGTCCTCGGCGCGCGCCTGGTGGCTGCTGCGCCACGCGGGCGTCGCGGACGTGCGGCTGCTCGACGGCAGCCTGCGCGCGTGGACGAGCGCGGGGAACCCGCTCGAGACCGGGCCGACGGATGCCCCGACGCCCGGCTCCGTGACGCTCGCCTACGGCGCGCTGCCGGTGATCCCGCTCGACGGGGTGCTGGAGTTCGCGGCATCCGGCACGCTGCTCGACGCGCGTGCGGCAGACCGCTATCGGGGCGAGGTCGAGCCCGTCGACCCGCGCCCGGGCCACATCCCCGGGGCGGTCAGCGCGCCCACGACCGAGAACGTCGACGCAGCCGGCCGCTTCCTGACGCCGAGCGAGCTGCGCGCCCGCTTCGCGGCCGTGGGCGTGACGGATGCCGCACCCGTCGGCGCGTACTGCGGCAGCGGTGTCACGGCGGCGCACGAGGCCGTCGCGCTCACGCTCGCTGGCTTCGAGCCGGCGCTCTTCCCGGGCTCGTACAGCCAGTGGTCGAACCACCCCGAGCTGCCGGTGGCGCTCGGCGCGTAGGTCTCTGCACCCAGGTGTGAGTTCGGGCTGGAACCCACGCGAGGTGTGAGCCCGAACTGCAACCTGGGAGAGGTTCGCGCGGCTGCTGGCAACCCCTTGCCGATGTGCACCGGCGGGGCGATCATCTAAAGACCATCGACACACAGTGCGAGGTCGCAATGAGTGAACGCATAACGGCACCGGACTACCTGCCCCGACTCGGGGCCGGGCGGCATCGTTCGGCCAGGCGCGGCGCCTGTTTCATGGAGTTCGCGTCCTACCTCGCGGGGGAGCGCTGGAGCGATCACCCCGCCTGCACCGACCCGGTGCTCGCCGCGCTGGCGCGCGCCGTGAACGACCTGGTCGGCGACCATCGGCGGCAGGAGCTGCTGAGGGATGTCCCGCGGGTCATCGGCATGAGGGGGTCGCCGGCCGACACGCTGCGCGTCGCCGCGAGCGCTGCGGCCTCGGCGCTGCCGGTCTCGAGCATGCACCGCCAGCACGCCCTCGCGGTCGGCCTGCGCGCCGCGCTCGCGGCTCTCGACGCCATGGGTGTGCACGCGCCCGAGCTCGAGGCGCGGGCGCAGCTCGCGTTCGCCGCGGCCCCGGGCGCGGTCGCCTGGGTCGAGCGGCACACCGAGTTCCACGCCCGCATCCCGACCGGCCGCGAAGAGCGCGCCGGGCTCGAGATCGTGCGCGTGGCGGCGTGCGGCATCGCCGAGGCCTGCGTCTGGGACGCCGACGACCGGCTGATCGACATGCTGCGCACGGCGATCGCCGACTTCGAGGCGGTGCACCCGCGGGTCGAGGTGCGGCAGCCGATCAGGATGCCGGCGGCCCCGGCATCCTCGCCCGCCACCGCCTGACCGGAACTCGCCGGTCGTCACCTGCGCACAGTGCGCGCGCCGGTCACTGTGCACAAGTGACGACCGGCGGCCCGAACGACGACGAGTCGTCACCTCTGCACGGTGCCGAGCGCGTCGACTGTGCGGAAGTGACGACTCGCGGTCGTCTTCGGATGAGCGCCCGATCAGCCCGTGTTCTGCAGGCCGGCCGCGACGCCGTTCACGGCGAGCAGCATGAGGCGGTGCGGGCGGTCCTCGGCGTCGGCCGAGCCCGTCGCACGGATCTCGCGCAGGGCGCGCAGCTGCAGCAGCGAGAGCGCGTCGACGTACGGCGAGCGCAGCTGAACGGCGCGCTGCAGCACGGCGCGGCCCTCGAGCAGCTCGCTCTGACCGGAGGTCAGCAGCACCTGCTCGTGGGTGAGCGCCATCTCGTCGAGCACGAGCTGGGCGAGGTCGTCGCGGTCGCCGAGCGCGAGGTAGCGGCGGGCGAGGCGCTCGTCGGTCTTCGCGAGCGACATCTGCACGTTGTCGATCATCGTGCGGAACAGCGGCCACTCGGCATACGCCGAACGCAGCAGCTCGGTGTCGCCGACCGAGGCGAGCGCCGTGCCGAGACCGAACCAGCCGGTCAGGTTGACGCGGGCCTGCGACCAGGCGAACACCCACGGGATCGCGCGCAGGTCCTCGAGCGACTCGAGCGAGAGGCCGCGGCGCGCGGGGCGCGAGCCGAGCGCGAGCAGGCCCACCTCTTCCTGCGGGGTGACGCGGCCGAACCACTGCGCGAAGCCCTCGGCGTGCACGAGCTCGTAGAAGCGGTTGCGGCTCGACTCGTCGAGCTGCGCGGCGAGCGAGGCGTAGGTGGCGGATGCCTGCGCGTTGCGCGCCTGGTTCGAGGGCGCCTCGGCGAGCAGCGTCGCGCTCGCCATCTGCTCGAGGTGGCGCGCGGCGATCGTCTGGTCGCCGTACTGGGCGAAGATGACCTCACCCTGCTCGGTGAGCTTGAAGCGGCCGTCGACCGAGTGCGGCGGCTGGGCGAGCACGGCCTCGTTGGCGGGGCCGCCGCCGCGGCCGAGGGCGCCGCCGCGGCCGTGGAAGAGCGTGAGCTCGATGTCGTTGTTCTTCGCCCATTCGGCGATGCGGCTCTGCGCGCTGTACAGCGCGAGGGTCGCCGAGACGGGGCCGACGTCCTTGGACGAGTCCGAGTAGCCGAGCATGACCTCGAGCTTGCGGCCGGTCGCGGCGAGGCGCGCCTGGACGGGCTCGAGCTCGAGCGCGCCCGTGAGGATGTCGACCGAGTTGTTCAGATCGGCGAAGGTCTCGAACAGCGGGATGACGTCGAGCACGGGCGCGTCGGCGCCGAGCGCGTGCTGCGCGAGCTCGTAGACGTTGCCGAGGTCCTCCGACGACTGCGTGAACGAGACGATGTAGCGACGCGCCGCGTTGACGCCGAAGCGCTTCTGCAGGCTCTGGATCGTGTGGAAGACCTCGAGCACCTCGTCGGTGAGCTCGGAGTGCGAGCCGCCGGCGCGCAGCTCGGCGAGCACCTGGCGGTGCACCTTCGAGTGCTGGCGCACCTCGAGGTCGGCGAGGTGGAAGCCGAAGGTCTCGACCTGCCAGATGAGGTGCTGCAGCTCGCCCGAGGCCGCGCGCGTGGCGCCGCCCTCGCGCAGCGACGACTGGATCGTGCGCAGCTCGGCGAGCAGCTCGCTCGGGCCGGTGTATGCGAGGTCGGCGTCGCGGGTGCGCGTCGCGATGATGCGGCGCGTGATGAAGAGCAGGGCGCGACGATGCGGCTCGGTGTGCGAGCGCTGCTCGAGCTCGTCGGCGGCGAAGCCCCCGAGGGCGCGCTGGCGCGTCCACAGCTCGTTCAGGGCCGCCGATGCCGGGGCGTCCTCGGCGGACAGCGTCAGAGTGCGCCCGATGCGGGTCGCCGCGTGCTCGTAGCCGAGCAGCACGTGCTCGCTCGCGATCGACGCGGCCTGCCGGGTCACCTTGGCGGTCACGAAGGGGTTGCCGTCGCGGTCGGCGCCGATCCAGGAGCCGTAGCGGACGAAGGAGGTCGCGCGCGCCGGCGCGACGCCGGCCTCGGCGCCGAGCAGCCAGTCGTCGAGCGCGCGGTAGACGCGCGGGACGACCTGGAACAGCGACGTGTCGAACACGTTCATCGCCGTGCGGACCTCGTCGACGGGCGTCGGCCGCTGCGAGCGCAGGGGGCTCGTGCGCCACAGCGTGTCGATCTCTTCGAGCAGGCGGCGCTCGTTCTCGATGCCGGCGGCGTAGCCGAGGCGCGGGTCCTCGCGCTCCTGCAGCAGCGCGGCGATGCGGCGGATCGCACCGGAGATCGCGGGGCGGCGGGCCTCGGTCGGGTGCGCGGTGAGCACGGGGTGGAAGCGCAGCGCGGCGACGCGCTTCGCGGTCTCCTCGGCGCCGACCTCGGCCGTGAGCTGCGTGATGGCGCCCGCGAAGGTGTCGGTGCGCGTCTCGGCGCGACCCGGCACGTCCCGCTCGCGCAGGCGGCGGATGCGGTGCTGCTCCTCGGCGAGGTTCACGAGGTGGAAGTAGGCGGTGAAGGCGCGGGCGACCTGCTCGGCGCGCTCGGGCGAGAACCCTGCGACGAGCGTCTCGGCCTCGCTGAAGCTCGCCTGGTCGTCTTCCGCATACGCCGCGATCGACAGCGTGCGCAGCTTCTCGACGTCGTCGAGAAGACCGGGATCGATGGCGGACAGCACCCGTCCGAGCAAGCCGCCGAGCGTGCGGACGTCGGCGCGGAGGGTTTCATCTACCTCAGCGCGGACGGACTGCCGGTGGCGAGAGGGCGACGGTGCGGTGGTGTTCTCAAGGTCGCTCACCGCGCCAGGTTACGGGACGCACCGCGGGCACGACGAATCGGGCCGACTCAGTGACGCATCCTCGCGACCGGCCGACGCCTATTCAGCCAGAACTTTCGTGATGCGCTGCAGCGACACGCTCTCGGCCGTGCCGAGCGGCTGGGCGAACAGGCTGATGCGCAGTTCCTCGAGCATCCAGCGGGCGTGGCGGATGCTGGGGCGCACGGCCGGCGTGAGCGGCAGCGGCCCCCCGGCCTCCGTGTACCGCGCCGTTGCGTTCTGCACCTCGGTCATCCAGACGCGATCGCGGCCGGGGTTCTCGGCGAGCTTCTCCATGCGCCAGGCGATGCCGTTCAGGTAGCGCGGCAGGTGGCGCAGCTGCGCGCGCCCGGTCACGGAGATGAAGCCGGGGTGCACGATCGCGGCGAGCTGCTGCTTCGCGTCCGCGAGCGCCCCGAGCAGGGCCATGCTGTTCACCGCCGAGATCGCCTTCTCGGCCTTGCGCGCGGCGGCGAGGGTGGCGGCGACGTGCTTGACGGCGTCGAACATCGCGTCGACGACGACCGCGGAGGCGGCATCCCTCACCCGCTCGTAATCGGTGCGCGTGAAGACCATGTCGTGCGTCGCATCGGCCGCGAGCACCTCGTCGACGACCGCGGCGAGGCAGTCGGCGAACAGGGCGGGCGTCGACGCGTAGGGCGCGGTCGCGAGCGCGAGCTTCTCGGGCGCGGTCAGGTGTTCCTGCACGTACGACGCCGGGCTCGGGATCTCGGCGAGCAGCAGCCGGCGCACGCCGCGCGGGTGCTGCGCGGCCTGCTCGGCGGGCGTCGCGAGGATGCGCAGCGCGACCTTCCCGCGCTCGTCCACGAGCGCCGGGTAGCCGCGCACGGTGTTCTGCAGGCCGCCCATCTTGGTGTCGACCTGGCGGGGCAGCTCGCGCATGTCCCACTCGGGCACGCTGTCGCGCTCGAGCGCGTCGGGGATGCGGGCGCTCGCGACCGCCGCGACCGAGTCGCGCGCCTTGCCGGCGAAGCGCTTCTGGAGCTCGGCGAGGTTCTTCGACGCGCCCAGGCGCTTGCCGCGCTGGTCGATCACCGCGAAGGTCGGCAGCAGGTGCGGCGGGATGCGGGTCAGGTCGAAGTCGCCCGCGTCGGCGGGGGCGTAGGTGAGCTTCTTGATGGCGGATGCCACGACCTCGGCGAACGGCGTGGCGGTGGCCTCGGGCGGCAGCTCGGCCACGATCTTCGACGCCCAGTCGGCCGCGGGCACGACCGAGCGGCGGATCGCCTTCGGCAGCGCGCGGATCATCGCCGTGACGAGCTCGGCGCGCAGCCCCGGCACCTGCCAGTCGAAGCCGGCGGGGCTGAGGCGCGCGAGCAGGGGCAGCGGCACGGTGACCGTGACGCCGTCATCCGCCGCACCCGGCTCGAAGCGGTAGGACAGCATGAAGCGCTGGTCGCCCTGCTGCCAGATGGTCGGGAAGGCGGTCTGGTCGACGAGCTCCTCGGCGGACTCGTCGCCGAGCAGCAGCTGCTCGGTCATGGTCAGCAGCTCGGGGCTCTTGGTCTGCTCGTCGCGCCACCAGCGCTCGAAGCCACGCGTGTCGACGACCTCGCGCGGCACACGCTCGTCGTAGAACGCGAACGCCGCCTCGTCGCCGTCGAGGATGTCGCGCCGCCGGGTCTTCTCCTCGAGCTGCGCGAGCCGCTTGATGAGCGCGCGGTTCTTCCGGTCGAAGTCGAACAGCTTCCCGCGCCGCTCGCCCGGCCACTCGCCCTCGACGAGGCCGCTGCGCAGGAAGAGCGTGCGCGCGAAGTCGCGGTCGATGCGCGCGAACTGCACACGGCGCCGCTCGATGATCGGCACGCCGTAGAGCGTGACCTTCTCGTGGGCGACGGCCGCGCCCTGGCTCTTCTCCCAGTGGGGCTCCGAATACTGCCGCTTGAGCAGGCGCTCGCCCGCGATCGGCTCGGCCCACGCCGGGTCGATCGCGGCGTTGACGCGCGCGAAGAGGCGGCTCGTCTCGACGAGCTCGGCGCTCATCAGCGCCTGAGGCTGCTTCTTGGCGAGGGCCGAGCCGGGGAAGACGACGAAGCGCGTGCCGCGGGCGCCCGCGTAGTCCTTCTTCTGCAGGTCGCGCAGGCCGAGGTGGGAGAGCAGGCCGGCGAGCAGCGACTTGTGGATGCCGTCCGGGTTCACCGCGGGCTCGCCGATGTCCAGGTCGAGGTCGCGCGACATCCGCCGCAGCTGCCGATACACGTCCTGCCACTCGCGCACCCGCAGGTAGTTCAGGAACTCGGCCTTGCACAGCCGGCGGAACGCGGAGCTCGAGAGCTCGCGCTGCTTCTCTTCGAGGTGGTTCCAGAGGTTCAGCAGCGTCAGGAAGTCGCTCGTCGGGTCGGCGAAGCGCGCGTGCAGCTGATCGGCGGTGCCGCGGCGCTCGACGGGGCGCTCGCGCGGGTCCTGGATGGTGAGCCCCGCGACGATCGCCATGACCTCGCGCGTGGTGCCGTGCCGGCGCGACTCGACCACCATGCGCGCGAAGCGCGGGTCGATGGGCAGGCGCGCGAGCTCGCGGCCCGTGCGAGTGAGGCGCAGCTCGGCGCCGCGGCCGCCCAACGCGCTGTGCTGGTCGTTCGCGGGCTTCGCCCGCGAGCCGGCTGCCGCCGTGATCGCCCCGAGTTCAGCCAAGAGATCCAGGCCGTCCTTCACACCGCGCTGGTCGGGCTTCGTGAGGAACGGGAACTTCTCGATGTCGCCGAGGTCGAGCGAGATCATCTGCAGGATGACGGCCGCGAGGTTCGTGCGCAGGATCTCGGGCTCGGTGAACGCCGGCCGCTTCGCGAAGTCCTCTTCGGAGTAGAGACGGATCGCGATGCCGTCGCTCGTGCGCCCGGCGCGGCCGCTGCGCTGGGTGGCGGAGGCCTGGCTCACCGGCTCGATCGGCAGCCGCTGCACCTTCGCGCGCGTCGAGTAGCGCGAGATGCGTGCGGTGCCCGTGTCGATCACATACTTGATGCCCGGCACGGTGAGCGAGGTCTCGGCGACGTTCGTCGCGAGCACGATGCGGCGGCGGATGCCGGGCCGCGAGCTCGACTCGAAGACCCGGTGCTGCTCGGCCGCCGAGAGGCGCCCGTAGAGCGGCAGCACCTCGGTGGTCTCGGCCTTGCCGCGGCGCGTGAGGTGGCCGCGGACCGCGTCGGCGGCATCCTTGATCTCGTTCTCGCCCGAGAAGAACACGAGCACGTCGCCCGGCTTCTCGCGCTCGAGCTCGTCGAGCGCGTCGACGATCGCCTGGTTCATGTCGCGGGCCTGCACGGTGCTCGTGCTCGGGGCATCCACATCGTCATCGTCGACGTCGTCGGCGACCAGCGGACGGTACCTGACCTCGACGGGGTAGGTGCGGCCCGAGACCTCGATGATCGGGGCGGGCGTGCCGTCGGCGGCGGCGAAGTGCGCGGCGAACGACTCGGGGTCGATCGTCGCCGACGTGATGATGACCTTGAGGTCGGGCCGCCGCGGCAGCAGTCGCGCGAGGTAGCCGAGCAGGAAGTCGATGTTGAGGCTGCGCTCGTGCGCCTCGTCGATGATGATCGTGTCGTAGGCTGAGAGCTCGCGGTCGCGGTGCATCTCGTTGAGCAGGATGCCGTCGGTCATCAGCTTGATGCGCGTGCCCGCGCTCACCTGGTCGGTGAACCGCACCTTGTAGCCGACCGTCTCGCCGACGCTCTCGCCCAGTTCGTCGGCGATGCGCTCGGCGATCGTACGGGCCGCGAGGCGGCGGGGCTGCGTGTGGCCGATGCGCTCGCGCCCGATGGAGAGGGCGATCTTCGGCAGCTGGGTGGTCTTTCCCGAGCCGGTCTCGCCCGCGACGATCACGACCTGGTGCGCCGCGATGGCCGCCGCGATCTCGTCGCGCTTGCGGCTGACGGGGAGTTCGTCGGGGAAGCTGATCCGCAGGTCGCTCACGCGTGCAGCGGCTCGGACGGGTCGGTGCCGAGGTGCGTGATGCGGTTGTTCGCGTCGACGTGCACGACCGTGGGCACGAAGGCCTTCGCTTCGTCGCGCGTCATGCTCGCGTAGGCGATGACGATCACGACGTCGCCGATGTGCGCGAGATGGGCCGCGGCCCCGTTGATGCCGATGACGCCCGAGCCGCGCTGGCCGGCGATCGTGTAGGTCTCGAAGCGGGCGCCGTTGGTCACGTCGACGACCGACACCTGCTCGCCCACGAGGATGTCGGCCGCCTCGAGCAGGTCCTCGTCGATGGTGATCGAGCCCACGTAGTCGAGATCGGCCTGCGTCACGCGGGCACGGTGGATCTTCGAGTGGAACATCGTCAGGTTCATGGCGTCGTCAATTCTTCCATGTGCTGTCTCTGTGCGCGGTATGTTGGCTCATTCCTTCGCCACCTTTTCAGGAGCACCGCGTGCACAGTGGTCAACCCGCTCTCGAGGTCGCCGATTCCTTTCTTGTCATCGACGGGCGCACCGTGGCGTTGCACGCGCACCGCACGCGGTTCTGCGGGGCGAGCGGTTTTGCGGGGGCTGCGTGGGATGCCGCGCTCGAGGCCGTGCCCGAGACGGGCGCGTGGTTCCCCCGGGTCGAGAAGCGCGCGGGCGTCGGGCATCCCCTGCTCGAACTGCGACCCGCGCCGCCGCGCACCCAGGCCGTCGTGCTCGCGACGGCCGCGCGCGACCCGCGCCGCGCGCCGCTCGTGAAGGGCCCCGATCTCGAGGTGCTGGGGGAGGTACGTGCGGATGCCCGGGCCCGGGGTGCCGGCGAGGCCGTGCTGCTCTCCGCCGCGGGCGAGGTCGTCGAGGGCGCCGGCAGCGCGCTCGTGTGGTGGCGGGGCGGCGCGCTGCACGTCGTCGAGCCCGCGCTGCCGCGGCTGCGCTCGATCACCGAAGCGGTCGTGCGCGTGATCGCCGCGGAGTCGGGGGCGCCGGTGGCCTCTGCGCGCGTCGCGCCCGCCGAGCTCGCGGGGGCCGAGGTCTGGTCGCTGTCGTCGTTGCACGGCATCCGCGCCGTCACGCAGTGGATCGACGGGCCCGCGCTCGCCGCCCCCGATCTCGCGCGGCTCGAGGAATGGCGCGTGCGGTGGGCCGGGTTCGCCGAGCCGGTGCGGCGCGCGTAGATGCGCACCCTGCTCGTCGACAACGTCGACTCATACACCTACAACCTGTACCAGCTGATCTGGCAGACCTACGGCATGCAGCCGCTCGTCGTGCGCAACGACGACCCGCGCCTGCTGTCGGGCGCGTTCCTCACCGGGTTCGACGCGGTCGTGATCTCGCCCGGGCCGGGCGACCCGGCGCGGGGGGCGGATGTCGGCCTCGTGCCCGCGCTGCTCGAACGGTGGCGCGGCCCCGTGCTCGGCGTGTGCCTCGGGCACCAGCTGCTCGGCCTGCTCGCCGGCGGCCGCGTCGAGCGCGCGCCCTGGCCCGAGCACGGCAAGGTCGAGCGGGTGTTCCACGACGGGTCGCCGTTGTTCGCGGGCATCCCAAGCCCGTTCGAGGGCGTGCGCTACCACTCGCTGCACGTCGTCGGCGGTGATGCGCGGCGGCTCGCCTGGAGCGCCGACGACGTCACCCAGGCGCTCGAGGTGCCGGGGCGGCCGTGGTGGGGCGTGCAGTTCCACCCCGAGTCGGTCGCGTCGTCGCACGGGGCCGAGCTGCTGCGGAACTTCCGCGCGCTCGTGTTGGGTGGTGATGGTGGTGGTGCGGTTGCCGCGCGACCGGGCGATGAGGGCGCCGATTGGGCCGAGGTGGCGCCGTCTGCGGATGACCTTCAACCCCTGATCGATCCCGCGCCTGCGCCCGCGGTCGAGCTGGCGGCGGTGGAGGTGGCGCTCGCGGCATCCGCCGAGGATCTCTTCGACGCCCTCGCGCGCCCCGGTGACGACGTCGTCTGGCTCGACTCGAGCAGTCTCGAGCACGACACGGCGCGGTTCTCGTACCTGTGCTGGGGCGAGCGGGTGGACATCGACCGCGGCGGCGCGTCCTCGGAACTCGCGGCGTTCGCATCCCGCTTCGAGAGCCGCGCGGTCGCGGGGGCGGATGCCGTGCCCTTCGGCTTCCACGGCGGCTACGTCGGCTGGTTCGGCTACGAGGCCGATCGTCCGATGAGCGCGGGGCCGCAGGCGAACCTGTCGCGGTGGCTCGAGGTGCGCCGCTTCGTCGCGATCGACCACCGCGCCGCGCGCGCGTGGGTCGTGACCGTGGGCGACGAGGCGGATGCGGGGGGTCGGGAGGCCTGGACATCCGGCATCGTCGCCCGCATTGCCGCGACCCGGCCGGGCGCGCCCCGCGTCGAAGAACCTGTCGACGAGGTGGACGTCGACGCGCTCGTCGATCTCGGGCCGGATGCGTATGTCGCGACAGCCGAGCGCGCGCAGGAGTATCTGCGTGCGGGCGAGAGCTACGAGATCTGCCTGACCACGGGCATCCGGCTGCCGCAGACCGAGCCGGGGCGCGATTTCTATCGCCGGCTGCGTGCGCTCAACCCCGCGCCGTTCGCGGCGTATGCCGCCATCGACGGCATCGAGGTGATGTCGTCGTCGCCCGAGCTGTTCCTGTCGATCGACGGTGCGGGCCGGGCCGTGGCGCGGCCGATGAAGGGCACGGCGCCGCGGTCGGCCGACCCCGATGCCGACGCTGCCGCTGCGCTCGCCCTCGCGCACGATCCCAAGACGATCGCCGAGAACCTCATGATCGCCGACCTGCTGCGCAACGATCTGGGGGTGCTCGCCGCCCGCGGCTCGGTGCGCGTGCCCGAGCTCATGCGCGTCGAGGCATATGCGACCGCGCACCAGATGGTGAGCGTGGTCGAGGCGGATGTCGCGTCGTCGGCGTCCGCGATGGCGGTCGTCGCCGCCTGCTTCCCGCCCGGCTCGATGACCGGGGCGCCGAAGCGGCGCACGGTCGAGCTGCTCGACGGGCTCGAGGCGCGGCCGCGCGGGGTGTACTCCGGGGTGCTCGGGCATGTCGGGTTCGACGGCGCCGTGTGCCTGAACGTGCTGATCCGCACCGCGGTCGTCGTCGGCGGGGTCGTGTCGGTCGGGGCCGGCGGGGCGGTGGTGCTCGCGTCGTCGCCGCGTGCCGAATACGACGAGATGGCGCTCAAGCTGCGGGCGGTGCTGCGGGCGTATCGAGGGTGACGGGGCCTGTGGGATATTCGCGCCTGTGAATGAAGATGTGAACAAATGTTCTAATAAATATCTGTACAGGTTCTCATCAATTGATAGACTCGTTCTATGTCGACGATCGGCTCAGCTGCAGGCTCCGCGCTCTCGCGCTTGGCCTCGCGCCTGCCGGTCGACCCTTGTGTGCTGACCGATCTGCAGCTCATCGGGCTCGCAGAAGACCTCGCCGAGCTGTCGCGTCTGGCCGACGGTCTGCGGGTCGGTGTCGCCGCTGAGATCGATCGGCGTTCCGACCCCGACGGCGAGTCCCTCGCGAAGCGGCTCGGCTACAAGACGCCGGCACAGGCGCTCGAGGCGATCATGAAGAGCTCGGGGAAGGAAGCCGCGAAGCTCGTCGCCGGCATGAAGGACCTCGCGAAGCTCCCTGCGTTGGAAGCCGCGGTGCTCGACGGTCGCGTCGGGCTCGAGGCGGCCGGGGCCATCGCTCACGAACTGAAGAAAGCAGTCGGGCCGGGCAGCTTCGAGGGCTCGGGGTTCCTCGACGGTCTCGGCTCCGGTGAGGGCGCGGCCGACGGCGGCCTGCTCAGTGCCGTCGAGGCCGAACTGGTCGAGCTCGCCGCGACGCGGCCCGTCGACCAGGTGCGCGAGCGGGCCCAGACGCTGGCTGTTCAGCTCATCCCCGACGCTGTCGAGGCGCAGGCCGAGAAGGCGATGCGCGAGCGGTATGTCTCGCTCAGCGAGACGCGCGACGGGCTCGCACGCCTGTCCGGTCTGCTCCCTGCGGGTCACGCGGCGGTGATCCGAGGCGTGCTTGACGCGTTCGTCAACCCCCGCTCGCAGAAGACGGTCGCCTTCGCCGACCTGGACGCCTCCGCCGGCGTGGGCGGCGTCGGTGGCATCGGCGACTCCGTTGGCGCAGGCAGCTCGAGCAGTCTGGGCGACCCGGTCGGCTCGGGCGTGCCGGGTGAACCGTGTGACGGGCGCACCCTCGGCCAGAAGAGGGCCGATCTGCTCCGCGATGTGTTCGCCTCGCAGGCGCGCTCGGCCGAGGCGCCGGACATGGGCGGCGACCACCCAGCCGTGTGGGTGTCCGTGACCGCGAGCGAACTCGCGGCAGGCGAAGGTCTGGCGTTCTACGCGGGCACGCCTGAGGCCGTTCCGGCGCGCGAGGCGGTTCAAGCCGCGTGCGCCGGCGGCACCCAGACCGTGGTCTTCGACGAAGACGGCAGCGTGCTCCGGCTCGGGCGCCAGGTGCGCGCCTTCACGCGCCGTCAGCGCCGCGCGATCGCCTTGCGCGACGGGGGAAGCTGTGTGATTCCGGGCTGCTCGATCCCGGCGCAGTGGTGCGAGGCGCACCACGTCGTCGCCTTCCGCGACGGCGGTCGCACCGACGTCGACAACGGCGTCCTGCTGTGCTGGTTCCACCACCGCGAGATCGACTCAGGTCCGTGGCGGGTCCGCATGCGGAACGGGGTGCCGCAGGTGCGTTACGCCTGGGGCGGCAGGGTGCGCGAGTGGGGTCCGGCGGGCGACGGGGCGGCAAGCCGTCTCCGACCTCGCGCGGGGGTGCCCGATGCGGCATCCTCAGGGCGGGCGGGACCGTGACTGACACCATATGGATGATTGAGGTCGGGGTCGGGTCGTCTTCGGCGGCGATTAACTGTTGCTGACCAGGAGCTTGACGTGTAGCGCTGTCGAGCGACGGTCGGCTGCCCGTCGTACGCACCCCAGGGCCGGTGTCGGTGGTCGTCGGGATCATGTCGTCATGGCTTCGAGCGACTTCGACTTCCTCTTCGGCGAGTGGCGTGTGCACCATCACAAGCGGGTGAACCCGTTCGACCCGGCCGACGACCACTGGGTCGAGTTCGATACATTGACCGGCGCGCGTCCGACCCTGAGCGGCCTGGGCAACATCGACGAGACGACCGGCGAACTGCCTGGCTCAGGCCCGTTCACGGGCATGAGCCTCCGGCTCTACGACCCGGCGGCAGACCGGTGGGGTATCTGGTGGGCCTCGACCGGCGCACCCGGCGTTCTCGACGCACCTGTCTACGGGCGCTTCGAGCACGGCGTCGGCGAGTTCGTCGGCGCCGCCGAGCACCGCGGCATCCCCTTCCTGCAGCGCTTCCGCTGGCTCGACGTTGAGACGCCGTCACCTGTGTGGGAGCAGCAGTTCTCCTTCGATGGCGGCGCCACCTGGGACGGAGTGAACTGGCGAATGGAACACACCCGGACCTGATGACTTCGCGAGCCCGTTCGTCAGCGACCTCATGACCAGCGGACTCCCAGCCGGCTCATCGGTGTTCTGTGCCGAATCTTCGAACGAGGCGAGCACGATGGGGGCTGTGAATCCTCGCCGTCATCCGCTCATCTGGGCCGCCGTCGCGGTCGGGCTGTTCGGCTTCGCGGTCTCGTTCGCCCTCAGCTGGGTGCCGTCCCTCGACTTCAACGAGGCGGCCACCGTCATCTCGGCCCTGCGCCCCTGGCCCGCCCTGTGGCGCGAGATCCACCACATCGACGCAGTGCACGCGACGTACTACGCGTTCATGCACCTCTGGTTCGACCTCGTCGGCTACAGCCCGCTCGCCTTGCGCGTGCCCGCGAGCGTCGCCGCCGGCGTCGCAGCCGGGCTGCTCGTGCTGCTCGGCACGCGCCTCGGGAACCTCCGCATCGGCCTCGCCGCGGGCATCGTCTTCGCGGTGCTGCCGCAGACGATGTGGATGGGCTTCGAGGGCCGTCAGTACGAGGCGAGCATGGCACTCGCCACCGGCCTCGTCCTGCTCTTCCTCGCCGCGCGCGAGCGCAGTCTTACCGGGCGCCGATCCTGGCCGTGGTGGGCCGGCTACGCCGTGCTCGGCATCGTCAGCCAGTACGTCTTCGGCTATCTGTTCATGGTCGACTTCGGCCTCATGCTGCTGCTCGTCTGGCCGCTGCTGCGGCGCGCGACGCGCACCCGGGTCGCCCTGCGCACGCTGGGGAAGTTCGTCGTCGTCGTCGCCGTCACGATCGCGGCATGGGTTCCGCTCGCGCTGCTCGAGGTGCACGAGCAGGGCCAGGTCTCGTGGATCCAGGGGCTGTCGTTCGCGACGCTCGGCCAGGTGCTCGGCCTGCAGTTCTTCCCCGGCAACATCGCCCTCGCGGTCGTCGGCTGGGCGGCGGCGACGGCGGGGGCCGTCGCCGGCATCGCGGCCTGGCGGCGCGGGCGCCACACGCCGGCGCGCGCGATCATGGCCGTCGCGCTGCCGTGGCTGGTCATCCCGCTCGGCATCCTGCTGTTCGCCACCGCGCTCGGCCACCATCTCTACACGCCCCGCTACCTCGCCTTCACGACGCCCGCGCTCGCGCTGCTGATCGCCGTGCCGATCACCTGGATCCGCATGCGGCGCGCACAGCTCGTCTCGGCGCTCGCGATCGCGGCGGTCGTGGCGCTGGCCGTGCCCACCTGGGCCGCGCAGCGCACGACCGCGTCGAAGGAGAAGGACTCCTGGAACCAGATCGCGGCCGTGATCACCGCCGAGCGCAAGGAGGAGCCGAAGGGGGCGCAGAACGTCGTCGTCTTCGGCGCCGCGCCCGCGCACCGCGTGGTGACCTCGCAGGTGATCGCCGACCTGTACCCGAGCGCCTTCGCCGGCATGGACGACATCACCCTCGCCACGAGCTACGACCAGGCGTCGGGCCTGTGGGACACGAGCCGCCCGCTCTCCGCCGTGCTGAGCCGGGCCAAGGGCGCCAACTTCGTCTGGGTGCTCACCACGACCGTGTCGCACCAGCAGCAGCCCGACACGCGCATGCTGCAGAGCATCGGCTTCCGCCTGCACGAGTCCTGGAAGATGAACGGCGCGGTCGTCCTGCAGTTCGTGAACCCGTCCGCGCGGGCCTGAACCCGGTCGCGGGCCTGAGACCCGCAGCCCGCCTCAGCGGGGCGACGGCTGCGAGCGCACCCAGCCCTGCATGACGTCGAGCACGACGTCCGCGTTCTGGCGCGGCCAGCGCACGTGGTCCCACGGGGCCCCGGCGTTGACATCCGCCGTCAGATGGATGCGATCGGGCGCGACCGGCCCGACCCGTGCGGCCAGCATGTCGACCGCGCGCGGCGACACCAGCCGGTCGCCCTCGAACGACAGCTGCAGCACAGGCGCGGTGACGTGCTGCAACGCCTCCTCGTAGTCGGTCGCCGTGCCCGCGAATTCGAAGCGGCCCGTGCGGGCCTCGCGGTGCCAGTCGCCGATCATGGTGCGCGGCTGGCGGTCGCCGAAGCCCAGCTTGTCGCCGGGGAAGTAACCGAGCGCGCGCGTGATCGCGATCGCGGTCGGCGTGATCAGGCGGCGCTGCAGGCGCGGCAGGAAGCCGTCGCGCGTCGTGTAGTGCGCGGCGCCGCTCGCGGCGGTGACGATGCGGTCGGGGGCGAGGATGCCGGCGCCCGTCGCGCTCAGCGCGAGCAGTCCGCCCAGGCTGTGGCCGACCACGGTCATGCGCTCGACGTCGGCGAGCGGGGTCTGCGCGAGCGCGGCGGTCAGATCCTGCTCCATCAGGGTCGCGTAGCCCCAGTCGTGGCGGCGCAGGTCGGTGGTCGAGCTGCGCGGGCGGCCGCGGAACTCGATGCCGAAGACGTGGATGCCCCGCGCCTCCGCCTTCTCGAACAGCGGCCGGTAGTAGCCGATGGGCACCCCGAGCGCCGGCAGGAAGAAGACGGCGGCCCGGGCATCCGTCGCGGCCCCGTATTCGTCGACCACGGTCGAGGTGCCGTCTGCTGCGGTGATGCGGTGCTCTGTGGCCACCTCACCACGCTAAATGCCCCGTGCGCGCCGAGCATGACGGATTGTGCACCGCTGACAACGGGCCTCGATCGTCGACCCCATAAAGTTGTCGGCATGCCTCGTCCCCTCGACTTCGACACGCGCCAGATCCATGCGGCCGCGCTCATCGACGCCCAGGCGCAGGCCCGCGTCACGCCGATCTATCAGACCGCGGGTTATGTGTTCGATGACTTCGACGACGGCGAGACGCGTTTCGCGGGCCGCGGCGGCCGCGTCTACTCGCGCAACGAGAACCCGACGAACTTCGTCGCGGGGCAGCGCCTCGCCGACCTCGAGGGCGGCGTCGACGGCATCGTCGTCGCGAGCGGCCAGGCCGCGATCCTCGTGGCGGTCGCCGCGCTCGCCGGCGCGGGCGACCACGTGCTCATCACGAAGTCGCTGTATGAGGGCACGAACGAGATGTTCCGCGGCATCTTCAAGCGCCAGGGCATCGACGGCGAGTACGTGCCCGACGAGGCGAGCGACGCCGAGTGGGCGGCGCGCATCCGGCCCAACACCAAGGCGATCTACACCGAGAGCATCCCGAACCCGCTGGGCCAGGTCGTCGACCTCGAGCGCCTCGCGGGCATCGCGCACGCGCACGGCCTGCCGCTCGTCGTCGACAACACGGTCGCGACGCCGTACCTCGAGCGCCCGATCGAGTTCGGCGCGGATGTCGTCATCCATTCGACGTCCAAGTGGCTCGCGGGCCACGGCGCGGTCATCGGCGGCGCCGTGATCGACGGCGGCACCTTCGACTGGGCGGCGTCCGGCCGCTTCCCGCAGCTCGCCGAGTCGCCCCGCCCCGGCGTCGGCTCATTCGTCGAGCGCTTCGGCACGGGCGCGTACGGCGCATATCTGCGCCAGGTGGTCGTGCTCGAATACGGCCCCACCGTGCCGCCGACCTCCACCTTCCTGCTGCTGCACGGCATCGAGACGCTGTCGCTGCGCATGGACCGCCACGTCGCCAACGCGCAGGCCGTCGCCGAGTTCCTCGAGGGCAAGCCGGGCGTGGGCGTCGTGCACTTCCCGGGCCTGCCGTCGAACCCGTACTACGAGCTCGCGCAGAAGTACCTGCCGCTCGGCCCCGGCTCGATCGTGTCGATCGACGTGGGCACCCGCGAGGCGGCCCGTGCGTTCATCGACGCGCTCGAGCTCGTCACCCCGATGACCCACATCGGCGACGTGCGCACGCTCGCGCTGCACCTCGGCTCGACGATCCACCTCAAGCTGAACGACGAGCAGAAGGACCACATCGGCATCACGCCGGGCCTCATCCGCATCTCGGTCGGCATCGAGAGCGCGCGCGACATCATCGCCGACCTCGAGCTCGGTCTGGCCGCGATCGCGGCGCTGTAGCGGGAGGGGATGCCGCGGCTGCGGCATCTGGAGGCACTCATCCCCTCCACCGGGCGTCGCCTGATGCCGTTATGCGGCGCCGATTCCGGCATGTTGTGACGCCCGGCCGAGTGCGGGATCCGCGCGGCGTCAGTTGAGGTCGAAATGGCAAGCGGATTCCGGCAACAACTGACGCCCGGTGGGACCGGATGAGGCGCCTGGCGGGATCGGGTAAGACGCGCGCGTCGGCCTCAGGCGAGCGTCGCCGCGATGCGCCGCACGGCCTCGACGATCGTCGACGGGTCGCACGCCACGTTGAGGCGTGCGAAGCCGCGGCCCGGGGCGCCGAAGGTCGGCCCCGAGTTGAGGGCCAGGCGCCCGGTCTCGCGCAGCACGCGCGCCGGGTCATCCCCGAGGCCCGTCTCGCGGAAGTCGACCCAGACGAGATAGCCGCAGTCGGGGCGCACGATGCGCACCGACGGGGCATGAGAGGCGAGCTCGGACTCGAGCAGCGCGACGTTCGCGACGATCTGCTCGAGCGCGGCATCCCGCCAATCGGTCGCACCGAAGGCGGCGACGTTGGCGTGCAGGCCGAGCAGGCTCGTGCGCGCGGCGAGCTCCTCGGGCAGGCGGTTCAGCAGCTCGGCGGTCGCGGGGTCCCCGGCGACCACGACCGCGCACTTCATGGCCGCGAGGTTCCAGCCCTTCGAGGCGCTCGTGACGGTCGCGGAGCGCGTGCCGGCCGCCGCCGCGATCGGCGCGAAGGGCGTGAACACCGTGCCCGGGTGCACGAGCGTCGCGTGCACCTCGTCGCTCGCGATGAAGACGTCGTACTGCGCGGCGAGGGCGGCGAGCGCCTCGAGCGACGCGCGGCTGTGGGCGCGGCCGGTCGGGTTGTGCGGGTTGCAGAGCACCATCGCGTGGGCGCCTGCGCGGAAGGCATCCTCGATGCCCGCGAGATCGAGCGTGAAGCCGGATGCCTCGACCAACGGCACCTCGACGGCCTCGGCCCCCGTCTCGCCCACCATCTCCCAGAAGGGGTTGTAGACCGGCGTCGTGATGACGACCCTGCCTCCGACGCGCGGCACCACGAGGCGCAGCGCCTCGACGATGCCGACCGTCACGTCGGTCGCGAGGTGCACCCACGACGGCTCGACGTCCCAGCCCCACGACGTGCGCGCGAAGTCGGCGAAGGCCGGCGCGAGCGGGCCCGGGTTGTCGAGGTAGCCGGTGTCGCCGGCGTGCAGCGCCTGCGTCACGGCGGCGGTGATCTCGGGGGCGATGCCGAAGTCCATCTCGGCGACGAAGAGCGGCAGCACGTCGTCCGGCCAGCGCCGCCACTTGATGCTCGAGCGCGTGGCGCGCAGTTCGGCGAGGGGGAGGGCGGGCTGGAACGTCACGCGTCCAGGATGCCGCGCCGCGGGCATCCGCGGGAAATCCCTATGACTTCCGAAGTCGCTTCTGCTCGGCCGCGACGTCGAAGCTCGGCAGCGGCCAAGTCAGGTGCAGCCCCTGCAGCGCGCCGACGAGCAGGCGCTGCACGGCGATGCGCGCGAACCACTTCCGGTCGGCGGGCACCACGAACCACGGCGCCGCCTCGGTCGAGGTGCGCTCGAGGGCGATCTGGTAGGCCTGCTGGTACTCGTTCCAGAAGCCGCGCTCGGTGACATCCGCCGGGTTGTACTTCCAGTACTTCTCGGGGTTGTCGAGGCGCTCGGTGAGGCGCGCCTTCTGCTCTTCGGGCGAGATGTGCAGCATGACCTTGAGCACCGTGATGCCACGGTCGGCGAGGCCGGCCTCGAACTCGTTGATGGCGCCGTAGCGGCGCTCGATCTCGGCCGCGGGCGCCATCTGGTGCACGCGCTGGATCAGCACGTCCTCATAGTGCGAGCGGTTGAAGACGCCGAGCATGCCGGGGGCGGGCACCTGGCGGGCGACGCGCCAGAGGAAGTCGTGGCGGCGTTCCCAGGCCGTCGGCGCCTTGAACGACTTGAGCGCGACGCCCTCGGGGTGGGTCATGCCGACCACGTGGCGGACGGTGCCGTCCTTGCCGGAGGTGTCCATGCCCTGCAGGACGAGCAGCACCCGGCGCTCGTCGCCCTCGACGCCGCGCGCGTAGAGACGCTGCTGAAGCGCGGTGAGCTCGACCGCTCCGGCGGCGAGCACGCTCTCGCCCGCCTGCTTGTCGCCCTTGAACCCGGGGGTCGACGCGGGGTCGACGTCGGCGAGAGTGAAACCGGGGCCGACCTTCAGCGAGTCCGCCGGGTCGGTCTTCCACGCCTTCTGCATGGCGCGACTCTAGTGCCGCGGGCGGTCAGGCCGCGTCGTGGACACGCCCCAGCAGACCCCACACCGCGCGGGTCAGCTCGGGGTGGTCGATCGCGATGCTGCGCAGCACGCCGTACTCGAAGCGCTCGGCCGCCCTGTGCGGCGCCGTCGGGTGGTAGGCGCGCGCCCGCTGGTCTTCGAGCCCGGCGGCCTCGATGCGCTCGAGGCGCAGGGTGAGCACGACCTGCTCGTCGACCGTCGGAAGGTCGGGCAGGAAGTCCCACGGATCGTCGCCCAGCCGGCACTTGAGCTCGATGACGGCCGACAGCTCGTCGCGCGCCTCGCGGCGGCGCGTCTCGATGTCCTCGCTCCCGGTCATGGGCGTCACCCTACCCCGCGGGTGTGACAGCCCCGGGCGTCTCGCCCAGCACAGGGCGTGGTATCGGCGGGCTCTCCACAGAACGCAGTCGGCGGCCGTCCGTGCGTCGGCGCGGGCCGCCAGGCTGGCCGTATGGATGCCATCGACCACGAACCCCTGCTCACCGACACCGACCTCGCGAACCGCATCGGCGGCCTCATCGGGCGCGCGATCCAGCGCCAGCTCTGGCTGCTGTTCCTCGACGAGCACTCGGTGCTCCTGCCGACCCTGATGCCCAACAACGAACTGCCCGCCGCGCTCGACGGCGAAGACGCCGCGCTCATCGCCTCGATGCTGCGCCAGGCGATCGCCGGCACGCCGATCGAGTCGGTCGTCTTCGTCTGGGAACGACCCGGCGGCCCCATCGCCTCCGACGACGACAGGGTCTCGGCGGCGGCCCTCGGGTGGGCGTGCGCGGATGCCGGCGTGCCGGTGCGCGCGCAGCTCATCTCGCACGACTTCGGCGTGCGCGCGTTCGGGCCGGAGGAATACAGCGGCGACGAGCTGCGCGAGGACATCGACGGCGTCGGCGACGCCGGCCACTGCGACCACTCGGACGGCGTGTTCGCGGGCGATCAGACGGGGCCCGAGCCGCAGGCGGGCTAGCGTTGAACGGGTGAGTGACCAGGCATCCGATCATCAGCTGTCCGGCGCCGTCGACGCGTACGTCGCCGATCTCGCCGCCTTCATCGAGGCGTCGCCGAGTTCGTACCATGCGGCGGCCGAGGTCGCCCGGCGCACCGAGAACGCGGGCTTCCTGCGCGTCGCCGAGACGGATGCCTGGCCGACCGAGCCCGGCCGCTACGTCGTCGTGCGCGACGGCGCCGTGATCGCCTGGGCGGTGCCCGAGGGCGCGGGGCCCACCACCCCGTTCCACGTCCTCGGCGCGCACACCGACTCGCCCTCGTTCAAGCTCAAGCCGAAGCCCACCATCGAGGCGCAGGGCTGGCTGCAGGCGGGCGTCGAGGTCTACGGCGGCCCGCTGCTCAACTCGTGGCTCGACCGCGAGCTCGAGTTGGCCGGCCGCATCGTGACGCGCGACGGGCACGAGCGCCTGGTGCGCACGGGGCCCATGCTGCGCATCCCGCAGCTCGCGATCCATCTCGACCGCGGGGTGACGACCGAGGGGCTGACGCTCGACAAGCAGCGGCACATGCAGCCCGTGTGGGGCCTCGAGGCGGATGCCCCGCGCAGCGGCGCCGATGTGATCGGGCTGCTCGCGGCGGCCGCGGGGGTCTCCGCCGCCGACGTGCTCGGCTACGACATCCTCCTGGCCGACACGCAGCCGCCCGCGCGCTTCGGCCAGGGCAGGCAGCTGTTCGCAAGCCGCCGCCTCGACAACCTGAGCTCGGTGCACGCCGGCGTCGTCGCGCTGCTCGCCGCCGCCGACAGCGGGGCGACGGGCCAGATCGCGATGCTCGCGGCGTTCGACCACGAGGAACTCGGCTCCGAGTCGCGCTCGGGCGCCAACGGCCCGTTCCTCGAGGACGTGCTGACGCGGGTCACCGAGGGGCTCGGCGCCGGCCCGTCGGACCGCCGGCGGGCATTCGCCGCGAGCTGGGTCGTCTCGGCCGATGCCGGGCACTCGGTGCACCCCAACCACCCCGACAAGCACGACCCCGTCAACAGGCCGGTCGCCGGCGGCGGCCCGCTGCTCAAGATCAACGCCAACCAGCGCTATGCGACGGATGCCCCGGGCGCCGCCCTCTGGGCGCGGGTGTGCGAGACGGCCGGCGTGCCGTACCAGGAGTTCGTGTCGAACAACTCCGTGCCGTGCGGCACGACGATCGGGCCGCTCACCGCGACCCGCCTCGGCATCGCGACCCTCGACGTGGGCGTGCCGCTGCTGTCGATGCACTCGGCGCGCGAGCTGTGCCACGTGAACGACGTCGTGTCGCTCGCCGGGGCCGTCACCGCGTTCTTCGCGATGTAGCGGGCCGCCTACTGCTGGGCGACGATCGCCGCGTACGAGGCGTAGTTGCGGCCGTTCTGCGCGATCGTGGCGAAGCCCGCGCCGACGGTGTTGCCGACCCACAGGTCGCCGTCGACGGCGACACCGCCCGAGACCGTGGCAGTCCAGCCGAGGATCACGTCGCGGTGCCCCCAGCAGCCCGCGGTGTTCGAGCCCTGGCAGTCGATGTTGGTGCCGCCGGGGCCGTCGTCGTACATCCACAGGTAGTCGGCCAGCAGCACGGACGCCGACGGCGTCGCCGCCCAGATCGACCCGCCCCAGCCGGTCACGTGGCCGAGCGAGGGGTCGGTGCCGGTGCGCGCCCCGGCCAGGGCATCCGCATCGAGGGTCGCGTTCTCGGTGAGCTTCGGCAGCCCGCGCGACGCGCGCTCCGCGTCGATCACCGCGATGATCTGCTGCTGTGTCGAGAGCGACGAGTAGTCCGACGGCAGCGCCATCGCGCGGACGCCCTCGCTCGAGTGCGCCGCGTCGATGGCGGCGAGCAGCTGGGCTGCGGTGCACCCGGTGCTCGTCAGGCAGGCGGGCCGCGGCCGGTTCGCGGGGGTCTTCAGTGTCTCGAGCACCGAGCCCGTGCAGGCGGTGTCGTTCGAGACGGTGGTCCAGAGCGCGGCGGTGCCGCCGATGAGGTGGCGCGAGGCATACGCGGCCTCGGCCGAATGCACCGCCGTCGGCACGCAGATCTTCTGCGACAGCAGCACGGGCCGCGTGCCGTGAGCGTAGGTGGTGGCGACGAGGGCGTCGGGGAAGCCCTGGCCGGAGGCGATGACGGCGCCGTCCGCGGCGACGTAGGCCCCGGTCGAGGCGACCGCGACGCTCGTGCCGTAGCGGTCGGCGCCCGCCTTGCGGGTCACGGTGCGCCCGCTCGCGGCGAGGCTGTTCGCGACGCCGCTGTCGACCGCGGCCGTGCCGCCCGCGAGGTACACGTGCGTCGCCTTGAGCGCGCGCAGTTCGGCCAGAACCCCCGAGGGGGCGGATGCCGCGCCGCCCGGCACGAGCAGCACCGGCGCCTTCCGCGACGCGGCGGCCCCCGCGGCCGACAGCGCATCGGGGTAGTTCACCCCCGTCGCCACATAGGCGTACGACGACGACGCGAACGCGTACTTCGCGATGGCGATGCTCGTGCCGTAGCGATCGGCGCCCGCGACGCGGGTGACGGGCGCGAACGCCGCGAGCTTCGCGGCGACGGCCGACGAGACGGCGTTCGTGCCGCCGACGAGCACGATCCTGCGCGGCTTGAGCTTGCCGAGCTCGCTCGACACCGAGCTCGGCAGCGCCGTCGGGCCGGTGAGCAGCAGGGGCGCGCCCTGCTTCGCCGCCGCGGCGCCCGCCGAGAGCGCGTCGGGGAAGTTCGCGCCGCTCGCGAGCCAGACGGTCGTCGCGCCGCTCGGGTACGCGGCCGCGGCGACGGCGGCACCGGTCGCGTAGCGGTCGGCGCCGTAGGTGCGCGAGACGGGGGTCGCGGCGTGCGCGGCGCCCGGCGCGGCGACGACGGTCAGCGCCGTGGTGACGACGCCGCTGAGCGCCAAGCCGACGAGGATGCGGGACAGAGCGGAGCGGGGGCGTCGGGCGACCCGGGGGAGCGTCTGGGGCATCCCGCCACCATGGCCCCCGATGTGGGGGTGGTCAAGACGGCATTTCTGCCGACCGAGCGTCTCAGCCCTCGGAGGCGTCGCGCCGCGCGGCCTTCTCGGCGTTCTGCTGGTTCACGCGCGCGTTCTCGGCACGCACCGCGGCCTGCGTCGAGCGCTCGCGCACGAGCCACTGCGGCGGCGCGGCGAGCAGATCCTGGATCTGGGCCGTGGTCAGGGCATCCGTCACCTCTGCACGGGCAAGGCCGGAGGCGGACACGCCGAGCTTGCGGGCGACGACATCGCGCGGGTGGGGGCCGTTGAGCCGCAGCTCGACGAGCCACTCGGGCGGGTTCGACTGCAGCTCGGCGAACTCGGCGCGCGAGATGGCGTTCGCCTGGAACGAGGCGGGCGTCGCGGGCAGGTAGATGCCCAGCTTCTTCGCGGCCGTGGCCGGCTTCATCGCATCGGGGCCGGCGGGGACGGGCGCGTTGTCGCTCATCCACCCAGGCTAGCTGGCTAGCCTGGGCGCGTGCCCGCTCCGCTCCGCATCGCCTACACCCGCGGCGTCACGCCCGGCAAATGGGTCCGCATCTGGGGCGAGCGCTTCCCGCGCAGCCCGCTCGAGCTCGAGCTGCTGCGCCCGGTGCTCGACCTAGACGCCCAGCTCGCCGGGCTGCGCGCCGGCGATGCCGACCTCGTGTTCGTGCGTCTGCCGCTCGATGCCGACGGCGAGACCCCCGCGCGCCCGAGCGGGGTGCACCTCATCAAGCTCTATGAGGAGCGGCCGCACGTCGTCTTCCCCAAAGACCATGCCCTCGAGGCGGCGCCGAGTGCGAGCGGCGCCGACCTGGCGGGCGAGGTGAGGCATCCGTTCGACGACGACATCGAGGCGACGATCGAGGTCGTCGCCGCCAATGTGGGCGTCGCGGTCGTGCCGCAGGCGATCGCGTGGCTGTATGCGCGCGCCGACGTCGAGGCGCGACCGCTCGTCGGCGAGCCCGGTTGGCGCGTGGGCCTGGCCTGGCGCGAGGATGCCCCGGCCGAGGTGCAGCCGCAGATCGACGAGTTCATCGGGGTGGTCAGGGGCCGCACCGCGAACTCGTCGCGCTCGGCCGCTACGCCGCCGAGTGACGACCGCGACCGGAAGGCTCAGCGCTCGTCGCGCTCGAAGCAGCAGCGGGAAGCGTCGGCGAGGCAGCGTGAGCAGCGAGAGCAGGAACGCTCAACTCGAGCGGGGCGGTCGCGTCGCCGGCCCACTCGTTGAGCGATCCGTCGTAGATGCGCACATCGGTGCGGCCGAGGAGCGCGAGGGCGAGCGCGTCGCTCGTCGAGGCGATGGCGCTCTGGCAGTAGCCGATGATCGGCTCGCCCGAGTCCGTGACCTCGGCGAAGAGCTCGCGCAGCCGCGCGACGGGAAGGTAGGCGTTCGTCTGCGGGTCGAGCAGCAGCGACGCCGCGATGTTGAGCGAGGTCGGGATGTGCCCGCGACGGGCCCGACCGCCCTCGTCCCCGGCGAACTCGCGCGGCGGCAGGGCGCAGAGCAGCACGGCGTCCTCGTCGCCGCTCAGCACGGCCTCGATGTCGTGCTTGCTCGCCCAGGCCTCGGGGTCGGAATAGGCCGAGAACTCGCCCGCGCGGCGCGGGCGCACGTCGCCCGTCGCGGTCGGGCGCCCCTCGGCGCGCCACTTGGCGAGGCCGCCGTCGAGCACGCGCACCTCGAAGCCGTAGGAGCGGAACAGCCACCACAGTCGCGCGGCCCACGTGCCGATGCCCGTGTCGTAGACGACGACCGCGGTGTCGTTGTCGACGCCGTGCGTCTGCGCGGCGCGCTCGAAGTGCTTCGTGCCGGGGTGGGCGAACGCGTACTCGCCCTCGGGGTCGCTGAAGTCGTCGAACAGGTCGGCGAAGACCGCGCCGGGGATGTGCCCCTTGACCAGGTATTCCTCTTCGCCGCTGACGTAGGCGACGCTGCCGTTGAACCCCGTGACGCGCAGCACGGTCGCGTCCAGGACGACGAGCTCGTCCGCCCCCAGGTGCTCGGCGAGCCAATCGGTGGTGACGAGCGGGGTGTCGGGGAGTCCGGCGAACAGGCGGTGCGGCACGCGCCCAATGCTAGACGGATGTTCAACCGCTCTTAAGGGTCATTGCAGGATCGCCGCCCTCGTGCCGAGAATCCTGCCGCCCGGGCGGTGTCGACAGTGCGCGTCAGCGGCACGACAGCGCGGTGTAAGTGCAGCGACCCATGATCGAGGCATCCACTTCATCGATCGAAAGCGAATGAGGAAGACCACATGACCTCCACCGAACTCGCCGTCGAGGCCGAGGGCCTCGTCAAGGTGTTCGGGTCGAACCGCGCGGTCGACGGCGTCGACCTGCGCGTGCAGGCGGGCACCGTCTACGGCGTGCTCGGCCCGAACGGCGCGGGAAAGACCACGACCATCTCCATGCTCGCCACGTTGCTCAAGCCCGACGGGGGCACCGGCCGGGTCTTCGGCCACGACGTGGTCAAGGAGGCGAACATCGTCCGCCAGCTCATCGGCGTCACCGGGCAGTACGCGTCCGTCGACGAGAAGCTCTCGGCCAACGAGAACCTCTACATCTTCGGCCGGCTGCTCGGCCTCTCGGGCAAGCAGGCGAAGGCGAAGTCCGCCGAGCTGCTCGAGGCCTTCGGGCTGACGGATGCCGCGAAGCGCCCGCTCGCGAAGTTCTCCGGCGGCATGCGCCGCCGCCTCGACCTGGCCGCCTCGCTCATCGCCCAGCCGCCGCTCATCTTCCTCGACGAGCCGACCACGGGTCTCGACCCGCGCACCCGCGGCCAGATGTGGGACACGATCCGCAGCCTGGTCGCCACCGGCTCGACGGTGCTGCTCACCACGCAGTACCTCGACGAGGCCGACCAGCTCGCCGACCGCATCGCGGTCATCGACACCGGCAAGGTCGTGGCGGAGGGCACGGCCGACGAGCTCAAGGCATCCGTCGGCACGTCCTCGCTGATCCTGCGGCTGACCGACCGCAACGACACGGGCGAGGCGCTGCGCATCATCGCCGAGGTGTTCGGCGTGCAGGGCACCCCGTCGCCCGAGGCCGGCCGGATCACGGCGCCGATGTCCGACCCCGACCGCGTCACCGACCTGCTGCTCGCGTTCCGCGGCGCGGGCATCCGCCTCGCCGAGTTCTCGGTGCAGAAGCCGACGCTCGACGAGGTCTTCCTGACCATCACGGGGCACGGCGTCGCGACCGACGCCGTGGAAGACACCGAGGAGGTGCGCGCATGACCACGATCGCCACGAACCGGATCGTCCCGGCATCCGAGCGCAGACTGAAGAACCACACGAGCATCGCGCAGACCGTGCGCAACTCGCTCGTCATGGCCTACCGCGGCCTCGTCAAGTTCCGCCGCACGCCCGAGCAGTTCTTCGACGTGACGCTGCAGCCGATCCTGTTCACCGTCATGTTCACGTTCCTGTTCGGTGGGGCCCTCGCCGGGGACATCCAGAAGTACCTGCCGACGATCATCCCGGGCGTGCTCGCCCAGACCGTGATCACGGCCTCGGTCGTCACGGGCGTGCAGCTGCGCGAGGACATGGACAAAGGCGTGTTCGACCGCTTCCGCTCGCTGCCGATCGCGCGCATCGCCCCGCTCGCCGGGGCGCTGACCGCCGACACCCTGCGCTACGCGATCGCCACGACGATCACCTTCCTCACCGGAATCGCGATCGGCTGGCGCCCCGAGGGCGGCGTGCTGGGCCTCGTGCTCGCGGGCCTGCTGATCGTCGCCGTCGCCTGGGCGATCAGCTGGATCTTCGCCTTCTTCGGCGTGATCGCGCGCACGGCGTCGTCGGTGCAGGGCATCTCGTTCATGGTGCTGTTCCCGCTGACGTTCCTCTCGAACGCCTACGTCAACACGGCCACCATGCCCGGCTGGCTGCGCTGGTTCGCCGACGTCAACCCCGTCTCGCACGTGATCACCGCGATGCGCAACATCGTGGCGGCGCAGCCCGTGGGGGCGGATGTCTGGTGGACGCTGCTCGGCGCCGCCGTCATGGTCGCCGTCTTCGCGCCGCTCACGGTGCGGGCGTACATGCGGAAGGCGTAGCCAGCCGGGCACATTTCCTCCTGTGGGGCATATCGGAACGCGGGTTCGGGTATGCCCCACAGGAGGAAAAGTGCCGCACGGGCTGCCCAACACGTGCGCGCCCCGGGTCAGAAGCGGGCGGCGCGCAGCACGCGGTCGAGCCGTGCGGCGCAGGCCGCGAGGTCGGGCAGCGCGGCGATGCGCTCGCGCGCGGCGGTGAGCGCGGATGCCCCGAGCACGCGCTCCGCGAGGGCGACGGCCCGCTCGCGCTCGAGCATCGGCAGATCCTGGCGGGAGTGCATGCGCTCGGCGAGGGCGATGAGCTCCGCGGCGGCCGTCTGCTGCGGCGCCGTGGCCTGCGGCATCCCCAGCAGCCAGATCGCGACGCCCAGGCCGGCCGTCGCCGACACGGGCCGGTCCATCGACTCCGGCCCGCTGCGCGGGCCGGCGCGGCCGCGCATCGCCAGCCGTGCGCCCTGCCGCACGGCGCGCGCGAGCTCGAGTGCGTCGTCGTCCCGGCAGCCCGCGTACACGGACGCCGCGACCGCGGCGGCCCCGCTGAGCAGGTACCACCCGCCGCCGCCCGTGGCGGGCGGTCGAGCCCCGTAGACGCCGACGGCGGTGCGATAGTGCTCGACGGCGCGCTGCGCGTCCCCCTCGGCGGCGGCGAGCTCGGCGAGGCCCGACCAGCCGATCGCGCGCACATCGGCGGCGTCGAAGTCGTCGCCCTGCTGCTCCTCGTGGGCGAAGCGCTCGAAGGCCTCGGCCACGCCGTCGCGGCGGCCGAGCTTGAGGCGGTTGACGGCGGCGATCCAGTCGGACTGCGCGATCTCCTCGACGGCGCCGATCGCGGTGAAGTGCGTGCGACCGCGCTCGACCCACTCGAGCGTCTCGGCCGACCGGCCCTCCTGGCTGCAGAGCTGGGCCAGGGCGCGCGCGGCCTGGCCGGCCATCCAGTCGAGGCGGAGGCGGACGGCGCCGTCCCACGCGGCGCGCGCGTGCCGTTCCGCGCCGGCGAGGTCGCCCGTGTTCTCGACGAGGAAGCTCGCGAACACGTTGCCGAGCACGCGCAGCGTCTCGTCGTCGGAGCCGGTCAGGTGCCGCAGGCTCTGCTCGGCGAACGCGCGGTCACGGGTCGCACCGAGCAGCAGCTCGATGATGCCGGCCAGCCACGGCGAGACGGCGCCCGAGCGGACGAGCGCGCGCATGCGCAGACCGGCGCGCACCCCGCTGCGCAGCAGAGCCGTGGGCGAGACGGCCGTGAGGCCCTCGAGCTCGGGCGGCAGCTGCGGGGCGCGCGGGGAGTCGCGGCGTGGCATGCGCGAGCCGGCGACGCCCATGATCGCGGCGAACAGGAGCGTGACGGCGGCGGCGTCGGGCGCGTCGTCGGGCAGCGGGCCGCCGGCGGTGAGCTCGGCGACGAGCGGCGCGAACGACAGCGCCTCGCGGAACTGGTTGCGGATGAGCCAGTGGAACAGAAGGGCGCCGAACACGGGCACCGCCGTGGCGGCATCCCCGGCCTCTCCCGCCGAGCGCAGCACGACGACGAGGTTGTCGTGCTCGGCGCCGAGCCTGCGGATCGCCTCGCTCTGGCTCGACGTGGGCAGCGCGGCGAGCACGTCGAGCGCGAAGGCGCGGGCCCAGCGAGCCTGGGCGGATGCCACGAGCGCGTCCTCCCCGGCGTCCACGAGCGCCATGTCGCCGAACTCGCGCACGGTCTCGAGCATGCGGTAGCGCAGCCCGGCGGGCGTCTCGGCGACCGAGACGAGCGACTGCAGCACGAGCGCGTCGAGATCGTCGGCCGCCGCGAGCCGCGCCGCCTCGTCGGCCGCGGCCGAGAACCCGGCTGAGCCGGCCGCGAGAGCGACCGCGGCGGCCGCCTCGGCCGAGAAGCCGTCGGTGAAGCGCGAGAGCCGCCGCAGCATGCGCCGCTCGGACTCGCTGAGCAGGTTCCAGCTCCAGTCGATGACCGCGATGAGCGTGCGGTGCCGCTCGGGCGCGCCCCGGTCGCCGCCGCGCAGCAGTGCGAAGCGGTTGCCGAGGCGGCGCTCGATCTCGTCGACCGACATCGAGCGGATGCGCGCCGCCGCCAGCTCGATCGCGAGCGGCAGCCCGTCGAGGTGCTCGCAGAGCCGGGCGACCGCGTCGAGGGGGAGGGCGGCGCCGGGTCGGGCCGCCCGGGCACGGTCGACGAACAGCTCGACGGCGGGGCCGTGGTCGCTCGCCGCGAGCGAGCCGAGCGGGTACACGCTCTCGGCGCCGAGCTGCAGCGGCGAGCGGCTCGTCGCGAGCACACGCACCGACGGCGTCTCGCTCAGCACCTGGTCGACGAGGTGGGCCGCGCCCTCGATCACGTGCTCGCAGTTGTCGAGCACGAGCAGCGTCTCGCGCTCGGCGAGGGCGGCGCGGATGCGAGTGCGCACCTCGAGCAGCAGGATCGGGTCCCGCAGGCTGACGCGCGCCGCGCCCACCTCGCCGATGCCGAAGGCGGCGGCCACGGCGAGGGGCACATCGTCGGGCTCGCGGATGCCGGCGAGCTCGACCACCACGACGCCCGGGGTCGTCTGCGCTGCGCGGTGCGCCAGCTCCTGCGCAAGGCGCGTCTTGCCGAGCCCGCCCGGGCCGAGGATCGTCGTCAGGCGCGCGTGCCGCATGAGCTCTTCGAGCGCCGCCACGTCGGCGTCGCGGCCGATGAGCGCGTTCGGCGCAGCGCGCAGGCCGACGGCGAGGCGGCTCACCGGCGGCCGGCCCGCGTGCGGGGCGCGCGCATCGGGGGCTGCCGGCTCGTCGCGCAGCAGCTCGGCGTTGAGGGCGACGAGCTCCGCACCGGGGCGGCCGCCGAGCTCGTCGTCGAGGCGCTGTCGGAACTCCGCGAAGGCGCGCAGGGCCTCGCCGCGGCGACCCGCGGCGGCGAGCGCCCTCATGAGCTGCGCGTGCGCGCGCTCGTCGAAGGGCGCGGCGGCGGCGAGCGCCCGGGCGGCCTCGACGGCGTCGTCGGGGATGCCGGAGGCCAGGGCATCCGCCACCCGCCCCTCGAGGGCGCGCACGCGCGCGCCGTCCGCGGTCTCGCGCAGCCGCGCGGCCAGTTCGGTGTCACCCAGGTCGGCACCCGGCTCGCCGCGACGCTCGGCACCCGGCAGCCACAGGTCGACCGAGTCGGGGCCGAGCCGATAGCCGCCGGCGAGCGACTCGACGAGGTCGTCGCCGCAGACGGCGCGCACCCGCGAGACGAGGGTCTGCAGGGCGGCGCGGGCGTTGCGGGGCGGGTCGTCCTGCCAGATGTCGTCGATGAGCGAGGCCACCGACACCACGGCCCCGCGGGCCAGCACGAGCGAGACGATCAGGGCCTTGCCGTTGACGCCGGGCACGTCGACGACGCCCGCGGGCCCGGCGACCCGCACCGGCCCGAGCACCTGGACGCGCGCCGCGTCAACGCCCGTCTTCGCCACCCGCCCAGCCTACGGCCGGGGGTGCGTCGGCCCGCTAGATCCAGCTGCGCAGCCACATGTGCGCGTGCCAGTAGGCGTAGCTGGTCTGGATGCCCGACCACAGCGGCCAGAAGAACACGCTCGCCGCGCACACGACGACGAGATAAGCGCCCACGAGGGCGATGCCGCGCACGCGGCGGCGCGTGGCATCCGTCGCCGTGCCCAAGGCCAGCGCGATGAAGAACACGATGCCGAGCAGCAGGTAGGGCTCGAACGCGATCGCATAGAAGGTGAAGATCGTGCGGTCGTGATAGAGGATGACCCACGGCAGCCACCCGGCGCCGATGCCCGCGAGCAGCAGGCCGGCGCGCCAGTCCCGGTAGCGGGCGAACCAGTAGATGAGCCCGAGCAGCGCGAGCGAGGCCGCCCACCAGATGAACGGGTTGCCGAGGTCGGTGATCGCCGCCGAGCAGCCGGGCGCCGCGGCGGTGCAGTTCCCCTGGCCCGGCGCCGTGCCGACGTAGTACATGCTCGTGGGGCGCAGCATGAGCAGCCAGCCGAGCGGGTTCGACTGGTACGGGTGCGTCGCGTGCAGGTTGATCGAGTAGCCGTAGAGCTCGGTGTTGTAGTGCCAGAGGTTCTGCGCCCAGTACGGCACCCACGCGAGCAGCCCGTGCCAGGCGTTGGCCTTGGGGTTCGCCTCGACCCAGTGCCTGTCCCAGCCGCCGCTCGTCACGAGCCAGCCGGTCCACGAGGCGATGTAGGCGGCGATCGCGATCGGCACCATCGTCACGAACGTGATGACCGCCTGCGCGACGCCCTCGACGGTGTGCAGCACGCCCGCCCTGCGGTAGGCGAAGTAGTCGGACAGCACCGAGTAGACGCCGAAGACCGCGAGGAAGTAGAAGCCCGACCACTTGACGCCCGCGTCGAGGCCGAACAGCAGACCGGCGGTGAGCAGCCACGGCCGCCACAGCACGGGCCCCTTCAGCAGCGGGATCCGCTTGTCGCGCCAGTCGCGGTCGAGCAGGATCGCGCCGAAGCCGAGCAGCGCGAAGAACATCACGAAGTCGTCGAGCAGCGAGACGCGGCTCATCACGATGGCGCTGCCGTCGACCGCCATCAGCAGCCCCGCGATCGAGGCGAGCAGCGTCGAGCGGAAGAGGCGCTTGGCGATCAGCATGAGGACGATGACCGCGAGGATGCCGACGACGGCGGTCGAGATGCGCCACCCCGCGGAGTCCTGGATGCCCAGGGCGTGCTCGCCGAGCGCGATGAGCCACTTGCCGAGCGGCGGGTGGGCGACGAACTCCGGGCTCGCGCTCCAGAAGCTCGGGTCGCCCGCGTTGAAGGCGGTATCCGCGCCGTTGCGCCACGCACCCTCGTAGCCGAGGTGGGAGAGGGTCCAGGCATCCTTCACGTAGTACGTCTCGTCGAACACGAGCGTGTGCGGATAGCCGAGATGCCACAGCCGCAGCAGCGCCGCCAGCACGGTGACGGCGGTCGGGGCGCCCCAGTCCCACAGGGTCTTGTTGCGCGGCCGCGAGAGCACGCGCGCCCACCAGCGGTCGAGCGCGGTGCCCGTGGGCTCGGGCTCGTCGTCGAAGTCGGGCAGGTCGGCGACGTCGGCTTCGGGCTGGTTCACCCGCGTCATGGTACCGGCCGACCTCATGCGGGGACCGGCCGCTGCTTAGGATTTCGATCATGCTGATCCTCGCCGCGACGCCCATCGGAAACCTGGGCGATGCGACGCGTCGCCTCGTCGAGACGCTCGAGGCGGTCGCGTTCGTCGCCGCGGAGGACACCCGCGTCGCACAGCGGCTGCTGCAGGGCCTCGGCGTCGAGAACCGCCCCCGGCTCATGGCGCTGCACGACCACAACGAGCGTGATCGCGCCGGCGAGCTGGTCGCGCTCGCCGCATCGGGCGACGTGCTGCTGCTCTCGGATGCCGGCATGCCCACGGTCAGCGACCCCGGCTTCCACGCCGTGCAGGCCGCGATCGCCGCCGGCGTCACGGTCACCGCGCTGCCCGGCCCCTCGGCGGTGCTCACGGCGCTCGCCCTCTCGGGCCTGCCGACCGACCGCTTCGCGTTCGAGGGCTTCCTGCCGCGCAAGGACGGCGAGCGCGGGAAGGCCCTCGCGGCGCTCGCGGCCGAGCGGCGCACGCTGGTCTTCTTCGAGTCGCCGAACCGGCTCGCGGCGTCCCTCGCCGACATCGCGACGCACTTCGGCGCCGAGCGCCGCGTCGCCGTCGCGCGCGAGCTGACGAAGCTGCACGAGGAGGTCAGGCGCGGCACCGCCGCCGAGCTCGCCGTGTGGGCCGAGGGCGGGGTGCGCGGCGAGATCGTGATCGTCGCCGAGGGGGCGGCCGAGGTCGTCGTCGACTTCGACGCGGGGCTCGCGCAGACGCTCGAGCTCGTGGCATCCGGGCTGCGCCTGAAGGATGCCGCGGCGCAGGTCGCCGCCGCGTCCGGCCTCTCTCGCCGCGAGCTGTACGAGGCCGCGCTGCGCTCGCGCGGGTAGGTTCGCTCGCGCCGACCGGCCCCGTCCTGGCGTTCCGCGATGCGCACGCGTCAACACGCGCCCGGTCGGGCCGCCGGGCGTCCGAAGATGACGAAACGGTGCGTCACAGGCCGTCATTCGGGGGCTGTTGCAACGTCGCCCCCTGCGCGCCGGGCGGCCCGGCATCCCTCTCTAAGATTGAGGGCATGCCCGCAGGCCGCCCGTTCTACCTGACCACGCCCATCTTCTACGTCAACGACGTGCCGCACATCGGTCACGCCTACACCGAGGTGGCCGCGGACGTGCTGACGCGCTGGCACCGCCAGTCGGGTGACGACACCTGGCTGCTCACGGGCACCGACGAGCACGGCCAGAAGATCCTGCGCACCGCGACAGCGAACGGCGCCACCCCCAAGGAATGGACCGACCGCCTCGTCGAGTCGGCGTGGAAGCCGCTGCTCGAGACGATCGACATCGCGAACGACGACTTCATCCGCACGACCGACGAGCGCCACGAGCGCCGCGTGAAGCTGTTCATCGAGAAGCTGCGCGAGGCGGGCCACATCTACGAGGCCGAGTTCGAGGGCCTGTACTGCGTCGGCTGCGAGGAGTTCAAGCCCGCCTCCGAGATCGTCGAGGGCGTCGGCGAGTACGCGGGCCAGAAGGTCTGCGCCATCCACGGCCGCCCGCTCGAGCTCATGCACGAGAAGAACTACTTCTTCCGCATGAGCGCGTTCCAGCAGCAGCTGCTCGACCTCTACAAGGCGCAGCCCGACTTCGTGCAGCCCGAGAGCGCCCGCAACGAGGTCGTCGCGTTCGTGTCGCAGGGGCTCAACGACCTGTCGATCTCGCGCTCGAGCTTCGACTGGGGCATCCCGATCCCGTGGGACGACTCGCACGTGCTCTATGTGTGGGTCGACGCCCTGCTCAACTACGCGACCGCCGTCGGCTACGGCGAGGACGACGCGGACTTCGCGCGCCGCTGGCCCGCGCAGCACATCGTCGGCAAGGACATCCTGCGCTTCCACGCCGTCATCTGGCCCGCGATGCTGATGGCCGCCGGGCTGCCGGTGCCGGCGGGCGTGTTCGGCCACGGCTGGCTGCTCGTCGGCGGCGAGAAGATGTCGAAGTCGAAGCTGACCGGCATCGCGCCCAACGAGATCACCGACACGTTCGGGTCGGATGCCTTCCGCTACTACTTCATGCGCGCGATCTCGTTCGGCCAGGACGGCTCGTTCTCGTGGGAGGATCTCTCGGCCCGCTACCAGGCCGAGCTCGCCAACGGCTTCGGCAACCTGGCGTCCCGCGTCATCGCGATGGTGAAGCGCTACTACGAGGGCGGTGCCGTGCCCGCGCCGGGCGAGTACACCGCGGCCGACATCACGGTGCAGACGAACCTGCTCGCGGCCGCGCTGTCGGCCGACGCGGCGATCGAGAAGTTCGCGATCCACGAGGCACTCGCGCAGGTGTGGACGATCGTGGATGCCTTGAACGGCTACATCACCGAGCAGGAGCCCTGGGCGCTCGCCAAGGACGAGGCCGACCGCGAGCGTCTCGGCACCGTGCTGTACACGTGCGCCGAGGGCCTGCGCGCCCTCGCGGTGCTGCTCTCGCCCGTGCTGACGAAGGCCGCGCCCAAGCTGTGGTCGGCGCTCGGCGTGGAGGCCTCGCTCGGCGCGCTCGCGGCGCAGCCGCTGCGCTCGGCGGGTGAGTGGGGCCAGCTGAAGCCGGGCACGGTCGTCGGCGACCTCGAGCCGCTCTTCCCGCGCATCGACGCGGCGTAGTCGCGCGGCCCGCTCGCACCGGGCCCGTCAGGGTCGGCGGGTGCTCGGCGCCCGTGCGCACAACTCCTGATGGACTCGGTGGCGGAGGGGCCGAAACCGCGGAAATCCGGACGGAACCGGCAGGCAGCCCGGAGCCGATCAGGAGTTGTGAACGCGTCGGGCGCCGGAGCCCGGGCACGCGGCGTCGGCCTCGCCCGGGCGGCATCCCGATACGCTGAATCCGATGGCTTCAGACCGCACCTACCCGCCCCTGCCCGACGCGCTCGCCGTGCCGGTGTACGACGACCACACGCACCTCGACCCGGCGATCCATCGCGACGAGCCGGGGCTCGAGCACCTCGGCTGGCGCGCCCAGCTCGACCGTGCCGAGGCTGTCGGCGTGCGGGGCGTCGTGCAGGTCGGAGTGGACCTCGAGACGTCCGTCTGGAGTGCCGAGCACGCCGTCCAGGACAGGCGGATGCTCGCGGCCGTCGCGCTGCACCCGAACGAGGCGCCCGAGCTCGCGGCATCCGGCGCCCTCGACGACGCCATCGCGCAGATCGCCGAACTCGCCCATCGCCCCCGCGTGCGCGCGGTCGGCGAGACCGGCCTGGACTTCTTCCGCACCGATGAGACGGGCCGCGACGCGCAGTTCCGCAGCTTCGAGGCGCACATCGACATCGCCAAGCAGGCGGGCGTCGCGCTGCAGATCCACGATCGCGATGCGCACGACGCCGTCGTCGCGACGCTGCTGCGCGTGGGTGCACCCGAGAGGACCGTCTTCCACTGCTTCTCGGGCGACGCGGCGCTCGCCCGCCTCGCCGCCGAGCACGGCTGGTACCTGTCGTTCGCGGGCACCGTGACGTTCAAGAACGCGCCGGCGCTGCGCGAGGCGCTCGCGGTCGTGCCGCGCGAGCTCATCACTGTCGAGACCGACGCGCCCTACCTGACCCCGATGCCGCACCGCGGCCGCCCCAACGCGCCGTACCTCGTGCCGCACACCGTGCGGTTCATGGCGGACGAGCTGGGGATGCCCGTCGACGAGCTCGCCGCGCAGATCGCCGCGAACACGGTCGCGGTCTACGGCTCGTGGGACGACGAGCTCGACGCGATCCTCACCGACGTCGCCGCCGAGCGCTCCGAAGCGGGGGCGCTCTGATGGCGGCCGGTCTGCTCGGGCCGGCCGAGGTGCGCGACCTCGCCGAGCTGCTCGACGTCACGCCGACCAAGAAGCTCGGCCAGAACTTCGTGCACGACGCGAACACCGTGCGCCGCATCGTCCGCGTGGGCGAGGTCGCCGCGGGCGAGACCGTGGTCGAGGTGGGCCCGGGCCTGGGCTCGCTCACGCTCGGGCTGCTCGAGGCCGAGGCATCCGTCGTCGCCGTCGAGATCGACGGGCGCCTCGCCGCGCAGCTGCCCGCGACCGTGACGACGCAGCTGGGCGCGGATGCCGCGGCGCGGCTCACCGTCATCCACCAGGACGCGCTCACCGTCGAGACCCTGCCCGGCGAGCCGTCGCGCCTCGTCGCGAACCTGCCCTACAACGTCTCGGTGCCCGTGCTGCTGCACTTCCTCGAGAAGGTGCCGAGCCTGCGCTCCGCGGTCGTCATGGTGCAGGCCGAGGTCGGCGAGCGCATCGCGGCGGGCCCCGGCTCGAAGGTCTACGGCGCGCCGAGCGTCAAGGCCGCCTGGTACGGCCGCTGGCGCACGGCCGGCCAGGTCAGCCGCCAGGTGTTCTGGCCCGTGCCGAACGTCGACTCGATCCTGGTGGCCTTCGAGAAAGGCGAGCCGCTCGGCGACGAGGCCCTGCGCCGGCGCATGTTCACCGTCGTCGACGCGGCGTTCCAGCAGCGCAGGAAGATGCTGCGCCAGTCGCTGTCCGGCCTGTTCGGGGGCTCGGCCGAGGCGTCCGCCGCCCTCGAAGCCGCCGGGGCGGCCCCGACCGCGCGCGGCGAGGAACTCGACGTGCACGCCTTCATCAGGGTCGCGAGGCAGCTGCCGTGAGCGAGGCGGTCGAGATGGGGCGCGACGCCCGCGTGCACGTGCGCGCGCCGGGCAAGATCAATGTCTACCTCGGGGTCGGCGAGGTGATGGCCGACGGCTATCACGAGGTCGCGACGGCGTATCAGGCCGTGAGCCTCTATGAAGAGGTCTACGCGAGCGAGTCCTCCGACTTCACGGTCGCGTTCCGCGGCCCGATCGACACCTCGGGGCTGCGCACCGACGAGTCGAACCTCGCGCTGCGGGCGGCGCGGCTGCTCGCGAGCCACACGGGCTACCCGGGCGGCGTGCGGCTCGAGATCGAGAAGCACGTGCCGATCGCGGGCGGCATGGGCGGCGGGTCGGCGGATGCCGCGGGCGCGCTCGTCGCATGCGACGCGCTCTGGGGCACCCAGGTCCCGCGCGACGAGCTCCACGAGCTCGCGGCCCGGCTCGGCGCCGATGTGCCCTTCGCCCTGGCGGGCGGCACCGCGATCGGCACCGGCCGCGGCGAGGAGCTCTCGGCGGCGCTCGCGCACGGCACCTTCCACTGGGTGCTCGCGCTGCCCGACGCGCAGCTGTCGACGCCGGCGGTGTACGCCGAGCTCGACCGCCACCGCGAGCGGCACCGCGCCGAGCTCGCGACCAAGCTCACGCCGAGCGTCGACCCGGCGGTGCTGCAGGCGCTGCGTGCGGGCGATCCGCATTTGCTCGCCGAGGTCGTCGCCAACGACCTGCAGGCGGCCGCGATCCATCTCGCACCCGAGCTCGCCTCGGTGCTCGAGACGGGGGAGCGGGCCGGGGCCCTCGCGGGGCTCGTGTCGGGGTCGGGGCCCACCGTGGCCTTCCTCGCCGAGAACGACGAGGGGGCGCTCGACCTGCAGATCGCGCTGTCCGCCCTCGGGCTGATGGCCGTGCGCGTGACGGGCCCGGTGCACGGCGCGCGCGTCGTGGGCTGACCGGCCGCGGCATCCTCGATCGCCCGCTCGCGTCGCTGTGGCGATGGAACCGCCCCGGCGGGGACCCGCAGCCGAGGGCCACAGGGGTTGGGGAGAGGGGTCGGTGGAAAACAGCCATCGGGTTCCCCACCAGGCCCCATCAGGCTACTGAGACGCGCTCCGGCGCAAACCGTCAATACCTGACAGGTCGGTCTACGCCTGGTCGCGCGGGCGCGTGACGAGGGCGCGCAGCCCGCGGCGCGAGTCGAGCGAGAGCTTCGACAGGATGTTGCGCACGTGGAAGTTGACGGTCGTCACCGAGATGAACAGCTGCGCCGCGATCTCGCGGTTGGTGAGTCCGTCGGCGGCCGCGACGGCGACCTGCCGTTCGCGTTCCGTGAGGCGGGCGAGCGGGTCGGCGGGATGCCGCGCCTCGACCTCCGTGCGCGTCGCCGCCGCCGCGCGCCGCGCCTCGATCGTCTCGGCCAGCTCGCGTGCGCGGTCGAGATACGGCCCCGTCTCGAGCCGCTCGAACACGGGCACGGCGAGCGCCAGCTGTTCCCGGGCGGCCTCGTCCCGACTCACGCCGAGCAGGGCCCGCGCGAAGTCGAGCCGGTCCCGCGCCCGCTCGAACGGCAGCGCCGCGCCGAACGGGCTGCGCACGAGGGCGGTGAAGCGGTCGACGGCGAGGCGCATGTCGCCGCGGGCCGCCGCGAGATGCGCCTCCATGCGCATGATGTTGCCAGGGGACCGGTTCCACGGCGTCGTGCCGCCGAGGGCCTGTGCCGCGACCGTGCCGGCCTCGTCGAGCCGGCCGAGCGCCAGCAGTGCGTCCACATGCAGCTGCAGCCAGCCCCACCGCGAGCCCGGGCGCCGCGCCGCGTGCGCGCCGGACGTCGCCGCCAGCTGGGCCGCCGGGTCGCCGAGTGCGGCCGCGAGCTCGGCGCGCATGAGGTCGGGGAGGTCGGGGCTGTACGCGTCGCTGTCCGGGCCGCTGCGGGGGACGAGCCTGATCAGGCGGTCGATCCGTTCGACCTCGGCCGCGTCGCCGCGGATCGCTGGCGCCAGACCGGTGATCGCGTGCGCCGTCGGCAGGGCGCCGTGGTGCGAGCCGTCGAGCGCCGCGTCGACCGCGCGCTGGGCGGCGGTGCGCGCGGCATCCCACTCGCCGGTCAGGAACAGAAGATGCGCGTGCAGCGCGAGGCCCGCACCCGTGAGCCATGACCCGCGATACTCGCCGAACAACGGGACGGCGCGCTGGATGCGCTGCTGCGCCTCGGCGATCCGGCCGGCGTAGGCCTGCGTGCGTGCCTGGAAGACGACGGCGTCGATGACCGCGGCCGAGTCGGGCGCGGCGCGCACCAGCCGGTCGAGGCGGCCCATGCGCGCGGTGACGCGGGCCTCGTCGCGCCCGCGTGCGGCGGCGACGAGTTCCCACGCGGTGAGCAGCAGCTCGTGTTCGGCGGGGCGTACCGACCAGCGCAGGTCGGGGGAGACGTCGTCGGGGTCGACCGCGGTGCGCGCCAGCACCGCGCGCGCCTTCGCCGTCAGATCGAACACCAGCTCGTGGCGGCTCGCGATGACGGCGTACATGGGCCGCATCACGGCCGCATGCGCGCGCATCGCGCGGTCGTCCGAGCCGGCGCCCGCGCGCTCGACCAGTGTGCGGGCGCGCACCCCGGCTGCCTCCGCGCGGCCCGCGAGGCATTCGAGGTCGGCGAGGATCAGCTCGCGCCTGCCCGATTCCGGCAGGGCGGCGAACTCGTCGAAGAGGTGCACGATGCCGGAGTGTTCGTGCAGCTCGAGGGCGAGCATGCCGAGCGTCAGCATCGCGCGCTCGTACTCCCCGTCGACCGTCACGGCGAGCCGCACTCCCATGAGCGCGAGGCCCATGGCGGCCTCGGCGTCGTGCGCGGCCGCGTGGGCGCGGGCGGCGCGCAGCAGGTCGGCGACGAGCGTCGTGTCGTCGTTCTCCACCGCGCCGACACGGTGCTGCAGGGCGGCGAGCCCGGTCACCAGATCCGCTGCGGCCGAGTGGATCTCGCGCCGCCGTGCGAGGGGGATGGTCGCCGCGATGTGGTCCGCCGCGACGCCGCTCGGCGGTGCGACCGTCGGCACCGCGGCGCCCTCGACGGCGCGCACCAGCCCGAGACGCATCGCCTCGTCGAGATCGAACGCGCCGAACAGCTCGGTGATGCCGAGCCATGCGGCGATGCGGCCCACGACGGAGACGGGGGATGCCGTGCGCAGCACCGCCACGATCTCGGCGGCGGTGCGCGCCCCGCTGGACGCCGTCGCGAGCGCCGCACGCTGGCTGCGCAGCAGCGGCACCCGGCCGCCGCGGTCGAGCGCGCCGAGCCCGGGCCCGGCGCCGAGCTCGAGCTCGGGGCGGTATGCGCTGATCAGCTGTGCGACGAGCTCGGGGTTGCCGTCGGCATCGGCGACGAAGCGCCGCGCGACGCGCCCCGGCAGCGGGTTGGCGAGCAGTTGCGAGGCGACCTCGCGGGCGTCGTCGGCCGTCAGCGGGGGGATCTGCACGGCCGCGTGGAGCAGCGGGTTCGCCGCGCCGAGCCCGGCGAGCTCGCGCGCCGCCTCGGCATCGGGCGCCTCCGCCGCGGCGAGCAGGATGCGGCGACCGCTCGAGTGGACGAGCTCGAGGCGCAGGCGCCCCAGGGGCTCGAACGCGGCGGGTTCGGTCGCCGCGACATCCGCCGGCTCCCACCCGTCGAGGCCGACGGCCGCCTCGCACAGCAGGGCGGGCGCCTGATACCCCTCGGGCCCGTACGCGAGCACCGAGCCGCCGGGCGCCCGTGTCTGCAGCGCGGCGCGGGCGATCGATTCCACCGCGGCGCGAACCAGCGCGCGCGTGGCTTCGGGGGCCACGACACGTTGTGGGGGATATGGGGTCATGCGCTTCCAGGTGCGGGCACGGCGATCATGGGGCTGATCAGGGCGGGGTCCGTGCCCCTTGTCTGCACACGCTGCCACAACGGGGGCACGCGGGCCACGGGGGTGAGGACCCCCAATACAGAGGTGAGACACTCTCGAGATCGGCGCCCGATGGGAGGCCGCGCGATCCCCGCGCATGCGACCGCCGGTAGTCTGGAAAGCCATGGCTCACCTGCTCGGCGCCGAAGCGCTCCGTCTCGAATTCCCGACGCGCGTCGTCTTCGACTCCGTGACCCTCGGTGTGCAGGAGGGCGACCGCATCGGTGTCGTCGGCCGCAACGGCGACGGCAAATCGACCCTCATGCGGTTGCTCGCGGGGCGCATGGAACCCGACGCCGGGCGGGTGACGCGGCGCCGCGGCGTCCGGCTCGGCATGCTCGACCAGGCCGACACGCTCGACCCCGCCCTCACCGTCGCCGAGGCGGTCGTGGGCGACGCGGCGCATCACGAGTGGGCGGGCGACGCGCGCACGCGCGACGTGCTCGCGGGGCTCGTGAGCGACATCGCGTGGGATGCCGAGATCTCCACCCTCTCGGGCGGCCAGCGCCGCCGCGTGGCCCTCGCGGCCCTGCTCGTCGGCGACTGGGACGTCGTGTTCCTCGACGAGCCGACCAACCACCTCGACGTCGAGGGCATCGCGTGGCTCGCGGGGCACCTCAGGACGCGGTGGGCGGCGGATGCCGGCGCGCTCGTCGTCGTCACCCACGACCGCTGGTTCCTCGACGAGGTCTGCACCGCCACATGGGAGGTGCACGACCGTCTCGTGGAGCCTTTCGAGGGCGGCTACGCGGCCTACATCCTGCAGCGCGTCGAGCGCGACCGGATGGCCGCCGCGACGGAGCAGCGCCGGCAGAACCTCGCCCGCAAGGAGCTCGCGTGGCTGCGCCGCGGGGCCCCCGCGCGCACCTCGAAGCCGAAGTTCCGCATCGACGCGGCGAACCAGCTCATCGAGGACGTGCCCGAGATCCGCGACAAGGTCTCGCTGCAGTCGCTCGCGGTCTCGCGCCTCGGCAAGGACGTGGTCGACCTCATCGACGTGTCGGTGTCGTTCCCTGTCGCAGCTCCTGCTTCCGCCGCCCCCGCCGGTCGACGGAGCGAAGCGAGTGGAGACCAGCGCACGATCCTCCGCGACGTGGAGTGGCGCATCGCCCCGGGTGAGCGCACGGGCATCCTCGGCGTCAACGGCGCGGGCAAGTCGACGCTGCTCGGCCTGATCGCCGGCACGGTCGCGCCGACCTCGGGAAAGGTGAAGCGCGGCGTCACCGTCAAGGTCGCGACGCTCACGCAGCGCCTCGACGAGCTCGACGATGTGCTCGATGAGCCGGTGCGCACCGTCATCGCCGGTCTGCGCACGTCGTACACGCTCGGCTCGGGTTCGAAGGCGCAGGAGCTGACGCCCGGCCAGCTGCTCGAGCGGTTGGGCTTCTCGTCGGCGCAGCTCTCGACGCCCGTGAAGGACCTCTCGGGCGGCCAGAAGCGCCGCCTGCAGCTGCTGCTGATCCTGCTCGACGAGCCGAACGTGCTGATCCTCGACGAGCCGACCAACGACCTCGACACCGACATGCTGGCCGCCATCGAGGATCTGCTCGACTCGTGGCCGGGCACCCTGCTCGTCGTCTCGCACGACCGGTACCTGATCGAGCGCGTCACCGACCAGCAGTTCGCGATCCTGGACACTCGGCTGCGGCATCTTCCGGGCGGTGTCGAGCAGTATCTGCAGCTCCGTGCGTCCATAACTCCTGACGCCTCGGCGGTGACCAATGCGGCCTCCGCGACAGTCCGCGCCTCCGGCGGTTCTGAGCCGTCCTCATCAGGAGTTGCGAACGGATCGAGCCCGGCACTGTCTGGCGCCGACCGCCGCAACGCCGAGAAGGAGGTCGCCTCGATCGACCGCCGCCTTGCGAAGCTGCAGTCGGACATCCAGTCGGCGCACGACAGGATCGCGGAACACGACCAGTCCGACTACGTCGGTCTCGGCGGGCTGACGGATTCCCTGCGCGAGCTCGAGGGCCAGGTCGCCGACCTCGAGCTGCGCTGGCTCGAGCTCTCGGAACAGCTCGAGGGCTAGGCCCGGCAGTAGGCGGCGGGGGTCGCCTGCAGCGCCCCGGCGAGGTATCGGTACCCGCCGGCGGCCGTGAAACCGAAGCGCGAGGCGTAGAGCGCCTGCGCACCGGTGTTCGACGTGAGCACCTGCAGCCAGGCATCCGTCACACCGCACTCGTCACGCGCGAACGCGAGCAGCGCCTCGATGACGCGCGAGCTGTGCCCCTCGCGGCGCGCGTCGGGCAGGGTGGCGACGCAGTACAGCCCGCCCCATTCCTCGACGAGCGCGAGCCGCGCGACCGACACGATGCGGCCGCCCGAGCTCACCGCGCCGTAGAGCGCCGGCGTCGCCGCCATGATGCGCTGCGCCACCTCGAGCTCGGCCGGCCCGCCGCGGCCGTCGACCGCCCACCAGGTCGCGAGCCATTCGGCGCTCGGCTCGGCCGCGACCCCGACGGCGGGCGACGCCGTGAGCGCGGGCGAGACGGATGCCGTCATGACGGTCGTGTCGTCGGCGACCCGGTACCCGCGCCCGATCAGCAGCCGCTCGGCCGCCGCGTCGGCGGGGGAGAGCTGGAACGCCGGCACGATTCCGCGCGCCCGGTAGAGCTGCTCGAGCTCGGCGACGACCTCCGCGGTCAGCTCGGCACCCGCGCCCGCTGCCGGCCATGCCGAGTTCGCGCGCTTGGTGACGCCCGACGCGAACCGCGCCTCCCACGCGCCGACGGGCACGCGCTCGAGTGCGGCCCAGCCGGCATCGGCGAGTGCGCTCAGTTCGCTGCGGAGGTCCATCCGACGAGCGTATCCGCGTCATCGGTCGCGCCGGGGCCGTCGTGATCGTGCGTCTCCGAGCCGAGCGGGCCGCCCGCGATGTAGGAGATCTCGCCCGTGATCGGTGCGACCTCGACGGGCTTCGACCACCTCAACCGGAACCGCCCGAGCAGCCCGCGGTGCACCTCGGCGCCGGGGACGACCAGCGACGCGGCATCCACCACGTCCTCGAGCGAGCAGCTCGGCTCGACGGGCGCGGCAGACAGGTACTCCGGCCGGTATATGCCTCGCCAGGAATAGAAGAGCCGCAGCGCCCAGGCGTATGGCACGGCGAGCAGGGCGAAGAGCATGTCGAGGGCGCCACGGGGCGCGGCCTGGCCGACGACCACAAGCGTTCCGCCCGGCTTCAGCAGCGAGGCGGCGCGTTCGAGCGCGGGCACGAGGGGCAGCTCGTGCAGCACCGACACCATGGTGACGACGTCGTACGACTCGGGGGTGAGGCCCCATTCCGACGAGAACTCGGAGACCGCGGCATCCGCGTTCGCCACCATCGAGAGGCGTTTGGATGCCTGTGCAACGGCGACCCCCGAACGGTCGATCGCCGTCACGGTGCGCGACACGGGGGCCAGCTGCTGCGCGAGCAGGCCGTCGCCGCACCCCACGTCGAGCACGTCGCCGGCGTGCTCCGCCGCGATGCGCACGATCCAGGGATGGTAGGCGGCATCCCGGTTCCACTCGCCGCCGATCTCGTCGACCATGACCCCCATAGTGGTGAATGGAACGGCTGGTCTGCCCCAGACACGCCGCCCGTTCCGCAAGCGCGGAGCCGTGATACCCTCGGCGGCATGAACCGTTTCTGGTATGCCTATGAGACCCCGGCTGAGGTGCCGGCTCTCTGAAGCATTCAGAACCCCACCTTCAGCCCGGCAGAGATCACGATCTCTGCCTTTCGTCTTTCTAGGCGTCGGGCCGAAGGCCTTCCGCCGGGAAGGGAAAGAGGACCAATGACTGCGCAGGACGACGCCGCGACCTTCCAGGTGCTGCCGACGCCCCATGAGCTCAAGAGCGAGTTCCCGATCAGCGCCGAGGCGGTCGAGCGCATCCAGGCGCACCGCGCCGAGATCGACGCCATCATGCAGGAGCAGGACGACCGGCTGCTCGTCGTCGTCGGCCCGTGCTCGGTGCACGACCCCGCGGCGGCGCTCGACTACGCGCGGCGCCTGAAGCCGATCGCCGAGAAGCTCAAGGACGACATCCTCGTCGTCATGCGCGTCTACTTCGAGAAGCCGCGCTCGACGGGCGGGTGGAAGGGCCTCATCAACGACCCGCACCTCAACGGCAGCCACGACATCGCGACGGGCCTGCGCGTCGCGCGCAAGCTGCTGCTCGACATCGTCGAGCTCGGCCTGCCGGTCGGCACCGAGTGGCTCGAGCCGGTGAGCCCGTCCTACATCGCCGACCTCGTGAGCTGGGGGGCGATCGGTGCGCGCACCACCGAGAGCCAGATCCACCGCCAGATGGCATCCGGCCTCGGCATGCCCATCGGCTTCAAGAACGCGACCGACGGCGACGTCCAGGTCGCGATCGACGGCGTCACCGTCGCGGCGCAGCAGCACACCTTCTTCGGCGTCGACGACGACGGCCGTGCCGCCATCGTGACCACCGCGGGCAACGACGCGGGGCACGTCATCCTGCGCGGCGGCCGCTTCGGGCCGAACTACGGCACCCACAACGTCATCCACTCGGCCCGTCTGCTCGCACGCGCCGGCCACAGCCCGCGCATCGTCGTCGACGCGAGCCACGGCAACAGCGGCAAGAGCCACGTGCGCCAGCTCGAGGTCGCGCACGAGCTCGCGGCGCAGATCGCCGACGGCGAGCCCATCGCCGGCGTCATGGTCGAGAGCTTCATCGAGCCGGGCCAGCAGAAGCTGACGGATGCCGGGCTCGCCGGCCTCGTCTACGGCCAGTCGATCACCGACGCCTGCATCGGCTGGGACGACACCGCGGCCCTGCTCGGCGACCTCGCCGAGGCCGCCCGCCGCGCCGCCCGCCTCGAGCCGATCGACGTCTGAGCGCGCGTTCCCGTTCCGGACGTTCGCACCCGCACCGGCGGGCGCACCGGCCCGGAACGGGGACTAGTGCACGTCGGTGTCGTCGAAGCCGACCGTGAGCTTGCGCAGCAGCACGCCGAGCCGGCCCTGGTCGTTGGCCGACAGGCTGCGCAGGATCGCGGCCTCGGCGTCGACCAGGCGGGTGATCGCGGCGTCGACGTGGGTGAGCCCCTGGCGGGTCATCCGCACGAGCACGCCGCGGCCGTCGGCCGGGTCGGAGAGCCGCTCGACGAAGCCGCGCTCGACGAGCCGATCGATGCGGTTGGTCATGGTGCCGGACGACACGAGCGTCTGCTGCAGCAGCGCCTTGGGGGACAGCTGGTATGGCGAGCCCGCCCGGCGCAGAGCGGCGAGCACGTCGAACTCCCACGACTGCAGGCTCGAGCGCGAGAAGGCGCGCTTGCGGGCGACCTCGAGGTGCTTCGACAGCCGGTCGACGCGCGAGAGCACCTGCAGGGGCGCGAAGTCGAGGTCGGGGCGCTCGCGCAGCCAGGCATCGACGATGCGGTCGACTTCGTCCTCGGGTGCGGGCATGCGGTCAGCCTAGCCAGCACCCGTCTGCCAGACTGGACGGGCGCGATCCGCGATGGTGTAACGGCAGCACGACGGCCTTTGGAGCCGTTAAGTCCAGGTTCGAATCCTGGTCGCGGAGCGAGCGGGCGTCACGCCTCGGGCGGCGGCCCGGGGACGCCGTGCGTTCCGTCCGAGATCGCCCCGTCGGCCCCGAGCAGCGGGTCGCCCAGCTGCCGCGCCTCGATCGCGCGGTTCATCCGGTCGAGCTGCTCGTCGGTCAGGTCGTAGCGGCTGATGATCCAGATCGCGAGCACGAGCAGGATCGCGGGCACGACCGAGACGAGCCAGAGGATGCCCTGCTGGGCGAGCTCGGACTGGTGCCCCGCCTTCGCCTGGTATCCCGTCCACGCGAGCACGAGGCCCGGCAGGACCCCGCCGAGCGCGAAGCCCGCCTTGAAGAAGATGCCGGTGAGCGCGTTGACGATGCCCGAGATGCGCCGGCCGGTCGTGAACTCGCCGAAGGTGATGACCTCGGGCACGAGCGCCCACATGTAGCCGGTCGCCACGAGCACGCCGATCGAGCGGATCACCTGCGCCGTGAACACCCACCCCACGTTGTGCTGCGGATCGGGGATGAAGTAGAGCATCGCCAGGCCGACGATCGCGACGAGCAGGAAGACGATGAAGAGCCGCTTCTTGCCGATCGCGCGGCGGATGGCGGGGACCATCGGCAGGAACACGAAGGCGGGCAGCACGCCGAGCGCGTTGAACCAGCCGGCCAGGTGCGGCTGGTGCACGACATCCGTCATGTAATAGGCGGCGCCCGAGTTGCCCACCGCGAGCATCGCGAACGCCGTGATGAAGAAGAACGCGAGGGTGCGCAGCGGGCGGTTGCGCCGGAACTCGACGGCGAGGTCGGTCACCTTCACGTCGTGCTGCTGCGCGGCATCCATCACGACCCGCTCCTTGGTCTGCGAGAAGCAGAACAGCAGCACGGCCAGCCCGACGGCGGCGAAGATCGTCATCGTGGTCTGCCACGCGCCGGCCGCCTTCGCGTCGTCCCACGCGCCGTTCGGCGCGAGCGCCTGCACGATGACGGGCACGCCGAACGCGACCGCGAGGCCGCCGATGTTCGCCATGAACATGCGGGTCGTGGTGAGCACCGAGATCTGATGGTTGTCGCGCGTGAGCGACGCGTTGAGGGCGCCGTAGGGCACGTTGAGCAGCGTGTAGAGCATCGAGAGGCCGACATACGTGACGTACGCGTAGATCAGCGAGCCCGAGAAGTGGTTCCAGAACACGAGGACGGCGAGGGCCGAGAGCGGGATGCCCGCGAGCACCAGGTACCCGCGGTACCGCCCCCACGGCGTCGTGTGCTTGTCGACGAAGGTCCCGACGAGCGGGTCCCAGATCACGTCCACGAGCCGCACGACGAGGAACATGGTGGCCGCGACGCCCGGCCCGAGGCCGAACACGTTCGTGTAGAAGAACAGCAGATAGGTCGCGACGGTGTTGTAGATCAGGTTCTGGGCGAGGTCGCCCGAGCCGAAGCCGATGCGCTGCAGCCAGTTGAGCGTGGAGAAGCCGTGGGCCTCCGCCTCGCTCGCGGCCACGTCGCTCTGGGTGGATGCCATGGAGTCCGTTCCCCTCGAAAGCCGCCGGGGCACACGATCGCACCGCCGCGTTCCCTCGGAGTGTAGTGAGGCGCGGCCTCGACACGCCCGGTCTGGGACAATCGAGGCATGGCCGAACCGCAGCGCATGAACGTGGAGTCCTTCAACCTCGACCACCGCACCGTCGCGGCGCCGTACGTGCGCCTCGCCGACCGCAAGGCGCTGCCCCACGGCGACGTGATCGTGAAGTACGACGTGCGCTTCACACAGCCCAACGTCGACCACCTCGACATGAAGACCGTGCACTCGGTCGAGCACCTCTTCGCCGAGAAGAGCCGGAACCACTCGGCCGCCGTCGTCGACTTCTCCCCGATGGGCTGCCAGACGGGCTTCTACCTGATCCTCTCGGGCGAGCCGGCGTACGACGACGTGCTCGCGCTCATCGAGGCGACGCTCACCGACATCCTCTCGGCCACCGAGGTGCCCGCCGCGAACGCGGTGCAGTGCGGCTGGGGCGCCAACCACTCGCTCGAGGGCGCGCAGGCCGCGGCGCGCGGGTTCCTCGCGAAGCGCGCCGAGTGGGCGCAGGTCGAGGCGTGAGCGACGCGCCCGACGCGGTCGTCGTCACCGCCATGGAGGAAGAGGCGCAGCCCTTCCTCGAGCGCGCCGACTCCGTCGGGAACGAGGTCGCCGGCATCCGCGAGTCCCGCCGCGATCTGGTCATCGGCGGCCGCCGCATCGCGCTCGTGCGCGCGGGCATCGGCTTCGCCAACGCGACGGGCGCAGCCGCGTACGCCTTCTACACGTTCGGCGCGGCGACGCCCGTGATCAGTGCGGGTTCGGCGGGCGGGCTGCAGCAGGGCATCGCGGTCGGCGACGTGATCGTCGGGTCGCGCTACATCAACATGAACGCGGATGCCACGGCCTTCGGCTACGTGCTGGGGCAGGTGCCGGGCATGCCCGAGGCCTACGCGCCCGACGAGCGGCTGTCGCGGCTCGCGCTCGAGACGCCGCACGACGACACGGTGCGCGCGGGCGTCATCGGCTCGTCCGAGACCTTCGTGGTGGCCGACCGGGCGCTCGCGTTCCGCGACGGATTCCCCGAGGTCGCCGCCGTCGACATGGAGACCGCGGCGATGGCGCAGTTCGCCCACACCCACGGCCAGGCCTTCCTCTCGGTGCGCGCGATCAGCGACCTGTGCGCGCCCGACGGCAGCGAGTTCCTGACCCACATCGACGGGGCGGCCGACCGCTCGGCGGCCGTCGTCGCGGCCCTTCTCGCCGCGCTCTGAGCCGGTCGTTCCCGCCATGCCGCGTGCGGCATAGAGTGGCCGCATGAGCGACGAGGACGTCTTCGACACCCAGTGGACCCCTGCCGCGAGGGAGGCGTACGCGGCACGAGCCGAAGAGCTCTTCACGGCCCTGCGCGACCATGTGCAGCTCACGCTCGCGCAGACGGGCCGGGACGAGGACTGGCCCGCCTACCGCGCGTCGGCGAGCGAGCTGTTCCGCGCCGCCGCCGCGCTCGACGACGCCGAGTTCGACTGGTGCGGCAACTTCCCGCTCCTGCTCGACGCCGAGGAGCCCGATGACGACGATGACGACGAGTGGGACGACGCGGATGACGAGGATGCCGCCGGCGATGTCGTGACCCTCGTGGGGCGCTGGGACTATCGCGTCGTGGATGCCCCCGCGCTGCTCGCAGCGGGCCGCGAGGCGCATGCGCGCGCGTCGCACGGAGAGGACGACGACGAGGCGGCAGCGGTCCCCGACGCGGCTGCCGCCGCCCAGCAGATCGCCCATGCCGACGGCTGGCACACGCTCGACGAGGCCCCGGGCCTCGAGCCGATCGCCTCGACGGCGACGGTCATCCTGCACGAGGACGACTCCGCCCCGTGGCTCGACGGCGACGAGGACCCCTTCGACATCGCCCACGAGGGCTGAGCGGCGGACCCGCGCTGCCCGGGGATGCCCGCTCTCGGTACGATCGAGGCGTGACCGACAGCAGCCTCGCCATCGTCGTCCTCGCAGCCGGCCAGGGAACGCGGATGAGGTCCGCGACCCCGAAGGTGCTGCACCCGCTCGCCGGCATCCCGCTGCTCGGCCACGTGCTCGCGACGGCGCAGGCGCTCGACGCCGCGCATCTCGTCGTCGTCGTGCGCCACGAGCGCGAGAAGGTGGCGGCCGCGGTCGTCGAGCTCGCCCCCGAGGCGGTCATCGTCGATCAGGATGAGATCCCCGGCACGGGGCGCGCCGTCGAGCAGGCCGTCGCGGCGATCCCCGCGGGCTTCGCGGGCGACGTGCTCGTGCTCTCCGGGGATGTCCCGCTCATGGACGCCGACACGCTCGCCGCCGTCCTCGCCGACCACCGCCGTGCCGGCGGCCCCGTCACGCTGTTCTCGACGGTCGTCGACGACCCGACCGGCTACGGCCGCATCGTGCGCGACGCCGACGGCTCGGTGCTGCGCATCGTCGAACAGAAGGACGCGAGCGAGGCCGAGCGGGCGATCACCGAGGTGAACGCCGGCATGTACGTCTTCGGCGCCACCGCGCTGCGCGAGAAGCTCGCCGGCGTCACCACCGCGAACGCCCAGGGCGAGAAGTACCTCACCGACGTGATCGGCGCCCTGCACGGCGACGGCCACGCCATCGGCGGCATCGTCGTCGCCGACGAGTGGAAGGTCTGGGGCGTCAACGACCGCGCCCAGCTCGCCCAGGTCGGGGCGCAGCTCAACGCCCTCACGGTGCGCGGCTGGCAGCTCGCGGGCGTCACGATCGTGGACCCGGCCACCACCTGGATCGACCGCGCGGTGACGATCGAGCGCGACGTCACGATCCTCCCGAACACCCAGCTGCACGGCGCGACCGCGATCGCGGAGGGCGCGACCGTCGGCCCCGACACGACCCTCGTCGACACCGAGGTCGGCCGGAACGCCACGGTGCGCCGCACCGACGCAACCCTCGCGGTCATCGGCGACGAGGCATCCGTCGGCCCCTTCACGTTCCTGCGCGCGGGCACCGCCATCGGCACGGACGGCAAGGTCGGCGCGTTCGTCGAGACCAAGAACGCGCAGATCGGCGACCGGACCAAGGTGCCGCACCTCAGCTACATCGGCGACGCCGAGATCGGCGAGGACTCGAACATCGGCGCGGGCGGCATCACGGCCAACTACAACGGCGTCGAGAAGAGCCGCACGATCATCGGCAAGGCCGTGAAATCGGGGGCGCACACGGTCTTCGTGGCTCCCGTTAGGATTGGTGACGGAGCCTACACGGGCGCTGGGGCCCTGATCCGCAGGGACGTCCCGGCTGGCGCGCTCGCGTTGGACGTGGCTCCGCAGCGGAATCTGGAAGGCTGGGTGCACGCCCACCGACCGGGCAGCGCTTCCGATCTGGCGGCGCAGCAGGCGGCAGGTCCTGCCGAGGCGCAGGACTAGAGAGGCGGGGTCGGTGACCGAATCGGTCGAACTGTCGGGGATCAAGTCGGACGCTCACCGCCGGCTCGTCCTGGTTACCGGTCGCGCGCACCCGGCGCTCGCCGAGCAGGTCGCGCACGAGCTCGGCATCGAGCTGCTGTCGAGCGACATCCGCACCTTCGCCGGCTCGGAGATCTACGCGCGCTTCGACGAGAGCGTGCGCGGCGCCGACATCTTCGTGATGCAGTCGCACACGCGCCCGATCAACGAGTGGCTCATGGAGCAGCTCATCATGGTCGACGCCGCCAAGCGCGCCTCGGCCAAGCGCATCACGGTCGTCGCGCCGTACTACCCCTACGCCCGCCAGGACAAGAAGGGCCGCGGCCGCGAGCCCATCTCGGCGCGCCTCGTCGCCGACATGTTCAAGGTGGCCGGCGCCGACCGCATCATGTCGGTCGACCTGCACGCCGCGCAGATCCAGGGCTTCTTCGACGGCCCCGTCGACCACCTCTTCGCGATGCCGGTGCTGCTCAAGCACTTCCAGGAGTCGCTGGACCGGTCGACCCTGACGATCGTCTCGCCCGACATGGGCCGTGTGAAGGTGGCGGATGCCTGGAGCGACAAGCTCGGCGTCCCGCTCGCCATCATCCACAAGCGCCGCGACCCGAAGGTCCACAACGACGTCTCCGTGCACGAGATCGTCGGCGATGTCGAGGGCCGCGTGTGCCTGCTCGTCGACGACCTGATCGACACGGGCCGCACGATTGTGAAGGCGGCGGAGGCCTTGAAGGATGCCGGCGCCACCGGCGTCATCGTCGCCGCGACCCACGCCGTGTTCTCGGACCCGGCCTACGAGATCCTGCAGAGCGACTGCATCAGCCAGGTCGTCGTCACCGACACCCTGCCGATCCCCGACGACAAGCGCTGGGACCGGCTCACCGTGCTGCCGATCGCGCCGCTGCTCGCGCGCGCGATCCACGAGGTCTTCGACGACGGCTCGGTGACCTCGATGTTCGATGGCGCTGCCTAGCCTCAGCACCTCCGTCGTGCTCGCGTGCGACTACTTCGACGCAGGGGTCTGCCGCTCCTGCTCGCTGCTCGACGTCGCCTACGACGTGCAGCTCGCCGGGAAGCAGACCCGCGCCCGTGAGCTGGTCGACGGGTTCGGCGGCGCGGCCGGTGTCGCGTGGCTGCCGCCCGTCGCGAGCGACGTCGCGGGGTTCCGCACCAAGGCCAAGCTCGTGGTCGGCGGCTCGGCGGACGCCCCGACTCTCGGCATCCTCGACCCCGCCCAGCACGGCGTCGATCTGCAGGGCTGCCCGATCGTGGCGTCCCCGATCCGCGAGGTGCTGCCGGCCCTCGCGGCCTTCATCACCGCGGCACGGCTCGTGCCCTACGACGTGCCGACCCGGCGCGGCGAGTTGAAATACCTGATCGTCACCGCGAATGCGCGCGGCGAGCTGATGCTGCGCTTCGTGCTGCGGTCGACCGAGTCGCTGTTGCGCATCCGCAAGCATCTGCCCGCGCTGCGTGCGGAGCTGCCGCAGCTGCGCGTCGCGACGGCGAACCTGCTGCCCGAGCACAAAGCCGTGCTCGAGGGCGACGACGAGCTCGCGCTCACCGACGAGACCGCACTCGAGCTGCCCTTCGACGGCGTGGCGCTGCGGCTGCTGCCGCGCAGCTTCGTGCAGACCAACGAAGGCGTCGCCGCGCGGCTCTACCGCACCGGCGCGGCGTGGGCCGCTGGGCTCGAGCCGAGCTCCGCGTGGGACCTCTACTGCGGTGTCGGCGGCTTCGCGCTGCATCTCGCGCACGCCGGGGTAGCCCGGCTGACGGGCGTCGAGCTCAGCGAGGACGCCACGGCCTCCGCCGTCATGGCTGCGCGGGCCGCGGGCGTCGATGCGACGTTCATCGCGGCGGATGCCACGCAGTGGGCGCAGCGGCAGGCAGCCGCCCCCGATCTCGTGGTCGTCAACCCGCCGCGCCGCGGCATCGGCCCCGAGCTGGCGGCGTGGCTCGAGTCGAGCGGGGTGCGGCATGTGCTCTATTCGAGCTGCAACGCCGAGAGCCTCGCGCGCGACCTCGCGGCGATGCCGGCGCTGAGGCCCGTGCGCGGCCAGGTGTTCGACATGTTCCCCCACACGAGCCACTTCGAAACGCTCGTGCTGTTGGAGCGTTACACGCAAAATGTACAGCTGTCCACAGCTGTTCAGTAACCGCGATCCGCTAACGTCACGTCCATGCCCGCACCCGCCCGACGGATCCTCCGCCTCGCGCTCGTCGTCCTCGTCGTCGGCGCGGCGGTCGGCATCATGGCGGGCCTCGTCACGCTGTTCTTCCGCGGCGTGGAATCGGTCGCCTTCGGCTACATCGAGAGCCCGGCGCATCCGGGGGCGGTCAGCGCACCCGCGTGGCGGCGGTCGGTGTCGATCGTCGTCGCGGGATGCCTCGCGGCGCTCGTCTGGTGGCTCATCCGCACGCGCGCCCGGGCCGTCCCCAGCGTCAAGAAGGCGGTCGACGGCACACCGATGCCCTGGTGGGAGACGGTCGTGCACGCCGGGCTCCAGGTCTTCTTCGTCGGCGCGGGCGGCCCGGTCGGCCGTGAGGTCGCGCCGCGCGAGATCGGAGCGCTCATCGGCAAGGGCGCGAGCCGCGTGGCGGGGCTGGATGCGCGCGAGCGGACGCTGATCGTCGCCGCGGCCGCGGGCGCCGGTCTCGCCGGGGTCTACAACGTGCCGCTCGCCGGGGCGCTGTTCACGATCGAGATCCTGCTCGCCGAGCTCTCCTTCGAGGCGGTGGCCGTGGCGCTCGGCGTATCCGGGGTCGCGGCGCTCGTCGCGAGCGTGGTCGAGGGGAACAGCGCGTTCTACGCGATCCACGGCGCTGCGCCGTCCTGGTCGCTCGCGGTCTTCGCGATCGTGTTCGGGCCGCTGTTCGGCCTCGTCGGCTACCGGTTCTCGCACTGGACGGCGTGGGCCGAGAAGCGCAAGCCGAAGGGGGCGGCCGTGCTGTGGCTGCTGCCCGCGGCATCCGCCCTCACGGGTGGCGTCGCCATCTGGCTGCCGCAGGTGATGGGCAACGGCCGCGCACTCGGCCAGGCCGCGTTCGACGCGACCGCGCCCGCCGCGCTCACGGTGCTGCTGCTCGGCTTCGCGGCGAAGTCGGTGCTCACGCTGCTGACCATCCGCGCGGGCGCCGCTGGCGGGGTGCTGCAGCCCGCGATCGCGCTCGGCGCGGCGCTCGGGGGTGCGCTCGGCCTCGGCTGGGCGGCGATGTGGCCGGGCTCGCCGGCCGCGTCCTTCGCGATCGTCGCGGCGGCCGCGGTGCTCGCCTCGAGCCAGAAAGCGCCGCTCATGGCGCTCGCGATCGTCTTCGAGCTGACGCACGCGCCGATCGAGTTCCTCGCTCCGCTCGGCGTCGCCGTCGCGGGGGCGGCGATGGTGCGCACGATCCTCGAGCGCCGCGAGGACCGCAGCCCGAAGAAGCTCGACATCTGACGGAGCACGCCCGGGTCGTCGCTTGTGCACAGTGCTGCTCGCAGCGACTGTGCACAAGCGACGACCCGGGCGTGAACGCCGCGGGGCATCAGTGCGTGAGGGGCGCTCGGCGCCCTCGGCTCAGTGCCAGCTGGGCTCGGTCTCGATCTCCGAGCGGTCGCCCGACCACAGGGTGTGGAAGATGCCGTCCTTGTCGATGCGCTTGTAGGTGTGCGCTCCGAAGAAGTCGCGCTGGCCCTGTACGAGCGCCGCGGGCAGGCGCTTGGCGCGCAGGCCGTCGTAGTAGGACAGCGACGACGAGAACGCGGGGGCGGGGATGCCGGCCTCGGCGGCGGCGATGACGACCCGGCGCCACGCGCCCTGGGCGGCGGACACGGCGTCGCGGAAGTACGGCGCGAGCACGAGCGCGACGAGGTCGGGCTGGGTCGCGTAGGCGTCGGTGATGTGGCCGAGGAAGCGGGCGCGGATGATGCAGCCGGCGCGCCAGATCTTCGCGATGTCGCCCTTCTTGATGTCCCAGCCGAACTGCTCGGCGCCGGCGATGATGGCGTCGAAGCCCTGCGAGTAGGCGATGATCTTCGACGCGAGCAGGGCCTGGCGGACATCCTCGATGAACGCCTCGGGGTCGCTCGGCTTCCACGACTCGCTGTCGGGCCCGGGCAGCTCGCCGGCCGCCGCGCGCTGCTTCGCGCTCGACGACAGCGAGCGGGCGAAGACGGCCTCGGCGATGCCCGAGACGGGGATGCCGAGGTCGAGGGCGTTCTGCACGGTCCAGGCGCCGGTGCCCTTGGCGCCCGCGGCATCGAGGACGACGTCGACGAGCGGCGTGCCGGTCTCGGCGTCGACCTGGCGCAGCACCTCGGCGGTGATCTCGATGAGGTACGACTCGAGTTCGCCCGTGTTCCACTCGGCGAAGACGTCGGCGATCTCGGCGGGGGTCTTGCCCGTGCCGCGGCGGATCAGGTCGTAGGCCTCGGCGATGAGCTGCATGTCGGCGTACTCGATGCCGTTGTGCACCATCTTGACGAAGTGGCCGGCGCCGTCGGTGCCGACGTGGGTCACGCACGGCTCGCCGTCCTCGGCGCGCGCGGCGATCGAGGCGAGGATCGGGCCGAGGGTCTTGTACGACTCGACCGAGCCGCCGGGCATGATCGACGGGCCGTTGAGCGCGCCCTCCTCGCCGCCGGAGATGCCGGTGCCGACGAAGTGGATGCCGGTCTCGCGCACGGCCTGCTCGCGGCGGATGGTGTCGTGGAAGTTCGCGTTGCCGCCGTCGACGATGATGTCGCCCGGCTCGAAGACCTTCGTGAGCTCGTCGATGACGGCGTCCGTGCCGCGGCCGGCCTGCACCATGATGATCGCGGTGCGGGGCTTGGCGAGGGATGCCGCGAACTCCTCGTAGCTCTTCGCGGCGACGAAGCCCGCCTCGGGGTGTTCCGTGATGAGCGTCTCGGTGCGCTCCCAGCTGCGGTTGAACACGGCGACGGTGTTGCCTTCGCGCGAGGCGAGGTTGCGGGCGAGGTTGGACCCCATCACCGCGAGGCCGACGACACCGATATTTGCGGACTGCTCTGTCATGCCTCAAAGCCTAGACAAGATAGGGGTATGGAAAACGCGCCGACCGCAACAGCCTTGAAACCGATCGTCCTGATGGGCGTGAGCGGCTCGGGCAAGACCACCGTGGGCGATCGTCTGGCGGAGGTGTCGGGGCGCGTGTTCATCGACGCCGACGACCTGCACCCCGCGGCCAACAAGCAGAAGATGGCGGCGGGCGTCCCGCTCACCGACGAGGACCGCTGGCCGTGGCTGCGGATCGTGGGGGAGCGCCTCGCGGTCGGCGACGGCGTCATCGTCGCGTGCTCGGCGCTCAAGCGCGCCTATCGCGACCTGCTGCGCGAGTATGCCCCGAACGCGTACTTCGCGCTGCTCAGCGGCTCGCGCGAGGTGCTCGAGGCGCGCGTCTCCGGCCGCCACCACGAGTACATGCCGGCGTCCCTGCTCGACTCGCAGCTCGCGCTGCTCGAACCGCTCGGCGCGGACGAGGACGGCGGCGTGTTCGACATCGCGGCCTCGGCCGACGAGATCGTCGAGGAGATCCGCGGGGCGCTCGCGTCGGACGAGCCGGCGGCCTAGGCATGCCGGCCGCAGACCGCCGCACGCGGCTCTCGCCCGAGGAGCGCCGCAGGCAGTTGATCGCGCTCGGCGTGCAGGCGCTCGCCGATCGGCCGCTCGAGCAGATCACGATCGAGTCGCTCGCCACCGAGGCGGGCGTCTCGCGCGGCCTCGTCTTCTACTACTTCAGCTCGAAGACGGGTCTGCACCACGAGATCGTCGCCGCCGCGCGCGACAGCCTGATGCGCGCGACCGAGCCGAAGCCCGAGCTCGCGCCCGAGCTGCGCCTGCGCGACACCCTCGATCGCTTCGTGACGTATGCCCGCGAGCACCGGTCCACCTTCTACTCGCTCGTGCGCGGTGCGGCGTCGGGAGATGCGGATGTCCGCGAGATCGTCGACGAGGTGCGCACCGCCCAGGCGGAGCGCCTGGCCGCCATGTTCGACGACCTGGGCATCCACGCGACCCCGCGGCTCACCGTCGCGCTGCGCGCCTGGGTCTCGCTCGCCGAGCAGGCGCTCGTCGACGGTGCGATGCACGACGGGGTCAGCCGCATCGAACTGCTCGAGTTCCTCGAGGGCAGCTGCCTGGCCGTGGTGCGCCTGGTCTCGCCGGGGTCGCCGGGCTGAGGCATCCGCGCCCCGCGCGCGTCTTATTTGACTGACGGTCAATAGCTGGTACCCTCATGGGGGTAGGACGAGGGAGTCCTACCCATCCACATGCATCAAGGGGGAGCAATGGATCTCAAGCGAGTGGTCAAGTCGCGCGGAGGCCGCATCGCACTGGTGGCCATTCCCGTCGGCATCGCCGCGGCGGTCGTCATGGGCGGCGTCGCACAGGGCGCGGTGCCCGTCTCGTTCTCGATCTCCGGCACGTCGTTCACGATGGGCGGCACGCAGCTGCAGGGCACTGGGTTTTCGCAGTACGGCGGCGTCGCCAAGCTGCAGGACGGCAAGGAGGTGCCGGTCGCGATCGCCAACATCACGAACGCGACCATCGCCAACCTCTGCCAGTCGGTCATCACCGACACCCCGCTCGGCAAGGTCGGGCTCGTCATCACGGCAGGCGGGGGCTCCACCCCGGTGAAGGCCCAGAACCTGCAGATCGGCATGACCGACCTCAAGGGCGACGCGATCTTCCACAACGTGCGCATCGGCTCCGATGCGGCGACGGTCGGCACCGCGGCCAAGGGCTCCCCGGGCGACTTCGCTCAGGACTCCGACGGCATCACGCTGAACAACTTCTCTCAGATCGCCTACTCGACCACCGCCGGCACGCTCGCGCTCACGGGCATGCACATGCGGGTGGTCACCAACGGCGACTACAGCTGCAACTAGGGGCTGAGCGGAATCGTGGCGTCACGACGTTCCGCCTTCGCGCGTTGGCGCGCTGAGCGCCCCTTCTGGGGCGCCGTGCTCATCGCTCTCGGCGGCATCGAGGAGTTCTTCTCGGGTCAGCTCGACATCGGGAAGATCCACATCCAGCTCGGCCTCGAGGGGCTGCAGGCGATCGTCATCCCGGTGGTGCTCGTGCTGCTCGCCGTGCTCATCGCCCTGATGCCGGTGCACCGCATCTTCTACGGCATCATCGCGCTCGTGCTCGCGCTGTACTCGCTCATCGGCGTGAACCTCGGCGGCTTCATCATCGGCATGCTGCTCGCGACGGTCGGCGGCGTGCTCGTCGTGTCGTGGCTGCCGAAGGCCGTGCCCGTCGGCGCGGCGCGGAGCGCGGCAACCGCGGCCGAAGGCGATGACGATGAGGATGCCGGCGAGCCGAGCGGCCTCGACCTGTTCGCCGAAGAGGCCCCTGCCGGCGACGACCGGCCCCAGCGCGGGCGCAAGGGCCCGAAGCTGCGCGGCGCCGGGGTCGCGGCGATCGCGGCGCTCGCCCTGGGGCTCGCCGCGACGGCGCCCCAGCCGGCTCAGGCGGCCACGACATCCGCATCGGCCGCATCGGGTTCGTGCCTGTTGGGCCTGCTCTGCCTGCCGTCGTCGTCCCCCTCGTCCTCGCCGAGCCCGACGACGTCGAGCAGCAGCCCTTCCCCCGCGCAGAGCAGCAGCCCGTCGCCGACGACCACCGCCCCGAGCGCGAGCCCGCTGCCGCTGCCCGGCGCGAGCGGCTCCTCGGGGTCGGGCGGCACGATCATCGCCGTGCCCGGGCAGAACCGCGGCTCGGCCCCGGCCCCCGGCACGGCGCCCGTGACCAAGGTCGCGCTTCCGAGCGGAGCCACCACCGGCACCCCGCTGCTCGGCCTCGGGGCCGACAACAGCCACGGCATCTTCACGCTGCCGTCGGCGAACGCGACGGGGGACTCGCTGCAGATCTCGGGAACGAGCCAGATCGGCGTCGTGACCGTGCCGCTGGCCGACGGCACGCGCGCGACCGCGATCCGCATCGAGTGCAGCCAGCTGACCATCGGCGACTTCCATCTCGACACGAAGAACCGCAAGGAGATCGTCAACCTCGACACGGGCGGCATGACGCTGAGCGGCCACGTCGTCGTCTGGATCGACCGCATCGGCACGCAGTACGGCGGCGGCGCGGGCCTCGCCCAGAGCCTCAAGGCGAACCCCCTCACGCTCGGGGCGCTGATGACCCTGCTCGGCCAGGGGCACCTCGTGCTCGGCCTCGTCGGCGCTCAGGCGGACGACCTGTCCTACTCGAACTTCCACGAGACCGCGGCACTGCAGAGCTCGGGCTTCTGAGCGCCTCCCACGGCGCAGCGCGCCGCGTTGGTAGCGTGATCGGATCGCTGTGATCGGCGCGACGACGAGCCGGGCGAGGGAAGCAGGGTCTGCGCAATGGCCGACTGGCACATCACGATCGATCAGTTCGGCTACCGCATCGGCGACGCGAAGGTCGCCGTCATCGCCGACCCGCAGGAGGGCTTCAACGACGCCGACCGGTTCAGCCCGGGCCGGGTCTATCAGGTGCGCAGATCCGCTGACAGCGCGGTGATGTTCGTCGGGGAGCCCGTTGCGTGGAACGACGGGCAGACCGACCCGCTGTCGGGTGATCGGGCCTGGTGGTTCGACTTCTCACCGCTCATCGAACCGGGTGCGTACTACGTCTACGACGTCGAGAACAACGTGATGTCGTACGAGTTCCGCATCGGCGACGACGTGTACGAGCGCGTGCTGTATCACGCCCTGCGGATGTACTACTACCAGCGCGAGGGCATCGCCCATGAGGCGCCGTTCGCCGACTACCCGTGGTTCGACGGGCCGTCCTGGGTGCACCCGGGGCAGGACCGCGAGGCCAGGGACGTCTTCGCGCCCGACGACGCGTCCCGCGCCAGGGACGTCAGCGGGGGGTGGATGGACGCCGGCGACACCAACAAGTACGTCACCTTCATCGACTCCTGCATCCACGAGCTGCTGGCGACCTACGAGACGAACCCGGCGTTCTTCCGGGAGTTCTCGCTCGACATCCCCGAATCGCCGCTCGATGCGCCCGACATCCTCAGCGAGATCAAGTGGGAGCTGGACTGGCTCTGCAAGATGCAGAACGACGACGGCAGCGCGCACCTCAAGGCCGGCATGCATCGGGCGAACGCGTCCAGCCCGCCGAGCAAGGACACCACCCCGCGGGTCTATCACGGCGTGAAGAGCTCGGCGGCGGCGATCGCCCTGGCCGGCGTGTTCGCCCATGCGGCGCGGGTCTACCAGACCGTCGACCTCTACCGCGCGTACGGCGAGGAGCTGGGCAGACGGGCCGAGCGCTCGTGGGACTGGTACCAGGAGTGCGTGCGTTCCGGCACCCGGAACGACGAGATCGACCACGGCGAGGTGCTCTCGGGTCGGGCCGATCGTTCCCTCGCCGTCCAGGACGCGACCGCGGTCGCCGCAGCGATTCAGCTGTACGCGCTCACCGGCGCGGAGAAGTACCACGACCATGTGAGGCAGAACTACCTGTCGGTTCCCCCGCTGAGCGCCGGCGACGGCGAGTCCGGGTTCATCGGCTCGGTGCGGCAGCTCGGGCTGAGCCTCGCCCACTACCTGGGGCTCCCCGGCGCCGATCCGGTCATCGTGCAGAACGTGAAGGCCGCATGGGTGTCGGCGGCAGAGCACACGGAATCGCCGATCCCGTATCGGTTCGTTCCCGAGCAGAGCGCGTACCGCGCGTACATCGCCGAGGACGCCGTGACGTGGGGGCACCTTCAGCACCGGGGCGTTCGCGGCTACGACTCCCACCTGCTCGCCGAGCTCGGCCTGGCGCCGGGTCTCTCGCGCGATCTCGTGGAGAACGCGGCCAACCAGCTGCACCACATCCACGGGGTGAACCCGCTCGGCGTCACGTACCTGACCAACATGTACTCGGCCGGGGCGTCCCGGTCCGTCAAGTACCTGTACCACGAGTGGTTCATGGACGTACCGGGCTTCGGCATGGCCGCCCCTCCGGGGTATCTCGTCGGCGGCCCGAACACGCACACGTCGTACGCGCCGCCGAAGCCCTCGCTCGACGACGTCCTCGAGCGGCGCGAGTCGGGCGACGGATGGCAGCTCTCTTCAGAGGGACGAACGGGCCCGTATGCGAACGACGCGCACTACGGCCTGCCCTCCCGGCTCTCGCCGCCGCAGGGGCAGCCCCCGCTCAAGGCCTATCTCGATGCGCCGCATTTCTTCGGCGTCGCCCGTGACACCTACGGCGGCTTCACGTCGTTCGCGTGGACCGAGCCGATGTGTGCGTACCAGAGCACGTATGTGCGGCTGCTTGCCTGCTTCGTCGGCAGGCCGTCGGCCCTCAGAGCTTGAAGACGGAGCGGGGGATGTCGTCGACGAGGCGTCGTGCGACGGCGAGCGCATCGTCCTCGGTGAGCTGGTGCGTGGTCACGAGGGAGGCGAGGAAGGCGGCATCCGTGCGCCTCGACATGTCGTGCCGTGCCGGGATCGAGCAGAACGCACGCGTGTCGTCGATGAAGCCGCTCGTCTTGGCGAAGCCCGCCGAGTCGGTGACGGCGCCGCGGTAGCGCGCGATCGCGGCGGGGGTGTCGATGAACCACCAGGGCGCGCCGGCGTAGACGCTCGGGTAGAAGCCGGCGAGCGGCGCGATCTCACGGCTGAACAGGGTCTCGTCGACCGTGAAGAGCACGAGGTGGAAGCCCTCGGCCGTGCCGAAGTCGCGCAGCAGGGGCGCGAGCGGCAGCGTGTACCCGCCGACGGCGGGCAGGTCGTGGCCGCTGTCGGGGCCGAAGCGGTCGAAGGTCGGTCGGTGGGTGTTGCGGTGCACGCCGGCGTGCAGTTGCATGACGAGCCCGTCGTCGACCGACATCTCGGCGAAGCGGTAGAGCATGTTGGCGCGGTAGGCCCCGGCATCCGCCTCGCTCACCTCGCCCGCCAGAGCCGCCTGATGGATCCGCTCGGCGGCCGTGTCGTCGAGCGGCGCCGCGTCGGCGGTGAGCACGCCGGTGTCGGTCGCGGTGGCGCCCGCGGCCTTGAAGTGCGCGCGGCGGCTGCGCAGGGCGTCCAGCAGCCCGGCATAGCTGCCCGTGTCGATGCGGGATGCCTCGGCCAGCGCGTCGAGCGCGGGCGCCCAGGCGGCGGTGCCCGGTGTCATGTACCGGTCGGCGCGGAAGGTCGGCACGACGCGGCCCGTGAAGCCCGCGTCCTCGCGCAGCGCGAGGTGGGCGGCGAGGTCGTCGGCGGGGTCGTCGGTGGTCGCGAGCACCTCGATGCGGAAGGTGTCGAACAGCGCGCGCGGCCGGTAGGCCGGCTCGGCGAGGCGCGCGGTCAGCTCGTCGTAGAGGCGGTCGGCGGATGCCGCGCTCGGCTGCTCGGTGAGGCCGAACACCTCGAACAGCTCGCTCTCGAACCAGAAGCGCACGGGGGTGCCGAGGAACGCGTCCCAGTGCGCGCACAGCTCGCGCCAGATCGCGCGGCCGTCGGTCTCGGCGCCGGCCGCCGCGCCCCCGGCGCCCAGGCGCTCGAGGGGCACGCCCTGCGCGTGCAGCAGCCGGGTCACATAGTGGTCGGGCGTGATGAAGAGCGCTGCCGGGTCCGGGAACGGCTCGTCGGCCAGCAGCAGACGCGCGTCGACGTGCCCGTGCGGCGAGAGGATCGGGGCGGCCGCGACCTCGCCGTACAGGCGGCGGGCCACCTCGCGCGTGGCCGGGTCTGCGGGCAGGAGGCGGTCGGGATGCGGCGACAGCTCGGTCATGCTCGGCAGTCAAGCGGCGCGGCATCCGTCACGGCAAGCGTTTGCCATATCTTGCCGTTCGAGCCGTCAGCCGGCCGCTGATCTGACGAGGTCGACGCCGATCTCGAAGCGTCGCCGCCACGGCAGGGTGACGCGCGCGACGGTCCAGTCGGTCGCCCCCGGGAACGCGGTGTCGAGATGGTGCTGCAGTTCGCGGCGGATGCGGGCCTCGGCGGAGGCCTGCGCGTCCGGTTCGAGGAGCCCGGACCGTTCCGGGTAGGGGATGCCGTGCAGGGCGACCCGCACCCCGCTCTGGTAGACGCGATCGTCCAGCACCCGGGTGAGCAGCGCCCTCTCGACCGCGTCGGTGTCCAGCGTGCCGCGCTGCCCGCCGGCCCAGACCGCGCTCGCGGTGGCGACGGCGCTGCCGATGGAGTTGCCCGCGGTGTTCCAGCCCGCGTAGGCGGACAGCCGCAGGAGCAGGCCCCGCTCGGCGAGCAGGTCGACGAGGGCCGGGTCGGCCCCGTTGGTGAAGCGGATGTCGGCGAGCGCGACGACCGCACCGGTGTCGAGGGCGGACTCGACGGCCGCCGCGGTCGCCGCCGTGGCCGCCGGATCCGATTCCGGCACCGCATCGAAGCAGTCGCCGCGGGCCGGGTCCGGCGCGTGGACGACCAGGGTCAGGTCGGCGCGCTCGTCGGCGGAGGCGACCCGGCCGCCCGCGGCCTGCAGCTGGCGGGCGAGGCTGTCTTGCACGGGCAGGTTCTCGTACTTGGGGACGCGTTCCAGGCCGTCGGGCTCGGCGCACACGACGCGCCATCTCGGCCCGGGCAGCCCGGAACACAGGGCGCGCGCGACGAGCACGGCGCCGACCTCGTCGGCGCCGGGGTACATGAGCACGCCGTTCGCATGCGGCAGCGCGCGCATCCAGTGCCGCAGCCACAGCTGCTCGGCCGACCCCGCGGAGTGCTCCGCCGTGTCGTCGGCGGTGAGGGTCAGCGCATCCAGCACTCCCTCCTCATAGAGGCCGAGCGCGGCGAGATTGACCAGGTGGTTGCGCAGCCGACGGCGCTGGAAGTCGCCGCGGATCGTGTCGGGCACGGTCGTCTCGGGGGCGTCGTCCGGCTGCTGACCGACGGCGTCGGCGATGAGCGCTCGATGGAGGCGGCCGCCGAGGGCGTGGATGTCGCGCCCGTGCCGATCCCAGTACTCGGGCTCCTCGAGATTCGAGTACGAGTCGCTCGCGCGCATGACCAGCGCGGCCGCGGCGATGCGCAGGTCCGGTCGCATCGCGAGCTCGCGGAAGACCGCCAGACGGCGCAGCGACTCGGCGGGGTCGTCACCGGTGATGCGGGCGGGGATGATCCCGCCGTAGACCACGGTGTCGATGCAGGCCACGACGTGATCCACGTCGCCGGCGACACCCCGGAGCCAGTCCGCGATCGCGGCGGTGTCGGCTGCGGTGCGGAAGCTCGGCATCGCGTCCGCGGGCGGCAGCAGCAGCTCGACGCCGGCGATCGCGGCGACCTGCCGGGGCAGCTCGGTGTTGACCGGGCGCTCGTCGAGCGGCACCAGGGCGATGCGCATCACCCGGAGTGCCCCGGCGTCGCGTTCGCGACGGTGCGATCGGCGAAATCGAGGAACACCGACCAGTCGAACCGGGTCATGCCGTGGCCGCCCTCGCGGATGTGGAAGGAGAGCGTGTCGCCGACGGATTGCCGCAGCGGTGGCGGCGGGACCGCCGCCGCCTCGTCGGGTGAGAGGTCGAAGGCGGCGCGGGCCCCTGCGGGCAGGGTGCCTCTTCTGCCGAAGAGCTCGTAGACCGGCGACGCATGGAGGGTCGAGAGGAACTCGCCCTCCGGGTCGGCGTGCCGGTCTTCGGATGCGCTGGACACGTGGAGCGGCCGGGGTGCGATGAGCGCCAGCAGCTGATGCTGGTCGACCGGGAACTCGGTGTCGCGGTGGGCGTAACCCGCGTAGTTCGGGCAGTACCAGTAGGGGAAGTGTGACGAGGCGAAGGCGATGTCCTCGCCCTGCACGTGCCGGGTGAGCGAGGCTCCGGCGAGTCCGGACTCGCTGCTGATCGCCGCCGCGAAGCCCTCGTCCTGGGCGGCCGCCCAGAGCGCGGTCATCCCGAGGCGCGAGTGCCCGTTCACGATCACGCGATCGGCGTCCAGCCCCGGCATCGCGGCGATCGCCTCCCGCGTGCGGCTGAGCGCCCAGGCCCAGGCCCCGAGGGCGCCCCACGCCGCGGGCCCCCGATTCCTGATCCCGTCGATGTCGTCGAAGAGACCTCGAACGCCCCACCAGGCGGCGCCGTCCAGGTCGGGTTCGACCTCGTCGTGGCGCAGCGTCACGAGGCCGTAGCCGCGCTCGAGGATCTGTCGGATGGGCCACGCGGTCGGCATCCACTGGCCGTAGGGCAGACCCGACATCTGCTCGACCTGATCGTTGCCGACGATGTTCATGCCGAGGAAGACCGGCGCCCCGCCTGCCGGAGGCGCGGCGGGGCGATAGGAGCGGACCGGGATGTCCATCGCCCCTCTCGGGCCCGCCACCGTCATGAGCCAGTCGGTGCGGATGCCGTTCAGATGCGGTTGCTCATGAACGAGATGCAGGCCGGCCAGGCCGCCCCCGCTCGGCGTGAAGCCGTAGGTCGTCTCCGCGAGCCCGTCGAGCAGGGCGCCGCGGCGCGCTCGCCATGCCGCGGTCGACACCGCGTCGCGGGCCGCCCCGGGCATGAGCTCCGGAAGCTCGTAGGCGATGCGCGTCGCGGGCGCGGCGCCGTTCGGGGGCCAGTGCCAGACGGGGTCCAATCGTCATCCTCTCGAGGTGATCGTGCGGTGAACGTGCGGACCGGGTCGGGGCGCGGGATGCGTGCCCCGACCCGGCTCGGATCAGGCGAACTTCTTGGCGACCGAGATGCGCAGGTCGTTCTGCGCCTTCGCGTACTCCATGTCGGCTTTGACGACCTGGTCGTAGCCGAGGCCCTTGACGGTGGTCTGCATCTCCTTGAGCAGGCTGTTGAACTGGCTGTCGCTCGTGGAAAGGCTCATCTTCCAGGAGTTCTGGATGATGATCTGCCGGGCCTGACCGCGGATAGTGCTGATCTGCGGCGAATCGGCCGGGGGAGCGTAGCCGGTGCCCGGTGCGACGAGCAGCTGGTTGTTCTTCTGCAGGTAGCCGATGTCGCTCGTCGCGCCGCCCATCTTCGTCTGCCAGTCCGCGATGACGGGATTGGACATGAGCTTCTGGACGCTGGGCCAGAACTCGTAGTTGTACGGGAGGCCGGTCTGGGGGTCGATGTCGACGTTCGTGACGCCCTGGGCGTTGATCTGGGATTCGCCGTCCACGAAGGTTCCACCGCCCCACGACGCCGGAAGGGTGGCGCCGCCGCTGAGCAGAGCCTTCTGGCCGAGGTCGGTGAGCTCGGGCTTCTTGTCCGAGCCGAGCTGCCAGGTGAGGCCCTCGGGGCCGGCCGAGGCGGAGATGGCGCCGTTGTTCGCGCTGATGCCGTCCGGCGAGTACAGCCAGTCGAGGAACGCGGCGGCGCGCTCGGGCTCGGCCGCCTTCGAACCGATGCCGAAGACCCAGCCGCCGCCGTAGGGCGAGTTCCCGTAGGAGAAGATGTTCTGATCGCCGACGGGGGAGAGCTGGAAGCCCTTTCCGGCGCTGAGGTTCTGCGTGGTGTTGAAGGAGGGCTTCACCAGCCACGGCCAGAAGCCGAACAGGATCTGCCCGTTCTGGTACTTCGTGAACATCGTCGAGTAGTTCTGCGTGGGCGAGTCGGGGTCGACGAGGCCCTGCTGGTTGGCGGTGCAGTACATCCGCAGGGCGCGGATGTACAGGGAGTTCGAGTCCATGATGTCCTGGTAGTCCGAACCGTCCGCCTTGGCGAAGACGAAGCCGTTGTTGATGACGTCGTAGCCGTACATGCGCGGCAGCTGCATGGCCATCGTCATCATGCCGCCGTCCCAGTCCTTGAACAGCGAGAAGCCGTAGGTCGTCTTGCCGTCACCGGCCTTGGGGTGCTTCTGCTGCATCTCCTTGAGCACGGGGATGACATCCTCGAGGGTGCTCATCTGCGGGTAGCCGAGCTCCTTGTAGTAGTCCCAGCGCAGGTAGGCGCCGAAGCTCGGGTCGAGGCCCTCGGACGGCTCGGTGGGCTTGAGGGCGGTGACCTGGGCGGGGATCGCCCACGTGCCCTTCTTGCCTTTGTTCAAGTTCTGCACCGCGGCGTCGTACTTCTTGATGTTGGTCATCTTGCTGTAGACCGACGACATGTCGTAGAGCAGGCCGCCCTGGACGAGCTGGTCGAACTTCTGGCCGGTGGGGACGATGATCAGGTCGCCGAGGTTGCCGGCTGCGACGCGGGTGTTGTAGAGGGTGTCGCCGCCACCGGCCACGTTCGGCGCGACGAAGTTCAAAGACATGTTGAACTTCTGCGTCACGAGGTGGCCGAACCAGCCCTTCTGCACGCCCTGGTAGTTGCCGGGGGAGCTGAAGAAGACCATCTGGATGTTCTTCTTGTACGGGCCGCCGAAGGCGCCGGCCGAGCCCGTCGAGGCCGGCGTGTTGAGGGTGCAACCGGTGATGCCGGCGAGCACGGCAGCGCCCGCGATGCCTCCGATGAAGGCTCGCCTGGAGAGGCGGGGCACAGCTGAGTTCGTCATTGAAGTTCCTAACTGTGGAGTGATGGGTGATGGATCGTGGGGGCCGGATCGGAGAGCCGGTGCCCTTCCCGTTCTGTCCAGCGCCTCGGCGGCGGTCAGCCTTTGACGGCGCCGAGCATGATGCCTTTGACGAAGTAGCGCTGGAAGAGGGGGTAGATGAAGAGGATGGGGAGGACGACGATGACGGAGATCGTGGTTTGGATGCTGGTGGTGGTTTGTTGGCTGGCGCTGTTGGCGATGCTGGCGAGGCTTTGGCCGGCGGCGTTGCGGGCGGCTTGGGCGAGGCTGGCTGCTTGGTTGAGGTAGGTGTAGAGGAGGTATTGGAGGGAGTAGAGGCGTTGGTCGGTGATGTAGATCAGGGTGTCTTGGAAGGAGTTCCATTGGGCGACGGCGGAGAAGATCGCGACGGTCGCGAGGATGGGCGTGCAGTTGGGGAGGATCACTTTGAAGAAGATGGTCAGGGGGCCGGCGCCGTCGATCTCGGCGGCTTCTTGGAGTGATTTCGGCAGCGACTCGATGTAGGTCTTCACGAGGATGACGTTGAAGGGTTGCACGATGGCCGGGAGGATGTAGACCCAGAACGAGTTCGTCAGGTGCAGGTTGCGCAGGGTCAGGTACATGGGGATCAGGCCGGCGTTGAAGTACATGGTGATCACGAGCGCGCGGTACCAGAAGGGGCGTTTCCAGAGTTTCTCTTGGGTGAACATGAAGCCGAGGAACGCGCTGGCCAGCACGGTGCAGGCGGTGCCGAGGACGGTGCGGGCGACGGAGATCGCGGCGGCTTGGGTGAGTCCGCCGAGGGCGAGGATCTGGGTGTAGTTGTCGAAGTGGATGCCGCGGGGCCAGAAGCGGATGTCTCCGAGGGCGGAGAGGTTGTTGGAGCTGATGGAGTTGATGATCAGGAAGTAGAACGGGTAGGCGCAGATCAGGGTGAAGAGCGCGAAGAAGATGTAGTTCAGGGTGGTGAAGGTGATCTCGCCGGGCTTGGGGGTGGGGCGTTTGCGGGTGGTCTGCCGGGGGGTGGGGCCGGTGCCGCCCGTGGTGGTGGGGCGGGGGGTGCCGAGGGTGGTCGTCATGGGGTCGCCTTAGATGATCGCGGTGCCGCGTACGCGCTTGGAGAGGAAGTTGACGCCGAAGAGGAGGACGACGGAGACGACGGATTTGAGCATGCTGATCGCCACGCCCATGGAGATGCTGTTGCCGACGATGCCGACGTTGTACACGTAGAGGTCCAGGACCTGGATGTGTTGTTCGTTGAAGGCGTTCTGGAAGACGTAGTACTGGTCCATGCCGTTGTTGAGGATGTTCGCGACGGCGAGCATGAGCAGGACGAAGAAGGTGGGGGTGAGGGCCGGGAGGGTGATGTGGCGCATGAGTTGGAAGCGGCCGGCGCCGTCGATCTTCGCGGACTCGTAGAGGGTGGGGTCGATGCCGGTGATGGCGGCGAGGTAGAGGATCGCGCCCCAGCCCAGGCCTTTCCAGGTGTTCCAGGCGAGCATCATGAGCCAGGTGTGCTGGTCGGTGTTCAGGAACTGGATCGGGGCGACGATGAAGCCCCAGTCCTTGAGTGTCGAGTTCACCAGGCCCGAGGTGGAGAACATCGAGAAGGCGATCATGTAGACCAGCACCCAGGAGATGAAGTTCGGCAGGGTGGTCAGGGTTTGCACGATGCCTTTGAACCAGTTCGCTTTGATCTCGTTCAGGAACAGGGCGAAGGCCACGGGCAGCACGGAGGCGGCGATGCCGAGGAAGCTCATCGCGAAGGTGTTCAGCAGCACCTGCCCGATCTGCTGCAGCTGGGTGGGCGAGCCGATCAGGAACTTGAACCACTCCAGGCCCACGAACTGGCTGTGCGCGAGACCGAGTGCCGGGTAGTAGTTGAAGAACGCGTAGATCCACCCGTACAACGGCAGATACGAGAACAGAAACACCAGCACCAGAAACGGCACCAGATACAAGAACAAGCCGA
>WQZN01000015.1 GCA_009780695.1 Microbacteriaceae bacterium
CGCGAACGCCGCGAGGCGCTCCCCGGCTGGCTGCACTTCTACAATCACCACAGGTTCCACACCGCAATCGGCGCAGCACCCATCAGCAGACTCAACAACCTGCCTGAACATCACACCTAGGCCGACCTGGGCGGGGGCGAGCGCGCCGCCGGCCCGACCGTGCGCGACGATGCCGAGCCGGTCGGCGAGGGCGCCGACGGCGCGCCAGTCGTCGCCGCCGCAGGGCGCCCCAGCCCAGAGCGTCTCGCGCAGACCGTCCAGCCCGATCAGCACGGGGCGCCCGTCGCCGTCGAGCCGCACGTGATCGGGCCCGAGCGCGGCGCTGCAATAGCCGGCTGCGTGCAGCGCCGCCACGGCACGCGCCACTCCGATCACGATCGTCACAGCCTCGCCCGCGGTGATGCGCCGGCGGTGCACGAGCAGCTCGCTCAGTGTGGGCCCGTCGATCTCGTCGAGGTCGAGCCGGCGCCGATCGCCGAGAGCCGTCACATCGGCCACGACCGGCAGATGCTCGCTGCGCGCGGTGAGCAGGGCGGCCGTCTTGCGGCCGAACGCGGCGGCGTCGAGCGGGAGGGCGGGAAGATCGGTCATGGCCACCATCGTCGGGTCCGCCGCCGATGCGGCATCCGCCCTCGCACGCGAAATGTGGAGAACTCGGAATCGCGCCCGCCTGTGCAGGGCGAGAGGCGTCGGACCCGACGGCGGTCGAGCGAAAATCCGACGCGCGCCGACGTAGGCTGGCAGCACAACTCCAGACCACCGACGTAGGGAAACCCTTCGACATGATCGAGTACCGCGTCACGGGACTAAGCGCCAATTCCGTGCCGTACCTCGAAGCCCTCGAACTCCAGCGTGAGACCCACGCTGCGGTCGTTCGCGGGGCGGCGCCCGACACCGTCCTCCTCCTCGAGCACCCCTCGGTCTTCACCGCGGGCAAGCGCACCGAGGCCTCCGAGCGGCCGACCGACGGCACCCCCGTCATCGACGTCGACCGCGGTGGCAAGATCACCTGGCACGGCCCCGGCCAGCTGGTCGGCTACCCGATCATGCGGCTGCCCGAGCCCGTCGACGTCGTCGCGTTCGTGCGCAAGCTCGAGCAGCTGATGATCGAGGTCGTCGCCGAGTTCGGCATCGAGGGGCGACGCGTCGACGGCCGCAGCGGCGTGTGGATCGCGCAGACGACGGATGCCGGCGAGCCCGCCCCCGACGCCAAGATCGGCGCCATCGGGCTGCGCGTCGCCGAGGGCGTCACGATGCACGGCTTCGCGCTGAACTGCTCGAACAGCCTCGACGCCTACGAGCAGATCGTGGCGTGCGGCATCCGCGACGCCGGCGTCACGACCGTCACGCGCGAACTGGCGCTCCGTGGCGAGACCCGCGTGGTGACGCCGTCGGACGTCGTCGAGAGCGTGAAGAGCGCCTTCGAGCGCATCTTCGCGACCGAGGCGGTCGCGGCGTGAGCATCGTGAACATCTCCAACGGCGGCGGCCCCGCGCAGGACACGAGCGGGCGCAAGCTGCTGCGCCTCGAGGTGCGCAACGCCGAGACGCCCATCGAGAAGAAGCCCGAGTGGATCAAGACCCGGGCGAAGATGGGCCCCGAGTACCGACAGCTGCAGAACCTCGTGAAGACCGAGCAGCTGCACACGGTGTGCCAGGAAGCCGGCTGCCCGAACATCTTCGAGTGCTGGGAGGACCGCGAGGCCACCTTCCTCATCGGCGGCTCGGCGTGCACGCGCCGCTGCGACTTCTGCCAGATCGACACCGGCAAGCCGGCCGACTACGACCGCGACGAGCCGCGGCGCGTCGCCGAGTCGATCGCGCAGATGGAGCTGCGCTACGCCACCGTCACGGGTGTCGCCCGTGACGACCTCGACGACGAGGGCTCGTGGCTCTACGCCGAGACGATCCGCGAGATCCACCGCCAGGCACCGGGCGTCGGCGTCGAGATCCTCGTTCCCGACTTCTCGGGGAACCCCGCGTACCTGGGCGAGGTGTTCGGGGCATCCCCCGAGGTCTTCGCCCACAACGTCGAGACGGTGCCGCGCATCTTCAAGCGCATCCGCCCCGCGTTCCGCTACGAGCGATCGCTCGACGTGCTGAGCCAGGCCAAGTCGGCGGGCATGATCACGAAGTCGAACCTGATCCTCGGCATGGGCGAGGAGCCCGACGAGGTGCTGCACGCCCTCGAGGATCTGCGCACGGCAGGCACCGATCTGATCACGATCACCCAGTACCTGCGCCCGAGCCCGCGCCACCTCCCGGTGGCGCGCTGGGTGAAGCCCGAGGAGTTCGTGGACTTCGAGCAGGCCGCACGCGAGATCGGCTTCCTGGGGGTCATGTCGGGGCCGCTGGTGCGCTCGTCGTACCGCGCCGGGCGCCTCTGGGCCGAGGCTCGGGACGCTCTCGCCGCGCAAGTCGCATGAGCGCGTTCGGGTAACCTTGAGCCATGGCACGTAACAGCACCTCCGCTGCGCCTGCGCCCAAGGAACCGGGCCGCTGGCGGCAGATGTGGGACGTCTTCCAGATGACCCGCAAGTACGACAAGCAGGCTCTCCCGCTCATGCTCGGCGGCTTCCTGCTTCCCGTCGTCGTGGGCCTGCTGCTCGCCTTCCTGCTCTCCGGCAACGTCTTCACGATGGTGCTGTGGATCGTCGCCGGCGTCTTCGGCGGCGTCCTCCTCGCGATCGTCGTGCTGGGCCGCCGCGCCGAGCGCGCCGCGTACTCGCAGATCGAGGGCCAGCCCGGCGCCGTCGGCGCGGTCATGCGCTCGTCCCTGCGTCGCGGGTGGCGCGGCAGCGAGATGCCGGTGGCCGTCAACAGCAAGACCCGCGACGCGATCTACCGCGCCGTCGGCCGCGGCGGCGTCGTCCTCATCAGCGAGGGCCCGCAGTCGCGCACCGCGCGCATGCTCGACGAGGAGCGCCGCAAGGTCGCCCGCACCGTTCCGAACGTCGCCGTGACGACGATCAGCGTCGGGCCGGATGCCGGCGCCACGCCCCTGCACAAGGTCGCCGGTGCGCTCACGAAGATCAAGCCGAGCCTCACGAAGACCGAGGTCGCAGCCGTCGACAACCGCCTCTCGTCGCTGCAGAGCGCGCTGCCGATCCCAAAGGGCGTCGACCCCAACCGCATCCGCGCTCCGCGCCAGCCGCGCTAGTCGCAGCCACGAAGGCCCCGCTCCGGCGGGGCCTTCGTCGTTTCCGCCGGCGCGCGTGCCGATGGTGCGGAGACGGTCCGATCCAGCGGATCGGACCGGACATCCGCACCGCACAATCGACCCGTTTCCGCACGGCCGCGCGCGTCCGACAGACTGGTCCGGTGAACGACACCGTGGTCACCCTGTACGACGCGCGCGAGCTGGCGCGCACGCCCGGTTACGCCTACGCGGCGAGCGTGCCACCCGGCATCCGTCTCATCCACCTCGCCGGCGCGTGCCCGCTGAACCTCGACGGCACGACCGCCGCCATCGGCGACTACGCCGGCCAGGCGGCCAAGTGCGTCGAGAACCTCGAGCTGGCGCTGCGCGCGGCCGGCGCGACGATCGACGACGTGGTCAGCACGCGCGTCCTGGTCGCGACCACGCGGCAGGGCGATCTCGGAGCGGTGTGGGATGTCGTGCACGCCGCGTTCGCGGACCACGAGGTGCCGAGCACCCTGTTCGGCGTCACGGTGCTGGGCTACGACGACCAGCTGGTCGAGATCGAGGCCGTGGCCGCCGTCGCGGACTGACCCGCAGCGGGGCCGCGCTCAGGCGCGGACGAGCACCGTGCCGGCGACCTTGTCGTGGAAGCCGCGCTGGTCGGAGTCCCAGACGAGCGCGGGGACGACGATCGCGAGCAGGATGCTGCGCACGATCGCGCGCCAGAACGCCGGCTTGTAGCCGGGGAGCGCCGAGAGCCGCAGCCCGACCAGCCGGTGCCCGATCGAGCCGCCGAGCGCCAGGATCGCGAGGATCTGCAGCGCCGCGAAGACGCCGGCCTGGACCGCGCCGAACGCCGGGTCGCCGGTCGTGGACGGGCGGTACACGAGCCAGGAGACGCCCGCCGTGAGGGCCCAGTCGATGCACAGGCCGCCCAGGCGGCGGCCGAACCGGCCGACGGAGCCGCGGCCGGCTTCGGGCAGGCCGAGGCGCTCGCCGGGAAAACTGCTCGGTGCAACAACCGTCTCGCGTGGACTCACGCGACAATCCTAGAAAACCGCGGCTGATGGACTGTCGCGTAACATGCTGGAAACAATTGCGTCACTACAGAGAAACGGCCCCCGCCTAGCCTGCAAGCGGGTCGCGTTCGCGGCCGTTCGCCAACCTTGTGGAGCCTGAATGTTCAAGGATTCTTCTGAGGTGCTGAAGTTCATCAAGGACGAAGACGTCAAGTTCCTTGATATCCGCTTCACCGACCTCCCCGGTGTGCAGCAGCACTTCAACATCCCCGCTTCGACCGTCGACGAGGAGTTCTTCACCGTCGGCCAGCTGTTCGACGGCTCGTCGATCCGTGGCTTCGCCAACATCCACGAGTCGGACCTCCAGCTCATCCCGGACGTGACGACGGCCTACGTCGACCAGTTCCGCGCCGAGAAGACGCTGATCATGGTCTTCGACATCTACAACCCGCGCAACGGCGAGATCTACCACAAGGACCCGCGTCAGGTCGCCAAGAAGGCCGAGAAGTACCTCGCCTCGACCGGCATCGCCGACACCGCGTTCTTCGCGCCCGAGGCCGAGTTCTACATCTTCGACGACGTCCGCTACGAAGTGAAGCAGAACGGCGCGTTCTACTCGGTCGACTCCGAGGAAGGCGCCTGGAACACCGGCCGCGTCGAAGAGGGCGGCAACCTCGGCAACAAGACCCCCTACAAGGGCGGCTACTTCCCCGTCTCCCCCGTCGACAAGCAGGCCGACCTGCGCGACGACATCTCGCTCAAGCTGATCGAGGCCGGCCTCGTCCTCGAGCGCTCGCACCACGAGGTCGGCACCGGCGGCCAGGCGGAGATCAACTACCGCTTCGACACGATGGTCCGCGCGGCGGACGACATCCTCAAGTTCAAGTACATCGTCAAGAACACGGCCGAGCAGTGGGGCCAGACGGCCACCTTCATGCCGAAGCCGCTGTTCGGCGACAACGGCTCGGGCATGCACACCCACCAGTCGCTGTGGAGCAACGGCCAGCCGCTGTTCTACGACGAGGCGGGCTACGGCGGCCTCTCCGACATCGCCCGTTGGTACATCGGCGGCATCCTGGCCCACGCGCCGGCCCTGCTCGCCTTCACCAACCCGTCGGTGAACTCCTACCACCGCCTGGTCCCGGGCTTCGAGGCCCCCGTCAACCTGGTCTACTCGGCCGGCAACCGCTCGGCTGCGATCCGCATCCCGATCACGGGCACCAACCCCAAGGCCAAGCGCATCGAGTTCCGCGCGCCGGACGCCTCGGGCAACCCGTACCTCGCGTTCGCCGCCCAGCTCATGGCCGGCCTCGACGGCATCCAGAACCGCATCGAGCCGCACGAGCCGGTCGACAAGGACCTCTACGAGCTGCCCCCGGAGGAGGCGAAGTCGATCCCGCAGGTTCCGGGTTCGCTCGACGCCGTCCTCGACGCGCTCGAGGCCGACCACGACTTCCTCCTCAAGGGGAACGTGTTCACCGAGGAACTCATCGAGACCTGGATCGAGTACAAGCGCGAGAAGGAGATCAAGCCCCTCGCGCAGCGCCCGCACCCGTTCGAGTTCGAGCTTTACTACGGCGTCTGATCCGCACGGATCCGCTGCGAAGGCCCCCGTTTCGGCGGGGGCCTTCGTCGTATTCGGGATGTGCGGGCGGGATGCCGCGGGCTAGGGCGCGACGCCGTAGAAGCCGCGCTCGAACACGGCGCGGGCACGGCGCGTGACGCCGAGGTACTCCTCTTCGAGACGGCTCGCCGAGCGCCGCGGGTAGCCCATCAGCCGCGCGACCCCGTCGAGCTGCACCCGGTCGACGGGCAGCACGTCGGAGGTCTTCGCCGTCCAGAGCGTCATGGCGCTGCGGGCGCGCGAGGCGAACACCCATGCGGCATGCAGGCGCTCGGCATCCGCCTCGTCGACGAGCCCGGCCTCGGTCGCCGCCTGCAGCGCGCCGAGGGTCGACGTCGTGCGCAGCGCGGGCAGCTCGGCGGCGTGCTGCAGCTGGATGAGCTGCACGAACCACTCGACGTCCGAGAGCGAGCCGCGCCCGAGCTTGAGGTGCCGAGCCGGGTCGGCGCCCTGCGGCAGGCGCTCGGACTCGACGCGCGCCTTGATGCGGCGCACTTCTCGCACCTCGTTCTGACCGATCGCGGCCGGGTAGCGGGTGCGGTCGGCGAGCTGCTCGAAGTCGGCGATGAGCGCGGCATCCCCCGCGAATCCGCGTGCGCGCAGCAGCGCCTGCGCCTCCCATGTGAGCGACCAGCGCGCGTAGTACGCCGCATATGCGTCGAGTGAGCGGGCGACCACGCCGTTGCGGCCTTCGGGGCGCAGGTCGAGGTCGAGCTCGAAGGGCAGGCGCGTGTCCTCGGAGAGCCGCTTCAGCTGCGCGGCGATGCGCAGGGCGGCCTCGGCCGCCTGGGGCGAACCCGCCGGCGCGCGGAAGACGTACATGACGTCGGCGTCGGAGCCGAAGCCGAGCTCGCGGCCGCCGAAGCGCCCCATCGCGATGACGGCGAACTCGAAGCCCTCGGGCTCGCGCAGGGCGTTCTCACGCCGCACCGCCTCGAGCAGGCCGCGCAGGAACACCTCGGTGATGTCGGTGAGGCCGCGCGCGACATCCTCGATCGAGATCACGTCGAGGATCCCGCCGAACGCGAGGCGCAGGATGCCCCGCCGCCGCGCCTGCCGCATCGCCTGCGCGACGGACTCGGTGTCGGCGTGCCGGGCGAGCACCGCGTCCTTCTCCTCCTCGAGCACGGCACGCGCCCGGGGCCGCAGCTCGTCGTCGGAATCGAGCCACGCGACGGACTCGGGCAGCGTGCCGAGCAGGTCGCCGACGAAGCGCGAGCCCGAGAGCAGCCGTGTGAGCCGCTCGGCCGCACCCGACGAGTCACGCAGCATCCGGAGGAACCAGTGCGTGTCGCCGAGGTCGTCGGCGAGCTTGCGGAAGGTCAGCAGGCCGTAGTCGGGGTCGGCGCCGTCGGCGAACCACTGCAGCATGACCGGCAGCAGCGTGCGCTGGATCGTGGCCGAGCGCGAGACGCCCTCGGTGAGCGCCGCGATGTGCGCGAGCGCACCACGCGGGTCGCGGAAGCCGATCGCCGCGAGGCGCGCCTGCGCCTGCTCGGGCGAGAGCGTGCCCTCGCCCATGAGCGCGTCCTCGCCGTGCAGCGCCGCGACGGCCGAGAGCAGCGGGCGGTAGAAGATGCGCTCGTGCAGGCCGCGCACGCGGCGCTTGACGCCTGTCCAGAGCTCGATCAGCTCGCGCGCGTTGCCCGCGAGACCGGTCGCGCGCGCGAGCACCCGTTGCGCGTTCTCGTCCCGCGGCATGAGATGGGTGCGGCGCAGCCGGGAGAGCTGCACGCGGTGCTCCATGAGCCGCAGGCGCCGATAGTCGGCGGCGAACTCGGCCCCCGCCTCGCGGCCGACGTAGCCGCCGGCGACGAGCGCGTCGAGCGCGGGCAGCGTCGCCGACTGCCGGACGGCCGGGTCGACGTGGCCGTGCACGAGCTGCAGCAGCTGCACCGTGAACTCGATGTCGCGCAGGCCGCCCGGGCCGAGCTTGAGCTCCCAGTCGACCTCGTCGGCGACGATGTGCTCGACCACGCGCTCGCGCATGCGCTGCACCTGCTCGACGAAGCCGTCGCGCTCGGCGCTCTTCCACACCTGCGGCGACAGGGCCTCGACGTATCGGGCACCGAGCTCGCGGTCGCCCGCAAGCGGCCGCGCCTTGAGCAGGGCCTGGAACTCCCAGCCCTTCGCCCAGCGGTCGTAATAGGCGATGTGCGACTCGAGCGAGCGCACGAGCACGCCGTCCTTGCCCTCGGGGCGCAGGTTCGCGTCGACCTGCCACAGGCCCGGCTCGATCGACGGGGAGTCCGTGCCGCGCATGGTCAGCACCGCGAGGCGCGTCGCGACATCCACCGAGCCCGACGAGACGAAGATGACGTCGACGTCGCTGATGTAGTTGAGCTCGCGCGCACCCGCCTTGCCCATGGCGATCACGGCGAGCGAGGTGGCTTCGACCTGCTCGGCCGGGTACTTGCCCGGCCCCTTCCCCGTCGTCGTGGCACGGGCGACGGCGAGGGATGCCTCGACGGCGGCCCCCGCGAGATCCGAGAGGCACTCGGCGACGGCGTCGAACCCGGTCACGGGGTCCGCCTGCTCGAGGTCGAAACTCGCGACCTGGATCAGCCGGCGCCGGTAGCGGCGGCGGAAGGCGTTCCAGCCCTCCTCCTCGACCAGCTGCGCGACGGGGGCGGTCGACGCGGCATCCGCCCCCACGGAATCGAGCAGATCGCGGCGCAGCTCGTCTTCGGAAGGCAGCCCCGCGACCGGCTCCGCCAGCGCGGCGAGCTCGTCGGGGTGCTGGTGCAGGAACTCGGCGAGCCCCGAGCTCGCACCGACGACCCGGGCCACCCGTGCCGCGCGCTCGGGCGCGGTCAGGAAGGGCACGGTCTGCTCGGGCGCACGGCGCAGCAGCGTGAGCAGGCGCTCGAGTGCCGCGTCGGGGTCGGCGGCGTCGGCGAACAGCTCGACCGCGGTCGTCGCCGTCGTGTCGACCAGCTCGGCATACTCCCCCAGCCGCTCGCGCGCCGCCGACAGCTCGGTGAAGCCGGCGCGCGCGAGCGCGGTGAGCGTCAGCGATCCGTCGTTGCGCATCAGGGCTGAGCGGGGTGTCAGAGCAGCTCGAGGTTGCTGCGCAGCTCCCACGGGGTGACCTGGGCGCGGTACCCGACCCATTCCTGGCGCTTGTTGCGCAGCACGTTCTCGAACACCTGCTCGCCGAGGGTCGATGCGACGAGCTCCGAGCCCTCCATCAGGCGGATCGCGGCGTCGAGGTTCGACGGCAGCGCCTCGTAGCCGAGCACTCGGCGCTCGGCGTCGGTGAGGGCCCAGACATCCTCGGTCGCCTCGGGCGGCAGCTCGTAGTCCTCCTGCACACCCTTGAGGCCCGCCGCGAGCAGCAGCGCGTACGCGAGGTACGGGTTCGCGGCCGAGTCGATCGCGCGGTACTCGATGCGCGCGCTCTGGCCCTTGTTGGGCTTGTAGAGCGGCACGCGCACGAGCGCCGAGCGGTTGTTGTGGCCCCAGCTGACGTAGCTCGGCGCCTCGTCGCCCGACCACAGGCGCTTGTACGAGTTCACGAACTGGTTCGTGACGGCTGAGATCTCGGGCGCGTGCCGCAGCAGGCCGGCGATGAACTTCCGCCCGGTCTTCGACAGCTGGTACTGGGCGCCGGCCTCGAAGAACGCGTTGGTGTCGCCCTCGAAGAGCGACATGTGCGTGTGCATGCCGCTGCCGGGGTGCCCCGCGAGCGGCTTCGGCATGAACGTGGCGTACACGCCCTGCTCGATCGCGACCTCCTTCACGACCGTGCGGAACGTCATGATGTTGTCGGCCATGGTGAGCGCATCGGCGTAGCGCAGATCGATCTCGTTCTGGCCGGGGCCCGCCTCGTGGTGGCTGTACTCCACCGAGATGCCGAGGTCCTCGAGCATGCGCACCGCGCGGCGGCGGAAGTCGTGCGCCGTGCCGCCGGGCACGTTGTCGAAGTAGCCGGCCGCGTCGACGGGCACGGGGCCCTCGGGGCCGATCTGCGCCGACTTCAGCAGGTAGAACTCGATCTCGGGGTGGGTGTAGAACGTGAAGCCGGCCTCGCCCGCCTTCTCGAGCGTGCGCTTGAGCACGTTGCGCGGGTCGGCGACCGCGGGCTCACCGTCGGGCGTCGTGATGTCGCAGTACATGCGGGCCGTCGGGTCGATCTCGCCGCGCCACGGCAGGATCTGGAAGGTCGTGGGGTCGGGGTGCGCGAGCAGGTCGGACTCGTAGGCGCGCGTCAGGCCCTCGATCGCCGAGCCGTCGAACCCGAGGCCCTCGGTGAAGGCGCCCTCGACCTCGGCGGGCGCGATGGCGACCGATTTGAGCGTTCCGATGACATCGGTGAACCAGAGCCGGATGAACTTGACGCCGCGCTCTTCGATCGTGCGCAGGACGAAGTCCCGCTGCTTGTCCATGGACATGGGTGCCCTTCCCTTCGCGGTCAGCCTATCGGCGCGCGCGTACGCTGAACGCATGACACAGCAGGATGCCGCCGCGTCGCCCATGCGCGAAGAAGCGCCCTACGGCGGGGCACCGCAGAACCTCAAGCGCGTACGTACCCGCCACTTCGCCAACGCGAAGCAGACCGGCATCAAGATCACGGGTCTCACGAGCTACGACCAACTCACTGCCCGCATCTTCGACGAGGCCGGCATCGACTTCCTCCTCGTCGGCGACTCGGCCGCGAACAACGTGCTCGGCTACGACACGACGCTGCCCGTCACGGTCGACGAGCTCATCCCGCTCGTGCGCGCGGTCGCCCGCGCGGCGCAGCGCGCCTTCGTGATCGCCGACATGCCGTTCGGCTCCTACGAGACGAGCGTGAAGGATGCCGTGCACACCGCGATCCGAATGATGAAGGAGACCGGCGCCCACGCCGTGAAGCTCGAGGGCGGCGTGCGCTCGGCCGTGCAGATCCGGCACATCGTCGACGCCGGCATCCCCGTCATGGCCCACATCGGGTTCACGCCGCAGAGCGAGCACCAGCTCGGCGGCCACGTGATCCAGGGGCGCGGCAGCGGCGAGGAGCAGCTGCTCGCCGACGCCAAGGCCGTCGAAGAGGCCGGCGCCTTCGCCGTGGTCCTCGAGATGGTGCCGGCGGATGCCGCGGCCAAGGTGACCGCAGCGCTCAGCATCCCCACCATCAGCGTCGGCGCCGGCCCGCACTGCGACGGCCAGCTGCTCGTGTGGACCGACTGGGCGGGGCTGACGCAGGGGCGCATCCCGAAGTTCGTGCGGCAGTACGCGCAGATCGGTGCCACCCTGCGGGACGCGGCCGTCACCTGGAAGGCCGATGTGGACGCGGGCGAGTACCCGGGCCCCGAGAACTCCTACTGATCCGTGACGGGCGGGTCAGTCGTCCTCGGCGGCCCACTTGCGGGAGTTCTCCTGCAGGGTCTCCGGGGCGTGCTCGGCCTCTTCACGGGTGTCGAAGGGGCCGACTCGATACATCGCGGCCGACACCACGCCGTGCTCGACGGCGCCGGTCTTCGAGTTCCACCACCACTTGCGGTCGTCTTCGGGCAGCTCTGAGTCGCTCATAAGCTTGAGACTATGCCCAAGGACTCCGCCGGCCACCTGATTCCCGGACGCCTTTCCCCCAAGCGCGCTGTGCCCGCCGGCATCCCGCGCCCGGAGTATGTCGGCAAGCCGCTGCCCGCCAAACACACGGGCGGCGACGTGTACTCGCCCGAGGACGTCGAGCTGATCCGCGCCTCGGGCCGCATCGCGGCGCAGGCGATCGAGCTGGTCGGTCAGCACGTGCGGCCGGGCGTGACGACCGACGAGCTGGACCGCATCGGCCATGAGTTCCTCGTGGCCCATGGCGCCTACCCCTCGACGCTCGGCTACCGCGGCTACCCGAAGTCGATCTGCTCCTCGCTCAACGAGGTGATCTGCCACGGCATCCCCGACGACACCGTCCTCGATGAGGGCGACCTCGTCAACATCGACATCACCGCGTACCTGAACGGGATGCACGGCGACAGCAACCAGACCTTCGTCGTCGGCGAAGCGCGTCAGGAGGTCGTCGACCTGGTCGAGCGCACGCGCGAGGCGCTGAACCGAGGCATCAAGGCCGTGGCGCCCGGGCGCCAGGTGAACGTCATCGGGCGGGCTATCGAGGCCTACGCGAAGCGCTTCGGCTACGGCGTCGTGCGCGACTTCACGGGGCACGGCGTGGGGCGCTCGTTCCACTCCGGCCTGATCATCCCGCACTACGACTCGGCACCGCGCTACGACACCGTCATGGAGCCGGGCATGGTCTTCACGATCGAGCCGATGCTGACCCTGGGCGGCATCGAGTGGGACATGTGGGCGGATGACTGGACCGTCACGACCCGCGACAGGTCGCTCACCGCGCAGTTCGAGCACACGCTCGTCGTGACCGAGCGCGGCGCTGAGATCCTCACGCTCCCCTAACCGCTAGCCTGTGGCCATGACGACGCAGGTCAAGCACGCCATCGGCATCGACATCGGGGGAACCGGCATCAAGGGCGGGGTCGTCGACCTCGAGACCGGTCAGCTGGTCACCGATCGGGTGAAGCTCCCCACTCCCGAGGGCGGCAAGCCCGACGACATCGCCGAGGTCACGAAGAAGGTCCTCGAACAGCTCGATGCCGACCCCGGTCTTCCCGTGGGCATCGACTTCCCCGCCGTCGTGCGGCACGGCAAGACGATGTCGGCGGCGAACGTGTCGAAGAAGTGGATCGGCTTCGAGGCCGAGAAGTTCTTCGAGCAGGCGATCGGGCACCCCATCCTCTTCGTGAACGACGCGGATGCCGCGGGCTACGCCGAGACCGAGTACGGCGCCGCGAAGGGCCGCCAGGGCGTGATCATGCTCACGACCCTCGGCACGGGCATCGGCTCGGCGCTCATCGTCGACGGCATGCTCGTGCCGAACACCGAGCTCGGCCACCTCGAGATCGACGGCCACGACGCCGAGAAGCGCGCTGCGTACTCCGCCAAGGAACGCGAGGACCTCAGCTGGGAGAAGTGGGCGAAGCGCCTCACCACTTACTACTCCACGCTCGAGAAGCTCTTCTCCCCCGACCTGTTCATCGTCGGCGGCGGTGTGAGCAAGAACTTCGCCGAGTGGGGGGATCTCGTCAAGATCGACACGGAGCTGATCCCGGCGCAGTTCCTCAACAACGCCGGCATCCTCGGCGCGGCCGCCCTCGCCGCGAAGCAGCGCTCCTAGGCGTCCTGAACCGCAGCCACGACGACGCCCGCCGGAACTCCGGCGGGCGTCGTCGTGAATCAGGAAGCGGGCCGGCCTGTACGCCGGGTTCTGTCCGGCCGGCGAACCGGCCGGGACGGCCATCTCTCTCGGCGACGCGTTGCCGCGCCGCTCTAGCGGTCTACCCGAGGACGAGACGAGCAGTCTCATGGCCCTCTGTCTGACCTTGCTCCGGGCGAGGTTTACCGAGCCGGCCGGGTCGCCCCGGTCGCTGGTGGGCTCTTACCCCACCGTTTCACCCTTACCTCACGACTGGAAATCGTGCGGCGGTCTGTTCTCTGTGGCACTGTCTCGCGGGTTGCCCCGGGTGGGTGTTACCCACCGCCCTGCTCTGTGGAGCCCGGACGTTCCTCGGCAGCCCGAAGGCTGACGCGACCGTCCGGCCGACCCGTTTCCTGTCCTTCGATTCTACGAGTTCTCGTCGCGGACCAGGATGGCACCCGACTCGCCGTCGACGATGACGTCGTCGGGCAGGGCGCTGCGCACGGCCTCGCGGTCGTTCGGCGCGAGGGTCAGGTTGCTGCCGAGGTTGACGCCGGCGCGCACCGCGGCGGCGCCGATGCCGTAGCGCGAGCGCTGCCGGTCGTAGAGCGCGAGCAGCTCCGGCTCGATGCCCTGCGCGACGACCATGCGGTCGGCCACGGCGTCCTCGCGCTCGCGCTCGAGGTAGGCGATGCCCGAGGTGCGGGCCGTCGCGAGGGAGTCGACGGATGCCTGCAGCTGCTCCTGCTCGGCGCGCACGGCGCCGAGCTCCCCCTCGGCCTCCTCGAGGCGCTCCATGACCTCGAGCTCGGCGTCCTCGAGCGTGCCGCGGCGGCGCTGCAGCGATGCGATCTCCGCCTCGAGCGCCTCGATGTCCTTCGGCGAGCTAGAGGCCTGAAGGCGCTCGGCGTCGCGCTGGAGGCGCTGCGCGACCACCGCGAGGTCGGACTCGAACCGGGCCTGCTCGGCCTTGGCATCCTCGACCCGGCCCGTCGCCTCGACGAGGCGCGCACGCAGCTGGTCTCCCTGCGGTGTGAGCTCGGCGAGCTGCTTGTCCTGCGGAAGGTTCTTCAGCGAGTGCGCGATCTGTGTGAGCCGGTTGTCCTTCTCCTGCAGGCGGAGCAGTTCCTTCTGCTGTGCGGGGGTCGCCTTCATCGGTGGTGCCTCTTCTCGGGTTCGGGTCGGGTCTGCGAGCGCGTCACTGGATGACGGCGAAGTCCCACGGGTCGGTGCGCACCTCGCTGACCGTGACGGATGCCTCGGGCAGGGCCGCACGCAGCTGCGCCGCCGCGGTCTCGAGCCAGAGCCACTCGCTCGCCCAGTGGGAGACGTCGACGAGGGCCGGGCCCGCGCCGAGACGGTGCGCCTCGCGCGCTTCCGACGCGGGGTGGTGGCGCAGGTCGGCGGTGATGTACACGTCCGCGGCGAGCACGGCCGGCTCGGCGAGCAGCGAGTCGCCCGCGCCGCCGCACACCGCGACGGTGCGCACCGGCTGCTCGTAGTCGCCCGCGACGCGCACGCCGCCTGCGGTGGGGGGCAGGATGTCGGCGAGCACGCGCGCCAGACGACCGAGCGTCGTCGGCTGAGCGAGCATGCCCACCCGGCCGATGCCGGTGCCGGGTGCGGCGGATGCCGAGATGGGGGTCTGATCGGTGAGGCCCAGCCTGTCGGCGAGCACGGCGCTCGTGCCCTCGGCGACCACGTCGGCGTTGGTGTGGGCGGAGAGCAGCGCGGTGTTCGAGCGGATGAGCCTCGTCAGCATCGAGCCCTTGTAGGTCGTCTCGGCGACGGTCTTCACCCCGCGCAGCAGCAGCGGATGGTGCGCGATGACGAGGTCGGCGCCGGCGTCGATCGCCTCATCGAGCGAATCGGAGACCGCGTCGACCACGAGGTGGATCGACGCGACCGACTGGCTCGGCGAGCCGGTGACCAGGCCCGGCGCGTCCCACGACTCGGCACCGGCCGCGGGCCAGAGCCGCTCGGTGATCGCGAGCACCTCGGACAGGGCGTAGGGCATGCCGCAAGCCTACCGGCGGCCGAACGGCCACCAGCGGCGCCGTCGGGGCACCTCGGCGGCGGGCTCCGGCGGCGGGGCCGCGGGCAGGACGAGCGCGGGGGGCGGTGCGGGCTCGGCCGCGACCGCGGTGTCGGCGCGGTCGGTGTCGTCGACGACGCCGTCGTCCTCATCGAGCTCGGTCCGGTCGAACCGCGGGGTGATGTCGACCGTGCCCGTCGCCGCGACGATGGGCGCGGAGGCCTCGACAGGGGCCGTCTCGGCGGCGAGCGAGGTGGTGTCTGTGATGACCGGCACGAGCGAGAGCGGCGGCAGGGGCTGCGGTTGCTGGGGTGCGGGCTCAGGTGCGGGTGCAACCTCGGGCTCCGGCACGGCCGCGGGCTCCAGGCGCTCGGCCGAGAACACCGAGAACACCTGCGTCGAGACATCCGAATAGCTGCGCGCGGGTTGCGTGTCCTGTGCGGCGGCGATCGCCGCGGGGTCGACCCACGGGCTGAAGCCGGGCGCGTTCGCGGGCTCGGTGATCGGCTCGACGGCCCAGTCGATGAGTTCATCCGTCGGCGTGGAGTCGGTGTCGGGCTCTTCCTCGCGAGCGAAGCCGGGGACCTCATCGGCCGGGGCCGCGTGGACGGCCTCGGGATCGGCGGTGGGTTCGGCCTCGGGCTCCCGGGGCGGGGTGTTCTCCGCTTCGACGACGGGCTCGGCCTCTGCACGCCCGGCCGGCTCGACCTCCTCGTTCGCGGGCGCCGCTGCGGCGGCCGCGGCCTGCGGAAGCTGGATGACGGGGATCGCACCGGTGCGCTGGATCAGCAGCTGCTGCAGCTCGGTGATCGCTCCGAGCGTGTCGTGCGTCGCGTCGAGCTTGCGCGTGATGGCGGTGATCTCGGGGTCGTCGTCGTCGTCGTCGGGCTCGCGCGAGGCATCCATCTGCCCGGCGATCGCCGCCGCCTCGGCCAGGTTGCGCTTGGCGGAGGCGAAGGGGGCGAAGTGGTGCTCCATGGCCGTGGCGATGGACTCGTCGTCCATGCCGGCGTCGTGGTGCGACACGCCCCCATCGCCGCTTTTCTGCATGTGACCAGCGTATCGACCTCCTGTCCATACGAGTCCAGCCGTCCGGCATCCGAATGTCGGCGGCCGCGCATAATCTGAGTGCGTGACCGAGCCGATCGAAACGCCCTACGAAGACCTGCTGCGCGACGTCATGGCGACGGGCGCGCACAAGAGCGATCGCACCGGCACGGGCACGCGCAGCGTGTTCGGCCGTCAGCTGCGCTTCGACCTGAGCAAGGGGTTCCCGCTCATCACGACGAAGCGTGTGCACTTCAAGTCGGTCGCCTACGAGCTGCTGTGGTTCCTGCGCGGCGACAGCAACGTGCAGTGGCTGCGCGACAACGGGGTCAGCATCTGGGACGAGTGGGCCGACGCCTCGGGCGATCTCGGACCGGTCTACGGTGTGCAGTGGCGTTCGTGGCCGACCCCCGACGGGCAGCACATCGACCAGATCGCCCAGGTCATCGAGACCCTCACGACGAACCCCGACTCGCGCCGCATCATCGTGAGCGCCTGGAACGTCGCCGAGCTCGACCAGATGGCGCTCATGCCCTGCCATGCGCTGTTCCAGTTCTACGTCGCCGACGGCAGGCTCAGCTGCCAGCTCTACCAACGCAGCGCCGACCTCTTCCTCGGCGTGCCGTTCAACATCGCGAGCTATGCGCTGCTGACCCACATGGTCGCCCAGCAGGCGGGGCTCGAGGTCGGCGACTTCGTCTGGACGGGCGGCGACTGCCACATCTACGACAACCACGTCGAGCAGGTCGCCGAGCAGCTCACGCGCGAGGCCTACGCGTACCCGCGGCTCGAGCTGAACCGGAAGCCCGACTCGATCTTCGACTACCGGTACGACGACTTCGAGGTCGTCGGCTACCAGCACCACCCGGCGATCCGCGCCGCGGTCGCGGTGTGACCGCCGAGGCGCGCCGGCGCGCTCCGCTTGCGCTCATCTGGGCGCAGACGACGGCGGGGGTGATCGGCGGCGGGGGCGACATCCCGTGGCACATCCCCGGCGAGCAGCGCCGTTTCCGCGAGCTCACCACGGGCGGCACGGTGATCATGGGGCGCAAGACCTGGGACTCGCTGCCCGAGCGCGTGCGCCCGATGCCGGGGCGCGACAACATCGTCGTCACCCGCAGCGCCGACTTCGTCGCGCCGGGCGCGACGGTCGTGCACTCGGTCGAGGCCGCGCTCGCCCTGGCCGACCCCGCCAAGCAGGCGTGGTGCATGGGCGGCGGCGAGCTGTATGCGCAGACGATCGCGTTCGCCGACCGTCTCGAGGTGACCGAGATCGATGCGGAGGTCGCAGGCGATGCGTTCGCGCCGGCGATCGGTGCCGACTGGCGTCAGGCATCCGCCGACCCCGAATCGGGCTGGCACGAGAGCCCCGAGGGCCTCAAGTACCGCTTCCTGGCCTACGCGCGGTAGGCGTCCGGCCTACTTGTGGTAGGCGTTGCGACCCATTGCGAAGGCCGCCGAGATTCCGAGCACGCCGCCCACGAGGGCGATGAGTCCGATGACCGACCAGAGCACTGCGACGATTGCCATGGCTCCAGTATCCCAGACACCGTGACGCCGCATCGCGCCATCGCTTGACGTCGCGTCGGGGCGGCGGTTGAGTGGCGGTATGGCGGATGAACCCGAGAAGCGCATCTACGAGGTCAACGAGGTCGTTCTGGGGTGGAAGCCCGCGGATTCCGCGCAGGCCGCCCTCGACTGGGTGCTCGAGCGCATCGACCGCCTCGCGGCGCCGCTGACGCTGCTCACGGTCTTCGACGCCAAAAAGGACTACACCGCGGAGCGTCGCGCCGAGGTGGCGCAGCAGGCGGATGCCGTGATCGCCGGCATCCGCGCGAAGCACCCCTCGATCACGGTGACGAGCCGCATCGTCGACGGCGACCCGGCGCAGACCTTCGCCGCCGAGACCGACCCCGACAAGCTCGTCGTCATCGGCACGGACCGCCGTCGCGGTCTCTCGGTGCGCTACGCGTTCTCGTTCGGCGCACGGCTCGCAGCACGCGCCAACGGGCCGGTCGCGCTCATCCCCCACGGCTCCGAAGCCGAGGGCGCGGGCGTGGTCGTCGGCGTCGACGGCACGCCGGCCTCGCTCGCCGCCGCCCGCGTGGCGGCGCGGATCGCCCTCGCGCGCGGCGACAAGGAGCTCGTCGTCGTGCACGTGTGGCAGGAGCCGACCCCGTGGCAGGACGCCTACCTGCCGCCCGACGACACCTTCCTCGAGTCGCTGCAGCGGGTGCATCAGGACGTGCTCGACGAGTCGACCGCGCAGTTCGAGGCGCAGTGGCCCGAGCTCACGATCACCAAGCGCCTCGTGCACGGGCTCGCGCCGTGGGGCCTGCTCGACCAGGCCGCGAAGGGCTCGCTGCTCGTGGTCGGCACGCGTTCGTCGCGCGGCATCCAGCGCTTCTTCCTCGGCTCGGTGAGCCACACCGTGGTGCTCAACCTCGAGGGGCCGACGATCATCGTCCCCAACAAGTAGCCTGCGGCCAGGATGACCGCTCGAACCGACACCCAGGACGACCTCGTCGCGCTGAAACACAAGCCTCTGCACCTGCTGCGCTACCTCGACGAGCACTCGGGGCTTCCCGGCCCGCGCGCGAACCTGACGCTCGTGGAGGCCTTCGCCGACGTGGTCGCAGAGGACATCGTGTGGCAGCTGGCCGGCTCGCCGGACGAGTTCCGCCGTCTCTGCGCCGCCGCGGCCATGGGGCGCCTCTACCTCGAGAGACCGGAAGACGAGAGGGTGCTCGACCGGATCGAGGTGCTCGCGAAGGACGACAGCTGGCGCGTGCGCGAGGGCGTCGCAATGGCGCTGCAGAGGGTGGGCGACACGTCGCCGGCGCTGCTGCTCGACCTGGTGCGGCGGTTCCTGGGCGGCTCTGCGCGCGTGGTGCGCGCGGCGATCGCCGGCATCTGCGAACCGCGGCTGCTGCGCACGCCCGAGGTCGCGGATGCCGCGCTCGACGCGTGCCGGGCGGCCACCGACCACGTCCGGGCGGTGCCGTTCGAGGCGCGGCGCCAGGAGGACGTGCGGACCCTGCGCCAGGCGCTCGGCTACTGCTGGAGCGTGGCGATCGCCGCAGCGCCCGAGCGGGGGCTGGCGATGTGGCGGGAACTCGAGGCCCAGGCCTCCGGCGACCTGGACATCGCCTGGATCGTGCAGGAGAACAGATCGAAAGCGCGGTTGCAGCGACTGCTCGCGCGCTGACGGATCTACCATTCCGTCATGAGGAGGGGCCCACTCGCCCTGGCCGCCTGCGCACTCATGATCGCGCTGGCCGGGTGCTCGGCTGCGGCCCCGGGGGCGGGGGGCACAGCGGCGCCGAGAACCACAGCGGCCACCCGACCGCCCGCCCAGACTCCGCGGCCGACGCCCTCGGCAACGCTCGGTGCGTCGCCGCTTCCGACCGCATCGCCCACCGGCCGGGCCGCCTCGCCGAGCCCCGCCCCGACGCCGACGCCGACGGCATCCCCTGCGGCCGGCCCTCTCGCGGGCCTCAGCCTCGAGCAGATCGTCGGTCAGCTCTTCATGGTCGGCACCACCGCCGCGGCTGCGCAGTCCGGCACGCTGGCCGACGTGACCGACCTGCACGTGGGCGGCGTGTTCCTCTCCGGCAGGTCGACGGCGGGCGCGGCCGTGACCTCCGCAGTGACGGCGCGGCTGCGCGCAGCCGATCGCGACGGCGTGCCGCTGCTGGTGTCGACCGACCAGGAGGGCGGCGAGGTGCAGGTGCTGCGCGGCGCCGGCTTCGCCGACATCCCCTCCGCCCTCGCGCAGGCCGGCACGCAGCCGGCTGCCCTCGAGGCGAGCGCGGCGAGCTGGGGCGCCCAGCTGCGCGCGGCCGGCGTCAACATGGACCTCGCACCCGTCGCCGACGTCGTCGTCTCGCCGGCGCAAGCGAGCGCGAACCCGCCGATCGGCCAGCTCGACCGCGAGTACGGCTACGGCGAGGTCTCGGCAGCGCAGCACGCCGGCGCGTTCGCGGGCGGGATGCTGCGGGCCGGCGTCGTGCCCACCGCGAAGCATTTCCCGGGGCTCGGCGCCGTGACCCAGAACACCGACTTCCGCGCGGGAGTCACCGACACGACGACCACGTCGTCGAGCCCGTCCGTGGAGGTCTACCGTCAGCTGATCGCCGGCGGGCTGCCCGTCGTCATGGTCTCGACGGCGGACTATGCGCGCATCGCGCCCGGCATCCCGGCCGCCTTCTCCCCCGCCGTCGTGACCGGGCTGCTGCGCGACTCGCTCGGCTTCCGCGGTGTCGTCATCACGGACGACCTCTCCGCCGCCCAGCAGGTGGCCGCGTGGTCGCCCGCGCAGCGCGCGATCCTGTCGATCGCGGCGGGTGCGGACATCGTGCTGGTCTCGGCGAGCCCGCAGGTCGCGCCGCAGATGATCGCCGCGGTGGTCGCGAAGGCGCGCACCGACGCGGCGTTCCGGGCGCAGGTGGATGCCGCGGCCACCCGCGTGCTCGACCTCAAACGGCGCTATCTGCCCCGGTGAGGACGCGGCGGCCGACCGCCGAGCGCATGTGTTTGACCTGGGTGACCGCGACGAGCACGACCACGAACGCGAGCAGCACGATGCTGACGTGGCCGTGCCCGAAGCCGAGGCCGAGCGGCTTGTCCACACCGAGCCAGTCGGCGATCGAGGCGCCGAGGGGCCTGGTCAGGATGTAGGCGAACCAGAAGCTGCCGACCTCGCCCCAGTGCAGTCGGCTGTAGCCGAGCCACGGGATCAGGATGACCACGAGGAACACCACGGCCGAGCCGAGGTAACCGAGGTGGAAGTACGTCGCGAACATGTCGCCGGCGGCCGTGCCGAGCGCGAAGGTCGCGCTCACGGTCGCCCAGTAGAACAGCTCGCGCGGCGTCGTCGTGATGCTGTGGATGTCGAGCGTGCGCTGGCTGCGGTTCCACCAGACGAGCACGATCGCGAGGATGACGGCGAAGCCGATGCTGCTCGCGTAGTACGGCACGCCGAGCGCCACATGCAGGACATCCGCCGCCATCGTGCCGAACACCGCGACCATCGTGACGGCGAGCCAGTACAGCCACGGGCGGTAGCGCCGCACCATGAGCTGCGCGACGATCACCACCGCGAACACGACGAAGGTGGCGAGCACGGCGACGACGGGGTCGATGGTCTTCACGAGGAAGTCGCTCAGCGACTCTCCGAGGGCCGTCGTGAGCAGCTTGGTCACCCAGAACAAGGCCGTGACCTCGGGCACCTTGATCGCCATGCGTCTCATGCCGCCAGTGTGCGCAGAGGGGCTATGAGAGACCTCTAAGCAACGACGGCGGCGTCCGGCGCGAGCGGCGGTGCGCCGTCGGCCCGACGGGGCCCTGCGGCGCGGCCGAGCCGCTCGAGCCCGCGCTGCACCACGAGGACGAGCAGCAGCACGGGGTAGATGATCGGCAGCAGCGGCAGCTCGTAGACCATCGGGATGCGGATCGCGTTCCAGAGCAGCACGAGGATGCCCGCGCCCTCGGGCCCGAAGAAGTACATGTAGTTCGCGTGCGGGTCGACGAAGGCCCGCGCCAGCACCGTGATGCCGAGCACGATCATCCCGAGGATCGTGAACCAGACGAGCGACAGCGCGGCGTCGCGCCAGCGCGGGCGGTACAGGCCGAGCGCCGCGAAGGTGAACGGAATGGCGGCGTTGAAGCCGTGCACGACATAGAACAGCGACCCCATCGACCACACGTGCGTGCCCATGTAGGAGGTGCCCGGCGACGCGAGCGCGAGGATGCCGGCGACGGCGCCGGGGAAGAACAGCAGCGTCTGCAGCGGGTGCGCCCACCGCTGCCTGTCCGCGAGCATCGCCGGCACGAGCAGGATCGTCGCGAGGGTGCAGAAGTGCAGCGGCCAGTTCGTCGAGAACGTGAAGCCGGGGAACCGATGGCTCGCGATGCGGTCGAAGGTGAACCAGGTCGAGATGCCCCAGTTCGCGAGCGCGAGCCCGAAGAGGGTGAGGCGCTGGGTGCGGACGCTATGGCGACGGAGCACGGCCCACAGCCCCACGAACGCCGCGGTGAGCAGCACGAGATAAAGAGCCCACGTCGTCGTGAATGGCGTCATGGCGAGAATCGTAGAGGTGCCGCGGGCGTGCGGAGAAACGGTGGGCCCTGCCGGGCTCGAACCGACGACACCTGCGGTGTAAACGCAGTGCTCTACCAACTGAGCTAAAGGCCCTCGCGGCGATTCTATCGGCGGCGGAGGCGAGGCATCCTCGACCTGGCAATCACCGCAGGATCGGCGCGGATGCCTTGAGGCGGGGTCCTCGGTGCGGAACCGTGGCTGACTCCTGATCGCCACCGGAAGGAAGCACCATGCTGACCCTGACCGAGAACGCCAGCACCGTCGTCAAGACCCTCGCCGCCCGCGGTGGGACGAGCGACGAAGGGGGTCTGCGCATCAGCAGCGCCGCCCCCGAGTCCCGCGAGTACGCCGTCGAGGTCGCGCCCCGCCCCGCGGAGGCCGACACCGTCGTCGAGGCCGATGGAGCGCGCGTGTTCCTCGAGCCGACCGCCGCGCTCGCACTCGACGACAAGATCCTCGACGCGGAGGTGAGCGGGGAGGGCAACGTGCGCTTCTCGCTCGCCGACCAGACGGCGCTGTAGTCAGCGCCGGAGCGCCACGGGTCTCGGCAGTCCGAGATCCTCGACGAGATCACCCAGAGCCCGGTCCAGTTCGGCACCGGCCTGGGTGATCTTGTTCATTCCGAAGCCGCGCAGCTGTGCGCTCGGCACGTCGAAGCCGAGCACCGTGCCGGCGTCGCGGGCGGCGTGCGCCTCGATGCGCAGCGGCGCGTAGAGCAGGGTCGCGGGGTCGTGGCGGAACAGCCGGGCGCCGATCGCATGGTTGACGACGAGCCACACGGCGCTCGGGGTGTCGCTGCCTGCTGCGCGCAGGAGCTCGGCGGGCCGTGACGACCACACGCGCACGAAACCGCTCGGCGCATCCCAGGCGAGGCCGCGCGTGAAGGACGACCAGTCGCCGTCCTCCGCGAGACGCGCGAGCGCGCCGTCATCCGTCAGCTCCGGAACGGCCTGCTCGAAGGCGGCGACCAGCGCTTCGAAGCGCGCGTTCGAGACCAGCTCGAGGCGCGTGCCCGCGTAGTCGTGCGCGTGCTCGGTCGCCTCGTAGCTCATCGCGCGGCGGCGAGCAGCGCGAGGGCGTCGCGGTATGCCGCGAGCTGCCGTGCCTCCCCCGGCGCGGTCTCGAACGCCGCGCGCACGACACCCGCCTCGTCGATCAGGAACGTCGAGCGGTTCGCGTAGCCGCGCTCGGGCAGGAAGGCGCCGTAGCTCGCGGCGACGGCCCCGTGGGGCCAGAAGTCGGCGAGCAGGGGGAAGTCGAAGCCCTCGGCATCCGCCCACGCGCGCAGCGCCCACTTCGAGTCGACGGAGACGCCGATGAGCTCGACCGCGGCGTCGGCGAACAGCCCGATGTTGTCCCGCAGCTCGCACAGCTCGCCCGTGCAGGTGCCCGAGAACGCGAGCGGGAAGAACACGAGCGCGACGGGTTTCACACCCCGGAACCCACTCAATCGGATCGGCTCGCCGAACTGGTTCGGAAGCTCGAAATCGGGGGCGATGGCGCCGATCTGCACTGCCATGCGCAACAGCCTAGGCTCGCCTTGGAGGGCGCACGGCCACGTCGTGCGCGCTACTAGGCTGTCCCTCGGCGCGGTGTCGCAAACCGACAACCATGCGCCCTGCACAGGTACTGACCGGCACAAGAAAGAGGTCGAAGTGACTGTTAACCACCAGGATCCGTACTCGGTGACGAACATCGACTCGGACCCGGAGGAAACCGCCGAATGGCGCGAGTCCCTCGATGGCCTGGTCCGCTCCGCCGGCCCGGAGCGCGCCCGCGAGATCATGGTCAGCCTGCTGGGCCGTTCCAAGGAACTGCACCTCGGTGTGCCGCAGATCCCCACCACGGACTACGTCAACACGATCTCCGCGGCCGACGAGCCCGAGTTCCCCGGCGATGAGGAACTCGAGCGCCGTTACCGCCGCTGGCTGCGCTGGAACGCCGCGATCATGGTGCACCGCGCACAGCGCCCCGGCGTCGGCGTCGGCGGCCACATCTCGAGCTACGCGTCCTACGCCTCGCTCTGGGAGGTCGGCTTCAACCACTTCTTCCGCGGCCAGGACGACGCCTCGGGCGGCGACCAGCTGTTCCTGCAGGGCCACTCGAGCCCCGGCGCGTACGCGCGCGCCTTCCTCGAGGGGCGGATGTCGGAGCAGCAGCTCGACGGCTTCCGCCAGGAGAAGTCGCGGGCACCGCACGGCCTGCCCTCGTACCCGCACCCGCGCATGCTCCAGCACTTCTGGCAGTTCCCGACCGTGTCGATGGGGCTCGGCCCGATCAACGCGATCTACCAGGCATCCTTCAACCGCTACCTCGCCAACCGCGGCATCAAGGACAACGACTCGCACGTGTGGGCGTTCCTCGGCGACGGCGAGATGGACGAGATCGAGTCGCGCGGCCAGCTGCAGCTCGCCGCCAATGAGGGTCTCGACAACCTGACCTTCGTCGTCAACTGCAACCTGCAGCGCCTCGACGGCCCGGTGCGCGGCAACGGCAAGATCATCCAGGAACTGGAGAGCTACTTCCGCGGCGCCGGCTGGAACGTCATCAAGCTGATCTGGGGCCGCGAGTGGGACTCGCTTCTCGACGCCGACAAGGACGGCGCCCTGCTCAACCTGATGAACGTCACCCCCGACGGCGACTTCCAGACCTACAAGGCCGAGAACGGCGGGTACATCCGCGAGAACTTCTTCGGCCGCGACCCGCGCGCGCTCGAGCTCGTCACGGACTACTCGGACGACGACATCTGGGCGCTCAAGCGCGGCGGCCACGACTACCGCAAGATCTACGCGGCGTACAAGGCCGCGGTCGAGCACAAGGGCCAGCCGACCGTCATCCTCGCTCACACGATCAAGGGCTACGGCCTCGGGCCGCACTTCGAGGGCCGCAACGCGACCCACCAGATGAAGAAGCTGACGCTCGACGACCTGAAGCTGTTCCGCGACACGATGCAGATTCCGCTGACGGACGCGCAGCTCAACGAGGGCGACCACTGGCTGCCCCCGTACTACAACCCCGGCCCCGACGACGAGGCGATCCAGTACATGCACGAGCGCCGCCGCGCGCTCGGCGGCTATCTGCCCGAGCGCCGCTCGAAGTACACGCAGCTCGACATGCCCGACGACAAGGCCTACGCGATCGCGAAGCGCGGCTCCGGCCAGCAGGAGATCGCCACGACGATGGCCTTCGTCCGCCTGCTGAAGGACCTGCTGCGCGACAAGAACTGGGGCCCGCGCATCGTCCCGATCATCCCGGACGAGGCGCGCACCTTCGGCATGGACGCGTTCTTCCCGAACGCGAAGATCTACAACCCGCACGGCCAGCACTACACGTCGGTCGACCGCGAGCTGCTGCTGTCCTACAAGGAGAGCGCGCAGGGCCAGCTGTTCCACGTCGGCATCAACGAGGCCGGCGCCACCGCGGCGTTCACCGCCTTCGCGACGTCGTACTCGACCCACGGCGAGCCGCTCGTGCCGGTGTACATCTTCTACTCGATGTTCGGCTTCCAGCGCACCGCCGACGCCTTCTGGGCGGCCGGAGACATGCTCGCCCGCGGCTTCATCATCGGCGCCACGGCGGGTCGCACCACGCTGACCGGCGAGGGCACGCAGCACATGGACGGCCACTCGCCCGTGATCTCGTCGACCAACCCGGCCGTGATCACCTACGACCCGGCCTATGGCTACGAGATCGGCCACATCGTGCGCGCCGGCCTGGAGCGCATGTACGGCGGCACGCACCCCGAGCCGAACGTCATGTACTACCTGACCGTCTACAACGAGCCGATCGTGCAGCCGGCGGAGCCCGAGGACGTCGATGTCGACGGCATCGTGCGCGGCATCCACAAGGTGCAGGACGGCGCGGCCGACCGCGGTGTCAAGTCGCAGATCCTCGCGTCCGGCGTCGCGCTGCCGTGGGCGCTCGAGGCCCAGCAGATCCTCGCGGACGAGTGGGGCGTGTCGGCGGATGTCTGGTCGGTGACCAGCTGGAACGAGCTGCGCCGCGACGGCCTGAAGGCCGAGGAGCACAACTTCCTGCACCCCGAAGAGCCCGCGTGGAAGCCCTACGTCACGGCGAAGCTCGCCGAGGCCGAGGGCCCCATCGTGGCGGTCTCCGACTTCAGCCACACCGTGCCCGACCAGATCCGCCAGTTCGTGCCGAACCGCTTCGCGACCCTTGGCGCGGACGACTTCGGCTTCTCCGACACGCGGGCCGCGGCGCGCCGCCACTTCTACATCGACAGCCACTCGATCGTCGTCCGCACGCTCGAGCAGCTCGTCGCGGAAGGCAAGCTCGACCCGTCCGCTCCGCTCCAGGCGATCCAGCGTTACGACCTGTTCAACGTGAACGCGGGCACGTCGGGCAACGCGGGCGGCGACGCGTAAGGTGGCCCGCCGCACCAAGGACGAGACCCTCGTCTGGCTGCGCAAGATCTCGGGTGAGCTGTCCTCGGCGACGCTGAAGCGTCTCGAGGACACCCTCCCGTGGTTCAGCGAGATGCCGCCCGGCCGCCGCAGCGCGGTCGGGCTGGTCGCGCAGGCCGGCATCACCTCGTTCATCGACTGGTTCGAAGACCCGACGGCCACGCCGTGGGTCGCCTCCGACGTGTTCGGTGCGGCGCCGCGCGAGCTGCTGCGCTCGATCAGCCTGCAGCAGACGCTGCAGCTGATCCGCATCGTGGTGAGCGTCGTCGAGGATCGCGCCAAGGACGGCGGCGAGATCCTGCGAGACGCGATCCTGCTGTACTCGCGCGAGATCGCGTTCGCGTCGGCGGATGTCTACGCCAGGGCGGCCGAGGCGCGCGGCCTCTGGGACGCCCGCCTCGAGGCCCTCGTCGTCGACTCGATCCTCACGGGCGAGTACGACGACGAGCTCCCGAGCCGCATCGCGGCGCTCGGCTGGCACGGCCACGGCGAGGTCTCCGTGCTCGTGGGCACCGCGCCGCGCATGCTCGACGTCGACCAGATCCGTCGCATCGCGCGCCACAAGCACGCCGACGTCCTGATCGGCGTGCAGGGCAGCCGGCTCGTGGTCGTCATCGGGCGTGCGGGGAGCGCACAGCCGAGCGACGATGAGGAACAGACATCCGCGCCCGCTCCCGTCGGGTTCCTCGAGATCGCGACGGCGCTCGAGCCGCACTTCGGGCCGGGCTTCCTCGTGCTCGGACACGGCGTGGCCTCCATCGTCGACGCGTCGAAGAGCGCAAAGGCGGCACTCGCCGGCTTCGCCGTCGCCAAGGCGTGGCGCAACTGTCCGCGCCCCGTGCACGCCGACGACCTGCTGCCCGAGCGCGCGTTCGCGGGCGACCCGGTCGCGCGTGCGACGCTCGTCGGGCGCATCTTCCAGCCGCTCAAGGCGCACTCCCCCGAGCTGCTGAACACGCTGTGGAGCTACCTCGACAACGGCCGCAGCCTCGAGGCGACGGCGCGCGAGCTGTTCGTGCACCCGAACACGGTGCGCTACCGGCTCAAGCGGGTCTCCGAGATCATCGGGTGGGACGCCACGGGTGCGCGCGAGGCGCTCATCCTGCAGTCGGCGCTCATCATCGGTGCGATCGCCGAACCGGACGGCACGAACCGGCGGCGCCCGCTGCGCTAGTAGGACCCCGACAAAGGTTCCGGCCGTTCTTGGTTGCGGTCTGCCACAAGACGGTCGGCGTCTTCCGTCAGGATGGAACGCGTGATCGTCTTCGTCGCGCCCGGTCAGGGCTCCCAAACCCCCGGTTTCCTCGAGCCCTGGCTCGCCGACCCCGAGGCGCGCGAGCTCCTCACGAGCTGGTCGGAGGCCATCGGCGTCGACCTCGTCGCGCACGGCATGACGAGCGACGCGGACACGATCCGCGACACGGCGGTCGCCCAGCCGCTCATCGTCGCGGCCGGCCTGCTCACGGCGCGCGCACTGCGCGCCGCCGGGGCCGAGATCGGCGCGGTCGCGGGCCACTCGGTCGGCGAGATCACTGCGGCGGCCGTCGCGGGCGTGCTGAGCGAGGCGGACGCGCTCGCGTTCGTCCGTACCCGCGCACTGGCGATGAAGGATGCCGCAGCCGCCGTCCCGACCGGTATGAGCGCTGTGCTCGGCGGCGACCTCGACGCGCTCGTGGGGCACGTCACCGCGCTCGGCCTCGAGGCCGCCAACTACAACGGCGGCGGCCAGGTCGTCGTCGCGGGCGAGCTCGACGCGCTCGCGAAGCTCGCCGAGGAGCCGCTGCGCGGCACCCGCGTCGTGCCGCTGCAGGTCGCCGGCGCATTCCACACCCGCTTCATGGCCCCGGCCCGCGACGTGCTGCGTGCCTCGGCATCCTCGTTCACCCCCGCCGACCCGTCCATCACGCTCTGGACCAACAAGGACGGCTCGGTCGTCACGTCGGGCGCCGAGTACCTCGAGCTGCTCGTCGGCCAGGTCGCGAACCCCGTGCGCTGGGACCTCGACATGGAGGCGTTCGCCTCCGCCGGCGTCACGGGTCTCGTCGAGTTCGCGCCCGCCGGCGCGCTCGTCGGCCTCGCCAAGCGCGGCCTCAAGGGCGTGCCCGCCGTGGGCATCAAGACCCCGGACGACATCGCGGCCGCCCTCGAGCTGATCGGCTCGGGCGCCTGATGCCCGCGCTCGTGCAGTCGCAGGGTGCGCAGTTCACCCGCATCCTCGGCGTCGGCGCCGCCCGCGGCGACCAGGTCGTCCCCAACGCGGACATCGTCGAGGCGATCGACTCGTCGGACGAGTGGATCCGCCAGCGCACCGGCATCGAGACGCGCGTGCGCGCGTCCCGCGATGTCTCCCTGCTCGACATGGCGACGGATGCCGCGCGCGAGGCGATCGCGGAGTCGGGCATCGACGCCGCCGAGATCGGCGCCGTGCTCGTCGCGACCATCAGCAATCCCACGCAGACCCCGTCCACGGCGGCCGTCCTCGCCGACCGCGTCGGGGCGAACCCCGCGGCCGCCTACGACCTGGGCGCCGCGTGCGCGGGCTACGCCTACGGCATCACCCAGGCCGATGCGCTCGTGCGGGCGGGCGCGGCGAAGTACGTGCTCGTCGTCGGCGCCGAGAAGCTCTCGGACATCATCGACCCGACCGACCGCTCGATCTCGTTCCTGCTCGCCGACGGCGCGGGCGCAGCAGTCGTCGGGCCCAGCGACTTCCCCGGCATCTCCGCCTCGGTGTGGGGCTCCGACGGATCGCGCGCGAACGCCGTGAGCATGAGCAACACCCTGCTCGAGTTCCGCGACGGCACCGCCGGCTGGCCGCACCTGCGGCAGGAGGGCCCGAGCGTCTTCCGCTGGGCCGTGTGGGAGATGGCGAAGGTCGCGCGCCGTGCGCTCGAGGTCGCCGGCGTCGAGGCATCCGATCTCGCCGCCTTCATCCCCCACCAGGCCAACATGCGGATCATCGACGAGTTCGCGAGCCAGCTGAAGCTACCCGAGTCGGTCGTCGTCGCGCGCGACATCGCGACCACGGGCAACACGAGCGCGGCGAGCATCCCGCTCGCGACGCACCGCCTGCTCTCCGAGCACCCCGAGCTGTCGGGCGGCCTCGCCCTGCAGATCGGCTTCGGCGCCGGCCTCGCCTTCGCGGCACAGGTCGTCGTTCTGCCTTAGCCGCCTACCGACCTACGAACGGGCCGTTCACGCTGTGCTCACTAACTACAATGGTGGGCGGTCACACGACATATCTAGGAGAACCCACCATGGCACTGTCCACCGAAGAAGTCCTTGCCGGCCTGGCCGAGCTGATCAACGACGAGACCGGCATCGCCACCGACTCCGTTCAGCTGGACAAGTCCTTCACCGATGACCTCGACATCGACTCGATCTCGATGATGACGATCGTCGTCAACGCCGAGGACAAGTTCGACGTCAAGATCCCGGACGACGAGGTCAAGAACCTCAAGACCGTCGGCGACGCCGTCGACTACATCGTCAAGGCCGGCGCCTAAGCACCGCTTCGCGCACGCGGTCGGCGCCTGGCCCCTCAGGTCAGGCACGACCGCGTGCGCTGTTTCACCCTCAGTCTTTCCAATCAGTCAGTGAGGAACATCGTGGGCCAGAAGAAGATCGTCGTCACCGGTATCGGCGCCACCACGCCGCTCGCGGGCAACGCGCTCGACTCGTGGAAGGCGCTGCTCGCCGGCCAGTCCGGTGCGCGCACCATGCAGCACGAGTGGGTCGAGAAGTACGAGATCCCGGTCACTTTCGCGGCCGAGGCGCTCGTGCGCCCCGTGGACGTGCTCGAGCGCCAGGAGTTCAAGCGCCTCGACCCGTCCGCCCAGTTCGCCGTGATCGCGGCGCGCGAGGCCTTCGCCGACGCCGGCATCACCGACTACGACCCCGACCGCCTGCTGGTCGACTGGGCCACGGGCATCGGCGGTGTGTGGACGCTGCTGGATGCCTGGGACACGCTGCGCGAGCGCGGCCCCCGCCGCGTGCTGCCCATGACCGTGCCGATGATCATGCCGAACAGCCCCGCCGCGGCGATCTCGATGTCGCTCAAGGCCCGCGCCGGCGCCCGCTCGGTCGTCTCGGCCTGCGCCTCGTCGACCGAGTCGCTCGCCAACGCCTACGACCACCTGCAGCAGGGCATCGCCGACATCGTCATCGCGGGCGGTTCCGAGTCGTGCATCCACCCCATCACGGTCTCGTCGTTCGCCAGCATGCAGGCGCTCTCGAAGCGCAACGACGACCCGGCCCGCGCCTCGCGCCCGTATGACAAGGACCGCGACGGCTTCGTCATGGGCGAGGGCGCGGCGGCGCTCATCCTCGAGACGGAGGAGCACGCGAAGGCCCGCGGCGCGAAGATCTACGCCGAGGTCGCCGGCGGCGGCGTGACCTCCGACGCTTACCACATCACCGCTCCGTCGGCTGAGGGCGGCGTCCGCGCCACCCGCGCGGCGCTCGCGCAGGCCGGCCTCGAGCCGGGCGACATCGCGCACGTCAACGCGCACGCGACCTCGACCGGCATCGGCGACGTGTCCGAGGCGAGCATCCTCTCGACGATCTTCGGCTCGCACCTCGACGACGTCGCGGTCAGTGCCACGAAGGGGGCGACCGGCCACCTGCTGGGCGGCACCGGTGCGCTCGAGGCGATCTTCACGGTGCTCGCGCTCACGGAGCGCGTCGCTCCCCCGACGATCAACCTCGACAACCTCGACCCCGAGATCCCGTTCCAGCCGGTGACGACCCCGCACGAGCTGCCCGCCGGCGACATCGCGGCGCTGAGCAACTCCTTCGGCTTCGGCGGCCACAACGCCGTCGTCGCGTTCAAGTCGGTCTAAAGACGAAGACGAGGGCGGGGGATGCCGGTCGAACCGGCATCCCCCGCCCTCGTTCTGTCGTGAATCAGCCCGCGTAGGAATGCAGCCAGATGACCTGGCTGCCCTCGCTGGCGTGGCGGAAGGCTTCGAGCTCGTCGTCCCACTGCTGGCCGAGGGCGATGTGAAGCTCGCGCTGCAGTGCGAGCGCGTCGCTGCCGGCCAGTTCCATCGCGTAGCGCATGCGGTCCTCGCCGATGACGACGTTGCCCGCCGTGTCAGTCTGGGCGACGTGGATGCCGAGCGACGGGGTGTGCAGATAACGGACGCCGTCGGTGACCGCGGTCGGGTCCTCGGTGATCTCGTAGCGCAGGCCGTCCCAGCCGTGCAGCGAGCTCGCCAGTGCCGCGCCGGTGCCGATGCGGCCTTCCCAGTAGAACTCGGCGCGCATCGCGCCGCGCAGCACCGGCTGCTCGGTCCAGTCGAAGTTGACGGCGCGACCGAGCACCCCGCCGACGGCCCACTCGAGGTGCGGGCAGAGCGCGCGAGGTGAGGAGTGCACATAGAGCACCCCTCGGGTGTTGACACCCACACTGTGTGCAGTTGCAGTCGCCATCTCGACCCTCCGTCTTTCCGGTGCGGCTTCCCCTCCGACCGATGACGGCGTCGATGTCGACACGGGCATTGTGACATAGCACACGGGTGAATCCCAAGCGTGTAACTCGATTCGCGGTGTGTCGGTGCGCCGACTTCGACCTACCCGGTAAAGATAAACGGATGTCTGTGCGCAACAGCCTTCTCGCGATCCTGACGCTCGGGCCGTGCTACGGCTCGCAGCTCAAGGCGGAGTTCGAGCGGCGCACCGGCGGCTCCTGGTCGCTGAATGTCGGTCAGGTGTACACGACGCTGGCCCGCCTCGAGCGCGACCGCCTCGTCGAGCGGCTCGAGCCCGACCCGCACGGCCGGGAATTGTTCGCGACGACGGATGCCGGTCGCGCGGCCGTCCTCGCGTGGTTCCGCTCCCCCGTCTCTGCCGGCGGGGCCCAGCGCGACGAACTCACGATGAAGGTGCTCGTCGCCCTGACCCTGCCCGGTGCCGATGTGCCCGGCATCCTTGACGCCCAGCGCGAGGCTCTGGTGCCGACCGCACCCGAGCCGGGCGTGCCCTTCGCCCGACTGCTGGCTCTCGAGGCGCAAGACGCGCATACCGCTGCGCAGAGGGCGTGGCTCGATGCCGTCGACCATCGGCGAGGCGAGGCGCCGGAGCCCTATGGCCTCAGCCCCGATCTGCCCAAACGCGGACGCCCGCAGCGCGGTGCCTGAGCGTCGGCCGCCCGTGGTGGCCTAGAACTCGTGCAGGAGCGAGCCGTCGGGGCGGACGGCCTGCTTCTCGCCCGCGCGGATCGGCACTGCGAAGCGGTTCTGCTTCGGGGGCATGGGGCAGTTGAACTGGTAGCTGAAAGCGCACGGCGGCAGCACCGCGAGGTTGAAGTCGAGCGTGATCGTGCCGTCGGGGTTCGGGGCGACGAAGAGAAAGCGGCCGACCGAGTAGGTCTCGTCGCCGTTCGTTGTGTCGCCGAAGACGAGCTGCAGGGCGCGGCCGGACTTGAAGGCGGCGAGGTTGTAGGCGACGCCGTCCTTCTCGAAGGTGATCTCGCCGGGGATGGCGGTCTCGCGCTCGTCGCCCTCGTCCTTGATGTGCTCGAAGCCGATCGTGAGGCCCTCGACGGGGGTGAACTTCGCCTGGATGACCCACTCGGGGTCGTACGCGTAGGCGTCGATGGAGCCGAACGCGACGAGGTCGTCGGCCTGGGCATCCCACACGCGCAGCGCGTACTCGGTGCCCGCCTCGTTGACGATCACCGTGCCGGTGGTGTGGTCGTCGAACACGATCGTGCTCGGCTTCTCGGCGTCGCGCGCCGTGATGACGACCTCGCCGTCGACGACCTCGCCGTCGGCCGCGATGCCGTCGGCCGCGCTCGCGACGAGGCGCAGGCCCTTCTCGCCGGCAGGAAGCGGGTAGTAGGTGCCGCCGACGCCCCACACGGTCTGTGCGGACTCGGGGTCGCCCGCGATCCATTGCGTGTTGACGAGCGCGAGGCTGCCCTGGGGCTGTTTGACCGATTCCTCGCGGCGACGGCGGAAGTTCGCGAGCCGCTCTTCCGGAGTGGGCTGCGCTGGCGTGGTCGTGGCGGTGTCGGTCATGCGTTTCATCCTAGGTTTCAGGGTCGGCGATTCCGGGGTTTCCATTCGGCCTGGCGGCCTCAGTCAACCGGCGAGCTGCACGGCGGTCTCAGTCAACCCGCGGGCGACACGGCGATTCACTTCGCGTCGGCGTACGTGTCGACGACTGCCACCGTCAACGGGAAGTCGACGGGGAATGTTCCGAAGAGCAGCCGCCCCGCCGTGCGCGCCGACTCGCGGACGATCTCGGCGACGTGGTCTGCATATTGCTCAGGGGTGTGCACCATGATCTCGTCGTGCAGGAAGAACACGAGATGCGGCGCGTTCTCGAGGCTGCCGTCGCCCAGCTCGCGCAGGCGCAGGCGGATGTCGGCCATCCAGCACAGCGCCCATTCCGCGGCCGATGCCTGCACGACGAAGTTCCGCGTGAACCGGCCCCAGTCGCGCGCCCGCGATCGCGCGCGCCGCTCGTCGACGGCCGAGGCGCCGGGCTCGCTCGCGCGCTGCTGAACCTCGCGCCAGGACTCCCCCGGCCGCGGCGAGGTGCGGCCGAGCCGGCTCACGACCTGCTCACCCCGCTCGCCTTCCGCTGCGGCCTCATCGACGAGCGCGATCGCCTGCGGGAAGGCCCGCGTCAGCCGCGGCTTGAGCCGGGCAGAGTCACCCGTCGTCGCGCCGTACATCGCGCCGAGCATCGCGACCTTCGCCTCATGACGGCTCGCGACGACGCCGGCTGAGACGACCGCGTCGTACAGGTCACGGCCGCGCCCGGCATCCGCCATCGCCCGATCGCCCGCGAGCCCTGTGAGCACGCGCGGTTCCAGCTGAGAGGCGTCGGCCACCACGAGCTTCCAGCCGTCGTCGGCGACGACCGCGCGCCGGATGTTCTTCGGCAACTGCAGCGCTCCCCCGCCGCTCGTCGCCCACCGGCCCGTGACGACGCCGCCGACGACGTAGTCGGGCCGGAACCGGCCGTCGTGCACCCACGCCTCGAGCCAGGCCCAGCCGTTCGCGGTGAACAGACGGTAGAGGCTCTTGTATTCGAGCAGCGGCTCGATGACGGGGTGGTCGAGCTCGCGCAGCTCCCACTTGCGTGTGGAGGTCACGTCGAGGCCGACGCGGCGCAGGGCGGCGAGCAGCTCGGTCTGCGAGTCGGGGTTGAGCGTGGGCGCGTCGAGCAGCTCGCGCACGCGTGCGGCGAGCGCTTCGAGGCGAGCCGGATGCCTGCCGAACGCCACCCGCGGCCCGAGCGCTTCGGTGAGCACCCGGTCGTGCACGTCTTCGCGCCAGGGCATGCCCATGAATCGGATCTCCTCCGCGACGAGCGCGCCCGCCGACTCGGCCGCGAGAAGCAACCGGATGCGGCCCGGCTGGGTGGCGCCGGCGATCGCCGCGAGCTGCGACTGGAACTCGCGCACGGGGTCGAGCGGCGCCGCCACGACCGGGGCGTCGACATCGAACAGCGCGGGCGCTTGCGGGCTCGCCTGCGGCGCTGCGACGACGGTGCTGTCCCACCCGGAAGCGGGTTCGCGTGCCAGCTCGGACCCGGCCGTCAGCACCGAGGTGCGCAGGATGCGCCGCGACAGCACGAGGTCGACGCAGCGCTCGACGCGGACGCCTGCGGCCAGCAGCGCCGGGTACCACTGGGCGGTGCTCGACCAGACCCAGCGCGGGCGGCTCTGCTCGGGGGCATCGGCCTGGACATCCGTCGGCTCATGCGCCTGCACATAGGCGAAGAGGCCGTCGCCATCGAGATCGACCTCGCGGTGCACCATTCCCGCGGCGTCGAGCTCGGAGGCCGTGACGCCCCCGTCGCCCCGCCGGGCCAGAACGATGTGCATGCCTCAAGTATCGAACATACGACCGACATTCAGTTCGGCTGCAGCCACCGCACGAGCCGTGTCGCGAGTTCGTAGGGGTTGGCGTTCGCGGTGTCGACCGCGATCCGCTCGCCGCCCCAGTCGAGCAGCGCCTGTCGCCGCGGCAGCAGCGATTCCCAGGTCGGCTCGCGCAAGGCGCGATAGCCGCGTTCCCGGCGCTCGAGGCGCAGGCGGTGCAGGGCCTCGTCACTGCACGTCACCTCGATGAAGACGAGCTCGACATCCGCACGCTGCGCCAGCCGCTCCCACTGCGCGCGGGCGTACGGGTGGTCGTTCACGGCGTCGACGATGACGCTCGCACCGAGCGCGAGATTGGCCTCGGCCGCCGCCTCGGCGGCCAGATAGGCGGACAGGCCGACCTCGTAGCTGTTGGGCAGACCGGCGCGCAGCATCGCGTCCTCGAGGTCGTCGACGGCGAGGTGCACAGCGGGCAGCATGCGTGCGAGTTCCCGCGCGACCGAGCTCTTCCCGCTTCCCGGCAGCCCGGCCATGGCGATCAGCATGGCCGTCACGCTAGCAGCGGCCTCCAACCGCGGGCGGATGTCTCAGCCGATCAGGCCGCCGGGACGGCCTCGTCGGATGCGGCCCAGTACGCCTGCTCGACGGCGCCGTCGAGTGCGGCCTCGACCGCTTCCCCGCCCTGCCGGTACGCGCCGCCGAGGTCGGATGCTTCCGGGCGCCACCCGCCGAGCAACCCGCGGCTGAAGAAGCCGTGGCCGCGCAACCGCACATCGATCTCGTGCAGCAGCTCGTCGCGGCCGTCGGTGGCCTCGGGGCACGCCGGGGAGAAATCGCGGGTCCAGGTGGTGACGGGCGGATGCGGTGCCGCACCGAAGGCGCGCAGCGCATCGACGACGTGCCCGATCGCGACGGGCTCGTCGATCTCGCCGCGGCCGACGACAGGCAGTTCGGCGATGACGCTCCAGTGGCCCTCGGGGGCGAGCTCGGTCGTCACGGTGAGGCGCTCCCACGGCGCGACCTCGGCGGTGAGCGCGGATGCCAGGGCCGCCGGCTCGTCGCCGCGGAAGCCGAGCCCCACGGCCAGGAGCCGTCGAGCGCGCAGACCCGCGCCGAGGTCGCGGGCGCCGGCCCAGCTGAGGGCCATCGGCAGCGGCGCGCTCGAGACGCAGGTGCGGTAGGTCACGGCGTGGCCGTCGGTGAAGATCGCCGTGCGGCGGGCGACGTCGACGTGGGCCACACGCGTCGAGAGCCAGAGCCGCTCGACGTCGACCAGGCGCTCGGCGATGGAGTTCCACTGGGCACCCGTGGCGCCGGCGACGCTCCACGAGAAGCCGTGGTCGTCGAGTTCTGCGGCCGCGGCGCCGCCGACGCGGTCGGACGAGTCGACGACGAGATAGTCCGCGCCGCGCTGCTCAAGTCGGGCGGCGGCGCCGAGGCCGGTGGGGCCGGCGCCGATGACGAGGAAGTCGACAGTGTCGAGGCGGCGTGCGGAAGGGGCACCGCCGGGTCGGTGAGCCATGTTCGTCCTTGAAGGTAGGGGTGCGCTCGGGTACGCCCCCCATTAGGAGGACACCCTATAGCCAGCGGTCATGGTGTGCGTGAACGAAACGCGAACACCCGCGACTGCGGTCGGTGCGCGGCTCACACCAGCGCCGCGGCGAGCGGCCGGAACCACTGCCGGAAGGCCGCCGAGTCGTCGCGCAGAGCCGAGCTGACGGCGATCGTGTGCGGGCCGATGATCCAGGCCCCGCTGGTCGCGAACGGCAGCACATCGAGCTCGAGCCGGAACGAGCCGGACCGGCGATGCAGCTCGTGTTCGCGCTGCTGGACGGTGTCGACGACATCCGCCACCCGCAGTGCGTGCCGGCCCGCGTCGGACCGCTCGAACTCGTGGACCCGCTCGCGGGCCCAGGCGGAGGCCTCGTCGTAGGTCGCGAGGATGACGTCCTGCAGTTCCACGGCGCGGTCGAAGGCCGCGAAGTGCGGGGGCTGCAGCAGCCCGTCGCGCGGCAGGCGCTCGCGGTCGGCGGCGGCCCGGAACCAGGCGAGCCACTGCGCGGCCACGGTGTCGCGACGGGTTCGCTCGGCGGCATCAGCGGCGCGTGCGGGCGCTGGCGATGACGGCATGGCCGGCGCTGCGGCCGCCGCCGGAACGGGCTCGAGCGCCGGGACCAGCCGGGGCAGCGCCGGATCGCCGACGTCCTCGAGGCCCGCGAGATCGCGCACGGCCAGCGCGACCAGCAGGTCCCACGGGCAGCCTTCCGTGACCTGCCATCGCAGGGTGCCCTCGACGAGCATGACGGCATTGTAGATTCGCGGGTCCACGCCCGGGGCGCCCTGTCAGAAGTCGCACGGCGAGCCGATCGAGGGCTCGGGCCACTGGCCGGATGTCGGTGGCCTTCGCTAGCCTCCCCGCATGAACAGTCCGGCGTCGAACCCGCGCCTGAACCGGGTCAACCTCATCTGCCTCGGCGTGACCGATCTCGTCCGTTCCCTCGCGTTCTATCGCGACGGCCTCGGGTTCGAGACCCCGAACACCGACGACAACCCCGAGATCGTCTTCTTCGACAACGCCGGGACCAAGCTCGAGCTCTATCCGCGTGAGCTGCTTGCGGCCGACATCAATGCGGAGACGCCGCCGCCGACCGTCGACACGCAGGCGGCGTTCACGGGCATCACGCTGGCCTACAACGCGAAGAGCGAGGCTGAGGTCGACGCGGTGTTCGCGAAGATCGAGAGTCTCGGCGGCACGATCGCCAAGGCGCCCGAGCGCGCGTTCTGGGGCGGTTACAGCGGGTACTTCCGCGACCCCGACGGCTACTACTGGGAGGTCGCGTATGCCGACAGCTGGAAGTTCGACGACAACGAGATGCTGATCATCGAATAGGCCGGGTGCGGCCTCTCGTCGCTCACTCCGTCGGCCCGTGCAGGCTGCGGCCGCCCTCGAGCAGCGCGATGTACTCGCCGATCTTGCGCGCCCGCGTCTCGGCGCGCGTGATGCGGCCGAGTCGGAAGGTGAAGGCGAAGGCATCTTGACGCGTGAGGGTCGCGTAGTGCGCCGCCGCGGCGGGTGACGCGTCGAGCGCCGCTTGGAAGTCGGGCGGGGTCTCGGCGTCCTTCTGCCGATATGCCGCTTCCCACCGGCCGTCGGCCTTCGCCTGCTCGACCGCCGCGATTCCCGTGGCCCGCATCAAGCCCGCGGCCTGCAGCCGGGCGACATGGTCGCGATTGATCTGCGACCAGGGGCTGCGCGCCCGGCGCGGGGTGAAGGCCTGCAGCAGGTAGTCGTCGTCGAGGCGTCCGATCTGACCGTCGATCCATCCGAAGCACAGCGCGACATCGAGCGCGTCGGCGTAGAGGATGCCGGGCGCCGTGCTGTTCTTCTTGCGCAGTTGCAGCCGCACGCCGTCGTGCGGCGGGTCGTTCTCGAGGAACGCCTCCCACTCGGCGGCGGTGACCGGGTGGAAGACCGGCTTGTCCGCGAAGGCCGTCATGATGGCTACAGGATGCCAGCGGCGGTGGCGATCCGCACCGCATCGAGTCGCGAGCGCGCGCCGAGCTTGTCGTAGATCGACCCTGCATGCCGTTTGACCGTGCCCTCGGTGATCGAGAGCTCGACGGCGATCTGCTGGTTGGAACGGGCCTGGGCGATGAGGCGCAGCACCTCGAGCTCGCGCGCGGTGAGCGGTGGCAGCCGCGGGCCCGTGGGGGTCGGATCTGCTCGTGGCTCGAGGCGGCCGACGAGCGCGTCGACGTAGTCGGTCGATGCTCGGGTGACCTCGGACCGGAGGGTCGCGTTCAGAGCGCGGGCGACCGCGAACTGCTCGGCGAGGGGAGCGGCCGCGACGAGTTCGGGCAGCGCGACGTCGAAGAGGGCATCCGCAGCGGCCAGGCTGGCGGAGGGGTGGATGCCCTGGCGGGCACGTCGGGTGCCGATCGGCGCCTCATGCTCTTCGTGTTCCGGCCTCGGCGCGTCCCCGTCGACCCCGAGGCGCGCGAGCACACGGCCGACGAGACGGCCGATCTGCCCACGCAGCTCGTCACGGGCGACGGGGTCGGCGACAATCGGGTTCTGCTCCACGCGCAGCCGTGACTCGACGGCATCCGCTATCACTGCGATCAGCCGTTCCGTGTCGTCGACGTGCACGCTCACCCCTCCCCTGTGAAGAACCTAGCCGCCTCGCTTCCCTCGGATGACGTGCTTCGGGCTTCAGTGCAGGATCCGGAGCGTGTTGTCGCCGTCGTCCACGAAATAGAGACCGGTGTGCCGCGGCGCGAGCGCGAGCCCGAACAGGGTTCCGGCGCCCGCCGGCTCGAGCAGCTTCGTCACGACCTGCGTGCCCGAGGGGCTCGTCTCGACGGCGTTCCCATCGCCGGCGTTGACCGAGAGCACATCGCCGTTGGGGCCGAGGGCGAGTCCGAGCGGCTGGTTCAGCGAGCCCCCGATCGAGACATCCTTGCCCGTGAACGCCGACTGATGACGCGTCAACGCACGCGGGATGGCCGCGATGCGGTTCTGGACCGTGTCGGCGACGTAGAGGATGTCAGTGCGCGGGTTGAAGGCCAGCCCTGTCGGCCCGATGACCAGCGCTGCCGGGTCGGAGTGCTCGGGGAAGCCGGACGCGATGACGACCGGCTCGCCGGCGTGGGGTCTGCCGTTCCTGCTCTCGAGCCCGCTGAGCTTGATCCGCACCACGGTGCCGCGGTCGACCACGGCTCCCCCGGCGGCGACGGTGCCGTTCAGCACGTTCGTCACGAAGAGCTCGGCGGTGGCGCCGTTGTCACGCGCTGTCATGTCCCACGGGCCGTTGATGCGCGGGCCCGAGATGGTTTCGCGGACCCTGCCGTGGCTGTCCAGAACGAGCAGACATCCGGACTGCGCCGTCGCCGCGGAACCATCGGAGGTCGGCAGGCTGCCGACCACGACCCAGCCCGACCGCAGCACGGTCAGCGCGGTCGTCAGGCCGATGCCGCCGGGGCAGGCGCCGGGCAGCTGCGCGCCGTCGATCTGGGCGAACAGCGACTGCGCCCCGGACGGGCTGATCTGCACGATGGTCGTGCCGGTGCCCTGCAGGTTGCTCGCCGCGTTGAAGTTGCTGACCAGCACCGACCCGGCGTGCAGCTCGCCGACCGTATGCGGCACGACGGCGATCCCATAGGGATTCACATCGCCGTTGGCGGGGACCGTCGACGAGACGACGTCGATCTTGTTCAGCGAGCCGAGGAAAGGCGAGGACGCCGACGCGGATGACGGCGCGGTGCCGGCGACGGCGAGAAGCAGCGCGCCGGCGACGCCGGCTGCGCGGATGGATGGAGACATGGAGCACCCCTCACGATCACGAAGTAAAAGCTCCTACGCACGGCTTCACGAAGCGGCGTCAGGATCGGTTCACTTCGACGTGCCGGCGTCTCCTGTTCAGTTGCGGGCCTGGACCCCGGTCACCTCGACACTGTCATCCGTCTGGTACACACCCTTGCCGAGATCGATCAGTACGAGCCGGTTCCCGAACGGGTCCTCGACGACCGACACCGTGCCGACGGGGATCTCGATCCGCGGCTCGATGATCCGGCCTCCGGTCGCCTCGATCCGCTGAGCCGCCGCAACGGCGTCGCGCACGAGCCAGTTGGGCTCGGCCGACAACTGCGTGGTCAGGACGATCTCCGTCCGCGACTCGGGGCACGCGAGCGCGGCTTGGCCGATCGCGTCATTGCGCCAGCGCAGCCGGTGGCCGAGGCGGTCACGGTAGAAGGCGACGCCGGCGTCGAGATCCGGCACGGTGAAGGTCACGGCATCCACCGCCAACAAGAGCGGCTCGTCTGCATCCGAGCGCTCAGCAGCTTCGTTCATGCGGACCAGTCTTCTCGGCATGTCCGACTCCTACCGCTTCGGCCGCGACCTTGGCCGGGTTCGGATGCTCGAGCCGCCAGGTTTGGTCGACCTTCTTGAATTCGGCCGTGTTACACGAGTGACGTAACGACACTCATGTCGCTCGCTCGATTTCCTGCCAATACGCGTAGAGCGCCTGCTGGTGCCCCCGATTCAGTAGGGCCCATTCCCGTACCGCGTCGCTGGACGGTGGCGTCGGCTTGAACATGCGCGGTTTGCCGTACAGCAACCGATAGGCCGCCTCCTGCTCGCTGAGGAGCCGCGCGGGGAGGGACTCCGGCTCCGCATGAAGGTGAATGACGAGGGCGGCCTCAAGCGTGCCTCGACTCACAGTGGGCGAGTCTCGCGGCCGATGCCCGTTGGCTCGCCACTCCACAGTGGCGAGCATGCGGGCGGTCCCGGCGACCTCGCTCGCCAATCTGAGGAAGTCGACCCGGGCCTCGGGCAACTCGGACTGCAACGCGGCTCGCAGACGCTCGTGCCCGGTGATGTCGAGCAAGTCGTCTGGGTCATCGGCTCCGAATGCGACTGCCGAACTGACTCGGGCCGCGATGGCACGCGCTTGTTCGAGAGGCCGCGCGAGGAAGTATCGTGAGGCGTCCTGATCACGCCGCGCTGAAGCGGTCATCCGGCATCACCCCCGGGCGAACCTGACAACAAGCGAGACACCACCGCCCACACCCGTCACGATACGACTAGAAGACATACACCGTAGTGACGAACGCAGGAGAACCCGTGCAGTCATAGAGCGCTCCGTGCGAATGGATTCGTGTTCGAACGAGGCGAATACGAGCGGGTCTTCGCGGATGCCAATCCATCCGTCAACGCGCTCTGAACAAGACACCCTTACAGCAGGCTTCCGTGTTTCGTGGCCGCGGCTGCGGGTTGGCGGAGGCCGGCCGCCCCATGCCCGACTACAACGTGCGGGCGTAATCGTACGTCGGCCACCCCGTGAATCCGAGCGACTCGTAGAGCGCACGGGCTGGCCCGTGGAACGGATCGCCGCCTGTTCCGATGTGAACCACGGTGATGCCGTGCTCCCCCATGCGGTCCAGAACGCGCTGGCATAGGGCCCGAGCTATGCCTCGGCCTCGAGCGCTCTCACGCACGGCGACCATTTCGAGTTGCCCGGTGCTTTCCCGGGATACATCCCAACCGACGTAGCCGAGAACCACGCCATCCTGCTCGGCGAGCGTGATGAACTTCCCCGTGGCGGGGTCGTGCAGGGACGGAATCTGCCGTCGGTAGTCGTCTTCCCAGTGCGGATGATCGTGCGTCACGATCTCCGGCCCCCAGATGGCCGGAAGATCTTCCTCGAACAGGGGCCGGAAAACCGAGATCGTCAGGTCGATCAGGGCCGGCAGATCCGATGATTCGCAATCGCGGATGAACATGCTGCTTCGCTTTCTTGACACACACCGATGACGCCACGCGACCGAGTCAGTCGGGTGGCTCGTGTCGGCCGACAGCGGCCGACGAAATCAGCGGCGGGTGCGCCAGCTCGCGAAGCAAGACATACCGCGAGGCTAGTCGCATCGCGATCGGAAGCGATGACCCGCGCCGGCGCCGGCGGTGGTCGCCTCAGAAACGATGCCGCGTCTGGCCGAACACGCCTTTGGCCTGGGCGAAGACCTTCGTCGGGGCGACCCGGAACACCTCGCTGCCGATGCCGTTGTTGCTGCCGTTGTCGTGCTGCACGAAGTGGCCGTCTTCGACGAAGTAGTGCCAGCTGTCGCCGTCCCACCTCTCGCCGAACGCGGCCGCGACGCGGGCGAGTTCGGCGTCGTCATGGACGGGCTCGGCCTTCCCCTCGACGATCACGTCGATGCCGCGGTTCCAACTCGCGTCCCCGGTCGTGATGACGACGTACGGGTTGGCCGTCAGATTGTGGTACTTCTGCTCGTGGAACCCGGTGGTGAAGTACGCGGCGCCGTCGACCCACACGGTGACGAGCGGCGTGACATGCGGGCGTCCGTCGACACGGACGGTCGAGATCCAGGACATCTGCGCCTCGCGCAGGATCTGCTCGGTGTCGGCCCAGCTCGTCGGCTGTGCCTCCGGCATGCTGAATCGCCGGTCGATGGTCGTGATCGGTTCGGTCATGGCAATCCCCTCCGCTCTGTGGTCGTAACCACGATGGCGGAATCGACAGGATGCCGGAACTGCGGCAGGTGGCGCGTGAACCCGCGACCGCCGATCTCCTTGACCGTGCCTGACGTTGCCAGCTGCGTTGTTCACGCCGGCGACGACAGCACGGTGGTCGAGGTTGAGCTCTCGAGTTGTTCGCGAAGCGCGGTCCTGGCGCGGTGGTAGCGGCTGCGCACCGTGCCGTCCTTGAGTTTCAGGACCCGCGCCGCCTCCGCGAGACTGAGCCCATCCCAGTGAACGAGGGTGATGATCTCGCGGTCCACCTCACCGAGGGTGCGCAAGGCCTCATGCAACCCGTCGAACTCCGAGCTGTCGATGAAACCGGGCTGCGACTCAGTGGCGAGGATGCCGCGCAACCGGTCCGCCAGCGCGGCTCGCCGCTTCTTCCCGCGGTAGTAGTGCAGCAGGGTGTTCCGGGCGATGCCGAACATCCACGGGCGTACCTCTCCGGCGTCGGTAGGCAGCGCAGCGATGCGCTTCCACACGGCCAGCAGCGTTTCCGCCAGCAGATCGGCCGCGTCCTCCGTCGAGTCGACGCGGCGTGCGAAGTAGGCGAGCAAGTCCGGGGATGCGTCCCGCACCGCCGCCTCGATCCGCTCGGTTCCCCTCCCGCGCCGACTCATTTGTGCGCCGGCGCGTCGCAGCGGAAACCGGTGGCGACGACCGCTCGCCCGGTGGCACCCGGTGACATCCACGGGATTCCAGGGAACGTCGCTTCGACGAAGTCCTTGAGCGCCGAGTCCAACGCGACATCCGTCTGCCGCTCTCCGGCTGCTTGATTCGGGTCGGCAGGCGACTCGTCATAGATGCGCTGGCCGAAGCCTGCCCAATCGTGGGCGCTGACCGCGGCATCCAGAGCCGCCGGGTCGCTCGGCAGTGGATCTTGGATCTCGATCCATGCCTTGCAGATGTCGACGGTGCCGGTGTCGCTCGTCCAGTCGAGCGGGATCGGCGTCTCGTTCCGGATGTTCCCGAGCGGCATGCTCACCTCGCCCCAGTGCGACATCGTGACCGCAGTGGTGCCGGCGCCAGCAGTCAGTACCAGAGCGGCTCCGGCGAACACAGCCGGGCGCAGCCATCGCGGCAGTGGCCGCTTCCCGTGTCTGAGGCGCACCGGCATCGTCTCCATAGCCAGTCGTCCTGCCTCGACGGCGGCCACCTCGGACAGAGGCTCAACTGCGGACTCCAGCGCCTCGTCCAGTTCAATGTCGTTCATCGGGTTCCTCGGTTCGTCGAACTCTTCACCCCGTCATTCCCGGCAGTCGGCGAATCGTTGCACGAAGCAGGGAACAGCGAAACGGCGGCCATGACTGGCCGCCGTTCCCAGCGATTGCGTGCGAAGTAGGGCGGGCGGGACTTGAACCCGCGACCCAGGGATTATGAGTCCCCTGCTCGTCTAAGGGGCTTTTCGGGGTGGGGCGGCGGGGCGAAAACCGCGGAATTACGCGGATTTTGCCTTACTGAGAATCGCGGAAATCACAGAAGGTGTTGCCATTTTGTTGCCACGCGCGGGCGCGGCTCAGGATCGGCAGGTGGCGGATATCCGCCACCTGCCGACCAGGCTGCATCCCACCCGTTCGCGCCGGTCTCGCCTGCCTATGCCGCCCCGGCCATCTGGGCCTGCTGCTCGGCGTCGATGCGGCGGCGCATCTTGCGGTTGCCGACGGGCAGGCCGTACCAGTCGCGGATCTGCTCGGCGGTCTTTTCCAGCAGGTCGACTAGCTCGGCGATGTCGTCGCGGTTCAGGTCGATGGTGGCACCGGCGCGCTGGCCCGGCTCGGCGTTGCGGATGTGGATGGTGACGGGGGTGGGGGTTGTCATGTCGGCGAGCGTAGAGACAAAGGCGTGCCTTGCAGCGCCGCTACAGAGGCACCTGCCCAGCTCGCCGCCGTACCCTGAAGACACCGACCCCGACGCGGTGCCCAAGCGCCGGGCGTCATGCCCCCGACGCGATTGCTGCGCGTCGGGTGCCAGAACCCCAGCGCGTATGCCTCGCGCTGGGGTTCACTGCTGTCACTAAGCCGTTTCGTCGCCGCCTGTCACCGCCTGAACCTCGAACCCCAGCCCGTCGGTGTCGAGAGTCAACCCGTCGGCCCAGGGCTCTGCGGCGAACATTCGCTCGAATTCAGCGAAGTCGGCGACCAGGAAGGCCAGCACGCCAGGCACACTCGCGTGCGTCACGGTGACGTTGTACGCGGCAGGGCGCGGCTCGCTCGCCAAAATGATGTTCGCTTTCTCGATCACGCGGGCTGGGTCCATGCTGAGCGCTTCGCCACCGATGACATCCATCTGAAAGCCATCAGGCACGCGATCGCTGCGAACAAACCACGCCCGAGCGGCAGTGCGACGGGCCATCTCATCTTCGAGAGAATCGCGTGCCCAATCCTTAATGGCGTTACCGAAGGCGTTGGCGTCAAAGCTGAAAGACATGCGGCCATGCTTGCGTGGGTAGAGGTTGACGGGCAGCCCCTGACAAGGGGGCGGCGAGGGCATCCAGCTTGACGCCACCGAAATGGTGCGCCGCGCTGAGCGCGCACTGGGCCAGGCCATCCGACAGGGGCAGGCGGCGGGCGCGATTCGGGGCCAGGGCAACCCGCCCGGGACGAATCAGATTGGTGAACATCGACAGCCGACCTTCACCAATCAGGCATCCCCCTACGACTACGCCACCCATACCGAGTTGCACGGCGATGGCCGTGAGGGCGGCGGGAACGGGGCCTACGCAATGGCCGATGTTAGGGCCTGCCGCGTTCGACCCAGGTGGTGTGAGCCTTCATGGCGTGGGTGATGGCCAGGCGCAGCACCCAGTAGGCCAGCAGCGTCCAGAAGATGAGGGCGAGCAGCCCCGCGGCCACGTACATCGTGATCAGTGCGGTGATGTTGATGTGCATGCCCGCAACTTAGCGGGCGTGGGCGGCACGTCGGTGGCCCGCGTTCGGGTTAGCGGCCCTGGTGGCGTCTGAAACTAAGCCGAAGGGCGACATAGCAGTGCAATGGCGTGACATAGCGCGCTATGTCTCACGAGTAGATATCACTAAGCCGCAGTGGGCGGAGATCCTGGGCGGGGAGGGGGTACCCCCACCCCCTACAACTGGTCGCCAGCTCAGCCTGGTTGACGCAGCGATTTCAGCGCGTCAGCGTTCGCTGTCTGATGCCGCCCAGTTTCTTGTCGTCTCAACGCTGCCGCTGTGCTCAGCGCGCGCCCCTCGCCTGCTATTGCAACTGCGGTGCGCTGCACGTAGCTCGCTGATCAGCTTGCCGCCGAGCGCCCTCGGCTGAACGTGATCAGCGGTGAACGCCATCGGGTCGGTATACGGCAGCGAATAGTCGATGGGCTTGCCGCACAGCCAGCACGGCTGTCGGCGATGCCGCAGGGCACGAGCGCGCTTGCGGTACTCGTTGTCGTCGTAACCGCGGCTTGGCATCGCGCCTGCCTTCCCTGCGTGTGGTCCCCGGGGCGTGACACCTCGAAGCGCCCCGGGGATGTTGTGGCCCGGGGTGGGTGCTGGACGGTCGCCCACCCCGGGGGCTTGTTTTCAGTCCTCGCCGGTCTCGCCCGGGTCGCCCGGGGTGGTGGCAACGGTCAGCTTCACGATGCGTTCGGGCCGCACGGCGTTCTGGCCGAAGCGCCAGGTGCAGCGCACGGCCATGCTGTCGGATTCGAACAGGGCGTGTTCGCTGGTGGCGGTCTGCACGTCGCCGACCGCCGAGACGATGGCGGTTTTGTCGATGACCAGCAGGCCGGTGGCGGGCATGGCGGGGGTGGTGACCACGGGCAGGCTGAGCACGCGGCGCACGATGTCGCTGGTGCCTGCGCCCAGCAGGTTCTCGTTCGACCCGCTGCCGGTCTTGATCTTCGCCAGCGCGGCCCATGCCAGCGGGCCGGTGACGATGTTGCTGGCGGTGCCGCCTGCCTCTTCGATCAGGGCGATGGCATCGATGAGGCCGTCCAGGTTGGTCACCGGGGTCAGGATCTCGCTGATGTCGGGGATGTTCAGCAGGCCCGCTGCCGGGTCGCCGTCGGCGGTCGGGGCGGGCTGGTTGAGGTAGGCCCAGTTCGCCTTGGTGACGACGGCCCGCTGGATGGACTGGCCGATGCGCTGGGCGGCACCGGCCTGGCGGAACTGCTCACGGGAAAACTGGTTGAGGTCGGCAACCTTGCCGGTGCGCACGACGCATTCAGCGAGCGTCGGCGAGCTGACCGGGATGGGCGCGCCTTCGCGAACGAAACCGGCATCGCCGTCGGCGGCGACATAGGGCACGCGCACGGTGGGTTCGTCGCCGTCAACGCGCCCGGCGACGGTGGATGTCTGAAGCACCAGGGCGTCGGGTACGGCGTCGAGCGCCGCGGTGGCTACGAAATCGGGACGCCAGGAGAATGCGGCGTCGGTGGTGGTGGTGATGTTGTTGGGCACGGGGGTGCGCCTTTCGCGGAGATGTTCTCCACGTGGGCACCTGGCCGCGCGTGCTGGCCCTCAGGGCCATTCGTGACGGCGGGCGGACACCTGGCCCGGCATCCGCCGTCACGAATCAGCGTACGCCTTACGGCAGATTCAGCGCACTACGCAGGGCGCGGTCGATTCCCCCGCTGGTCAGCGGGCCGGTGGACGGTTCTCGCTTGACGGGCACGCCGCTGGTCATCCCCGCGGCGACCTTCGCGGCATCGCTGCCCTGCCGCGTCGAGATGCGCTCGGGCATCTGGCCCTGACTGGCCACGTACAGGCCGCGGTCGGGCGTGGTGCCTGCCCGTACCCCGATGCGGGCGGCGGTGTCGGCCACGGCTGCGGTCAGCTTGTCGGCGTCCAGGTTGCCGTCATCGTCTGCCAGGTTGGCGAAGCCGTACCCGGCAGCGGCGACCGCTTCCGGGGTCACGTCGGCACGGGCGAGCGCACGCGCCAGCATGGTGCCCTGGATGCGGGCGAGCTGCGCCCGGGCGTCATCACGCTCGGCTTCGGCTTCCCGAAGCTGGGTGCGGTAGCGGGCCGCCTCACGGTTCGGCGTCTCAGCCGGTTCGGCAGGCGGCCCGCTGACGGCCTTGGGGGCTGTCTCGGTATCAGTGGGCGGGGTGGGGTTCACATCGCCCTGGGCGGCGGCCTGGGGCTGCTCGGTGGGTGTTTCGGGGGTCTGGTCGGTCACTGCTCGGTCCCTTCGGGGTTGGTGGGGTGGTTGGCCTGGTAACTGGCTTCGGCCAGGCGGGTGATGTAGTCAGTCAGGCCGCCGTGGTGGTCGTCGTGCCAGATCTCCATCGACAGGCCCGCGGCCAGCGCCGCCAGGTTGGCGATGATCACGTACACGGATTCATCGGCGACCAGGGCGGCGTCCAGGACGGCCCCGAAGGTCTCAGGGTTGCCGTCGGCCTTCGCGGCGACCAGTTCGGCGATCAGGCTGCCGCGGCGCATTGCGTCGGCGAGCGTTTCAGTCATGCGTGGTTCCTCTCGTTGGTTGTTCTTCGGTCCTGCTGGGTGGCGTGCCGGGGGTGAGGGGTTCAGGTGCGCCGCCGCGCCGCGCCTATATATAGGCGCGGCGCGGCGGCGCACCTGAACACCCCCGTTCACCCCTGCGCCGTCGGTGCGCCGTCACTGCGCCGCGGCGCACCTTGGCGCACCCATTCGATGTAGGCAGCGCGTGCCCTGGCCCGGGTGAGGCCCAGCCGCCGTTCGGCATCGTTCTGGCTTGTCGGGGGCGGGTCGAGCGCCACGGCCAGGGCCATGTCTTCGGCGAGCTGATCGGCGGCATCCGGCCCGGCAGGCGGCTGCCACACCACCCGTTCCAGCACCACCGAATCCAGGTGTGGGGCCACCCGCAGGCCGTGCAGCTTCATCGGCGCGGCATCCTTGGCTTTGCCGCCGTCGCTCGGGTAGCTGGACATGGCGAACATGTCGCGGTCGCCTTTCAGCGTCCACACCATGTCAGCGTCGTCACGCCAAGCCCCCGCCCCGCGCACGGTGCCGTTGGCCTTGTCAGTGTGCTTGACCAGCACCACCGACCCGCCCGGGGTGCTCGCGGCGATCTCCCGGCAGGTGCGCAGCACGTCGGATGCCTCGGCGTTGTCGTTCTCGGATGCCACCGGGGCCAGCGTCGACTGGGTGTCGAGCACCACCACGTCGATGCCGTCGGCGGCCACCCGGGCCTTCAGCCGGGCCACCGATGCCGGGTCGCGCAGGTTCACACCCGCGGTCTGAAGGGCGAACCTGCCCCGCGGCAGGTCGACCCCCATGCGATCGGTGGCAGCGTCCAGGCGCGCCCGATAGCCGCTGCGGCCCTCGCCGACCGCATAGAGCACGCGCCCCTGCCGGGTGGGGAACCGGCCCAGCCAGTCGCGCCCCGCGGCGATGTGCAGGCACAGGTCCACGGCGGTGACCGTCTTGCCGGTGTTGCCCGGCCCGGCCAGCAGCATCACCGCGCCCTTGGGCAGCACGCCCTCCACCCACCACTCGAGTGTCGGCATCTCGGCCAGGTCCACGGCGTCGAAAACCTCATCGTCCTCAGCATGCGCGGCGGCATCCTCAGCAGCCAGCAGCGCCCGGGCTTCAGCGGCCACCCGCAGCTTCTCCACCGCCTTGCGCACTTCGCTGGCGTGCAGGTCCACAATCGCCGGCTGCTCGGCGTCATCACGCCGCAGCACCTTGTCCAGTGCCCGCTTGAATTCGTCCCGCGGGTCGCCCGACGCATGGCTGCGACTCAGCCATGCGGCGCGGATGGCGTCCAGCGCCTCGGTGGCGTTCGGCTGCCCGTCGGCGGCCAGGTTCCACCACAGGCGCACCACGCCCAGCAGGTCACTGTTCCCGCAGGTGCGGGCGCGTGCGATCAGGTCGGCGAACGTCTCACCGGGGCCGAGCTTCGCGGTGGCCGGGGTGGCGGCCTCGCCGCTGCTCAGGCTGTCCAGGTCAACCTTGCCACCGGTCAGCAACGGGGGCAGCTTCGCGGTCACCTGGTTGACGTGCGGCACCGGGTTGACTTCCACGCTGCACTTGCCCCGCCCCAGCCGATCGACGCCCGGCAGCACGCCGTCCAGCAGCGGATAGCTGCCGCGGTGCCACCAGTGCACACCGTTGCCAGACCGCGAGATCGTAAACGGCACATCCGGCCCGAAGGCGATGCCCGCGGCAGCGAGCGACGTGAACCCGTTGGGCTTGTCGGGGTGTTGGTCGACATCGAGAATGACACACCCGCTGCGGTCAGGGGCAATAGCGGGCTGGGCGTCGGGGTAATCGAGCGAAAACCAGGTCGCGATCGTCTCAGGGTCGCGGGTGGCGAGCTGCGGCCACCCCTTCGGGAACGATTCAGGCCCGAGCTTCCCCGTCACCGGGTTAGGCGTCGCGGGGAACACGTACCAGCCGCGTTCGGCGTGATCGAGCGCCCGCAGCATCATCGCTTCGGTCACGACAGCACCCCCCAGCTCGCGCCGGTGCTCGCGTCGGTGGTGACCACCAGCCGCCGCCGCGGCAGCCCGGGGCGGCACTGAATCCAGATCGTTTCGCCGCGCGGGAAGCTGACGAACAGAAGCTGGTCGCAATCAGCGCACCGCAGGTAGCCCGTGAAGCCGGGGAATGTGGGGCCGTTGCCGCGGTCTTCTACCCCTTGTAGAATCGACGTCGGCTGATTGAATTCACTGTGGTGTGCTGCCCCGGGTTCCCTTCCCCGGGGCATCTCCATTTCTTGCACTTGTGCTCTCGCATTCTCGGCATGTCCCTTGGTTGATGGGCAGGTGGTCAGAACTGACCACCTGAGTGGTGGCTAACTGGCGACTGGTGCGGTCCCAGCGCGCTCGGATGCGTTAATCCACGCGATCACGTCGCTGCGCCGGTATCGCACCGTCTTGGGCGCAAGCTTGATGCACCGCGGCCCGTTGCCCCGGAATCGAAGCTGTGCCAGGTGGTTCACGCTGACGCCCGTGAACGCGGATACGTCGCTCGGCTTCATCAGCGGGTCGTTTTCCATGTGATCCCCTAACCGTGTGTTGTGGTGACACCCACATGTTGTTCCTCGTGCGAAGCGATGTCAACAACAATTTTGTATTTCGGTAATGACTCGGTGTAATTTTGAGTTATGGACATGCCGACTACCGAGACCAGTGACTGGGAACTGCGGTTCCGCAGCCGTATGCGAGCGCGCCGCGACTCGCTGAAGATCAGCCAGACCGAGTTCGCCCGAACGATGAAGGCGGCGGGCTTCGCATGGCACCAGCAGACCGTGCAGCGCGTCGAAGCTGGCGAACGGCCCGTGCGACTGAATGAGGTGGCCGAGATCGCGCGGCTGCTCGGCACGTCGGTGTCGGCGCTGACCGAGGCCGCCGATGGGGCCGAGCAGATCGCGGCCTACGTCGCCATCCGCGAGGCAAGCGACCGGCTCGCGCAGGCCGCGTTCGATATGACCGCGGCACTACAGCGCCCCGCGCTAGCCGAGATCGAGGCGCTGCGCGAACGTCGTGAATCGGACCTGGCCGAAGTCGCCCGTGTATTCCAGTTCGCCACGAATACGCCACGGAACTACGACGGGCTGGCCGAGGTCGTGGCGGCCTACGTCAAGCAACAGGAAGGCGGCGAGTCGGATGGGTAGCGTGCACCCGTACAAGACGGCCCAGGGCGATCAGCGTTACCGGGTGATCTACCGGAAGCCGGACAACCGGCAGGGGCAGAAGCGGGGCTTTACGCGCAAGCGGGATGCCGAACTGTTCCTGCACTCGGTCGAAGTGAAGAAGGCTACGGGCGAGTACATCGACGCCAGCGCTGGCCGTGTGACCGTGGGCAAGCTGGGGGCGGCGTGGCTGGATGGCCGGGCGCACATCAAACGGTCGTCGGCGGTCGCCTATGAGTCGGCCTGGCGCATCCACGTCGAACCGAAGTGGGGCACCGTCGCCGTGGGTGATGTGAAGCCGAGCGCGGTGCAGCTCTGGGTCAAGGAACTGCACTCCCCCACCGCGCCCGGTGTAACACCTGTTACACCGGGCATCGCTGGCCGACCGCGCAAGACAGGTGGACTGTCGGCGGCGATGGTGCGGCGGTGCTACGACATCCTGGCTGGGATTCTCGATGCGGCGGTGGATGACCGGCACATCCCGCGCAATCCTGCCCGCGGTACGAAACTGCCGCGCAAGGTGAAGCGCGCCCACCTGTACCTCACCCATGAGCAGGTCGACCGGCTCGCTGAGGCTGCCGCCAACGACAACGCGCTGATCATCCGGCTACTGGCCTACACCGGGCTGCGGTGGGGTGAGCTAGCGGGGTTGCACGTCGGCGACCTCAACATGCTGCGCAGGCGCGTGACCGTGAACCGCACGGCCTCGCTGGTCGGCGGGCGCGTCGAGCTTGGCTCGCCCAAGGACTATGAGCAGCGCTCGGTGCCGTTCCCCGAGTTCCTGGCTGAACCGCTCGCCCGTCAGTGTGAGGGGAAGGGGCACGACGACATCGTGTTTCCGGCCAAGGGCGGTGGATACCGTCGCACGCCGACCGCTAACGCCCGTAGCTGGTTCGAAGGTGTCAAGGCGCGCGCCGGGCTGCCTGCCGCGCTGACGATTCACGACCTGCGCCACACGGCGGCGTCGCTGGCGGTGTCGGCGGGCGCGAACGTCAAGGCGGTCCAGCGGATGCTGGGCCACGCCTCGGCGGCCATGACGCTGGATACCTACGCCGACCTGTTCGATGACGACCTGGACGCCGTTGCCGGGGCGCTGGATAAGGCCCATGCCGCCACGGATGTTGCCATTTTGTTGCCACGCACCGTTTCCGGTACTTAGTCGGAACCCGACTAAGTACCCGAGATCCCAGTGTTTTCTAGGTAAGTAGGGCGGGCGGGACTTGAACCCGCGACCCAGGGATTATGAGTCCCCTGCTCTAACCGGCTGAGCTACCGCCCCTCGGCCACGTGGCCCGAGTCCTCCTCGTCGGAGTCGTACTCGGTGACCGGGTCCACGACCGGCTCTCCACGATACAGACACTCGAAGGTCGTCAGAGTCCGCTCGATGTCGTGGGCCTGGATGAGCCGCAGCGACGCGCGCTTCATGCCGGTGAACTCGGCATCCGGCAGCGTCAGCAGACGCTCGAGCTTGGCCGCGAGGTCCTCGATGTCGTCCGGGCGGAACAGGTAGCCGTTCTCGCCGTCGTGCACGAGGTGCGGCAGAGCCATCGCGTCGGCGGCGACGACGGGCAGACCCGACGACATCGCCTCCATGGTGACGATGGACTGCAGCTCGGCCGTCGAAGGCATCGCCAGGACATCCGCGCGCGTGTACGCCGCCTTCAGCTCCTCGTCCGAGACCAAGCCGGGGAAGACGACCCGCTCGGCGATGCCGAGCTGCTGGGCGAGGCGGTCGAGATGGTGGCGCTGCTCGCCGTCGCCGACGATCTCGAGCTGCCAGTCGAGGGATGCCGGCAGCTGTGCGACCGCGCGGAACAGCACCTCGAGGCGCTTCTCGTTCGTCAGGCGGCCGACGAAGACGATGCGGTTGCCGCGACCATCCCAACGGGGCGTGTAGTCGTCGACGCGCACGCCGTTGCCGATCGCGTGCACTCCCCTGATGCCGGTCGCGTCTTCGAGGTAGTCCGCTGCGCGCCGGGTGGGGGTCGTGACGGCATCCGCCCGCTTCAATATCTTGCCCTCGTCCCACCAGGCCCACTTCACGAGCAACGGCTGCAGGAAGCGCGGGACCTGCGTGTGCTCGATCATGTTCTGCGGCATCGTGTGGTTGGTGGCGATGACGCGGATGCCCCGCTCGGGCGCCGTCACCGACAGCCCTCGGCCGACGACGAAGTGCGACTGGAAGTGCACGGCGTCGGGCTTGACCTCGTCGAGGATGCGAGCGGTGTTGCGACGGATCGTCCACGGCATCATGTAGCGCAGCCAGGGGTGCGGGTACCAGCGCAGCGAGAACAGCCGGTGCATGCGCAGACGCACGCCCTCGTGAAGCTCGTCCCACTCGCCGGTCTTGAAGATGGTGCGCGACGGGGCGATGACGTGCACCGTGTGCCCCCGCTCGACGAGGCCCGCGGCGAGGCGCTCCGCGAAGCGCGCGGCCCCGTTGACATCAGGGGCGAAGGTGTCGCAGCCCAGCAGGATCGTCAGGGGTCGTGCGGGCGTGTCACTCGGTTCGGGCACGTCGGATTTCCTCATCGGGGATCGGCAAGGGGTAGGCGCATCAGTCTAGGCGCGGGGCTCGGAGATCGGCCGCGGGCGCGGCCGGTGAGCGCAGATTCAGGGTTTCCCCTGAATCTGCGGGTGATGACGGGCGAGCATCACGACGCCCGTGACGGCGACCATGCCGGCGATGACCCAGACGACGGCCGCCCAGGGCGCGACCTGCACTGCCTCGTTCAGGATCACGATGCCGATCGTCACGGCGACGAGCGGGTCGATGACGGTGAGACCGGCGATCACGAGGTCGGGCGGCCCCGAGGCGTATGCGTTCTGCACGAAGTAGGCGCCGAGCGTGACGGCCGTGATCAGCGCGATGATGCAGACCGCCGTGAGGATGTCGAACTCGCGCTGCTCGACGCGTGCGATGACGACCTTGGCGAGCGTGACGACGAAGCCGTAGAGGAAGCCCGCCGCGACGATGTAGACGAGCGCGCGCATCCGCTTGCGGTAGATGAGGAACAGCACGCCCGCGATCACGAGCACGCAGCACAGGATGAGCAGGATCTCGATCAGCTCGCGGTCGGTGACCGGCACCTCTCGTGCCTGGAACGCGGCGACGACGACGAACACGCCGACGCCCAGCACGCACAGGAAGATGGAGAAGACGGACAACCGGTTGAGGTTCGTCTTCGTCACGCGCGAGTTGATGATCGCCGTGACGACGAGGGCGACGGCGCCGAGCGGCTGGACCACGATGAGCGGCGCGAACGCGAGGCTCGCGAGCTGCAGCACCACCGCGGTGCCGAGCATGAGGGTGCCCGTCACCCAGCTGGGGCGGCGCAGCAGCAGGCGGAGCTGGCGCAGGTTCAGGCCGCCCTGGGCGGCATCCGTCTCGGTGTTCTGATCGACCTTCGTCACGCCGGCGTGCTGCAGCTGCGCCCCGACCGAGAGGAACACGGCCGCGACCAGTGCGAGAGGGATGCCGATGAACTGTCGAGGGTCGAGGGCGAGTTGGTCGAAGCCTCGGATTGCGGTCAGGGCAGCGGCGAGCACCTCATGAAAGTACAGGACACCCGCCCGATATCCTGGGCGAATGGCCGTACTCCCGATCCGTATCCAGGGTGAGCCCGTGCTTCACGAGCCCGCCGCGCCCGTCACCGTCTTCGACGAGGAGCTGCGGCAGCTGGTCTCCGACATGTTCGAGACGATGGATGCCGCGCCCGGCGTCGGCCTCGCCGGGCCCCAGGTCGGCGTCGACAAGCGCCTCTTCGTCTTCGGCTGGACGGACGACGACGACGTCGAGCACCGCGGCGTCGCGATCAACCCCGTGCTGTGGATCACCCCCGCTCCCGTCGGCGAGGCCGACGACGAGGAGGAGATCGAGGGATGCCTGTCCTTCCCCGGTGAGCGCTTCCCGCTCCGCCGCTCGCCCCGCGCGCGCCTCGAGGCCCTCGACCTCGACGGCAAGCCCTTCGAGATCCACGCCGAGGGCTGGCTCGCGCGCATCTTCCAGCACGAGTACGACCACCTCGACGGCATCCTCTACATCGACCGCCTGCCCCGCCCCTTCGACCGTGAGTGGCTCAAGATCAGCCGCAAGCGCGGCTGGGGCGTGCCGGGCAACCAGTGGCTGCCGGGGGTCGAGAAGCTCGAAGGCTGAGGCATGCCCGGGCGCCGTCTCGATTTGGTCAGTGTGCGCCCGAGCGGTTAAGCTATTCCTTGTTGCCGGTTCATCCGGCCGCATTCCTCGATAGCTCAATTGGCAGAGCAATCGGCTGTTAACCGATAGGTTCTTGGTTCGAGTCCAAGTCGGGGAGCTGAGAAAAGGCCCGCGCGAAAGCGCGGGCCTTTCTCGTTGTCCGGGTGACTCGGTGGTCGGGCCGGCGGCCGGCCGCGCTACTCGAGCTCGAGCGCCCGCGCGAGTTTGCTGACGTAGGGGTGCGACGGGCTGCCGAAGACCTCGTCGATCGCCCCGTAGCCGACGACCACGCCGTCGTGCAGCACCGCGACGCGCGCGTCGAGCTTCCGCAGCACCGCGAGATCGTGCGTGACGATCACGGCCGCGAAGGCCGGGTCCTGCTGCAGGCGCTTCACGACGGACAGCACGGTGTCGCGCACGGTGACGTCGATGCCGGCCGTCGGCTCGTCGGCGATGAGCACGTTCGGACCGAGCACGAGCGAGCGCGCGATCGCCACCCGCTGGCGCTGGCCGTCGGGCAGCTCGTACGGGTAGCGGTCCAGCACCGAGAGCGGCAGGCCCACCGAGTCGAGCAGCTGCAGCGCCCGGTTGCGCGCAGCCTCGTGGTTGAAGCGCTTGTCGCGCTCGAAGATGGGCTGCTGGACGAGCTCGGAGACCGTCGCCGTGCGCTCGAGGCGATCCCCGGCATCCTGAGGCAGATACGCGGTGTGGAAGGTGAGCCTGTTGCGCTTGCGTGCCGACAGCGTGCGCAACGCGATGCCCCCGACATAGGCGTCGCCGCCCGTGATGCGGATGTCGTAGCCGCCCGGCCCCTTGCGCGCGAGCTCGCCCGCGAGCACCCGCGCGAGCGTCGACTTGCCGCCGCCGGACTCCCCCAGCACCCCGAGGATCTGCCCCGGCCCGACCTCGAGACTGACGCCGCGCAGCGCGTTCGCCCGCCCGCTCTTCGTCTTGTACTCGGCGGCGAGGTCCTGAACGACGATCGGTGCGCTGGCGTGGGGCGTGCGACTCACGTTTCCGAGCCTACCCAGACGCCGGCTACTCACCGCGAAGGCGACGGCGCTCGAGCTCGAGCTCGGCCATCGCGCGGCCGATCGTCGCCCGGGCCTCGGCATCGGACGGGTCGGTGCGCTGCAGACGGCTCTGCAGCTCGGCCTTGAGGGCGATCATGTCCTTCTGGATGAGCGCGGCCACGATCGCGCGCGCCCAGATCTTCGCCCCCTCCTCGGTGCGCTCAGGGATCGGCGAGAGCGCGAGCTGATCGACGACCGGGCGGAACTGCTCGGGCAGGTCGCCGCGGATGCGGGCGAACCAGTCCGGCGCGCCGACCGCATCGGAGTTGGCGACGATCGCGGTCTTCACGAGCTCGAGCGTCGGGTTCGTGAGGCGGGCCTGCAGAGCGCGGGCGCCGAGCTCGGGCCCCACGGCCTCGGGCAGCTGCAGCACCGCCATGAGCGCGAGCCGCTCGGTCTGGGTCACGGGGTCGGAGCCGAGGTCGGCGAGCGTGATCGGCGTGAGGATCGGGCCGGAGGCGGGTGCGGATGCCTCGCCGCGCGGCTCGGGAGCAGGGGCATCCCCCGCGGCCCGCGCCCGGTGCCCCGCGGACCGCACCGCCTGCTCGGTCTCGCGCAGCTCGGCCCCGGCCATGCGGGCGAGCTCGCGCGTGTACCCCGGTCGCAGGGCGGAGTCGCGGATGCCGGCGACGATCGGCGCGCCCGCGCGCACCGCCGCGACGCGGCCCTCGACGGTGTCGAGGTCGAAGCGCTGCACGACCTGGCGCAGCATGAACTGGAACATCGGCGACTTGTCGGCGATCATCCGCCGCACGGCCGCGTCACCCTGTGCGAGCCGCAGGTCGCACGGGTCGAGCCCGTCGGGGCCGACCGCGACATAGGTCTGCGCCGTGAAGCGCTGCTCGTCGGCGAAGGCGCGCGTCGCGGCCTTCTGGCCGGCCGCGTCGGGGTCGAAGGTGAAGACGACCTCGCCGCCCGTGCCGTCGTCGCCCATGATGCGGCGGATGAGCTTGATGTGCTCGGTGCCGAACGCCGTGCCGCACGTCGCGACTGCGGTCGTGATGCCGGCGAGGTGGCACGCCATCACGTCGGTGTACCCCTCGACGACGACGACTTGCTTGTCCTTGCTGACGTCGCGCTTCGCGAGGTCGAGGCCGTAGAGCACCTGGGCCTTGTGGAAGACCGCGGTCTCGGGCGTGTTCAGGTACTTGGGGCCGTTGTCGTCGTCGAAGAGGCGACGGGCGCCGAAGCCGAGGGTGGTGCCCGTGACATCCCGGATCGGCCAGATCACGCGCCCGCGGAACCGGTCGTAGACGCCTCCGCGGTCGTTCTGCGAGACCAGGCCCGCGGCCGCGAGCTCGTCGTTCGAGAAGCCCTTGCTGTGCAGATGATTGGTGAGCTCGTCCCAGCTCTTGGGTGCGTAGCCGACCCCGAAGCGGGTGGCCGCCGCCGCGTCGAAGCCGCGCTGGCCGAGGAACTGCCGACCGGGCTCGGCGTCGGGGCCCGTCAGCCGGGCGATGAAGAACTCTTCGGCGGCCTTGTTCGCGGCCAAGATGCGGGCGCGGGTGCCGCGGTCTTCGCTGGCATTGCCGCCGTCCTCGTAGGTCAGCTGGAAGCCGACGCGGGCGGCGAGGCGCTCGACGGCCTCGGCGAAGGGCAGGTGGTCCATCTTCTGGAGGAAGGTGACGACGTCCCCCGACTCGCCGCAGCCGAAGCAGTGGTAGAAGCCCACCTGCGGCCGCACGTTGAAGCTCGGCGACCGCTCGTCGTGGAAGGGGCACAGGCCCTTCATCGAGCCGACGCCCGCGGGCTTCAGGGCGACGTAGTCGCCGATGACGTCGGCGATGTTGGTGCGCGACTTGACCTCGTCGATGTCGGATTGACGGATGAGGCCGGGCATCCTCCAATTATGTCCGGCAGATGCACCCCGACGGGTCGCGGCGGGATGCCTGTCAGCGGTTTCCGGCCGACTACTGCTGCACGAGCTTCGCGAACCAGGCGATCGCGCTCTGGTCGGTGAGGCTGGCCACCTGATCGACGACGACGCGCTTGCGGGCTGTGTCGTCGGACGCCTGGGCCCAGTCCTCGGCGAAACCGAGGTCGAGGTGCTCCGGCCCGGTCGCGAGCAGCGCGTCGGCGAGACCCGAAAGCAGCTCGCGCTGCCGCCGGTAGACCGGCTGACGGTCGTTGTGGCTCATGATGAAGGCCGCCGTGAGGCCCTTCATGACACCGATCTCGGCCGCCTCGTCGGGTGGGACGACCACCTGGGCCGCGTAGCGCGCGAGGCTCGGACGCGGATAGGCCATGCGTGTGGCGGCGGTCGCGTTCTTGGCGAAGCGGCCGATGAGCTGGCTGGTGAGGTTCTTGAGGCGCGCCTGGTCGAGGCGCGAACCGGTCCAGGTCGGCAGCCACTGCGGCATCGCGCGCAGACGGGCGAAGGCGGCCTCGAGCTCCTCATGGGTGAACTCGTCGCCGACCCAGTCCTGCACCTTGGCCATCAGGGCCTCGTGCGCGGCGGGGTCGCCGAGCTGGTCGACATCGATGAAGCCGTTGACGACGGCATCCTCGAAGTCGTGCACGGAGTAGGCGATGTCGTCCGACAGGTCCATCACCTGGGCCTCGATGCAGCGCACGCGCTCGGGCGCGCCGGAGCGCAGCCACTCGAAGACCTCGATGTCGTCCGCGTAGAAGCCGTACTTCATGCGGCCGCTCGCATCGGCGACCGCATGCTGCAGGGGCCACGGGTACTTGCACGCGGCGTCCAGGCTCGCGCGGGTCAGGTTGAGGCCGTACGGCCGGCCGTCGGGCCCGAACACCTTCGGCTCGAGCCTGGTCACGACGCGCAGGGTCTGCGCGTTGCCCTCGAAGCCGCCGATGTCGGCGGCCCACTCGTTGAGCGCCTTCTCGCCGTTGTGGCCGAACGGCGGGTGGCCGAGGTCGTGCGCGAGGCACGCCGTGTCGACGACGTCGGGGTTCAGCCCGAGGTTGGTTGCGAGCTCGCGCCCGATCTGGGCGACCTCGAGCGAGTGCGTGAGGCGGTTGCGCGCGAAGTCGAGGCGGATGGTCGGGCTGAGCACCTGCGTCTTCGCGGCGAGACGGCGCAGGGCGCTCGAGTGGAACAGGCGCGCGCGGTCGCGCGCGAAGTCGCTGCGACGCCCCGAGTGCTCCTCGTGCAGCCAGCGCTCGGTGTCGAACTGCGAGTACGAGCGCGGTTCAACCACCACTGTTGTGAGCCTCATTCGCGGAGATGTCGGCGCGGGTCGCGATGTCGACCTCGCGGGAGTTCAGCCAGCCGTCGGGCAGCGTCGGGGTGCGCGGGCTGCCCTGGCGGCCGCGCGCACCCTCGGCGCCGTCGCCGGGGTACGGGGCGTCCAGGTCCATCTGGGCGATGAGCTCGTCGATCTCGGCGAGGCTCGACGACGTCGCGAGCTTCGCGCGCAGCTCGCCGCCGACCGGGTAGCCCTTGAAATACCAGGCGACGTGCTTGCGGATGTCGCGGCACCCGCGCCCCTCGTCCTCGAAGAACTCGACGAGCAGCTCGGCGTGCCGGCGGAACGCGGCGGCGACGGAGCGCAGCCCGGGTTGGGACTTGGACGGGTTCGGTCCCGCGCCTTCCCGCCACTCCCCCCGCATCGCCTGGGCTAGATCGCCGAACAGCCACGGGCGGCCCAGGCATCCTCGACCGACCACCACGCCGTCGGCGCCCGTCTCGCGCATCATGCGCAGCGCGTCGTCGGCGGACCAGATGTCGCCGTTGCCGAGCACGGGGATGTCGAGCGCGTCCTTGAGGCGGGCGATCGCGTCCCAGTCGGCGTGGCCCGAGTACATGTCAGCGGCGGTGCGGCCGTGCAGGGCGACGTAGGCGGCGCCCGCGTCCTGTGCGGCGCGGCCGGCATCGAGGTAGGTCAGGTGGTCGTCGTCGATGCCCTTGCGCATCTTGACCGTGAGCGGCAGGTCTTCGGCGGCGGCCTTCGCACTCTCGACGATCTCGCGGAACAGGCCGAGCTTCCACGGCAGCGCGCTGCCGCCGCCCTTGCGGGTCACCTTGGGAACCGGGCAGCCGAAGTTCAGGTCGACGTGCTCGGCGAGGCCCTCGGCCACGATGATGCGCACCGCGTCGCCGACCGTCTGCGGGTCGGTCGTGTACAACTGCACCGAGTGGTACTTCTCGGACTCGTGCCGCCCGATCAGGCGCATCGTCTCGGCGTTGCGCTCGACGAGCGCACGGGTCGTGATCATCTCGCTCACGTAGAGACCCGCGCCGAACTCGCGGCACAGCCGGCGGAACGCCGTGTTGGTGATGCCCGCCATGGGCGCCAGCACGACGGGCACATCGACCTGGTGGTCGCCCAGGAACAAAGGCGCGGCGGCGAGGGTTGCGGTGGACATCGATTCCAGTTTCTCAGATGGATGCTGAAGGAGGGCGCGCTGTGAGCGATCGCTTCGCAGGTTTGACGGGCACGGAGCGGATCTCGGCGGATGCCGCGGCCCGCGGTCTCGAGGTGCGCGTGGTCGCGCGGCCCGAGGCCGGGTCGCTCGCCGAAGCGGCCGCCGTGCTCGGCATCGCACCCGAGGTGATCGTCAAGACGCTCGTCGTCAAACGCCACGACGGCTCGTTCCTGTTCGCGCTCGTGCCCGGCGGGCGGAAGATCTCGTGGCCCAAGCTGCGCGCGCTCGTGGGCGTCAACAAGCTGCAGCTGCCCGACGCCGCGCTCGCCCTGGCCGCCACGGGCTACGAGCGCGGCACGATCACGCCGCTCGGCTCAGCGCAGGACTGGCCGGTCTACGCGGATGCCACGATCACCGGCCACGAGGTCGCGATGGGTGCCGGCGCACACGGTCATTCGGCCTTCATCGACGGCGACGCGCTGATCGCGTCGTTCGGCGCCGTCGTGGGCGACATCACCGACCCGGAGTAGGGGCGTCTTCATCGCGCTGGTCGACTGAGGCCGTCTGCGGCCGAATGGAGGCCCCGAAGTTCGGAATCTCGCACACCCCGTCGACGCAGACCGCGGCCTCGGCGTCGCCGAGCGGGACGAGCTTCATGCTCCGGCCTCGGTCTCGACATCCGCGCCGCGCTCGGACCAGACCCGCTCGAGCACCTGGGCGAAGGTCTGCGCCTCTTGCGCCCCCGAGACGCCGTACTTGCCGTCGATGACGAAGAACGGCACGCCGTTGATGCCGTACTCGATCGCGGTCTGCTGGTCCTCACGGACGGCGGGAAGGAACTCGTGCGCCTCGAGGGCCGCAGCAAGGGCATCCTCATCGAGGCCGATCTCGCCGCCGAGCGCAGCGAGGTCGGCGACCGTGCCGACGTGCTTGCCCTCGAGGAAGTAGGCCGACAGCAGGCGCTCCTTCATCTCGAGCTGCTTGCCGTGCGCCTTCGCGAAGTGGATCGCCTCGTGCGCCAGCACCGTGTTCGTGTGCTGCAGGTTGTCGTAGTCGTAGTTCAGGCCGACGGATGCCGCGATGCCGGTGACCCGGTCGAGCATCTGCTGGGCCTGGCCCCGGTCGATGCCCTTGTGCTGCGCGAGGAAGTCGGCCTCGCCACCCTCGAAGTCGACGGGCGTGTCGGGGCTGAGCTCGAAGGAGTGGTACTCGATCTCGACCCCTCGGCCCTCGCCGGCACCCGCGAACAGACCCGCGCCGCCTTCGAACTTGCGCTTGCCGATGTAGCACCAAGGGCACGCGATGTCGGACCAGATGTCGATCTTGATGGGCGCGGGGGCGTCAGTCATGCATTCGGCAACCGGAGTCGAGGCCCAAAGTATTCCATTCGCTAGTCGATCTCGCGCCCGTTGATGAGAGAGCGCAGTCCGAGCGCGCGGCGGGTGGCTTGCAACTCGATCGTGTCGACGGCGACAGAAGCACCGATCCATTCGGCTTCGGCGATCTCGACCAACCGTTTGATCGCGGTGAGCTGTCCACCCGTATCAGCGACATCGTCGACGGCAAGCACGCGGTCCGCGGGGCGCAGCATGCGTTTGCGGATGGTCATGGTGAGGTGGCGATCCCGATAGTCGGGCGGGGTCGTTGCGCTGATCCAGGTGTCGGAGTCGACGACAGAACCCTCTTCCTTTTTGATGACGGCGAATCCGATCCCCAACTCGCGAGCAACCAGGGAGCCGAGGACGATGCCTGACGAGGCTGGGCTGACAACCAGCGTTGCGCGGGTTTCCCGGAACGGATCGGCGAGCGCAGCTCCGATGGCCGCCACTACTGTCGGATCACGCCACCACGAATCTGTGTCGAAGAACTTCTGCCAGCGCGAACGGTCGCCGACCATTTGATGAGTCGCGAGCATGTGGCGCTTGAGGATCGCAGCTCGGGTGTCGGGCACCGCATCAATCTAGGCGAACCAAGCCGTGTTGCGTCGCCGCTTCTGGCTCGAAAACCCGCCGTTTGCAGCCAGAAGTGACGGCGCAACACCATGGGCGCGAGACGCGCGCCTATTCCGTCGGCTTGCCCGCGCCCAGGTCGAGGAAGTGCATCGCGTCGTTGTCGGGCGAGGCGTAGAGGTGGATGTTCGGGTGCCTGCCGTCCGGCGCCGCCCAGGTCGCCGTGTACTGGCGGATCCAGCGCCACCCGCGCGTCTCGTAGAGGTGGATCGCGTCGGTGTTGTGGCTCACGACCTCGAGGAACAGATCCTGCTTGAGCACGCGGGCATAGGTCTCGGCTGCCGTGAGCAGCGCGCTCGCGACGCCGCGGCCGCGGGCATCCGGCAGCACGAACAGACGGTGCACGCTCAGCGAATCGGGGTCCTCGTCGGTCTCGGCGACCGCGATGTGGCCGACGACGAGCTCGCCGTCCTGCGCGACCCAGGCGGCGTCGTCACCGCCCTCGAGCAGCCACTCCTGGCTGACGTGGTTCGGCAGCACCGGGTAGCGGTCGACCTCGTGCGTCGCCGCGAGGGCGACGATCAGGGCCGGCAGGTCGGCATCCACGCGCTGTCTGATCTCCACGACCACAGACTATTGGCCGGGCGCGAGGGATGCCTCGACCGGGGCGCTACGCCCCGAACTCCCCCACGAGCTCGGCCGGCGACCTGTCGAAGGGGTGCTGCGCGAGCATGACGCGCTCGAGGGCGTCGTTGATGCCGGCGCGGGCACGGGTGATGAGCTCGTCCGGGTAGTCCTGCGCGACCTGGTTCCACTCGAACTCGTCCTCGCCCGTGAGCTTGACGGAGCCGTCGACGACCTCGATGCCGAGGTCGAGGCCGATGAGCTCGATGAGCTCGGACGAGATGCGCACGGGCTTCACCGCCTGCACGAAGACCTCGAGGCCGTCCGCGTCGCCGGAGTAGAACCGCGCGCACCAGTCGGCGTTCCACGGCACGAACAGCGCGGTGACCGCGTCCACGCCGAGCCAGGCGCCGCGCTGGTCGGCGGTGCGGGCGGTGCAGTGCAGGGTCTCGAGCGGGGTGTCGTCGAACTCGGTGAAGCGGACGATCACAACGACACACCGGTGCCGGGTGACGGCGGCACAGACGCCGGCTCGCCGGATGCCGCGGCCGGGGCATCCACCGCTCCCCCGAACCGCCTGTTGCGGCTCGCGTAGATCTCGATCGCGCGCCACAGCTCGGTGCGCGTGAAATCGGGCCAGAGCGTGTCGAGGAACACCATCTCGGCATAGGCCGACTGCCAGAGCAGGAAGTTCGAGGTGCGCTGCTCGCCCGAGGAGCGCACGAACAGGTCGACGTCGGGCATGTCGGGGATGTAGAAGCGGCTGCGGATCAGCTTCTCGTTGACCGCACTCGGGCGGATCGCGCCGGCGGCGACGTCGCGCGCGATGCTCTTCACGGCATCCGCGATCTCGTTGCGGCCGCCGTAGTTGACGCACATCGTCACGGTGAGGCGGTCATTGCCCTTCGTGAGCTCCTCGGCGATCTCGAGGTCCTTGATGACCGACTTCCAGAGCTTCGGGCGGCGCCCCGCCCAGCGGATGCGCACCCCCCACTCGTTGAGCTGGTCGCGGTGGCGGTGCAGCACCTCGCGGTTGAAGCCCATCAGGAAGCGCACCTCGTCGGGCGAGCGCACCCAGTTCTCGGTCGAGAACGCATAGAGGCTCAGGTGCTTGACGCCGATCTGCACGGCGCCCGCGATGACGTCGACCATCGTCGCCTCGCCCGCGCGGTGCCCCTCGATGCGCGGCAGCCCCTGGCGGTTCGCCCAGCGACCGTTTCCGTCCATCACGATGGCGACGTGATTCGGCACCGCGCCGGTCGGCATGGCGGGCGGATAGACGCCCGTCCAGTCGAGGGGGCGGAACGGCAGGGCGTCCTTGTGCGTGAACGGCTTCGGCGTCATGACGCGGGGGGAACCTCTCGGGAGATGTGGCTGAGCGAACGCAGGCCGCGCTCGAGGTGCCACTGCAGATAGGCGGCGACGATTCCGCTCGCCTTGGTCCGGGTGAGCTCGACGGATGCCTCAGCCGTCGGCCAGTCGCCCGTGAGCAGCGCGCCGAGCAGGCCGAGCGTCTCCGCGTCGAGGTGCGCGACGCCGGGCGGCGCGCAGTCGTCGCAGACCACCCCGCCGAGCTGGGGCACGATGCGGTCGTGCGGGCCGGGCTTGCCGCACCGCGCGCACTGGCCGAACGACGGCGCCCAGCCGGCGATCGACAGCGCACGCAGCAGGTAGGAGTCGAGGGTCAGCGCGGGCGTGTGCTCGCGGCGGCTGAGCGAGCGCAGGGCGCCGACGAGCAGCAGGTACTGCTGCAGCGAGCCCTCGGCCTCGGTGAGCCGGTCGGCCGTCTCGACCATCGCGTTGGCGGCGGTGTAGCTCGCGTAGTCGGCGGCGATGTCGGCGCCGTAGGCGCCGAGCGTCTCGGCCTGCTGGATGACATCCAGACTGCGGCCCTCGTAGAGCTGCAGGTCGGCGACCATGAAGGGCTCGAGCCGCGAGCCGAAGCGCGAGCCCGTGCGCCGCACGCCCTTCGCGACGGCCCGGATCTTGCCGTGGCGGCGCGAGAGCAGCGTGACGATCCGGTCGGCCTCGCCCAGCTTGTGGGTCCTGAGGACGACGGCCTCGTCACGGTAAGTCGGCACACTCGATTATCGCGGCGCGTGCACCCGAATCGGCTCAACGCGACCTGTGCGGCTTCCGGTTCCGGCCCGGTCGCACGTGCCAGAATCGGCCCGTGGACGGCGCCACTTTCACGATCCCCCACTGGGCCGAGTTCGCGGCGATCGCGATCGGCTCGATCCAGGGCGCCGCCTACGCGAGCGGCTTCCGGGAACGCAAGATCGACCTGTTCGGCGTCGCGTTCATCGGTGTGGCCACGGGCCTCGGCGGCGGCATCCTGCGCGACGTCTTCCTGTCCACCTCGCTCGTCGCTCTCTCGAGCAACTGGTACATCCCGACCGCGATCGCCGCGGCGCTCGTCGGCATGCTGCTCGCACGACTGTTCACGAGCATCGACCCGGTCATCACCGTGCTCGACGCGCTGACGCTCGGCCTGTTCGGCGCGATCGGCACGACCAAGGCCCTCGCGTTCGGGCTGCCCGAGATACCCGCGGCGTTCGTGGGCATGATCGCGGCGGTCGGCGGAGGCCTGCTGCGGGACATCCTGCTGAACATGCCCATCACGGTGATGCACGTCGGCTCGCTCTACGCGGTCGCGGCGGCCGCCGGCACGCTCAGCCAGGTCGCGCTGCACGACGCGAACGTGTCGGTGTTCTGGGCGGCGGTGATCGGAACCGCCATCACCTTCGCGGTGCGTCTGCTGGCCGTCGTGTTCGGCTGGAGCCTGCCCGAGCAGCGCTCGCTCAGCCTCAGCAGACCCGCGGCCGGCTTCATCCTGCTGCGCAGGCGCGCGCCCGCGCCGCGCGGGTTCACCCAGACCGAGACGGGCCCGGTGGCGACGTACCGGGTGCAGCGGCACGACAAGAAGACGACGGATGACTGACGACCTGCACCTCGAGACCAACCGTGCCAACTGGGACGACCGCGTCGCGGGCCACCTCGTCGCCTACGACACGGACGGGTTCGCGGCGGACGCCTCGCGCATCTCCTCGGTGGTGCGCGACGACCTGCCGCTCATGGCGCCCCACCTGCCGAACGGCTCGGTCGACGGCCTGTCCCTCGCGCACCTGCAGTGCCACATCGGCACCGACACGCTGAGCTTCGCGCGGCTCGGCGCACGCGTGACCGGCATCGACTTCTCGGGCGAGGCGGTCGCGGCTGCACGGGCGCTCGCGGAGCGCGCCGGGCTCGAGGCGAGCTTCGTGCAGTCGACCGTGGCCGAGGCATCCGTCGCCGTCACCGAGAAGTTCGACATCGTCTACACGAGCATCGGCGTGCTCGTGTGGCTCGACGATCTCACGGCGTGGGCGCGCAGCATCCGTGCGCTGCTCAAGCCGGGCGGGCTGTTCTATATCCGCGAGAACCACCCGATGGTCATGACGCTCGACCCCGACCGCACGGACGGCCTGCTCGTGGTGCGCGACCCGTACTTCCACTCCACCGAGCCGAAGCTCTACGTCGGCGAGTACAGCTACATCGGCGACGCGAAGCTCACCGCCACCTCGCAGTACGAGTGGCAGCATCCCCTCTCTGAGATCATCGGCGCCCTGCTCGGCGCCGGGCTCGCGATCGAGGCCTTCGGCGAGCAGGACACCCTGCAGTGGCATCATCTGAACGGCATGGTGCCGGAGGGCGACAACTGGGTGCTGCCCGAGGGGCGCGACCGCGTGCCGATGACGTTCTCGATCGCGGCGCGCGGCTGAGTCGACGATCGACCTGGCAGAGAACGCCCTCAACTCGGTCGGTTGACGACGTTCTCTGACAAGTCGATGGTGCCGTGGTGTGCGGTCCCGTGATGCGCGGCGTGCGGCCGGCGCGGCGTGCGGTTAGCGCGGATAGCGGCGCTCCGGCCGGGGCCGGCCGCTCTCTCGTGAAGAGCCACCGGGGCGGCGACTCCCTTGTGGGAAGCCGCCGGGCCCCGGCCGAAGGCCGCGGCTCGGTTACGCGCCGACGAGCTCGCCGGCGCGGGTCGACTGCTCGGCGCGGATCGCCCGGTTCACGGCCGAGACGATCGCCTTGAGCGACGCGATCGACGTGTTCGCGTCGATGCCGACGCCCCACAGGCGCGTGCCGTTCACGTCGAGGTCGACGTAGGACGCGGCCTGGGCGTCGCCGCCCGCGCTCATCGTGTGCTCGACGTAGTCGTAGAGCGAGACGCGGATGCCGCGGCCCACCAGCACCTGGATGAACGCGTCGATCGGCCCGTTGCCCTCGCCGCTCGCCTGCTCGACCGACTCGCCGTCGCGCAGCCTCGCGGTGAACGAGCAGGCGCCCTCTTCCTCGCTCTCGATGCGGCTGCCCAGCAGCTCGAAGCGGCCCCACTTGGCCTCGGCGTCGGTGGCGGGCAGGTATTCGTCCTGGAAGACGGCCCACAGCTGCTCGCTCGTGACCTCGCCGCCCTCGGCGTCGGTCTTCGCCTGCACGACGCCGCTGAACTCGATCTGCAGCTTGCGCGGCAGGTCGAGCGCGTGGTCGGTCTTGAGCAGGTAGGCGACGCCGCCCTTGCCCGACTGCGAGTTGACGCGGATGACGGCCTCGTAGCTGCGGCCCAGGTCGCGCGGGTCGACCGGCAGGTAGGGCACGGCCCACTCGATGTCGTCGACGGTCTTGCCTGCGGCCGCGGCATCCGCCGCCATGCGCTCGAAGCCCTTCTTGATCGCGTCCTGGTGGGAACCGGAGAACGCGGTGAACACCAGGTCGCCGCCCCACGGGCTGCGCTCGGGCACGGGCAGCTGGTTGCAGAACTCGACCGTGCGCTTGATCGCGTCGATGTCGCTGAAGTCGATCTGCGGGTCGATGCCCTGCGTGAACAGGTTGACGCCCAGCGTGACCAGGTCGACGTTGCCGGTGCGCTCCCCATTGCCGAACAGGCAGCCCTCGATGCGGTCCGCACCGGCCATGTAGCCGAGCTCGGCGGCCGCGACCGCGGTGCCGCGGTCGTTGTGCGGGTGCAGCGAGATGATGACGTTCTCGCGGTGGTTCAGGTGGCGCGACATCCACTCGATCGAGTCGGCGTAGACGTTCGGCGTCGCCATCTCGACGGTCGCCGGCAGGTTGATGATGACCTTGCGCTCGGGCGTCGGCTCGAAGACCTCGAGCACCTCGTTGCAGATGCGCGCCGCGACCTCGAGCTCGGTGCCCGTGTAGCTCTCGGGCGAGTACTCGTAGTACACGGTCGTCTCGGGCACCGTCTTCTCGAACTCGCGGCACAGGCGCGCGCCCTCGAGCGCGATGTCGACCACGCCCTGCACGTCGGTGCGGAACACGACGTCGCGCTGCAGGATCGAGGTGGAGTTGTAGAGGTGCACGATCGCCTGCTTCGCGCCGATCAGCGCCTCGTAGGTGCGAGTGATCAGGTGCTCGCGGGCCTGCGTCAGCACCTGGATCGTGACATCGTCAGGGATCGCGTTCTCTTCGATGA
>WQZN01000016.1 GCA_009780695.1 Microbacteriaceae bacterium
ATGCAGGCCGACGACGACGCGATCATCCGCGCCGGCGAGCTCACGATGGACCAGGACACGCACGAGGTCTTCGTGGGCGACACCGCGATCGAGCTCTCCCCCACCGAGTTCAAGCTGCTGCGCTACCTCATGCTGAACCCGAACCGCGTGCTGTCGAAGGCCCAGATCCTCGACCACGTGTGGGAATACGACTTCAACGGCGACGCGGGCATCGTCGAGAGCTACATCTCGTACCTGCGCCGCAAGGTCGACGCCCACTCGAGCGAGCCGCTCATCCAGACGAAGCGCGGCTTCGGCTACATGCTCAAGGCGGGCAAGGCGTAACAGCGGCCGACGCCCCAGACATCCACCGCACCGCATCAGCCCCGGCCCAGCAAGCCGGGCTAACGTCCGAGATCTATGCATCGATCGCTGCTCACCGCGTGGAACGCCATCTCGCTGCGCTCCAAGATCACGGGCGTGACGGTGCTGGTGCTGACCTTCGGGCTGCTGCTCACCGGGGTCGGCACGACGCTGCTGTTCCGGCCCGTGCTGATCTCGCAGCTCGACCAGCAGCTCGTCGCGGCATCGACCGCGGCGAGCATCAACGCCATGGTCGACGCCGATTCCAGCAACGACAACGCGCTCGCCTCCGGTGACGGCAGCAGCGACTCGAGCACCTACTTCTTCGCGCTCTACGACGCCGACGGGCGGCTGCTGAAGTACAACATGCGCGACAAGGCGAGCGCGGTGCGACCCGCGATCCAGACGACACTGTCGCCGTCGCTCGCCGCGGCGTGCCGGGTGGGCGAGAGCTTCAACCTCGCGAGCAACGACGGCAGCGTGGAGTACCGCGCACGCTGCGTGACGCTGCAGTTCACCTCCGACGGTAGTCAGGGCTCGGCGATCGTGGCGACGTCGACCGGCTCGATCGACGTGCTGATGACCGCGTACCTCACGATCTTCTTGGGCTTCGGCGTCATCGTCGTGGTCGTCGGGGCGGTGCTGACGAGGATGCTGGTGACCACCACGTTCGCGCCCCTGCGCCAGGTCGAGCGCACCGCCGCCGCGATCGCCGACGGCGACTACAGCCAGCGCCTCGGCGGCGCCGAGCCCAACACCGAGGTCGGCCGCCTGAACCGGTCGCTCAACACGATGCTCTCCCGCATCGACCGCGCGTTCAAAGACCGGGCGCGCACGATCGAGCAGATGCGGCGCTTCGTCGGCGACGCGAGCCACGAGCTGCGCACGCCGCTCGTCTCGGTGCGCGGTTACGCCGAGCTGTACCGCATGGGCGCCCTGCAGGACGAGACGGCCGTCGCCGGTGCTATGGAGCGCATCGAGAAGGAGGCGCTGCGCATGGGCGGCCTCGTCGAGGACCTGCTCGAGCTCGCGCGCCTCGACGAGACGCGGCCGTTGCAGGTCGCGCAGGTCGACCTGCTGCCGCTGGCGTATGACGCGGCGATGGACGCCCGCGCCGCCAACCCCTCGCGCGAGTTCACCGTGGTGGTGGACCTGCCCCGGGCCCCGTTGCCCGTGCCCGGGCCGTCGGCGTTCGACGAGCCGACCCCGACCGCGGTGCTGCCCGTCGTCGGGCGGGACGGGGCGGTGCCGCAGCCCGCGACGACGGGCGTGGTGCGGGCCGCGCAGCGCGGCGGCATCCGTCTGCCCCAGCGTCCCCAGTCCGACACCAACTCGACCGGCCCGATCGCGTTCACCGCGTCGGCCCTCGCCCGGCTGCGCCGCCGCTCGCAGCCGCGCCGCAGCGACCCGGGCCTGATGGAGACGATGCCTCTGGAGCTCGGGGACCTGCCCGAGCGCCGCGCCGTGCCCGCCCTCGTGATGGGCGAGGAGAACAAGCTGCGCCAGGTGCTCGGCAACCTGATCGGCAACGCCGTGCGCTATACGCCCGACGGCTCGCCGATCCAGATCCGCGTCTCGGCGAACGTGGCCGCGCGCCAGGCGGTCGTCGAGATCGTGGACCACGGCGAGGGCATCCCCCCGCAGATCCGCGAGAAGATCTTCGAGCGCTTCTGGCGGGCCGACACCTCGCGCACACGCGAGACCGGCGGCAGCGGGCTCGGCCTCGCGATCGTCATGTCGATCGTGGCGGCGCACAAGGGCGCCGTCGACGTGGTCGAGACGCTGGGCGGCGGCGCCACCTTCCGCGTGCTGCTGCCGTTGACCGACGCCATCTGAGGCGTCTTCCCCAGCACAGGCACCGTTTCGAGTGGTCTCTCCACATTCCGCAGTCGTGGACGGGCGGGGGATGCCGCGGCCTGCGTAGCTTCGTGGCATCCACTCACCATCACGGAGGAAGCCATGACCACGTTCCAGGTCGACAGCACCGCGGTGCTCGACGCCACCCGTTCCGCCCAGGCCACCCTCGAGCAGCTGCGCGGCGACGCGGCGCACCTCACCGCGACGCTCACCGCGCTCCAGGGCTCGTGGTCGGGCCAGGCCGCCACCGCGTTCCAGCAGATGCTCGCGGGCTGGACGACGACCCAGCGCACGATCGAAACGCAGATGGGCCAGCTGCAGCAGGTGCTCACGAGCGCCGCGCAGCAGTACCAGGAGAGCGAGCTGCGCAACTACCGCATGTTCGCGGCGGGGCTGTAGGGCTGCGCACGGCTCACGGCTGCCGCACAACGCGGGATTCGTCACCCCGACGGCCCGGTTCGGGGTGACAAATCCTGCGTTTCCTGTCGTGGGGCCCTGGCCCGGACACGAAAGAGGGCGCTCCCCGTGGGGAGCGCCCTCTCTGTCGTGCGTGCGGACTCCTAGAAGTCCATGCCGCCGGTCGGGTCGCCGGCCGGAGCGGCGACGCGCTCGGGCTTGTCGGCGACGACGGCCTCGGTGGTGAGGAACAGGCCGGCGATCGACGCGGCGTTCTGCAGCGCCGAGCGGGTGACCTTGGCCGGGTCCAGGATGCCCTGGGCCAGCAGGTCGCCGTACTCGCCGGTCGCGGCGTTGAGGCCGTGGCCCACAGGCAGCTCGGCGACCTTGGCCGCGACGACGCCCGGCTCGAGGCCGGCGTTGAGGGCGATCTGCTTGAGCGGGGCCGAGATGGCGACCTTGACGATGTTCGCGCCGGTGGCCTCGTCGCCCACGAGCTCGAGCTTCTCGAACGCGACGGTGCCGGCCTGGATCAGGGCGACACCACCACCGGCGACGACACCCTCTTCCACAGCGGCCTTGGCGTTGCGGACGGCGTCCTCGATGCGGTGCTTGCGCTCCTTGAGCTCGACCTCGGTGGCCGCGCCCGCCTTGATGACGGCGACGCCGCCGGCGAGCTTGGCGAGGCGCTCCTGCAGCTTCTCGCGGTCGTAGTCGGAGTCGGTGTTGGCGATCTCGTTGCGGATCTGCTGCACGCGGCCGTCGATCTGGTCCTTGTCGCCGGCACCCTCGACGATCGTGGTCTCGTCCTTGGTGATGACCACCTTGCGGGCCTTGCCCAGCAGGTCGAGCGTGACGTTCTCGAGCTTGAGGCCGATCTCCTCGGAGATGACCTGGCCGCCGGTGAGGATCGCGATGTCCTGCAGCTGGGCCTTGCGGCGGTCGCCGAAGCCGGGGGCCTTGACGGCGACCGACTTGAAGATGCCGCGGATCTTGTTGACGATCAGGGTCGCGAGCGCCTCGCCGTCGACGTCCTCGGCGATGATCAGGAGCTGCTTGCCCGACTGGATCACCTTGTCGACGATGGGCAGAAGGTCCTTGATGTTCGAGATCTTCTGGTTCGCGATGAGGATGTACGGGTCCTCGAACACGGCCTCCTGGCGGTCGGGGTCCGTGACGAAGTACTGCGACAGGAAGCCCTTGTCGAAGCGCATGCCCTCGGTCAGCTCGAGCTCGGTGCCGAAGGTGTTCGACTCCTCGACGGTGACGACGCCTTCCTTGCCCACCTTGTCGATGGCCTCGGCGATCAGGGCGCCGATCTCGGGGTCGGCGGCGGAGATCGACGCGGTGGCGGCGATCTGCTCCTTCGTCTCGACCTCCTTGGCGCCGGCGATGAGCTCGGCGGTGACGGCGGCGACGGCCTTCTCGATGCCCTTCTTCAGGCTGATCGGGTCGGCGCCGGCGGCGACGTTGCGCAGGCCCTCGCGCACGAGCGCCTGGGCGAGGACGGTCGCGGTGGTCGTGCCGTCACCCGCGACGTCGTCGGTCTTCTTCGCGACCTCCTTGACGAGCTCGGCGCCGATCTTCTCGTACGGGTCGTCGAGCTCGATCTCCTTGGCGATCGAGACGCCGTCGTTGGTGATGGTGGGGGCGCCCCACTTCTTCTCGAGGACGACGTTACGACCGCGCGGGCCAAGGGTGACCTTGACGGCGTCAGCCAGCGTGTTCAGACCGCGCTCGAGGCCGCGACGGGCTTCCTCGTCGAAAGCAATGATCTTTGCCATGGTTGTTTCTCGTCCCTCCCGGACGTAGCAGCGAAAGATGTCATTAGCACTCCGATTAGACGAGTGCTAGAAGCGATTCTGGCACTCTGACACCGCGAGTGCAAGAAAGCCCGAAACACAACGAGCCGCCCGGTCACAATCGACCGGGCGGCTCGTGAAGCTGCTGAGCGTTACGCGAGTCGGACCGACTCGGCCTGCGGGCCCTTCGAGCCGGTGCCGACCTCGAAGACGACCTGCTGGCCCTCTTCGAGCGACTTGTACCCGCTCATGTCGATGGCCGAGTAGTGGACGAACACGTCCTGCCCGCCGTCATCGACCGTGATGAAGCCGTAGCCCTTCTCAGCGTTGAACCACTTGACGGTTCCGTTCGCCATTCTTTCTCCATTGCGTAGTGCCGGACGCGGAGAGTGCCCCCACATCGTTGTTCGCACGATCGTACCGAGCAGGGGGGTACGCAAGGGAAGACCTTCCGCCGAATCCGACGAATGGTTACGGGGGCGTCCGAAACCCGTCACATGCCCGAAACGCCGCGCTTGCGCATTCGATCGGGCAACACCGCACGGGGCGGATGAGGGGGCGGGATGCCCCGGCAGGCCTACCCCGTGAAGTCGGCCCCCAGAATCACCACGATCTGCGCCGTGGTGGTCGCCTGTGGCGAGCCCTTCGTCACGGTCTGCACGCCGAGCGCCTGCGCGACGCCGAGGGCGAGCCCGCGCTCGGAATCCTCGGCGTAGTAGACGGTCGTGGTCTGCACGCCGAGCTGCGGCGCGTTGCCCGTCGTGATCGTGGTCCAGCCGGCGCTCTCGAGCTTCGTCTTCGCCCGCGCGGCGAGGCCGCGCGTTCCGACCCCGTTGAGCACGGAGAGCGGGGTAGAGGGAACCAAGGTCGCCGTCGGCGTGGGAGTGGGTGTGGGGGTGGGCGTCGGCGTGCTGGTCGGCGTGGGTCGGGCCGTCGGCGCGGGAGTCCCCGCCGTGCTCCCGGTGCCGCCGCTGTTGTCGGTGCTGCTCGAGAGGTGCAGGAAGAGCCAGCCGGCGCCGACGATGACGAGGACCGCCACGGCGCACCACATGACCCACAGCCAGCCGCGGCCGCGGCGCGCGGGCGCGCGGTGTGCACCGGTGCGTTCGAGATCGGCGGGGATGATGTCGAAACGATCCCGCGGGAATTCTTGGCTCGCCATGCTCGCTCGGCTGTCCTTCCTTGGGCTCGGGCTCAGTCGATCGGCCGCACGCGTGCGGCGCGGAGCTCGCGACGCTCGTCCCGCTGCCTCAGCAGGCGCCGGATGAGAAGGGGGTCGTACGCCAGTGCCGCGGGATTCTCGATCAGCCGACCGAGGATCTGATAGTAACGGGCCGCCGACAGCGAAAACTGAGTGCGGATCGCCTGCTCCTTGGGGCCGGGGCCCTGCAGCCATTCGCGCTCGAAGTCGAGGATCGAGACCTCGAGTCCGGTCAGGTCGGCGGGCGGCATGGAGACAGGGTAGCGATCAGTTCGCCTGCGGCCCGCGATACATGCCGATGTGCGGGATGCCGGCTTCGAGGTACACGTCGCCGAACGGCTCGAAGCCCGCCTTGGCGTAGAGGCCCTGGACGTATTCCTGCGCGTGCAGCACGCACGCCTCACCCGGGTTGTCGGCGAGCGCCGCGGCGAGGAGCCGCCCCGCGAGGCCGCGGCCCCTGGCATCCGCCCGCGTCACGACGCGGCCGATCGTGAGGAATGCATCGCGGTGCTCGGGCTCGTCGTTGCGGAGCGTGCGGAGGTAGGCGAGGACCGCGCCGTCGTCGGCGGCGAGCCAGTAGTGGCGGGTGGCCGGCTCGAGGTCGCGCCCGTCGAGCTCGGTCTCGTCGACCTTCTGCTCGACGAAGAACACGTCGGTGCGCAGTTTCACGATCGCGTACAGCTCGCGGGCGGTGAGCTCGTCGAAGGCCTTCGTGATGACGGAACACTCGCGCATCCGAGCGAGTTTACTGTGGGGAAGGCTTTCCATCTCGAGAGAGGAACGACCATGTCCGAGGTCTCCCCCACCGGCCCCGCCGTCGTCAAGACCGACGCCGAATGGCGCGCCGAGCTGAGCCCCGAGCAGTACGCCGTGCTGCGCCAGTCGGCGACCGAGCGCGCCTGGACGGGCGAGCTGCTCGACGAGGACCGCGCCGGCATCTACACCTGCGGCGCGTGCGGGGCCGAGCTGTTCCAGAGCGGCACGAAGTTCGACTCGGGCTGCGGCTGGCCGTCGTTCTACGAGAGCGTGCGCCCCGAGGCCGTGAAGCTCATCGAGGACACGTCGCTCGGCATGGTGCGCACCGAGGTGCGCTGCGCTGCGTGCGACTCGCACCTCGGCCACGTGTTCCCCGACGGCTTCGGCACACCGACAGGCGACCGCTACTGCATGAACTCGCTCGCGCTGAACTTCACCGCCGAGGCGTAATTCCTTTACCTGACCCGCAGTTGCGTCACTAGAGTTCATTTCGTGACGCAATTGCGGGTTTCTGATGCTGCCGCGCTGCTGGGCGTGAGCGATGACACCGTCCGCCGGCTCATCGAGCGAGGCGAGCTCGCGGCATCCGACGGCGACGGCCCGCAACTCGTCGACGGCGCGAGCCTCGCCGCGCTGGCCGTCGAGCGCGCGAAGGCTGCCCCCGACCGCTCGCCGGTCGTCAGCTCGGCCCGCAACCACTTCGTCGGCGTCGTCACGCGGGTGCAGATCGACGGCGTCATGGCGCAGATCGACCTGCAGGCCGGGCCGCACCGCGTCGTCTCGCTCATCAGCGCCGAGGCGGCGCGCGAGCTCGGGCTCGAGGCCGGCTCGCTCGCGACGGCCGTCGTGAAGGCGACGAACGTGGGCGTCGAGGTCATGGGAGCGAACCGATGAGGCGGATGTCGGGGGCTGCGGTCGCCGCTACGGCGGCTGTCCTCGCCCTGAGCGCCTGCACGAGCGCCGCATCGAGCGGGCGCGAGGCATCCGCCGCGAAGCCCGAGAAGCTCACCGTCTATGCGGCGGCCTCGCTCACCCAGACCTTCACGCAGCTCGGCGCGGCTTTCGAGAAGGCGCACCCCGGCGTCACCGTCGCCTTCGACTTCGACGGCTCGTCGACGCTCGTCACGCAACTCGCGCAGGGCGCGCCCGCCGACGTGTTCGCCTCGGCCGACGAGAAGAACATGCAGAACGCCGTGTCGCAGACGCTCATCGCGGGCACGCCCGTCGACTTCGCGACGAACGTGCTCGAGATCGCGACCCCGCCGGGGAACCCGGCGCATGTGGCCTCCTTCGCCGATCTCGCGAAGCCCGGCCTCAAGGTCGTCGTCTGCGCCGACGGCGTGCCGTGCGGCAACGCCGTCGAGCAGGTCGAGAAGGCGACCGGCGTCACGATCAAGCCCGTCAGCCAGGAACAGAACGTCACCGACGTGCTCTCCAAGGTCGAGAGCGGCGACGCCGACGCGGGCGTCGTGTACGTGACGGACGTCAAGGGCGCGGGCTCGAAGGTGACCGGGGTCCCCTTCCCCGAGTCCGCCCAGGCCGTGAACACCTACCCGATCGCGGTGACGCGCGGCGCGGACCAGGCACAGCTCGCGAAGCAGTTCGTCGCATTCGTGACCGGATCGACCGGTCAGGAGACCCTCGCCGCGGCGGGCTTCGGAGCCCCGCCGAAGTGACCCGCGCGCGGCGCGCGTACCCGGCGTGGCTGTGGGTGCCCGTCGGGCTCGGTGCGCTGTTCGTGCTGCTGCCGCTCGCCGCGATCGTCGCGCGGGTCGACTGGGCGCACTTCCTCGGGCTGATCGGCTCGCAGGCATCCCTCGACGCCCTCCGCCTCAGCGTCGTCACGGCCCTCATCTCGACGGCCCTGTGCGTGCTGCTCGGCGTGCCGATGGCGATCGTGCTCGCGCGCGGGTCGTTCCCGGGCCAGTCGGTCGCGCGCGCCCTCGTGCTCGTGCCGCTCGTGCTTCCGCCCGTCGTGAGCGGCCTCGCACTGCTCTACACGGTCGGCCGCGAAGGGCTGCTCGGGCCCGCGCTCGAGGCGCTCGGCTGGCAGGTGCCGTTCTCGACGGCGGCGGTCGTGCTCGCACAGGCGTTCGTGTCGCTGCCCTTCGTCGTGATCAGCATCGAGGGCGCTCTGCGCAGCCAGACCGAGACGCACGACGACGTCGCGCTCGCCTACGGCGCGAACCGCACACAGGTGCTCACGAAGGTCACGCTGCCGTCGCTCGCGCCCGCGCTGATCTCTGGTGCGGTGCTGTGCTTCGCGCGCTCGATCGGCGAGTTCGGCGCGACGATCACGGTCGCCGGCTCGCTGCAGGGCGTGACGCGCACGCTGCCGCTCGAGATCTATCTGCGGAACAACACCGACCCCGACGCGGCGGTCGCGCTCTCGCTCGTGCTCATCGCGCTCGCCCTCATCGTGGTCTTCGCAGCCGGGCGGCCGTGGCGCACGGCGGCCGCCGCGGAACTCGGCGAGCTGCTGGGGCGCCGCAGCACGGCCGCAGCGGCCAAGATGGAGGCATGACCACCGTCGCCGAGCACCAGGGGGCCGTGCGCGAGCTGATCGCGCAGCACTGGCACCCGGCCGTCGAGCGCGTGCCGCTCGGCGCGGCGCTGGGCCGCGTGCTCGCCCGCAGCGTCTCGTCGCCGGTCGACCTGCCGCCGTTCGACAACTCGCAGATGGACGGCTACGCCGTGCGGACGGATGCCTCGGCCGGCGCCCTCGCCGTGACCGGCCACCTCGCCGCCGGCGACCCCGTCTCCGCGTTCGCCGGCGGGGCCGTCGCGATCATGACCGGCGCGCCGCTCCCCCGCGGCGCCGATGCCGTCGTGCCCGTCGAGGCCGTGGGCGCCCCCGGCGTGTTCGAGCCCGTCGGCGGCTCGATCACGCTGCCCGAACCCGTCGAGACCGGCGCGTTCGTGCGGCGCCGCGGCAGCGACCTCGCCGCCGGCGACGAGCTGCTGCCCGCGGGCACGGTGCTCGGAGCGGCGCAGCTCGGGGCGCTCGCGGCGTCCGGCCTCACCGAGGTGTCGGTGCGGGCGCGGCCGCGGGTCCTCGTGATCTCCACCGGGGCGGAGCTGGCGGCCGCCGGCATCCCGCTCGAGTCGGGCAGGATCTACGACGCGAACTCGATGTCCCTCGCCGCCGCGATCACGGCCGCCGGCGGTGTCGCCCTGGCGACCGCCGTGCACAGCGACGACCCGGCGCACTTCTCCGCCGCGCTCGAGTCGGCGGGCCCTGTCGACCTCGTCGTGACGAGCGGCGGGGTGAGCGCCGGGGCGCACGAGGTCGTGCGCGAGGTGCTCGAGCCGCGCGGCGTGCGGTTCGGCCCGGTCGCGATGCAGCCCGGCGGCCCCCAGGGCCTCGGCGCGGTGCCGATCGCCGGACGGCCGACACCCGTGCTCGCATTCCCCGGCAACCCGGTCAGCGTGCTCGTCTCGTTCGAGCTGTTCCTGCGACCCGTGCTGCGCGCGGCGCGGCCTGCGCAGTGGGCGCCGCTCGCGGCATCCGTCGACTCGCCTGCGGAGAAGCACCAGGTGCGCCGCGGCCGCTTCACGGCCGACGGCCTCGTCGAGCTCGTCGGCGGCCCGAGCTCGCACCTGTTGGTCGCCTACGCGCGTTCCGAGCTGCTCGTGCACCTTCCCGTCGGGCTCGCGCACGCCGACGCGGGCGACCGCGTCGAGGTCTGGAGGATCGATGACTGACGACACCGCGCCCGAGGGCGCCGAGCTCACCCATCAGCGCGCCGACGGCGCCGTGCACATGGTCGACGTGAGCGGGAAGGCCGTGACGAAGCGGCGCGCGCTCGCCGCGGCATCCGTCATCACCCGCCCCGATGTCATCTCGCTGATCAGCGAGGGCAGGCTGCCGAAGGGCGAGGCGCTCGCGACCGCACGTGTCGCGGGCATCATGGGCGCGAAGAGAACGCCGGAGCTCATTCCACTGTGCCACCCGCTGCCGATCAGCGGGGTCGAGGTCGAGCTCGAGGCCGCGGGCGACCGGGTCGAGATCCGGGCCGTGGTGAAGACCGTCGGCGTGACGGGCGTCGAGATGGAGGCCCTGACCGCCGTCTCGATCGCCGCGCTCACGGTCTACGACATGATCAAGGCGGTCGACAAGGCGGCGGTGATCACCGACATCCACGTGCTCGAGAAGGACGGCGGCAAGTCGGGCGCCTGGCGGGCGCTGTGAAGGCGCTCGCGCTGACCGTGTCGACGCGCGCGGCGGCGGGCGTCTACGAGGACGCGACCGGCCCCGTGATCGCGGCGTGGCTCGCCGAGCGCGGGTTCTCGACCTCGGCGCAGGTCGTCGCGGACGGCCCCGACGTCGAGGCGGCGCTGCGCGAGGCGGTGGATGCCGGGGCCGACCTCGTCGTGACGACAGGCGGCACCGGCATCGGCTCGGGCGACCGCACACCCGAGGCGACACGGGCGGTCATCGGTCTCGAGCTGCCCGGCTTCGGCGAGGAGCTGCGCCGACGGGGCGCCGCCCACAGCCCGACCGCGCTGCTCTCGCGCGGCCTCGCGGGCGTCGCCGGCACGACGCTGATCGTGAACCTGCCGGGCTCCGCCGGTGGCGTGCGCGACGGGCTCGCCCTGCTCGACGGGCTGTACGCCCACGCGCTCGACCAGCTCGGGGGCGGCGACCACGCGCGCTGAGAGCCGCGCGCGCCCCGCCGGATCGTAACCCGCGCGCAACAGACGCCGTGGTTGAGTTGCCGACATAGTCCGCTCGCGAAGGAGCCGTGATGTCGGAGACGGAGACCGCCGCGTCATCGGCCACACGTGCCGCCGGCGTCGTGCTCGCCGCCGGTGCCGGGTCCCGCTACGGCGTGCCCAAGGCGCTCGCGCGCGCCGCCGACGGCACGCCGTGGGTGCAGCTCGTCGTGCAGCGGCTGCTCGACGGCGGGTGCTCGTACGTCACCGTGGTGCTCGGGGCGTCCGCCGCCGAGGCCGCCGGGTTGATCCCGGTGGACCCGCGGGTGGACAGCGTGGTGGAGCCCCACTGGACGGACGGCGCCGGTGCTTCGCTGCGCGCGGGGGTGCGGCGGCTCAAGACATCCGCGCCGCCCTCGGTCTCGGCCGCGCTCGTCACACGCGTCGATCTGCCCGACTTGCCCGTCGCCGTCGTGAAGCGCCTGGTCGGCACGGTCTCGACGACGTCGCTGCGGCACGCGGCGCTCTCGGGCCGGCCGGTGCACCCCATCGTCATCGGCCGGCAGCACTGGCCGGCCGTGACGCGCGAGCTGCACGGCGAAGCCGACGGCCTCGAGTTCGTCGCGGCACGCGGCGGGCAGGACGTCGAGGCCGGCGACCTCTGGTCGCGGCGCGGCTGATCGCACCGGGCCGCGACAATGAAGAGGTGCCCCGCACCCGCTTCGCCGCCCCACTGGCCCTCGTCGCCGCCCTCACTCTGACGGCGTGCACGACGACGGTCTCGGACCCCGCCGCCACCGCGCCCGCGGGCGGCGTTGCCGCCGCGAACGCGAGCACCGACGCCGACATGCGCTTCGACCCCGCGACGGTCGGGGCGCAGCTCGACGCGATCCGGGTCGCGCCGGTCGACCCCTACAACGGCTACGACCGCGTCGGCGACTTCGGGCAGGCGTGGGCGGATGTCGATCACAACGGCTGCGACACCCGCAGCGACATCCTGCGCCGCGATCTCACCCAGGTGACGCCGAGCACCGGCTGCACGGTCGACACGGGTGTGCTGGTCGACCCCTACTCGGGCACGACGGTGCACTACACGCGCGGGGCGGTGTCGAGCCAGGCCGTCCAGATCGACCATGTCGTGCCCGTCTACGAGGCGTGGCGCACGGGGGCGCAGCACTGGTCGCAGGCGACGCGCATCGAGTTCGCGAACGACCCGCTCAACCTGCTCGCGGTCGACGGCGCCGCCAATCAGGCCAAGGGCGACCTCGACCCGTCGCGCTGGCTGCCGCCGCGGGCGTCGTACCGCTGCGAATACGTCGAGCGGTATGTCACGGTGCTCGCGAAATACCGGCTCACGGTGCCGAACGACGAGAAGGCGGCGCTGATCCGGCTGGTCGACGGATGCCCGTCGTAATCTGACGGCGTGAACTGGTTCCGTCGCCTCGTGCCGCCCGCCCCGCCCCTGTCGAAGGGGCCCGCGGTCGGAATCGGCGCCCTGGTGGCGGTCATCTGCGACCCCGATCAGGTCGAGGCCGGCGAAGACGACCCGGTGGGCGTGGTCGTCGCGAGCGGAGACAAGGAGATCGCGCCGTACCCCGGCATCCAGCGCCCCCGCTATTGGACGGTCGCGTTCGAGACCGCCGCCTACACGGCCGACGGCCGCGGCCCGTTCGAGCAGGCGAGCTTCCCCGAATGGCGCCTGCGCGTTCTCGACGCGGATGCCGCGGCCGACGCCGCCACGGGCGATGCCTGACCTCGTCTCACCTCACCGCTCCGAACTCACGCGAGCGGTGCGAAAAGGTCGCTCACCGGGTGTGTGAGGCGCCTTTTCGCACCGCTCGCGCGTGTTTAAGGGGCTGGTCAGCGCGCAGCGACGGCCGCGAGCACTTCGTCGGCCGTGCCGAGCTCGCCGAGCTTCGGGAACTGGTGGGCGATCGAGGCCTCGTGCGGCTCGATCGCATCGGTCATCGCGTCGATGACGAAGCCCACGTGATAGCCGAGCTCGTACGCCGAGCGCGCGGTCGACTCGACGCCCGAGGTGGTCGAGACGCCGGTCAGGACGATCTGCGTCGCCCCGACGGCCTTCAGCTTCGCGTCGAGGTCGGTCGAGAGGAACGCGCCGAGGGTCGTCTTGGTGACCGTGATGTCGCTCGGCTGCTGGTTCAGCTCGGGCACGATAGCCATCGCCTCGGCGGGGATGACGCGGGGCCCCGTCTGGCCGGATGCCTTCGAGCGCTCGGTACGACCGGGGGCGCCGCCCGCGACGTTCACGAGCACGACGGGCAGGCCCTTGGCGCGGAACGCCTCGGCGAGCGCAGCCGACTTGTCGATGACATCCGCGATCGGGTGTGCGGTCGGGAAGCCGAGGATGCCGACCTGCAGGTCGATGACGACGAGGGCGGGGGTCTCTTCGAGTTCGATGGCCATGGGGTTACTCCTTGATGGTGGTGGCGGATGCCGGTTGGGTGCGTGCCGCGGGCAGCCGCACCTCGCTGTCGACGGCCACGCCCGTGCCCCGCATGGCGGAGGCCGCGGCCGAGATCAGCGCGATCGCCGCCGAGACCGAGAACACGATGACGAGGCCGTCGTGGAAGGGACCCGACAGCAGGTGCGGGAAGAAGGTGTGGCCGGTGAGCGCGGCCTGCGCCGCAGCGGGCAGCCCGGCGAGCACGTGGTAGCTGTCGAGCAGGTACTTCACGGGGTTGGTGCCGAGCATCGCAGCGAACAGCGAGGAGACGGGCGGCAACCCGCCGATCTTCGCGGCCACCTCGTGCGGCACCCCATGGGCGATGAGGCCCGAGGTCAGCGTGTGGGGCAGCGTGGATGCCAGGCCGGCGATCATGAGGGAGAAGAACACCCCGATCGAGAGGGACGTGCCCGAGTTCTGGAACGTGGCGCGCATGCCGCTCGCGACGCCGCGGTACCGCGCGGGCACCGAGCTCATGATGGCCGCAGAGTTCGGCGCCGAGTACATGCCCATGCCGATGCCGTTGAGCCCGAGCAGCGCCGCGAACAGCCAGTACGGGAAGTCGACGGGCAGGAAGATCAGGCCGACGAACGACAGGCCGAAGACGATCATGCCGGTGGTCGCGAACAGCCGCGCGCCGAATCGGTCGGACAGGGCGCCCGAGACGGGCCCGGCGATGAGGAAGCCGCACGTCAGCGGCAGCATGAGGATGCCGGCCCACAACGGCGTCGACGCATAGGAGAACCCGTGCAGCGGCAGCCAGATGCCCTGCAGCCAGATCACGAGCATGAACTGCAGACCACCCTGCGCGAGGCTGCCGCCGAACCGCGTCACGTTCCCGAACGCGAAGGCGCGGATCTTGAACAGCCGCAGCTCGAACATGGGGTCGGCGACACTCAGCTCGATCCACACGAACACCGCGAGCAGCAGCACACCGCCCGCGAGCCCCGCAATGACCCACGGGTTCGCCCAGCCCATCGGCTGCCCGCCGTACGGCTGCAGCCCGAAGGTGATGGCGATGAGCACGGCCGAGAGGCCGACGGCGAAGGTCAGGTTGCCCCACCAGTCCATCCGCCCCGGGTGGCGCTCGCCGTTGTCGCGCAGCATGAAGTACGCCCACAGCGTGCCGACGATGCCGACGGGCACGTTCACCCAGAACACGCTGCGCCAGTCCCACGCGGCGAGCAGGCCGCCCGCCGTCAGGCCGATGAACATGCCCGCGAGCCCCGCGACCTGGTTGATGCCGAGGGCGAAGCCGCGGCGCTCGCGCGGGAAGGCATCCGTCAGGATCGCCTGCGAGTTCGCGGTCAGCATCGAGCCGCCGAAGGCCTGCACGAGCCGCCAGCCGATCAGCCAGAGCGCCGCGGGCGCGCCGCGCGCGGGGTCGAACGACAGCAGCACACTCGAGATCGTGAAGACGAGGAAGCCCGAGTTGTAGATGCGAACGCGCCCGAACATGTCGCCGAACTTGCCGACGGCGACGACGAACACGGACTGCACGAGCCGGTAGCCCATGATCATCCAGAGCAGGAAGACGATGTTCGCGGGCGCCAGCGGGTCGAGGTGGATGCCGCGGAAGATCGCGGGCATCGAGATGAGCACGATCGAGCCGTCGAGGCTCGCCATGAACACGGCCATCGTCGTGTTGGTGAGCGCGACCCAGCGATAGCGGTCGGGGGTTCCCGGGGATGTCCCGCGCCGCAGCCGCGCGGCGACGGTCGTCACAGCTCGCCCACGAGGCGCTCGAGCAGGGGCGCTGCGGCACGCAGGGTCGCGCGCTCCGCGGCGGTGAAGTCGCTCGCGAGCCGGGCCGCGAACTTGGCGGTGCGCGCGTCGCGGCGCGCGTCGAGCACGTCGAAGCCGGCGGCGGTCGGACGCAGCAGGATGCGCCTGCCGTCATCCGCGTCCTTCTCGCGCTCGATGAGCCCGCGCGCCTCGAGCGCCGCGATCGTCGTGCCCATCGCCTGCGGCGAGATGCCCTCGAGCCGGGCGACGGCGGCGGACGTCGTCTCGCCCGCGCGCTTGATGTGCAGCAGCGCGCTGATCTCGGCCGCGCTGAGCTCGCCCTCGGGCTTCGCCTTGCGCACGGCGGTGATGAAGAGGCGGATGCTCCCCAGGAGCTCGGCGGCGAGCGCGGATTCATCGGCCATATTCGTAAGCCTAGGTTTATCAATCCAGACTTACAAGTTCAGGCGGTGCGTCATCCGCCTGCGAACGCGCCGCTTAAAGATTGATCCGCCCCGCTCGACATCGAAGTTCCCGAATCTTCGATGGAACGGGGCGGATCCGCACTGAGGGCGCCCAACCCCTTGTCACGAACCTCAGTGGCCTGTGTGCCAGTGGTCGAAACCCAACCGGCAGTCGCACCCGACGCGAATCCAGTCGCCGGTGCGCTCGCTCATGAACACCTCCGCGTGCAGCTGACGCGCGAAGGGCTGCAGTGCGAGCGGCGAGCGGCGCACGGGGCCGCGGGGAGCACTGAAGATCTGAGCGAACTGCTCCCAGATCGACGGCTGCGGAATGATGATCGTGGCGGCCATGATGCTCTCCTTTCGCCAACTAACACGACAACTGTCAGGAACAATATCGGACACGTGTCGCGTTGTCTATAGGACACTTGTCGCGTAATAGACATTTTTCTGAGTTAGGGTTCCGGACATGGATGCTCGCTCCCGACGCTCGCGCGTCGCCCTCACGGACGCGGTCTACCGACTGGCCGTCGAGAAGGGCATCGATCATCTGACCGTGACGGATGTCGCGGCCGAGGCCGGCGTGAGCCGCGACACCTTCTACCGCCACTCGGCCGACCCGGTCGAGCTGCTCTGCGGCGCCCTGCAGGACGAGCTCACGGAATCCGTCTCGGCCTATCTCGCCATGCCCGTGGCCTCGGGCGGCGATGACAGCGTCTTCCTCGCGCCGGCCATGGCCGTCATGGAGCACATGCGCGACCACACCCCCATCTACCGACAGGCTCCGGGCAGCAAGAGCGGCGCCCGGCTGATCGCCATCATCGAGGCGGCGGCGCGCCAGGTCATCGAGACCCACCTCGACAACCACCCCGAGATCGTCCCCAAGCAGCTGCTGCCGATGACCGACGTCATCCGCCAGATGTCGCTCGGCTATGCGTCGTCGGGCGCGACGGCGGCGTTCTTCGCCTGGATCCTCGGCGAGGACGTCGACGATGTCCGCCACCACGCCGAGGTCGTGCTGGCGTCGGGCCCCGAGTGGTGGCTCGGCCTGCCCGAGCCGATCGCGACCCCGCGCCGCCCCGGGCGCGGCGCCGCCGGGTCGACCGACTAGTACGACTGACCGTTCGCATAGCGCTCGCGCCGCCAATGGCGCCCGTTCCCGCGATTGCGCGCCTTGTACGTCGGCAGCTGCGTGTCGCAGTTGGGACAGATCAACCGGACGTTCTCACGCGAATTGTCCGCGCTGTTCCCATCGATGTGGTCGAGCACGAACACGAGCGGAAGCCCGTTCCACGCGGTGGAGATCCCGCAGATCCGACAGCATCCCCCCTGCTCCGCCAGGATGTACGCACGGACCGATCGAGCCAGATGAATCTGCCCGGGCATACCGGTTTCCAGCCAGAGCCGAACCGCTTGTTCCCGGCGCATCGCGGCCGAGCACGCCTCTGAACAGAACTTCCGCTGCGGCGGATGCAGTTGCACTCCGCACTGCGCACAGGGCGGGCGATCGCGGCCATGTCTCCGCACGCCCCGGTTCGTCACCGAAGCCGCACAGCTGCGCGAACAGAATCTTGGATTCGCGGTGGCGACACCGCAATGCTCACAAACTCTCATGAGATCGAACATATGTTCGACCACTGACATTCGGAGCCGGTTAGGGGCTTCGATCCCCTCTCCTTCGCTTACAAGGCGAGCGCTCTGCCAACTGAGCTAAACCGGCACGACAGTCTCCTGCCGAGAAGCAATCGTACGGGAATCCCCTACGGCTTCCGGTTCGGGGTCATGACCACCTGGCTCGCGTAGGCGAAGCCGCCGCCGAAGCCGAACAGCAGCGCCGGAACGTTCGCCGGGATGCGCCCCTCGTGCCACCACTTCGAGAACCCGAGCGGGATCGAGGCGGCCGAGGTGTTGCCCGAGTACTGCACGTCGGTGACGACGATGCGGTCGGTGAGGCCGAGCTGTTCGGCGAGCGGCTCGATGATGCGCAGGTTGGCCTGGTGCGGCACGAAGACCTGGATGTCGTCCATCGACAGCCCGGCCGCCTCGACGGCGCGACGACTGATGTCGGAGGACTTCGACATGGCCCAGCGCAGGATCATCCGGCCGTCCTGGCTGAACTTGTTGCCGGTCTCCTCCTCGACGAGCACCGCACGCGACATCGTCGGCTCGGAGCCCCACACGGTCGGCCCGACGCCCGGCTCCTCGGCGGCCTCGAGGATGAAGGCGCCGGCGCCGTCCGCCGTGAGCACGCACGTCGTGCGGTCGGTCCAGTCGGTGATCGACGAGAGCTTCTCGGCGCCGATGACCAGCGCGCGCTCGACCTGCCCGCCGCGGATCGCGGCGTCGGCGATCGCGATGCCGTGCTCGAAGCCCGAGCACGCGGTGTTGACGTCGAGGATGACGGGCGAGGTCATCTCGAGCGCGGCGGCGACCCGGCCGGCGACGTTGGGGCTGTGGTCCATGACCGAGGTGGATGCCACGACGATCATGCCCACGCCGTCGGCCTCGAGCCCCGCGTCGGCGAGCGCGGACCGCGCCGCCGAGGTCGCGAGGTCGGCGACCGTCTCGTCCTCACGGGCGATGTGGCGCTCGATGATGCCGGTGCGCGAGCGGATCCACTCGTCGTTCGTGTCGACCAGCTCGGCCAGCTCGGCATTGGTCAGGACGCGTTCGGGCTGGTAGTGCCCGACCCCCACGATGCGGGAGCCGGCGACAGAACGGTGGGCCTTCAGCATGCTTGCCATCTTCTCAATCTAGGGATGCCGCGGCCGGAATGTGCGCGCCGCGATGTCCGGCGCCCTAGGGAGTCGCGGTCGGAGTCGGGGTTCCGGTCGGCTGCGGCGTCGAGTAGCGCTCGCCCTGGGCCTGCTGGATGAAGGCGCGGAAGTCGGTGGCATCCGTCACGGAACCCGTGAACTGCTGCCCGTCGACCAGCACCAGCGGCAGGTCGTCGGCCGTGACGCGCTTGATGTCGGAGTTCGGCAGCGGCCCGGTGGACGCGCGGCTGAGCGCCTGCTGCGTCCAGTCCACATAGGTCTTGTTCGCGATGCAGCGGCGGATGTCGCCCATCGGCGCCGCCCCCGCCCGCTCGGCGTAGCCGCCGATCTGGGCGTCGGTGAGGCCGACGCTGGTCTGGCTCGGCTCGTGCGCGAACAGCAGGCTGTTGAAGGCGAAGAACTCGTCGGGAGAGTAGTTGGCGACGCAGGCCGCGGCGTTGGCCGCGCGCAGCGAGTACTGCGTGCCCTGTGCCGAGCGGTTCGCGTAGAAGGGCAGCGGGTGGATCTCGAGCGTCGCGGCGCCCGACGAGACGAGCTTGCCGATCTGATCGCCGTTCGTCTGGTCGAACTGGCCGCAGTACTCGCAGAGGTAGTCGACGTACATGACGATGTTGACGACCTGGCCGCTCGTGTCGAGCGGGTGCGGCGTCGGCTTCGCATCGGCGGGGCGGGCCGGCGAGCGAGCGGCCTTGAGGCCCGTCGTGATGAGGACGCCGTCGCTCGCCATGTTGGCGGGGCCGTCGTGCGGGGGCCGGATCGACGTGACCAGCACGAACGTCACGATCGCGACGACCGCGACGATGCCGACGACGAGCCCGGATCGCAGCAGGACGCGGTTGCGCTTGTCCTTCTTCTTCTGGGACACCCGCAGGGCGCGCGCCTTGTCGCGCGCCGCTTTCCTGGCGTCCTTCGACGGGCGGGACCCGCTCGGCGACTCGTACGTCATATGCCTCATCTCGTGCTGGGGGTGGTGCTGAACGATGTTAACCGAGTGAGACATGGCGTAGAGTGTGAGCACTGCCGACGCCGTCAGGTGTTGGCAGTGACAACATCCATTCACTACGGATCGTCCGGCACGTACCTGCCGGTGAAGGAGACATACAGATGTCAACTGTCACGTACGACAACGCGTCCCGCATCTACCCGGGTTCGAACATCGCGGCTGTCGACTCCCTGAACCTCGACGTCGCCGACGGCGAGTTCCTGGTCCTCGTGGGCCCCTCGGGTTCGGGCAAGTCCACCGCTCTCCGCATGCTCGCGGGCCTCGAAGAGGTCAACGCCGGCAACATCTTCATCGGCGACCGCAACGTCACCGACGTGCCGCCGAAGGACCGCGACATCGCGATGGTGTTCCAGAACTACGCGCTGTACCCGCACATGACGGTCGCCGAGAACATGGGCTTCGCGCTCCGCATCGCCGGCGTCAACAAGGAAGAGCGCAACCAGCGCGTCCGCGAGGCTGCCAAGATGCTCGACCTCGAGCCCTACCTCGACCGCAAGCCCAAGGCCCTCTCGGGTGGTCAGCGTCAGCGCGTCGCCATGGGCCGCGCGATCGTCCGCTCCCCCCAGGTCTTCCTCATGGACGAGCCGCTGTCGAACCTCGACGCCAAGCTCCGCGTCCAGACCCGCACCCAGATCGCGTCGCTGACCCGCCGCCTCGGCGTCACCACCGTCTACGTCACCCACGACCAGACCGAGGCCCTCACCATGGGCGACCGCATCGCGGTCCTCAAGGACGGCGTCCTGCAGCAGGTCGGCACCCCGCGCGAGCTCTACGCAGACCCGAAGAACGTCTTCGTCGCCGGCTTCATCGGCTCGCCCGCCATGAACCTGTTCCAGGCCGACGTCACCGACGGCGGCGTGAAGTTCGGCACCACCGTCGTTCCGGTCGACCGTGCCACGCTCGGCTCGAACACCTCGGTCACCATCGGTGTCCGCCCCGAGGACGTCGTCGTCAACACCGGCGAGTCGGCCGGCCTCAAGGTCGCCGTCGACCTCGTCGAGGAGCTCGGCGCCGACGGCTACCTCTACGGCCACACCGAGGTCGACGGCAAGCGCGTCGACATCGTCGGCCGCGTCGACGGCCGCAACCACCCGAACGCGGGCGAGACCGTCTACATCACCCCGAAGGTCGGCCACGTGCACGTCTTCGACGTGAACTCGGGCGAGCGCCTCGGCGGCGCCGTCGTCGACTAAACCAGTCGAAGTCCTGACGGATGTCTGAAGGCCGCGGTCCCCTCGAGGGGCCGCGGCCTTCCCCGTCTCCCCGTCCCGTCCTCACGCCTCGTCCCTAAGGAACCACCGTGGTCGGATCCGTCGACATCACCGCGGCCGCCGTCGAGCCCGCGCTCCTCGATCTGCCGTGGAGCATTCCGCTCGACGAGTGGCCGTCCGAGTACATCGCCCAGCTGCCGAAGGGCATCAGCCGGCACCTCGTCCGCTTCGCGAACCTCAACGGCTACGTCGTCGCCGTGAAGGAGACGACGACCGAGATGGCGCGGCGCGAGTACGAGATGCTGCGCACGCTGCAGCGGCTCGACATCCCCTCGGTCGAACCCGTCGCCGTCATCTCGAACCGCCTCGACGAGCACGGCGGCGAGCTGCCGACGGTGCTCGTGACCCGCCATCTCAAGTTCTCGTTGCCCTATCGCGCGCTGTTCTCGCAGACGCTGCGCCCCGACACCGCCACCCGCCTCGTCGACGCGCTCGCCGTGCTGCTCGTGCGCCTGCACGTGACGGGCTTCTACTGGGGGGACGTCTCGCTCTCGAACACGCTCTTCCGCCGCGACGCGGGCGCGTTCGCGGCCTATCTGGTGGATGCCGAGACCGGTCAGCTGCAGGAATCGGGCCTCTCGAACGGCCAGCGCGAGAACGACCTCGAGATCGCCCGTGTCAACATCGCGGGCGAGCTCATGGACATCGAGGCCGGGGGCAAGGCAGCGCCCGAGCTCGACCCCGTCGACATCGCCAACGGCATCATCGAGAAGTACCGCGAGCTGTGGAGCGAGCTCACCGGCGCCGAGACCTTCGCCGCGTCGGAGCGCTGGCGCATCGCCCAGCGCGTCTCGCGCCTCAACGACCTCGGCTTCGACATCGGCGAGCTCACCATCAAGACCGACGACGCCGGCACGAACGTCGTCATCCAGCCCAAGGTGGTCGACGCCGGCCATCACGCTCGCCGCCTGTTCCGCCTCACCGGGCTGGATGCCGGCGAGAACCAGGCCCGACGCCTGCTCAACGACCTCGATTCCTACGCGGCGACCAACGGCCACAAGGACCCCGACGACGAGGCGACCGCCCACGAATGGCTGACCCGGGTCTTCGAACCGGTCGTCGCCGCGATCCCCACCGAGCTGCGCGGCAAGCTCGAACCCGCCGAGGTGTTCCACCAGCTCCTCGACCACCGCTGGTTCATGTCGCAGGAACAGCAGCGCGACGTCCCCCTCGCCGAGGCGCTCTCGAGCTACATCGACACGGTGCTGCGGCACCGCCGCGACGAGGCGACCGTGTTCGCGCCGAACACCGAGACGATGTCGCTGACCCTGCCGACGACCGACACCGACGGCTTCGAGCTGACCTGACGGCCCGGCACAGACGACGAAGCGCCCGGCAGATGCCGGGCGCTTCGTCGTCTCGCGCTCACTTCTTGTTCGCGCGCACCTTCGAGATCTCGTAGAGGGCGACGGATGCCGCGACCGAGGCGTTCAGCGACTCGATGCCCTGGATCGGGATCGACACGATCGCGTCGCAGGTCTCGGTGACGATGCGCGACAGCCCCTTGCCCTCCGAACCCGCGACCACGACGACCGGGCGGTCGGCGAGCTCGAGGTCGTACAGCTCGGTGTCGCCGCCCGCGGCGAGGCCGATGACGAAGACACCGGCCTTCTTGAACTCCTTGAGCGTCGCCGTGAGGTTCGACGCCATCGCAACAGGCGTGCGGGCCAGCGCGCCGGCAGAGGTCTTCCACGCGGCCGAGTTGACACCGGCGGAGCGGCGCTGCGGCACGATGACGCCGTGGCCGCCGAACGCGGCGGTCGAGCGGATGATCGCGCCCAGGTTGCGCGCGTCGGTGATGCCGTCGAGCGCCATGAACAGCGGGGTCTCGGCCTTGCGGATCGTCAGGTCGAGCAGCTCGACGGGGTGCGCGTACTCGTACGGGGGCACCTTCAGGCCGAGGCCCTGGTGCACGGCGTCGCGCCCGGCCATGCGGTCGAGCTCGGGGCGCATGATCTCGAGGATCGGAATGCCGCGGTGCGTCGCGATCGACAGCACCTCCTTGACACGATCGTCCATCTCGGTGCGCGCCGCGATGTAGAGCGTCGTGGCGGGGATGCCCGCGCGCAACGCCTCGACGACGGAGTTGCGCCCGGTGACGAGCTCGGTGTCGTCCGCGCTCTTGCCGCGGCTCGGCCGGTTGCCGCCCGCCGTGCTCGGCCGGCCGCCGCCCTGCCCGGTGCGCTTCGCGGCCGCGCGCTCGGCGAGCATCTTCTTGCGGTACGCGGGGTGGTACTCGCGGTCCTCGGCCTTCGGCGTCGGCCCCTTGCCCTCGAGCGCCCGGCGGCCGTTGCCACCCGTGCCCTTTCCGGTCGCGCCCTTCTTCGCCTTGCTGACTGCGCCTGCTCGTGCCTTAGCCATGTCCCTCACCCTCAGTCTTCCGTGATCGCCCACTGGGCGCCCGTCGGCGTGTCCTCGATCGTGATGCCGGCGGCCGTGAGCTCCTCGCGGATGCGATCGGCCGCCGCGTAGTCCTTCGCGGCACGCGCCGCCTGCCGGTCGTCGAGCAGCCGCTCGACGAGCGCGCCGAGCGCAGCGCGCGCGGCGGTGTCCTGGGTGCGCGCCCACTCGGGCGCGAGCGGGTCGATGCCGAGCACGCGGGTCATCGCGACGACCTTGCCGCGCGCGGACGCCACGACCTGCAGATCCTCGGCGTCGAGCGCCGTGTTGCCCTCGCGCACCGTGTCGTGCAGCACGGCGAGCGCCTGCGGCACCGACAGGTCGTCGTCCATCGCGGCGGCGAACTCGTCCGGCACGATCGGCACGACATCCGCCGCGAACCGCGTGCCCTCGATGCGCCGCGCGCTGCGCACGAGGAAGCCCTCGATGCGCTCGACCGCCGCCTCGGCCTCGGCGAGCGAGCGGTCGGTGTAGTCGATCGTCGAGCGGTAGTGCGCCTGGCCGAGCGCATAGCGCACGACCACCGGCGGCGCCGACGCGATCAGCTCGGCCGCGTAGATGGAATTGCCGAGCGACTTCGACATCTTCTGCCCGTTGACGTTGACGAGGCCGTTGTGCACCCAGAACCGTGCGAAGCCGTCGCCGGCCGCGGTCGACTGGGCGAGCTCGTTCTCGTGGTGCGGGAAGCGCAGGTCGAGGCCGCCGCCGTGGATGTCGAAGGACGCCCCGAGGTAGCGGGCCGACATGGCCGAGCACTCGATGTGCCAGCCCGGTCGCCCCTCGCCCCACGGGCTCGCCCAGTTCGCGCTCGCCGGCTCCTGGGCCTTGCGGCCCTTCCACAGGGCGAAGTCGCGAGGGTCGCGCTTGCCGCGCGGGTCGGCGTCGGCGGCGTCCTGCATGTCGTCCACCGACTGGTTGCTGAGCGCGCCGTACTCGGGCCAGCTGCGCACGTCGAAGTAGACGTCGCCCGAGCCGTCGCCGGCGGCATAGGCGTGCCCCCGGTCGATCAGGCGCTGGATGAGCTCGTGCATCTGCGGCACGTTCGCGGTCGCACGCGGCTCGTAGCTCGGGGGCAGGATGCCGATCGCCCGATAGGCCGCCGTGAACTCGAGCTCGACGCGGTAGGCGAGCGCCCACCAGTGCTCGGTGCCCGCGGCGGCGGCGTTGACGAGCACCTTGTCGTCGATGTCGGTCACGTTGCGCACGAGGGTCACCTCGAGGCCGCGGTAGGTGAGCCAGCGGCGCAGGATGTCGTAGACCAGAGCGCTGCGCACGTGCCCGATGTGCGGCGACGACTGCACCGTCGGACCGCAGACGTAGAGGCCGACCTTCCCCTCGACGAGCGGCTCGAAGTCGCGCAGGGCCTGGGCCCGGGTGTCGTAGAGGCGAATGGTCACCCTGCAGAGTTTACGGAACCGCCGCGCGGCTTCCCCGGATGTTGCCGACTACGCGCCGTCGGGGAAGCCGCCGCGATGTGTGACCGCCGGGTGCCGCGGCAGGTGCCGGTGCGGGTCGGCGAGCACCCGCTCGGTCTGCGCCGCATACGGCGGCCGCGACCGCCAGCCGCCGTCGGACGGCTCGAGCGCGCGGCGCAGTGCGGTCGCGTCGCCGTGGACGGCCGCGACGACCGCGCGCAGGCGGGCGACGGCCGCGCCGCCCACATCCGCCGCGACCCTGGCCTCGGCCGCTGCGGCTCGCTCGACGTGCTCCGCTGCGGCCAGCGCCCCGCGCGCGGTGAGGCCGATCACGACCGACCGCCCCGCGCGCCGCAGCCGCACGTGCTCGCTGCGCTCGAGGCGGCCGACGAACGACGCCATGGCCTCCGGTGCGACCCCGCTGCGCGCGACGAGCTCGGTGCGGGTGAGCTCGCCGCCGGCATCCGCCAACGGCTCGATGACGTCGAAGCCGAGCACGGCCGTCAGCTCGGAGCCACGCTCGTAGGCGAGGGTGCAGCGCAGCAGCGCCCGCGCCAGCAGCGAGCCGAGATCGAGTGCGCGGGCCGGGATCGGCTCGCCGGGGCCGAGGTCGAGCGGCATCCGCGTGCGGCCGCCGTCGGCGTAGCCGAGCTGCGGCATGCTGCGCGGCGTCGTGCTCGTCACCGTGCCCGCGAGCGGCTCGAGCGCGTCGCGCAGGTCGTCGATGCGCCCCGCACCCCAGCGCTCCCGCCAGCGCGCCTCGATCGCCGGCTCGAGCTCGGACCAGACGCGATGCGCGACCTTGCCCGGCCACCGCAGCACGAGCCGGTCGCCGTCGAGGCGCGCATAGCCCCAGCGGCGCACCCCGGCGAGACCGAGCCCGGAGGTCTCCGCCACGGCCTGCGGCAGGCCGTCCCCCGCGACGATGCGCAACAGGTTCTGCCACGTCGTCGCCGAGACGAGCCACGGGCGGCGGAACGTGTGCCCGCTCCGCGGCGCGGGCGTCGGCGGCCCGCCGTCGCCGAGTGCGGTCGTGCGGTGCGGCAGCCAGGTCTCGGCGGCGTTGTCGAACTCGATCAGAGAGGCGACGAACAGCTGCGACAGCGCGGGGTGCAGGTGCTCGTCCATGTCGTCACCGCGTCAGCAGCGCGGTCGCGATCGCCGCGACGCCCTCGCCGCGGCCGGTGAAGCCGAGCCCGTCCGTCGTCGTCGCGGTGACCGACACCGGAGCGCCGAGCAGCGCCGAGATGACGCCCTCGGCCTCGGCCTTCCGCGGCGCGAAGCGCGGCCGGTTCCCGATCAGCTGCACCGACACGTTGCCGATGCGCCAGCCCGCGTGCTCGACCAGCCGCCGTGCCTCGGCGAGGAACACTTCGCCGTGCGCGCCCGCGAAGCGCGGGTCGCTCGTGCCGAACGTCGTGCCGATGTCGCCGAGCCCCGCCGCCGACAGCAGCGCGTCGACGATCGCATGCGCGACCGGGTCGCCGTCGCTGTGGCCCGCGAGACCGCGCTCGCCCGTCCACTCGAGACAGGCGACCCACAGCGGCACCTCGGTGTCGGCGAAGGCGTGGGTGTCGGTGCCGACCCCGATGCGGGTCGTGCCGGATGCCGGGCGCAGCAGCTCCTCCGCGCGGCGCAGGTCCCACGCAGTAGTGATCTTGAACGCGAGGGGGTCGCCGGCGATCACGGCGACCGGGTGCCCGGCATCCGCCATCAGCTGCGCGTCGTCGGTGACGTCGCGCTCGGCCGCCGCGTACGCCGCGATCAGCTGCGCCGCGGGGAAGCCCTGGGGCGTCTGCACGGCCGCGAGCTCGGAGCGGTCGACCGTCCCGACGATCGCGCCGCCCTCGTCGGTGCGCTTGATCGTGTCGGCGACCGGAACGCCGGGAACGGCCCCGTCGCCGCTCGCCACGACGGCCGCGACGACGCGATCGAAGAGCGCGGCCGGCGTGAGCGCGCGGGCGGCGTCGTGCACGAGGACGACCTCGGCGTCGCCGACGGCGGCGAGACCGGCCGTGACGGACTCCTGGCGGGTCGCGCCCCCCACGACCACCTCCCCCGCGCCGATCACGCGGTGAAGGATGCCGCGCGCTTCATGCGCACGGTCGTCGGGCACGACCACGACCACCTGCGGCTCGTCGGACATGCCGGCGACGGCATGCAGGGCGTGCTCGAGGATGCTGCGGCCGCCGAGCTGCACGAAGGCCTTCGGCGCCCCCGCCCCGAGGCGGGTGCCGCTGCCCGCGGCCACGACGATGACGGCGACGCGGGGCGGCACGGTCGGAGCTTCGTTCACACGCCTAGTCTGCCGCGTCGCACCGGCAGGGAGCACAGCGAAGCGCCCCGGCCGAACGGCACGGGGCGCTTGCACACACGAATCGAAGGCCTAGGAGGCCAGCACCTCGTCGAGGACGCTCGACGCCGCCTCTTCGTCGGTCTTCTCTGCGAGCGCGAGCTCGGAGATGAGGATCTGACGCGCCTTGGCGAGCATGCGCTTCTCGCCGGCGGAGAGGCCGCGGTCCTGGTCGCGACGCCACAGGTCGCGGACGACCTCGGAGACCTTGATGACGTCGCCGGAGGCGAGCTTCTCGAGGTTCGCCTTGTAGCGGCGGCTCCAGTTGGTGGGCTCCTCCGTGAACGGCGCACGCAGCACCTCGAACACGCGGTCGAGGCCTTCCTTGCCGATCACGTCGCGAACGCCGACCAGGTCGACGTTCTCAGCAGGGACCTCGATCGTGAGATCGCCCTGCGTCACGTTGAGCTTGAGGTAGACCTTCTCTTCGCCCTTGATGATCCGTTTCTTGACCTCGGTGATCGTTGCGGCACCGTGGTGGGGGTAAACGACGGTCTCGCCAACCTCAAAAAGCATAGATGGTAGTCCCTTCAGCGCCTTCTAGACTACCACGGCGGGCCGTGTCCCAGCTTGAGATGACGCCCCGCCTCACCCGCCCGGCATCGGCGGCGCAGCCGCCCTCGCGGGCCGCGTGCCCTTCCGGGCATACGCTAAACTCAAACCGCATCCGAAGGCGCACCAGGCCGGAAACCGGCCCGCCCGATGCGAGGAATACCTACACGGAGGTTCTTTGTGAAGGCGCGCGTCGCAGCATCCGTCGTCCTGGCTCTCGGCGTCGCGATCGGCACGGCCGGTTGCAACCTGATCGCCCCGCAGGAGACCACGCGCATCAACCAGTCGACGTCGTTCGGTGTCGAAGGCGATGTCGGCCAGATCCACATCCGCAACGCGTACCTCGTCGCGCAGGGCGACCAGTTCCGTCTGATCGCGACCTTCGTGAACAGCACCGACTCGAGCCAGACCCTGACGATCGAGCCGAACGGCTCGTCCGCCGACACGCAGAGCCTGCACGTCGACGCCGGCGCCCCGACCGTCATCGGCCCCGACGACTACCTCCAGTGGAACGGCTTCAACATCGCCAAGGGCTCGCTGTTCCCGGTGTTCTTCACCTACGGCTCCGAGGCCGGCGTGACGCTCAACGTCCCGGTCCTCACGGGCGACTTCTCGATCAACTCGACGCTGACGCCGACGCCCGTGCCGACCTCGACCGACACCTCGACCCCGACGCCGACCCCGTCGAGCTGAGTCGGACGGACCGACCGCGCAGCGAGCGCATGAAGAAGGGCGGATGCCACGGCATCCGCCCTTCTTCATGTCCACGGCACAAGGTGCCCGGGCCTACTCGCTCTCGAAGCGGTAGCCGAGGCCGCGCACGGTGACGAGCATGCGGGGCTCGGACGGGTTGGGCTCGATGCGGCTGCGGATGCGCTTGATGTGCACGTCGAGCGTCTTCGTGTCGCCGAAGTAGTCGCTGCCCCAGACCCGGTCGATGAGCTGACCGCGGGTGAGCACGCGGCCGGCGTTGCGCAGCAGCAGCTCGAGCAGCTCGAACTCCTTGAGCGGCATCGGGGTGTCGACGCCCGCCACCGCGACGGTGTGACGATCGACGTCCATGCGGACGTCGCCGATCTCGAGCACCCCGTCGTCGGCGAGCTCGGGCTCGACGCGACGGCGCAGCACCGCGCGGATGCGGGCGAGCAGCTCGCGGCTCGAGTACGGCTTCGTGACGTAGTCGTCGGCGCCCAGCTCGAGGCCCACCACGATGTCCACCTCGGAGTCCTTCGCGGTGAGCATGATGACGGGGACGCTCGAGCGGGTGCGAATCTCGCGGCACACCTCGGTGCCGGGCATCCCCGGAAGCATCAGGTCGAGCAGGATCAGGTCGGCTCCGTCGCGGTCGAACGCCGACAGCGCTTCCGGGCCGGTTTCGGCGATGTCCACCTCATAGCCCTCGCGACGCAGCAGGAACGCGAGCGGGGCGGACAGCGACGGCTCGTCTTCGACGAGAAGAAGGCGGGTCACGGGTTCTGTTCTCCTTGCTGTCGTGCGGGGTACGGTGTGGCCGGGTCCTGCGGTGCCGCCTCCGGCTGATCGGCCTCGGGCAGGCGGATCGTGAAGGTCGAGCCCATGCCGGGCTGCGACCAGACACGCACGTCCCCGCCGTGATTCTGCACCGCATGCTTCACGATCGACAGCCCCAGGCCGGTGCCGCCGGTCATCCGGCTGCGGGCCTGGTCGACCCGGAAGAAGCGCTCGAAGATGCGCGCCTGGTCGGCTTCGGGGATGCCTTCGCCCTGGTCGGTCACCGCGATCTCGACGACGCCGTCGGCGATGCGCGAGCCCACGCCGACGCGCGAACCGTCGGGTGAATAGCGGATGGCGTTCGAGATGAGGTTGTCGACGGCGGTCACGAGCAGCTTCGGGTCGCCGTAGACGACGGCGCCCGTGGGCGCCCCCGCCATGAGCTCGATGGCGTGGGCATCCGCCCCGACCCGGTTCTGGTCGACCGCCGCCGCGATGATGTCGTCGATCTCGAGGCGCTCGGCGTTCGCGATCGCGTCGACGGCCTGCAGGCGGGAGAGCTCGATGATGTCCTGGGTGAGCCGCGCGATGCGCGTCGACTCGGCGCCGAGCCGCTCGGCGAACATGCGGACCTGCTCGGGGTCGTCGGCCGCGGTGTGCAGCGCCTCCGAGAGCAGCCCGATCGCGCCGATCGGCGTCTTGAGCTCGTGGCTGATGTTCGCGACGAAGTCGCGGCGCACGGCCTCGAGCCGATACGCCTCAGTGCGGTCGTCGACGAGGAGGAGCACGAAGCGGCTGCCGAGCAGCGAGGCGCGCACGTGCACGCGGATCGTGGCGTCCTTGAACCGGCCCCGCTGCAGGTCCAGCTCCTCGTCGATGAGCCGGCCGGTGCGGCGCACGCGCTCGGCGACCTCGACCAGCTCGGGGTAGGTCAGATGGGCATTGGAGACGAGGGCGAGGGCGAAGGCCTTCGCCGTCGCCTTGACGACGTTGAGCGAGGCATCCGTCACGATGCCGGCGGAATCCATGGCATCGAGAACCTGCTCGACGCCGTCCGGCACGGAATTACTGGTCACTTGGACAGCCTGATGACTACGTCGCAGAGCGAGGACGAGGATGACGACGAAGCCGCCGCCGATGACGACTCCAGCTAGCAGCGCCACCAGCACCAACCAACCGGAGTAGTGCACGACACCCAGAGTAACCACGGCACAACGACCCGAATCGCGCAAGCGGGTCGCCCGGGCCCCGCACGGGCGCTACTTTGGGATTTGTTCAGAAGCCGGGCACCGGCGGTTCACCGATCGCCGTGATCATGACCGGGAACGGCTGCAGCGCCGCCGTTCAGCGTGCCAACAGCAATGAGGGGAAGATCGACCCGATGCGCGAAGTATTTCAGCAGGAGCTCACCGAGGTCCAGGACCGTCTCGTCGAGATCGCGGAGCTCGTCCTCGACTCCATCCGCGACGCGACCACGGCCTTCAACACCGCGGACATCGCGCTCGCCGACAAGGTCATCGCCTCCGACCCGACCATCGACGAGCTGGCCGTCGAGCTCGACGAGCTCGCCATCGAGATCCTCTACCGCCAGAACCCCGTCGCCCGCGACCTGCGCATCGTCGTCAGCGCGCTGCGCATGAGCGCCTCGCTCGAGCGCATGGGCGATCTCGCCCGTCACATCGCGCAGCTGGCGCGCCGCCGCTACCCCGACCACGTCGTCCCCGAGTCGCTGCGCGACACCTTCACCCAGATGGCGGCGCACGACATCCACGCCGCCACGCTCCTCGAACAGCTGCTGCGCACCCAGGACGTCGAGCTCGCGGCGAAGCTCATCCAGAGCGACGACGCGGTCGACGCGCTGCACAAGACGGTGTTCGAGACGGTCCTCGGCGACGGCTGGCAGGGCGAGGCCGAGAAGACGGTGGACGTCACGCTCGCGTCCCGCTTCCTCGAGCGCTTCGGCGACCACGCCGCATCGATCGCGAAGAAGGTCCAGTACCTCTCCAGCGGCGACTGGGCCGCGGCCGAGCCGGCCTGACGCGTCCGCTGAGCCACGCAGAAGGGCCCCTCCGAGCGGAGGGGCCCTTCTGCGTGGCGGCGACTACTTCTTGGCGCCCTGCGCGGCGACGGCCGCGGCCCCGGCCGCGGCGGCCTCGGGGTCGAGGTACTCACCGGCGCCGAGCGGCGTGAAGTCGGCGTCGAGCTTGTAGACGAGCGGGATGCCGGTCGGGATGTTCAGCTCGGCGATGTCGCCGTCGCTGATGCCGTCGAGGTGCTTGACCAGCGCGCGCAACGAGTTGCCGTGGGCCGTGACCAGCACGGTCTTGCCCTCGGCGAGCGATGCCGTGATGTCGGAGAACCAGTACGGCAGCATGCGATCGATGACGTTCTTGAGCGCCTCGGTGCGCGGCAGCTCGCCGTCGATGTCGGCGTAGCGGGGGTCGCCCACCTGCGACCACTCGGCGTCGTCGGCCAGCGCGGGCGGCGGGACGTCGAAGCTGCGGCGCCAGAGCATGAACTGCTCCTCGCCGAACTCGGCGAGCGTCTGCGCCTTGTCATTGCCCTGCAGCTCGCCGTAGTGGCGCTCGTTGAGGCGCCAGGTGCGCTTCACGGGGATCCATGCGCGGTCGGCGACCTCGAGCGCGAAGTCCGCGGTCTGGATCGCGCGGGTCAGCAGCGAGGTGTAGAGGATGTCGGGCAGCATGCCGGCCGCCTTCAGCAGCTCGCCGGCGCGCTTGGCCTCGCCGACGCCCTGCTCGGAGAGTCGGACGTCGACCCAGCCGGTGAAGAGGTTCTTGGCGTTCCAGTCGCTGTTGCCGTGGCGCAGCAGAATCAGAGTGTAGGGAGCGTCGCTCATGGCCCCAGCCTACCGAGCCGCCGCGACCCGGATACTGGTCTCATGCCCCGCCCCGCTGCCGCCGTCAAACCCGTCGGCACCGTGACTCGGGGCACCACCAACACCAACCGGCTGCGCCGCGTCGACCGGTGGATCGCTGCGCGCCCCGAGTTCGGGCGCGCCGCCGACCCCCTCGTGGTGGATCTGGGCTTCGGGGCGAGCGGGGTGACGAGCTTCGAGCTGTGGTCGCGGCTGGCGGCCGTGCGACCGGAGGTCCGCGTGCTCGGCCTCGAGATCGACCCGGCGCGGGTGACCACGGCCGAGGGGCAGCTCGCCGAGGTGCGGGCGGGTCGGACATCCTTCGACCCCGACATGGATGTCGCGTTCGCGCGCGGCGGCTTCGAGGTGCCGCTGCCGGGAGGCGAGCGGGTCGCGGTCATCCGCGCCTTCAACGTGCTGCGGCAGTACAGCGAGGGCGAGGTGGCGGACGCCTGGGCGCGGATGGCCTCGCGGCTCGCCCCCGACGGCCTGCTCGTCGAGGGCACGTGCGACGAGCTGGGCCGCGTGTGCTCGTGGGTCGACCTCTCCCCCGCGGGGCCCGAGCGGTTCACGATCTCGCTGCGCCTGGCCGGGCTCGAGTCGCCGTCGGTGGTGGCCGAGCGGCTGCCGAAGGCGCTCATCCACCGCAACGTGCCGGGCGAGCCGGTGCACGCCTGGCTCGCGGCGATCGAGGACGCCTGGCGCAAGGCATCCGTGCTCGCCCCCTATGGCGTGCAGCAGCGCTGGATCGGCGCCGTCGCAGCGCTCCGGGGCGCCGGCTGGCCCGTGCTCGGCAGCCGCACGCGATGGCGGCTCGGCGAGGTCACCGTGCCGTGGCGCACGGTCGCGCCGCAGGCCTGATCACGGTCACAGCTCGGGCAGCAGCCGCTGGGCCTCGCTCTGCGGCATGCCTGTCGCGCACAGCAGGTCGATGAGCAGCGGGTGCAGGGCGATGACCAGGCCGCGGTCGCGCGCGTTCCCCTCGGGGACGAGCCGCTCGGGGCCGAGGCGCGTGACGAGGCCCGCGAACACCGCACGCGCGGCCGGCAGCTGTTCGAGGTCGCGGAAGCTGTCGTGCAGCAGCTCGCCGCCGAGCTGCAGCTGGTGCACCGCGTCGGCGATCGCGGGGCGCGGCAGTCCGTCGCGCAGCAGGTAGTCGGCGCGGCGGGTCACGACCCGCAGGTTGCGCCAGGCGAGGTCCATCGAGCGGTGCAGGACCTGCTGCGCCTCCAGCTCGGGCAGGTAGCGGCGCAGGAACGGCGAGATGCGGGCGACGGACAGCGCCGACTCGAGGCTGGCGGACCAGGCATCCGTCGGCGCCTGCGAGGTGCGCGCGAGATCGAGCGCCTGCGCCGACTGCGAGCGCTCGCCGTAGGCGAGCGCCGCGACGAGCATGCGCAGCACGACGACGAAGGAACGCAGCGAGTGCTCGGCGGCGCGCATCGCCTCGCGCCGCGGGTCGCGCGGCAGCAGCACCGTCGCGAGCACCGCGACGCCGCCGCCGATGACGCCGTCGACCGTGCCGCCGAAGAGGCCCGATGACGAGGGCGGGAGCAGCAGCACGATCATCGCCTGCACCAGCACGGTCGACGCGAAGCCCGGGTCGGCCGAGACGAAGCGCGAGACGCCGAGCGCGAGCGCGGTGATCAGCGCGATCTGCCAGAACCCGACGCCGAAGAGATGCAGGGCGACCTCGGCGAGCAGGACGCCCACGATCATCCCGGCGGCCGTGCGCAGCACGCGCATCGGCCGGGCGTCGCGCGTGAAGCCGAGGGATGCCGCCGCGACGGTGATGCTCAGCAGCGGTGTGCGGTGCCCGAGCACCCAGTGCGAGAACGCGAAGGCGACCATCGCCGTGACGACGATCTGCGCGAGGGCCGGCAGCGACTCGATGAACCGTCGCCGGGCGGCCCCGGCCCAGAGCGACGCCGCCGCGGGGGTGAGCCGTTCAGCCATTGCGCGACGGGCGCGTGACGGCGCCCAGGCGCGGCAGGCGGGGCACGTCGGCTTCGGCTCCCGCACTCGGCGGCACGACGACCTCCTGCGCGGCGGCGACCTCGACGCCCGCCGAGCGGACGCTCAGCTCGGCGGCCGGGTCGGCCTGTCGCTTCACGACGGCGAGCGCGATCGGCCCCAGCTCGTAGTGCAGCGCGCTCGAGGTCACGTGCCCGATCACCGTCTCGCCCAGGGCGACCTCGTCGCCCGCGATGGGCAGCACGGCGTCCGAGCCGTCCAGGTGCAGCAGCACGAGGCGGCGCGGCGGATGCCCGAGGTTGTGCACCTTGGCGACCGTCTCCTGCCCGCGGTAGCAGCCCTTGTCGAGGTGCACCGCCGAGCGCAGCCAGTCGAGCTCGTGCGGGATCGAGCGGTCGTCGACCTCGGTCGCGGAACGCGGGCGACGCGCGGCGATGCGCAGCGCCTCGGCCGCGGCCGTGCCGGCGACGCCGACGAGCCCGGATGCCGCGCGCCCCACCAGCCCGAGGGCGAAGTCCCGCGTCACGATCGTCTCGTACCAGCTCCACGTCGTGTAGTCGTGGTCGACGGCGGCGTACTGGTGACCGCCGGGCGCCACGGACGACCAGGGGTCGTGCCACACCACGGTTGCGGCGCCGTCGGGCGCGGCTGTCGCCGCAGCGGGCTCGGCCGCCGACTCCGCGCGGCTCGAGGCGACCGCGTAGAGCGGGGCCGTCGAGCCGATCACGGCGTGGGAGGCCGTGACATCCTCGACCTCGACACGCAGCATGAAGCGCATGCGATTCAGGAAGTCGACGAGGCCCGCGGCCTCGCCGCGTTCGGTGAGCAGCCACAACCGCTCGCCGTCCTCGACGAGACGCACCGCGTGCTCGATGCGGCCGCTCGGGTCGAGCAGCAAGGTCTCGCTCGAGTCTCCGGGCTGCAGGCCGAGCAGCAGCTGGCTCGACATCGAGTTGAGCCAGCTCAGGCGATCGGGTCCGGAGACGGTCAGCACGGCGGGCTTCAGCGCCACGACCGCGCGGCCTTCGGCGAGTGCGCGCTGCTCGCCGAGCGGGTTGCCGTAGTGCCACACGGCACCGACGTCGGGGCCGGACTCGGCCACGACGGCGCCCGGCAGACCGGCGAACGGGGTCGTCATCAGTCGACCTTCGCGAGGCGCGCCGAGGCGTGGGTGCGCAACTGCTGGCCGAGCGCCGCGATGTCCCACGCCCACAGCAGGTGACCCTCGACGAGGCCGTAGAGGCGCGTCGCGCCCGTGTACTCCTTCGCGCCGGCCGTGCGCATCACGGCATCCGTCGCGAGGTCGATGCGCGGCCCCTTGACCTGGCCGAGGTAGACCTCGGACACGCCGTCGGGGTGCACGAGCGCGACCTCGATGTCGAAGCCCTCGGCGTCGTTGCGCAGGGTCTCGACCGACTCGGCGTCGGTGAACGGCCGCTCGCCCCGGCCGGGCAGCATGCCGGGGCCCGGGTCGCCCGCGGTCAGCGGGCGCGACAGCCGCCAGTAGCCCGACTCGGCCACGAGCGGCGTGCGCTCGTCGTCGAGCACCCACGTGTACGAGCTGTAGTTGAGGTACGGCAGGCCGTCGTGGCTGAAGCTGATGCGCTGGCCGAACTCGCGCTGCACGTGGTCCTCACCGACGGCGTAGTCGAGCACGCCCGTGCCCTCCCACACGCCGACGAGCCACGACAGCGGCACCAGCTCGGCCGGCAGGCCGACGGGCAACTCGATCATGGCGGGCGGCGCTGCCTAGTGCTGGCCGCGGAACAGGTTGTAGACGACGAGCACCGCGGTGCCCGCGATCGCCAGCCCGGCCAGGCCCAGCAGCGCGATGAACACGAGTTCCAGCGTCAGAAGCATGAATCGACCCTAACTAATGGATGGCATGGATGACGCCCGTGGCGACGACGAGGATGATCAGCGCCCCGCTCACGGAGGACGCGAGACGCGAGACGAAGCCCCGCTTCTCCTGCGTGCCGATCTGGATGACGAGCGCCAGCACCACCGAGCCGCCGAAGGCGAGGCCCAGCCACGCCCCGTCGGTCGTGCTGCGGGAGAAGACGGCGACGAGCACCGCGGCGACCAGCGCGAACGCCCACACCGCGGACACGGTGCCGCGCGCCGCGCCCTTGGGAAGCTCCTGCCCGGTCATGCCTCCATTCTGCCGCCGAACGGCCCGGTGACGGCCGAATGACCGGGCCCGTGACGGCGTGCCGATAGGATTTCCCGCAATACCGGGTCGTGGAGGTCAGATGGCACAGCTGTTGATCCTCACCTCCGCGCCCGATCAGAGCCCGCTGCCCGCGCTCGGCCTGCTGAGCCACCGCATCAAGGTCGTGCCGGCCGAGGCATCCGCCCTCGTCACCGCACCGAGCGCCGACCTCATCGTCGTCGACGGCCGCCGCGATCTCGTCGGCGCCCGCGCGCTCGCCAAGCTGCTCACGACGACCGGCAACGCGTCGCCGGTGCTGCTCGTCGTGACCGAGGGGGGCATGTCGGCCGTGAGCGCCGAGTGGGGCGTCGCCGACATCGTGCTGCCCGACGCCGGCCCCGCCGAGCTCGAGGCCCGCATCCGCCTCGCCCTCGACCGCCAAGCGGCCGACCCCGGGCAGTCGAAGATCCAGGCCTCCGGCGTGACGATCGACGAGGCCTCCTATTCGGCCAAGGTGCACGGCCGCCCCCTCGACCTCACCTTCAAGGAGTTCGAGCTGCTGCGCTTCCTCGCGACCCACCCGAGCCGGGTCTTCACCCGCGAACAGCTGCTCTCCGAGGTCTGGGGCTACGACTACTTCGGCGGCACCCGCACCGTCGACGTGCACGTGCGGCGCCTGCGCGCGAAGCTCGGCGACAGCGAGTCGCTCATCGGCACGGTCCGCAACGTCGGCTACCGCTTCAACGTCGTCGAAGACGGGCAGTGACGGGCGCGGCGATCGAGTCGATGCCGGCGGGTGCCGCATCCGCCGACCTGCTGAGACCGTTCGACGAGCAGGCCGCGCTCGACGTCGCGGCCGGGCGGCGCACGCTCTTCGCGGTGCGCACAACTCCTGATGGCGCGGATGCCGGCAGCGCAGTTCTCGGGCTCGGCGCCCTCGACCTCTTCATCCATCAGGAGTTGCGCGCACGCGGGCTCGGCGCCGCGGCGACCGCGCAGCTGCTCGAACGCGCCGGCGACGGGCCGCTCACGGCCTGGTCGCACGTCGACCACCCCGCCGCGCGCACTCTCGCGGACCGATTCGGCTTCGCCGCCGCACGCCGGCTGCTGCAGATGCGGCTCGCCGAGCTGCCGGAAGCGGCCCCGGAACCTGCACCGGGTTTCGAGGCCTTCCGCCCGGGCGCCGACGACGCCGAGTGGCTCGCCCTGAACGCGCGCGTGTTCGCGTGGCACCCCGAGCAGGGCGGTGTGACGCAGCGGGACCTCGACGAGCGGATGTCGGAGCCGTGGTTCCGCGCGGACGACTTCCTGGTGGCACGCGACGGGGCCGGCCGCATGAGGGGCTTCTGCTGGCTCAAGGTCGATGAGGGCTCCGAGACAGGAACGGGTGAGATCTACGTCATCGGCGTGGCGCCCGAGGCATCCGGCCACGGCCTCGGCCGCGCCCTCACCATCGCCGGGCTCGGCCGCCTGCGCGACCGGGGGTGCACCTCGGCCGAGCTGTACACGGAGGCCGACAACGCGGCCGCCGTGCGCCTCTACCGTGCACTGGGCTTCGCCGAGACCGCCGCGCACGTGCAGTACGCACGCTCCTGAGCCGTCGCCGCGGGCGCTGTGGAACAGTTCACCCTGCGTTAGCGCGGGATGCCAAGATAGGCGCATGGATGGGGACACCCTGGTCGAGGAAGAGTTCGGCAGCGATCGGATCGACGACGATTTCGAGCCGTGGGACGCCGAATCCGACCCCTCGCTGCCACGCGACCGTTACATCGACCGCGAGCTGAGCTGGCTCGCGTTCAACCAGCGCGTGCTCGAGCTCGCCGAGGACCCGAACCTGCCGCTCCTCGAGCGCACCAACTTCCTCGCGATCTTCGCCAACAACCTCGACGAGTTCTTCATGGTGCGCGTCGCGGGCCTCAAGCGCCGCATCATGACGGGCCTCGCGGTGCCGACCAACACGGGCAAGGCGCCCGTCGATGTGCTCTCCGACATCTCCGCGAAGGCGCACGAGCTGCAGCTGCGCCATGCTCAGGCCTTCGGCGAGATCGGCGCCCTGCTGCGCGAGCAGGGCATCACGCTCGCCTCGTGGGACGAGCTGAGCGAGGCCGAGCGCGCGCCGCTGCGCGAGCTGTACGCGAAGCAGATCTTCCCGGTGCTCATGCCGCTCGCGGTCGACCCGGCGCACCCGTTCCCCTACATCTCCGGACTGTCGCTCAACCTCGCGGTCCGCGTGCGCAACAGCAAGACCAAGAAGGAGCAGTTCGCGCGCCTCAAGGTGCCGACGGTGCTGCCGCGCTTCATCCGCATCGACGGCGACGCCGAGCGCGTGCGCTACATCCTGCTCGAGGACCTGATCGCCAATCAGCTCGACGAGCTGTTCGCCGGTATGGAGGTCGTCGAGCACCACGTCTTCCGCGTCACCCGCAACGAGGACGTCGAGATCGACGAGGACGAGACAGAGAACCTGATCCAGGCGCTCGAGAAGGAACTGCTGCGCCGCCGCTTCGGGCCGCCCATCCGCCTCGAGGTCACCGAGGACATGGACCCGGTGACGCTCGACCTGCTGGTCCGCGAGCTCGACATCACCGAGCAGGAGATCTACCGGCTGCCCGCCCCGCTCGACCTGCGCGGGCTCTTCGACCTCGGCCGCCTCGACCGCCCCGAGCTGAAGTACGCGCCGCACGTGCCCGTGACGGCCGCGCAGCTGCAGCCGAGCGAGCCGAACGCGAAGCCCGACATCTTCGCGGCGCTGCGCCGTCAGGACGTCATGGTCCACCACCCGTACGAGTCGTTCGCGACCAGCGTCCAGGCCTTCCTCGAGCAGGCCGCCCGCGACCCCAACGTGCTCGCCATCAAGCAGACCCTGTACCGCACGAGCGGCGACAGCCCGATCGTCGAGGCGCTCATCGACGCGGCCGAGGCCGGCAAGCAGGTGCTCGCCCTCGTCGAGATCAAGGCCCGCTTCGACGAGCAGAACAACATCGAGTGGGCGCGCAAGCTCGAGAAGTCGGGCGTGCACGTGGTCTACGGCCTCGTCGGCCTCAAGACCCACTGCAAGCTCGCGCTCGTCATCCGCCAGGAAGGCGACCAGCTCAAGCACTACAGCCACGTCGGCACGGGCAACTACAACCCCAAGACCAGCCGCATCTACGAGGACCTCGGCCTGTTCACCTCGGACGACGAGGTCGGCAAGGACCTGACGCGTCTGTTCAACGAGCTCTCGGGCTATGCCATCGAGAAGAAGTTCAAGCGCCTGCTCGTGGCACCGCTGCACCTGCGCAAGGGCCTGCTCAAGGCCATCGCGAAGGAGACCAGGAACGCCGAGGCGGGCAAGCCGTCCGGCATCCGCATCAAGGCCAACTCGATGGTCGACGAGGCGATCATCGACGCGCTGTACCGCGCGAGCCGCGCCGGCGTGCCGGTGGATGTCTGGGTCCGCGGCATCTGCGCGCTCAAGGCCGGCCAAGAGGGCTACAGCGAGAACATCCGCGTCCGCTCGATCCTCGGCCGCTACCTCGAGCACTCGCGCATCTTCAGCTTCGCGAACGACGGCGACCCGCAGATCTACATCGGCAGCGCGGACATGATGCACCGCAACCTCGACCGCCGCGTCGAGGCCCTCGTGCGCCTCACCAAGCCCGAGCACATCCGCGAGCTGACCGCCATGTTCGACCTGGCGATGAGCGACACGACGTCGTCGTGGTCGCTCGAGCCCGACGGCAACTGGGCGCGGCACGCGACCGACGAGCGCGGCCGCCCGCTGACCGATCTGCAGAACCACCTCATGCAGCAGATCTCGCACCGCCCGCGTGCAGCGGTGCGCCTGTGACGGACGGCATCATCCTGGCGGCCGGCGCCGTGTGCTGGCGACTGGTCGACGGGCACATCCGCGTGCTCGTCATCCACCGCCCGCGATACGACGACCTGACACTGCCCAAGGGCAAGCTCGAGCCGGGTGAGACCGCCCCCGAGGCGGCCGTACGCGAGGTCCGGGAGGAGACCGGGCTCTCGATCACACTCGGCATGCCGCTCTCGCCGACGCGGTACACGCTCGCGAACGGCCGCGAGAAGGTCGTGCAGTACTGGTCGGCGGAGGTCGGCGAGACGGCGGTGCGCGCCGCGCGCTTCCGCTCCAACGCCGAGGTCGACGCCGCGCACTGGATGCCGCTGTCGAAGGCGAAGGTCGCGCTGAGCTACGAGCACGACATCCAGCTGCTCGAGGAGTTCGCACGCCTGCACGAGCGGGCGGCCGGCTCGACCTTCGGCCTCATCGTGCTGCGGCACGCGAAGGCGACGGCCCGCTCGGACTGGAAGGGTGCGGACACCGACCGGCCGCTCGCCCCGCGCGGCGAGCTGCAGGCGCGGCGCATCGTGTCGACGCTGCGGGCGTGGCATCCGCGCCGCATCGTCAGCTCCCCCGCCGTGCGCTGCGCGTCGACCGTGGCGCCGCTGGCCCGCGCGATCGACCGCAAGGTGCGCCTCGAGCCGGGCGTGAGCCAGGATGCCTGGGACGACGGCGCCCTCGAGGTGCCGGCCATCGTCGCCCGCCGGGTCGACTCCCGCAGGACGACGGTGCTGTGCAGCCACCGGCCGGTGCTGCCCGACATCCTGCGCGAGCTCGCCCTCACGAGCGGCACACCGATGGGCGAGCCGATCAGGGAGGCCGCGGTGCTCGAGCCCGCCGCGTTCTCGATCGTCCATCTCTCGGCCGCGCATCCCCAGTCGGGCATCCTGGCGATCGAAACCCACAATCCTCTCTAGGCACCTGCCGTGCACCGTCCGGTAACGCGTTCGCCACCATTCCGTTACCCGCGCGTTCACCATCCGTTCACCATCGCGGAACAACCACTTCAAACGCCGCGTCTACGGTCGGAACCGGGTCAGCACCGACCCATGCCTCGCGTGCACACCCGATGAACTCTCGTCAGCGTGCGAGGCGAGCCGATTACATTCCGAAAGGGAACACAGTGAAGCTCAAGAACGTGGCGGCTGCAGGGGCAATCGTCCTCGCGTCCGCTCTCGCGCTCACGGCATGCTCGGGCAGCAACAACAGCGGCAGCAGCAACTCGCCGAAGCCGTCCGACACCTCGAGCGTCGACCTCAGCTCGCTCTCGGGCACCATCACCGCCGGCGGCTCGTCGGCGCAGGCGAACGTCCAGCAGGCGTGGACCACCGCGTTCACCCAGCAGGCCACCGGCGTCAAGATCAACTACGACAAGTCGCAGGGCTCCGGCGGCGGCGTCACCAACTGGCTCGCGGGCAGCTACGACTTCGCCGGCACTGACGCGGCCCTCAAGCCCGAGCAGTTCACCCAGGCGCAGACCGCCCCGTGCGGTGCGGCCGGTGCGCTCAACATCCCCGTCTATCTCTCCGGCGTCGGCATCATCTACAAGCTTCCGGGCGACCCCAAGGTCAAGGTGACCGGCCAGATCCTCGCCCAGATCTTCGCGGGCAAGATCACCAGCTGGAACGACCCGAAGCTCGTGGCCGTCAACTCCGGCACCACCCTGCCGAACCTGAAGATCTCGGTCGTGCACCGTTCCGACGGCTCGGGCACCACGGCGAACTTCACCACCTACCTCTCGCAGATCGACCCCACCGACTGGACCTGGGCGGCCGGCACCGCGTGGCCGAACAACGTCGGCTCGGGCCAGCAGGGCGGCTCGGGCGTCGTGAACACGGTCGAGGCCGGTAGCGGCACCATCGGCTACGCCGACCAGAGCTCGGTCGGCTCGGCCACCATGGCCGACGTCCAGGTCGGCACCTCGGGCAGCACCTTCTCGACCTACTCGGCCGCCGGTGCGACCGCAGCCTTCGCTGCTGCCGCGACCGACGCCTCGCAGGGCGCGGGCGACCTGACCAAGAAGCTCGACTACACCAAGATCACCGACGCGAGCGCGTACCCGATCCCGCTGCTCTCCTACGACGTCCTGTGCAAGAACTTCAAGGACTCGACGCAGGGCAAGCTGACCGCCGCCTACATCGGCTTCATCGGCAGCTCCGAGGGCCAGCAGGTCGGCGCGGCGAACGCCAAGGCTGCTCCGCTTCCGGACAGCATCCTCGCCGAGATCAAGACCTCGCTGGCTGACGTCAAGTAGCTCCGGCTAGAAGATTGATCGCGGCGGCCGGGCTATCGACAGATGGCCCGGCCGCCGCACAATAAAGACAGCATCCCCCTCCACTCATGACGAGGAACGAGAAGCATCTGTGACTGAGTCCGCCGCCCCGCGCCGCATGTCCGCGAAGGCCCGTCCCAGCGACCGCATCTTCCGCTCCCTCAGCACCGGCTCGGCCGTGCTGATCATGGTGATCCTGGCCGGCGTCGCGATCTTCCTCATCGCCAAGGCCGCCCCGGCCATCGCCGCAGACTGGACCAAGGGCGACCTCGCCAGCGGCACGACCGCCGGGCACACTGACTTCTGGACCTATACCGGCCCTCTCATCTGGGGAACCATCTGGTCCGCCTTCATCGGCCTGCTCATGGGGGCGCCGGTCGCCATCGGCATCGCGCTCTTCATCTCGCACTACGCGCCGCGCCGCATCTCCGGCGTGCTGGCCTACCTCGTCGATCTGCTCGCTGCTGTGCCGTCGATCATCTTCGGCCTCTGGGGCATCTTCACGATCCGCAAGTTCCTGCTGCCGTTCCAGGAATGGCTGAACGCCCACGCCGGCTGGTTCCCGCTCTTCGGCGGCACCCCCTCGACCACCGGCTCGACCATGTTCGCCGGCGGTGTCGTCCTCGCCGTCATGATCCTGCCGATCATCACCTCGATCACCCGCGAGATCTTCCTGCAGACCCCGCGCCTGCACGAGGAGGCCGCGCTCGCGCTCGGCGCGACCAAGTGGGAGACCGTGCGCCTCGCCGTCTTCCCCTATGCCCGCAGCGGCATGCTCAGCGCCATCCTGCTCGGCCTGGGCCGCGCCCTCGGCGAGACGATGGCCATCGCCATGATCATGTCGCCGACGTTGCTCTTCTCTTTGCGCCTGTTCACGGACAACCAGAACTCGCAGACCATCGCGGCGAACATCGCGCTGAACTTCCCCGAGTCGAACACGCTGCAGCGCGACGCGCTCATCGGCACGGGCCTCATGCTGTTCGTCATCTCGCTCATCGTGAACTTCGCGGCGCGCTTCATCATCGGCCGTACCGGCAAGACCGGCGGCAGCAAGAAGAAGGTGCCCGCGCTCAACCCGACGGTCGCGCTCGCACTCGACGACGCCGCGAGCCCGCTCGACGCACTGCACCCCCACGCCTCTTCCGCCCACCCCGAAGGCCTCAAGCCCAGCCAACCTGAAGGGCCCCGCGCATGACCGCGACCGCCATCCCCAACGCGCCGGCTCCGAAGCGTCGGATCGACAACTCGCTCACGAGCGGCCAGTTGCCGCGCCTCTTCGAGGTCTACGTGCTCGCCGGCGCGCTCATCGTCAGCGGCGTGCTGTTCGCCGTGCTGGGCTTCAGCGCAGTCGGCTGGCTCGTGGTCTCGGCGATCCTGTACCTGCTCTTCGTCGGGATCTTCTCCGCCGTCGTCGAGAACCGTCGCCAGGCCGTCGACCGGCTCGTGCGCGGCGTGGTGGTCATCGCCTTCCTGCTGGCACTCGCCCCGCTGCTGTCGACCCTCATCGAGGTGATCTCGCGCGGCGCGAAGGATGCCCTGAACCCGGCCTTCATCTTCCAGACCGGCGGCTCGCACTATGACCCGCAGACCTTCAAGGTGACCACGACGATCGGCGCCTGGCAGTCGGTCGTGGGCACGCTGATCATCACCGGCATCGCGACCGTGATCAGTGTGCCGATCGGGATGCTCACCGCGATCTATCTCGTCGAGTACGGGCGCCCGAGCCACTGGATGAACCGCGTTGTGACCTTCCTCGTGGACGTCATGACGGGCATCCCCTCGATCGTCGCCGGTCTGTTCGCGTTCTCGCTGTTCACGCTGATCTTCGGACCGAAGGCGTTCAGCGGCTTCTCCGCGGCGATCGCGCTGTGCGTGCTGATGATCCCGATCGTCGTGCGCTCCAGCGAGGAGATGCTGAAGCTCGTCTCGATGGACCTGCGCGAGGCCTCCTACGCCCTCGGCACCACCAAGTTCGTGACGATCACCCGCATCGTGCTGCCGACCGCGATCTCCGGTCTCATCACCGGCGTGATGATCTCGATCGCCCGCGTCATCGGCGAGACCGCGCCGATCTTCGTCGCGGCGTCGTTCACGAACAACTTCAACTCCAACCCCTTCGCGAACGCGATGTCGACGCTGCCCGTCATGGCCTACACCGGGTACAAGTTCCCGAGCACGGACATCCAGGGCTCGTACGACTCGGCGTGGGGCGCGGCTCTGCTGCTCGTCATCCTCGTCGTCATCCTGAACCTCATCGCCCGCCTCGTCGCCCGACTGTTCGCCCCCAAGGGCCTGCGGTAGCCACCCGAGAAACGAAACGGATTCCTGTGTCCAAGCGCATCGAGGTCAACGACCTCAACGTCTACTACGACAAGTTCCTGGCCGTGGAGGGCGTCTCGATCAACATCGAGCCGCGCACCGTGACCGCGTTCATCGGTCCGTCGGGCTGCGGCAAGTCGACCTTCCTGCGCACGCTGAACCGCATGCACGAGGTCATCCCCGGCGCTCACGTCAAGGGCGAGGTGCTGATCGACGGCAACGACCTGTACGGCCCGGGCGTCGACCCGGTGCTCGTCCGCCGCCAGGTCGGCATGGTCTTCCAGCGCCCGAACCCGTTCCCCACGATGTCGATCCGCGAGAACGTGCTCGCCGGCGTGCGCCTCAACAACAAGCGCATGTCGAAGACCGAAGCCGACGACCTCGTCGAGCAGTCCCTGCGCGGGGCTAACCTCTGGAACGAGGTCAAGGACCGTCTCAACCTGCCGGGCTCGGGCCTGTCCGGCGGTCAGCAGCAGCGTCTGTGCATCGCCCGCGCCATCGCGGTCAAGCCCGATGTGCTGCTCATGGACGAGCCCTGCTCGGCGCTCGACCCGATCTCGACGCTCGCCATCGAGGACCTCATCGAGGAGCTCAAGAACGAGTACACGATCGTGATCGTGACCCACAACATGCAGCAGGCGACCCGCGTCAGCGACAAGACGGCGTTCTTCAACATCGCGGGCACCGGCAAGCCGGGCCACCTCATCGAGTACGACGACACCAACATCATCTTCTCGACCCCGAAGGTGAAGGCCACCGAGGACTACGTCTCGGGCCGCTTCGGATAAAGCGACGACCGGAGAGCGCCCCCGCGGAATTTCCGCGGGGGCGCTCTCCGTTAGAATCGATGTGCCGGGCCGCAGTAACCCCGGGCTCCAATTTTCGCCGCTACGAGCGGCCTTCCGCCGAGAGGCGTTCTGCGGCCCGGTTCTTCCGTCTCCGGCCTCGGGCGCGGCTCAGCGCCGCGCAGCGGCGAGGGCGGCGCTCACGCGGTACCTCGGCGCGGTCGATGCGAGGATGATCTGAACCATGGCACGCACAACTGGCGAGGAGCGCCTGTTCCGGTACCCCTTCGCGAGCATCTACCCGCTCTACGTCACGAAGGTCGAGCGGAAGGGGCGGACCACGGCCGAGCTCGACCGAGTGATCGGGTGGCTCACGGGGTATGACCGGGCGGGGCTCGCAGCGGCGATCGAATCAGGTGTCGACCTCGAGGCCTTCTTCGCGCAGGCGCCCGAGCTGAACCCGAACGCGACGCTCATCACGGGCGTGATCTGCGGGGTGCGCGTGGAGGAGATCGAGGACCCGCTGGTGCAGAAGATCCGCTACATGGACAAGCTCGTCGACGAGGTCGCGCGCGGGAAGAAGATGGAGTCGATCCTGCGGGGATGACGGGAAGTCGTCGCCGGTTTCTGCTGCTTCGCTGCCCCAGATGCCGCAGGAAGTGGCATCCGTTTCATGCTTCGGTGCCCCCGGCCGGGCTCGAACCGGCGACCAATGGATTAAAAGTCCACAGCTCTACCAACTGAGCTACAGGGGCGTGGCACCAGGCTATCGTGCGACAGGCACGGAAACGCCCGGCGCCCTCTCGGGCACCGGGCGGAGGATTCCGTAGGTCAGATGCGGTTGCGGCCGCCGATGGCGCGGACCAGCCAGACGATGATGGCGAACAGTGCAAGCACGATACCGACCCAGAGCAGCCAGTTGACGGCCTGAACGAACCCGCCGGTCAGCAGCAGGATGATCGCCACGACGGCGACGATGATCAGCAAAATGTTCATGCCCCTACGGTTCCCGGGGGCGGCGCGCAGCAACACCCCCTTGACAAGCACCCCCTCGATACAGCACAGGAGACAGAACCGGATGACCGACGACTTCCACCGCCCCGTGAAGTTCCCGAGCCGCGTGTTCGAGCTCTTCCCAGGCGGGAAGGACCCGGCCGAGGCGCTGCGCCTGGCGCACGAGACGGCGCACACGCTGCTCTCGCGGGTGCGCGGCGACCGCGACCCGGAGGTCGTCGCGCGGCTCGTGACCTACACCGACGAGCACGGCATCGACGCGATCGCCGAGCTCTGGGCATCCGCCCCGGCCACGACCCTGCCTGGCGCGCTGTGGCGCATCTACCTCGTGCGCGTGCTGATCCGGCAGAACCCGGCCGAGACGAGCTTCCTGTTCCAGCGCGGCGTCGACGTCACGACGACGATCGACCCGATCATCGCCGGCGCCCAGCTGCCGACGGGCCCCGCCGAGATCATCGAGCTGGCCGATCAGATCCTGCGCGGCGCCTTCGAGGGCGATTTCGCGGATGCCCTGGAGCGGGCCGCCGCGTTCTGCCGGGTCGAGGCCGCCGGCTGCGCGAGCGTCGCCGATGACGTCGACCCGTCCGAGCCCGACCGCGCCACCGAGCTCACCCGCCGGGCGTCGCGGTTCGTGCAGACCGGCGACGAGCTGGGTGCCTGTGCGCGCCTGTGGCGCACGGACTCGCTGGACTAGCCCGCCACGCCACGCCACGGCACGGCACGGCTCAGGCGCGCGCCGCTGAGAGCCTGGCGACCAGGTTGTCGAGCAGTGCGTTCGTGCCCTCGACCCGCCATTGCGGCTCGTCGAAGCCGTCGAGGAAGGCGCCGGACTCCGTCCAGGTGAGCTCGGTTCCGGCATCCGTCGCCTTCAGCTCGATCGTCGCGAGCGAGACCGAGATGTGCCGCCCGTCGACGTCCATGTCGTAGGTGTAGACGATGCGCTCGTCGTCGACGAGGTCGTAGTAGACCGCATCGAAGCGGTAGGGAGCGCCGTCGGGCATGCGCCCGAGCTTGTGCTCGGCCCCGCCGACGCGGAAGTCGAAGGACTGCTCATCGAGCCGCTCGCCCTCGAAGCCGAACCAGGCCTGCTTCTCGTCGGCGCTCGCGAAGGCCGCGAACACCCGCGCGGGCGACGCCGGCAGCGTGCGGTTCAGGGTGAACCCGCCGTGTTCGATCGACATCGTGCGCCCCTATTCCGCCGCCGTGGCGAGGTGCGCCACGATCGCGTCCGCGAGCTGCTCGGTGCCGTCCTGACGCCACCCGGCCTCGGCCGGGTCGCCGAAGAAGACGCCCGACTCGGTGATCGTGAGACGCGTGCCCCGCCCCTCGGGCGCGAGCTCGATCGTCGCGAGGGAGACCGAGGAACGGGCATCCCCCGCATACATCTCGTAGGCGTAGACGATCCGCTCGTCGTCGACGATGTCGTAGTAGCGGGCGCGGAAGACGTGCGCGTCGCCGTCGGCGGGGCCGACGGAGTTGAACTCCTCGCCGCCGACCCGGAAGTCGAAGCTGCGCGGCGCCTTCTCGACGAAACCGGGAGGGCCCTGGAACCAGGCGCGCTTCTCGCCGTCGTCGGCGAAGCAGGCGAAGACGCGGGCCGGGGATGCCGGCAACAGGCGCTCGACGGTGAACGAGCCGTGGGTGGTGGTCATTTCTCTTCCTTCTTCGATGCAGGCTGCGCGGGTCGCGCGGGCAGCTCGGGGTGGTCGACGAGGTGCCGGGTGAGGGCGTCGAGGCGACGATCCCACTCGCGGCGACGTTCGTCGATCCACGACTGGACCGCGCCGAACGCCTCGGGGTCGACGGCGCAGGTGCGCACGCGCCCCTGCTTCGCCGAGGTGACGAGGCCGCTCGCCTCGAGCACGCGCAGGTGCTGCAGGACGGCCGCCATGGTCATCGCGAGCGGCGCGGCGAGGTCGCTGACGGATGCCGGGCCCCGCGAGAGCCGCTCGACCATGGCCCGGCGGGTCGGGTCCGCGAGCGCCTGGAACGCCCGGTCGAGCGCCTCCGATTGGTTAAGCATGTGCTTAAGTATCCGCGCGTGCGGAAAGAAGTCAAGAGCGCGATGAGGCTATGCCCCGGCGGGGGCGTAGCGGACGCCCCACGAGACGCTCCACGTCTCGCCCGGAGCCAGGCGCTTCACCCCGGTGCGCGAGTTGAAGGCATCCGTCGGCGCCGTCATCGGCTCGAGCGCGATCGCGACGCCGCCCTCGGGCAGCGTGGTCCACGCGCGGTGCGTGTACGCCTGCACGAAGCGGTACGGGTCGTCGCCCCAGAGCGTCAGCGACGAGCCGTCGGGGGCGGTGAGGGATGCCAGCTCGCCGGGGCCGGCATCCGCATAGCCCTCGTTGAGCTCGACGTCGCCCACGCGCTTCGGCGACCGCAGGTCGAACTCGGTGCCCTCGACCGGCACGGTGCCGACCGGGATGAGCTGCTCGTCGAGCACGAAGCGCGTCGGCGCGTTGACCCGCACGAGCAGGTCGTTCGTGTCGTTCTCGCCGATGCGGAAATAGGGGTGCTGGCCGACGGCGACGGGCGCCTCGGCCTGGCCGCCGTTCGCGAAGGTGTGCGTCACGGTGAGGCCGTCGTCGGTGAGCTCGTAGCGCACACGCGTGTCGACGAGGAAGGGGTAGCCGCTCTGCGGGTAGATCGTGACGGCGAGCTCGACGAAGTCGGCGCCCTTGTCGGCGAGCTCGTAGCCCGTGAAGCGCAGCAGCCCGTGGCTCGCGTTGTGCAGCACGGGCTCGGTGATCGGCAGCTGCAGGTCCTGCGCGGCCCCGGTCTCGTCGCGCCAGGTCCACTTGCCGTCGCGCACGCGGTTCGGCCACGGCGAGAGGACGATGCCGCACGCCGCCTGCGGCGACATCGAGACGGGGAACGGCTCGACGAGGTCGACGCCGTGGATCTGGAACTCGCGGATGCCGGCCGCGAGCTGGGTGATCACCGCCCGGGCGTCGCCCAGGGGCGTCGAGCGGCGGATTTCGTACTGTTCACCGGTGGGAGCACGCACGAGGGCCAGCCTAGGACGGCTCGCCGCCTCGGGTCGAGCGCCGCGCCTCCGAGCGCCGTCGCGCTACGCGAGCAGCGCCGACCCGTACCAGTCCGACGCGTTCCGCACGCCGGGGAGCGTGAAGAAGTAGCCCCCGCCGAACGGCTGCACGTAATCCGTGAGCGGCTCGTCGACGAGGCGTTCCTGCACGGTCTCGAACTGGCGCTTCAGGTCCTGCTGGTAGCAGGTGAAGACGTGGCCCGACTGCATGTTGCCGTTCAGGTCGACGCCGAGGTCGTAGTTGTACGAGCGGCGGATCATGCGCTGGTCGGCCGTCTGCGTCGTGCGCGGGTTGGCGAGGCGCATGTGCGAGTCGAGCGGGATGACGGTGCCCTGCGGGTCGGCCTTGTAGTCGGGCACATCGAACTCGGCGTTCCCGTCGAGCGGGGCGCCGGAGTCGCGGCGGCGGCCGAACATGCGCTCCTGCTCGTTGATCGAGACGCGGTCCCAGAACTCGACGAGCATCCGGATCAGGCGCACCACGGCGTAGGACCCGCCCACCGCCCAGCTCGGCTCGCCCTGCGCGGCATCCACCCAGATCAGCGACTCGGCCGTGCGGCCGGTGGGGTTCGCGGTGCCGTCCTTGAAGCCGAGCAGGTTGCGGCCCGTGCCCGAGGGGCGCGGCGGCGAGGCGTAGCCGTCGATCTTCCAGCGCAGCTGCATCTGGCCGCGGGTGTGCTTCGCGATGTCGCGGATGGCGTGGTGGACCGTGTCCGGGTTGTGGGCGCAGAACTGCAGCAGCAGGTCGCCGCCGAGCCAGGCATCCTCGAGCGCGTCATTGGGGAACACGCGCATGGGGCCGAGCAGTTTCGGCGCGCGGGATGCCAGGCCGAACCGCTTGTCGAACAGCGTCGAGCCGACGGACAGCGTGACGGTCAGGCCGTCGGCGGGCACCACGGGGCCGAGCACGTCGCTGTCCGACGGCGGCTGACCGACCCCGAGGTCCGGCGGCGTGCCGCCCGAGGTGAGGAACCGGGCGCGCTCGGTGAGCGTGCGGAACAGCGCCGCGAGCGCGGCGCGGTCGGTGCCCGTGACGTCGAACGCGACGTAGGCGGTCGTCGACTGCTTGTCGGACGGCCCCGGGGTGAGGATGCCGGCCTGATGCGGCCCGTGGAACGGGTAGGAGGACGGGAGCGTGGAGTCCGCGCTCGCCGTGCTCGCATCGACGACGGCACCGGCGGCGAGGATGCCGCCGGTGAGCACGGTCCCGGCTGCGCCGGCGGCGGCGCCACGGAGGAAGCTGCGGCGGTTGACGTCCATCTGGAGGGCTTTCTGTTCGACGGGTTCGGAAGATCGGGGCGGGCGGCTGCTACCGCAGCGACGGCGGCAGCTCGAGCAGCGTCGGCACGGCCGACAGGGTCTCGAGCGCGGCGCCGATCGCGGAGTCGACCGCCTGCCGCTGGGCGAGCGTGGCCGCGCCGAGCGGCACCCAGGTGCCGTCCGGCCGGCGAAGGGCCTGGAGTGCGCCCTGCAGCGTGTCGAGCTGGGCGTTCGCAGTGGCGACGAGCTGCGGCGAGCGCGGGGTGAGCACGGGCGCGAGCTCGCCGAGCACGACGCGCGTGACCTGCACGTCGGCATCCGTCAGCGCGAAGGAGGCGCCGGAGCCGCCGTCGTCGGTGCCCATCAGGTGGTCGCGCAGGGCGTCCTCGAGGATCTCGTGGGCGCGCAGGGGCAGGTTCGTCGGGTCGCCGGCGAGGTCGAGGGAGCCGAGGCTCGCGCGCACCTTCGCGACGGCGGAGACGGTGACGTCGATGTCCTTCACGAGGGTCTGCCGCGATGCGCCGTGCCACAGGTCGTGCTCGACCCTGTGCAGCCCGGTGAACCCGGGGTCCTGGGCGCCGCCCTCGAACTGGGTGGGCAGCCCGTCGACGGCCTGGCCGAGGGCGCCGAAGGAGTTGTACGAGGCGCCGACCTGCTCCCAGGTGAGCATGGCGGCCAGCCAGTCGCGTCGGGCCGTCGCGGCGTCCCCCGCGGCGGCGGCCGCGCGCAGCGTCTTCAGCTGGGTCTGCAGCGTGCCGAGCTTCCCGTAGGCGTACCACTGGTACTCGTTGTTCGGCTCGGCGAGGTCGGCGATCGAGGCCGGGGCGACCGCGGCCGTCGCGTCGTGGACGGCGGCGCCGCTGACCTGCACCGCCGCACCGTCGAGGGCGGGCTGTCCGGCGAACAGGCAGTGGAAGGCGTAGGAGCCGGAGGCCAGGGTCGTGGTCAGCGGCGAGGTCGTGCCCGGGCCGAGGGTCTCAATCTCGCCGACGACCGCGCCGGAGGCGGTGCGCAGCGTGATCTCCACGGCGCTGGGGGCCTCGTTGCTCACGGCGAAGGTCTGCCGCCCGGTCGTGCCGGAGGACCAGCCGGTGCCGCACGCCGTCGCCGTGACGTGCACCGCGGTGGAGCCGGATGCCTGTGCGGGCAGCGCGACGATGACCGCGGCCGCGATCAGGGCGGGCAGCGCGACGAGGCCCGCTGCCACGAGCCAGACCCGCTTCTCGACCCAGCGCAGCCACGCCGCGGGGTGTGCGGGGCGCGGGGCCGGGGCAGTCTGAGCAGCGGGAGCCGAGACGTCCCCGGCGGCCCTGCCGGCGGCTGCGGCCGACGACGCGGCACGCTCGCGCGCGCCTTCCCGCAGGAAACGGCCGAGCACCAAGGCGAGGTAGACCACCCAGGCGACGACCTGCAGCACGGACATCCGCGGGCGCAGCTGGGTGAGGCCCTGGATCAGCGTGGCCCACCACGAGCCCGTCCACGCGTGGCCCGAGAGGTCGAAGGCGACCCACTGGCCGCCCGGCAGCAGTCCGGCGTCCTGCAGGTCCCCCAGCCCGTAGGCGAGGATGCCGGCGGCGATCACGATGAGCGCGATCGCGGTCCTGCTGAAGAACACCCCGAGGTTCATCCGCACCGCACCGCGGAACATCAGCCAGCACAGCAGCACCGCGAGGGCGATGCCGACGAAGGCGCCGACGACGGGCGCGACCGTGCTGCCCGAGGCCTGGATCGAGGTCCAGATGAACAGCGTCGACTCGAGGCCCTCGCGCGCGATCGCCGTGAACGCCGTGACGGCCAGCGCCCCGGCGCCGAGCCCGGCGGCGGCCCCGACGTCGCGCCTGATCTCGCTCGAGAGCGATCGGGCGGTGCGCCGCATCCAGAAGATCATGAGCGTCACGAGCACGACCGCGATGACGGACAGGATGCCGCCGACGGCCTGCTGCGCCTGCGAACCGAGGGCGCCCGACGAGAACGTGAGCACCGCGGCGAAGCTGCCGGCGAGGCTCACCGCGCCCAGCACGCCGAGCCAGACCGGCCAGGTGCGCTCGCCCGCACCGAGCTTGCGGACGGCCGCGAGCAGGATGCTCACCACGAGCCCCGCCTCGAGCCCCTCGCGAAGCCCGATCAGCAGGTTCGGCAGGGCATCAATCCACATCACCACAATTAGTTAAAGTAAGGCATGCCTAACCTCAATTCAAATCGCGGTGGGCGCCGGGCGCGCCGCGGTCAGTGTGCGTTCGTCCACGCCTCCCAGGCGCTCGACACCATCTCGTCGAGCGTGTAGGTCATCGCCCAGTCGAGGTCGCGCGCGGCGAGCGCACCGTCGGCCGCGATGCGCGCCGGGTCGCCCGCACGGCGCGGCGCCACCTCGGGCTCGAAGTCGACGCCCGTGCCCCGCACCATCGCGTCCATGATCTGGCGCACGGACGACCCGTCGCCGCTGCCGAGGTTGTACACGGGCTCGATCGGCTCCCCCGCGAGCATGCGCCGCGCCGCCGCGACGTGCGAGCGGGCGAGGTCCGCGACGTGCACGTAGTCGCGCACCGCCGTGCCGTCGGGGGTCGGGTAGTCGTCGCCGAAGATCTTCGGGGCGCGCCCCTCGTCGAGCGCGCGGAACACCAGCGGGAACAGGTTGAACGGGCTCGTGTCGCGCAGCTCGCGCGAGCCCGAGCCGACGACGTTGAAGTAGCGCAGCGACGTGTGCACGAGCCCCGTCGCCCGGCCCTGGTCGCGCAGCATCCACTCGCCGATCAGCTTCGACTCGCCGTACGGCGACTCGGGCACGGTCGGCGTCGCCTCGGTGACCCGCTCCCCCGGCGGCGTGCCGTAGACGCCCGCCGACGACGAGAACACGATGCGCTCGACCCCAGCACGCGCCATCGCCGCCAGCAGGGCGCCCGTGCCGGTGACGTTCTGCTCGTAGGTGTGCAACGGCCGCTTCACCGACTCCCCCGCGTACTTGTATCCCGCGAGGTGGATGACACCGTCGACCCGGTGCGCCGCGAACAGCGCGTCGAGGGCGGCGGCGTCGAGCACGGATGCCCGGACGAACGGCACCCCGGCCGCCACGAACTCGCGGTGCCCGCTCGAGAGGTCGTCGATCACGACAACCCCGAGCCCGGCCTCCTCAAGCGCCCGCACGACGTGCGAGCCGATGTATCCGGCGCCTCCGGTCACGAGCCACGACATTGCTGAGTCCTTTCGACGGGTGGAGCGGGGTTCAGGTTACCGAGCGACGGGGTGCGGAATCCGCTCAGACGGCTCGGAGCTCGATCAAGACCGCCTGCTGCGCGTTGAGCCGCGGCAGCGGCACACCCGCCTCGGCCAGCACGCGGCCGGGCAGCTCCACAGTCTCGCCCGCGACGAGCGGCGCCCACCACCCGGGCCAGGTCACGTCGTGCGTGCCGACCGCCCACGCGGGCGCGGGCAGGCTGATCGCGTAGCGGCGCGCGGGGTCGAGGCCGGGGACGCGCGTGCGCGGGGTCGAGCCGCGCCGCGCCGCCGTCGTGCGACCCCACATGAGCACGGCGTGGTCGCGCGCGTGGCTCACGACGCCGTGCAGCAGCTCGCCCTCGTCGAGCTCGTCGGCGGCCACCGTGCGGCCGCCGTGCAGCAGCGGGCGCAGCCGGCGGTACAGGCCGCCCCACTCGCGCAGGGCGTCGAGCTCGGCATCCGCCAGCTTCGTCACATCCCATTCGATGCCCGCATGGCCGAACAGCGCCGTCGCGAGGCGGTAGGACAGAGCGGTCGCACGGTCCGTCGTGTGCGAGTACTCGGGGCCGACGTGCGCGCCGATGAGCTCGGGCGCCAGCAGCAGCGACGTGCCCCGCTGGATCGGCGCCCGGTCGACCGGGTCGTTGCTGTCGGAGGCCCAGACCCGCTGGGTGTGCTCGAGCATGCCGAGGTCGACGCGGGCTCCACCGCTCGCGCACGACTCGATCTCGAGGGCGGGGTGCCGGCGGCGCAGCTCCGCGAGCAGCCCGTACAGGGCGCGCACCTGGGCCGTGCCCGTCGGCCGCGCAGCCTGGTCGACCGTGACCGAGACCTCGCGGTTCATGTCCCACTTGATGTAGTCGATACCGGCCGCCGTGACGACCGTGTCGATCGACTCGAGCAGGTAGTCGACGACCTCGGGGTTGGACAGGTCGAGCGTCAGCTGGTGCCGCCACTCGTCCTCGGCGCCGAGGCGGCCGAGGATCCACTCGGGGTGCGCGCGGGCCAGGTCGGAGTCGAGGTTCACCATCTCGGGCTCGAACCAGATGCCGAGCTGCAGGCCGAGGGCGTGCACGCGGTCGGCCACCTCGACGAAGCGGCCGTGCCAGACGGCATCCGACACCTGCCAGTCGCCGAGGCCCCTGCGATCGTCGCGCCGCCCGCCGAACCAGCCGTCGTCGATGACGACGCGCTCGACGCCGAGCGCGGCGGCCGCCTCGGCGAACTCGATCAGGCGATCGGGGGTGAGGTCGAAGTACATCGCCTCCCAGCTGTTCAGGGTCAGCGGGCGCGGGGTGGACGGGTGGTGCGGGCGGGCGCGCAGCCACGCGTGATGCGCGGCGGCGATGCCGTCGAGACCGTCGCCCGTGTGGGCGAAGTAGACCGCCGGGGCATCGTAGACCTCACCGGGGGCGAGCACGATCTCGCCCGGGGCGAGGTGCGCGCCGCCGCCGATCACGGCCGCGGCCGAGCCGGCGCCCTCCTGCAGGCGCTCGGCGAGGTACTCGGTGTCGCCGCTCCAGCCGACGTGCGCCGACCACAGCTCGCCCGCGCCGTTGCCGAAGCCCGGCGTGCCGAGCACGGTCAGCAGCGGGGAGTCGTGCCCGGGCCGGCCGCGACGGGCGGCGCGCAGGTGCGTGCCGTCGGTCAGGGGGCGGCGCTGCGGCATCCGCTCGCTCGTCCAGCTGCCCGTGAAGTCGAGCAGCTCGCGCGCACGCTGCGGGACGGGCAGCAGCACCCGCAGGGCGTCGATCGCGAGCGGGTCGCCGCCGTCGTTGCGGGCCGACGCGCACGCCCGCAGGACGCCGCCCTCGGCGAGGGCGAGATCGACGGTGACACGGATGTCGGCGCTGGGGTTCGCGAAGACGAGGCGCGCCTCCGCGCCGGAGTCGGCGGCCACGGCCTGGGCGAGCGCGAGCGCCTCGGCCCGCCGCTCGCCGCGCTCCCCGCGCCGGGCCTCGAAGCCCGGGGTGCCCGCCCAGCCGTGCTCGCCGACGGGCAGCAGCCCGAGCCGGCGCGGCCGGTCGTACGAGCTGGGCGCCACGGCGGGCGCCGCCGTCAGTGCGAGCGCCTCGAGATCGGCGGCCTCGAGCGCCGGGCCCCAGTGCAGCACCTCGCCGAGGCCGCCGGGCGTCGCGTCGATGACGACGCTCACGCGCCCGGCGGCGAGGTGCAGCAGCGAGCTCACTCGGCGCCCTCCGCAGGGAACATCGCGACGCCGAAGGGCTCGAGCTCGACGTCGCGGCCCGCGGCGACGACCGAGCGCGGCTCGCCCGTGTGGTTGATGACGAAACGCGTGCCGCCGCGCACGGCCGTCTCGACGCCGGGCTCGGGGTGGGCGAAGGCCGCCGCGACGCCCGCGTCGCGCAGCACGCGGCGGATGAGGGCGTCGAACAGCGTCTCGTCGGGCTGGGTGGCGACGTACCAGGCGGCGCCGCCCGCGGCCGTGGCGCGCCGGGTCACGGCCGCGCCGCCCGCGGCGTGACCGTCGTCGAAGGTCGCCACGGTCTGGGCATCCGCCACGACGACGTGCTCCTGCCACACGCCCGCCGAGCCGGCGAGGGCGCCCGAGAGCCACGTCGTGACCTCGGCCTGCAGCGGCGCGAACTCTTCGATCGCGACGCCGAGGGCGGCCTGCAGCGCGCTGCCCGCGCCGCCGAGGTAACCGCCCAGGTGCACGTGCAGGTCGCGGTCGAGCACTGCCGACTGGTAGCCGACGACGAGACATCCGCCGTTCTCGGCATAGGCGGCGAGCGCGTCGGCCTCGCCCGTCGACATGACCTGCTGGGCGGGCACGATGACGGCGCGGTAGGCCGACAGGTCGGCGCCGGCGGGCGCGAAGTCGATCGTGACGCCGCGGCGCAGCAGCGCCGCGTACCACTCGAGCACGGTCTGCTCATAGTCCACGCGCGTCGGCGTCGCCTCCTGGCCGAGCGCCCACCACGACTCCCAGTCGAAGACGATGGCGACGGATGCCGGCACCGCGGCCCCCAGCACGTTGCCCGCGCTCAGCTCGGCGAACTCGCGCCCGAGCGCCTGCACCTCGCGGTGCACGCGGGTGTTCTCGCCGCCGTGCGGCACCATCGCCGCGTGGAACTTCTCGGCACCGCTCGCCGATTGGCGCCACTGGAAGTGCAGGATGCCGTCGGCGCCGCGCGCGACCGACTGGAAGCTGTGGGCGCGGTGCTGGCCCGGCGCCTTCGCGGCGTTGCGGTCGCGCCAGTTCACGGCGCTCGGCGACTGCTCCATGAGCAGCCACGGCTTGCCGCCGCCGAGCGAGCGCATCAGGTCGCGGGTCGCCGCGGCGTGGATGTGCGAGACGGGGTCGGCCGGGTCCGGGTACTCGTCGTCGCTGATGATGTCCATGTAGGGCGCCCACGTCCAGTAGTCGGCGTTCGCGAAGAAGCCCATGAAGTTCGTGGTGACGGGAACGCCCGGCGTGATCTCGTCGAGGATCGCCCGCTCCGCGCGGTGCAGCGCGAGCATCGCGTCCGACGAGAAGCGCCGCCAGTCGAGCAGCTGCGTCGGGTTGCGGAACGACGGCGCCTGGCGCGGGGCGTCGACCTCGTCGAAGGAGAAGTAGCGCTGCGACCAGAAGCCCGTGCCCCACGCGCGGTTGAGCTCGTCGACCGCGCCGTAGCGCTTCTCGAGCCACGCCCGGAACGCCTCGACCGACTCGTCGTCGTAGGAGGCGGAGATGTGGCATCCGTACTCGTTGTTCGTGTGCCAGGCCTCGAGCGCGGGGTGCTTCCCGAAGCGCGTCGCGAGCTCGCGCACGAGCTTCAGCGCGTACTCGAGATAGGTCGCCGAGCTCGGGCTGTACTGCTGGCGCGAGCCGAAGCCGAGGCGGGTGCCGTGCTCGTCGACGGGCAGCGTCTCGGGGTGCAGCTTCGCCATCCAGGCCGGCGGCGACGCGGTCGCGGTCGCGAGGATGACGCGCACGCCGCCCGCGTGCAGCTTGTCGAGCACCGTCTCGAGCCATGCGAAGTCGTACTGGCCCGGCTGCGGCTCGAGCCGCGCCCACGAGAACACGCCGACGGTCGCGGTCGTCACCGACGCGCCCTGCATGAGGCGCACGTCGTCGTCCCAGATGGACGGGTCCCACTGGTCGGGGTTGTAGTCGCCGCCGTAGCGGAAGGAGGGGAAGAGCGAGGTCACGGGTGTTCCCTTCGAAGGCGTGTCGGTGTGCGGGTCGATGACGGATGCCGGGGCGCCGCCGTGCAGTACGGCAGCGCCCCGGTCGTGTTCAGTTGCGGGTCGGCGTCAGCCGGCGCTGACCGTGAAGCCCTGCTGCTTGCCGTAGGCGATGTTCGCCGCCTGCCACTGCTTCAGAGCCGCGTTGATGTCGGTCTTGTTCGCGATCGCCTTGTCGACGCTGTCGCTGAAGATGCCGTTCGCGTAGGCCTGCCACGGCAGGTACGACCAGCCGGGGACGTCGTTCTTGGCCTGCGGGACGATCACCTGGTAGATCTTCTGCGTTCCGAAGTACGGCACCGTCTGGTTGATGAACGACGGGTCGTTGAGGTCGGCGACGGTCGACGGGAAGCCGCCGTCCTTGATGAAGATCTTGATGCTGGTCGGGTCGGAGTTCAGCCAGCGCAGGAACGCGGCGCCGAGCACGGGGTTCGGGGCGAGCTTCGGCACGACCTCGGTCGAGCCGCCGTTCTCGGCGTTGGCGGGCTTGCCGTCCCACGTCGGCATCGGGGCGACGGCCCACTGGCCGGCGCCGGCGGGAGCGCTCGCGGCGAGCACGCCCGGCATCCAGCCGCCCGCGAGGAGCGAGTCGATGGTGCCGTTGCCGAGGTCCTTGTACCACTCGTCGGACCAGCCGGCGACCTGGCCGAGCGAGCCGTCGGCGATCAGCTGGTTGTACAGCTGCGCGTACTTCTGGGCGCCCGGGTCCTGCAGGTTGATGGTCACCTTGGTGCCGTTGACCTGGAACGGGTGGCCGCCCGCCTGCCACATCAGGCTGGTGGCGACGCCGGGGTCGCCCTGGTCGTCGATGAGCCACTTGCTCGGGTCGGCCTGGTGCAGCTTCTTGGC
>WQZN01000017.1 GCA_009780695.1 Microbacteriaceae bacterium
CGAACGCCGCGAGGCGCTCCCCGGCTGGCTGCACTTCTACAATCACCACAGGTTCCACACCGCAATCGGCGCAGCACCCATCAGCAGACTCAACAACCTGCCTGAACATCACACCTAGGCCAGAAGGACTGGTGCGATGCGGATGCCCCGGCCGGGGCATCCGCATCATCGCGTTCCGCGGCCTAGCATCGGAGCATGCCCAAGACACCGCCGTCGGACATCGATGAGAGCCGCCTGCACACGGGCGAGCGCAAGCAGGTCGCGGTCGGCGCGCCCGCGGTCACGCACGCGCTGCAGATCTCGCTCGAGCAGATGGGCGTCGTGCGCAGCGCGCAGACGCTGCTGCGGGTCAACCAGAAGGACGGCTTCGACTGCCCCGGCTGCGCGTGGCCTGAGGGTGACAAGCGCCATGTGGCCGAGTTCTGCGAGAACGGCGCGAAGGCGGTCGCCGAGGAGGCGACGCTGCGCCGGGTCGGGCCGGCGTTCTTCGCCCGCTACTCGGTCGCCGAGCTCGCCGAGCACGACGACTTCTGGCTCGGCCAGCAGGGCCGGCTGACCCAGCCGATGATCCTCGACGAGGGCGCGACGCACTACCGGCAGCTGTCCTGGCCGGATGCGTTGCGCGAGGTGGCGGAGGCGCTGCGGCGGCTCCCCGAGCCCAACCGAGCCGTCTTCTACACCTCGGGCCGCACCTCCAACGAGGCGGCGTTCCTCTACCAGCTCCTGGTGCGCGGCCTCGGCACCAACAACCTGCCCGACTGCTCGAACATGTGCCATGAGTCGAGCGGCTCGGCGTTGACCGAGACCCTCGGCGTCGGCAAGGGCACCGTGTCGCTCGACGACATCCACACCGCCGAACTGCTCATCGTCGCGGGGCAGAACCCGGGTACCAACCACCCGCGCATGCTCTCCGCCCTCGAGAAGGCGAAGCAGAACGGCGCCCGCATCATCGCGGTGAACCCGCTGCCCGAGGCCGGGCTCATGCGCTTCGAGAACCCGCAGACGCCGCGCGGCGTGCTGCTCGGCGGCACCAAGCTGGCCGACCGCTTCGTGCAGATCCGCCTCGGCGGCGACCAGGCGCTCTTCCAGGCGCTCGGCAAGCATCTGCTCGAGGCCGAAGCCCGCGACGGGGGAGTGCTCGACCTCGAGTTCATCGAGGCGCACACGAGCGGCTTCTCGGAGTACACCCGCCAGCTCGAGACCGTCACATGGGCCGAGCTCGTCGAGGCGACGGGGGTGGCCGAGGCCGAGCTGCGGGCCGTCGGCGACGAAGTACGGGCATCGAACGCGACGATCGTCTGCTGGGCGATGGGGCTCACGCAGCACAAGCACGCGGTCGCGACGCTGCGCGACGTGGTGAGCGCGCTGCTGCTGCGCGGCAACGTCGGCAAACCGGGCGCGGGCGTCTGCCCCGTCCGCGGCCACTCGAACGTGCAGGGCGACCGCACCATGGGCATCTACGAACAGCCGTCGGATGCCTTCCTCGACGCGCTCGGCGCCGAGTTCGCCTTCGAGCCGCCGCGTGCGCACGGCTTCGACACCGTCGGGGCGATCCGCGCGATGCGCGACGGCGAGGTGGACGTCTTCATGGCGGTCGGCGGCAACTTCGCGTCCGCCACGCCCGACACCGCCGTCACCGAGGCGGCGCTGCGCAGCGTGGGGCTCACGGTGCAGGTCTCGACCAAGCTCAACCGCTCGCACCTCGTCACGGGGCGGCGTGCGCTCATCCTGCCGACGCTCGGTCGCACCGATCGCGACCGTCGCGCCGGGGGCGAGCAGCGCGTGACCGTCGAGGACTCGATGAGCGCCGTGCACGCCTCGCGCGGCCGGCTCGCACCGCCCGCGGAGGACCTGCCCAGCGAGGTCGCGATCCTCGCGCGCCTCGCGGAGCAGCTGTTCGGCGGTGCGGATGCCCTGCCGAACGCCCCGCGGGCGGACTGGGCCGCGCTCGAGGCCGACTACGCCGGCATCCGCGCCCACATCGCCCGCGTCGTTCCCGGCTTCGAGGGCTTCGAGTCGCGTATCGCGGGCGGCCGCACCTTCGTGCTGCCGAACGGCCCCCGCGATGCGCGCACCTTCGCGACTGCGACCGGCAAGGCCCGCTTCACGGCCAACCCGCTCGAATACCCGCGCATCCCGCAGGGGCGCCTGCTGCTGCAGACGCTGCGCTCGCACGACCAGTACAACACCACGGTCTACGGCGAGGACGACCGCTACCGCGGCATCTACTCCGGCCGTCGCGTCGTGCTCGTGAACGCCGACGACCTGCGCGAGCTCGGCTTCGCCGAGGGCGATGTGGTCGACCTCGTCTCCGAGTGGCGCGACGGAATCGAGCGCCGTGCCGAGGCCTTCCGGCTCGTGGCCTACAGCACGCCGCGCGGGAACGCGGCCGCCTACTACCCCGAGACGAACGTGCTCGTGCCCCTCGACTCGTTCGCGGACACGAGCCGCACGCCCACGTCGAAGTCGATCGTGGTCCGGCTCGAGCATCGCGCCGACGCCGCGGGACGCGCCTAGCATCGCCTCATGGGCCGCATCACCGCGCACCGACCGGTCACCCGCATCACGCTCGGGCAGGAGCCGCGTCGCCGCCCCGACGCACTCGCCGTCGAGGAGCCGCTCGAGATCCGCGTCGGCGGCCTGCCGCTCGCGATCACGATGCGCACGCCGGGCCACGACGTCGAGCTCGCCGCCGGCTTCCTCGTCTCGGAGGGCGTGATCGCGCGCGGCGAGGACTTCGGCTCGGCGATCCATTGCGGCGGCCCCGGCACGGGGGGCACCGAGAACACGTTCAACGTGCTCGACGTCGCGCTCGCCCCTGGCATGCCCGCGCCGACCCCCGACATGGCCCGCGCCGTCTACACGAGCAGCTCGTGCGGCATGTGCGGCAAGGCGTCCATCGAGGCGGTCGAGGTCGCGTCGCATCACGATCTGCGGGCGGATGCCACGCGCCTCGACGCCGCGCTGCTCGCCGGCTTTCCCGACACGCTGCGCGCCCACCAGGCCGTGTTCGAGAAGACGGGCGGCCTGCACGCCGCCGGCCTCTTCGACGCGGCGACCGGCGAGCTGCTGGTGCTGCGTGAGGACGTCGGCCGCCACAATGCGGTCGACAAAGTCGTCGGCTGGGCGGCGTTGAACCGCCGCCTGCCGCTCACCGGCACCGTGCTGATGGTCTCGGGCCGTGTGAGCTTCGAGCTCGCGCAGAAGGCCGTGCTGGCAGGCATCCCGATCCTCGCGGCGGTCTCCGCCCCGTCGTCGCTCGCGGTCGAGCTGGCGGTCGACAGGGGGCTGACCCTCGTCGGCTTCCTGCGCGGCGAGTCGATGAACGTCTACGCGGGCGTCGAGCGCATCGGGGTCGACGCGCCGCAACCCGTGTAGGGCGGGGTCAGGCGCGCGAGAACAGCTCCTGCAGCAGCCCCAGGTGCAGCTGCGCCTCGAGCGCGATCACCAGGTAGAGGCCGAGCGTGATGAGCGGGATCCACCCGCTGAGCAGCTCGCCGAGCCGCACGAGGGCGGCGCCGTAGCGCCCCTTCGCCATGTTGTGCAGCGTGACGGCGAGCCACATGGGGATCACGACGGCGTAGACGAGCGCGCACCAGGGGCACAGCGTGCCGATGGCGAAGATGCTCTCGGTCGACAGCCAGCCGATGAACACGATCGCGAACCAGTGGCCGGCGTTGAACGCGAGCCAGAACCAGTTCGGGAAGCGGACACGCCCGAGCAGGGCCGTGCCGAAGATCACCGGCGCGGGAAACGTCAGAAGCCCGAGCAGCGGGTTCGGGAAGCCGAACACGTGCCCCTGCCACGAGCCGATGTTCTTCCCGCACTGCAGCGAGGCCGTGATGGTGCAGCTGAGCGATGCGTGCGGGTTCGCGAGCAGGGCGAGGTCGTCGAGCGTGAGGGCGAACGAGGCGAGGATGCCGAGCGCACCCCCCACGATGAGCAGGATCGCCAGGGCGAGATGGCGGGGCCGGGCGGTGGCGTCAGGGGCGTCGGGAGCGTCGGACACAGGCCGAGTATGTCACGGCGCACCCCGTCCTCCCTCAGTGCTCGGACACGCCGTGCGATAATGGCTGCAGTGCCATCCCGCGAGGCGGACAGATGGCCGAACAGCAAGGTTTTCGCGTTCCTGTGAGAACGCGAGCAGGCGGGTCTAGGCGGCCCGTCGACTAAGGATTTCGGCGGCGAACACGCCGCCACGAGAGAGTTCCCGGGCCCTGGGATGCCTCGCCGCCCGGTACGAGGAGTGCACCAGAGATGGTGGAAAAAGATGAATACGTCGGTTCGCAGGATTCCAAGAAGCGCCGCGGAGGCCTTTTCGGCGGGTTGTTCGGCCGAGCCGACGCGCCGGAGCAGGCGGCTCGCGAAGTGACCCCCGAGCAGACCCCGGTCGCCCCTGAGGCGCCGGTCGCCGAGCCGCAGCAGGCAGCGGTCGAGCAGGCCCCCGAGGCCGCAGAGCAAGCTGAGCAGCACGTCGAGCCGGAGGTCGCTCCAGCGGCCGACGTCGACCACGAAGCGGTCGCGGCCGACCTGGACCACCCGCTCGCCCCGTCGCTGCCGGCGCCGCTCACGACCCCGATCCCCGTCGTCGGCACCCAGGGGGCCGCGTTCGGCCCGGTCTCGACGACCACCCTGCTGTTCCAGGCGCCCCCGGTGCTGCCGCAGGCCTTCGTGGACGACGAGGACGAGCAGGAGGCGGAGCAGCCCGGCCAGGGCGGCCGTCGCCGTCGCAGCCGCCGCGGAGGCCAGGCCTCCGACGAGCAGCAGGCGCCGCAGCAGCCGCGCGAGCGGCCGCAGAAGCGCGAGCCCGAGCTCATCACCGAGCCCCAGAAGGTCAAGGGCTCGACCCGCCTCGAGGCGAAGAAGCAGCGCCGCCGCGACGGCCGCGACGCCGGTCGCCGCCGCGCGGTGATCACCGAGGCCGAGTTCCTCGCCCGCCGCGAGGCCGTCGACCGTGCCATGGTCGTCCGCTCGAAGGGCGGTCGCATCCAGATCGGCGTCCTCGAGGACAAGGTGCTCGTCGAGCACTACGTCGCCAAGAGCCAGGAGGCGTCGCTCATCGGCAACGTCTACCTCGGCAAGGTGCAGAACGTGCTGCCCAGCATGGAGGCGGCGTTCGTCGACATCGGCCGCGGCCGCAACGCCGTGCTCTACTCGGGTGAGGTCGACTGGGAGGCCGCGCAGGCCGAGTCCGGCGAGAAGAACCAGCCCCGTCGCATCGAGCTCGCGCTCAAGCCGGGCGACAAGGTGCTCGTCCAGGTCACGAAGGACCCGGTGGGCCACAAGGGCGCCCGCCTCACGAGCCAGGTCTCGCTGCCGGGCCGCTACCTCGTCTACGTGCCGAACGGCTCGATGAACGGCATCAGCCGCAAGCTGCCCGACACCGAGCGCGCGCGTCTCAAGAAGATCCTCAAGGAGGTCCTGCCGGACAACGTCGGCGTCATCGTGCGCACGGCCGCCGAGGGGGCCACCGAGGAACAGCTGACGCTGGACGTCACGCGCCTCACCGCCCAGTGGGCCGAGATCCGCCAGGCCGTCGAGAAGGTCCAGGCGCCCGCCCTGCTGCACAGCGAGCCCGACCTCCTGATCAAGATCGTGCGGGATGTCTTCAACGAGGACTTCCAGAAGATGGTCATCCAGGGCGACGACGCGCGCTCGACGATCGAGCGCTACCTGAGCCAGGTCGCCCCCGACCTCCTCGACCGGGTCGAGGCCTACTCCGGCGACCGCGACGACGCCTTCGACGAGTTCCGCATCACGGAGCAGATCGAGAAGGCGCTCGACCGCAAGGTCTGGCTGCCCTCGGGCGGTTCGCTCATCATCGACCGCACCGAGGCCATGACGGTCATCGACGTCAACACGGGCAAGTTCGTGGGCTCCGGCGGCAACCTCGAAGAGACCGTGACCAAGAACAACCTCGAGGCCGCGGAGGAGATCGTCCGCCAGCTGCGTCTGCGCGACATCGGCGGCATCGTCGTCGTCGACTTCATCGACATGGTGCTCGAGTCGAACCGCGACCTGGTGCTGCGCCGCCTCGTCGAGTGCCTGAGCCGCGACCGCACGAAGCACCAGGTGGCCGAGGTCACCTCGCTCGGACTGGTGCAGATGACCCGCAAGAAGCTCGGCCTCGGCCTTCTCGAGACGTTCAGCGAGCAGTGCGAGGTCTGCGCGGGCCGCGGCATCATCGTGCACCACGACCCGGTCGTGAAGCACCGTGCGCAGCAGCCCGAGCGCGGCGAGCGCCGCCGCGGTCGCGGCGAGCGCGGCTCCGGCAGCACCGCTGCGCAGCAGTCGGGCAACGGGAACGGCGCGCACGCGCACGAGGGCACGCACCAGCTGACCGATGAGGCGCGCAGCAGCCTGGCGCGCATCGCGGCGAGCACTCTCGGACACCCCACGACCGGCCCGATCCCGGTGGTCGACGGCGAGGCCGGCTCCGCCGAACCCGTTGCCGAGTCGAACGACTCCGCACAGGATCAGCCGACGCGTTCGAGCAGCCGTCGCTCGCGTTCGCGTCGCGCCCGGGGCGGGGGAGCGGGGCAGGACGCCGGGCAGCAGCCCGCGGCATCCGTCATCGAGCTGCCCGAGACGCCCGCGCACGAGCCGCGTCGCGTCGACCGCGAGGCGGCCGCTCAGCTGCTCGATTCCGTGCTGGACGCCCTGCCGCCGGCCCCCGCGCCGGCGAAGGGACGCCGCAGCCGCCGCGTGACGACCACGGCGCTCACGGCCGACTCAGCGCCGGTCGACCCCGCGGACGCGTAATCCGCTGTCGCGCAGACGCTCGACGAGCTCGCGGAATCCCACCGGCTGTGCGCCGAGGGCCACGAGCTCGTCGTAGCGCGCTGCCGGCACGTCGTAGTGATCCAGATCGAACGCGCGGCGTGGCAAGCCCGCTTTCTCAGCGAAGGCGTGCAATTCTTGTAGAGACGCATCGCTGACGAGGTGCGACCACAGCGTGCCGTGCGCCGGCCACGCAGGGCGGTCGAGCAACACGGTCATGAGCGTCGAGCGTACCGGAGCACTCCTCGCGGAGCCGGTGCCGGTTTGACCGCGTGTGCCACCATCAAGTAACCTTGAGTGTTGGCGTGCGCTGGCTTACCCGCGCTTCTGCCCCGGTTTTCCCAGCCCGACGGACTTCGCGTCCGATGGCGGTTCACGCCGTCGCGGCCGGTGAGTCAACCAGTAATCAAGCATCGGAGCGGCTTCGCTCCCCGGAGAAGTAGGTACTGAAGTGGTTTTCGCAGTTGTGCGCGCCGGTGGTCGGCAGGAGAAGGTCGAGGTCGGCACCATCGTGACCCTCGACCGCATCAAGGCTGACGAGAACGGCACCGTGGAGCTCGCTCCGGTGCTTCTCGTCGACGGCGACAAGATCACCTCCGACGCCGAGGCCCTCGCCAAGGTGAAGGTGACCGCCGAGGTCCTCGGTGACCTCCGCGGCCCCAAGATCATCATCCAGAAGTACAAGAACAAGACCGGCTACCGTAAGCGCCAGGGCCACCGCCAGGAGCTCACGCGCGTCAAGGTCACCGGCATCAAGTAGTCCCGGAAGAGGCACAGACATGGCACACAAGAAGGGCGCAAGCTCCACTCGCAACGGCCGCGACTCGAACGCGCAGCGCCTCGGCGTGAAGCGCTTCGGCGGCGAGCAGGTCAACGCCGGCGAGATCATCGTCCGCCAGCGCGGCACCCACTTCCACCCCGGCGCGAACGTCGGCCGTGGCGGCGACGACACGCTGTTCGCACTGTCGGCCGGCGCCGTCGAGTTCGGCGTCAAGGGCCGCCGCAAGGTCGTCAACATCGTCGCGGCCGAGGCGTAAACAGCCGAATCGGTGAGATTCAATGGAGGGGCGGGCTTCGGCCCGCCCCTTCGTCATAGCTAGACAGCTACTAAGGAGCTTCGAATGGCGACGTTCGTCGACAACGTGACGCTGCACCTGCGCGCGGGTCACGGCGGCAACGGCTGCGTGAGCGTGCGCCGCGAGAAGTTCAAGCCGCTCGCGGGCCCCGACGGCGGCAACGGCGGCCACGGCGGCGACATCGTGCTCGTCGCCGACCCGCAGGTCACGACCCTGCTCGGCTACCACCGTCGCCCGCATCGCGCGAGCGACAACGGCGGCTTCGGCATGGGCGACATGCGCCACGGCGCACGCGGTGAGGACCTCGAGCTGCCGGTCCCCGTGGGCACCGTCGTCAAGGCCCCCGACGGCGAGCAGCTGATCGACCTCGACCAGCCGGGCATGCGCTTCGTCGCGGCCGCGGGCGGGGTCGGCGGTCTGGGCAACGCCTCACTCGCGAGCGTCAAGCGCAAGGCCCCGGGCTTCGCACTGCTCGGCACGCCCGGCTGGGAAGGCGACGTCGAGCTCGAGCTGAAGACGATGGCGGATGTCGCACTCGTCGGCTACCCGTCGGCGGGCAAGTCCTCGCTCGTCGCGGCCCTCTCGGCCGCCAAGCCCAAGATCGCCGACTACCCGTTCACGACGCTCACGCCCAACCTCGGCGTGGTCCAGGCGGGCGACTCGCGCTTCACGATCCCCGACGTGCCGGGCCTCATCGAGGGCGCGAGCGAGGGCAAGGGCCTCGGGCTCGAGTTCCTGCGCCACGTCGAGCGCTGCAGCGCCCTGCTGCACGTCCTCGACTGCGCGACGCTCGAGCCGGGCCGTGACCCGATCTCTGACCTCGACGTCATCCTCGGCGAGCTCGCCGCCTATCCGGTGCCCGAAGGCCAGATCCCCCTGCTCGAGCGACCGCAGCTCGTGGCGCTCAACAAGGTCGACGTGCCCGACGGCAAGGAGCTCGCGGACTTCGTGCGCGGCGAGCTCGAGGGCCGCGGCTATCGCGTCTTCGAGATCTCGACCGTGAGCCACGAGGGGCTGCGCCCCCTCTCGTTCGCACTCGCCGAGGTCGTCGACGCGGAGCGCGCCCGACTCGCGGCCGCTGTCGAGGCATCCCCCCGCATCGTCATGCGCCCGCGCGCCGTCGACGCCAAGCCGTTCACGATCCGTGTCGAGGGCGGCAGCGACGGCACCTACTACCGCATCCTCGGTGTCAAGCCCGAGACATGGGTCGCCCAGACCGACTTCAAGAACGACGAGGCCGTCGGCTTCCTGGCCGACCGCCTCGCGAAGCTCGGCGTCGAAGACGGCCTGTTCGAGGCCGGCGCAGTGGCCGGCGACACCGTGGTGATCGGCCCCGGCGACGGCGTCGTCTTCGACTGGGAGCCGACCCTGACCTCGACCGCCGAGCTCATCACCGCGCCGCGCGGCACCGACGAGCGCATCAACCAGAGCAACCGGGCCACACGCCGCGAGCGCCGCGAGCAGTACTACGACCGGATGGACGGCAAGGCCGCTGCGCGTGCCGAACTCGAGGCCGAGCGTGCGGCCGGGCTGTGGACCGAGGGCGCCGACACCGATTACGACGACGACTTCGAGGGTGACGAGGATTAGCGATCGCAGTGTGGTGACCGACGCCAGGCGCATCGTCGTGAAGGTCGGCTCGTCTTCGATCAGCGGTGCGAACGCCTGGCAGATCGCTCCGCTCGTGCTGGCGCTCGCCTCGGCGCACCGCCGCGGCGTCGAGGTCGTGCTCGTCTCGTCCGGCGCGATCGCGACCGGCATCCCGTTCCTGGAGCTCGACTCGCGCCCCGCCGACCTCGCGACGCAGCAGGCCGCCGCGGCCGTCGGCCAGAGCGTGCTCGTGCACCGCTACCAGGCCGCCCTCGACCCGTACGGCATCGTCGCGGGCCAGGTGCTGCTGACGGCCGGCGACATCGACGACCCGACGCACCGTTCCAATGCGCAGCGCGCGATGGAACGGCTGCTGCAGCTGCGCATCCTGCCGATCGTCAACGAGAACGACACCGTCGCCACGCAGGAGATCCGCTTCGGTGACAACGATCGCCTCGCTGGCCTCGTCGCGCGCCTGATCGACGCCGACCTGCTGGTGCTGCTCTCGGACGTCGATGCGCTGTACACGAAGCCGCCGCACCTCGACGGCGCGGAGAAGATCGAGTACGTGGCGCTCGGCGATCGGCTCGCGGGCGTCGAGATCGGCTCGATCGGGAGTGCCGGCGTCGGAACGGGCGGAGCGCAGACGAAGGTCTCCGCCGCACGCCACGCCGCCGAGTCGGGCACGGCCGTGATCCTGACCTCGACGGCCCTGGTGGCGGATGCCTTGACCGGGGCGCCCGTCGGCACGTTCTTCGAATCGGCCCGAAAGTAGACTGGGCGGCATGACGCTCGTCGAGAACGCGCCCGTGCCCGCCGACTCCTTCGACGCCGCGGCCTTCTACGGCGTGCTCCGCGCGAGCAAGGACGCCGCGCGCTCCCTCGTGACGGCGACCGCCGCGGCGAAGGACGCCGCCCTCGAAGCCGTCGCCGTCGCCCTGCTCGCCAACGTGGGCGAGATCGTCGCAGCGAACGCGGAGGACCTGGAACGCGGCCGTCAGCACGGCTTGAGCGCCGGCCTGCTCGACCGTCTGGCCCTGACCGAGTCGCGGGTCGCCGCCCTCGCCGACGCCGTGCGCGACATCATCGCCATCGCGGACCCGGTGGGGGAGTCCGTGCGGGGCAAGACCCTGCCGAATGGTGTGCACCTCGAGCAGGTGCGCGTGCCCTTCGGCGTCGTGGGCGCCATCTACGAGGCGCGGCCGAATGTGACCGTGGACATCGCCGCCCTCGCACTCAAGAGCGGCAACGCCGCCGTGCTGCGCGGAGGCTCGGCCGCCGAGCGCACCAACGCGGTGCTCGTACGGCTGATCCAGGGGGCTCTCGCCGCGAGCGGCCTGCCCGCGGCATCCGTCGCCACCATCGACGAGTTCGGCCGCGCCGGCGCCTCCGAGCTGATGCGGGCGCGCGGCTACGTCGACCTGCTCGTGCCGCGCGGCAGCGCCCAGCTCATCGAGACCGTCGTCACCGAGTCCACCGTGCCGGTCATCGAGACGGGTGCGGGCGTCGTGCACATCGTGCTCGACGCGAGTGCGCGCACGGACTGGGCGGTCGAGATCGTCCGCAATGCGAAGGTGCAGCGGCCGAGCGTGTGCAACGCCGTCGAGACGATCCTCGTGCACGCGGCCGCCGCAGAGCGGCTGCTGCCGCCCGTGCTCACGGCCCTGCGGGAGTCCGGTGTGACGCTGCACGCGGACGAGCGAGCCAGGGCGATCTTCCCCGACGCCGTTCCCGCCACCGAGGAGGACTGGGCGACCGAGTACATGAGCCTCGACCTCGCCGTGCGCGTCGTCGACGATCTGGACGACGCGATCGCGCACATCCGGCGCTACTCGACCCACCACACGGAGTCGATCGTCACGAACGACCTCGGCAACGCCGACCGGTTCCTGGCCGAGGTCGATTCCGCGGTGGTCATGGTGAACGCATCGACCCGCTTCACCGACGGGGCCGAGTTCGGTTTCGGCGCGGAGGTCGGCATCTCGACTCAGAAGCTGCACGCCCGCGGGCCGATGGGCCTGCCCGAGTTGACCAGCACCAAGTGGTTGGTGCGCGGTTCCGGCCAGATCCGCCGATAGACTGACGCGGACGTCTTCCCGTCGAAAGGAACCCACAAGCAATGCTGCACACCGCCGCCCTCGCCGCGTTCGAATACACCGAGCGCCCGCTGCCCGTTCCGGCCATCGTGTACGGCATCATCGCGGCGATCGTCTTCGTGTTCCTCGGCATCGTGACCTGGAGCTACAAGGATGTCGCGCGGCGTCACAACGCGCCCCACGACCCCGAGGCCACGCAGCACGCGACCTCGACCGGTTCGGAGACCCACGGCAGCGGCCACCACGGCGGCCACCACTAAGCGCTCGCACTCCGTCTGACGCACATGGTCGTGCCTCAAGCCGGTCGGCGCCGCATCGGCGTCATGGGCGGCACCTTCGACCCGATCCATCACGGCCACCTGGTCGCGGCGAGCGAGGTCGCGCAGTCCTTCGGGCTCGACGAGGTCGTGTTCGTCCCGACCGGCGAGCCGTGGCAGAAGGGCCCGGTGTCGCTGGCCGAGCACCGCTACCTGATGACGGTCATCGCGACGGCGTCGAACCCGCGGTTCACGGTGAGCCGGGTCGACATCGATCGCCCGGGCCCGACCTACACGATCGACACGCTCAAGGACCTGAAGGACCAGCACCCCGACGACGAGCTGTACTTCATCTCGGGGGCCGATGCGATCGCCCAGATCCTGACCTGGCACGACGCCGACAAGCTCTGGGAGCTCGCTCACTTCGTCGCTGTGAGTCGTCCGGGACATGAACTGAGCATTACGGGTTTACCCAAGGGCGACGTAAGCTTGTTGGAGGTTCCGGCATTGGCGATCTCTTCAACGGATTGTCGTAGTCGGGTGAGCAGGGGCTTCCCCGTCTGGTATCTCGTTCCCGACGGCGTCGTCCAGTACATCTCCAAGCACCATCTTTATCGGAGCGTGGCATGACGTTGAGGCAGGATCAGCAGCAGCCGCTGACTCGCCGACAGCTGCGCGAAATGGAACGCGCAGCACAAGAGGCCCCGACCGAGACCGGTGAGCAGCAGGTTCCGCCCGTCGCCCTGCCGTTCGCCGCGGCCCCGGTTGTCGCCGTTCCCGCGCCGGTCGAGGAAGCGCCGCTTCCTCCCGCCCCCGAGGCGCCGGCCGCCGCGCAGCAGGCCGCGCCCGTCGTTCCGCTCACGCGGCGTCAGCTTCGCGAGCTGCAGCAGACGGAAGAGAACCGGCAGGCCCCCATCACCGAGGCGCCGGTCGAAGCGGAGCCGTTGACGCGTGCTCCGGCCGCCCCGGTCGCTGCCGCACCGATCACCGAGGTGCCGATCTCCGCACTGCCTCTGCCTGTGGCATCCGCCCCGGTCGCCGCGCCCATCTCCGAGGCGCCGGTTCCCGCGGCGCAGGCCGCGCAGCCCGCGACGCCTGAGGTGATCGACGAGGCACCGCTCACCACGAACACCGGCCAGGTGCGCGCCTATCAGCCGCCGACCGGGCACTGGTCGCTCGGTGCGAGCGAGAGCTTCGACGACGTCGTCTCCGCGGGTGTCGAAGACGCCCACCTGCGGTCGATCGACTCCACGGGCTCGGCCACGGGCAGCATGCTCGTCGTTCCCGTGGTCCCGTCGGCCGCCGACATGACCGGGCCGCTCAATGCGACCGGTGAGATCCTCCTCACCGGCTCGATCGACCTTCCGCGCGGCCTCGGCTCGACCGGCCAGGTCGAGGGCCATTTCGACGGCAGCGACATCGACCGCATGCTTGACCAGCACGACCGCGACACGCGGCCCGACTCGGGCGTCGCCCCGGTCGCCGCAACGCGCGCCATCTCCACGCACGCGCCGAGCGCCGCGCCGAACATCGTGCCGCCCAAGAAGACCAGTCACAAGGTCGGCGCCGTGGTCGGCTCCGTCATCGGCGGAGTCGCGCTGCTCGGCGTCGCGGGCGTGGTCGTGGCCGGCGTCGTCTTCCACGCTTTCTGACCCTAAGGACATCACTGCATGACGGCTTCCGCGCACGCCCGAGAGTTGCTCCAGCAGGCAGCAGTCGCTGCCGACTCGAAGGCCGGCGAGGACCTCGTCGCGCTCGACGTCAGCGGGCCGCTTCCGTTCACCGACGTGTTCCTGCTCGTCTCGGGCAATTCGGAGCGCAACGTGGTCGCCATCGCCGACGGCGTCGAGGACGCACTGCTCGAAGCGGGCACGAAGCTGCTGCGACGCGAGGGCAAGGAAGGCGGCCGCTGGGTGCTGCTCGATTTCGGCGACCTCGTCGTGCACGTCTTCCACCAGGAGGATCGGCAGTACTACGCGCTCGAGCGTCTGTGGCGTGACTGCCCTGTCGTGGCCTTCGAACTGCCCGACGCGGTGGAGACGGCTCGGCGCTGATCACGTGCGGTTCTGACACGCGCGGGCGATGCGGCTCGATTTCTCTTGGGCCTGGGCCGTGTTGTAGGCTGAATGAGTTGCCGCGAGAGCGAATCGAGCGGAAGCAGCATCTGAATACGGGTCTGTGGCGCAGCTGGTAGCGCACCTGCATGGCATGCAGGGGGTCAGGGGTTCGAGTCCCCTCAGATCCACAAAATGAGAGCCCCGGGCCATCGGCCCGGGGCTCTTTTCGAATGGAGCGCCTCAGCGCCGGAACAGGCTGCCGCCCGCCCTCAGACGGGAGAGCGCGTCGATCGTCGCCGCGAGGATCAGCACGCCGCCCGCGATGACGTTGTTGAGGCCCGACGGCAGGTTGAGCAGGCCGAGGCCGTTCGTGATCACGGCGATGACGAGCGCGCCGACCGCCGCGTGCACGAGCTTGCCGCGACCGCCGAACAGGCTGACCCCGCCGACCACGGCCGCCGCGACGCCCGAGAGCACGATGTCCTTGCCGGCGGTCGCATCGATCGAGCCGACCCGCGCCGCACTGAACAGCCCCGAGCCGACGGCGAGGAACGAGCAGATCACGAAGACGAGGAAGCGGATCAGGACGACGTTGACGCCCGAGCGTCGTGCGGCTTCGGCGTTGCCGCCGACGGCGTAGACGTAGCGGCCGAACTTGGTGCGGTCGAGCACGAAGGTGCCGAGCCAGAGCACGGTGAGCACGACCGGGACCACGATCGGCACGCCCTGGATCGCGATGATCGAGCTCGACCGGTTCTGGTTGAGCAGCAGAACGGCGATGCCGCCGAGCACGAGGAGCGCGCCCGACTTGATCCAGACGAGCGCCATCGGACCGTTCGGAACCTCGGCTGCCGTGCGGCGGCTGCGATCCCACAGCGAGGTCGCGAGAGACAGGGCGACGAAGATCGCGAGCATGAGCCAGCCGCCCCAGACGGGCAGGTTGTTGTTCATGATCGCGAGGATCGCCGGTGTCTGGATCTGGTAGTTGCCGCCCGTGCCGATGATGATCAGCTCGAGGCCCTGGAAGCCGAGGAACAGGCCCAGGGTGACGACGAAGGACGGGATCCCGATGCGCGCGACGAAGAACCCGATGAACGCGCCGATCGCGAGGCCCGCCGCGAAGGCGATCAGCAGCGCCAGGAACCACGGCACTTTCGCGACGTCCGTCAGGACGACCCAGATGCACATCGTGAGGCCGCCCGTGACACCGGCCGACAGGTCGATCTCGCCGAGCAGGATGACGAAGACCAGAGCCATGCCGAGCATGACGAGTTCCGCCGCCTGCGTGAGCAGGTTCGCGAAGTTGCGCTCGGTGAGGAAGTACGGGCTGAGGAAGGTGAACAGCAGGCTCAGCACGACGAATCCGGCGACGGCCGGAAGCGCGCCCATCTCGCCCTGTCGCAGCCGGGATCCCCAGGCGCGGAACTGATCGGCGACACCGCCCTCTTGCCCGCTGCCGATCAGGTCGTTCTGGGGCTCGGGAATGAGCGCCGTCGTGTTCGGGGTGTTGGCGGTCATGCGCCGGCTCCGCTCGGGGTGTAGGTCTTGCTGCCGGTGATGTAGCCGATGACGTCGTCATAGGTCGTCTGGGCGATCGGGACCTCGGCGACCATCGTGCCGAGATAGAGGACGCTCACATAGTCGGCGACCTTGAACACGTCCTGCAGGTTGTGGCTGATGATCACGACGGCGACGCCCTGCGCGGCCAGGCGCTGCACGAGGTTCAGCACCTGCTCGGTCTGCGCGACGCCCAGCGCAGCGGTCGGCTCGTCGAGGATGACGACCTTCGCCTTCTTCAGCACCGCACGCGCGATGGCCACGGTCTGGCGCTGGCCGCCCGAGAGGGAGGCGACCTTCTGACGCACCGACTTCACCGTGCGGACGTTGAGCGAGCGCAGCACCTCGGAGCTCTGCCGCTCCATGCGCCCTTCGTCGAAGGTGCCGGCCACCGTCTCCTCGCGGCCGAGGAACATGTTCTGCACGATGTCGAGGTTGTCGCAGAGCGCGAGGTCCTGATAGACGACCTCGATTCCCAAGCGGGATGCGTCGCGCGGATGGGTCAGCTCGACGGGCTCCCCGTCGAAGCGCACCTCGCCGCCGTCATACGGCTGCACGCCGGCGAGGCCCTTGATCAGCGTCGACTTGCCGGCGCCGTTGTCGCCGACGAGCGCCGTGACCTTGCCCGGATAGGCGCGGAACTCGATGCCGCGCAGCACGTTGACCGGGCCGAAGCTCTTGGTGACCCCCGTCAGTTCGATGATGGGAGCGTCCATGGAGGAGTCCTCTCTTCACACCGGCCACGCCGGCATCGAGGTGCGGTCAGCACCCGTGATGGGTGGGGAGAGGTCGCGCCTCGGCACGGCCCCTCCCCATTTCGATGAACGGACTAGTGGACGCCGAACTTCGTGCACGCGGCCGCGACGGCGCCGGTGCAGATGTCGGAGGCGGTCGCGTCGCCCGCGTCGATGACCTTCTGCACGTCGGCGGCCTTCACGAGGACCGGGGTGACCGTGAAGAACGGAGTGCCGTCTGCGAGCTTCTGCGGGGCGACAGGCTTCTTGCCCTGCAGCAGCTGGATCGCGAGGTCGCTCGCGGCCTTCGCCTCATCCGGCACATGCTTCCAGACGGTGCAGGTCTGCTTGCCGAGCAAGATGTTCTGCAGACCGGCGGTGGAGGCATCCTGACCCGTCACCGGAACCGTGAGGTGGTTCTTGTCGAGGACCGAGATGACGCCGGCGGCGTTGGTGTCGTTGGCGACCCACACCGCGTCGACCTTGCCGCCCAGGGCGGTCAGGGCCTGCTCGAAGTTGGTCGCCGACTTGGCGCCGTCCCAGACCCCCGGCGGCTCCTTGGCCGGCTTGATGCCGGCTGCCGACATCACGCTCACGGCGCCGTCGTGGAACATCTTCGCGTTGCCGTCCGTCGGGTCGCCGCCCATGTAGACCACGGTCGCGGTCGCCGGGTTCTTGTTCTCCGCCTTGAGCGCGTCGACGAGGCACTGGCCCTGCAGCGCGCCGACCTTGGTGTTGTCGAACGAGACGTAGTAGTCGGCGCCGGCGATCGGGCGGTCGTAGGCGATGACCGGAATGCCCTGCGCCTTGGCCTTCGCCGCGACCGAGACGGCCGCGCCGTTGTAGTCGACCAGCAGCATGACGCCGCAGCCTTCGGACATCTGCTGGGCGGCGAGGGTCGCGTACTTGCTCGTGTCGCCCTGCGCGTTCTGGATGTTGGCCTTGAAGCCGGCCGCCTCGAGCGCCTTCTTCAGGTCGGGGCGGTCCATGTTCTCCCACCGGGGCGACGATGCCGCGTCGGGGAGCATGACACAGGCCGTCGTTGACTTAGCCGTCGTTTTGCCGGAGTTGCTCCCGCCCCCGCCGTTCGAGCAGCCCGCCAGCACCAGTGCTGCAGCGGATGCCAGAACAGCCAGCGAGATCATTGAGCTGCGCTTCACGTCGCGCTCTCCTTCGATTGCTGTGTGAGCGAGTCGCCTCGCTACCGCCTCGTCATTGAGTCGGCATGTGAATCATGCACCATGCCGCAAGCTCCTGCACAGGAAAAAACAAAGCCTTTGTGCATCGATTTCGAAACTCGTGTCGCACGGCGACGACGCGTCGGCTCAGTACCAGTTCGGCGTGTGCGACATCTCGAACGACCACGCCGCGCACGGCGATCCGTAGGAGGTGCTGATGTAGTTGAGCCCCCAGTTGATCTGGGTGCGGTAGTTCGTCATCCAGTCGCTGCCGTAGGTCGCCATCTTCTGGCCCGGCCACGCCTGCGGGATGCCGTAGGCCGCGCTCGACACGTTGTAGGCGTTGACCCGCCAGCCCGACTCATGGGTCCACAGGTCCAGCAGGCACTGGTACTGCGAGGAGCCCCACCCGTAGGCGCTCATGCGCGTGCTGGCGTAGGCCTGCGCGGCGGCCGGGTCGGGCGTGATGCTGCGCGCGACCTGGTAGAGGTACGACGAGTTGCCCTGGGCTGCGCGCTGGCGGGCGAGCGCGGCGAGGTACGCGGTGTGCTCGGCGTCCAACTGCTGCAGCTTGCTGCTCTCGCTCTTCAGCTGAGCCATCTCGGCATAGCCGGTGGCGCTCGCCTTCTGCGACGCGGCGACGGCGCTGTCGGCGGCGGCCTGCGCGGCCTGAGCTTCTTTGAGGGCGCTCTGCGCGGCGGCGGCGGCATTCGCCTGAGCCTTCTGCGCGGCGGTCGCCTGCGCGGAGAGCGCGACCGCGACGTTCGCCTGCTGGCTCGCGCTCGACTGCAGACCGGCGGCGAGGTCGGTCAGCCGGCTCATCGCGCTCAGCTGGCCGAGCAGCTGGGCTGCATCGCCCTGACTCAGGAGGAGCTGGGTCGTGAGGCCGCTGTTGCCGCCGGCGAGGTAGAGCTGCGACGCGATCGAGCCGAACCGCCGATCGGCCTCGCTCGCAGCGCGCTTGGCCGCGTTCGCCTGCGACCGCAGCGACGTGGCCTTCGCCGTGGCCAGTTGAAGCGCCTGTTCTGCCTTGGCGTAGTCGTTCTGCTTCTCGAGTGCGGCAGCCGAGGCCACGACGGCACCCGACTGGGCCTGTCGCACCATCCCCTGCAGCTTGACGTACTCGCGCTGTGAGGCGGCGGCGTTCTTCTTTGCCTGCTCGACCTGAGCCTTGGTCGGCCACTTCGGCGTGGCGGCATCGGCGGGCACCAGACCGACGCCCGACACCAGCAGCGCCGCGACGGCGGCGACGGCCGCGATGGTCATTCTCGAGATTCGCATACGGCGCCCACGATAGGCCGGACGTGGCGCGGCGGCCGGGCATGCGACGGGCGTGGCGCGATTCGCGACCACCCCCGCATGGGGGACGTGGCTCGCCCGGGTGTTTGACTGGTGGCATGAAGCAGGGCGTCGTGCTCGTCGTGGCGATCCTCGCGTCGTTCGTCGCGTTCCTCGACGGCACGGTCGTGAACGTCGCGCTGCCGGCGATCGCGCGCGATCTGGGCGGCGGTCTGACGCTGCAGCAATGGGTGGTGGATGCCTACCTGATCACCCTCGGCGCGCTGATCCTCGTCGCCGGGTCGCTCTCGGATCTGTTCAGCCGCACTCGCGTGCTCATGACCGGCCTCGTCGGCTTCGGCGCCGCCTCGGTGCTGTGCGCCCTGGCGCCGAGCGCGGCCGTGCTGGTCGCGGCGCGCGCAGCGCAGGGCGTCGCGGGCGCGCTGCTCGTTCCGAGCTCGCTCGCGCTGATCATCTCGGCCTTCGAAGGCGAGGCCCAGTCGAAGGCCATCGGCCGGTGGACGGCGTGGACGAGCCTCGCGATGCTCGTCGGGCCCTTCCTCGGCGGTCTGCTCGTCGAGACGCTCTCGTGGCGCTGGGTGTTCGCGATCAATGTCGCGCCGATCGTCGTGACCTGTGCTCTGCTCGCCCGACTGCCGCGGGCGCAGGGCAGAGCCGGCGCACGCGTGGACGTGCCGGGGGCCGTGCTCGGCGCGCTCGGTCTCGGCGGTGTCGTGTTCGCCCTGATCGAGCAGGGGCAGCGGGGCTGGGCCGACCCCGTGGTGCTGGGCTCCGCCGCGGTCGGGGTGGCCGCCGGCATCCTCTTCATCGTCGTGGAGAGGCGCACCGCACAGCCGATGCTGCCGCTGCGGATCTTCCGGGCACACGACTTCGCCATCGGCAATCTCGCGACGATCGCGATCTATGCCGCGCTCTCGCTCGGGCCGCTCATGGTCGGCCTGTATCTGCAGCAGGTCGCGCGCGTCCCGGCGGCGCTCGCGGGCCTCGCGCTGGTGCCGACGACGCTCATGCCCCTGTTCTTCGCGAGCCGCTTCGGCACGCTGGCCGGCAAGGTCGGCGCCCGGTGGTTCATGACCGTCGGGCCGCTCATCGCGGCCGGCGGGTTCCTGACGATGCTGTTGATCCGCGACCCGTTCGTGTACTGGTGGCAGCTGCTGCCCGGCCTCGTGCTGCTCGGCGTTGGCGTGGCCGTGACGGTCGCGCCGCTCACCGCGGCCGTCCTGGGCGCGATCCCTGCGGCCGAAGCCGGCATCGCCTCGGCGATCAACAACGCCGTGGCGCGCGTCGCCGGCCTCGTCGCGGTGGCCGTCGCCGGTCTGATCGTGGGCGCGCAACTGGACCTCGACGGGCTGCGGCGCGTCATCGTGGTCGAGGCGGCGCTGCTGATGATCGGGGCGGCGATCTCGGGCTTCGGGATCCGCGACGAGTTCCTGCGCGGCCCCGCGACGGCCCGGGCGAGCACTGGGTCGGGCCTCGCTGGGGGAGCTACATCGCCTCCTCGCCGGTGATCTCCTCGCGGATCCGGCGCAGGTCCTCGAGCAGCGAACCGATCAGGATCCAGTGCTGCGGGTCCGGGCTGGCGACCGTGATCGGCGCCGTGAGCGCCGGCGGTTCGGCGGCCGCGGATGCGTCGTCGGCCGGGGCCTGATGATCGAGCCGCTGCAAGCGCAGGTCGTGCGCCGCGCGCCGGGTCTCCTCCGCGAGGGCGGTGACCGTCGGCTCGTCGACGAGCTCGGGGGAGAACCGGTCGTGCAGCGTGCGGGTCATGGCGAGCGTGCGCGTCGTGAGGCGCGCGAGGCGCGCACGCAGCTGGATCGCCTCGTCGAGGCCCGGCTGGTGCCTGCCGCGCTGCGGGTTGATGGAGAGCGATTCGTCGGCCGACGTGAGAGCGGCATCCGCCTTCGCGCCCATCGGGATCAGCAGGCGCGACAGCAGCAGGAGCTCCTCGAGCGCCTGGGGCGTCTGCGCGCGCGTGAGCGCGAGCGCGATGGCGTCGATGCGGTCGGCGGTCTCGGCGAGCAGTGCGTCGACCGCGCGCCGCGCCGGCTCGACCGAGATCGGCGGGACCACGAAGATGTTGACCGCGACGCCGATCGCCGCGCCGACGACCGTCTCGATGATGCGATCAGCGGCGTAGCCCGGTGTGCTCATGCCGATCGAGAGGACGAGCATCGCGCTGATCGGCACCTGCACCGAGGTGGTGGGCGTGAGGCGGAACAGCCAGGCGAGGCCGATCGCGATGACGATCGCGGCCAGCACGATCCAGTAGCCGCCGCCGAACACGATGCCGACCACATACGCGACGAGCACGCCGGCGACGACGCCGAGACTGCGCTCGATCGCCCGCGCGAGGGTCTGGTTGAGGCTCGGCTGCACGACGAGGAGCGCCGCGATGGCCGCGAAGGTCGGCAGCTCGCCGCGGATGAGCGCGCCCGCCACGAGCCACGCAGCGACGGTCGCGAGCGCCGTCTTGCCGGTCTGCAGCAGCGGGATGCGGGCCGAGGCGCGGAACGCGACGAGATAGCGCACGCGCTCTACGCTAGCGAGCCGCGCACGAAGGCGGCATGGCGAGCGGCCGCCGCGGCGACCTCGCCCGGGTCGGGCGCGGATGCCGCGGCGAACGGCTCGACGTCGACCCCGGAGTCCGTTGCGCGCCACGTGCCGACCGTGCGGCCTGCCGTCACGACGACAGGCAGGAAGCGGCCGTTGGCCGTCGGCGCAACGCGCGCCGCATGCTCCGGGGCGAGCGCGAGGTCGCGGTGTCGGTAGCCGAGCAGGTACTCGTCGAAGCCGGGGAGCAGGATCACGCCGGGGGCGGGCGGCAGGGCATCCTGCTCGTCGATGAAATAGGTCATGCCCGCGTGCTCGACGCCGCGCGCGCCGGCCGCCTGCACGCCGCGCCGCGCCCAGCTCAGCGGGATGCCCGCCCACCAGGCGAGATCCGCGGCGGTCGCCGCGCCGTGACCGGCGAGGTAGCGGGCCGCGAGCCGGGCGAGCGCCTCGTCGCGGTCGAGCGACGGCGCGGGCGGCACCCGCTCGTCGAGCAGGGCGAGCCGCTGTGAGGCGCCGTCGGCGCGGCCCCAGACCAGGGTCCCCGTGATCGCGAGGGCGTAGATCACCTGATAGCCCCGGCCCCCGGTCATGTCGACCCCGGCCGCCGTGAGGCCCGCCGCGAGCTCGGCACGGCTCGCGGCGCGGCCGCCCTCGAGCAGGTCGACTGCGGCGGTGCGGGCCGTGTCGAGCAGCGCGTCGGTGACGCCCCACTGCGAGCGGATGCGCGCGGTGGCGGACCACTGGCGCTCACCGGTCAGCGCGAGCAGCCAGCGCAGATCATCGCGCGCGACGAGCTGCAGGGTGCCGCGCAGGGGCCAGTGGCGGGTGAGGATGCCGGTGTCCAGGGCATCCGTCACATCACGATCGACCGCGCCGGGGGAGCGCACCCCGAGCGCCCACCGCGCCGCGGGCAGGTCCTGCGCCTGCACGGCGAGCAGCCGCGCGGCCGCCGCAACGACATCGGGGGCGCCTGCGCTCAGCGACTGCGCCCGCAGCCGCCTGCGCAGCAGGTCAGACGCGCTTGCCCTCGTCATGATGACCGCCGACGAAGCCGAGGTCGCGCAATTGGCGGTAGAGACTCATGCCGTCCGGGCCGTAGACCCAGGGCACACCGGTGTTCTGGCCCGGGCGCTCGGTCTTGCGGCCGCCGGCGAGCACCGCCTCGGTCACGTACAGCTGCCGGATCGCCACGGCGGCGACGCTCTCGGGGTGCTGCGCGACGAAGTTGCCGTAGATCGCCTCGTCGTGCTGACCGTCGTCGCCGAACAGCAGCCACTTGACGTCGGGGAACTCGGCGGCGAGGCGCTCGAGGTTCTCCTCCTTGTGCACGCGGCCGCTGCGGAAGAAGCGGTCGTGGGTGGGCCCCCAGTCGGTCAGCAGCATGGGGCCCGAGGGGTAGAGGTTGCGGGTCAGGAAGCGCTTCAGGGTCGGGGCCACGTTCCAGGCGCCCGTCGACAGGTAGATGAACGGGGAGCGGCGGTGCTCCGAGCGGATGCGCTCGTAGAGCACGGCCATGCCGGGGGTGGGCACGCGGGCGTGCTCGTCGAGGACGAAGCTGTTCCAGGCGGCGAGCATCGGGCGGGGGAGCCAGGTGACCATCACGGTGTCGTCGATGTCGCTGACGACCCCGAAGCGGACCTCCGGGCCGATGATCAGCACGCTCGCCGTCGTCGCCGATTCCGAGCCCTCGGGTCGGAGCTGGAACTCGTGGCGGCCGGGGGCGAGCCTGACCGGCAGCACCTCGTCGATCACCCCGCCGCGATCGGGGTGCAGCACGTGCTCCTCACCGCCGATGGTCGCGATCACGGGCACGTCGCTGATCGGCACGCTCGTGAAGCTGCGCCACCCGCGGACGCTCTCTTCCCGTTTGCGGTACTGCGTGCCCACGCGGCTGCCCGGCTTGGGGTCCTTCGCGAGCACCGTGCGCGCGAGGATGCGCACCCAGTCGGTGCCGCCGTAGCCGGCGTAGGGGATGACGGTGGAGAGATAGCCGTGCTTGCGGGCGCGCCTCGCGCGCATGCGATTGATCGCGTCGTCGAGTCGCGCGGCGCTGTGCTTGGCCGCCGGTCCGGCTGGAGTGGACATCGCTGAAGAGTCTGGCATGGACCGGGCTCGCGCCGGTCGACACCGCCCGCGTCGCCACCCCCTCCGAGCGACGACGGTCTAGGCTTCTCAGCGCAGGAGACACCGAAGGGGATTTCATTTCCGTGGCCATTCACGATCTCGCCAAAGACCCTGAGCGTTCACTTGCAGCGCTCGTGCGAACTGAACCGATTCAGGAACGGAGCGCGGCCCGGGTCGACGCGCTGCTCGACGCGGCGGCCATCGTCGTGGACGAGACGGGCTTCGACCGGCTGACGACGGCGATGGTCGCAGAGCGCGCCGACGCCTCGATCGGCACCGTCTACCGCTATTTCCCCGACCGCATCGCCCTGCTCCAGGGCCTGCGCGAGCGCGCCATCGGACGGTTCCGCGTCGCGGTCGTCGCACACCTCGAGCGCGGCAATCCGAGCACGTGGATCGATGCCGTCGACCACGTGATCGACGCGTATGTCTCGATGTACCGCACCGAGCCCGGTTTTCGCATCGTGCGCTTCGTCGACGACGAGCGCGGGAACACCTCGGACGGGGAGTCCGAGGCCTTCGCGGTCACTCTCGCCCAGGTGCTGTCGACGGACTTCGGTCTGCCGACCGGGGACGAGTTCGTGTTCCGACTCGGCATCGCGGTCGAGATCGGCGACGCGCTCGTCAGCCGTGCGTTCCTGAACTCCGCCGAGGGCGACGAGCGCTACATCGACGAGGCCCGCGCCGTCGTCGCGGCGTATCTCGCGCGTCATTACTCGTAATCGAGCGCCTGGCAGGTTTTCGCTTGTTGCGGATTCTGTTGCCGGTGTCAGTGGTCCGTGGTCTGCTTGATCGGTGATCGAATTCCGAGACGTCACCAAGACCTTCCCCGACGGCACGGTCGCGGTCGCCGGGCTCGACCTGGCGATCCCGCCCCGTCAGGTGACGGTCTTCGTGGGGTCGTCCGGCAGCGGTAAGACGACCATCCTGCGCATGATCAACCGCATGGTCGACCCCACGAGCGGCCGGGTGCTGATCGACGGGGTCGACATCGGCTCCCGCGAGCCCGTCGCCCTGCGCCGATCCATCGGCTATGTCATGCAGAACTCGGGGCTGCTGCCGCACCGCACGGTTCTCGACAACATCGCCACCGTTCCCGTGCTGCGCGGCGAGAAGAAGAGGGATGCCAGAGCGCGCGCCCGTGAGCTGATGACGGTCGTCGGGCTCGACGGGTCGCTCGCCGACCGCTACCCGGCGCAGCTCTCCGGCGGCCAGCAGCAGCGTGTCGGCGTCGCGCGCGGGCTGGCCGTCGACCCCAATATCCTGCTGATGGACGAGCCGTTCGGCGCCGTGGACCCGCTCGTTCGCGCCGAGCTGCAGACCGAGTTGAAGCGCCTGCAGAGCGAGCTCGACAAGACGGTCGTCTTCGTGACCCATGACATCGACGAGGCGTTCCTGCTCGGCGATCAGGTCGTGCTGTTCAAACCGGGCGGCCTCGTCGGCCAGGTGGGCACCCCGGCCGAGCTGCTCGAGAACCCGGCCGACGACTTCGTCGCGGGCTTCATCGAGGCAGGCCGCCCGCGGAGCATCCTGCGGTGACCTGGCTCGCAGGCAATTGGCCGCAGCTCGTCGACTACGGGCTCGCGCACGTGCTGCTGAGCATTCCGCCGATCATCGTCGGGTTCCTGCTGTCGCTGCCGTTCGGGTGGCTCGCCAACAGGTACCGGGTGTCGCGCGGCGTGCTGCTGACGCTCGGCGGCATCCTCTACGCCATTCCGTCCTTGCCGCTCTTCGTGCTGCTGCCTTCGCTGATCGGCACGAAGATCCTCGACCCGCTCAACGTCGAGGTCGCCCTCACGATCTACGCGTTCGCGCTGATGCTGCGCACGACCGCCGACGGGCTCGCCTCGGTCGGCGGCGACGTCAAGCTGTCGGCCACGGCCGTGGGCTACGGGGCCTTCCGGCGGTTCGTCGGGGTCGAGCTGCCGCTCGCCGGGCCCGTGCTGCTCGCCGGCATCCGCGTGGTCTCGGTGAGCACGGTCTCGCTCGTCACCATCGGCTCGGTCATCGGCGTCAACAGCCTCGGCTTCTTCTTCCTCGACGGCTACCAGCGCTCGTTCTTCACCGAGGTGTGGGTCGGCATCGGGGGCACACTGCTCATCGCGCTCGTCTTCGATGCGCTGCTCGTGCTCGCGGGTCGCGCGCTCATGCCGTGGACCCGCACGCGACGCGGGGCGCTCACCGCGGCGTACGGGCGTGCGCAGAGCAGGTGGGCGGTGCTGCGATGAACTCCTACACCGCTGCGTTCGCCTGGCTGTTCTCGGGCAAGAACTGGGCCGGCCCCACGGGCATCGGCCAGCGCCTGGTCGAACATCTCGGCTACAGCGCGCTGACCCTGCTCATCGCGATCGTCATCGCCGTGCCGCTCGGGCTGTACATCGGCCACACGGGCCGCGGCCGCGCCGTCGTCGTGCCGTTCACGGGGGCGCTGCGCGCGCTCCCGACCCTCGGCCTCGTGATCCTGCTGGCGCTGTGGCTCGGCTTCGGGCTCACGCCGCCGCTCATCGCGCTCGTGATCCTCGCCATCCCGCCCGTTCTCGCCGGCGCGTACTCGGGCATCGAGTCCGTCGACCGCGAGACGGTGGACGCCGCGCGCTCCATCGGCTTCACGGGCTGGGGCGCGCTCTGGCAGGTCGAGGTGCCGCTCGCGCTGCCGCTCATCGTCGGCGGCGTCCGCTCGGCCGTGCTGCAGGTCGTCGCGACGTGGACCGTCGCGGCGTATCTTCCGCTCGGCGGGCTGGGTCGCTTTCTTTACGACGGATTACCCGTTCGGGATTACGCCGAGATGCTCGGTGGTTCGATCGTGGTGATCGCGCTCGCGCTCGCCCTCGACGGGGCCTTCGCGCTCGTACAGCGGGCGGTCACACCCCGCGGCGTCGTCGCGGGCCGTGTCTCCGACATCCGCACCTCCACGCAATCACCTGACCGAAAGGAACGCACATGGCTCGCACCAGAGGCATGATCGCCGCCGCCGGAACACTGGCACTCGCCGCTTTGGCCCTCACCGCGTGCTCTTCAGGGAACCCGCTCGCGACCGGCGGCAGCACGTCCGGCGCCAAGGCCCCGGCCGGCTCCATCACCGTGGGCTCCGCGGCGTTCCCCGAGTCGGAGATCCTGGCGTACATCTACGCCGATGCGCTCACCGACGCCGGCGTGAAGGCGACCGTCAAGCCGAACATCGGCCAGCGCGATGTCTACATCGCGGCCCTGAAGGACGGGTCGATCGACCTCGTACCCGAGTACACGGGCAACCTGCTGCAGTACTTCGACCAGTCGCAGAATCCGCAGGGGGCGGATGCCGTCTACGCGGCGCTGCAGAAGGCGACACCGGCCGGCTTCGAGGTGCTCGACCAGGCGCCCGGTTCCGACGCCGACTCGTACAACGTCACCAAGAAGTTCAGCGAGGACAACCACATCACGAGCCTGTCCGACCTGGCGGGCTACAAGGGGTCCCTCAAGGTCGGCGCCAACTCCGAGTTCGGAACGCGGCCGTACGGCATCCCCGGCCTGAAGTCCGACTACGGCGTCACCGCGACGCTGGTCGCGATCGCCGACAGCGGCGGCCCCAACACGCAGAAGGCGCTGCAGGACGGCACCGTGCAGCTGGCGGACATCTACTCGACCGACCCGTCGATCAAGGCGGACGGCTTCGTGACGCTCTCCGATCCGAAGAACATGATCCTGGCGCAGAACGTCGTGCCGCTGATCAACTCGTCCAAGGCGTCCGCGAAGGTCAAGGACACGCTCAACAAGGTCTCGACCAAGATCACGACCGACGCGCTGATCGACATCAACACGAAGAGTGCGGTGGACAAGGAGTCGGCCGACGCGATCGCCTCGGCCTGGGTCAAGGCGAACGGGTTCTAGGCGACAACCCTCCGCTCCACCCGCGGCCCGCTCTCTGCCCCGGCCATCGCCGGCCAGCAGGGGGCGGGCCGCACTCGGGTACCCTGGAGATTCGGTGCCGAGTGCACCGGGCCCCCTTGAGCACGGAAGACAGGACACACGTGGCAGACGAGCAGACGGCCATGCGCGCGGACGACGAAGAGCGCGAGGCGCGCTACGACTTTGCCGCCATCCAGGACAAGTGGGGGCCCGTCTGGGAAGCGCTCCAGCCCTTCGCCACCGACGACCCTGCGGACAAGCGCCCCCGCAAGTACGTGCTCGACATGTTCCCCTACCCGTCGGGCGACCTGCACATGGGCCACGCCGAGGCGTTCGGCTTCGGCGACATCGTCGCCCGTTACTGGCGCCAGCAGGGCTTCAACGTGCTGCACCCGATCGGGTGGGACAGTTTCGGGCTGCCCGCCGAGAACGCGGCCATCAAGCGCGGCATCGACCCCCGCGGGTGGACGTACGACAACATCGCGCAGCAGAAGGCGAGCTTCAAGATCTACGCGCCCAGCTTCGACTGGTCGCGCGAGCTGCACACGAGCGACCCCGAGTACTACAAGTGGAACCAGTGGCTGTTCCTCAAGCTGTACGAGAAGGGCCTCGCCTACCGCAAGGACGGCAGCGTCAACTGGTGCCCGAACGACCAGACCGTGCTCGCGAACGAGCAGGTCATCGACGGGCGCTGCGAGCGCTGCGGCTTCGAGGTCACCAAGAAGAAGCTCACGCAGTGGTATTTCCGCGTCACCGACTACGCCGACCGTCTGCTCGATGACCTGAACCAGCTCGAGGGCGCATGGCCGGGTCGTGTGCTCACCATGCAGCGCAACTGGATCGGCCGGTCCATCGGCGCCGACGTGAACTTCACGATCGAGGGGCGCGACGAGCCGGTGACGGTGTACACGACCCGTCCGGACACCCTGTACGGCGTGACCTTCATGGTCGTCGCCCCCGACAGCGAGCTCGCCGCCGAGCTGGCCGCGGGGGCATCCGCCGAAGTCCAGGCCGAGTTCGCGGCCTACCTCGAGAAGGTGCGCGGCGCGAGCGAGATCGAACGGCTCGCGACCGACCGCCCGAAGACCGGCGTGTTCCTCGGCCGGCATGCGAAGAACCCGCTGACCGGTGAGCGCATCCCGATCTGGTCGGCTGACTACGTGCTGGCCGAGTACGGCCACGGCGCGATCATGGCGGTTCCGGCGCACGACCAGCGCGACCTCGACTTCGCCCGCAAGTTCGACCTGCCCGTCAAGGTCGTCATCGACGTCAACGCACCGGTCACCGGCGCGATCCCCGTCATCACGGCGGATGCCGAGCCCGAAGACCTGCCGCCCGTGCTGCCCGACCCCGCCGCCACCGGCGAGGCGCTGAGCGGGCCCGGCCGCCTCGTGAACTCGGGGCCGTTCGACGGCCTGAGCAAGAACACGGCGATCGCGAAGGTCACCGACGCGCTGGCGGCATCCGGCATCGGCGGCACCGCACGCAATTACCGCCTGCGCGACTGGCTCATCTCGCGCCAGCGCTATTGGGGCACGCCGATCCCGATCATCCACTGCGAGGCGTGCGGTGAGGTGCCCGTTCCCGAGGACCAGCTGCCTGTGCGCCTGCCGGACGCCGCGGGCCTCGATCTGCGCCCGAAGGGCTCGAGCCCGCTCGGCGCCGCCGAGGACTGGGTCAACGTCAGCTGCCCGACGTGCGGCGGCCCGGCGCGTCGCGACAGCGACACCATGGACACCTTCGTCGACTCCTCGTGGTACTTCCTGCGCTACCTGTCGGCGACCGATGACACGAAGGCCTTCGACCCCGCCGAAGCGGCCAAGTGGGCGCCGGTCGACCAGTACGTCGGTGGCGTCGAGCACGCGATCCTGCACCTGCTGTACTCGCGCTTCATCACCAAGGTGCTGTTCGACCTCGGTCTGATCGACTTCACCGAGCCGTTCATGTCGCTGCTGAACCAGGGCCAGGTGCTCATGGACGGCTCGGCGATGAGCAAGAGCAAGGGCAACCTCGTCGAGTTCGCCTCGCAGCTCAAGGAGTACGGCGCCGACGCGCTGCGCGTCACCATGGCGTTCGCCGGCCCGCCCGAGGACGACATCGACTGGGCGGATGTCTCGGCCACGGGCTCGACGAAGTTCCTCGCCCGTGCGTGGCGCGTCGCCCGCGACGTGACCTCGGCGCCTGACGTGATCTGGAAGGACGGCGACGCCGCGCTCCGCCGCCAGACGCACCGCTTCCTGGCGGACGCACCGAGCCTCGTCGAGGCGTTCAAGTTCAACGTCGTCGTCGCGCGCCTGATCGAGCTCGTGAACGCGACCCGCAAGGCGATCGACTCGGGCCCCGGCGCGGCCGACCCCGCGGTGCGTGAGGCGGCCGAGACGGTGGCGCTCGCGCTCAACCTGTTCGCGCCGTACACCGCCGAGGACATGTGGTCGATGCTCGGCTACGAGGCGACGGTCGCGAACGCGCAGTGGCGCAAGCCCGACCGCACGCTGCTCGTCGAGGACAGCGTCACGGCGATCATCCAGGTCAACGGCAAGGTGCGCGACAAGTTCGAGGTGCCGGCCAAGATCTCGGGCGAGGAGCTCGAGTCGTTGGCTCGGGCCTCGGCCGCCGTCAGCCGCGCGATCGGTGAACAGCAGATCGTCAACGTCATCGTGCGTGCGCCGAAGCTGGTCAACATCGCGACCAAGCCCTGATCGGTTTCCGCCGCGGGGGTCTTCCCCAGCACAGGTGAGCGGGCCGCGCATCCATCCCCGGATCGGATGCGCGGCCCGCTTCCGCATGTGCCGTGCTTCGTAGCCTCGGCGGGTGAGATCAGACGAGGGCAGGGGCAGGCCGCCGAGCGCGGACGAGCGCGTCGCCCCCGAGGTCGTCGAACCCGCGGCGCTCGAACCCGATGCACTGCTGGCCGACTCGGCGCGGCGCCCGGGCTCGCGATGGCGGGTCGGTGTGGGTGCGGCGGTCGTGCTGCTCGTGGTCGGCGTCGGGGTGGCGGTCGTCGCGGGGCTCTTCTCCGGCGGCGGGGGAGTCGAGGCGGTCACGGCGCTGCCGACCTCGCCCGTCGGAGTCGCCGTGACGGGCGCACCGACGCCGTCGACTGCGGCAGTCGTGGTGCACGTGCTCGGGCTCGTGAAACGCCCGGGCGTGTACGAGCTCCCCGCTGGTGCGCGGGTGATCGACGCGATCGGCGCCGCAGGCGGGTTCGCCCCAGGGGCCGATCAGGGCGGTCTCAACCTCGCGCAGGTGATCTCGGACGGCGTCCAGGTGGTCGTGCCGAAGCCGGGTGAGGTCGCCGCAGCCCCGAGCGCGGGCGCGCCTGCGGGCACGGGCGGTGCGGCATCCGCCCCCGCCGGCGGCACGATCGACCTCAACACGGCGACCCTCGAACAGCTCGAGACGCTGCCGCGGATCGGCCCGGCCCTCGCCCAGCGCATCCTCGACTGGCGCGCGCAGCACGGCAGATTCGCGTCGGTCGCCGATCTGAAGAACGTCGCCGGCATCGGCGACAAGATCTTCACCGACCTCGAGGGCTCGGTGAGCGCCGGATGAAGCCCGGCGGCGTCGACCTGCGCCTCGCGTTCCCCGCTCTCGGCGGGTGGGCGGCGGCGGCTCTGCTGCTGGCCCGCCCCGGTGCCGGGTGGTGGTGCGCGGCCGGCGCCGCGACAGCGATCGCGGGTTGTCTGCTGGCCGCAGGTCGCATGCGGCGCGTCTGGGCCGGGCTCGCCGTGTTGACCTTCACGGCCGTGGGCGTCGCCGGGGCGGCGACGGCGCTGGCAGGAACAGCGCGGCACCCCGCCGACCTCGATCGGCTCGCTTCCGGTCATGTGGTCGCGATCGACGCGACAGTCGCGAGCACGACGAGCGGCGTTGCAGGCGGCCGATTCGGCAGCGGGGGCCGCGTGACCTTCCACGTCACGGCCGAGCGCGTGTCCGTGGGGAATGAGCGGATCGCGGGCCGGATGCCCGGGGTGGTCTATGCGGCCGAGCGCCGGCGCGAGCCGCGCATCGGCGAGCGTGTGCGCCTCACCGGCACCGTGGAGACCGCGCCCCCGGAGGACGACATCGCCTTCACGCTGCTCTCGGGCGACTGGACGCTCGAGGCCGGCGCACCGCCGTGGCTGGCTTGGGCGAACGGGCTTCGAGCGGATTTCGGGTCCGCCGCGGCGCGGCTGCCGGGCGACGGGGGCGCGCTGCTGCCCGGCCTGTCGATCGGCGACGACTCGCGGGTCCCCGCCGATCTCGACACCGCGATGAAGCAGTCGTCGCTGAGCCACCTGACCGCGGTGTCGGGCGCGAACTGCGCGGTCATCATCGCGGGGCTGCTCGCCCTCGCGGCGGCAGCGGGCCTGCCGCGGCGATGGCGGATCTCTTTCGCGCTGACCGGCCTGGCCGGCTTCGTGGTGCTGGTCACGCCGGGGGCGAGCGTGCTGCGCGCCGCGGTGATGGCATCCGTCGTCGTCCTCGGCACCGCGCTCGGGCGCCCCGGGCGTGCGCTGCCCGCGCTGTGCCTGGCGGTGCTCATCCTGGTGCTGCAGGACCCGTGGATGTCGCGGAACTACGGCTTCATCCTGTCGGTGCTCGCGACCGCGGCACTGCTGCTGCTCGCGCCGCCGCTGGAGGAGAGGCTGGGGCGATGGATGCCGCGCTGGCTCGCGCTCGGCCTGTCGGTGCCGCTCGCGGCGCAGCTCGCGTGCCAGCCCGTGCTCGTCCTGCTCAATCCGACCGTTCCGCTCTACGGGGTGGTCGCCAACGTCCTCGCCGAGCCGGCGGCGCCGGCCGCGACCGTCATCGGATTGATCGGGTGTTTGATCCTTCCGGTGTCCGGCGCGCTCGCGGCGCCGCTGCTGTGGTGCGCATGGGTGCCCTCGGCCTGGATCGCCGGCATCGCGCGGACTTCGGTCGGCCTTCCGGGAAGCGCCGTGCCCTGGCCGGGCGGTGCGGCGGGCTTCGCTCTGGCCGCTGTCCTGACCGGCGGGGTGGTGGTGATCGTGGCGCGCCCCGCGACGGTGCGCGGGCGCGTCGTGCGCGGGGCTCTGGGCGCGGCATCCGCGCTGCTCCTGGTCGTCGCAACGGCGCTGCAGGCCGGCCCCGCCATCGCGACGCGGGCGGAGATGCCGCGCGACTGGGTGGTCGGCATGTGCGACATCGGTCAGGGCGACGCGATCGTCATCCACGATTCCGGCCTGTACGGCCTCATCGACACGGGCCCCGACCCGAAGCTGTTGACGGCGTGCCTGCACAGGCTCGGAATCCGTCGTGTCTCCTTCCTGCTGCTCACGCACTACGACCTCGACCACGTCGGCGGCCTCGACGCCGTCGCCGGAATCACCCGGCTCGCGCTGATCGACCCCGCGCACAACCCGGGGGACGTGTTCGACGCTGACGAGCTCCGCAGGGGCGGGGCGCAGGTGCACGTCGCGACGCGCGGCGATGAGGGCGATTTCGGCACGATGCGCTGGAAGGTCCTGTGGCCCGACGGCCGTCACCCCGAGCTCACCACCAGCAACCAGCAGGGCGTCGGGCTCGAGATCGACGGCCGCGGCATCCGCATGCTGTTCCTCGCCGACCTCGACCAGAAGGCACAGGACGCGATGATCGCCGACGGCCTGCTGCCGCACTACGACGTGGTCAAGGTCGCGCACCACGGCACGGCCGACACCAGCACGCATCTCGACGCGCTCGTGCAACCGACCCTCGGGCTGATCTCGTGCGGTCTCGGCAACAGCTACGGGCACCCGACTGCGACCGCGCTGACCCTGCTGCGCGATGCGGGAGGCCGGGTGGCGCGCACCGATCTCGAGGGCATGGTGCTCGTCACGGTGCGCGGGGGCCGTCTTGGCATGTGGACGGAGAAGCATCCGACGGAGGCCGCGCTGTGGACACCGGCGAAGAGATGACGACGCCGGCGGATGAGTCGGCGGGGGAGGGATGTCGGTGACCGCCGGTAGGCTGAAAGCCCGAGGAGGACGAGTGGCAGCACCTGCGCGCGGCGGCGCGAGAACCGCGTTGAAGAGCGCGATCCCGCAGATTCCGTGGAGCGCGGCGAGGCCCGCACCGATCGTCCTCGTGACCGGGCCCGAGACGGTGCTCGCCGAACGCGCGATCCGTGCTCTGCGCGAGCAGCTCAAGGCCGCCGACCCGAGCCTCGAGGTGAGCGACATCGACGCCGGGTCGTATGCGCCCGGCGAGCTGATCACTCTCGCGAGCCCGTCGCTGTTCGGTGAGCCGCGCCTGATCCGCGTCACCGGGGTCGAGAAGGCGACCGACGCCTTCATCGCCGATGCGCTCGACTACCTCGCGGTGCCCGACGACGGCACGACCGTCGTCCTGCGGCACGGCGGCGGCATGCGCGGCAAGAAGCTGCTCGACGAGATCCGCGCGGGCCGCGGCGGCGGCGTCGAGGTGGTCTGCGCCGAGCTCAAGCGCGATTCCGACAAGTACGACTTCGCGCGCGACGAGTTCAAGCGCGCCGGCAAGCGCATCACGGGCGGAGCGCTGCGCGCGGTCGTCTCCGCCTTCGCGGACGACCTGGCCGAGCTGGCATCCGCCTGCCAGCAGCTCATCAGCGACAGCGCCGCCGAGATCGACGAGAAGATCGTCGACAACTACTACGGCGGCCGCGTCGAGGTGAACGCGTTCGCCGTGGCGGACGCTGCGATCGCCGGCCGCTACGGCGAGGCGCTCGTGACGCTCCGCCACGCGCTCGCCAGCGGGGCCGACCCGGTGCCGATGGTCGCCGCGTTCGCCAGCAAGGTCCGCACCATGGCGAAGCTCAAGGGCTCTCGCGGCGCCGACGGCCAGCTCGCGAGCCAGTTCGGGCTGTCGCCGTGGCAGGTCAAGCGCGCTCGGGAAGATCTGCAGGGTTGGGACGAGCCGGGGCTCGTCATGGCGATCCAGGCGCTCGCGGCCGCCGACTCCGAGGTCAAGGGCGGAAGCCGCGACGCGGTGTTCGCGCTCGAGCGGCTCGTGCGGACGATCGCGGCGAAGGGGCGCGTCGCCCGGTAGGGCACCCACCGGGAACCGGATCCGCTTCAGGGGAGCCGGATCCGGCTCCCGACGCGCGGATCCGGCTCCCGGTGGGCGCGGCGGAAATGCAGGAAGCCCCTCCGCCGAGCGGAGGGGCTTCCTGGAAAGCGGATGCTTAGAGCGCGTTGACCAGCTTGGCCAGGCCCGACTTGCGGTTGGCGGCCTGGTTCTTGTGGATGACGCCCTTGCTCACGGCCTTGTCGAGCTTCTTCGACGCGGCCTTGAGGGCGGCGGCGGCCTTCTCGGCGTCGCCGGCGGCGACAGCGGTGCGGGTCGCGCGAACGAGGGTCTTGAGCTCGCTCTTGACGGCCTTGTTGCGGTCCTCGGCCTTGCGGTTGGTCTTGATGCGCTTGAGCTGCGACTTGATGTTTGCCACTGGTGTGTGTTCTTTCGATTGGAACGGACTGTTGAAAGCCGCCTGGAGGTAGAGGGGCTCCGGCCGCGTTTCGCACACGTGTGGGACGCGTGCGCAAGTCGAACCACCATGCTACCAGAACGGGGCTGATGGCCGGGCCGCGTGCGCGCCCCTCGGCGGCGTCCCGGGGCGCCGATGAGGTTCCTCGCACCGGACTTCTGCGAGAATCTTCCTCGACATGTCACCACGAGCCACGAAGGCCCTCGAGCCCGCAGCGACCGACCCGGCCCGCATCCGCAATTTCTGCATCATCGCGCACATCGACCACGGCAAATCGACCCTGGCCGACCGCATGCTGCAGCTGACGGGCATCGTGCAGGAGCGCGACATGCGCGCGCAGTACCTCGACCGCATGGACATCGAGCGCGAGCGCGGCATCACGATCAAGAGCCAGGCCGTGCGCATGCCGTGGGCGTCCGACGGCGAGACCTACGCGCTCAACATGATCGACACCCCCGGCCACGTCGACTTCACCTACGAGGTCAGCCGCAGCCTCGCGGCGTGCGAGGGCGCGATCCTGCTCGTCGACGCGGCGCAGGGCATCGAGGCGCAGACCCTCGCCAACCTCTACCTCGCGCTCGAGAACGACCTCGAGATCATCCCGGTGCTCAACAAGATCGACCTTCCGGCGGCCGATCCCGAGAAGTACGCCGCCGAGCTCGCGAACCTCATCGGCGGCCGCCCCGAGGACGTGCTGCGGGTCTCGGGCAAGACGGGCATGGGGGTGGATGCCCTGCTGGACCGCGTGGTCGAACGCATCCCCGCGCCCAAGGGCGACGCGACGGCCCCGGCCCGCGCCATGATCTTCGACTCGGTCTACGACGCCTACCGCGGCGTCGTCACCTACATCCGCATGGTCGACGGCAAGCTCACGCCGCGCCAGCGCATCCAGATGATGTCGACGCGCGCGACCCACGAGCTGCTCGAGATCGGCGTGAGCTCGCCCGAGCCGACCCCGTCGAAGGGCCTCGGCGTCGGCGAGGTGGGCTACCTCATCACCGGTGTGAAGGACGTGCGCCAGTCGAAGGTCGGCGACACCGTCACGGACAGCGTGAAGCCGGCATCCGAGCCGCTCGCCGGCTACACCGACCCGAAGCCCATGGTCTTCTCGGGCCTCTACCCGATCGACGCGAGCGACTACCCCGAGCTGCGCGAGGCGCTCGACAAGCTGAAGCTGTCAGATGCCGCGCTCAACTACGAGCCCGAGACCTCGGTCGCGCTCGGCTTCGGCTTCCGCTGCGGCTTCCTCGGCCTGCTGCACCTCGAGATCGTCACCGAGCGCCTCGAGCGCGAGTTCGGCCTCGACATCATCACGACAGCGCCGAGCGTGGTCTACGAGGTGACGACCGAAGACAAGAAGACGGTCACCGTCACGAACCCCTCCGAGTTCCCGACCGGCAAGATCGACTCCGTGCGCGAGCCTGTCGTGCGCGCCGCGATCCTCGCGCCGAAGGACTACGTCGGCACGATCATGGAGCTGTGCCAGAGCCGCCGCGGCACGCTCATCGGCATGGACTACTTGAGCGAGGACCGCGTCGAGATCAAGTACTTCATGCCGCTCGGCGAGATCGTGTTCGACTTCTTCGACAACCTGAAGAGCCGCACGCAGGGCTACGCGAGCCTCGACTACGAGCCCGCCGGCGACCAGGAGGCCGACCTCGTGAAGGTCGACATCCTGCTGCAGGGCGAGCAGGTCGACGCGTTCAGCGCGATCGTGCACCGCGACAAGGCATACGCCTACGGCGTGCTCATGACGGGCCGACTGCGCGAGCTGATCCCGCGCCAGCAGTTCGAGGTGCCCGTGCAGGCCGCGATCGGTGCGCGCATCATCGCCCGCGAGTCGATCAGGGCGATCCGCAAGGATGTCCTCGCGAAGTGCTACGGCGGTGACATCACCCGTAAGCGCAAGCTGCTCGAGAAGCAGAAGGAGGGCAAGAAGCGCATGAAGATGGTCGGCCGGGTCGAGGTGCCGCAGGAAGCCTTCATCGCCGCGCTCTCGGGGGACACCGAGCGCAAGGAGAAGGACAAGTGAGCGCGGCGCGCCGTCAGCGTGAAGGGGCTGCAGAGCACCCCGTCACCTACGGCGCCATCGGCGCCACCCAGGCCGTCGACCTGCTGCAGTACCCGCCGCAGGGCTACAAGCCGCTCGAGCGCACCGTGCGGCTCGGCTCCGGCGAGGAGCGCTGGGAGACGTCGAAGTCGTCCCTGCTGTCGTGGGGCGTGCAGCGCGGCGCGGGCCTGCAGGTCATCGACATCGACCTCGGCACGGGGGAGCAGTACGCCGGCATCCGTTTTCACGAGGACGGCACCCCCGCGGGCATGCGCAACGCGGCCGGCACCGAGGCCGTCTACAACGAGGCGGGCGAGCCGCTCATCGCGAACGGCATGTCGGCCGTGCTCCGCACCAAGATCGGGCCGTTCACCGTCGACGCGCCGGTGCGCGTCGTCTACGTCATCGACGACCAGAAGCGCGTCGGCTTCGCCTACGGCACGCTGCACGGGCACCCCGAGAGCGGCGAGGAGGCGTTCATCCTCGAGCACCGCGACGACGACTCGGTCTGGCTGACCGTCCGCAGCTTCTCGCGGCCGGCCTCGTTCGGCTGGCGCCTGCTGGCGCCGTTCGCGAGCAGCGTGCGCAAGGGCGTGACGGCGAAGTACCTGCGCGCGCTGCACCCGATCAACGCGGCCTGACCGTGCCCTCCTCGCTCCCGCTCGGCGACCCGGCGCCCGAGGACGGGCTGCTGCCCGCCCAGGCATCCGCCCACGCCGCGCAGCGCGATCTCGGCGTCTACCTGCACGTTCCGTTCTGCCGCGTGCGCTGCGGCTACTGCGACTTCAACACCTACACGGCGACCGAGCTGCGCGGCGTGAAGCAGAGCGACTACGCCGACCAGGCGATCGCGGAGGTCGGCTTCGCGGCGCGGGCGCTCGAGGCATCCGGCCTGCCGGCCCGCCGGGTCGCGACGGTCTTCTTCGGGGGCGGCACCCCGACGCTGCTGCCGGCGGGCGACCTCGGGCGCATGCTGGGCGCGGTGCGCGACGCGTGGGGCCTCGCCCCGGGCGCCGAGGTCACGACCGAGGCGAACCCCGACTCGGTCGACGCCGACGACCTCATGGCGCTCGCCGACGCCGGTTTCACGCGCGTGAGCTTCGGCATGCAGTCGGCGGTGCCGCACGTGCTCGCGACGCTCGAGCGCACCCACGACCCCGCGCGCGTGCCGCTCGTCGTGCAGTGGGCGCGGGATGCCGGGCTCGACGTCAGCCTCGACCTGATCTACGGCACGCCGGGGGAGAGCCTCGACGACTGGCGCCGCTCGCTCGACGCCGCGCTCGCCTGTGCCCCCGACCATCTCAGCGCGTACGCCCTCATCGTCGAGGACGGCACGAAGCTCGCCCGGCAGATCCGCCGCGGCGAGGTCGCCGAGCCCGATGACGATCTGACCGCCGACATGTACGAGCTGGCGGATGCCGCGCTCGAGGCAGCCGGCTACGGCTGGTACGAGGTGTCGAACTGGGCGACCTCGCCCGAGCACCGCTCGCGCCACAACCTGTCGTACTGGCGCGGCGCCGACTGGTGGGGCGTCGGCCCCGGCGCGCACAGCCACGTCGGCGGGGTGCGCTGGTGGAACGTCAAGCACCCGGCCGCGTATGCGCAGCGGGTGCTCGCCGGCGTCTCGCCGGCCGCGGGGCGCGAGACGCTCGATGCCGAGACCCAGCGGGTCGAGGACGTGCTGCTCGGGGTGCGCATCAGCGACGGGCTGCCGATCGCCGAGCTCGGCGCGGAGGCGCGGCGCGAGGTCGCGGCCCTGATCGCCGACGGGCTGATCGACGGCGCGGCGGCCGTGCGCGGCGACATCCGCCTCACCCTCCGCGGGCGCCTGCTCGCCGACGCCGTGGTGCGCCGACTGACCTGAGGCGGCCGCGACCCCCGGCCTACTTGAAGAACTTGATCGACAGCGGGTAGGTGTAGGGCTCGCCGCGGTTGGCCGCGAGCGCGCCCATGATGCTGAAGACGATGTTGAGGACGATGATCGCGATGATCAGGGGCACGCCGATGATCGACAGGATGACCGTCGCGGTCAGGATCCAGGCGACGATCTCGGCGATGATCAGGGTGATCTGGAAGTTGAGCGTCGAGGTGACGTGACCGCGGATGAACGGGCCGCGGTCCTTCCAGATGATGTACATCACGACCGCGGCGATCAGCCCCGTGAAGAGACCAGCGGAGATGACGTTGATGCCGCCCGCGATCACATGCGTCAGCACCGACCACTGGCGCTCCTCACGGGCGTTCATCGGCTCCGCTGGGGGCGGTGTGTACGACATGGGGTGCGACCTCCTGGCAATAGGTTGGAGCCAGAGTAGCCGCGCTACTATTGGCACTCATAGATGACGAGTGCCAGTCGCGTGAGGGAGGCGTCACCGGGATGGTTTCTGAGCGTGGTCTGGCCGTGCTCCGCGCGATCGTGCAGGACTATGTGTCGACGCGCGAGCCCGTCGGCTCGAAGAGCATCGTCGACAAGCACGCGTTCGGCGTCTCGGCCGCGACGATTCGCAACGACATGGCTCTCCTCGAGGACGAAGAGCTGATCGCCGCTCCGCACACCTCGTCGGGGCGTGTGCCGACCGACAAGGGCTATCGCGTCTTCGTCGACCAGCTCGCCGACGTGCGCCCGCTCTCCTCGGCGCAGCGGCACGCGATCGAGCTTTTCCTCGGGGCGTCCGTCGACCTCGACGACGTCCTCGCGCGCACCGTCCGCGCCCTGGCCCAGCTCACGCAGCAGGTCGCGCTCATCCAGTACCCCTCGGTTTCCCGTGCGCGCCTGCAGCACCTCGAGTTCGTCGCGCTCGCGCCGCGCCGCGTGCTGACCGTCGTGATCGCCGACTCGGGCATCGTCGAGCAGCGCGTCGTCGAGCTGAGCGTCGACCCCGACCCCGTGCTGCTGACCCGGCTGCGCGACACCTTCAACGCCGCCGTGTTCGGGGTGCCGATGGCGGATGCCACGGCGCCGCTGCGCGCGGCGGCCGCGGCGCTGCCCGAGGGGCTGCGCGTGCCGGCCGAGGAGCTCGCGGCATCCGTCATCGCCGTCATCGACTCGACCCGTCAGGAACGCCTGATCATGGCCGGCACCGCGAACCTCGTGCGCACCGAACACGACTTCACGGGCAGCATCTTCCCGATCATGGAGGCCATCGAAGAGCAGGTCGAGCTGTTGAAGCTCTTCGGCGAGATGGCGAGCGAGCAGCACGGCGTCGCCGGCAACCGCGACATGAGCGTGACGATCGGCCGCGAGAACGAGCCGTTCGGGCTCGCCCAGACCTCCGTGCTGACCTCGGGCTACGGCACCGAGACCGGGCTCGTCGCCCGCCTCGGCGTGCTCGGCCCGACCCGCATGGACTACTCGAGCAACATGGCGGCCGTCCGCGCCGTCGCCCGCTATCTGAGCCGCTCGCTCGGCGAGCAGGCCTAGAACCACCGACCCAGTGAGGAGCCGCCCGCGTGGCAGCAGACCATTACGAAGTCCTCGGCGTCGAGCGCGATGCCGGACCCGATGAGATCAAGAAGGCGTACCGCCGCCTGGCGCGCGAGCTGCACCCCGATGTGAACCCGAGCCCCGAGGCGGCCGAGCGGTTCAAGCTCGTCACGCACGCCTACGACGTGCTCTCGGACCCGAAGCAGCGCGAGCAGTACGACCTGGGGCCGCAGGCCGGCCCGTTCGGCGGCGCGCAGGGCTTCGGCGGCTTCGAGGACATCTTCTCGACCTTCTTCGGCGGGGGCGGCGGCGGGCGCGGGCCCAAGTCGCGCCGCGAGCGCGGGCAGGACGCCCTGTTGCGGGTCGAGATCGATCTCGCGGATGTCGTCTTCGGCGCCCACCGCGATCTCGAGGTCGACACGGCCGTCGTCTGCGACCGCTGCGGCGGTTCGTGCTGCGAGCCGGGCACGCATCCGGTGACCTGCGACATCTGCGGCGGCTCGGGGTCGATCCAGCGCTAGGTGCGCTCGCTGCTCGGCAACGTCATGACCTCGAGCCCCTGCGGCACCTGCCGCGGCTACGGCACCGTCATCGCGACCCCGTGCGTCACGTGCCAGGGCCAGGGCCGGGTGCGAGCGCGCAAGACGATCCCCGTCGAGATCCCGGCCGGCGTCGACACCGGTCTGCGCCTGCAGCTGCCCAATCAGGGCGAGGCCGGCCCCGCCGGCGGCCCGAACGGCGACCTGTACCTCGAGATCAAGGTCAAGCACGACGACGTCTTCAGTCGCGACGGCGACGACCTGCTCGCGACGCTCGAGGTGTCGATGGTCGACGCGATCCTCGGCACGCATGCGAGCTTCTCGGCGCTCGACGGCCCCGTCGACGTCGAGGTGCACGCCGGCACGCAGAGCGCCGAGATCGTCACCGTCAAGAACCGCGGCATCACGCGCCTGCGCGGCAACGGCCGCGGCGACCTGCGCATCGGCATCCAGGTCGTCACGCCGACCAAGCTCGGCCGCAGCGAGCGCGACCTCATCGAGAAGTTCGCGAAGCAGCACAAGAGCGACAAGCCGCGGCTCTCGCAGTTCCAGCAGGGGCTGTTCGCGAAGCTGCGCGACCGCTTCCTCAACCTGTAGGCGCCGGCGGTGGCCAACTTCTATCTGGTCGAGGATCTCGCCGATGCGACCGTCGGAGGCACCGTGTCGGTCACGGGCGCCGAGGCGAAGCACGTCGCGACCGTCGCCCGCACCCGGGTGGGCGAGCGTCTGCTCGTAGGCAACGGGCGCGGGCTCGTCGTCGAGGGCGCGGCCGAGTCCGTCGCGGCGGCCGAGGTGGTCGTGCGGGTCGAGGCGGTGCGCGTGCAGGATGCCCCGGCTCCGGCGATCCGGCTCGTCCAGGCCCTCGCCAAGGGGGACCGCGACGAGCTGGCGATCCAGGCGGCGACCGAGCTCGGCGTCGACGGCGTCGTGCCGTGGCAGGCCGAGCGCTCGGTGTCGCGCTGGTCGGGGCCGAAGCTCGAGAAGGGCCGCGAGCGGTGGTCGAGCATCGTGCGCGAGGCCGCGAAGCAGTCGATGCGCCCGTGGCTGCCCGAGGTCGGAGCGCTCATCACGACGCGCGAGATCGCGGCAGCGGCGGCGACGCAGCGCGTGCTCGTGCTCGAGCCGTCGGCGAGACATCCGCTCACCTCGGTCGAGTCCGACGGGCGCGACCTGCTGCTCGTTGTCGGCCCCGAGGGCGGCATCGCCCCCGCCGAGCTCGAGCACCTGCAGGCCGCGGGGGCCGAGCTCGTGCGGCTCGGTGACGAGGTGCTGCGCACGTCGACCGCGGGGCCCGCGGCGATCGCCGTGCTCAACGCACGGCTCGGCCGCTGGTGACGGCGCGCTCAATAGACTTGCAGGGTGCGCACCGCCTGAGTCGGCGGGCAACGCCTGCCAGAGGAGAGAAATGACCGACCGCGCCCCGTCCGTGTTCTCTCGCATCATCGCGCGCGAGATCCCCGCCGACGTCGTGTTCGAGAGCGAGCACGTCATCGCCTTCAAGGACATCGCACCGCAGGCGCCCGTGCACCTGCTCGTCGTGCCCAAGACCGAGGCCTACGCCAACGTCGCCGAGCTCGCGGCGGGCGACCCGGCGCTGCTCGCCGAGGTCGTGGCCACGGCATCCTCGCTCGCCGCCGAACACGCGGACGGCGACTACCGACTCATCTTCAACACCGGCGCCGGCGCAGGCCAGACGGTGTTCCACGTGCACGCGCACGTGCTCGCCGGCGGCCTGACGGAAGGCACACTTGCCCAGCTCTGAAACCCCTGATCAGCCCGACACCCGCACGACAGGCGCCGCCGAGGAGCGCCTCGAGGTCGACGGCGTCGCGATGGTGCGCCTGCTCGGCCCGCAGGACCGCCTGCTGACGACGCTCGAGAAGCAGTACCCCGGCGTCGAGGTGCACGTGCGCGGCAACGAGATCACGCTCAGCGGCGACCCCGCGCAGGTCGCGAGCGCGCGCACGCTCGTCGACGAGCTGCTCGCCATCGTCAAGAACGGGCACGACCTGCACCCGGCCGAGGTCAGCCGCGGGCGGCAGATGGTGGACGCCGGGCTGAGCCCGGCCGCGCTGCTGGGGGAGTCGATCCTGCAGGTGCGCGGCAAGACGATCCGCCCGATGACACCCGGCCAGGCCGACTACGTGCACGCGATCGACGAGAACACGATCGTGTTCGGCATCGGCCCCGCGGGCACCGGCAAGACCTACCTCGCGATGGCGAAGGCGGTGCAGGCGCTGCAGCGCAAGGAGGTCGATCGCATCATCCTGTCCCGCCCCGCGATCGAGGCGGGGGAGCGGCTCGGCTACCTGCCGGGCACGCTCACGGACAAGATCGACCCCTACCTGCGCCCGCTCTACGACGCCCTCAACGAGATGCTCGACCCCGAGCTCGTGCCCAAGCTGCTCGCCGCGGGCACGATCGAGGTGGCGCCGCTCGCCTACATGCGCGGTCGCACGCTCAACTCGTCGTTCGTCGTGCTCGACGAGGCACAGAACACGACGCCCGAGCAGATGAAGATGTTCCTGACCCGCCTCGGCTTCGGCTCGCGCATGGTCATCACGGGCGATGTGACCCAGATCGACCTGCCGGCCGGTTCGTCGGGCCTGCGGCTTGTGACGCGCGTGCTGAAGAACGTCGACGACATCCACTTCTCGACGCTGACGAGTGAGGATGTCGTGCGCCACAGCCTCGTCGGCCGCATCATCGACGCCTACACCGAGTACGACCAGAAGCAGCAGGCGCAGCACTACGAGCGCGAGCAGGCGCGCGAGTTCGCCAACCGCGCCGAGCGCCGCGCCGCCGACCCGTCCCTGCGACCGAGAAGGCCGAAGAAGTGACCATCGAGATGAACCCGAGCGAAGCGAGGATCAGCGGATGACGATCGAGATCAACAACGAATCCGCCATCGAGGTCGACGAGGCGCGTCTGCAGCGCCTGGCCGCCTACGCGCTCGGCGCGCTGCACGTCAGCCCCGAGGCCGAGCTCGCGATCGTGCTCGTCGACGAGGCCGCGATGGAGCAGCTGCACGTGCAGTGGATGGACGAGCCCGGCCCGACCGATGTGCTGAGCTTCCCGATGGACGAGCTGCGCCCCGGCACCGAGGACCAGCCGACGCCCGCGGGTCTGCTCGGCGACGTCGTGCTGTGCCCGCAGGTCGCGCAGGCGCAGGCGGAACAGGCCGGCCACACGCTCGTCGAGGAGCTGCAGCTGCTCACCGCGCACGGCATCCTGCACCTGCTCGGCTTCGACCACGCCGACAAGGAGGAGGAACGGGAGATGTTCGGCATCCAGCGCGACATCCTCGTGGGCTTCACCCTGAACGAGCGAAAGCGCTAGACGCGGTTGATCGCCACGCTGTTCTTCGTCGTCGCGTTCCTGCTGACCGCGCTCGGCGGCTTCATGGCGGCGATCGAGTCGGCGCTGAGCAGCGTCACCGGCGGTGACATCCGCGATCAGAACGCGGTCGGCTTCGTTCGTGTCGTCTCCGAGACGGCGGCCGGGGTGCTCGTCACGCTCGGCTTCGTGATCATCCTCGACTCATGGTGGTGGGCGCTGCTGGTCAGCGTGCTGATCATGACGGCCGCGAGCTTCGTGCTCGTCGGCACGAGCCCGCGCAGCGTGGGCCGAGCGCACCCCGAGCAGCTGCTCGCCTTCGCCGAGCCGATGATCCGCACGCTGCGGCTGCTGCTCGGGCCGGTCGCCGGCCTGCTGGTCGCGCTCGGCGACCGGGTGACGCCCATGCGGGCGCGCTCGACGGTCGGCAGCGAGGAGCAGCTGCTCAACCTCATCGACGACGCGGCCGAGCACTCGGTGCTCGCCGAGCAGGACGCCGAGCTGATCCACTCCGTCTTCGAGTTCGGCGACCGGGTCGTGCGCGAGGTCATGGTGCCGCGCACCGACATGGTGACCGCGGACGCCGACGCCTCGGTCGCGAGCGCGATGAGCCTCTTCCTCGGCCGCGGCATCTCACGCATCCCCGTGGTGGGCGAGGGCCCCGACGACGTCACCGGGGTGCTCTACCTGCGCGACGTGTCCCGGCTCGTGTACGAGCGGCCGGGTGCCGCGGATGCCGCGCGCGCGGCATCCCTGCAGCGCCCCGCCGTCTTCGTGCCCGAGTCGATGCCCGCCGACGCACTGCTGCGCCAGATGCAGCTCGGCAAGAACCACCTCGCGCTCATCGTCGACGAGTACGGCGGCATCGCGGGCCTCGTGACGATGGAGGACCTGATCGAGGAGCTCGTGGGCGAGATCACCGACGAGTACGACAAGGGCGCGCCCGCCGTCGAGGAGCTCGAGCCCGGCGTCGTCTACCGCGTGAGCGCCCGGCTGTCGGCCGACGAGCTCGGCGAGCTGTTCGACCTCGAGCTCGAGGACGAGGACGTCGACAGCGTCGGCGGCCTGCTCGCCAAGTCGCTCGGCAAGCTGCCCCGGGAAGGCGATGTCGCAGAGTACGAGGGCCTCGAGCTCACCGCCGAGCGCACCGAGGGGCGGCGCGGGCGCCTGGTGACCGTGCTGGTGCGGCGTGCGACCATTGACAGCGATGACTGATTCCGCGGTGAACCCGTTCAAGGCCGGCTTCGTGAGCTTCGTCGGCCGCCCCAATGTCGGGAAGTCGACGCTGACCAACGCCCTCGTGGGCCAGAAGGTCGCGATCACGTCGTCGAAGCCGCAGACCACCCGGCGTGCGATCCGCGGCATCGTGAACCGGCCCGACGCGCAGCTCATCATCGTCGACACCCCCGGCGTGCACCGCCCGCGCACGCTGCTCGGCGAGCGGCTGAACGCGCTCGTCGAAGAGACGCTCGGCTCGGTCGACGTCATCGGCATGTGCTTCCCCGCGGGCGAGAAGATCGGCCCCGGCGACAAGTTCATCAACGACCGGCTGGACGACGCGCCGCGCGCCAAGAAGGTCGCGATCGTGACCAAGACGGATGCCGCGGGCAAGGCGGCCGTCGCCGAGCAGCTCCTCGCCGTGAGCGCGCTGCGCGACTGGGACGCCATCATCCCGATCTCCGCCCTCACCGGCCGCCAGCTCGACGACCTCGTCGCTGAGCTCGTGCGCCTGCTGCCGGAATCGCCCGCGCTCTACCCGCAGGACCAGCTCACCGACGAGGCGACGATCGACCGTGTCGCCGAGTTCGTGCGCGAGGCCGTGCTCGAGGAGGCGCGCGAGGAGCTGCCGCACTCGCTCGCCGTGACGATCGACGACATCGTCGAGGACGACGGCACCGACGTCGTGAAGATCTACGCCAACCTCTTCGTCGAGCGCGACAGCCAGAAGGCCATCGTGATCGGTCGCGCCGGCTCGCGCCTCAAGCAGATCGGCGCCGACGCGCGGGCGCAGATCGAGAACCTGCTCGGCCGCCGGGTGTTCCTGTCGATCCACGTGAAGGTCGCGAAGGACTGGCAGCAGGACCCGAAGCAGCTCGGGCGACTCGGCTTCTAGCACGGCGGCGCTTCCGCGCGGCGTCGCATTCTGCGGAAATGCCGCTGCATTTCCGGCATCTTCTGACGCCGCGCGGAGGTGACGGCGCGGCGTACGACCGGAGGATGATTCCGGGGCGCGCGGCGCGGGGCATCCCCGGCCGCCCACTACCGTGAGGGGCATGCGCACGCTCACGACCCGGCAGCTTCAGGTCGACGTCGTCGCCGCTGCCGCGTTCGCGCTGATCAGCCTGGTGCTGATGTTCGTGACGGGCTTCTACGGCTGGGCCAGTCGCGCCCACCTCGTGCCGATCTTGTTCCTGGGTGCCGCGCTCGCGTTCCGGCGCTGGTCGCCGGCCGTCGCGCTGGGGCTCGCATGGCTCTCGGCCGTGGTGCAGCTCGGCTCGCATCTGCCGCCCGAGTTCTACAACGTCGGGGTCTGCGCCGTGCTGTTCGCGACGGCCGCGTACGGCGACCGGGTCGTGCGGTGGCTCGGGCTCGCCTCGGCCGTCGGCGGCGCGGTCGTCGTGACCGTCTACCTGATCGGCTATCAGGGCTGGTTCGGCGGCCTCGGCTACCTGCCGATGCTGTTCCAGGGCCAGCTGCGCGATTTCTTCCTGCTGTTCGTCGGCTCGCTCGCGCTGCTCGCACTGTCGTGGATCAGCGGCCTGCTCGTCCGCTCGCGGCGTCAGGGCCGGGACGCCGCGGAGCGCGAGGAAGAGGCGCGGCACGACGCCGAGATCGCCGAATACCGCGTGGTCGTCGAGCAGGAGCGCAACCGCATCGCGCGCGACATGCACGATGTCGTGGCGCACACCCTCGCGGTCGTCATCGCGCAGGCCGACGGCGCCCGGTTCGCGGCTTCGACCCGGCCCGAGCTGGCCGTCGACGCCCTCGACACGATCGCCGGTGTCGCGCGCGACGCGCTCGGCGACGTGCGGATGCTGCTCGCCGAGCTGCGCCATGACGAGGGCTCGGCACCGCAGCCGGGCGTGGCCGACTTCGACCTGCTGTTCGGCCAGCTGCGCGCCGCCGGCCTCGACCTGCGGGTCACCGAGGAGGGCGAGCGACTGCCGTTCGGCGCGGCCCGCGAGATGGCGGCCTACCGCATCGTGCAGGAGGGGCTGACGAACGCGCTGCGGCACGGCGCGCCCGGCGAGCCGGTCGAGGTCGAGCTGATGTGGGCGGCGGATGCCCTGCACATCGAGCTCGTGAACAAGCTGCCCGCGCCGCTGCCCCCAGCCACGGCCCAGGTGCCGACGGCGGGTGCGCTGCCGGCACCTGGCCACGGCCTGCCGGGCATGCACGAGCGCGCCCAGCTCGCGGGCGGCTCGCTCATCGCCCGCCCCGACGGCGCGGGCCGCTTCGTCGTCCGAGCGTGGATCCCGAACGGAGCCGCCGCATGACCCCGATCCGCATCGTCCTCGTCGACGACCAGGCGCTGTTCCGCGCCGGCGTGCGCATGCTCATCGAGTCGCAGCCCGATCTCGTCTTCGCGGGCGAGGCGGGCGACGGCGTGCAGGCCCGCAAGGCCGTGGCGGCGGCGCGGCCGGACGTGGTGCTGATGGATGTCCGCATGCCGCTCGCCGACGGCATCCAGACCACGCGCGACATCCTCGCCGATGCCGCGGCGGGTGGGCACGAGCCGCCCCGCGTGCTCGTCCTCACGACCTTCGACCTCGACGAGAACGCCGCGCGCGCCATCCGCGCGGGCGCGAGCGGCTTCGTCCTGAAGGACGCCGACCCCGAGTTCCTGCTCGCCGCGATCCGCACGGTGCACCAGGGCAACGCCGTCATCGCCGCGACGGCGACGCGCGAGCTGTTCGCGCAGGTGCAGCGCGGCGCGGAACGGGCCGCGACGCCGGCCACCTGGTCCGAGCTCACGGCCCGCGAGCGCGAGATCTTCCGCCTCGCCGCGCGCGGCATGTCGAACGCCGAGATCGCCGAGTCGGAGTTCCTCTCCGAGGCGACCGTCAAGACCCACATCAGCCGGGTGCTCGCAAAGCTCGGCCTGCGCGACCGGGTGCAGCTCGTGGTGTTCTCGTACGAGCACGAGCTGCCGACCGAGGACTGACCCAGCAGGTCCACACGTCATCCTCAGGGATGACACAGAACCGGTCGCACGGACGACGCGCGCCGCACCACGTCGAAAATAGCGTCGAGGTCATGGTGCTGCTGCTCTCCGACCCCCGCGTCGGGCTGGTCCCCGTCCACGACGGCGGCGACCCCGTCATCCCGTTCCCCGCGGTCATCGGCCACTCCGTCCTCGGCGCCGGCTCGGGCGTCGTGCACATCCGCCGCGGGCTCGCCGCGCGGCTCGTCGAAGCCGCGATGCGGCTGCCGGCGCCGCTCTCGCTCAAGATCCTCGAGGGGCACCGCAGCCCCGGGGCGCAGCAGGCGATCATCGCGCGCTATGAGGGCGAGCTGCGCGAGGCGTACCCGGCGCTGGACCGCAGCGAGCTCGCACGCCTCTCGAGCCGCTTCGTCGCTCCGCTCGGGGTGGCCCCGCACGTGGCGGGCGCCGCCGTCGACCTCACCCTCGTCGATCGCGACGGCGTCGAGCTCGACCTGGGCACGCCCGTCGACGCCACCCCCGAGCAGAGCGACGGCGCGTGCTACTTCGCGGCCGAGAACGTGAGTGAGGATGCCCGGGCCCGCCGCACCCTGCTGGCGGAAGCCCTCGGCGCCGCCGGCCTGGTGAACTACCCGACCGAGTGGTGGCACTGGTCGTACGGCGATCGCTACTGGGCTGTGATGACCGGGGCGCCGCACGCCCTGTACGGCCCCGTCGAGCAGGCGGTGGCCGCATGACCGGCGCGCGGCTCCTCGTCGACACCGGGGCGATCGAGCGCAACACGTGCCTGTTCGCCGGCCTGGTGCCCGGCGAGCTCATGGCCGTCGTCAAGGCCGACGGCTACGGCGCGGGCGCCGCACGCGTGGCGCGGGCGGCACTGGCATCCGGCGCGACCCGTCTCGGCGTCACGAGCATCGCCGAGGCGCTCGCGCTGCGCGATGCGGGCGTCTCGGCGCCGATCCTCAGCTGGCTCAACACGGTCGACGCCGACTTCGGCGCCGCCGTCATGCTCGACGTCGAGCTCGCCGTGCCCGGCGTCGCCCACCTCGACGCGATCGGCCGCGCGGCGCAGGCGCTCGGGCGACGTGCACGCGTGCACCTGCAGGTCGACTGCGGCATGGCGCGCGAGGGATGTCCGCGCGAGCTCTGGCCGCAGCTGCTCGGCTTCGCGGCCGCCGCCCGGTCCCGCGGCGAGATCGAGGTCGTCGGCGTCATGGGGCACCTGAGCTCGGCCGACGAACCGTTCGACCAGACGAACCGCCGCGAACGCGACCGGTTCGCCCATGCGCTGCGGCTCGCGCGCACGGCCGGCTTCCGTGCCGCGGTGCCGCACCTCGCCGCCACAGCGGCGACGCTGACCCAAGGCGCCGCACACCACGGCATGGTCCGCGTCGGCGCCGGACTGGTCGGCATCGACCCGACCGGCACGCACCGCCTCGACGGCGCGCTCACCCTCGAGGCGCAGATCGTCGACGTTCGCGAGGTCGGCCCCGGAACCCCCGTCGGCTACGGCCACGGCTGGCTCGCCGAGCGCCCGACCCGGCTCGCCCTGGTCGCGGCCGGCTACGCCGACGGCGTGCCCCGCGCGCTCGACCCCGCGGCGGCCGTGTTCCTGCACGGCGTCCGCCGCCGCATCGTCGGGCGGGTCTCGATGGACCAGATCGTGGTCGACCTCGGCGGCCTCGATGCGGCGCCGGGGGAGTACGTCACCGTCTTCGGCCCCGGCCTGCGGGGCGAGCCGACCGTCGGCGAATGGGCCGCGTGGTGCGGGACCATCCCGAACGAGATCGTCACCGGCATCGGGCCACGCGTCGAGCGGGTGGCGCAGACATCCTCGACCCGCGAGGCGATCGGCGCGGCCCGATGACCGCGCGCATCCGGGTCGCGGTGATCGGCGGCGGCGCGAACGGCGAGCACGAGGTCTCGCTCGCCTCCGCGGCCTCCGCCCTCGCGGCGCTCGACCCCGACCGCTACGAGGCCGTGCCGTTCACGATCGCGCGGGACGGCGGATGGCTCGTCGCCGGCAGCCCGCTCGCGTTCGGCGACGCGGTCACGGCCCTCGCCGGCTGCGACGTCGCACTGCCGCTCGTGCACGGGGCCCCCGGCGAGGACGGCACACTCGCCGCGCTGTGCGAGCTCATCGGCCTGCCGTATGCCGGCAGCGGGGTGGGCGCCGGCGCGGTCGCGATGGACAAGCACGCGACCAAGCTCATGGCCGCCTCGGTCGGCATCCGCACGGCGCCCGCCGCACTGCTCACGCGGGCGACGCGCGATGCGTACGCGTGGTGCGGGCCCGTCGTCGTGAAGCCGGTGGATGCCGGGTCGAGCCGCGGCGTCACGCCGGTGCGCGCACCCGGCGACCTGCCCGGCGCCCTCGACGCCGCCTTCGCATGGGGCGACCGCGTGCTCGTCGAGCAGCTCGTCGCGGGCCGCGAGATCGACATCGCGGTGTTCGACGAGGACGACGAGCCGATCGTCACGGCACCCCTCGAGATCGCGGCGCAGACGTTCTTCGACTACGACGCGAAGTACGGCGAGACCCACGACACGCACGTGGTGTTCGAGGTGCCGGCGCGGCTGACCTCCCTCGAGCTCCGCCGGCTCGAGCAGAGCGCGCTCGCGCTCTATCGCGCCCTGGGCTGCCGTGGGGTCGCGCGCCTCGACTTCTTTCTCGATGCGGACGGCTGGCTGCTCAACGAGGTGAACACGACCCCGGGCCTCACGAGCGCGTCGCAGGTGCCGCTCATGTTCCGGGCATCCGGCATCGCCTACCCCGACCTGCTCGACCGGCTGATCGGGGAGGCGCTGCGCAGGGCTGCCGTGTTAGCCTGAAATCAATGTTCGGCCCGCTCCTCCTTAGCTGCCGCGCCGAGTCCTCCATCTAGAGGCCAGACTCGTCGCGGAGTTTCCTGTCGGCTTCTTTCCTCCTCAGGCCATCTGCCTGAATCGACAGCGAAAGAGTTAGAGCGATGAAGAACACCCAGAAGCCCAGCACCATGCCGGTGCACCGCTACCGCCCGTTCCACGAGCAGATCGCGGTCGAGCTGCCCGATCGCACGTGGCCGACCAAGCGCATCGCCGAGGCGCCGCGCTGGTGCGCCGTCGACCTGCGCGACGGCAACCAGGCGCTGATCGACCCGATGAGCCCCGAGCGCAAGCGCATCATGTTCGACCTGCTGGTGCAGCTCGGCTACAAGGAGATCGAGGTCGGCTTCCCGAGCGCGAGCCAGACCGACTTCGACTTCGTGCGCAGCCTCATCGACGAGGGCGCCATTCCCGACGACGTCACCATCCAGGTGCTGACGCAGAGCCGCGACCACCTGATCGCCCGCACCTACGAGTCGATCAAGGGCGCGAAGCAGGCCATCGTCCACCTGTACAACTCGACGAGCATCCTGCAGCGCGACGTGGTCTTCCGCACCGATGTGCAGGGCGTCATCGACATCGCGCTGCACGGCGCGCGCCTGTGCCGCGAGCTCGAGAAGACCGTTCCCGAGACGACCGTCTACTACGAGTACTCGCCCGAGTCGTACACGGGCACCGAGCTCGAGGTCGCCGCGCGCATCTGCAACGAGGTGCTCGAGGTCTTCGAGCCGACGCCCGAGCGCAAGGTTATCATCAACCTGCCGGCGACCGTCGAGATGGCGACGCCGAACGTCTACGCCGACTCGATC
>WQZN01000018.1 GCA_009780695.1 Microbacteriaceae bacterium
AAGACGATGCCAGGGGTATTGGCATTGACAATGTGCACGCTGTTGAGTTCTCAAGGACCACCCGCACCCGAATTCAACCCACCACAAACAGTGAATCTCGCTCCGAGGCAACTTGTCTATCTTAGCAGTTCTAGCCGCTCCCACCAAATCGGCGTGGGCTTGAAAGGCTTGAAGATTGTCCCGCTTGAGGCCGGCGAGCTCTTCCGCTCCGCCGCACCTTTGGGGTGACAAGTAAGAAACTTACGCGGCATCCGCGCCACGCTCAAATCACCACCACAACCCGGGCGTGTCGCCCGCAGTTCCGCGGAAGTTCACCCCGATTGACTGGTGGATCACCTGCCCACGGCGGGCGCGACGAACCGGCTTCCGCGCGCCCGTGTGCTCCACGTCGCGCAGGCATTCGGAGTCGTGGGGCACGCATCTGCCGAAGCGATCCGGGATACGACGAAGGGCCCGCCGTGAGGCGGGCCCTTCGTGTGGGGAAGCTCGTGCTTAGAGCGCGTTGACGTCGAGCGGGATGCCCGGACCGAAGGTCGTCGAGACGGCGCCCTTCTGGATGTAACGGCCCTTCGCGGCGGCAGGCTTGAGGCGCTGGACCTCGTCGACGGCGGCCTTGAAGTTCTCACCGAGCTGCTCGGCGCTGAAGCCCGCCTTGCCGACGACGAAGTGCACGTTGGAGTGCTTGTCGACGCGGAACTCGATCTTGCCGCCCTTGATCTCCTCCACGGCCTTCGCCGGGTTCGGGGTCACGGTGCCGGTCTTCGGGTTCGGCATGAGGCCACGGGGGCCGAGCACCTTACCGAGGCGGCCGACCTTGCCCATGAGCTCGGGGGTCGAGACAGCCGAGTCGAACGACGTGTAACCGCCGGCGACCTTCTCGATCAGCTCGTCGCCGCCGACCTCGTCCGCACCGGCAGCGAGGGCCGCCTCGGCCGCGGGGCCGGTCGCGAAGACGATGACGCGGGCGGTCTTGCCCGTGCCGTGCGGGAGGATGACGGTGCCGCGCACCATCTGGTCGGCCTTACGGGGATCGACGCCGAGCTTCAGCGCGACCTCGACGGTCGAGTTGAACTTGACGGAGCCGGTCTCCTTCGCGAGGGAGACGGCCTCAGCGGGGGTGTAGAACTTGCCGGCCTCGATCTTGTCGGCCGCGGCGCGGTACGCCTTGGACTTCTGTGCCATGTTGTTTCTCCTCAGAGAGATGGTGGTCTACGCGCCTGGCCGGCGCTGCCACGAAAGTTGGTGAGTGGTCTGCTTACGCGTCGACGGTGATGCCCATGGAGCGGGCGGTGCCGGCGATGATCTTCTCGGCTGCGTCGAGGTCGTTCGCGTTGAGGTCGACCAGCTTCTCCTGCGCGATCGCGCGGACCTGGTCACGGGTGATCTTGCCCACCTTGTTGGTGTGCGGCACGCCGGAGCCCTTCTGGACGCCCGCGGCCTTCTTGATCAGCTCGGCGGCCGGCGGGGTCTTGAGGACGAACGTGAACGAACGGTCCTCGTAGACGGTGATCTCGACCGGGATGACGTTGCCGCGCTGAGCTTCCGTCGCGGCGTTGTACGCCTTGCAGAACTCCATGATGTTCACGCCGTGCTGACCCAGAGCGGGACCGATGGGCGGGGCGGGGTTCGCGGCGCCGGCCTTGATCTGAAGCTTGATCAGACCAGTGACCTTCTTCTTGGGAGCCATGGTTTCCTTCTTTCTGTTCGAGTGCGCGAAGCGCTCTCTCCCGCGCGGCGGACGCCGGCGGTGGACCGGGGAATCTTATGTGGTGAAGCTGGACGCTTCTTACAGCTTGGTGACCTGGTCGAAGCTGAGCTCGACCGGGGTCTCACGCTCGAACAGCGAGACGAGGACCGTGAGCTTGCCGCTCTGCGTGTTGATCTCGCTGATGGAGCCGGGAAGGCCGGCGAACGAGCCCTCCTTGATGGTGATCGTCTCGCCGATCTCGAAGTCGACCTCGGCGGGGATCGCGCGGACCGTGGACTTGACGCCCTTCGCACCGCTGCGAGCCGGAGCGGCCTCGACCTGGACGAGGCTCTTCAGCATCTCGAACGCCTCGTTGAAACGAAGCGGGGTCGGGTTGTGGGCATTGCCCACGAAGCCGGTGACGCCGGGGGTGTGACGCACGACCGACCAGCTGTCCTCGTTGAGGTCCATGCGGACGAGCACGTAGCCCGGGATGCGCACGCGGGTGACCATCTTGCGCTGGCCGTTCTTGATCTCGACGACGTCTTCCATCGGGACCTCGATCTGGAAGATGTAGTCCTGGACGTCCATCGACTGGATGCGGTTCTCGAGGTTCGACTTCACGCGGCGCTCGAAACCGGCGTACGAGTGGACGACGTACCACTTGCCGGGCTTCATGCGGAGCTCGGTCTTGAACGCCTCGTAAGGGTCGACCTCGGCTTCGGCATCCGCCTCGTCGGCATCCTCGATCGCCACGATCGCAGCCTCGGCGTCTTCGACGGTCGGGACCTCGAGCGCCTCGTCCACGACGCCGTCGGCCTCGGGGTCGGAGGAGTCGGAGATCGCGTCGAGCACGGCGTCGAGATCGATCTCTTCGCCGTCGGTCAGGTGCAGCGCCTCGCGCTCGGCCGCGTCGGAGTCGGCCTCGTCAGCCGCGAGGACGTTGCCCGTCTGCGTCTCGTCGTCTTCCGACGACTGCTCTGCCGCGGTCGCCCAATCGACGTCGTCGCGCTCGCTCTTAGCCACTGGTCACCAATCCATTTCTGTCACTCGGCCCGCGTTCTTCAGTCTGCGGGCCGTCTCACCCGCGAGGTCAGGACCCGGCGCTGCCGAAGGCGAGGATCACGAGCCAGCCGAACAGCTGGTCCAGCCCGAACACGAGCGCCATCATGATGATCACGAAGACCAGGACGACACCGGTGTAGCTCAGGAGCTCACCTCGCGTCGGCGTGACCACCTTGCGGAGCTCGCCGATCACCTGACGGATGAACAGCGCGATCCGCGCGAAGGGGTTGCGGCGCTCATCACGCTGCTTCTTCGCTACCGCTACGACGTCCTCGCTGGGCTCGTCGACGATCTTTCGGGCCACTCAGCTCACCTTTCACGGGCCGCCGCGTCAGCGCCGGCTTGCAGGGCGGACAGGACTCGAACCTGCAACCTGCGGTTTTGGAGACCGCTGCTCTACCAATTGAGCCACCGCCCTATGAGAAGAAGCCCTGACCCATCACACCCTCAAAAGGGCGCAATGAAGTTTGGCAGGCTTCAACTACCTCCTCGAGTGTAGGCGAGCGGGAACAGCGGCGCAAAACGACAGCGGAAGCCGGGCATGGCTAGAGCAGGCGACGCTCGAGCGCCCATGCGGTGAGCTCGTGCCGCGACGAGAGCTGGAGCTTGCGGAGCACCGCCGAGACGTGGGTCTCGACCGTCTTGATCGAGATGTAGAGCTCAGCGGCGACCTCTTTGTACGAGAAGCCGCGGGCGATCAGGCGCATGACCTCGCGTTCCCGCGCGGAGAGCCGGTCGAGCTCGTGGTCGGTCTGGGCCTGCTCGCCGGCGGCGGTGCCGAAGGCATCCAGCACGAACCCCGCCAGGCGCGGGGAGAACACCGCGTCGCCGCCTGCGACCGTCGCGACCGCCTGGCTGACCTCGGCCCCCGAGCTGCCCTTCGTGATGTAGCCGCGGGCACCCGCGCGGATGACGCCGACGACGTCCTCCGCGGAGTCGCTCACGCTGAGCGCGAGGAACCGCGTGTCCGGCGAGGCGGGCCCTGCGCGGCGGATGACCTCGGCCCCGCCGCCGCCCTGGCCGCCCGGCAGGTGCACGTCGAGCAGGACGACCTGGGGCCGGAGCCGGGCGACGGCGGCGACGGCGGAGTCGACGTCGCCGGCCTCGCCGACGACCTGGACCGCGGCATCCAGATCGGCACGCAGCCCCGAGCGGAAGATCGAGTGGTCGTCGACGACGACGACGGTGACCGGATCGGACATGCTGCGCTCCCCTACTCGGCTCTGCCGGGCTCGAAGTGCAGCTGCACCTCGGTGCCCGTGCCGCCCGCACCCGGTCGGACGACGGCGGTGCCGCCCGCACGGCGCATGCGGCCGATGATCGACTCTCGCACGCCGAGGCGGTCCTCGGGAACGGCCTGCGGGTCGAAGCCCGGGCCGCGATCTCGAACGAACACGTCGACCGCCGCCTGCGACGCCTCGACGTAGACGGACACCTCGCCGCCCGCATGGCGGGCCGCGTTGAGCATGGCCTCGCGGGAGGCGGCGGCGAGCTCGCCGCTGGAGCGCTCGGCGCTCTGGCCCACGACGACCACGTCGAAGCGGACGGCGTAGTCGAGTTCGAGCGCGGCGGAGTAGTCCTTCAGGTCGGTGGCGAGGTCGGCATCCGCCGTGCCCACGCCCGAATAGAGCCACTGGCGGAGCTCGCGTTCCTGCGCTCGAGCGATGCGCGCGACCTCGCTCGAGGCGCCTGCGCGGTTCTGGATGAGGGCGAGGGTCTGCAGGACCGAGTCGTGGAGGTGGGCGGCCATCTCGGCACGCTCCTCTTCGCGGACGCGCTTCGTGCGCTCGGCGATGAGCTCGTGCCAGAGGCGGATGCCCCAGGGGCCGAACACGCCGACGGCGACGAGCGCCACGGCGAGCGCGAGGAGCAGGCCCGAGAGGAGGCCACCGGTGCGGTCCCATGCGAGCAGCAGCGCCACGGCGCCGACGGCGCACACGCCGACGCCGAGCCAGCGGAGGGGGACGCGATGCCGGACGGGGGCCTCGGGCGAGGCATCCGGCCCGGCGTCCTCGAGAGGGACCGTCGCCCAGAGCCACGCATAGAAGAGGACGCCGGCGCCGCCGAGGAGGCTCGTGATCACGAACAGCCAGCGCACGCTGTCGACGGACCAGCCGAGGTGACGCGCGAGGGCGACGCTCACCCCGCCCACGACGCAGTCGCGCGGGCGCAGCAGCGGCAGGCGCTGCGGCGGGATCGGCAGGGACGTCATGCAAGGAATCAAACCATTGCCCGGTCGGCCCTGAGGGGCTTCCCCGGAGGAAATCAGGGGCCGGTCAGGGCAACCCCGCATGGCGCGGAGGCCGGCGCGACGGGAGCATCGGAGGGTGAGCAATGAGACATCCACCCCGACTCCGGCGGCCGGACCGCGACCGGACTCGAACCGCTTCTTCGCCTGGCTGCGCGGCCTCGGCATCGTGCGCGCGGACGGCTGGGTGGGCGGTGTCTGCGGCGGCATCGCCATCCGCACCGGACTCGACCCCCTGATCGTGCGCGGCATCGCCGTCGTGGCCGCCATCCTCGGCGGCCCCGCCCTGTTCTTCTATGCGGCCGCATGGCTGCTGCTGCCCGACACGCACGGGGAGATCCACCTCGAGCGCATGCTCCGCGGCGTGTTCGACGCGCCGCTCATCGCGATCGCCGTGCTCGTGGTGCTGACCTTCGTGCCGTTCACGCAGGGGGTGTGGTGGGTGGGCGACCACCTGACCGGCGCCGCGTGGTGGCTCGCGGCGCCGGCCGCCGTGCTGCGCGTGCTGTGGAACCTGGCGATCGTGGGAGCGATCGTGTGGTTCGTCGTGTGGGCCGTGCAGCGGTTCCGGCGCACGACGCCCGCTGGGCGGCAGCAGTGGGCGCAGTACGCCGGGTTCCGGGCGGCGGGTGCCGCACCGGCCGCCGCGGATCAGGGGTCTGCCGCCGGCGCCGCGGGTGCGGGCGCAGCGACGGATGGATCCGCCGAGGCATCCCCGGCCGCTTCTGCTGCTGCCGCGACCGCCTCGAACGCCTCGACCGCCGGCGATGCGTCAAACCCGCCCGCCGCGCCCATCGCGCCGGGGGCGGGCTCGGACAAGGACGCGTACGCCGACTGGCGCGAGAAGTACGACGCATGGCGCGTGCAGCACGCCCAGTGGCAGGACCAGCAGCGCGCCGCGTCGGCGGCCGCCCGCGGTGCGACGCAGGATGCGCGGCTCGCGCGTTCGGCCGAGGCGCGCGCCCGTTCGCAGCAGTACGCGGCGGAGGCCGTGCGACTGCGCGCGCAGCGGCGCGCGGCGAACCCGCGTGCGGCCGGCTGGGCCGTCGCGATCGTGGTCGGGGCGGCGCTCGTCGGCGGCGGGATCGCCGGGACGGCCGCCGCGACCGACGCCGGCCTCGTGCGGTACGCCGCTCCGATCGGCATGGCGGTGGCGCTCATGGTGATCGGCCTCGGCATGGTGGTGGTCGGCGCCGCGCGGCGCCGCAGCGGAGCGCTCGCGTTCTGGGCGATCGTCGCGATCGTGCTCGGGGTCGGCTCGTTCGGCTGGCCTGTGCATGACTCGCCGGTCGGCTTCACGCAGCTGCGGGCGGATCGGGACATCCGCTTCGATCAGTTCGCCGGCCAGGTCGAGATCGACGCGAACAGCGCCGATGTCGGGAACACGGGCACGCGCACAGTGACGATCGACCAGACCTTCGGCGCCGTCGCGGTGTACATCGGCGACGGCGTGAACGCCCGCGTGCAGGTCACGAGCACCGACTCGGACGTGCACCCGTACCGGCTCGACGCGACCGGCGGGATGGCCGAGCAGCCCGCGTTACGGGTGCAGAGCGCCGGCCACGGCCCGTCCGCCGAGCGGACCTGGAGCACCGGCGGGACCGGCTCGCCCGAGCTGGTCATCGACATCACGCAGGGGCACGGCGCCGTCTACGTCTATGACGGCGGCACGAACCCCAGCAGCGGCAACGGCTACCTCGACTAAGGACGACGACGATGAGTGACGAGAAGAACACGCAGGACGCGCAGTCGACCGAGCGGGTCGAGGAGCTGTTCGCCACACGGCCGTACGAGAGCGCCTCGGAGGGACCCGCAGGGGCGGCGAGCTCGGATGCGGCATCCGCCACCGCCCCGACCGCCACGCTCCCGGACGCCGAGCCCGCGTGGCTGCAGCCGCGGGAGCGGACCGAGCGGACGAGCCCGCGGATCCGCTGGGGCGGCATCGTGTGGGGGCTCGTGTTCGCCGCGACCGGGTGGTTCGCGCTGTGGACGATGTTCGCGGCGGGGCGTCGCCGGGCGTTCAGCGAGTGGATCCTGACCCTGGACGGTGGCGGCTGGGCGGTCGTGGCCGCCTTCGCGATCGGCGGCCTGCTGCTCGTGGTCGGGCTGATCGCCGGGCTGCGGGCGGCGACGCGGCAGCGCTAGGCGAAGACGGGCTCGGGCTGCAGGTTGATGCCGAAGTCGGCCGAGACGCGCGCCTGGATGAAGGTCGCGAGCTGCAGGATCTCGGTGGCGGTCGCGCCCCCGCGATTGGTGAGCGCGAGCGTGTGCTTGCTCGACACCGCCGCGCGCGAGCCGGGCAGCGCGAACCCGCGGCCGATGCCGGCGTGCTCGATGAGCCACGCGGCGCTGAGCTTCACGAGCACCGGGCCGTCGCTCGGCTGATCCGCGCCGAGCGGCCAGCGCGGGCCCTCGCCCGGCAGCTCGCGCGCAAAGCTCTCGGGGACGATCGGGTTGGTGAAGAACGAGCCCGCGCTCGCCGTGTCGGGGTCGGCGGGGTCGAGGACCATGCCCTTGGAACGTCGCAGGGCGAGGACGCTCGCGCGGGCGTCCGCCAGCGGCACGCGCGCGCCGAGCTCGACGCCGAGGGCGTTCGCGAGCTGGGCGTAGCCGACCGGGGAACCGAGGGCGGTGGCCGCCGGATCGAGCCCGTCGGAATCATCCGCGGCCGCCTCGACGAGGCGCAGCTCGACGGCCGTGATGAGTCCCTCGTAGCCGTGCTTGAAGATCGAATCGCGATAGCCGAGGGCGAGCTCGGATGCCTCGAGCCGGCGCACCTCGAGCGAGTCGGCGTCGACGACCTCGACGGCGACCAGGGCGCTCGAGACCTCTTGGCCATAGGCGCCGACGTTCTGCACGGGCACCGCGCCCGTCGAGCCGGGGATGCCACTGAGCGCTTCGATGCCCGCCCAGCCGTTCTCGACCGCGAGGGCGACGACGTCGTCCCACGGCTCCCCCGCCTGCACGCGCAGGCGCACCTCGCCGGCCGGGGCCTCGAGGCGATCGACCCCGCGCGTCACGACGTGCAGCACCGTGCCGTCGAAGCCGTCGTCGGAGGCGACCGTGTTCGAGCCGCCGGCCAGGATCAGCCGGGGCTCGTCGCTCGCGAAGAGCTCGCGCGCCGCATCCACCAGCTCGGCCTCGCTCTGCGGCGCGACGAACCGCGTCGGCACGCCGCCGACCCGCAGGGTCGTCAGCTCGGACAGCGCGGGGACGCGGTCGTTCACGGTGCCCCTCACAGGCTGACGACGACCTGCGCCTTGCCGAGCACGGTCTGGTCGGCAGCCGAGACGGTCAGGTCGATGCGGGCCTGCCCGGCCTCCTCATCGATCTTGCCGACCTTCGCGACGACGAGGATCTCGGCGCCCGTCTGCGGGTCGACGACGACGGGGCGCGTGAAGCGCACCTGGTAGTCGACGATGCGGCCGGGGTCGCCGAGCCAGTCGGAGACCGGCTGCACCGCGAGGCCCATCGTGAGCATGCCGTGGGCGAGCACGCCCGGCAGGCCGACGGAGGCCGCGACGTCGTCGCGGTAGTGGATCGGGTTGAAGTCGCCGGAAGCGCCCGCGTAGCGCACCAGCGAGTCGCGGGTCAGCGGGAACGCCGCCTCGGCGACCACGTCGCCCACGGTCAGGGTGTCGGTCACGTTCAGTCCTCCGCTCGCACGACGAGGGTCGAGATCGCGGTGACGACGTGCGCGCCGCTCGCGTCGGTGACGATCGTGCCGGCCGTGATCATCGAGTTGCCGCCGAGCGACTTGACGCTCGTGACGGTGAGTCGCCCCGTGAGCTCGTCGCCCGCGACGATCGGACGCGAGTAGCTGAACCGCTCGTCGCCGTGCACGACGCGGCTGAAGTCGATGCCCGCGTCGGGCTCGGCGAGCAGCTGGTCGAGCGTGAGCTGCTGGATCACGATGGGGAAGGTCGGCGGGGCCACGACGTCGGCGTAGCCGGCAGCCTGTGCGGCGGCGACGTCGAGGTTGATGGGGTTGGTCGCGAACACGGCGCGGGCGAACTCGCGGATCTTCTCGCGGCCTACGAGATAGGGCGCGGTCGGCTCGAGCGTGCGGCCCTGGATGTCGGGATTGATCGGCACCCGGCCAGCCTAACCGCGGCGGCCGCGGGGCCGGGCGCAGGGGCTCAGAGGTTGCCGGTGACGAGCTGCAGGCCGAGCGACGCGAGCGCCACGAGCACCCAGAGCAGGGCGCCGAGCGCGAGCGGCCGGATGCCGGCCTGCTTGAGGATGCGCAGCCGGGTGCCGAGGCCGATGCCCGTCAGAGCGGCGGTGATCATGAAGGTGCCGAGCGTGCTGAGCGCCGGATGCCACGCCGCCGGGATGAGCCCGAGCGAGTTCACGATCACGACGACCACGAACCAGATGAGGAACTGCGGCACGACCGACTTCCACGACCAGGGCACGGGAGCCGAGGCATCCGCGCCGCTCACCGCTGCCGCGCGCGCGGCCTGCCGCCGCCGGTAGACCGCGATCGCGATCGTGATCGGGATGATCATGAGCGTGCGCGTGAGCTTCACGATGATGCCGTAGTCGCCGGCCGCCGGACTGAAGCTGAACGCCGCCGCGACGACCGACGACGTGTCGTTGATCGCGGTGCCCGCCCAGAGCCCGAATGCGTGGTCGCTCAGCCCGAGCGCGTGGCCGATGAAGGGGAAGGCCAGCACGGCGACGACATTGAAGGTGAAGATCGTGCCGATGGCGTAGGCGACGTCGTTCGCCTTCGCACGGATGACCGACTGGGTCGCGGCGATCGCCGAGGCACCGCAGATGCCGGTGCCGACCGCGATGAGGGTGCGGACGTCGACGGGCAGGCCGAGCGCGCGGCCGATGAGCCAGCCGCCGCCGAGCGCGACAGTGAGCGTGCCGAGCATGATCGGCAGCGAGTGCCAGCCCGTGTTCAGCACCTGGGCCAGCGACAGCCCCGAGCCGAGCACGACGACCGAGGCCTGCAGCACGTATTTCCCGGCCCAGCCGGCGCCGGCGTCGGTGCGCGCGCCCGGGCGCAGGAACGACGCGACGAGGGCGCCGATGAGGATGCCGAACACCGGGGCCCCGATGACCGGGACGAGCCTGCCGAGCCCGGTCGCGACCAGCGCGACGGCGATGCAGAGCACGAGACCGGGGATGCGCTTCGCGAAGCCGACTCGTGCCATGCATCCAGACTCACGCAACACGGCGGATCGGAGTAGCGTCACATGCTTGTGGATCTACAAGCAGAGATTGTGGCTGCTGGCGCTGCCGATCTCATGACGCTGCGCCTGCTCGCCGCCGTGGCCGAGAGCGGCTCGATCTCGGCCGCCGCGCGGACCACCGGGATCTCCCAGCAGGCGGCGTCGGCGCGGATGCGCGCGCTCGAGCAACGGCTGGGCATCCCGCTGCTGCATCGTGCCGCGCGCGGGACCGGACTCACCCCCGAAGGCGCCATCGCAGCCGAGTGGGCCGCGGACGTCGCCGAGGCCGCCGACCGCTTCGAAGCCGGCATCGCGGCGCTGCGCGGGCGCCGCGCGCCCCTGCGGGTTGCGGCGAGCCTCACCGTCGCCGAGTACCTGCTGCCGCGGTGGCTGATCACCGCCCGGATGGGCGCCAGCGCGACCGACCGCGAGATCTCGGTGACGGCGACCAACAGCACGCAGGTCATCGACCTGGTCTCGGCGGGCACGCACCCGCTCGGTTTCATCGAGTCGCCGCAGTCGATCGGCGCGCTGCATGCAACGATGGTCGCCCGCGACGAGCTCGTCGTCGTCGTCGCGCCCGACCACGACTGGGCCGCACGACGCACGATCGGGCTCGGCGCGCTGGCCGGCACCCCGCTGATCTCGCGCGAACGCGGCTCGGGCACCCGCCTGAACGCCGAGCGGATGATGGCGGAGGCCGGGCATCCCGCCGCGACCCCGCTCGTCGAGCTGCCGACCACGGCGGCGATCCGCACCGCCGTCGAGTCCGGCGCGGGGGCCGCGATCCTCAGCATCCTCGCCGTGCGCGACGACATCGCCGCGGGGCGCCTCGTGCAGGTGCGCGTGCGCGAGCTGCGGTTCATCCGCGAGCTGCGCGCGGTGTACGGGGATGCCTCGCTGCGGGCCCCCGAGTTGCAGCGGTTGCTCACGGTCGCCGCGCGCGGGGCGTGAGGCGGGGCTGCTCAGCGCGCCACGGTGGAAGCCCCCAACGGGACGAATAGGCAGTGCGTGCCTTGCGGCAGCCTCGTGCGAACCTCCTCTACCGCGAGCGTCGCGGTGCTCCCGTCCGGCACCAGAACCGTGAAGTTCCATCCCCCGGGCCCGCGCTCCCACTCGACCATTGCGTCGCCGTGTGGCGTGCGGTGGCGGATGCGCGCGCTGGTTACGCGGTCGTCGGCCACCGGCTCGATCGCGAAGCTCGCCCAGCCGGGTGAAGTCAGGCGGAGGCCCCCGACGCGCTGCTGGATCCAGGAGGCGACGCTGCCGAGGAAGTAGTGGTTCCGCGAGCGCGCATCGGGATCCCATGACTCGAGCAGTGTGCTCTCCCCGTCGTTGAACCAGGCGCCCCAACCCGGGCGGGAGCGTTGCATCAGGACGGTGAGAGCCAGATCGTCCCTGCCCGCATCGGCGAGCACGGGGAGCAAGTGCCGCACCGCGATGGCTCCGCAGTCGAGATGGCCGTCTGTGCGCTGCTCGAGGTCGGCGATGAGGCTGGCTCGGACGGCCGCGACATCCTGCGGCGGCACCATGCCGAAAGCCAGCGGCAGGATGTTCAGGCTCTGCCGGTAGGCGACCCCGGTAACCCGGTAGCAGCCCAGATCGGTGTCGAAGTACGCCTCGTGATACGCCTCGGCGATAGCGTTCGCCGCGTGGTCGTATCGGGATGTCTCGGCGTCGCCGATCTCGCGCAGGATCTCGGCCGTTTGCCGCAGCACGGCGACCTCCATGGCGGTGCCGATCGGCGCCATTCCCTCCGGGCCCACGGCGTACCCCGGCGCGAGCCAGTCGCCCCAGCTGCGATCAGGCCAGAGCCCGGTTCCGGATCGGGCAAGCAGGTGGTCTGCGAATCGACGGATCATCGGCGCATATCGCCGGAGCAGCGCGATGTCGCCGTATTCGCGGTAGAGGTACCACGGAATCAGGACCGCGGACGCCGCCCATGCTGGATCGGCTGAGCGGCCCCAGCCAGGGGTCGGGACGATCTGAGGGATCGCGCCGTCGGCTGACTGCGCGTCGACGTGATCGTCCATCCACTTCCCGAACGCCTCGCGCAGGTCGAAGTGATGGAGAAGTGCCTCCGTCGCCAGATGCGCATCGGCGGTCCAGCCGTTCTTCTCGTAGATCGGAGTGTCGGTCGGGATGCCGTGGAGGTTGTTCATGAAAGTTCGGGCGAGCGCGGTGTCGATCCACTCCAGCAGCGGTGCACTGGTGTCCAGCTCCCCGACGGTCTCGACGGGGGTGGATATCGGGACCGCGCGCACAAGGCTCACCTCGACGTCGCCTTCCGTGATGACCTGCATCCAGCGGAATCCGCGGTACCCGAATTGCGGCTCCCACACCTGCTCGACAACAGTGCGCGCCAGTTCGAGGATGTCTTCCTGAGCCGGCCCGGCAACGAGGACGTTCTCGCATATGACGTTCCCCGCAGCGTCGAGCTGCTCGCCGGAGACGACACGAATGCGGGACCCCGGGCCGCCCTTCACCGTGCAGCGGACCCGCCCGGTCATGACCCGTCCGAAGTCGTAGACGGTGCCGCGCTCCCCCAAGCGCGTGCTCGTGACAGGCGGCAGCGGGCTCGAGGCGCGCATCTGGGCGCTGCCTGCAGGGCGCAGCTTGCCCGAGGGCCCGTCGACGACAGCCGCTGGTTCCCATTCCGGTTCGTCATCGCTGAGAACCCACGTCTCACCGCGGAAGAGGATGTCGCTCACGACCGGACCTGCCGCGGCCTCCCACCCCGTTCCGGTCTGGACGGTGAGGGTGCTCCCGTCTCGGTAGCGCACGGTCACCTCGGCCAGAGCGGCGGGCTCCCGATGCCAGGGGGCCACGTTCCAGCCCCAGATGTCGCCTCCGCGTGCGGAGTATCTTTCCCGGCCGGCCTCGATCAGGATCTCGTTGTGCCCCTGACGCAGCAGATGGGCTATCGGCTGCGAGCGGTAGAAGACGGTCTTGTCGTAGTCGGTCACCGCGGGCTCGATGCCCGGCTCGCCGACCCGGCGGCCGTTGATGCGCACGAAGCCGCACCCCAGAACGACCGCATGCAGCGTGGCTTCCTCGACGGCGCCGTCGATGTCGATGGCCCCACGGAACAACGGGTTCGCTGCGGGCTCGGTGTCGACGGCGATCAGGCGGGTTCCCGGGACTGGCGCGCCGTCGCTCAATGCCCGGCCATTGATCGGGAGGGGGGAGACCCCGTCATCCGCTTCCGGGCCGCGCGCCCGGGCGGTGTGCCATCCAACAGTTCCGCGCTCGACGCGCAGCACGACCGCATAGGAGCCGGGCGGGGCGGCTGGAGTCACGTCCAGCAGCCGCCCGAATCGCTCCCAGACGAGCTGAGGCCGATCGACCGCACGTCGAGCTATCACCTCGCCCGAGGCCGTCTCCAGGGTGAGGGTGAAAGCGACATCGGCGGCGAACGGATCAGGGACGTCCTCCGGCGCGGCGAGATCGACTGCCACCGCGCAGATCGCCCCGGTCGAGACGAACTCCTGGCTGAGCACCCGGCCGGGGCCGGCCCAGTCGATCCGGTCACGGACGATCTCTCGTGCGATGCGCTGAGAGGCCGGAGCGGGGCGGGAGATCCAGACCGCGTCACGAAAAGGTCGGGGATGCATGGCGACTCACAGTTCTTTCTCGCTCGAGCCGGCAGCGACATGGCGCCGGCATCATGAACAGCTCAGCGTGCTCGCGAACGCCCCGCCGGCGGGCTCCCGACGACGTGCTCAACCGGGTACCCCAGCAGTGCCACGATGGCTTTCTCCAGTTCCGCACCGATGTCAAACCCGGGCTCGGCGAGCCACTGGTTCTGCAGGCCTTCCCAGGTGGCGTGGATCAGCCGCGAGGCGCTGTCGGCGTCGACATCGGGGCCGACTGCGCCGTCGGCCTGCAACTGGCGGATGCTGTCGGCCATCAGCTTGTTGCTGCGACGCCAGCGCTGCTTGAAGTACTCGTGTGCGGGATGCGTCGGATCGCTCGCCTCCCCTGACATGGCGGTGTGCAGTCGCACGATGTTGGTGCGCTCGACACCCGCCACCGCGCGCTCACGTGCACGCAGGATGGATTCGCCTTCCGGCAGAGCTGTCAGCTCGACATCGTCGAAGTGCTGCAGGGCCGCAAGCAGCAGCTCATCCTTGCTCGCGAAGTGGTACAGCACACCCGGCTCGCTCAGTCCGGCTCGCTTCGCGACGTCCGCTGTGACCACCGCGCGGTGACCTTTCTCGACGACAAGGTCGAGGACGGCCTGTGCGATGTCCCTTCGTCTCTCGGCAGTCTTCGCATAGCTGCCTCGGCTGCCTGTCACCTTCCCCATGGCTCCACAGTAGCCACGAAATCACAAAAACTAGTAGCGATTCAGGATTGAAAAGCGCGATCGATCCTGTTAGCTTCACTCTCGCGAACTCTATTGCAGACTCAGAGTTCGAGCCCAAGAGATTCCATCTGGTGCGTCTTTCAAAGGTGAGGACAACACATGCCATTTACATCTGCCGCCCGCTCGCAGTCGCTTTCGCGTCGCGCGGTCCTGCTCGGCGCAAGCTCGCTGGCCGCGACCGCTTCACTGGCGCTGGCCGGCTGCACTCCGTCGACGAGCTCGACAGGGTCGCCGTCATCGAAGGGGAAGGTCTCACTGACTTTCTTCAATCAGTCCCGCGGCCAGGAGGCCACGCTCAACGCCTTGGCGGAGACCTACACCAAGCAGACCGGGGTCAAGATCACCGTCGACACCCCCGGCCCGGTCGACTACCTCCCCAAGCTGCAGGCGCTGGCGCAGTCGAAGCAGATGCCGGACATCTATTCGTCATTCACGGCGACCGCGATGGCCCCCTTCTACAAGGCGGGCTGGGCCAAGGATCTGAGCTCCGACTTGAAGGGCAGCTGGGGCAAGAACTTCAGCCCCGCGGTTGTCAAGCTCGCCACCTTCGCCAAGGGCAACAACCTCGGCGTCAAGCCCGGCATCTACACCGTGCACTGGGAGACGCAGACCTACGGCATCCTCGCCGACCCGACGGCGAGCGGGATCGATCCGACCGCGCTTCCCCAGACAAGCACCGATCTCATCTCCACGCTCGCCGCAGCTCGGAAGAACGGGCAGGGGAACTTCACCGTCGCAGCATCACTGACGCCACAGTTCATTCAGTATCTGGCATCCAATTGGCTGACGGATCAGCAGATCTCGGACACGATGGCCGGCAAGGCGAAGTGGAACGCAGACGGCTGGCGCAACGCTTTCCAGTTCCTGCTGGATCTGAAGAAAGCCGGCGTCCTCGCGAACAATGTGATCCCCGGCGGGTCCAACGACAACCCGACTGTCGAGACCGACTTCTTCACCAAGCACAGCGTGGCCGCATACTTCGACGCCTCGCCCGGAGTCTCCGTCGCCCACGCGACGGCGCCCGACTACACCAGCTTCATCTCTCTCGCCCTGCCGCAGGCCCCGGGTGCCAGCCTCTCCCCGCGCTCCCCCGGCGTACCGGGCAAGGGTGCCGTCATCAACCCCCGCGGACAGCATCCGCAGGAGGCCCTCGCCTTCGTGAAGTGGCTCACGCAGCCGGCCCAGCAGCAGGTCTTCTCCGAGCAGGCACACATCATCCCCACCAACCCGACACTGCTTGCGAGCGGCAAGCTCCCCACACAGCTCACCGGCTTCGCGTCCGGGGTGAAGAACATGCAGGTTCTGACCAACTCCTTCACGTCGCAGGTGAATGATGCGATCACCCGGGATTCCCAGAGCCTTGTGCTCGGAGAGAAGACCATCGACCAGGTGCTCTCAGACATCCAAAGCGCGCAGAACCTCAGCGCCTAGTGACCGTTTCATCTGCCAAGCCTTCGGTGACGGGCGCACCCCGCATCCGTCACCGAGGGCGGCAGCGCCGACGTCTGGTCGGGCTGCTGTTCCTTGCCCCGGCGGTCGTGCTGATCGCCGTGTTCACCATCACCCCGTTCTTCCAGGCCATCCTGCTGAGCTTCCAGAGCTGGGACGGGGTGAGCCCCGACACACCGTTCGTGGGCCTGGCGAACTACCGTTACGTCTTCGCTGACACCGAGTTCTGGGCGTCCATGAAGAACGTCGCCGTCTTCGGCATCGTAGGGTTCTTCGTCGGAAACGGCGTCTCCCTCGGCATGGCCATGGCGGTGCAGGCCGTGACCCGCGGCAAGACCTTCTTCCGCACGGTCTACTACCTGCCCAGTGTCCTCTCGGTCGTCGTGGTCGGCATGATCTTCTCCTCGCTGCTGGACCCTCAGACCGGCATCCTCAACCGCATGCTGCACTCTGCAGGTCTGGGAGTACTCGCCAAGGACTGGCTGAACAACCCCGCCGTCGCGCTGCCCACCGTCGTCGCGGTGTTCATCTGGCTGCACTGGGGCTTCGGCTTCCTGCTCTTCCTCGCCGGGCTGCAGGACATCCCGAAGGAGCTCTACGAAGCCGCATCCCTGGACGGAGCGCGATTCTGGGGCAAATTCCGGTACGTCACCTGGCCCGGACTGGCCCCGGTGACCACCGTCGTGAGCATGCTGACCCTGCTCGCCGCGCTGCAGATCTTCGGCACCGTGCAAGTGCTGACCAACGGCGGCCCTGGCTATCACACCATGGTCCCGACGCTCGTGATCTACACCGAGGCGTTCACCAACAACAGCTACGGCACCGCTGCGGCGATGTCCGTCCTCTTCGGCGGCGCCCTCGTCCTCCTCTCCCTCCTCCAGCTCCGGCTGTCCGCACGACGCAACCGCGCCTGAGCGGACTTCACCCCAGGAAAGCAGCACAGCCCCGTGACCACACTCCGCCCCTCGCGCCGCCGGCGCGCCGTGCGCGTCGATCGGATCGGCCTGTACGGCCTGCTCGGCGTTGCCGCGGTAATCGCCCTGTTCCCGATCTTTTGGATGCTCTCCGGATCACTCCAGAGCCTGCAACAGCTGCTGACCGGCGGACGCCTGCTGCCCACCACCTTCGAATGGGGCAACTACGTCACCGCATGGGTGAAGGGCAACCTGGGCGTCTACCTGCTCAATAGCGTCATCTACACCGGATGCGCCGTCATCGGCATCCTGATCGTCGCGAGCCTCGCCGGCTACGCCCTCGCTCGGCTCGAATTCTGGGGCAAGAACGTGTTCACCGTTCTGATCCTGACCGTGATGATCATCCCGGCACCGGCCATGTTCCTCGCCCAGTACCGGCTCCTCGTGAACCTGGGGCTCGCGAACACCCGACTCGGCTACATCCTCATCCTCATCACAGCAGGAATCCCCATGTCCACCCTGATCATGCGCAGCTTCTTCGCCGGCCAGCCCAAAGACCTCGAGGAGGCCGCCGCCATCGACGGCGCCTCCGCGTTGCGCATCTTCGCGAACGTCATCCTGCCGCTGGCCCGCCCCGGGCTCGCCGCCGTCGCCGTCATCCAAGGCTTCGGAGCGTGGAACGAATACCTCATGGCCCTCGTCGTCTTCAACAACAACAACCTGATGCCCATCCAGCGCGGACTCACCAGCTTCGTCTCCGCCGAGACGCCGCAACCCCAGATCCTGCTGGCCGCCACCATGATCTCCATCGTCCCCGTCGTGGTGTTTTACCTTATGGCGCAGCGGCAGATCGTCAACGGCATCAGCGCCGGAGCGCTGAAGTGAGCGAGCCCATTGACCGCGAACGCCTGGTCCGCCGCCACAACCCCGTCCTCACCGCACCACACCCGACCGATGTGCTCACGGTCGGCAACGGCGACATCGCCATGACCGTCGACCTCACGGGACTGCAGACCTTCCCCGAGTTCCATGAGCTGCAGCCCGACCCCGACCGCATCCCCCATGACGGCAGCACCGGCCTGCCGGAACGCGAGCCCCGCCCCTTCAGCCGCGACGACTTCCAGATCCCGCTTCGGACCCAGTCGACCTGGGGCTGGTATTCGACGCGATCGAACCTCCCCCATCGTCCCGAGGACGCGGAGACGGTCTACGAGACAGACCGAGGCCCGGTTCCGTACCTCGACCGCATGGGGCTCCTGCGCGCCGGGGACCCCGTTCCCGAGAAGCTCGCTGCGGGCGCGTGGCTGGCATACAACCCTCGCCGCGCCCATCTCGGACGTCTCGCACTCGATGTCTTGCGGGGCGGTCCTGCCCTCGAGTCGCCCGAGCAGCTGACCGCGCAGCGCACCGAACTCGACCTGTGGAGCGGCGCCGTCGAGGCCCGGTTCCAGCTCGATGGGACACCGGTCGAGGTCACGACCGTCGCCGACCCTTCGGCACACCGGTTCTCGACCCGCGTCGTCTCGCCGCTGCTCGCACGCGGACTCGCCGTGTCGTGGATCTTCGACCCCCAGCCAGACGACCTCGCCTGGTTCGAGAACAGGATCGAGGAATCGACGACCTGGCACGAACTCGCTCCAGGCCACTGGCGAGCGAGACGGCAACTCGAGGCCGACGGATATGAAGTGGATGTCGTCACCAACGGCATCCTCGACATCCGCTACGACGGCACCCGCCTGCACGCGACGGCCCCGGGCCGCGACGCGCTCGAGGTGACCGTCACCCTGCACCCTGCCACAGGCTCCGTCGCCGAAGAGCCCAGCGACTTCTGCGGAGTGCGCGAACGTGCCGCGTCCTGGTGGAAGGATTTCTGGATGAGCGGCGCCGCCATCGACTTCGACGGCAGCGCCGACCCGCGCGCCCACGAACTCGAGCGCCGGATCGTCCTCTCCCAGTACCTCACCGCCGTCAACAGCGCCGGGGCCGCACCGCCCGCGGAGACCGGCCTGACCTACAACACTTGGACCGGAAAGTTCCACCTCGAGATGCACTGGTGGCACGCCGCTCACTTCCCGTTATGGGGGCGCGGCGCGCTGCTGGAACGCAGCCTCGACTGGTACCACCAGGCGCTCGGGGCCGCGCAGGCGACCGCCCGCCGACAGGGATACCAAGGCGCACGCTGGCCGAAGCAGACCGACCTCTCGGCACAAGAATCGCCGAGCCACATCGGCGTCTTCCTCATCTGGCAGCAGCCGCACATCATCCACCTGCTGGAACTGCTCTACCGCGAGAGCCGCGACACCGCATTCCTCGAGCGGCACTACCCGCTCATCGAAGCCACCGCCGATTTCATGGCCGACTTCGCTGAAGAAGACGCCGACGGCCGCTTCCGCCTCCCTCCGCCGCTCATCCCCGCCCAGGAGAGCTATCTCACCTGCCACGGAACGAACGCCGACCCCACCTTCGAACTGGCCTACTGGTCGTGGGCGCTCAGCATCGCCTGCCGCTGGCGAGAGCGCCTCGGCATGCCCGTGCCCGAGACATGGCGCCGCGTCAGCGAGCAGATGCACCACCCAGCCCGCATGCCCGACGGCAGCTACGCCGCACTCGCAACACCACCGCATCTCATCCGCAAAGACCACCCCTCGCACCTGATGGCGCTCGGCTGGCTACCCGACACCACACTCATCGATCCGGACACGATGGCCGCAACACTGCGATCGGTGCGCGAAGACTGGGATCTCAGCACCACCTGGGGCTGGGACTACCCCGTCATGGCGATGACCGCCGCCCGGCTCGGCGACCTCGGCGCGGCGGTCGATGCACTCCTGATGTCCTCGCCCAAGAACGTATTCCTGCCCAACGGCCACAACCCCCAGATGCGCGGATTCCTGACCCTCTACCTCCCGGCGAACGGCGGTCTCCTCGCAGCCATCGCCCACCTCGCTGCCGCGATCGACCGCGGCGCGGTTCTGCCCGAGGGCTGGAGGATGCGCCGCGAGGGCTTCGCGCATCGCCCTGCTGAGGGGGCAGGCCCGACAATGCCTGCCGAACGGGCCTGTGCATGACCGACCATGCCCCGCCGCCCGCGGGGCTGGCATCCCGGGTGCGCAAGTTCGAGATCTACGAAGTGGAGTTCTTCGGCGTCGAGCCCACGGGCTCCCACGTCGAGGTCGATCTGGAAGTGGTCTTCGAAGGGCCCGGAACCCGCACCCGGATCCCGGGCTTCTACGCCGGCAACGGGCGCTACCTCGTGCGGTTCTCACCGGCCACCGAAGGCAGATGGACCTACCGCACCTCCTCTTCGTTCCTCGAGGAGACCGTGGGCGAGTTCCGCTGCCTGCCTGCGCGGCCAGACGAACACGGCCCCGTTCGCGCGGAGGGCCTGCATTTCCAGCACGACGACGGCACCGTCTTCGCACCGTTCGGAACCACCGCCTACGCGTGGACGCACCAGCCGCCGGAGCTCATCGCGCAGACGCTGCGCACGCTTGCGACCGCACCGTTCAACAAGCTGCGGATGTGCGTCTTCCCCAAGAGCATGGCCTACAACTCGGACGAACCGGCCGAGCAGCCCTTCGAACGAGACGCAGACGGAGGCTGGAATGTCCACCGGCCCCACCTCCCGTTCTGGGAAAACTTCGAGAACCGCATCCGGGATCTCGCCCGCCTCGGGATCCAAGCCGACGTGATCCTGTTCCACCCCCACGACCGCTGGGGCTTCGCGACCCTTTCCCGCGAGAGCTGCCTGACCTACCTCGACTACTGCCTGCGCCGCCTCAGCGCTCACGCGAACGTCTGGTGGAGCCTCGCCAACGAATACGACATGATGTTCGACCGGACCCCTCAGGACTGGGACGCATTCGGCGAGTTCATCTCAGCCAACGACCCCTACGGGCATCCCCTCTCCGTGCACAACTGGCTAGAGAACTTCGATTTCACGAAGACCTGGGTCACCCACTGCTCCATCCAGTCCTCGGCCGTCCACGCGACCGCGCAGTGGCGGACGACATACTCAAAACCCGTCATCAACGACGAATGCCGCTACGAGGGCGACATCGAGGAACCCTGGGGCCAGCTCTCACCGTTCGAGCTCGTGCACCGGTTCTGGGCGACCATCCTCCAAGGCGGTTACTGCACCCACGGCGAGACGTACTACCGAGACGACGAGATCCTGTGGTGGGCGAAGGGCGGCGAGCTCAGGGGTGGGAGCGCACCTCGCATCGGGTTCCTCCGGGCACTGGTGGAGGAGCTCGGGGGGATGCTCGATCCAGCACCCGACCGTTTTGCCATCAACCCGAACGATGCGGTGGCGGCCCCACCCGCTAACCAAGCCGACAATCTCCATCTTCGAGCCCTCGCCCGGCTGGACGCGGTCGGGTGGGAGCGATTCCGGGAGGGCACCGCCAAGTATCAGGCCTACCAATCCGATCGCGCCGCGCTACTGACCTACTTCGGTCGCAGCTGCCAGAGCACAGCGCATCTCGACCTTTCCGAGGACGAGTGGACCCTCGAGATCCTCGACGTGTGGAACATGACCCGAACCCGCCTGCCCGGCACAAGCTCAGGCCGGACGCGCCTCGCACTGCCCGGACGCGAGGGCATCGCCGTGCTGGCCCGGCGAGCCCGACCGGCCGCTCAGTAGCCGACGGTGATGCGCTCGCGGTGGTGCGCCGGGCGCTCGATCTCGTCGACGACCGCCACTGCGAGGTCTTCGTAGGAGATTCGGGCGCGACCGTCTGCGCCGATGACCGGGCGGTCTGTGCCGAGGCGGTAGGAGCCGGTGCGGATGCCGGGCGCGTAGTCGACCGGCGGCGGGGAGACGTAGACCCAGTCCACATCCTCGATCCGCCGGTAGGTCTCCAGCGCGCGCTGCTGCGCGAGCGCATAGGGGCGGAACTCCTCGGGGAACCCGGGCGCATCCAGGAATGCGACTCCATCCTCATTCAGCAGCGTCGCACCGCCGCCGTGGTGGATGACGCGGCCGGCGCCCTGAGCGCGCAGCGCCGCGGTGACCGCGAGCGCGACCCGCGTGTACAACTCCGGATCGGTCCCGCCGACCGCGCTGACGACGACGTCCTGGCCTGCGACGAGACGCGCCGCGTCGGCCGGATCGGTTGCGTCGCCCGCGGTGACCCGCACCCCGGCGGGGAAAGCAGGAGCGCTGCCGGCATCCCGCACCACGGCGGTGACCTCGTGGCCGCGACGGGCCGCTTCCGCGACGATCAGCGCGCCGGACTTGCCGGCCGCGCCCAGGACAGTGATGCGGGCCATGCCGCCTCCTTCAAGTCGATTCATCCCATCGTCCACCGCGACACCACCCGAGGCCAGATAGATTCAGCTCTCAACATGGTCAAATCTGGACAACGGATGACACTCAGATGAGCACGCCCGGCATCCCCGCCTACGGGTTCCACACCAGCAACACGATCACGGGGTTCGAGGCCCTCCGCCTCGAGACGCTCCTGGAACGGATGCCGCGAAGAGCGCTGCACCGCGCACATCGCGTCGACTTCCACACCCTGATCCTGTTCACCACCGGCACCACCCGCATCTCCCTGGACTTCGTCGAACACGACTGCAGCCCCGGCACCCTGCTGTGGATGCGCCCCGGGCAGGTGCGCCGCTTCGAGGGCTGGACACCGGACGCACGCGGAAGCCAGGTGCTCTTCACCCCCGAGTTCCCCCCACCACTCACCGGCCACACCGGCCTCCTCAGCCCGACAGGAACCGGCTTCTGGGCCCCGGCCGCGCATCCACCAGTCGCGGACTCCCCCGCACTCCGCTCGGCCTTCGCCGCGCTGGAAACCGAGCAGAACCGACCAGAAGGCGCATCGCTCGACGTCCTCCGCTTCCAGCTGGGTGCCCTGTTGCTGATGATCGACAGGCTCCCCTCACCTCTGACCCCGGCAACCGACTCTGCGACGCTCATGTCACGTTTCCGGGAGCTGCTGGAGGAGCTGCATCCGCACACCCGATCCGTCGCGGACTACGCTCACGCGCTCGGATATTCGCCCAAGACCCTCGACCGCGCAGCCCGCCTGGCCACGGGCCGCTCCGCGAAGCAGCTCATCGACGACCGCGCCGCGCTCGAAGCGCGCCGTCTCCTCGCGCATACCGACGACACGGTGACCCAGATCGCGGCGGCGCTCGGCTTCAGCGAACCCAGCAACTTCGTCAAGTTCCTGCGCCGCACCACAGGGCAGACTCCCACGGAGTTCCGCACCGCGTGGAACACCCCACGGAGCGGCACCGCGGAGCGCTGAGGGCCGCCTCCTGCGATTTGCGACCGTTGTCACTCGATCCACGACGCTTCGAGCGTGATCGCCAGGCGGGTACCCCAATGACGGCGAAGCGCAAGGAGCGACCGTCGTCCTCCGCCGCGATCCGAGGGAACAGCAACTCAACCAGCCAGCACCTCTCGGGAACCGGCTCACCCGCACCGTCGAGGCGATCCGGCAGTTCACCGCGGCGTAGGCGGACCCGGACCCACGCACTCGGCCGGCCTCAGTACGCGATGACGCCCTGCCTGTTGTGGAACTCACCCGTGGGGCCGTCGGCACCGATCGTGGCGAGCGCGACGGTCGCATCCGTGCCCTCGGTCACGGTCTGGTGGCCGCTGTGCCGATTGAAGTCGGTCGCGGTGTAGCCGGGGTCGCTGACGTTGACGCGCATCTCCGGCAGGTTCTTCGCGTACTGGACCGTCAGGGCGATCACCGCAGCCTTCGACGAGGCATACGGCACCGCCGGGACCGGGTGCTCATCGGTGCCCGGCGTGGTGAGGAACCGCGGCCAGCCGACGCCGGAGGCGACGTTGACGATGACCGGGTTGCGCGAGACGCGCAGCTTCGGGAGCGCGGCCTGCGTGACGCGCACGATGCCGAACACGTTCACGTCGAAGGTGGCCAGCATGCCGGCGGCGTCGAGCGCATCAATGCCATCGATCGGACCGAGGACGCCGGCATTGTTGACGAGCACATCGAGCTCGGGGAGCGCGTCGATCGCGGCATCCACGCTCGCCTGGTCGGTGACGTCGACCTGCACGGGGATCGCGCCCAGCGTGCGGACGGCGTCGCCGCCGACGGTGTCACGCATGCCGGCGTACACGATGTGGCCGGCCTCGATGAGGCGGCGGGTGGTCTCGAGACCGAGGCTGCGATTGGCTCCGGTGATGAAAGTGGTGGTCATGCATCCAGCGTCGGCCGCGCGTCGCCGGGCGCCCAGGCCCTCGTCGAGGTACGGACCGGCAGTACCACCCTGGTCGGCCGCGCCGAGGGCAGAATCGATTCCATGAGCGAGTTCGCCGCCGTGCTGCGGTCATGGCGGGATCGGGTCGACCCGGTGGCCGTCGGCCTGCCCGCGGGGCCCGGCCGCCGTGCGCCGGGGCTGCGCCGCGAAGAGCTCGCCGCGCTCGCCGGGGTGAGCGTCGACTACATCGTCCGGCTCGAGCAGGGGCGCGCCACGAACCCGTCGCCGCAGATGCTGCAGGCCCTCGCGCGGGCCCTGCGCCTGGGCGAGCAGGAACGCGACCACCTGTACCGGGTGGCGGGCGCGATGCCGCCGCCGCCCGGGGTCGTGCCGCGCCACATCACCCCCGGCGTGCACCGGCTGCTCGACCGCCTCACGGACGTGCCGCTCGCGGTGTTCACGGCCGCCTGGGACATGCTGCTGTGGAACCCGCTGTGGGCCGCGATCGCCGGGGACCCCTCGGCGCGCACGGGTCTCGACCGCAATCTCGTGTGGCGGCACTTCACCGCGGGCCACCCCGAGGTCGAGTACGACGACGCCCACGAGGAGGAGTTCTCCAGCGACCTCGTCGCCGACCTGCGCGCCGCCGTCGGCCGCTACCCCGGCGACGCCGAACTCGCGCGGCTCGTCGAGCGGCTGCGCGCGGCATCCCCGGACTTCGATCGACGCTGGGGCCAGGCGCGCATCGCCGAGCACCTCACCAGCCGCAAGACGATGCTCATCACCCCGGTCGGCCCGATCACGGTCGACTGCGACGTGCTCAGCGTGCCCGGCAGCGATCTGCGCATCGTCGCCTACACCGCGGCCCCCGGCAGCGTCGATGCGGAGAAGCTCGCACTCCAGCGCGTGACGGGGACGCAGGACCTGTCGGTCGGCTGATCGGGACTGCGGGTGCGGCGCGTGGCACAGGAAAGGGCCCCGGTCGACGACCGGGGCCCTTTGCTGCGTCTAGTAGCGGATGCCTACTGGCAGCTGTCGCACTGCAGCAGGTCCATCGGGTCGACGGGAACCGCGTAGCCGCCGACGCTGTCGTTGCTCTCAAAGTCCATGATTTTCCCCTCCGGTGAGCTGATGTTCAAAGGCTGTGGCGAGGCCACCCGAAGGCTGATCCTCTTCCGCACCGGCTGGTGTTCCGATGCGGTGTGAACACTATATATCCGGAATTACATCCGTGTGATGCCACTAGATGTGGTGGTTCGCTTCTTTTTTCTCTCCACATGTTTCAACACAAGTTCCCCACAAATCCATCCACATCCAGGATCCGCGGAACCACTGACATTCCGGCCCGTCGAGGCGGGTTCTGCACAGACGAACGCCACCTCAAGAAATTTCTTGGGGCGGCGTGTCGTCGGCGTGTCGCGGGTCATTCGGCGGAGAAGCCGCCCGTCACCGAGAAGGCGCCGTCGAGCGCGAAGGGGTCGAGCACCCGGTTCGAGCGGTCGGTGACGGCGACGCGCGCCGCGAACTCCCGCCCGGCACGAGCGATGCGGTCAGGGAGGCTGGGCAGCGAGGCATCCGCCTGACCCGCCCAGTCCTCCGTCGCGGCGTAGACCCCCGTCGGCAGGACGTCGGCGTGCATATAGGTGAGGACGGGGCGCATCGCGTAGTCGAGCACCTGTGAGTGCCGCGGCGACCCGCCCGTCGCGCCGATCAGGGTCGGCAGGCCGCCGAGCGCGCTCGGGTCGACCACGTCGAGGAACGACTTGAACAGGCCGTTGAAGGACGCGTTGAACACCGGGGTCACGATGATCAGGCCGTCGGCGCCGACGACGGTCTCGATGACCTCGGCGAGCCGCGGACTCGGGAAGCCCGTGACGAGGTTGTTCGTCACATCCTTCGCCGTGTCGCGCAGTTCGTGCACCGAGGCCTGCACCTCGACGTCGAACTCGTCGCGCAGCGCCTCGATCGCCGCGGCCGCGAGGCGGTCGGCGAGCATGCGAGTGGACGAGGGTGCGCCGACGCCTGCGGCGACGACGGCCAGCTTGCGGGATGTCATTTCATAGCTCCTAGATGAGGGACGGTCTCGATACGCGGCGCCGCTGACGCGTCGCTGCTACTCGACCACCGGAGAAGGTGAGGGACGGCGGCGCTGCTACTCGACCAGCGACGCCGTGTCCTGGTAGGGGCTGCCGTCGGTCAGGTTGTCGCCGCGGTTGGCGCCGGGGCGGAACTCGCGCGCGCCGCCCTGGGCCTCGACGCGTGCGGCGTGGGTCGGGGCATCCGGCACACCGTCCGCACGGCGCGCGGCGAGCTCGGTGCGCAGCACCGGGATGACCTCTTCGCCGAGCAGGTCGAGCTGCTTCAGCACGGTCGCGACCGGCAGGCCGGCGTGGTCCATGAGGAAGAGCTGGCGCTGGTAGTCGCCGACGTACTCGCGGAAGCCGAGGACCTTGTCGATGATCTCCTGCGGGCTGCCCACCGCGAGCGGGGTCGCGTCGCTGAACTCCTCGAGCGAGGGGCCGTGGCCGTAGACCGGCGCGTTGTCGAAGTACGGACGGAACTCGCGCTTGGCGTCCTGCGAGTTCTTCCCGATGAACAGCTGGCCGCCGAGGCCGACGATCGCGTCTTTCTCTTCACCGTGGCCGTAGTGCGCGAAACGCTGGCGGTACAGCGCGATCATGCGCTGCGTGTGGGATGCCGGCCAGAAGATGTGGTTCGCGAAGAAGCCGTCGCCGTAATAGGCGGCCTGCTCGGCGATCTCGGGGCTGCGGATCGAGCCGTGCCACACGAAGGGCGCGACGCCGTCGAGCGGACGCGGAGTCGACGTGAAGCCCTGCAGCGGCGTGCGGTAGTGGCCCTCCCAGTCGACGACGTCCTCGCGCCACAGGCGGTGCAGCAGCGCGTAGTTCTCGATCGCGAGCTGGATGCCCTGGCGGATGTCCTTGCCGAACCACGGGTAGACGGGCCCCGTGTTGCCGCGCCCCATCATGAGGTCCATGCGACCGTCCGCCACGTGCTGGAGCATCGCGTAGTCCTCGGCGATCTTCACCGGGTCGTTGGTCGTGATGAGCGTGGTCGAGGTCGAGACGATGAGGCGCTCGGTCTGCGCCGCGATCGCAGCCAGCAGGGTCGTCGGCGAGGACGAGAAGAAGGGCGGGTTGTGGTGCTCGCCGACGGCGAAGACATCCATGCCGACCTCTTCGGTCTTCTTCGCGATCGCGATCGCCGCCTTGATGCGCTGCGCCTCGCTCGGCGTCGTGCCCGTCGTCGGGTCGGGGGTGATGTCGCTGACCGACATGATGCCGAACTGCATCGGGTTCTGGCTCATGGCCTCTGCCGCCTCTCTCTCGACGCGGTGCCGGATGACCGCCGTCTCTCAATGTTCATGCATTTGCATGGAACTGGGCAAGTCCGGCTTCTATTCCCGGCTCGCTTCCGAAGTGGAGATCAGACCAGGAAGCAAGGTTCCTTGGCTACAGGCATCCATGATTCCTGCTCGGCGCAGCCGTTACGATGCCCGCATGCGCATCGTCCCCGTCGTGAACCAGAAGGGCGGGGTCGGCAAGTCGACCGTCGTGATGAACCTGGCCGCCGTGGCCGCCGAGCGGCAGCGCGTGCTCGTGGTCGACGCCGACCACCTGCAGCAGACCGCGACGAGCTGGGCCGCGGCCGGCGAGGCCGCCGGCAGGGAGCTGCCGTTCGACTTCGACGCCGTCGACGACCCCGCGCTCATCGGCCGGCTGCGCGGGCTGCGCGACTACGACCTCGTGCTCATCGATACCCCGGGAAGCCTCGCGGAGAGCGAGCGGCCGCGCATCGCCGCCGCGCTGGATGTCGCGGACCTCGTGATCATGCCGATCGAGCCCGCGTACAACAGCATCAAGCCGCTCGTGACGACCGTGCAGTCGCTCGTGGCGCCGCGCGGCACCCCCTACCGCGTCCTGCTCTCACGCGTGCAGCGCGACGACGCCGGGCGCAAGCGCCGCGACGAGACCGCCGCACTGCTCGACGAGATGGGCCTGCCGCGCTTCGAGACCGCCGTGCGGCAGTACGTCGTGCACCTCGACGCCCCCGCGTCGGGCGACGTCGTCACGACCTACCCCGTCACGCGCGCGACGCTCGGCGCGCAGCAGGATTTCCGAGAACTCGCCCTCGAACTCGACGGCCTCGCCGTCGGAAGGAGCTGACCGTGGCCCGCGTGAGCCTGAAGGACGTCGCGAAGTCGATCGAGCCGATCGCGATCCCCGAGACCGCGACGCCTGCGGCGGGTTCAGGGGCGGCGGATGCCACGGCCGAGGTCGTCCGCATCAACTTCCGCATCAGCCGCGAGAAGCGGCGCCTCTTCAAGGCCTGGTGCGCCCACAACGACACGACCGTCGAGGCCGCGATGGCGGCCGCCGTCGACGCATATCTGGCGCAGAGGGCCTGAGCCCGGTTCGACGAGGACACAGGGTTGCTTGGAACCTTGTATTCACGGTTCCTCACCGGCGGCGCCGGTTCTGCACCGGGTTTCACGACCCCCGATCGGGGGTGACTTGACCTGATCGTTGCCGGAGACGCGGCGAGTCGCGTACTCTGAGCCCGATTCATATCTCTTGGGGGGATCAATGGGAGGCGAGCGGCACACGCCGTCGTGGCTCACAGCCGCGATTCGTGCTGCCGCGATCGCCGTCGCCGTCGGCGGCGGCCTCTTCGTCCTCTCCCAGGTTCTCGCACCCGCCGAGGCGCACGCCGAGACCGTGTCCGCGTCCGCCCAGACGGGTTCCGACGGCGGACTGCTCGGCCCCGTACTGAAGGGCGCCGTCAGCGGTGTCGCGACCACCGCCACGAACACGGTCGCGGCCGTGACCGCTGCGGTCGCTCCGGCGTCCGGGCCGACGACAGCGCCGGCGGCCGCCACCCCGGCGACCGGCCCGCTCGGCGACGCGACCGCCTCGGTCGGTTCGACGATCGGCTCGGTGGCCAAGGCCGCGGACACGCTGGTCTCCGGCGTCACCGGCACCACGGGCTCCGTCGTCACGACCGCCGTCTCCGCCGTCTCCGACGTCGTCTCCACGACCGTCTCGACGCTGCCCGCCCCGCTCGCGACCCCCGTCGCCGCGGTGACCGCACCGCTCACGCAGACCGTTCAGGCGCTCACCGCGCCCGTCGCGGCGACGCTCGACACCGTCTCGTCGGCGCATGTCGTCGGCTCGACGGTCGGAGCGATCGGCGGTGCCGTCGACGGCACCGTCGGCACGGTCGAGCAGCTGCCCGTCGTCGGCAGCGCGATCGGCGCGATCGTGGGCGACGCGCCCGCCACGTCGCCCCTCTCCCCCGCCTCGTCGGCCCCCGGTTCCCTCGGCGGCGATGCCTCCGGCACTCTTCCGGCGGCGGCCGATCCGGCTGCCGGCCCGACCGCCGTCATCGCGGCGGATGCCGTGCCCGTGCTCGCCGAGGCGCCGAGCACCGCCGCGTTCACCGGCGACTCGCTCGCGCGTCTCATCGCGAGCACGCGCGGTTCCGTCCCCGGTTCTGCGACGGCCATCACGCCGGTCGGCGGTGCAGCTGCGACGGGTTCCGGCCTGCCGAGTCTGCCCGGTCTGCCGCAGGGCCAGAACGCGTTCGCGACCGCCGCGGGCACCGGTGCCTCCGCCGGCGGCTCGGGCAGCAGCTCCACGGGCCTGCCCCTGGCAGTGCTCGGCACCAACGGCGCACCCGCTCTTCTCGCGGGCACCACCTCGCTCGAGGCGACGGATGCCCTGCCGGCATCCCCCGTCTACGCGCACGACTCCTCCCCCGACTAGGTAGGGCCGACGTCTGCCCGCTCGCTTCCCCGGCGAGTGCGCGGCGGACAGAAGCATCCCCGAGTCGCCCGATCCCTTTCGGCGACCCTCCTACCCAGTCAAGGAGTATTCCCATGAAAGCCAACACCGCCAGGGCACTGTGGTTCGCAGTCGCCCTCGGGGGGTTGACGCTCGCCGGAGCCGCTGCGGCCAACGCCGCGACGACCGACCCGACGTCGTCCCTCACCAGCACCGTGTCCAACCTGTTGGGCACCACGTCTTCCGCCGCCCCCGTCACCAGCGCACTCGGCACCACACCGGTCTCGTCCCTGGTCGCGAACAACGGCCCGATCGATTCGACCGTCGGCGACACCGTCGTCCAGCCGGCCCTCGGCTCGACCGGAACCCTCGCCCCGGTGACCACGGCCATCGACACCGCGACCGCGGGCACAGCCGTGCCGGCCGTGGTCGACGCCCTCGTCGGCGACAGCTCGGCGACGAAGTCGGTCGTCGGCGACGGCAGCCTCGTCGACGGCGGCACCGTCGGCGACGCCGCGACCAGCACCGACACCGTTCTGAACTCGGCCACCTCGGGCGGCGACACCGCCGGCGCCGTGGCCGGCGCCGTGCACACGGCCGTCGCGGACGTGAACACCACCGTCACCGACGCCCAGGCCAACAGCACGCAGGTGCTCGGCTCGAACGGCATCGTGCCCACGGCCACGACGGACGCGGCATCCACCGTCTCCGACGTGCTCGCGGGCGACCCGACGGCCACCGCAGCCGACCTCAGCACGACGGCCAACGACGCGCTGACCGGCACCGCCGCGGCGACCGACAACACCGGCCTCACCGAGGACGCGCTCACCGACACGCTCGGCGCCACGACGCCCACCAGCGGCTCGACCGGCACGTCCGGCGGCGACCCGCTGACGGGCCTGCTGGCCCCGATCGCCTCGGCCGCTCCGACGAGCGACCCGCTCAGCGGCATCGTCGACAGCCTGCTCGGCGCGGGCAACCCCGTCGACCAGGCGACCGACAACGGCAACATCCTGCAGGACCTGACGAACCCCGGCGGCGTGCTCGACCAGACCGTCGGCGACCCGGTCGTCGACCCGCTGACAGGCTCGGACAGCCCGCTCGCACCGCTCCTCGGCGACAGCTCGCCGATCGCCAACGTGCTCGGTGACAACTCCGCGCTGACCGACGTGGCCGGCGACGGCGCACTCGTCCAGGGCGGCCTCGTCGGCGACGCCTCGGCGGGCGGCGACCAGCTGCTGACCGATGTCGAGTCGGGCGGCAATGTCACGGGCGACGCCTCGCAGCTCGTCGGCACCCTGCTCGGCGACACCGCTCAGACCGCGACCGACGCCGTGAACGGCGTCGCGAAGACCGCGACCGACGCGGCATCCGCCCTGCAGTCGAGCGACCCGGTCGGCGGCGTGCTCGGCCTCGTCACCTCGGATGTGACCGGCAACACCGGCCTGCTCGACCCCGTGCTCGTCGACGTGCTCGGCGAGACCTCGGCCGGCACCACGTCGCCGGGCAACGGCTCGGGCTCAGGCACCGGCACCGGCACCAACGGCGGCGGCACCGGTTCGGGCTCCGGCACCGGTTCGGGCGCTGGGACCGGCAATGGTTCCGGCACCGGCACGAACGGCGGCGGCTACGACAACGGCCTCGGCACCGCGGTCGGCGCCGGCCTGGTGAACGACGGCGGCGTCCTCGGCGCCGGCCTGAACGGCGCCCTCGACAACCTGGACGGGGCGACCCTCGCCCAGACCGGCACGAGCATCGACGACGGCCTCTTCGCGGCCCTTGCGCTCATGCTCGCCGGCGCGGTGGCTCTGCTGCTGCGCCGCAAGGAACGGCACGCTGACGGCACCCGCCGTTGATGCGCTGAATCCCTGACTGGGCTGATGCGGCCGGGACCCTGCCCGGCCGCATCGGCCCGATCATCCGATCGCGAACAGAACCGACGCTGCGATCGCCAGACCCACGCCGGTGAGCTGCACCGCGGTGAGCCGCTCGCGGGCCACGAGCCACGCGAGCAGCACCGTGCCGACCGGGTACAGGTTGGCCACCACGGACACGACCGCGAGCGGTCCGCCGCGCAGGGCGAGCAGCAGCGTGAGGTTCGCCCCGCCCATGAGGACGCCCGCGGCCGCGGACGGCAGACCGCGGCGCAAGCGGGAGGCCGCGGGCCACGGCACGAGTCGGGCCTCGTCGGCTTCGAGCAGGGGGTCGTTCGGCGCGGCATCCAGCGCCTTCATCATCTTCGCGACCGGCCGGCTCACCCGGCCCAGCGCGACCAGCACGCCGATGATCGCGAGGCCCGTGACCATCGCGACCGCGACCGGCCACAGACCCGAGTCGCTCGGCGCCGCGTCGAGTGACAGGATCAGCGCGCCGAGCAGGACGCCGCCGACGATCGCGAGGACGAGCGCGCGGACGGAGAGCCCGGCGCCCTCCTCCTTGCGGAACGAGACGAGGATGCCGCTCAGCAGCGCAGCGCCGACGCCGAGCCAGTGCAGCCCGCTCAACGCCTGCCCGAGCGCGACGGCGGCGATCACGGGGACCGCCGAGTCCGCCAGCCCGGCCAGCGGCGCGCCGAGGCTGATCGGCCCCGCGACGAGCGCTGCGTAGAACGCGAGCATGCCCGCGATCTCGAAGACACCCGCGAGCAGGCCCCAGCGCAGCGCGGAGCCGCTGAACGCCCCGCCCGCGATGGGCAGCGCGATGAGCGCCACCGCTGTGGCGAGCGCGAACGTCAGCAGGGTGCCCCGCGCGACGCCGAGCCGGCCCGCGCCGATGCCGCCGAAGAAGTCGCTCGCCCCGAAGGCGAGGGCGGAGAACACGGCGGCGGCGAGAGCGAAGAGCACGAGACCATCGTGCCCTCACGCGCGGCCGACGCGCTGATCGGGCTGAGCCGGGTCGAGCCGGGTCGAGCGCCGCGCTACGGCTGCAGGATCGCCAGGATGTTCCCCGCCGGGTCGCGGAACCACGCGATGTCCGGGCCCTGACCCGCGGACCGGCCGCGGACCACTCCCGACTCGTCATGCGGCAGCCCGGCGTAGCGCTCGAGCTCGACGCCGGCATCCGCCAGCTCGCGCACCGCCGCGTCGATGTCGGGCACCTCGAAGTTCAAGACGGTGTAGCCCGCCGGGGCGAAAGCCGGTGACTCGTAGACGAAGAGGTCGGTGCCGCCGGGCAGATGAAGGGTGAGGCCGCCCATGTCCTCGCCGACGGCGAGGCCGAGCTTGTCGGCGTAGAACGACCTGGCGGCGGCGATGTCGGTGACGCCGAGTCCGCTGAATGCGTGCACTGCGGTGAGCATGGTTCCTCCCTGAGGTGCTGGGGTCGGTGTGCTGGGGTGGGTGCGCGGCCAGTCTGCCCCGCGGCGACGGCCGCCGGAAGAGCGCGCGGAGGATCGGGGCCCGGTTGCGGGTCAACCCCTGGCGGGGCCGCCGGCGGGCTTCTAGCCTGCGCGAATGGCCGCGAAGAGCACGCAGACCGTCGAGGTCGAGGGGCGGACGCTCACCCTGAGCAGCCTCGGCAAGGTCATGTACCCCGAGACGGGCACCACGAAGGGCGACGTGATCGCGTACTACACCGCGGTCGCGCCGCACCTGCTGCCGTATGCGCAGGGCCGCCCCGTGACGCGCAAACGCTGGGTGAACGGGGTCGGCACGGCCGAGAAGCCCGGCATGGTGTTCTTTCAGAAGGACGTGGACGACACCACGCCCGACTGGGTCGAGCGCCGCGTCATCCACCACAGGGACCACGACAACAGCTACCCGCTGCTCGACCTGCCGACGCTCGTCTGGCTCGCGCAGATCGCGGCGCTCGAGCTGCACGTGCCGCAGTGGCGGTTCACGGATGCCGGCGAACCGGGCGCCCCCGACCGGATGGTGCTCGACCTCGACCCCGGCGAGGGCGCGGGGCTGCCGGAGTGCGTCGAGGTCGCGAAGCTTGTGCGCACCGCGCTCGCAGGCCGCGGGCTCGAGACCGTGCCCGTGACGAGCGGGAGCAAGGGCATCCATCTCTACGCCCCGCTCGACGGCCGTGCGACCTCGGCCGAGATCGCCGAGGTCGCGCACGAGCTGGCCCGCTCGCTCGAGGGCGACCACCCCGATCTCGTGATCTCGACCATGAAGAAGGCAGACCGCCGCGGCAAGGTCATGCTCGATTGGAGCCAGAACAACGCGTCGAAGACGACCGTCGCCCCGTATTCGCTGCGCGGGCGCACGAAGCCGTATGTCGCGATGCCGCGGACCTGGGGCGAGATCACCTCGGGGCGGCTGCGGCAGATCGAGCTGGGCGAGGTGATGGGGCTGATCGCGCGGCGCGGGGATGCCGCCGCGCCGCTGCGTCCGACGAACGCGGGGTGACGGCGCAACGGGGACAAGGCGGACAGCGCGGTGTGAGAATCGAGGGGATGCCTGACCTCGCGCGCTATTCACGACAGCTGATGCTCCCCGGCTTCGGGTCGGGCGGTCAGGCCGCGCTCGGCGCCGCGCGCGTGCTCGTGATCGGCGCGGGCGGCCTCGGCTGCAACGTGCTTCCGCAGCTCGCCGCGCTGGGCGTCGGCACGATCGGCATCGTCGATGACGACGTGGTGGACGCCTCGAACCTGCACCGTCAGACGCTTTACGCCCCCGGCGACGTCGGCGCCCCCAAGGCCGCCCGCGCCGCCGCGCGCCTGCGCGAGCTCAACCCCGACGTCGCGGTGCAGGTGCATCTCGATCGGCTCACCTCGGCGAATGCGCTCGCGCTGTTCGACAGCTACGACCTCGTCGTCGACGGCAGCGACAACTTCCCGACGCGCTACCTCGCCGACGATGCCGCGTCGCTGTCGGGCATGCCGGTGGTGTGGGGTGCGGTGCACCAGTACGGCGGCCAGGCGGGCGTCGCTTGGGATGCCGAGGGACCGACCTACCGCGATCTGTTCCCCTCGCCGCCCGAGCCGGGCACCGTGCCGTCGTGCGCCGAGGCCGGGGTGCTGCCCTCGGTGTGCGCCGTCATCGGCAGCGTGCTCGTGACCGAGGTCGTGAAGCTGATCACGGGCATCGGCGAGCCGTTGCTCGGCCGCGTGGTCGCGTATGACGCGCGGCGCAGCTCGTTCCGCGAGATCGAATACGCCCGCGACCCCGAGCGGATGCCGGTCACCGGGCTCATCGACTACGAGGAGTTCTGCGGGCTCGGCAACTCGGCCTGGTCTCCGTCAGAGTCGACCCGCCGCATTCGCTCCGCTCAGTCGACCGGCGAAGTGCCCGACGAGATCACGCCGCACACCCTCGCGGCCCTGCTCAACGCGGAGGAGCACATCCAGCTCATCGACGTGCGCGAGCCCTGGGAAGCCGACATCGCACGCATCGACGGCGCCGTGCTGATTCCGCTGCAGCAGCTGCCTGCACGCTGGCAGGAGCTCGACCCGGCGGCCCCGACGGTGCTCTACTGCCACGCGGGCATCCGCTCGGCGCATGCGCGCGACATGCTCCGCTCGATCGACTTCGAGAACGTGACCTCGCTCGCCGGCGGCATCGACGCCTGGTCGCTCGACGTCGACCCGCGGGTCAGTCGCTATTAGGCCCCGGGGTCTCCATTCGGCCTGGCGGCCTCAGTCGACCAACGAGAAAGCCGCGGCCTCAGTCGACCAACGAGAGGCGCAGCCCCAGTCGACCAGCGGAACAGTGAGCGGGTCACGCTTCACGCCCGTTCCGCTGGTCGACTGAGCGCAGCGAATGGAGACCCGCGGCGCGAACTCAGCCGCCGGCGAAGGGCGGGAGCACGTCGACCGTGCCGGACAGGGCGGTGGCGCGGTCGCGACGCACGACTCCGCCGACGAGGAACGAGCCCGACCTGAGCACGCGGGCCATCGGCTCGCCGTAGCGCTCGAGCAGGGCATCCTGCAGCGCTCCGAGAGTGAGAGCGGCCACGGGCACCGACTCGGACTCGACGCCGGATGCCTCGGCCGCCGCCGCGAAGTACCGCACCGCCACGTCAGCCACCGATCGCCCCCATCGTGCGCGCGGGCGCCTCGAAACCGGGCAGCGAGATGCCGTGCCCCGACTGCTTGTTCCACATCGCGGCGCGCCACCGGTCGGCGAGCTCGGCATCCGTCGCTCCACCGCGCAGCAGCCCGCGCAGGTCGGTCTCGTCGTCGCCGAACAGACACGACCGCACGGTCCCCTCGGCGGTGATGCGGGTGCGGTCGCACGCATCGCAGAACGTGCGCGTGACCGACGCGATGATGCCGACGGTCGCGGGGCCGCCATCGACGAGCCATTCCTCGGCGGGGGTCGACGGGTCGTCGCGACCGACCTCGGTCAGCTCGAACGCCGCCCCGAGCACAACGAGCAGCTCGGCGGCCGGAACCATATGGTCGCGCGCCCAGCTGTGGTCGGCGTCGAGCGGCATCTGCTCGATGAAGCGCAGCTGCGCTCCGTTGTCGAGGGCCCAGCGCAGCAGCGCGGGCGCGTCGGCGAGGGTCTCGCGCATCATGACGGCGTTGAGCTTGAGCGGGGTGAGACCGGCGTCACGGGCCGCGCGGATGCCGGCGAGCACCGCATCCAGCCGATCGCGCCGCGTCAGCAGCCGGAAGTGCTCGCGGTCGACGGTGTCGAGCGAGACGTTCACCCGGTCGAGCCCCGCGGCCAGCAGTGCGGGCAGCCGGTGGTCGAGGCCGATGCCGTTCGTGGTTATCGACACGTCGATCGCCGGCGCGGCGGCACGCGAGGCCGCGATGATGTCGGCGAGGTCGTGGCGCATGAGCGGCTCGCCGCCCGTGAAGCGCACCTCGCGCACACCGAGCTCGCGCACCGCGATCCCGACGAGCCGGCCGATCTCATCGGGCTGCAGCAGCTGCTCGCGCGGCGGCACCGGCAGCCCCTCCTCGGGCATGCAGTAGGTGCAGCGCAGCGAGCACGCCGACGTCACCGAGATGCGCAGGTCGCGGGCGATGCGGCCGAAGCGGTCGACCAGCTCGGGCACGGCGGGGCGGCCGTCGACCGGCGGGGCCTCGCGCGGGTCGCGCCGTGTCTGCGGCATCCCCAGCGCGATCGTGCTCATTCGCCCACGATAACGCGCGTGTCATATCGTCGGGGCATGACGAACGAGCGGGCGGATGCCGCACCCGAGGTGCTGGCCCGGGTGACATCCGCGCCCATCGACGCGGCCGAGGTCGAGGCCTTCGTGCGCGCCTCGTCGAACGGCGCCGTCGTCGTCTTCGTCGGGGTCGTGCGCGACCACGACGGCGGTCGCGCGGTCGGTGCGCTCGAGTACTCGGCTCACCCCGAGGCCGAGCGCTTCCTGGCCGAGTGCTGCCGCGAGATCGCGGCGTCGACGGGGCTGCGCGTCGCCGCGGCGCACCGCACGGGACCGCTCGAGATCGGCGACGACGCCCTCGTCGCCGCTGTCGCCGCAGCCCACCGCCGCGAGGCCTTCGCCGCGTGCGCCGAGCTCGTCGAGCTCATCAAGCAGCGCGTGCCGATCTGGAAGCGGCAGCGCTTCGCCGACGGCGTCTCGGAGTGGGTCGGGCTCTAGACCTCACGGGTCTCGATACGCGGCGCCGCTGACGCGTCGCTGCTACTCGACCACCGGGCTAGAGCTTCGCCAGGGCGTCCTCGACGGCGACCCAGCCGAGCATCGCGCACTTGACGCGCGCGATGAACCGCGAGGCGCCCTGCAGCACGACGGCGTCGCCGAGCAGGTCCTCGTCGCCGGCGACCGCGCCGCGCGAGCGCATCATCTCGCGGAACTCGTCGATGCGGTGGCGCAGGTCGTCGACCTCGAGGTCACGGGCGATGTCGGTCAGCAGCGACGTCGAGGACTGCGAGATCGCGCAGCCGTGCCCCTCCCAGCTGAGCGAGGCGATGCGACCGGATGCCCCGTCGACGTGCACCCGCACGGTGACCTCGTCGCCGCAGGTCGGGTTGAGCTGGTGCGATTCCGCAGCGGCACCCTCGCGCAGGCCGTAGTGGTGCGGGGACCGCGCGTGATCCATGATCGTCTCGCGGTAGAGGTCTTCGAGGTCGTCGCTCATGATCTCTCAACGGTACGCGGGCATATGCAGGAGCGCTGGCGGGTTGTTCCCAGGCGATGCCCGGCGACAGTCGGCGCACACGAAAGGAACGCACATGAGCGACGGGCTGCTGCTCGGGCTGGACACCTTCGGCGACATCCTCGAAGACGACGAAGGGCGACTCAAGACGTATGCCGCGAGCATCCGCGACATCGTCGACCACGCCGCCCTCGCCGACGAGGTGGGCGTCGACGCGATCACGCTCGGCGAGCACCATCGCGCCGAGTTCGCGATCAGCTCGCCCGAGATGGTGCTCGCGGCCATCGCGAGCCGGACCTCGCGCATCAAGCTCGGCACGGGCGTCACGGTGCTCTCGTCGGACGACCCCGTGCGCGTCTTCGAGCGCTTCGCCACGCTCGACGCCGTCTCGAACGGCCGCGCCGAGGTGATCATGGGCCGCGGCTCGTTCACCGAGTCGTTCCCGCTCTTCGGCTACGACCTCGCCGACTACGACCTGCTCTTCGAGGAGAAGCTCGGCCTGTGGGCGAAGCTGCTCGACGAGAAGCCGGTGACCTGGCGCGGAAAGACGCGCCCGGCGCTCACCGACGCCGACCTGTTCCCCAAGACCGAGCACGGGCTGACGACGTATGTCGGGGTCGGCGGCTCGCCGGAGTCGGTCGTCCGCACCGCCCGCTACGGCTTCCGCCTCATGCTCGCGATCATCGGCGGCATGCCGTCGCGCTTCAAGCCGTATGTCGACCTCTACGGCCAGGCGACCGCCGAGCTCGGCACGCCGACGCTGCCCGTGGGCGTGCACTCGCCGGGCTTCATCGCCGACACCGACGACGAGGCGAAGGAGATCCTGTTCCCCCGCTTCAAGAAGGTGCGCGACAAGATCGGCGCCGAGCGCGGCTGGCGCGGCGAGGTCACCCGCGATCACTTCGAGGCGGAAGCGCTGCGCGGCTCGCTGTATGTCGGGTCGCCCGAGACCGTCGCGCGCCGCATCGCGCAGACCATCACCGACCTCGGCGGGCCGGAGGTGGTCGGGCGCTTCGACCTGCTCTACACCTCGGGGTCGCTGCCGTCGTCGGCGGCCGCGCACGCGGTCGAGCTCTACGGCACGAAGGTGATCCCGATGGTGCGCGACATCCTGGCGAGCTGAGGGGTTCCTCCCCCGGGGCGAACCGGGCCGGTCGTCAGAAAGTGCGGGATTGAGACACCGTTGGGCGACTTTTCGACGACCTGGTTAGCCTCGCACCGCCCGGTCGTCACTTGTGCACAGTCGGGGTGCTCTCGACCGTGCACAAGTGACGACCGGCCGCGAGGCGTCCCCCGGCGGTCGGCAGAAGGGTGCAGTGCGGGTCGGAAGGACTGTGCACGAGTGACGACCGACGGAACCGCGGCTAGGCGAACTCGAGCTGCGCGGGCACGGATGACCCAGCCGGGCCGGACGCCGCGGCCGGCGCCAGCCGCGAGGCCGGCAGCGTGCGCCCCCGGGCGACCGCGAGCGTCGTGACGGCGACGGCCCCGAACAGCCAGAGCACCAGGCCGAAGACCGAGCCGCCCGGTACCGCAGTGCCCTGCACCACCGCGGCCACGAGCGACTGCGCCGGCCCGATCGGCGTGAACCCGGCGAGCGCAGTGAGGAACGCCGGCGCGGTGCCGACGAGCCCCGTCGCGAGCCCGAGCAGGATCACGAGCATCGACACGAAGCGTCCCGCGCCGCCGAGCAGTGCGACGAGCGCCTGGTTGACGGCGGCGAACGCGATCGCTGCGAGCACGCCCACCCCGGCGAGCCCGAGGAAGCCGGCCGGCCCGAGCCGCAGCATCGGCTCGAGCGCACCGGCCACGGCGATGCCCTGCACGGCGCCGACCACGGCCGGAATGACGAGCCCGCGCAGCGCGATGACCACCGACGACCGCGACGAGCCGAGCGCCGTCACGCTCACCGGCCGCAGCACCACGAAGCACGCGAGCGCACCGAGCCACAGCGCGAGCACTCCGAAGATCGGGGCCGCGAGGGCGCCGAAGCCCGGCCCTGCGGCCGCGGTGACGCCGACGGGCGTCGCGACGACCTTCGACAGTGTCTTCCGCTCGGCATCCGAATAGCTCGGCAGCGACTTCACGGCGGTGCCGAGACCCGATGCGAGCTGGCTCGTGCCGCCCGTGTACTGCGCGAGTCCGGTGGCGAGCGTGGACGCCCCGCTCGCGGCCTGCGACGACGCGGTCGCGAGCTGCTGCGCCCCCGAGGCGCTCTGGGCCGCGCCGCTCGCGAGCTGCTGCGCGGCGCCGGCGCTCTGTGCGGCCCCCGACGCGAGCGCCGCGGCGCCGCCCTTCACCTGCGCTGCGCCGGACGCGGCCTGCGCGAGGTGCGAGGAGAACGACGACGTGCCCGCGGCGACCTGGTGCGCACCGCTCGCGGCCTGGGCGATGCCGCCCTGCAGCTGGCCGATGGCCGCGGTGAGCGCGGGCCCGCTGAGCAGACCCGACTGCGCGGCCTGCTCGAGCTGCTGCGCCTGTGTGTTCAGGGTGTCGAGGCCGGATGCCACCCCCTGCGTCCCCGTCACGAGCCCCGTCGTGCCGTCCGAGAGCTGCTGCACGCCCGAGGCGACGCCCGCGACGCCGGTCGACACCCCGGACGCACCCGACGCGAGCGACGACAGCCCGGTCGCCAGCTTCTGCTGGCCGGTCGCGAGCTGCTGCGCACCGGTCGCGGCCTGCTGCTGCCCGGCGGCGAGCTGCTGCAGGCCGGATGCCTCCTGCTGCGCGCCCGAGACGAGCGCCGGCCCCGAGTCGGCGAGCTTCTGCGCGCCCGAGGCCGCCTCGCCGAGCTTGTCGCCGAGGGTGTTGAAGCCGAGGTAGACGTTGTCGAGGTACGACGCGGTCAGCTGACTGCCGAGCATCGACGCGGCCGTCGTCGCGACCGTCTGGCTGATGGTCTGGTCGAGCACCTTCGACGCCTTCGACGTCTCGACCGAGATCGTCGCCTTGCGCGCCTGGGCCGGCGTGGCCGTCGAGGTCGCGGCGGCCGAGAAGTCCTTCGGAATGGTGATCACGGCGGAATAGCGGCCCGAGGAGAGCCCGGTCTTGGCATCCGCCCCATCGGTGATGACCCAGTCGAAGTTCTGCCCCGCCGCCTTCGACCCGGGCTTCGCGGTGCCGACGAGCCCGGCCGCGAGCTCGCGCCCGAGCGGCACGATCTGCCCGTTCAGGGTGACCGGCTTGTCGTCGTTCACGATCGCGGCCTGCATCGAGTCGAGGCGGTCCTGCGGGTTCCACAGCGCCCAGACGAGCACGCCCGCGATGACGAACGGCACGAGCACGAGCCCGACGATCGACACGAGCGAGAGGCGGCGGCGCGAGCTCACGCGCTCGGAGAACTGGGTGAGGAAGCTCATGCGATCACCTCGAGGTCGACGGGGGCGGATGCCACGGGATGGGGGTCTGGAAGGGCTGGCCACGCGGCCTCGGCCGGGGCCACGGCGCCGATCAGCACCGTGAGGCCGGCTGCGGTCAGCTCGTGCACCAGGCCCGCGACGCGGGTGGGCTCGCCGACGCCGTCGAGGGCTACGAGCTCGATGCCGGGGCGCAGCATCCTCATCACTGCGCCGCGGTCGAGGTCGCCGGCGGCGTCGACGTAGATCGAGCGGCGCCGCACGGCCCCCGACTTCTCGGGCAGCAGGTGGCCGAGCACCTTGAGCGTGCCTGCGTCGGCCCGCGCTCGACCGGTCAGGGCGAGCAGCTGCCCGCGCACCTCGGCCGCCGTCGCAGCGAAGACGACGGATGCCTCGCCGCGGCGCACCCGCACGTCGAGCCCCACGAACACCGGGCCGCGCCGGCCCGACATCCCGACGCCCTCTGCGGCCACGGCGAGCGCATCGCCGCCCTCGGGCCAGTCGGCGAGGGCGAACTCGCGCTCGAGCCCCTCGCCCTCGATGTCGAACTTCGGCAGCGCGCGGTCGAGCCACGTCGGCAGGCGCCACGCCCACTCGCCGAGCAGCGCCATGACGGCGGGCACGAGGGTCATGCGCACGAGGAACGCGTCGACGAACACGCCGACCGCGAGGCCGAGCGCCATGGGCTTGATGGTCGTGTCGCCCTCGGGGAAGAACGCGGCGAAGACGCCGAACATGATGATCGCGGCGGCCGTGACGACCTTCGCCGAGCCGAGGAAGCCGGTCTCGACGGCCTTCCGGGCTGCGTCCTTCCGCTCCGCACGGCCGGTCAGGCGGCTGCCCCGGTGCACCCATTCCTCGCGCATGCGGCTGACGAGGAAGACCTCGTAGTCCATCGCGAGGCCGAACAGCACGCCCATCAGGATGATCGGCAGGAACGAGATGATCGGGCCGGTCTGCGCGACGCCGAGCGCCGAGCCGCCCCAGCCGAGCACGAACACGGCTGACACCGCGCCGAGTGACGCGACGACGCTGAACAGGTAGCCGACCGTCGCCTTGATCGGCACCGCGATCGAGCGGAACACCATCGCGAGCAGGATCAGCGAGAGGCCGACGACGAGGGCGCCGAAGGGCACGAGCGCGCCCGCGAGGCGGTCGGAGACGTCGATGCCGAGCGCCGTGAAGCCCGTGACGGCGATCGTCACGCCGTACTTCTGCTGGAAGTGCGGGCGCAGGTCGCGGATGCGCTGCACGAGGTCGGCGGTCGCCTGCGAGGTCGGCGAGGACTTCGGGATGACCTGGATGATGCCGGTGTCGGCGGTGGCGTTGGGGGTTGCGAGGGGTACGGCCGCGACATCCGGCAGCTTCGTGATCTCGGCCGCGAGGTCGTTCATGAGGCCGACCGGGTTGGTGCTCGTGACGATGGTTCCGGTCACGATGAGCGGGCCGTTGAAGCCGGGCCCGAAGTGCTCGCTGATCAGGTCGTAGCTCTGGCGCGCGGGCGCCGAGCTCGGCAGCTGGCCCGCGTCGGTCAGGTCGAGGCGCAGCCTGCTCGCGGGGATCGCGGCGAGCGAGAGGATGCCGGCGACCACCACGATCGTGACGACCGGCCACTTCGTCGCCGCCCGCACCCAGCCGAGGAAGAAGCGGTTCGGCTTGGGGGCGTCCCCCGCTGATCGACTGAGGCCGCTTGCGGCCGAATGGAGATCCGGATCGGCGACCTGGTCTCCATTCGCTTCGCTCAGTCGACCGGCGGGGGCGCTCAGTCGACCGGCGGGGGCGCGCCGCACCCGCGGCCGGCCCAGCCGCTCGCCGCAGAACGCGAGCAGCGCGGGCACGAAGGTGAGCGAGACGAGCACCGCGACCGCGATGCCGAGGGCCGCCGCGGCGCCCATGGTCGTGAGGAACGGGATGTTCGCGACCGCGAGGCCGAGCAGCGCGATGATGACGGTCACGCCGGCGAACACGACGGCCGAGCCGGCGGTCGCGAGCGCGCGGGCGATGGACTCGCGGAACTCCATGCCGTGCCGCCGCTGATCGAGATGGCGGCTGATGATGAACAGCGCGTAGTCGATGCCGACCGCGAGGCCGAGCATGAGCGCGAGCATCGGCGTGGTCGAGGTGACGGGGCCGAGGGCGGTGAGCAGCACGATGCCCGTGAGCGAGACGCCGACGCCGAGCAGTGCCGTGAGCAGCGGCAGCCCCGCGGCGAGGAACGAGCCGAAGGTGACGACCAGCACCACGATCGCGATGAGGAGGCCGATGCCCTCGGTGGCCGAGATGGTCGGGAAGCTCGCGGCGTAGAGCGAGCCGCCGAGCACCGCCTGGCTGCCGGCCGGCAGCGTCTTCGCGAAGTCGTGGGCCGCGTTCTGCATGGCGGTCTTCTGGGCATCCGTGACGACGCTCTGCTGCGCCGTCATCTGGATCGTGATGATGCCCGCGCGGCCGTCCTTCGAGACGAGGCCGCCGTGGGCGTCGAAGGGCGACGTCGCGCTCGAGACGCCGTCGAGCTCGCCGAGTGCGGCTGCCTCGTCGATCACCTTCTGCTTGATGCCGGCGTCGGTGATCTGCTGCCCGTCGGGCGCGACGACCACGAGCTGCGCCGACGCGCCGGAGACCTGCGGGAAGGTGCGCGAGAGCTGGTCGAGCGCCTGCTGCGCCTCGGTGCCGGGGATCGAGATCGAGTTGTCGAAGCCCTTGCCGAGCAAGGCGGCCCCGCCGCCCACGAGGGCGAGGATCAGGACCCAGCCGACCAGGACCACCCAGCGGAACCGGGTGATCCACCGGCCCAGCGCGTACAGAACGGATGCCATCCGCTGCCTTTCCTCAGGAGTGCCGTGCGTTCGATACACGCATGTATCGAACCCAGGAACCGAGGATAGCACCCCGATACACTGGTGTATCGAGTAATCCGCTGAGAGGATGTGGGGATCATGAGCCAGGCCGACTCCCCCGCCGCGCGCAGCCGCGAGCACACGCGCGAACGACTCATCGAGGCCGCGTTCGAGGTCTTCGCCGAGATCGGCCTCAAGGCCGCGTCGGTCGAGCAGATCACCGAGCGCGCGGGCTTCACCCGCGGCGCCTTCTATTCCAACTTCGAGAGCAAGGTCGAGCTCTTCTTCGCCATCGCCGACGAGAAGTTCGCGCGCTCGACCGAGGGGCTGCAGGCCGGCGTCGACGCGATCTTCGCCGAGGCGCTGCCGGCGGGGCATCCGCTCACCGCCGACGCCGTCGAAGAGATCGTGACCCGCGTGCTCGGCCTCACCGTCGTCGACGCCAACTGGGCGCTGTTCGAGGCCGAGTTCGAGGCGCTCGCGCTGCGCGACGACGAGATCGCCGTGCGCTACGCCGGGCACACCCACGAAGCCGTGCTGGCACTCGCGGCGCTGCTCGACGGCGCGCTCAGCCGCATCGACGTGCGGTTCCGCGTGCCGGCCGAGCAGGCCACGCGCATGCTCATCGCGTCGTACAACGCGGCGATGAAGGCACAGCTGCTCGCGGGCGAGACGCAGTCGTCGGCCGAGTCGCTCGCGGATGTCACAGCGCTCGCGCTGCTGCTGACCGAGCGGATGCCCGAGGCGTAGAGCCCCGGCTCAACTGCGCGGGACGGCCCCAGCTGCGCCGGACGGCCGACCGCAGCGCGCAGACGGCGCCGTCCAGCGCAGTGGGAAACCTGGTCAGGCGTGGACGACCGCGCGCTCCGCCTCGGCGAGCTTCGCCGTGAGCTCGGCCGCCGTGAGGCGCGGGCCGTAGCCCGGGGTGTCGCGCTCGATGCGCCAGCTCTCGGCGACGGGCACCTCGACCGCGTCGAAGCCGAGCTGGTCGAGCAGGGTGCGCGCGAACTCGAGCGCGTCGGCGTGGTCGCTCGCGATGGCGAGCGCGCGGCGCTTCGGGTCGCCGGCAGGCAGGCCCTGGGCGGGGATGTGGGTCCAGTTGATGTGGTTGAAGATCTTCACGACGCGCGAGGACGGCAGGTGGTCCTGCAGCAGGCCGGTCGTGGTGTTGCGCTCCTCGTCGAGCTCGGCGATGCGGCCGTCGCGCACCGGGTAGTAGTTGTTGGTCTCGAGCACGATCTTGCCCGCGAGGGGCGCGGGGTCGACATCCCAGATGTTCTTGAGCGGGATCGACACCATGGCGATGTCGGCGGCGGCGGATGCCTCGGCGGCCCAGGCCGCGCGGGATTCCCCGCCGATCTCGCCCACGAGCTCCGCGAGCGTCTCCGGGTCGCGCGAGTTGCTCACGACGACGTTGTAACCGTGCTGGGCGGCGAGGCGGGCGACGGTGCCGCCGATCTTCCCCGCGCCGACGAATCCGAGAGTTGTCATGCTGTCGTCAACTCCGGCGCAGCCGCCGCGCATTCCCGCGCCGGCTCAGCCCTTCTGCAGCTGCCACGCCTCGGCGTAGCGGCCCGCGGCGGCCAGGAGCTCGTCGTGGTCGCCCATCTCGACGATGCGGCCGTGGTCGAGCACGATGATGACATCCGCCGAGCGCACGGTCGACAGCCGGTGCGCCACGACGAAGGTCGTGCGATCGCGCATCAGCCGCGCGAGCGCGGTCTGGATCTGCGCCTCCGACGGGGTGTCGAGGGCGCTCGTCGCCTCGTCGAGCATGAGGATGCGCGGGTCGCGGATCAGGGCGCGTGCGATCGACAGGCGCTGGCGCTGGCCGCCCGAGAGGCGCGCGCCGCGCTCGCCCACCACGGTGTCGATGCCGTCGGGCAGCTCGCTCACGAACTCGAGCGCGTTGGCGTCGGCGAGCGCGCGGGTGAGCCGCTCGTCGGAGACCCAGCCCATGCCGTAGCCGATGTTGTCGCGGATCGTGCCCTCGAACAGCACCGATTCCTGCGGAACGACGGCGACGTGGCGGCGCACCGTGCGCAGGTCGAGCTCGTGCATGTCGCGCCCGTCGAGCAGGATGCTGCCGTCGGTCGGACGCACGAAGCCGAGGATCGTGTTCATGAGCGTCGACTTGCCCGAGCCCGAGCGGCCGACGAAGGCCACGGTCTGGCCCGGCTCGACGACGAGGTTCACGCGGTCGAGGGCGGGCGTGGCATCCGACTCGTACCGCACCGTCACGTCGCGCAGCTCGATGCGGCCCGCGACCGACGCGACCTCACGCTTGCCCGCGTTGAGCTCGAGGTCGGGTTCCTGGATGACCTCGGCCACCGAGCGCACCGACTCGCCGCCCCGCGACAGGATCGGCACGAGGTTCAGCACCGTCGTGACCGTGCCCGTGAGCGCCGAGAAGTAGGTGCCGAGCAGCACCACCTGGCCCGGCGTGATCGGCACCCAGTGCGCGACCGCGAACACGGCGGCGAGCAGCAGGCAGCCCACCGACAGCAGCTGCATCGCGACCCAGCTGGCCGCGCCGAAGCGCCCGTTGAGCATGTCGAGGCGCAGGCCGTGGGCGCGGACATCCTCGGCGACCTGCGAGACGCGCTCGGTCGCGACGTGCTCGAGACCGTGCGCACGCGTCACGGGGATCATCGCGGCCATCTCGCCGACGCGCGCCGAGTACAGCTCCATCTGGCGGCGGAACTCCTCGTTGCGCGCCTGCGAGCCGCGCCGCATCGCCCACCAGATGCCGGCGCCGCACGGCACGGCGAGCGCGAACACGGGCAGGAACTGCGGGACGTTGACGGAGGTCATCACGAGCGCGCCGATGAGCACGAACACCGCCGACAGGCCGGACGCGCCCGCCTGCGAGAACATCAGCTCGATGTTCTCGACGTCGCGCACGATCTTGTTCTGCAGCACGGACGCGTTCGACCGCGAGTGGAAACCGATCGACAGGCTCTGCAGGTGCTCGGTGAGGGTGTTGCGGATGTCGGCGCCGATCGAGCGCACCGCCCCCTGGTAGAGGTGGGTGAACCCGACGTGCGTCGGGTAGTTCTGGATCAGCAGCACCGCGGCGCCCGCCGAGAGCCAGCCGAGCGTGCCCATCGGGCCGCCGTGCACGACGACATCCACCGCCTTGCTCGTGATCACGGGCAGCAGCCACACCGGGCTGTCCTTGATCGCGAAGATCGCGACGGCCCACGCGAGCCGCCCGCGGTGCGGCGCCAGCAGGCGCATGAGAGTGGCGAAGGGATGCCCCGGGTCGAGCGCCGCGGCGACATCGGTGCCGCCGGCGCGCCGCGATGGATGAGCGGTCATTCTCGGGTTCTGGTTCCTCGCTCGCCGCATGCGGCGGACACGTCGTCGGGGTCGCGTTCAAGCGTATTGATTCCGGGGGTGTCGGATGTGCGCACGCGGGGGTACACCAGGAACATGAACCAGATCACCCACCGGCACCACACCCTGGACCCGGCCGAGGGGCCGGATCTCGATGAGGTGCGCGAAGAAGCAATCGATCCGTCCGACGACGAGGAGCCCATCGCCGGCTCCGACGCCGTCGCCGACGGGGAGGACACCGAGTTCGACTGAACCGCACACGCGGTCCGACAGATCGGGAGACGGAAGAAGGCCCCTCGCGGGGCCTTCTTTCATGTCGGGCGAGGATGCCTAGGTGTGATGTCCAGGGACGTTGTTTGCTGACACGGCGTTGACCCGCCAGTAGGCGAAGGCCTCCGGTTGTGAAGTGGAGCTGTCTAATTCACCGCTTCATGCAACCTGGAGGCCTTCG
>WQZN01000019.1 GCA_009780695.1 Microbacteriaceae bacterium
ACATCATGGAGTCGGTGCTCGCGGGCCTCGCCGCCGCGCACCGCGCCGGCATCGTGCACCGCGACCTCAAACCCGAGAACGTGCTGCTGGCGGACGACGGGCGCATCAAGCTCGGCGACTTCGGCCTCGCGCGCGCCGCCGCGAACGCCACCGGCACCGGGCAGGCGCTGCTCGGCACGATCGCCTACCTCTCCCCCGAGCTGCTCACCCGCGGCGTCGCCGACACCCGCAGCGACATCTACGCGATCGGCATCATGATCTACGAGATGCTCACCGGCGAGCAGCCCTTCCAGGGCGAGCAGCCGATGCAGATCGCGTACCAGCACGCCAACGACACGGTGCCGCGCCCGAGCCTCAAGAACCCGCTCGTGCCGCCGCAACTCGACGACCTTGTGCTGTGGGCGACCAACCGCGACCCCGAGCAGCGGCCCGCCGACGCACGCGCCCTGCTCGACAAGCTCTACGAGGTCGAGCGCGCGGTGCACGGCGGCGCGTCCGCCGATGCAGGCCTCGATGCGACGCGCGTCATCCAGCCCGTCGCGAACGACACGATGGCGACCACCGTCCTCGCCGCGCCCGCTCCGCTCGTCTCGACGACCGCGCAGCTGGCCGGCCCCGCCACGCAGGTGCGCAGCGAGGCGACCGCTACGGATGCCGTCAGCAAGCTCGCGCGCGTCAGCAGGCACCGCGGCCGCCGCGGGCTCTGGCTGTTCCTCGCCCTCGTGATCGTCGCGGTGCTCGCCGGCATCGCCGGCTGGTGGTTCGGCGCGGGGCCCGGCGCCCTCGTCGCGGTGCCGCACGTGATCGACTCGCCCGCCGCCGCCGCGGTCACGGCGCTCAAGAACGTCGAGCTCACCGCGACGCAGAAGCCCGTCTACAGCTGCGCGGTCCCCGAGGGCCAGGTCGCCTCGACCGCCCCCGGCGCCGGCCGACTGCTGCACAAGGGGTCGAACGTCACGGTCCTGGTGTCACGGGGGCACCAGCCCAACCGCATCCCGCAGCTCGGCGGGCTGACCCTGGACGCCGCGAAGCAGGCGATCACCAACGAGAAGTCGCTCGTCGGCACCCAGGTCGTCGAGCAGTTCGACCCGCAGGTCGGCTCCGGCGAGATCATCTCGGCGACCCGCGCCTCCGACGGCAAGGACATCACCGGCGGCGGCGCGTACACCCAGTGCGACACGGTCAACGTCGTCGTCTCGGTCGGCGCCGTGCCCGACGTCGTCGGCAAGACGCTCGCCGATGCGCAGGCCGCCCTCACCGCCAAAGGCCTGAAGTACGGCCAGGGGCAGGCGAAACACGACGACAACGTGCCGAAGGGCTCGATCATCGCGCAGACGCCCGCCGACCCGAGCGGCCCGGTGCACCCCGGCGACACCATCGTGCTCGACATCTCCGAGGGCCCGAACCTCTACGACGTGCCGAATCTCACGACCGACGCGCAGGGCAAGAGCCTCATGCTGAGCGACGCGATCCTGACCCTCAAGGCCTACAACCAGGCGACTCCGGCTGCCGACTTCAAGATCGACCAGAAGTACACGGTCACGTCGAACCCGCTCAACGTCGACCCGAACGCGTTCCCGCAGTACTTCAAGGTCACGGCGCAGAGCCCGGCTGCCGCGTCGCAGCAGAAGAAGGGCACGAAGATCGCGCTCACCATCACGTTCGACTTCACCGGCTGAGCGGCTGACAGGGGAAGGGCCGGATGCCACAGGCATCCGGCCCTTCCCCTGATCGTCAGTTCTTGGTGAGCTCCTCGGCCACGAGGAACGCGAGCTCGAGCGACTGCATGTGGTTGAGGCGCGGGTCGCACAGCGACTCATAGCGCGTCGCGAGCGTGTCCTCGTCGATCATCTCGCTGCCGCCGAGGCACTCGGTCACGTCGTCGCCCGTGAGCTCGACGTGGATGCCGCCGGGGTGGGTGCCGACGGCGCGGTGCGACTCGAAGAAGCCCTTGACCTCGTCGACGACGTCGTCGAAGCGGCGCGTCTTGTAGCCGGTGGGCGTGGTGATGCCGTTGCCGTGCATGGGGTCGGTCACCCACAGCGGCTTCGAGCCCTCGGCCTTGACGGCCTCGAGCAGGCCCGGCAGCACGTCGCGGATCTTGCCCGCGCCCATGCGCGTGATGAAGGTCAGGCGACCGGGCTCGCGCTCGGGGTCGAGCTTGTCGATCAGGCGGAACACGTCCTCCGGCTGGGTGGCCGGGCCGAGCTTGACGCCGATCGGGTTGCGCACGCGGGAGAGGAAGTCGACGTGCGCGCCGTCGATGTCGCGGGTGCGCTCGCCGATCCAGACGAGGTGGCCCGAGACGTCGTAGGGCGTTCCGGTGCGCGAATCGATGCGGGTCAGCGGGCGCTCGTAGTCCATGAGGAGCGCCTCGTGGCTCGCGTAGAACTCGACGGCCTTGATCTCGTCGAAGTTCGCGCCGCACGCCTCCATGAAGCGGATCGCGCGGTCGATCTCGCGCGCCATGCCCTCGTAGCGGGAGTTGGCGGGGTTCTCGGCGAAGCCCCTGTTCCAGCTGTGCACCTGGCGCAGGTCGGCGAAGCCGCCCTGGGTGAAGGCGCGGATGAGGTTCAGCGTCGAGGCAGCCGTGTGGTAGCCCTTCACCAGGCGCTGCGGGTTCGCCTCGCGCGACCCGGGGGTGAAGTCGTAGCCGTTGATGATGTCGCCGCGATAGGCGGGCAGCGTCACGTCGCCGCGCGTCTCGAAGTCGTTCGAGCGGGGCTTCGCGAACTGGCCGGCCATGCGGCCGACCTTGATGACGGGCAACGAGGCGCCGTAGGTCAGCACGACCGCCATCTGCAGGATCGTCTTGACCCGGTTGCGGATGCGCTCGGCCGTGGCATCGGCGAAGGTCTCGGCGCAGTCGCCGCCCTGCAGCAGGAACGCCTTGCCGTCGGCGGCGGCCGCGAGGCGGTCGCGCAGCTGGTCGACCTCGCCCGCAAACACGAGCGGCGGCAGGGTCGCGAGCTCTGCGCTCGCAGCGGCGACGGCCTCGGCATCCGGCCAGCTCGGCTGCTGCTTGATGGGCAGGGAGCGCCAGTGGTCGAGGCCGGCGAGCGTCGCGGGGTCAGGCAGGGCGGGGGTCTCGGCCGATGAGCTCATAGATCGCCCAGTTTACCGGGTGAGCGTCACCTGTTGAGGCTCGGCGTGGTCGCCTTGATCGAGCTCGCGTAGACGTCCGCGTACTGCTGCCCCGAGAGCTCCCACAGGGCGTACTGGATCTCATCCGTGATCGCCCGCAGGATGTAGCGGTCGCCCTCGAGCCCCTCGAACCGCGAGAAGTCGAGCGGCTTCCCGATCACGATGCCGACGCGGCGCACCCGCGGCAGCTTCGACTTCGCGGGCATCAGCTCCTGGGTGTCGATCATCGCGACCGGGATGATCGGCACGTGCGCCTCGAGCACCATGCGCGCGATGCCCGTGCGGCCGCGGTACATCTTGTGGTCGGGGCTGCGGGTGCCCTCGGGGTAGATGCCGAGCAGCTGGCCGGATGCCAGAACCCGCAGACCCGTGTTGAGCGAGTCCTCCGAGGCCTTGCCGCCCGACCGGTCGATCGGGATCTGGCCCGTGCCCTTGAAGAACATCCGCGACAGCCAGCCCATGATGCCCTTGCCCGTGAAGTACTCGCTCTTGGCGAGGAAGGTCACGTGCCGCTCGAGCATGAGCGGCAGGAAGATCGAGTCGAAGAACGACACGTGGTTGCTCGCGAGGATCGCCGCGCCGTGTGCGGGCACGTTCTCGACGCCCGTGACCCACGGCCGGAACACCGCGCGCAGCAGCGGGCCGAGCGCGATGTACTTGAGGAACCAGAAGAACCCGTTCATCTGCGCCCACCCGCTCCCGCTGCAGCCCTTACTTCTCCGTCACGTGCACGCGCGCCACGTCGGCTGCGCCGACCACGCCCGCGTCGTTCACGAGCTCGGCGATGCGGAACTCGGGCTCGGGGTGGTAGCCGCGTGCCGGCAGCGTCTGCAGGAACGCCTGACGGATCGGAGTGAGCAGCTTGTCGCCGGCCGCCGCGACGCCGCCGCCGAAGACGAACATCTGGGGGTCGAGGATCGCCGAGAAGCTCGCGGCGGCCTGACCGAGCCAGTCGCCGAGCTGGCGCAGCGCCTGCAGCGCGCCCGGGTCGTCGGCGTCGATGAGGCCGCCGATGTCGGAGCCGTGCAGATAGCCGCCGTTGTTGGCACGCACCTCTGCGAGGCCCTGGCCGATGCCGCCGGCGTCCGCCAGCGTGTTCGCGTAACGCTGCAGGGCCCGGCCCGAGCCGTACTGCTCGATGCAGCCGCTCGCGCCGCAGCCGCACGGCAGTCCGTTCGGCACCACCCGCATGTGGCCGAGCTCGGCGCCCGCGCCGTAGCCGCCGCGGAACAGCTTGCCGCCGGCGACGACCGCGCCGCCGACCCCCGTGCCGATGGTCAGCATGACCATGTCGGTGGTCTGGATGCCGGCGCCGAAGCGGTACTCGGCCCAGCCCGCCGCGTTGGCGTCGTTCTCGATGATGACGGGCACGGAGACCTTGGCCTCGATCGCCTCGCGGAGCGGCTCGTGACGCCAGGGCACGTTCGGCGTGTAGTAGACGATCGACTGCGTGGCATCGATGAAGCCGGGGGCCGCGACGCCGGCCGCGACGGCGTCCGAGCCGTCCGCGAGCTCGTTGATCATGTCGACGACGACCTGCTTGAGTGCGATGGAGTCTCCGGCGGGCGTGGGCTTGCGCAGCTGCCGGAGGATCTCACCCTGTTCGTCGACGAGCGCCCCTGCGATCTTGGTTCCACCGATGTCGATTCCGATCGCGTGCACGCAGTATTGCCCTTCTGGATTGTATGTCGGCCACAAGTCGGACAGAGCGCCGAGGCCGTGCTGTCTAGAGTGTAGAAGGTCAGCCCGCCGCTCAGCCATCGCCGCCAGCGGCGAACCGGTATCGAAGGAGCTACCGTGCGCGAATCAGTGATTCCTGCCCTCGTCCCCGCCGACCCCGCGGCCAACGCGACCGACCTGCTCATCGAGCGCGCCGCGTTGACGCCCGACCAGGTGCTGTTCGGCATCCCAGAAGGGGACGGCTGGCGTGACGTCACCGCTGCCGAGTTCCTCGCCCAGGTCAGGGCGCTCGCCAAGGGCTTCGTCGCCGCCGGTGTGCAGCCCGGCGACAAGATCGGCATCATGAGCCGCACCCGCTATGAGTGGGTGCTCACGGACTTCGCCATGTGGTTCGCCGGCGGCATCCTCGTCCCCGTCTACGAGACGAGCTCGGCCGCCCAGATCTCGTGGAACCTCACCGATTCGGGCGCGACCGGCGTGATCCTCGAGGATGCCCGGCACTCCGCCGCCTTCGACGAGGTCGCCGCCGAGCTGCCCGCCGTGCAGAAGGTCTGGCACATCGACCTGGGCGACCTCGACAAGCTCGTCGCCGCGGGCGGCGACGTGCCCGACGCGGAGATCGAGCGCCGCCGCGCGCTCGCCGGCGGCGAGGACATCGCGACCCTCATCTACTCGTCCGGCACGATGGGCAAGCCGAAGGGCGTCGTGCTCACGCACTCCAACTTCGTCGAGCTGTCGCGCAACGCGAGCGAGATGCTGGGCCCCGTGCTGAACGGCGAGCAGGCGTCCACCGTGCTCTTCATCACCATCGCGCACGTCTTCGCGCGGTTCATCTCGGTCATCTCGGTGCACGCGGGCGTGCGTGTCGGCCACCAGGCCGACACCGGCAAGCTCATGGAGTCGCTGCAGTCGTTCCACCCGACCTTCCTGCTGATGGTGCCGCGCGTGTTCGAGAAGGTCTACAACACCGCCGAGCAGATCGCCGAGTCGGGCGGCAAGGGCAAGATCTTCCGCGCCGCCGCCGACACAGCGGTCGCCTATTCCGAGGCGAAGGACGCCGGCAAGGTGCCGTTCTTCCTCAACCTCAAGTTCAAGCTCTTCGACCGGCTCGTGTTCTCGACGCTCCGCGCGAAGATGGGGGGCCGGGTGCGGTACGCGGTCTCGGGTTCCGCCCCGCTGTCGACGCGCCTCGGCCACTTCTTCGCAGCGCTCGGGGTCGAGATCCTCGAGGGCTACGGCCTGACCGAGACGACGGCACCGGTGTCGGTCAACCTGCCCGGCGCCTTCAAGATCGGCACCGTCGGCCCCGCGCTGCCCGGCAACGCGATCCGCATCGCCGACGACGGCGAGATCGAGGTCAAGGGCGTCTGCGTCTTCAAGGAGTACTGGAACAACGCGGCGCTCACCGCCGAGTCGTTCCACGACGGCTGGTTCAAGACCGGCGACCTCGGCGCGCTCGACGAGGACGGCTACCTGTCGATCACCGGCCGCAAGAAGGAGATCATCGTCACCGCGGGCGGCAAGAACGTCGCGCCCGCCGTGCTCGAGGACGGCGCCCGGTCGAACCCGCTCATCGACCAGATCGTCGTCGTCGGCGAGCAGCGCCCGTTCATCGCCGCGCTCATCACCCTCGACCGCGAGATGCTGCCCGTCTGGCTCAAGAACAACGGCCAGGACGAGCACATGTCGCTCGAGGCCGCGACCCAGAACCCGGCCGTGCTCGCCGAGGTGCAGAAGGCGGTCGACCACGCCAACAGCACCGTGTCGCGCGCCGAGTCGATCAGGAAGTTCGTCATCCTGCCGACGAGCTGGACCGAGGCGTCCGGCCACCTCACACCCAAGCTGTCGATCAAGCGCGCGGTCATCGTCAAGGACTTCGCGAACGAGATCGACGCGCTCTACTCGGGCGTGCCGACGCAGTCGATGTCGCTGCAGGGCTGAGCGGCGACGGGCCGCCCGCCAGGGGCTCCGGCCGGTTGCCAGCCGCGGCTCAGAACCAGTCGGACTCCCTGACCTGCTTCATGGCCGCTCGGCGCGTCTCCTTGTCGAGACGGTCGAGGTACAGCAGGCCGTTCAGGTGGTCGGTCTCGTGCTGCAGCGCCTGCGCGAGCACACCGTCGCCCTCGACGAACACCTCGGCCCCGTCGACGTCATAGCCCTTCGCGCGCGCCCACGGGTAGCGCGCCGTCTCGAACCAGAGGCCGGGCACGCTCAGGCATCCCTCGCCCACCATCGTCTTCTCGCCGCGCGTCTCGACGACCTCGGGGTTGATCAAGTAGCCGAGCCTGTCATCGACGTTGTAGCTGAACACCCGCGTGGTCGCGCCGATCTGGTTGGCCGCGACGCCCGCGCGGCCGGGCAGCTGCACCGAGTCGACGAGGTCGGCGACCAGAGCTCGCACGCCCTCGTCGAAGCCGGCGGCGCCGGGCACCGCGGGGTCGCAGACGGACTTGAGGACGGGATCGCCGAACAGGCGGATGGTGCGGACTGCCAATTGCGTGCTCTCTTGCTTGCGGGTGTGCGCCGTCAGGGCTGCACAGGGTTGATGACGACGAGCAGGTCGCCCGCCTCGACCTGCTGCGTCGACGGCACGGCGAGCCGTTCGACGACGCCGCTCGTGCCTGCGGCGATCGCGGCCTCCATCTTCATGGCCTCGATGGATGCCACGGCCTGCCCCGCGGCGACGACCTCGCCCGGTGCAACGCGCAGCGTCACGACGCCCGAGAACGGCGCGGGCACGTGGCCCGGGTCAGCGGGATCGGCCTTCTCGAGGGCCTTGGTCGCGACCTCGACATGGCGGTCGCGCACGAAGACCGGGCGCAGGGCGCCGTTGAGCCGGGCCATGACGGTGCGGACGCCGCGGGCATCCGCCTCGCCGATCGCCTCGAGCCCGACGTAGAGGACGATGCCGGGCCCCACGTCGACGCGGTGCTCGGTGCCGACGCCGAGCCCGTAGAGGTAATCGGAGGTGTCGACGACCGACAGGTCGCCGAACAGCTCGCGCGATTCCTCGAACTGACGCGTCGGGCCGGGGAACAGCAGGCGGTTGAGCGCCTCCTGCCTGCCGCGGCCGGGCTCGGCGAGGGCGGCGAGGTCGGCCTCGGTCAGCGGTGTGACGCCGCCGTGGACGTCGCGACCAGCGAGCACCTTGCTGCGGAACGGCTCGGGCCACCCGCCGGGCAGGTCGCCGAGCTCCCCCGCCATGAACGAGACGACCGAGTCGGGCACGTCGTAGTTCTGCGGGTTCGCCTCGAAGTCGGCGGGGTCGGCGCGCACGGCCGCGAGCTGCAGGGCGAGGTCGCCGACGACCTTCGACGACGGCGTGACCTTGGGGATGCGGCCGAGGATGCGATTCGCCGCCGCATACATGTCCTCGATGAGCTCGAAGTCGTTCGCGAGCCCGAGCGCGATCGCCTGCTGACGCAGGTTGGAGAGCTGGCCGCCCGGGATCTCGTGCCGGTAGACCCGGCCCGTCGGCGCGGGCAGCCCCGACTCGAACGGCGCGTAGAGCGCGCGCACGGCGGCCCAGTACGGCTCGAGCGCGGCTACGCTCTCGAAGTCGAGCTCGGTCTCGCGCTCGGTGTGGGCGAGCGCGGCGACGAGCGCGGAGAGGGACGGCTGGCTCGTCGTGCCCGACATCGGCGCGGAGGCCGCGTCGACGACGTCGGCACCCGCGCGGGATGCCGCGAGCAGCGTCGCGAGCTGACCGCCTGCCGTGTCATGGGTGTGCACGTGCACGGGCAGTTCGAACTCGCGACGCAGCGCGGTCACGAGCTTCTCGGCGGCGGCCGGCCGCAGCAGCCCTGCCATGTCCTTGACGGCGAGCATGTGCACGCCGGTGCCGACCACCTTCTCGGCGAGCCGCAGGTAGTAGTCGAGCGTGTAGAACGGCTCGGCCGGGTCGTTCAGGTCACCCGTGTAGCAGAGCGTGCCCTCGGCGATCGCGGTGTTCTGCGCGAGCACCGCCTGGATCGCGGGGCGCATCTGCTCGACGTCGTTGAGGGCGTCGAAGACGCGGAACACGTCGACGCCGGTCTGCACCGCCTCGGCCACGAAGGCATCCGTCACCTGCGCCGGGTACGGCGTGTACCCGACCGTGTTGCGCCCGCGCAGCAGCATCTGGATCGCGACGTTCGGCAGCGCCTGACGCAGCGCGGCGAGCCGCTCCCACGGGTCCTCGCCGAGGAAGCGCAGCGCCACGTCGTAGGTCGCACCGCCCCAGGCCTCGACCGAGAAGAGGTTCGGCGTGAGCCGCGCGACGTGCGGCGCCACCGCGAGCAGGTCCTTCGTGCGCACGCGCGTCGCGAGCAGGCTCTGATGCGCGTCGCGGAAGGTCGTGTCGGTCACGGCGAGCGCCGTCTGCGCGCGCACCGCGCGACTGAAGGCGACCGGCCCGAGCTCGAGCAGCCGCTGACGCGTGCCGGCAGGGGCGGATGCCTCGAGCAGGCCGCCCGGCAGCTTCGGCAGCTTCGCCGCGGGCTCGATGACGTGCGCGGGCCGCTCGCCGTTCGGCCGGTTCACGGTCACGTCGGCGAGCCAGCTCAGGATCTTGGTGCCCCGGTCCTGCGAGGGCCGTGCCCGCAGCAGGTCGGGGCGGTTGCCGATGAAGTCGGTCGCGATGCGCCCCGCGACGAACTCGGGTTCGTCGAGCAGCGCCTGCAGGAACGGGATGTTCGTCGCGACGCCGCGGATGCGGAACTCGGCGAGGGCGCGCCGCGCGCGGCTCACCGCCGCCGGGAAGGTGCGGCCGCGGCAGGTGAGCTTGACGAGCATCGAGTCGAAGTGCGGGCTGACCTCGCTGCCGGTGCCCATCGAACCGCCGTCGAGGCGGATTCCGCCGCCGCCGGGCGAGCGGTAGGTCGTGATCGTGCCCGTGTCGGGGCGGAAGCCCGCGGCCGGGTCCTCGGTGGTGATGCGGCACTGCAGGGCGAACCCGTTCAGGCGCAGGACATCCTGGCTCAGCCCGATCTGCGCGAGCGTCTCGCCCGCGGCCACGCGCATCTGCGCCTGCACGAGGTCGACGTCCGTGACCTCCTCGGTGACGGTGTGCTCGACCTGGATGCGCGGGTTCATCTCGATGAAGACGTGCTCGCCCGCGCGCGGCCCCGATGCCTCGACGAGGAACTCGACCGTGCCCGCGTTGACATAGCCGATCGAGCGCGCGAACGCGACGGCGTCGCGGTAGAGCGCCTGGCGCACGTTCTCGTCGAGGTTCGGCGCCGGGGCGATCTCGACGACCTTCTGGTGGCGGCGCTGCACCGAGCAGTCGCGCTCGAAGAGGTGCAGGGTCTCCCCCGTGGCATCCGCCAGGATCTGCACCTCGATGTGCCGCGGCGTCAGCACCGCCTGCTCGAGGAACATGGTCGGGTCGCCGAACGCGCTGTCGGCCTCACGCATGGCCTCTTCCAGGGCGGCGCGCAGCTCGCCCTTCGCGTCGACGCGACGCATGCCGCGGCCGCCGCCGCCCGCGACGGCCTTCGCGAAGATCGGGAAGCCGATCTCGTCGGCGCCCGCGAGCAGTTCCTCGATGTCCCGCGAGGGCGGGGTCGAACGCAGCACGGGCACCCCCGCCGCCACCGCGTGCTCCTTGGCGGTGACCTTGTTGCCCGCCATCTCGAGCACGTCCTTCGGCGGCCCGATGAACGCGATGCCGGCGGCCTGCGCCGCCTCGGCCAGCTCGGGGTTCTCGGAGAGGAAGCCGTAGCCCGGGTAGATCGCGTCGGCGCCGGACTGCGTGGCGACGCGGATGATCTCGGCGACGTCGAGATAGGCCCTGACCGGATGCCCCTGCTCGCCGATCTGGTAGGCCTCGTCGGCCTTCATCCGGTGCAGCGCGTTCCTGTCCTCATAGGCGAAGACGGCGACCGTCCTGGCCCCGAGCTCGTACGCCGCGCGGAAGCCCCTGATCGCGATCTCACCCCTGTTCGCGACCAGGATCTTGCGGAACACGGCGGCCTCCGGTCGGGGTTGTCGGCTCAGGGAACGGTTAGGTTCATCCAGATTACTAACGGTAGGTTTCTACCCGTGCACGTATTGAGCGTCAGTTCCCTCAAGGGCGGTGTCGGCAAGACCACGGTGACCCTCGGTCTCGCTTCGGCGGCGTTCGCCAAGGGCCTGCGCACGCTCGTGATCGACCTCGACCCGCAGTCCGACGTCTCCACCGGCATGGACATCTCGGTCGCAGGTCACCTCAACGTCGCGGACGTGCTGGCCAACCCGAAGGAGAAGATCGTCCGCTCGGCGATCGCCCCCTCCGGATGGACGCGCGGCAGGCCCGGCAAGGTCGACGTGATGATCGGGTCGCCGTCGGCCATCAACTTCGACGGCCCGCACCCGTCCGTCAAGGACCTCTGGAAGCTCGAGGACGCGCTGGTGCACCTCGAGCACGAGTACGACCTGACCCTCATCGACTGCGCACCGAGCCTCAACGCCCTCACGCGCACCGCCTGGGCCGCCTCCGACCGCGTCGCGGTCGTCACCGAGCCCGGCCTCTTCTCCGTGGCCGCGGCCGACCGCGCGCTGCGCGCCGTGGAAGAGATCCGTCGCGGCCTGGCCCCGCGCCTGCAGCCGCTCGGCATCATCGTCAACCGCGCCCGCGTGCAGTCCCTTGAGCACCAGTTCCGCATCAAGGAACTGCGCGACATGTTCGGCCCGCTCGTGCTCTCGCCGCAGCTGCCCGAGCGCACCTCGCTGCAGCAGGCCCAGGGCGCCGCGAAGCCGCTGCACGTCTGGCCCGGCGAGTCCGCACAGGAGATGGCGCACAACTTCGACGTGCTGCTCGAGCGTGTGCTGCGCACGGCGCGCATCGGCGAGTACGCGAACGCGAGTGCCGTCGAGCCCGAGCGCATCGAGGTCGCCGAGACCGTTCCGAACATCGAGGACGGCGAGGCGTAGGCCTCCCCCCGCACGCGAAACGCGCGCCCGGCCGACGACCTGGGCGCGCGTCGTGTTCTCGGCGGATGACGCGAGCTGGGCTACGACACCTGCTTGCGCGCCGCACGGCGCGCCGCCAGCTCGTCGCGCGGGTCGGCCACGTCGGGCTGCCCCGGGTCGATCTCGACGAGGCTCGCCTCGACCTCGCGCAGCACGCGGCCGACGGCGATGCCGAAGACGCCCTGGCCCTGGCTGACGAGGTCGATGACCTCGTCGTTCGAGGTGCAGAGGTAGACCGAGGCGCCATCGCTCATGAGCGTGGTCTCGGCGAGGTCGGTGACGCCCGACTCACGGAGCTGGTTGACCGCGACGCGGATCTGCTGCAGCGAGATGCCGGTGTCGAGAAGGCGCTTCACGAGCTTGAGCACGAGGATGTCGCGGAAACCGTAGAGGCGCTGCGAGCCCGAGCCGGATGCCCCGCGCACGGTCGGCTCGACGAGCCCGGTGCGGGCCCAGTAGTCGAGCTGGCGGTAGCTGATGCCGGCGGCCTTGGCGGCGACGGCGCCCTTGTAGCCCACCTCGTCGGCCATGTCGGGCAGGCCGTCGGTGAACAGGTACTGCAGATCGAGGCGCCCTTCGGGACCCGCGGCTTCGCTCATGCGCGTACCTTTCGTGTGTGCGGTGGGGGCGCCGGTCGGAACGACGCTGCGGCGATGATCGCCTCGGATCCAAGGTACCCAGCGCTGCTGGCCCCGGCAATCACATCCGCATGTCGCGTTCGGCGTGTCGTAAGTTTCACCCTCCAGTTGAGGGTCAGGGTCAGGGCAGCACCCGGTCGAGGCCCGTGCGCAGCAGGCTGGAGCGCACGACATCCAGCTGCCGCGCGATCTCCTGAGCGGTGTCGGCGGTCTTCGCACGCCCCGAGGCGTCGCGGCGATGGGCGATCGGCGCGACCGCGCTCTCGATGAGCCCGAGCTCGCGCTCGACGGCCGCGCGCACGGCGCGCAGGTGGCGTGGCTCGATGCCGCGGCGGCCGAGCTCGGCGAGCGCCGTCAGCACGCGCAGCGCCTCTTCGTCGAAGACGTCGGTGGCCGGCAGCAGCGAGGCGCTGACGGCGTCGCTCAGCAGCTGGGCGCTCGCGCCCGACTCGCGCAGCAGCTCGTCGCGGGTGTGCCTGCGCCCGGTCGAGAGCATGTTCGGCAGCGCCGGGCCGCCCGCGATGAGCGGGGTCGCACCGGCGTCGATGTCGGCGAGATGGTCGCGGATGACCTTGAGCGGCAGGTAGTGATCGCGCTGCATGCCGAGCACCAGCTTGAGGCGCTCGAGGTCGGACGCCGAGAACTTCCGGTAGCCCGACGGCGTGCGGGACGGCGCGACGAGACCCTGCTCTTCAAGGAAGCGGAGCTTCGACGGAGTGAGCTCGGGGAACTCGGGCGTGAGCTTGGCGAGCACCTGGCCGATGCTCAGAAGTACCGGCCCGGCCTCCGTCGCCTGGGCCGCCGAGCGCGCCACTACTTCTTGCCCAGGTCGGCTCGCGACGCGTAGAACGTGAAGCGGTACTTCCCGATCTGGACCTCGGCACCGTCGACGAGCATCGCGGTCTCGATGCGCACGCCGTCGTAGTAGGTGCCGTTGAGCGAGCCGAGGTCGCGCACCTCGAACAGGGCGCCGTGGCGCACGAACTCGGCGTGCCGGCGCGAGACCGTCACGTCGTCGAGGAACACGTCGGCGTCCGGATGACGGCCGGCGACGGTCGTGTCGGCGTCGAGGAGGAAGCGCGCACCGGTGTTCGGGCCGCGCCGGACGATCAGCAGCGCCGAGCCGGAAGGCAGGGCGTTGATCGCCTCCAACTCGTCGGCTGTGACGCCGGAGCCGTCGACATTCATCGCCTGCGCGAACTCTTCGCCGAAGCGCGCCGTCGTCGCCTCGTTGCCTCGGGCGGGCGGGCGCAGGGGGTTCTCGTCAGCCACCATCGTCCTCCTTCGAACCACAAGCGTATCGGAAAGGTCACGATCGGTGACGAGCGAATGCCGGGCGGATTCCCCCCGATCGGGCGCCTCGCGGCGTGGATTTCTGCTTCTGATCGGCATCTGCGCTCGCTCGGTGGCGCTCTCGCCGGTCAGGCGCGACTCGTCGGCCTCGCGGGGCGCGGGAAGGCCTCGCGCATGTGGGTCGAGCTCAGATAGAAGAGGATGCCGAGCAGCACCAGGCTGAACACGATCTGCTCGGTGATCATCCATGCGGGGTAGAGATGCGGGATCGCCGCGAGCACGAGGGTGATGACGGGGAAGATGCGGGTGAACAGCAGCAGCCGCTGATAGGCCCAGTACCAGCCGCGCGAGGCGCGCCAGGTGAAGTAGAACAACGTCGCCGTGATGCCGAGCACGACGACCGTGCGCATCCAGACGACGAAGGTGACGTCCGCCCCCGAGACGGCGAGCCCCACTGCCACCGCGACGGCGCCGACGCCGAGCAGCAGCTCGACCACGAGCAGCCACGCCACCCGCCTGAAGGTGTCGCGCGTCCTCGGGTGGGCCATGGCCTCGGCCGGCACGACCACCGCCGCATGGCGACCGCCGGCGACGCGGTCGAGGAACCGGAAGGCCGGTTCGAGGCGGTGCAGCAGCGCGTTCATGTCGAGCCAGAACCTAGCGCGCGAAGCTGTGCGGATCCGGGTGCGGGATGCCCGAATCCGCGTGTCCGACCGGGCCGGTCGTCAGTGGCGGGGGTTAGCGTTGCCGCATGTCCTGCATCCGCTTCAACACCCCCGCGCAGCGCGAGCAGCTGCGGCGCATGGCGCCGAGCATGCTCACCCCGGAAGAGGTCGCGGCGATGCACCCCGCTCCCCCGGTGACCGAGAGCAAGCTGCGCCGCCTGCGCCTGCTCGCCGCGGACGCCAACCCGAAGATCCGCGAGGCCGCCGCGTCGAGCTACAACACGCCGTCCGACCTCTTCGAGAAGCTCGCCGCCGACCCCGACGAGGGCGTCCGCGGCTGCGTCGCCCGCAACGAGGCCACGCCCTGCGACGTGCTGCGCGCGCTCGTCGCCGATCCGAGCGAGCAGGTGCGCGGCTTCCTCGCGGTCAACTACTACGTGCCCGACGACGCGATGGAGGCGCTGCGCTCCGACCCGAGCCGCACCGTGCGCGCGCTCGTGGAGTGGAAGAGCCGGCTCGCGAGCGACGAGCCCCAGCCCGCGTAGGGCTCAGCCCTCGAAGAAGCCGAGAGCTTCCGCGATGCGGGGCTTGAGGCCGGGCCAGGATGCCGCGAGGCCCGGGTGCAGTTCGTAGGCATCCACCTCGTTGAACGGGACCCAGCGCAGCTCGATGCTCTCGGCGTCCCCGATCACGGGGGCGAACGGCCGCTCGACGTGGCCGACGACGGTCGTGTAGCTCCACCAGCCGAGGTCGAGCACCGACTCGAAGTCGACGACGACCTCGGCCCCGGGCACCCCCGCCTCCTCGTGCGCCTCGCGCACGGCGGCCTGCGCCGCGGTCTCGTCCTCATGGCGGGCGCCGCCGGGGATCCCCCACGTGCCGCCGAAGTGGCTGTAGGCCGCGCGGTGCTGCAGCAGCACGCCGACCTCGCGGTGCACGAGCAGCAGGCCCGCGGCGCCGAAGGTCCCCCAGAACTGCCTTCCGTCGGGGCCGGTCACCCAGCCGTCGCCGCTGCCGTGCGGGCGGCGCGGCAGCGGGGCGCGTGCATCGGCCCGGTCCGACAGGGGCAGCTCGGAATCGGTCACGCTTCTACTCTGTCACTCCCCCGCGGCCTATGGGTCGGTGGCCGACGAAGGACGTCACACGCGACGTCACTGCGCCGTCCAGCCGCCGTCGATCGGCAGGACCGTGCCGGTGACCAGGCCCGCGGCGGGCGAGGCGAAGTAGAGCACGGCGCCCGCGACATCCGTCGTCGTCCCGAATCGGCCGGCGGGGATGCGCGCGAGGATGTCGGACGCGATCTCGGGCTGATCGAGCCGCTCGGCGGTGCCGGGCGTGTAGATGTAGGTCGGCGCGACGGCGTTGACGGTGACGCCCTGCTCGGCCCACTCGAGCGCGAGCACCTTGGTGAGCAGGTTCACGCCGCCCTTGCTCGCCGAGTACACGGCATGGCGGCGGATGCCGACGAGGCCGCCCTGCGACGAGAGGTTCACCACGCGCCCGTAACCCGCCGCGAGCATGTGGCGCGCGACGGCCTGGGTCGTGAAGAACAGGCCCTTGAGGTTGACGTCCATCATGGCGTCCCAGTCGGCCTCGCCGACGTCGACCGCGTCGTGGTTGAAGCCGAGGCCCGCGTTGTTGACGAGCACCTGGATCGGGCCGCGGGCCGCGACCTCGGCGTCGATCGCGGCCCGGGTGGCGGCGACATCCGTCACGTCGAGGATGAAGGGGGCGACGGATGCCCCGCGCCCCGCCGCCTCGGCGACCAGCTCGGCCGCATCGGCCTCGGCACGCACTCCCGCGAGCACCTCGGCGCCGGCGAGGGCGAGGGCGAGGGCCAGGTCGCGGCCGATGCCGCGCGAGGCGCCGGTGACCAGGGCGCGCTGGCCGGCGATGGAGAAGTCGGGCTGTTCCATGCCGATCAGCCCAGCTTCCCGGCGAGCTCGACGAGTTCGGCTTCGGCGGCGGCGAGCTCGTCCGCGAACCGGTCGCGCTCGCCGGCGAGGCCCGGAACCGCCCCGGAGAGCGTGCGGCTCACGGTCACGACGTGCACCTCCATGCCGAGCGCCGAGCCGAGGATCAGCCCGATGGGCGGCAAGGTGTGGTCCCAGTCGGCGGACGCGGTGCCCACGTCGTAGACGCCGCCACGACTCGAGACGATCACGGCGGGGCGGCCGGCCAGCGGCTGGGTGTCCGTGTCGAAGGGGGCGAGCACGCCCGGGACGTGCACGTGGTCGAGCCACGTCTTGAGCTGCGAGGGGATCGAGTAGTTGTACATGGGGGCGCCGACGAGCAGCACGTCCGCGGCGAGCAGCTGCGCGATCACCGCCTCCTGCACGGCGTCGGCCTCGGGCAGCGCCGGGGCGTCGTCGCCGCGCAGCCGCGGAGCCCAGTGCAGTGCCGCGTGCGACAGGTGGGGAACGGGGTCGGCGACCAGGTCGCGCGTGACGGTCGTGTGCTCGGCTCCGCGCGCCGCCCAGGCCTGTGCGAAGACGCCCGTGAGCCGGCGCGAGACGGAGGTGTCGGGATCGATCGAGGAGTCGAGGCGGAGCAGCGAGGGCATGGGGCCACGCTAGCGGCCGCCGGTGCGCACGCGATACTGGTGGGGCCATGGCCAAGAAGTCCCCTGCCGCCCCGACGACCGCCGCGACCGCGGCGCTCGTGCGCGCCGGCATCCCGTTCACTCCGCATTCCTACGTCCACGACGCGAGCGTCACCGACTTCGGGGCCGAGGCCGCGCGCGAGCTCGGCATCGAGGCCGCGCGGGTCTTCAAGACGCTCATGGCGACGACGGATTCGGGATCGCAGTACTGCATCGGCATCGTCCCGGTCGACGCGATGCTCGACGTGAAGGCGCTCGCCGCCGCGCTCGGCGGGAAGAGGGCTGAGCTCGCCGACCCGAAGGTCGCCGAGCGCAAGAGCGGCTATGTCGTGGGCGGCATCTCCCCCATCGGTCAGAAGACGGCGCTGCCGACCGTGCTGGATGCCTCGGCCGAGGCCTTCGCGACGATCCTCGTCTCGGGCGGCCGGCGCGGCTTCGACATCGAGATCGCCCCGGCCGACCTGCTCGCGGTGACGAAGGGGACGCTCGCGGCGATCCGGCGCGGCTGAGCCTGTGCCGATTGTGCGGAGACGAGTCGGTTCTGCGGAGGGAACGAGCTCTCGGCTCCGCACAATCGACCCAGGTCCGCAGGGGCTTCGACGCCCTTACCGGCGGGTGATTGTGATGAGCTCGCGCAGGCAGTAGTGCAGGAGCGGCTCGGGGAAGTCGTCGGCGAGGCGGTTGTAGACGATGCGGCCGTGCTTGCGCGCAGCGACGAGGCCCGCGGCGCGCAGCAGCCGGAGCGCGTAGCCCGCGGCATCCTCGCTCACCTCCAGCGCGAGCGCGAGGTCGCCCACGCACAGCTCGCCGGCCGTGTCGAGCGCGAACACGATGCGCAGCCGCAGCGGGTCGGCCATGACGGAGAGCAGGCCCGCGAGGCGCGCGGTCTCATCGGCGGTCGGCACGGCCGCACGCGCCCGCCCCACGGCGTCCGCATCGATGGGGTGCGCGTGCCCCGCCGACGCCGTCGCGGCCGTCACCGCAGCTCCAGGAAGGCGGACGGCTTCAGCTCGAACGCGGTGCGGCAGCCCTTCGAGCAGAAGTAGTAGGTCTCGCCGTCGTGCTCGAAGCTCGCCGCGGCGGTCTCGGGGCTCACGGTCATGCCGCAGACCGGGTCGCGGTGCGTGCCGTGGGGGTCATCGGCCATGCCGCCGACCCCGTGGCCGTGACCTTCGCTCATGTCGTGGTTCCTCTCGTCGGGCGATGCGCCGCCCCGCGCGTCGAACTGAAGCGCGCAGCGGTCGGAGCAGAAGTAGTGGTCGACGCCGTCGCGCATGCGCCGCGCCGGCGCATGCGCGATCTCGACCTGCATGCCGCAGATGACGTCCTTCGCATAGCGGTCGCTCGCGGGGCGCGTGCGGTGCAGCCGGTACATGACCGCGAACAGCGCGAGGGCGGCCAGGTTGAGCCAGGTCGTGTAGCCGAGCCCCGGCTCGTGAGCCGCCATGAGGCCGGTCGCCGCGGGCTCGGGAATGCGCACGAGCCGGAACAGGTACTCGACGGCGAGACCCGCGGCGCTCATGGTCGCCCAGAACACGGCGAGGATGCGCAGGGTCACGCCGAGGCCGAAGTACCGCCGGTAGATGAGCAGCAGCGGCAGCGCCAGCAGGTCGGCGAACACGAAGGCGACGACCCCGCCAAAGCTCGCGCCGGCATGCCACAGCGTCGCCGCGAGCGGCACGTTGCCGACCGAGCAGACGAAGCTGATGATCGCGAGGAAGGGGCCGACGACCGCGTTCTCGAGGCTCGACCAGAAGCCGTGGCCGGTGACGAAGAGCGCCTGCCAGACGGCCGCGGGCACGAAGACCGTGATGAGCCCCGCGACCACGAAGCCGATCACGAGCTCCTTCCGGATCATCGTGAGGTCGCTGACCATGTAGGCGGCCGCGTCGGACCAGCCGGCGCGCGAGCGCAGGCGCTGCCGCAGGGGGACGTCGGCCGCGACATCCTCATCGACCTCGTGATGGTGGTGGCCCGAGGCCTCGCCGGCCGCCGGGTCGAGGTGCGCGCGCGCCCGCTCGGCCGTGCGGCCGCCGAGCACGCGCGGGCCGACGAGCGCGAGCAGCGCGATCATGATCGCCCCGCCGACGAACTGCGCGAGCGCGAACTGCCAGCCGAGCAGCAGCCAGAGCACGAGCCCCATCTCGATCACGAGGTTGGTGCTCGCGATCATGAAGACGAGGGAGGTCGTGAAATCGGCGCCGCGGCGGAACAGCGTCTTCGCGAGCGCGCTCGCGGCATAGGAACAGGACGAGCTGACGGCCCCCCAGAAGCCCGCTTTCGCCAGCGTCGCGGGGCGGTGGTCGCCCAGCATGCGCTGCATGCGGGCGCGGCTCACGAAGGCCTGGACCGCGCCCGACAGCGCAAAACCGAGGAACAGGGCCCACAACGTCTCCCAGAACATCGAGAAAGCGTCGTAGAGCCCTGCTCCCAACTGCCGCACGAGTTCCATGGCATCCACGATACCTGGAAACCCGTACGGATATTCAGTTATTCCGACTCGACGGCGTCGACTACGCGATCGCCTCGCCGAGCGCGGCGGTCTCCTGCTCGGCGTGCGCCGCAGTCTCCTCGGCGATCGCGAGGATGCCCTTGCCGTCGATGGCCGTGTTGACCGCCCAGAAGTAGATGACCAGGCTGAAGACGCCGGTCACGACCATGTCCCAGCCGAAGGGGATCCAGTCCGGGCCGACGACCTTGCCGGCCGAGTTCTGGTTCCAGTCGGACAGGAAGACGATCAGGCCGAGGCCGATCAGATAGGGCAGAACCCACTGCGACGACTTCCAGTTGAAGTGCACCGGGGTCGGGTTCCACTTGAAGATGCGGGTCAGCACGATGATCGCGATGCCGATCAGGATGCAGACGCCGAGCTTCCAGTCGGTGATCCAGCCGGTCCAGAGGATGATCCAGTTCGACACGATGAAGGCGATCGGCGCCAGGATCTGGCCGGCGGGCAGGCGGAACGGGCGCTCCGCGTCCGGGATGCGCTTGCGGAAGGCGCCGAACGCGAGCGGGGCGCCGGCGTACATGAGCACCGAGGCGCTCGTGATCAGGCTGACCAGCGACTGCCAGCTCGGGAACGGCAGGAAGCAGATGCAGCCGAAGATCCAGGCGATGATGAGGCCGAACCACGGCACGCCGCGCTTGGTCGTCGATTCGAAGATCTTCGGGAAGTAGCCGTTCTTCGACAGGCCGTACGAGACACGGCTCGTTGCGGTGAAGTAGATCAGACCGGTGCCACCGGGTGAGATGACCGCGTCGACGAAGAGCACGTAGGCGAGCCAGCCGGCGCCGATCGCAGTGGCGATCAGGGCGAACGGACCGCCGGCGTACTGCGCGGCCGTCTGGGCCCAGGTGCCGAGCAGGTGGTCGTGCGGGATCGCCGCGATGAAGACGACCTGCAGCGCCAGGTAGATGACGAGACCGATCACGACCGAGCCGATGACGGCGCGCGGGATGTCGCGCTTGGGGTTCGACGACTCACCGGCGAGCTGGTCCGCCTGCTCGAAACCGAGGAAGGCGAAGATGACGCCCGCGGTGGGCAGGGCGCTCAGCACGCCCTTGAGGCCGGTCGGGGCGAAGCTCTCGCCCGCACCGAAGTTGCTGCCGTGGAACCCGATGACCGAGATCACGATGATGGCCAACAGCGGCACGCCGATCTTCCACCAGGTCGCCGCGCTGTTCGTGTTGGCGAGCGCGCGGATCGAGAGGAAGTTGATCGCGGTGAAGACCGCCATGACGATGACGGCCGTGACGATGCCGCCGCCCGTCAGGATCTCGGTCTTGGGGTTCTGCCAGTGCGCTCCGAAGCTCCAGTGCTGTTTGAGCGCCAGCGTCTGCCAGTATCCGAGCATCGCCATGACCTCGACGGGGGCGACGGTGACCGCCTGCAGCCACGAGAACCAGCCGAACGAGCCGCCCGCGATGCCGCCGAAGGCGAGGTGCGGGAAGCGGGCCGTGCCGCCGGCGATGGGGTACATGCCACCGAGCTCGGCGTGCACGAAGGCGAGGACGAGGATCGCGGCGGCACCGATCAGCCACGACCAGATGATCGCGGGGCCCGCAGCCGCGAGGCCCTTCTGCGCCCCGTACAGCCAACCGGAACCGATGATCGATCCGGCGGAGGCCCACATGAGGCCGATGAATCCGATTTGACGCTTGAGACCGGTGTCTGGCAGCACGCCTTTGAGCTGCGTTTGCGTCGAGGTCATAGATGACTCCCTCTTCTCGGAGGCTTGCGCCCCCGGACTGGTTACGCCGCAACCTTTCCAGACGAAATCCTCACGGTCAATTACCAGTGAGGGTTCGAAATAAGTTCATAACCACGTGTTACAAGCCGGAAACGCCGCCGGACCGGCGCTTCGGGCCGCGTCAGTCGACGTCGCTCGAGCGCTGCCAGTTGTTCACACCCGACTCGACCGCGTACCGGTCGATCTCGGCGAGCTCGTCGGGCGTGAACTCGAGGTTCTGCAGCGCGCCGAGGCTGTCCTCGAGCTGCGCGACGCTGGAGGCCCCGACCAGGGCCGAGGTGACCCGGGCATCCCGCAGCACCCATGCGATCGCGAGCTGCGCGAGCGACTGACCGCGCCGCGCCGCGATCTCGTTCAGCGCACGCACCCGGCCGACGATCTCGTCGGTGAGGAACTCGTCCTTCCACGACGGCGCCTTCGTGGCGCGCGAGCCCGCGGGCACGCCGTCCAGGTACTTGGAGGTCAACAGCCCCTGGGCCAGCGGGCTGAACGCGATGACGCCGAGACCGAGCTCGCCGACCGTGTCGAGCAGGCTCGCGCCGCCCGCCGCGTCGCCCTCGATCCAGCGGTTGAACATCGAGTAGCTCGGCTGATGGATGAGGGCCGGCGTGCCCATCTCGCGCAGGATGTGCACCGCCTCGCGCGTGCGCTCGGGCGAGTAGCTCGAGATGCCCGCGTACAGCGCCTTGCCGCTGCGCACGGCCTGGTCGAGCGCGCCCATCGTCTCTTCGAGCGGGGTGTCGGGGTCGGCGCGGTGCGAGTAGAAGATGTCGACGTAGTCGAGCCCCATGCGGCCGAGCGAGGCGTCGAGGCTGCCGAGCAGGTATTTGCGGCTGCCCCACTCGCCGTACGGCCCGGGGAACATGCCGTATCCCGCCTTCGTCGAGACGACGATCTCGTGACGGTAGGGGCGGAAGTCCTGCGCGAAGATGCGGCCGAAGTTCGTCTCGGCGCTGCCCGCGGGCGGCCCGTAGTTGTTGGCGAGGTCGAAGTGCGTCACGCCGAGGTCGAACGCCCGGCGCAGGATCGCGCGCTGCGTGTCGAGCGGGCTCGTGTCGCCGAAGTTCTGCCACAGACCGAGCGAGACGGCGGGCAGCAGCAGGCCGCTGCGGCCGGTGCGGCGGTACGGGATCGATTCGTAACGGGATGCGTCGGCGTCGTACGGCATGCCCTCAGCCTGCCACGGACGCCCGGGACGTCACAGGCCGAAGTAGGGGCGGATGCCGGCGGCGGCCTCGAGGAACGTGTCGACGTCGGCCTCGGTGTTGTACAGATAGACGCTCGCGCGCACGCTCGCCGTGAGGCCGAGGCGGCGGTGCAGCGGCTGCGCGCAGTGGTGCCCGACGCGCACCGCGATGCCACGGGCGTCGAGGTACTGCCCCGCGTCGTGCGCGTGCACGCCCTCGACGTCGAAGGCGACGAGGCCCGCACGTTCGACGCCGCGGCCGGGGCCGATGAGGCGCAGGCCGGGGATGCCGGCGAGCCCGTCGTGCAGCCGCGCCGCGAGCGCGTGCTCGTGGGCGAGCACCTCGTCCATGCCGACGGCCGTCAGATAGCCGACGGCCGCGCCGAACGCGACGGCCTGCGAGACGGCCTGCGTGCCGGCCTCGAAGCGCTGCGGGGCGGGCAGGTACTGGGCGCCGTCCATCGTCACGGTGGTGATCATCGAGCCGCCGGTGCGCCCCGGCGGCAGCGCGTTCAGCAGTTCACGCCGGCCGTAGAGCACGCCGAGGCCCGTCGGCCCGAGCATCTTGTGCGCGCTGAACGCCGCGAAGTCGACGCCGAGCTCGCGCAGGGCGAGCATGCGGTGCGGTGCGGACTGGCATGCGTCGAGAACCGTGAGGGCGCCGACGGATGCCGCGAGATCCACGACCTCGGCGACCGGCGCCACCATGCCGGTGACGTTCGAGACGTGCGCGAAGGCGATCAGGCGCGTGCGCTCGGTGACCACGGCACGGGCATCCTCGATCGTCCACAGCCCGTCGTCGACCGGGACGTAGCGCAGCGTCGCGCCCGTCTGGGCCGCGAGTTCCTGCCACGGGATGAGGTTCGCGTGGTGCTCGGCCTCGGTCACGACGATCTCGTCGCCCGGCGCGAGCGCGAAGCGGCGGGCCGCATCTCCCCCGCGGCCGCGGCTCGCGGCGCCGATCGCGAAGGCGACGGTGTTCAGGGCGTCCGTCGCGTTCGCCTGCCAGGCGATCTCGTCGGGCTGGGCGCCGACGAAGCGCGCGACGGCCTCACGGGCCCCCTCGAACTCCTCGGTCGCCTCGGCGGCGAGCGTGTGCGCGCCGCGGTGCACGGCCGAGTTGCGACGCTCGAGGTAGTCGCGCTCGGCGTCGAGCACGACGCGCGGCCGCTGGGCGGTCGCGGCCGAGTCGAGGTAGACGAGCGGATGCCCGTTGACGGTCTGGTCGAGCAGCGGGAAGTCGCCGCGCAGGTCGGCGCCGATCACGCGACGACCTCGCCGTCCGAAGCGCCGTCGGCGGCGGTCGCGGCCGCCTCGCTCTCGGCCGGTGCCTCGAAGAAGAACGCGAACGGCACGTGCGCGCGGGCGACGAAGCCGAGACGCGTGTAGAGCCCGACCGCGGTCTCGTTGTCGGCGCGCGAGTGCAGGAACGCGCGCTGGCCCTCGGCGCGGATGCCGGCGACGACGCCGCGCACGACCCGCGCCGCGAAACCGCGGCCGCGAAAGTCCGGGTGCGTCGCGACGGCGCTGACCTCGACCCAGCCCGCGGGGTTGACCCGGCGGCCGGCCATCGCGACGAGCCGGCCGTCGACGCGGATGCCGAGGTAGCCGCCCAGCTCGACCGTGCGCGGGGCGAAGGGCCCCGGCTGCGCGATCGCGATCAGCTCGAGCATGTCGGGGACATCCGCCGCACCCAGCTCGATCAGGCCGTCGCCGTCGCCCGCCTCGGCGACGAAGCCGTCGTCGGTCATCTGCAGGCCCTCGCCGAGCTCCACGACCCAGCCCGCCGGCAGACCGCTCTCGGCCCAGCCCGCGGGCAGCTCGCGGCCCGAGAGCGCGAGCACCTCGCCGGGCTGCAGCAAGGCGGCGAGCGCGGCCCAGTCCTCGGCGGTCGCGTCGTCGGGCACGCCCGCGAAGACCGACACCTCGGGCTCGTAGCGACGCACGCGGCCGTGCGCTCGGGCGAAGGGCGCGTGCGCACCCGTGAGCGAGTGGAAGCCCGGGTTGTCGAGGACGGCTGCGGTGCGAGATGTCACCGGTTCAGCCTAGGTCGCCGTGCGCACAGCGGGCTGGGCGCACGGCGACCTGAGGGCGCTACGGCAGGGTGTAGCCCGCCGCGGTGAACAGGCTGTACCACTCGACGCGGGTGAGCGGGATGTCGCTGCCGACGGCGGCGGCCTTCACGCGCTCCGGCTTGGTGGTGCCGAGCACGACCTGGAAGTTCGCGGGGTGGCGCGTGATCCAGGCCACGGCGATGGCATCCGGCGTCACGTCGTACTTCGCCGCGAGCGCGTCGATCGCGTCGTTCAGCTCGGCGTAGTTCTCGCGGTCGCCGAGGAAGACGCCGTTGAAGAACTGCTTCTGGAAGGGCGACCACGCCTGCAGCGTGATGTCGTTGAGGCGCGAGTAGTCGAGGATGCCGTTGTCGCGGTCGATCGACTGGTCGAGGCCCGCCATGTTGCTCGCGACACCCGCCGCGATGAGCGGCGCGTGCGTGATCGAGAGCTGCACCTGGTTGAAGGCGAGCGGCTGCTTCACGGACTTCTTCAGCAGCTCGACCTGGCCGGGCGTGTGGTTCGAGACGCCGAAGTTGCGGACCTTGCCGGATGCCTCGAGCTCCGCGAACGCGGCGGCGACCTCTTCCGGCTCGACGAGCGCGTCGGGGCGGTGCAGCAGCAGCACGTCGATGTAGTCCGTGCGCAGGGCGCCGAGCGAGGCATCCACCGACTTCAGGATGTGCTCCTTCGAGAAGTCGAAGGCGCCGGGCACGATGCCCGTCTTGGTCTGGATCTTGACCTTCTCGCGCTCGCTCGAGGTGAACCGCACGGCGTCGCCGAAGCGCTTCTCGCAGAAGTGCGGCTGGCCGCCGTAGACGTCGGCGTGGTCGAAGAAGTCGATGCCCTCGTCGATCGCCGTCGAGACGAGGGTGCGGATCTCGTCGTCGGTGAGCTCCGAGATGCGCATGAGGCCGAGGATGATGTTGGACGCGGACAGAGTCGTCTGGGGAAGGTGGAGTCGCTTCACCCGTCCAGTCTGTCGGGTCGCACGGGGCTTGCGCAGCGTTTGCCACAGGGTGGCGCGGGTCGCCGCGGCACCAGCGCGCCGCGCGCCGGCATCCGAGAGTCCCGTTGGGGTCGGCGCCCACCTCGTCGTGGTCGTTGCTTTCGAGATGCCGGCGCGCACGCTTGTTACTTTCGGATCGCCGTTGACCCGTTGGTCAATATGCCGTGAGCCGCGTCGCGCGGTCAAATCACGATTGGGACACCATCCGATAGGGCTCGCCCTGTGCGGGGCGGGCATCCCGCTCGCCCTTCTCGGGCCACAGCGCGAACGCCCGCTCGGCCTGCGCCGTGATCGTGAGCGAGGGGTTGACCCCGAGATTGGCCGAGATCGTCGAGCCGTCGACGATGTGCAGGCCCGGGTAGTTCCAGACGCGGTGGAAGGGGTCGACGACGCCGTCGGCGGGGTCGGCTGCGATCACCGCGCCGCCCAGGAAGTGCGCCGTGAGCGGCACGCCGAACAGTTCGAGCCACGTGCCGCGCGGCAGGGCCGGCACGCCCGTGTCCTCGGTGAGCTGCTCGGCCATCGCCTCGGTCGCGCGGTGCGCCTGCGGCAGCCAGTCCGGGTTCGGCTCGCCGTCGCCCTGGCGGCTCGTGAGCACGATGCGCCCGAACAGCCGCTTGGCCGAGACCGTCAGCGAGTTGTCGACGCTCTGCATGACGAGCGCGATGACGCCGCGCTCGGTCGCGCGCCGCGGCGAGCTCGCACGCAACTCGGCGAGCGGATGCCGTGCGAGCCGCCCCAGCAGGTAGCCGAGCCGCTTGTGCAGGGGCTTCCCGCCCGGCACGAGCGCCGTGACGAGCAGCAGCATCGCACCCGAGCCCTTGCCGTAGCGCACATTCTGCACGTGGGTCTTCTCGTCGACGTAGATCGAGGTGGTGATCGCCGAGCCCTCGGTCAGGTCGACGCCGGGCACGGCGGTGGCGATCGCTCCGTCGAGCGCCTCGGAGTTGGTGCGGGTGAGCCGGCCGAGCGCATCCGAGAGGCGCGGGAGCGCGCCGTCGGCCTTGAGCGTGTGCAGGAGCTTCTGCGTGCCCCACGCGCCGGCGGCGAAGACGACCTGCTCGGCCGTGACCGTGCGGGGGGCCTTCTTCGCGAGCAGGGTGCCCGTGGCATCCGTCGTCACCTCGAACCCGCCCCCGGGCAGCGGCGTGACCGACGTGACGGTGCGCAACGGCTCGATGACCGCGCCGCGCCGCTCGGCCAGCCACAGGTAGTTCTTGACGAGCGTGTTCTTCGCCCCCACGCGGCAGCCGACCATGCAGTTGCCGCACAGCGTGCAGCTCGTGCGGGCGGGCCCGTCGCCGTCGAAATACGGGTCGGGGGATGTCACGCCGCGGGTCGGCGCGCCGGGTGCCCCGTAGTACACCCCGGTCGGCGTCGTCCGGAAGGTCTCGGGCACGCCGAGCCGCACCGCCACCTTGCGCATGAGCTGCTCGGCGGGCCCGTCGTAGGGATAGGTCTCGGCCGTGCCGAGCATGCGCTTCGCGGTCTCGTAGTGCGGCGCGAGCTCGGCCCGCCAGTCGGTCACGCCGGCCCACGAGCCGCTCGTGAAGAACGACTCCCCCGGCACGTACTGCACGTTGGCGTAGTTGAGCGAGCCGCCGCCGACGCCGGCCCCCGCGAGGATCAGCACGTCGGGCAGCTTGTGGATGCGCTGCGGCCCGAAGCAGCCGAGAGCGGGCGCCCAGAGGTAGTTCCTGAGGTCCCAGTTCGTCTTCGCGAACTCGTGGTCCGCGAAGCGTCTGCCCGCCTCGTAGACGAGCACGTCGTAGCCCTTCTCGACGAGGCGGAGGGCGGCGACCGAGCCGCCGAAACCAGAACCGATGACCACCACGTCGTGGTCGAAGCGCGACTGTGCGCCCATGAGCATCCCCTCGGCCGGCCATCGTCGGCGCGGCACGAGGGGATGCTACTACTGACTTGCAGTCAATAGCGTCACGCGCCGGCCGAGACGAGCAGGGCGTCGATCTGGCCGAGCGCCTGCTTCGAGCCCTCTTCGTGGCCGAAGCCGAGCATCTTCTCCATGTACGGCACCGAGTCGAACACCGTCACCGACGTCATGCGCGTGCCCGTCTCGATCGGCTCGAATCCCACGGTGCCGTGCATTCTGCCGTCGGGGTCGGGCTCCCTCGTGTCGTTGTCGGCGAGGCCGCCGTCGAACTCGATACGGCGCGGCTTGTCGACCGCGGTGGTCGCCCACCAGGCGCGCTGCAGCTCGCCGTTCGGGCCCGTGGAGTAGTAGCTCGACGTGCCGCCGGGCCTCAGGTCGTGGGTCTCGAAGGTCGCCGGGTAGGGCTCGGGGCACCACCACTTCTCGAGCTGGCGCGGGTCCTCCCACAGCTCCCAGATGCGCTCGACCGGGGCGGCGAACTCGCACACGATCGTGAGGCTGCGGGCTTCCGGGTCCCGCGTGGATGAGATGACAGGCATGATGCCCCCTCTGTCTCGGCCGATTCGGCCTAGTCGGTCTTGTTCGTGTCGTTCGCGCTGTCGGCGGCGCCGGTCGCGCCGGGGTCGCTGACGCGCTCAGCTGCGAGCAGCGCGTCGATGCCCTCGGCGCGCGCGTGCCAGAGCTGCTCGTAGGCACGCAGCAGCTCGGTCGCGCGGGCGACGGTGTCGACCTCGCCGCGCACGAGCTGCTCGCGGCCCCGCTTCGTCTTGCTCACGAGCGCCGCCCTCTCGAGCACCGCGACGTGCTTCTGCACGGCCGCGAAGCTCATCGCATAGCCGGCGGCCAGCTCGGACACCGAGTGCGGCCGCCGCAGCACCCGCGTCACGATGTCGCGGCGCGTGGCGTCCGCCAGTGCATGGAAGATGCGGTCGACCTCGGCGTCGGCGAGCTGGTCACTCTTATTTACAACCATTTGGTTGTAGATTAGCGCGTGCGGATGTCCCGCGCAAGACCCCGCACAGGCCCATCGGCGCACAGGCTCCCGCCCGTGCGCCGATACCCTGGATCCGATGATTCGCACCCGCCGCCCGCCCCGTCTCGCCGCCTTCGCCGTCGCCGCCGCGGCCCTCGTCTCGCTCGCGGGCTGCGCGACCTCCACGTCGCCGGCCCCGGCCCACACCGCCGTCGCGATCCCCTCCCCCGCGGTCACCTCGGCCGCCGATTGCTCCGGCGTCTTCGTGACGGTGCAGTACGGGCTGCTGGGCGGCGCCGACTCGGATGCCTGCGTGCCGGCATCCGGCCCGATCACCGCCGCCGCCGCGCTCACCGCCGCCGGCTTCGAGACCCAGGGCACCGCGAAGTACGGCGACGCGGTCGTCTGCCGCGTCAACGACGCGCCCTCGGCAACCCACCCGATCTCGGTGCCCGGCCAGCAGCCGTACACCGAGACCTGCCAGGGCATGCCCGCCGCGTTCGCCTACTGGGCGATGTGGGTGCGCAGCTCGGCGACCGGGGCCTGGGGCTACGCCGAGAACGGCGTGACGACGCAGCAGCTGCGCCCCGGCCAGACCCTCGGTCTCAAGTTCACGACCGGCACCGACACGACGCCGCCCCGGGGCTAGCCCGTGCGCTTCCGCCCGGGCCCGTTGCGACAGGCCGTGATCTTCGCGGCCGTGTTCGTCGGCGCCCGGGTGGTCTACTACGCGCTGTTCGCCGGCGCGGGGTACGGCGGGGTGACGCTGCTCGCGCTGCCGCTCGTCGCGCTGCCCGCGCCCTTCACCGGTGTGCAGCTGCTCGGCCCTGTGACGAGCGGAGGCCTCGCGTCCGCCGCCCTGTCGGCCGTGCCGTTCGCGGCCGCGATCCTGTTCTTCGGCGTGCTGAACGCCCTGTTCGACGTGCGGCCGTGGCTCGCGGCCGGCGCCCGACGCGGGCCGGCGCGCTCGCTGCTGCGGGCGCTCGTCATCGCGTGGCAGACCGTGCCCGCGCTCGGCGCAGCCGTGCGGCGCGCGCGACGGGCGGCGCGGCTGCGGGGCGAGCGGCCGGGCGCCGCCGTGCTCGTGCCCGTGCTCGAGGGGACGATCGAGAGGGCGGTGGCGCTCGCGGCATCCCTCGAACTGCGCGGTTTCGCCGCGTCGGCGCGCGTCGGCGGCGACTGCGAGCGGCCCGTCGAAGTGGCGGATGCCGTGCTCGCCCGCCCCGGCTGGTCGCTGTCGATTCCGGCGCTCTCGCTCGCGCCCGCGACCCTCACCGTGCTGTCCGGCGCGACCGGTTCGGGCAAGTCGAGCGTGCTCGACGCCCTGTCGGGGCTCTTCCAGCACGCGGACGGCGGCTCGCAGACCGGCATTGTGCTCGTGGGCGGGGCCGATCGAGCCGTCGTGCCGCCGCGCGAGACCGCGGGCTTCGTCGCCGCGGTCGCGCAGCGTGTGCGGCTCGGCTTCGTGGGCGAGACCGTCGCGGAGGAGATCGGCTTCGCCCTCACGCTGCGCGGGGTCGCGCCCGTGATCGTCGCGGCGCGCGTGCGCGAGGTCGCCGTGCGGCTCGCGATCGCGCACCTCGTCGAACGGCCGATCACGGCGCTGTCGGCGGGCGAGGCCGAGCTGGTCGCGCTCGCCGCCGCCATGGTCGAGAACCCGACGCTGCTGCTCGTCGACGAGCCGCTCGCCGAGCTCGACGCGGCGGCACGGCCGCGCGTCGTCGCGGCGCTCGCCGCCCTCGCGCACGAGGCGGGCGTGTGCGTCGTCGTGGCCGAGCACCGGGTGGCGTGGTTCGCCGAGGTCGCCGACGGGTGGCTCGAGATCGCCGACGGCCGGCTGCGGCGGGCGGATGCCGCGGGCGTCGCAGCCCTCCCTGCGTCTGCGCGACCTGGGCCGCCCGCTCTGTCCGCGCCGCCCGCGCCTCCCCTGCCGGCCGTGCAGCCCGGGCCGCCCTTCCGGGAGCGGGATCCGCTGTCGGGGAACCGGATCCGGTTCCCCGACAGCGGATCCGGTTCCCCGACACCGGGGCCGGTGGTGGCCGAGCTCCGCGGGCTGTCGGTGCGGCACGAGGGGCGCCTCGTCGTCGACCGCGCCTCGCTCGCACTGCGGGCCGGCGAGCTGGTCGCGCTCACGGGTGCGAACGGCGCGGGCAAGTCCTCGCTGCTGCACGCCTTCGCACTGCCGAGCGAGTCGGGCCGGGTCATCGTCGGCGGGGCCGATGTGCGCGGGATGTCGCGCCGCCGGCGCCGCAGCGCCGTCGCCCTCGTGCCGGAGGAGTTCGAGGACCTCTTCGTCACCGACTCCGTCGCCGCGGAGTGCCGCCGAGCCGACCGGCACGCGCGGGCGCGCACCGGCAGACGGCCGACGCGCACGCAGAGGCATTCGCACGGACGCCCCACCCCGACCGCTGTCACACACGGCTGCCGCACCACGGCCCTGACATCAACGGTGCTGCCGACGCTCGAGCGCTTCGCCGCCCTGCTCGGCCTCGACCCGCAGGGCGCCGAGCTGCGAAGACTGGCCGACACGCATCCGCGCGACCTCTCCGGCGGCCAGCGCGTCTGCCTCGCGATCGCCCTGCAGCTCGCGGGCGACCCCGCCGTGCTGCTGGTCGACGAACCCGTGCGCGGCCTCGACGGGCGGGCCCGCGCCGAACTCGCCGCGGCGCTCGGCCGCGCGGCCGACGCGGGCGCCGCCGTGCTGTTCGCGACGCACGAACGCGATTTCGCGGCAGAGCTCGCTGATCGGGTGCTGCGCCTGACTGCGGGCCGGCTCACGAGCGAGGCCGGGCACGAGGACCAGAACGAGCTCGCGAACGCGGCGGCTGCCGACCGTGCCGTCGACGCAGTCGGGCCCGGCACTGAGACCGGCGCTGAGACCGCAACCGGCTCCGCCGCGACCCCGGGGGCCGGCGCATGACGCAGACCCTCGCTCCCGACATCCCCCGCACCGCATCGCGCCGCGTCGATTGGCGGCCGTGGGCGCTCGCGCTCGGCAATCTCGCCGCGCTGGCCGCGTTCGCGTGGCCGTTCCTCGCCCCCGCCGCGCCCGCCGACGCCCAGCGCGCGGTGCCCTACATCGCCCTCGCGCTCGCGCCCGCACTGGCCGTCGCCGCCGCGCTCGCGCTCGACCGGCACGTCGCGGGGGCGAAGTCGATCGCGCTGCTCGGCGTGCTCGGGGCGATCGGCGCCGCGACGCGCGTGCTCGGCGATTCCGTGGGCGGCATCGAGCCGGTGTTCATCGTCCTGATTCTCGCGGGGCGGGCCCTCGGGGCGCGCTTCGGCTTCCTGCTCGGCCTCGTCACGATCACCCTCTCGGCCCTGATCACCGGCGGAATCGGCCCCTGGCTGCCGTTCCAGCTGTTCGCGTGCGCGTGGGTGGGCGCGGGTGCCGGCCTGCTTCCCCGGGTGCGCTCGCGCGTCGGCGAGCTCGTCCTGCTCGCGGTCTACGGTGCGATCGCCTCATGGGTCGTGGGGGCGCTGCTCAACCTGTGGTTCTGGCCGTTCGCGATCGGCGGCGGCTCGTCGATCGCCTACGCGGCGGATGCCGCGCCGCTCGTCAACCTGAAGTCCTTCGCCCTCTATTCGCTCGCGACGTCGACTCTCACCTGGGACACCGTGCGTGCGATCACCACGGTCGTCGGCATCGCGGTCATCGGCCGCCCGGTGCTGGCGGCGCTGCGCCGCGCGAAGCTCTAGCCGAGCCCCGGCCGCCCGCGCTCCGCCGAGCGCGAAAAGCACAAAACGCACGATTGGGAGGACGAATCCACCGATTCGTCCTCCCAATCGTGCGTTTTGTGCCGTAGCGGCGCCCCCCTCGCGCCGCGCACCCGCCCCTAGACCGAGAAGTACTTCGCCTCGGGGTGGTGGAACACGAAGGCATCCGTCGACTGCTCGGGGTGCAGCTGCAGCTCCTCCGACAGCGAGACGCCGATGCGCTCGGGGCGCAGCAGCTCGACGACCTTGCGGCGATCCTCCATCTCGGGGCAGGCGGGGTAGCCGAGCGAGAACCGCGCGCCGCGGTACTCGAGCTTGAACAGGCCCTCGGTCGTCGCGGGCTCCTCGGCGGCGAAGCCGAGCTCGGCGCGGATGCGCGAATGCCAGTACTCGGCGAGCGCCTCGGTGAGCTGCATCGCGAGGCCGTTGAGCTCCATGTAGTCGCGGTAGGAGTTCGCTTCGAAGAGCTTCGCCGTGGCACGGCTCACCGAGTCGCCCGCGGTCACGAGCTGCACGGGCATCACGTCGACCTGGCCCGTCGCCCGGCCGCGCACGAAGTCGGCGAGGCAGAGGTGGCGGTCGCGGCGCTGGCGCGGGAAGTGGAAGCGCAGGCGCTCGGTGCCGATCGCGCCGCCCGAGCCGCCGTCGGGCGCGAGCAGGCCGGGCCGCCCGAGCACGCCGGCCTCGTCATCCCCGTGATGCAGCACGACGACGTCATCGCCGTCGGCCACGACCGGGAAGTAGCCATACGCGACGGCCGGCTCGAGCAGGCCCTCGGCCAGGATCTTGTCGAGCCAGTACCGCAGCCGCGGCCGCCCCTCGGTCTCGACGAGCTCGTCGTACGACTTGGCGGCATCGCCGCGACCCGGCCGCAGACCCCATTGGCCCATGAACGTCGCGCGCTCGTCCAAGAAGGCCGAGAAGTCGGCGAGTGGGATGCCGCGCACGAGCCGCGTGCCCCAGAACGGCGCCGCGGGCACCGCGTTGTCGTCCGCCACGTCCGAACGGGCCGGCATGTCCTCGGGCTCGGTGAGCGTGAGCTGCGAGCCGGCCGCGTGAATGCGCTTCTTGAGCGCGGGCAGCCCCACCGACTCGGGGTCGGCGCCGCGCGCGATCTTCACGAGCGGCTCCATCAGGGCGAGGCCCTCGAAGGCGTCCTTCGCGTACCGCACGGTGCCGTCGAACTGCGACGCGAGGTCGTCCTCGACATACGCACGCGTCAACGCCGCGCCGCCGAGCAGCACGGGCCAGCGCTTCGCGACGCCGCGCTGGTTCAGCTCGAGCAGGTTCTCCTTCATCACCACGGTCGACTTCACGAGCAGGCCGCTCATGCCGATGACATCCGCCTCGTGCTCCTCGGCGGCCGCGATGATGTCGGTGATCGTCCGCTTGATGCCGAGGTTGACGACCTCGTAGCCGTTGTTGCTCAGGATGATGTCGACGAGGTTCTTGCCGATGTCGTGCACGTCGCCGCGCACGGTCGCGATGACCATGCGACCCTTGCCCGCGCCGGCCTGCGACTTGTCCATATGCGGCTCGAGGTAGGCGACGGCGGTCTTCATGACCTCGGCGGACTGCAGCACGAAGGGCAGCTGCATCTCGCCGGCGCCGAAGCGCTCGCCGACAACCTTCATGCCCTCGAGCAGGTGGTTGTTGATGATGTCGAGGGCCGGGATGCCACCCGCCATCGCCTCGTCGAGGTCGCCCTCGAGCCCCTTCGCCTCGCCGTCGATGATGCGGCGCTCGAGGCGCTCGCCCACGGGCAGCGCGGCGAGCTCGGCGGCGCGCTGGTCGCGCAGCGCCTTGGTGTCGACGCCCGCGAAGATCTCGAGCATGCGCGCGAGGGGGTCGTACTCGAGGTTGCCCTCGGCGTCGTAGCGGCGCTTGTCCCACACCAGATCGAGCGCGACCTGGCGCTGCTCGTCGGGCAGCGAGGCGAGCGGCACGATCTTGGCGGCGTCGATGATCGCCGAGTCCAGACCAGCTTGCACAGCCTCGTGTAAGAAAACCGAGTTAAGCACCTGGCGCGCGGCCGGGTTGAGGCCGAACGACACGTTCGAGACGCCGAGCGTGGTGTGGATGCCCGGGTACGCCGTCGTGATCTGCTCGATCGCCGAGATCGTCTCGATCGCGTCGCGCCGCGTCTCCTCCTGGCCCGTCGCGATCGGGAAGGTGAGGCAGTCGACGATGATGTCGCTGACCTCGAGCCCCCACTCCCCCGTCAGCGACTCGATGAGGCGCGTCGCGATGGCGATCTTGCCCTCAGCGGTGCGCGCCTGGCCCTGCTCGTCGATCGTGAGCGCCACGACGGCGGCGCCGTGCTCCTTCACGAGCGGCATGATGCGGGCGTACCGCGACTCGGGCCCCTCGCCGTCCTCGAAGTTGACCGAGTTGATGACGGGGCGGCCGCCGATGAGCTCGAGCCCGGCCTGCAGCACGGGCGGCTCGGTCGAGTCGACGACGAGCGGCAGCGTCGATGCGCTCGCGAGGCGCGAGACGACCTGGCGGATGTCGGCGACACCGTCGCGGCCCACGTAGTCGACGCAGACATCCAGCAGGTGCGCCCCCGCGCGGATCTGTGCCCGCGCGATCTCGACGCATTCGTCCCAGTTCTCGGCGAGCATCGCCTCACGGAAGGCTTTCGAGCCGTTGGCGTTGGTGCGCTCGCCGATGGCGAGGTACGACGCGTCCTGCTCGAAGGGCACGTGCTGGTACAGGCTCGCGACACCGGGGTCGACCTCGACGGCGCGCTGCGCGGCGGGCGTGCGGCCGAGGCGCTCGACGACCGCCGCGAGGTGCGCCGGGGTCGTGCCGCAGCAGCCGCCGACGATGCCGAGACCGAACTCGCGCACGAACTGCTCGTGCGCGGTCGCGAGCTCGGGCGCGGTGAGCGGGTACTCGGCGCCGTTCGCGCCGAGCACGGGCAGCCCCGCGTTCGGCATGCAGATGAGCGGCACGCGCGAGTGCTTCGACAGGTAGCGCAGGTGCTCGCTCATCAGGTCGGGGCCGGTCGCGCAGTTGAGGCCGATCGCGTCGACGCCGAGCGGCTCGATCGCGGTCAGCGCGGCGCCGACCTCCGAGCCCATCAGCATCGTGCCGGTCGTCTCGATCGTGATCTCGACGAAGATCGGCAGGCGGGTGCCGGATGCCTGGGTCGCCGCCTTGCAGCCGTTGATCGCGGCCTTGGTCTGGAGCAGGTCCTGCGAGGTCTCGATGAGGAAGGCATCCGCCCCGCCCTCGATCAGGCCCTGCGCCTGCTCGGCGAAGGTGTCCCGCAGGTTCGCGTAGGTCGTGTGGCCGAGGCTCGGCAGCTTCGTGCCGGGCCCCATCGAGCCGAGCACCCAGCGCATGCGGCCGTCCTGCGCCTGCCACGCCTCGGCGCGCTCGCGGGCGACCCGCGCACCGGCCGCGGCGAGCTCCTCGATGCGGTCCTCGATGTCATAGTCGCTGAGGTTCGACCAGTTCGCGCCGAAGGTGTTGGTCTCGACGGCGTCGACGCCGACGGCGAAGTACGCATCGTGGATCTCGCCGATCAGCTCGGGCCGCGTCACGTTGAGGATCTCGTTGCAGCCCTCGAGCTGCTGGTAGTCCTCGAGCGTCGGCTCGTAGCCCTGGATCATCGTGCCCATCGCGCCGTCGGCGATGACGACGCGCGTGCGCATCTCGTCGAGCAGGGCCTGCGAGCGAGCGGGCAGAGCGGGCTGGGCGAGGCGCGAGGTCACGCTCTCAGCGTACCGGCGGATGCCCCGCCCGAAGCGTCGCGCGGAACGGCAACGCGAATGCACACGAGGTGGCGGTTCGGGTCGTCTCCGCCGCGAAGTTGCAGCCTGAACTCACACTTGGGGTGATGAGGGGGCGAGGTCGGGGACCGGCATCCTGAGCTCGCCGAGCGCGAGGCGCGCCGCGTGCCAGCCCGACTGGCCGTGCACGCCGGGGCCGGGTGCTGTGGAACCGCCGCACAGGTAGACGCCCGCGAGCGGCGTGCGCCACGGCGCGGGGCCGGGCGCCGGGCGCGCGAGCAGTTGCCGCAGGCCCGTCGAGCCCGCCGCGATGTCGCCGCCGACGAGGTTCGGGTTGAGGCTCTCGAGCTCCGCCGCGCTCGTCGACGCGCTCGCGAGGACCGTGTCGCGGAACCCGGGCGCGAAGCGCTCGATCTCGGCCGTGACGGCCTCGGTGCGGTCGATGTCCGAGCCGGCCGGCACGTGGGTGTAGGCCCACAGCACGTGCTTGCCGGCGGGCGCGCGCGTGTCGTCGACGAGCGAGGGCTGGCTGAGCAGCAGATAGGGATGCCCCGGCAGCCGCCCCGCGGCGACCTCCGCCTCGGCCCGGGCGATGTCGCCCCGCGTGCCGCCCGCGTGAATCGTGACGGCCTCGCGCAGCTCCGGCGCGGTCCACGGCACGGGCTCGCTGAGCGCGAAGTCGACCTTCGCCACCCCGTCGCCATAGCGGAACGCCGCGAGAGACCGTCGATACCGGCCCGGCAGGCGCTCCCCCGCGAGCCGCAGGAACGCGCGCGGCGTGACATCCAGCAGCACGACATCGGCATGGTCGAGCTCGTCGAGCGAGGTCACGTCGACACCGGTCTCGATGCGGCCGCCGTGCGCAACGAGGTCGTCGGCGAGCGCACGCGCGATCGCGCCGCTGCCGCCGCGCGGCACGGGCCACCCGCCGGCGTGCGCGAAGGCCGCGAGCACGAGCCCCGGAGCCGCCGCGCCGATCGCCGGCAGCCGGCGGTTCGTGTGCGCGATGACGCCGGTGAGCAGCGCGGCCGCCTCGTCGGTGAGGAAACCGGCGTTCCAGGCGCCGCTGCCCTGCTCGAGCGCGCGCAGCCCGAGGCGCAGCGCCACGACCGGGTGCGGGGGCGGCAGGAAGGCTCCGCCCGCAACGGATGCGAGACGCTCGGCGTCCACGGCGAGCGGCCACAGCAGGCGACGCCAGGTCGAGGCATCCACCCCCAGCCCCTTCGCCGTCCGCTCGAGGTCGCGCCACGCGGGAACGGCGCGACTCGGCGTCAGCGCGTGCGCGTAGGACAGCTCGGGCGTGATCAGCTCGACGCGCTCGCCGAGCCCGAACGCGCGGAAGAACTCGGAGTGCGCGGCCATCGGGTGCACCGCCGACCCGACGTCGTGCAGGAAGCCCGGCAACGTGAGCTCGCGCGTCGCGGCAGCGCCGCCGAGGTGGTCCTGCCGCTCGTAGACCGTCACCTCGAGACCCGCACGGGCGAGCGTCACGGCCCCCGCGAGCCCGTTCGGGCCCGAGCCGACGACGATCGCCCGACCGCTGCTCATGGCTTCACCCTAGGGGCTGAGCGGGGCGGATGCCGGGGCTGTCGGCACTGCGGCGAGCGCGCTACCGTCACCCCTGTCATGGACTGGTCTCACGGGCTCGACTGGCTCGGAACGGGCGACTACACCTTCGCCCGCGAGGTGCTGCAGCGGGGCGTCGCGGCCGTCTACGCGATCGCGTTCCTCTCGGCGGTCGACCAGTTCCCCGCGCTGCTCGGCGAGCACGGGCTGCTTCCGGTGCCCCGATGGCTGGGCCGCGCCTACGCACGGAGGCAGCCGACGGTCTTCCGCTGGCACTACTCCGACCGGATGCTGCGCGCCGTCGGCGTCGGCGGCGCGGTCGTCGCGGCCGCGCTCGCCGCAGGCATCCCGCAGCTCGCGCCCCCGTGGCTCCCGACGGTGCTGTTCCTGCTGCTGTGGCTCGCCTACCTCTCGATCGTCAACGTCGGCCAGACCTTCTACGGCTTCGGGTGGGAGTCGCTGCTGTGCGAGGCCGGCTTCACCGTCGCCTGGCTCGGCTCGTCGACGACCGGCACGCCCGTCACGGTCCTCTTCCTGATCAGGTGGCTCGTGTTCCGCCTCGAGTTCGGCGCCGGCATGATCAAGCTGCGCGGCGGCCGTGAGTGGCGCGACCTGACGGCGCTCTACTACCACCACGAGACGCAGCCGATGCCGGGGCCGCTCAGCCGCTACGCCCACCTGCTGCCGCGGTGGGTGCACCGCGGCGAGGTGCTCGGCAACCACTTCGCGCAGCTGGTGTGCCCCTTCCTCCTGTTCGCGCCCCAGCCGGTGGCGTCCGTCGCCGCGGCGGTCATGATCGCGACGCAGCTGTGGCTCGTCGTGACGGGCAACTTCGCGTGGCTGAACTGGGTGACCATCGTGCTGCTGTTCGCGGGGGTGTCGGACGGCGCCGTGCACGCGGTGATCCCCGCGTGGCCGGCGGCGGGGGCTGCGGCCGCGGTGCCGGCGTGGTTCGCGGTGCCCGTGCTGCTGGCATCCGCGCTGCTCGTTTACTTGTCGTGGTGGCCGGCCCGCAACCTGCTCGCGCGCCGGCAGCTGATGAACGCGAGCTTCAACCGCTGGCACCTCGTGAACGCCTACGGCGCGTTCGGCACCGTCACCAAGCGCCGCGACGAGATCGTGGTCGAGGGCACCGAGGATGTCACGGGCTCCGGCGGCTGGCAGGCCTACGAGTTCCACGGCAAGCCAGGCGACCCGGCGCGGGTGCCCCGCTGGTTCGCGCCCTACCACCTGCGCCTCGACTGGCTGATGTGGTTCCTCGCGCTCGGCGCCGACGACGGCTGGTTCGACATGCTGCTCGTGCGCCTGCTGCAGGCCGACCGGCCGACGCTGCGGCTGCTGCGGGTCGACCCCTTCGCGGGGCGCCGGCCCGCGTTCGTGCGCGCGCGGGTGTTCCGCTACCGCTTCGCCACGCACGCCGAGCACCGCGCGACGGGGCTGGTCTGGGTGCGCGAGGAACGCGGCCTGCTCGTGCCGCCCGTCACCGCGCGCCTCGACGCGGCGAGTGGGCAGTAGGCGCTCTCATTCGCCGCCCGAAAGGCCCGTGACCGCCAAGTCGGCCCGCTACCTCCCGTCGATCTGGTCGCGCCGGGCGAGCACGAGCTCGTCGAACACCGCCATCGGCAGCGGCCGGTGAGCCGTGAAGTGCACCGAGCCGGTCGTCGTCTCGAGCTCGGGGTGCGCGGCCTTGACCGTCGAGACCGCAACGCCGCTGAACGGGTAGGCCGAGTACCCCGACTTCGTCGCCTGCAGCGTGATGAGCGCCTTGCCGCGGTACTTGAGCGCCGGCATCGCGTACGACCGGCCCTCCTCGAGCCCCTCGACGAGTTCCCGCGCCCGTTCGAAGTACGGGCGCATCACGGCGGCGCGGCCCTCGTCGATCGAACCGAGGTAGCCCTCGATCACGGACGTGTGGGCGGCGGATGCCTGGGCATCGGACATGCGAACAGTGTGCACCCGCGGCGAGCGCGTGCCCAGCCCGTCCGCCGCGCTCCACCGTGCACCACCCGCGCCTGGTAGCTTCGGGCGCGTGCCGTCTGCACCCGACGCCCCGCCCCGCCGGCATCCCGGGACCGCCCTCGAGGTCTTCCTCGTCTTCCTGCGCCTCGGGGTGACCTCCTTCGGCGGCCCCATCGCCCACCTCGGCTACTTCCGCGACGCGTTCGTCGTGCGCCGCCGCTGGTTCTCCGAGCGCGCCTATGCCGACGTGGTGGCGCTCTGCCAGTTCCTGCCGGGCCCGGCATCGAGCCAGGTCGGCGCGGCGATCGGCCTGCAGCGCGCGGGGTTCCCTGGGCTGCTCGCGGCGTGGACGGGTTTCACACTGCCCTCGGCGATCCTGCTGACCGCCTTCGCGTTCGTGGTCGACGCGCTCGGGGATGTCTCGCACCAGGGCTGGCTGCTCGGGCTCAAGGCCGCCGCCGTCGCGGTCGTCGCGCAGGCGGTGCTCGGCATGGCGAAGACGCTGACCCCCGACGCCAAGCGCGCCACCATCGCCGTCGGGGCGATGATCGCGGTGCTGCTCATCCCCAGCTCGCTCGGCCAGGTCGCGGTCATCGCCGCCGCGGGCGTCGCGGGCCTGCTGTGGCTGACGGCGCCGCCGCAGGCGGTGGGCGAGGCGGATGCCTTCGCCGTCCGCGTCCCGCGCGCGGTCGCGGTGATGTGCATCGCGCTCTACTTCGCACTGCTCGCCGCGCTCCCGATCGCCTCCGCGGCGACCCACAATGCCGGTCTGCGCCTCGTCGACGTGTTCTACCGGGCGGGCGCGCTCGTCTTCGGCGGCGGCCACGTGGTGCTGCCCCTGCTGCAGAGCGGCACGGTGGCGACGGGCCTCGTCGGCCACGACGACTTCCTCGCGGGCTACGGCGCGGCGCAGGCGGTGCCCGGCCCCCTCTTCACCTTCTCGGCCTTTCTCGGCGCGGTGACGCGCAGCGGCCCGACGGGCGTCCTCGGCGCCGCGATCGCGCTCGTCTCGATCTTCCTGCCGGCCGCTCTGCTCATCGTCGGGGCGCTGCCGTTCTGGGACTCTCTGCGTGCCGCCCCGCACGTGCGCCGCGCGCTCATGGGCGTCAACGCGGGCGTCGTCGGCATCCTCGGCGCGGCTCTCTACAACCCCGTCTTCACCGAGGGCATCGGCTCGGTGCGCGCGCTCGCCGTGGCGATGGCCGCGTTCCTCGCCCTCGTGGTGTGGAAGGCGCCGCCATGGGCGGTCGTGATCGCGGCCGGTGCCCTCGGCTTCCTTCTGCTCTGAACCCGGCTACATCCCCGCGATCGGCACGACCTCGAAGACCTCGATCTGGCCGCCCATCGCGGTGTGCGGGTGGCCTTCGAGAACACCTTGCAAGGCCGCGTAGTCGTCCGCCTGCAGCAACGAGTAGCCGCCGACGCTCGGATCGGCGCCGTCACTCGCGGGCTTGGTCGGGTTGCCGAAGTCGATGATCGCGGGGCCGGCCTTCGCCGCCCAGCCCTCCCAGGCGGCGGTCATCTCGGCGGCCTGTTCGGGCGTCGGCTGAGGCATGTTGGCGAGAGCTTCGGGGTCGGCCTTGTAGAGAACCAGGAACTGCGTCATTGCGAACCCTCCCATGGGCGTGTGAGGCGCGGGGTCGCGGGTCGCTCCCCCGACAGCGCACACGCTAGTGAGCGGCGCGTGCCACCGCCAGAGCGAAAACCGACGGTTCCCCATAGAAGATCGCTAGCGTTGAGCTATGACAGCTCAGGAAACGACGCCCGGGGCGGCGGACGAGGCATCCGCACCCACCATCACGTTCTCTGAGCTCGGCCTCAGCGACGCCGTCCTCAAGGGGTTGAAGGATGTCGGCTACGAGACCCCGTCGGCGATCCAGGCCGCGACGATCCCGCTGCTGCTCGAGGGCCGCGACGTCGTCGGCCTCGCCCAGACCGGCACCGGCAAGACGGCGGCGTTCGCGCTGCCCATCGTCTCGCGCCTCGATGCGTCGGCGAAGAAGCCGCAGGCGCTCGTGCTCTCCCCCACCCGCGAGCTCGCGCTGCAGGTCTGCGAGGCCTTCGAGTCGTACGCGGCGCACGTGCGCGGCGTGCACGTGCTGCCCGTCTACGGCGGCCAGGGCTACGGCGTGCAGCTCTCCGCGCTGCGCCGGGGCGTGCACGTCGTCGTCGGCACGCCGGGCCGCATCATGGACCACCTCGAGAAGGGCACCCTCGACCTCTCCGAGCTCAAATACCTCGTGCTCGACGAGGCCGACGAGATGCTCAAGATGGGCTTCGCGGAGGACGTCGAGACGATCCTCGCCGAGACCCCGGAGGAGAAGCAGGTCGCGCTGTTCTCGGCGACCATGCCGGCCAGCATCCGCCGCATCTCCGCGCAGTACCTGCGCGACCCGGAAGAGATCACGGTCAAGGCCAAGACCACGACGAGCGCCAACACGACGCAGCGCTACCTCGTCGTCTCGTACCCGCAGAAGGTCGACGCACTCACGCGCATCCTCGAGGTCGAGAACTTCGACGGCATGATCGTCTTCGTCCGCACGAAGAACGAGACGGAGACGCTCGCCGAGAAGCTCCGCGCCCGCGGCTACACGGCGGCGGCGATCAACGGCGACGTGCCGCAGGCCCAGCGCGAGCGCACCGTCGAGCAGCTCAAGGCGGCGAAGCTCGACATCCTCGTCGCGACGGATGTCGCAGCCCGCGGCCTCGACGTCGAGCGCATCAGCCACGTCGTCAACTACGACCTGCCCATCGACACCGAGTCGTACGTGCACCGCATCGGCCGCACGGGCCGTGCGGGCCGCAGCGGCGCCGCCATCAGCTTCGTCACGCCGCGCGAGCGCCGCATGCTCACCTCGATCGAGAAGGCGACGCGCCAGCCCGTCACGCAGATGCAGCTGCCGACCGTCGACGACATCAACTCGACGCGCCTCACCCGCTGGGACGACGCGATCACGACCGCGCTCGAGGCGGGCGACCGCATCTCGGCGTTCCGCGACATCATCGCCCACTACGTCGAGCATCACGACGTGCCCGAGGCGGATGTCGCGGCGGCGCTCGCCGTCGTCGCGCAGGGCGACGAGCCGCTGCTCCTCTCGCCCGACGACGTGCTCAACCTGCCGGGCGACCGTCCGGACCGCCGTGAGCGCTTCGACCGCGATCGCGGCGACCGCCCCGAGCGCGGCGGCCGCTTCGACCGCGACGACCGTCGGGCCCCGGGCCCGCGCGGCGGACGAGGCGACCGCCGGGTGAGCGGCCCGCTCGCGCCGTACCGCATCGAGGTCGGCCGCCGTCAGCACGTCGACCCGCGTCAGATCGTCGGCGCGCTCGCCAACGAGGGCGGCCTGAACCGCGACGACTTCGGCGCGATCTCGATCTTCCCCGAGTTCTCGATCGTCGAGCTGCCTGCCGACCTGGGTGCGGATGTCCTGCACCGCCTCGACGACACCCGCATCAGCGGTCAGCGCATCGACATCAAGCCCGACCGCGGCCGTCGCGGCGGTGACCGCGGGTCGACCCGCGGCGACGAGCGTCCGCCGCGCAAGCCGCGCACCCCGCGCGGCGACCGCTGAGGCGTCATCACCAGAGGGATGTCTGCAGGCCGGCGCCCGGCACGGGGCCGTCCCCGCCGATGAGCCGCTGAAGGTCGATCGCGTCGAACGGCTGCCGTTGGGTCGGGTTCGTGCGGTAGTCCTGATCGTCGAAGTAGAAGTACACGTCGGCCCGTTCGAGCCATCCGCGGATGCGCGCCGCGTGCTCTTCCAGCTGGGCAGTGCTGTGGCCCGTGGGGAAGAGCCGCAGCGCGTCGTCGAAACGCACGTAGACCAGGTCGGTCGTCACCACGTCGGCGATCGGCTGGTCGGCGAAGTTCGTGAGCACCGCAGCGATGTCGTGCTCGCGCAGCATTTCGAGATAGCGCGGCTGCGCGAAGCCCCTGTTGCGCACCTCGATCGCGTGGCGGAGGGCGCGATCGGGGACTGCCGCCAGCTCGGCATCGACCGTTCCGCCGTGCCGGGCGATGAACGTGCGCGCTTCGTCGACCGAGCGGGGCAGCCCGGCGAGGAATGCCTCGAGCACTGCGGAATCGAAGCCGAACGTCTTCGGGAACTGCCAGAGAATGGGCCCGAGCTTCTCGCGCAGCAGCAGCGGGCCGGATGCCAGGAACATCGCGACCTCACGCTCGGACCCCCGCAGCGGCCGCTCATGCGTGATCCCGCGCCACGCCTTGATGGAGAACACGAACCGCTCGTGCACCTGGTCGTGCCAGCGGCGGTACGTCGCCGGACGCTGCAGGTTGTGCCACGTCGCGTTGACCTCGACGGTCGGGATGCGATCGGCGAAGTAGCGGAGCTCGCCGGCCTTCGACACGTCGGATTGGTAGAACCCGTCAGCCTTGTTCCAGCTCGGCTTCGTCCACGACGAAGTGCCGACAAGAGCACGGAATCCGTTTGCGGTCATGTCGCCCACGGTAGCCGCGGGGTCCGACATCCACGGCGCCCCGCCTTGTGACTGCACCGATCGCCAGGAAGGCCGGCAGCCGGCTGTCAAGATGTTGCGCCGACTCGATGGGCTCAGCGCACCACGAACCCGGCCGCCTCCAGCGCCCGAATAAGCCGCCCGCGCCCAAGACCCATCGCGAACGCCGCGTTCGTCCGCACCCCACCGTCCCACTCGACCCGGATGCCGCCGGCGCTTCGTGCGACGACGAGCACGTCGTCGCGGTCGATCCAGGTGGGTCTGCCGAGCGCTGTCACGAGGATGCCGTTCTCATAGACCGCGATCCGAGCCAGCGGCCAGCTCGCCGAGATCGGCATCGCACCGACGTTCACGCCCAGCGACCAGGGTCGCGCACTTGCGAGAAGTGCGCCGCGGTCATCCGTCTCGTCGGTCATGCTCTCGATCATCCCAGCCCGAGCCGGATACGACCTCGGCGCCGGGCTCTTGAATCCATGCTCATGGAGCGTTACGTGAGCAAAGAAAAAGGCCCGGAATTCGTTGGAGTTCCGGGCCTGCTGGTCGGGCTGACAGGATTTGAACCTGCGACCCCCTGACCCCGTTGGCCGACGGAAAGCCATCATGGAAGGTCGCGACCGACTGCGGCGGCACGCTTTACATCGATCCGGATGCCACGCATCAGACCGCGACCGAAGCAATCGCGCTCGCCCAGTCGCTCGAGATCGGACGCGAGTTCCGGCTGTCGATTCAGGGCAGCCTGTTGAACCCGTTCACGATCTCGGCATACTTGCTCGCGGCGACTCCGGTCGGTTGACGACCCCACCCAACCCCGCCGCGCGAGAGCATCAGCGCCGGCCGCCGTTCCTGATGTTGTCGAGAGTTGAGCACACCGTCGGCCACACGAGCATGGCGATGATTG
>WQZN01000020.1 GCA_009780695.1 Microbacteriaceae bacterium
ATCGAGAAGGCCACGGGCATCGCCCGCCAGATGGTCACCGAGTACGGCATGAGCGCCGACATCGGCTCGGTCAAGCTCGGCGGGGCATCCGGCGAGATGTTCCTCGGCCGCGACATGGGCCACCAGCGCGACTACTCGGAGAACATCGCCGAGAAGGTCGACGCCGAGGTGCGCACCCTGATCGAGAAGGCGCACGACGAGGCCTACGAGGTGCTGAACGCCAACCGCGACATCCTCGACCGCCTCGCGCACGAGCTGCTCGAGAAGGAGACGCTGGACCACAACCAGATCGCCGAGATCTTCGCGAACGTGCAGAAGCTGCCCGAGCGCCCGCAGTGGCTCTCGAGCCCGAACCGGCCGATCTCGAACATCCCGCCCATCGAGATGCCGAAGGCCAACGCGCCGATCGACCCCGAGATCACCGACGGCGGCATCGACAGCGGCACCCCGGCGCCGCGTCGCAGCCCCGGCATCAACCCGCGCCCCGCGACCGCGTAAGGCGCCACGTGGGGATCGACCGCGCACGGGTCGAGGCCGCCGTGGCCGAGCTCCTCGCCGCCATCGGCGAGGAGCCTGCGCGTGAGGGCCTGCGCGAGACCCCGACGAGGGTGGCGGATGCCTACGCCGAGTTCTTCGCGGGAATCGGCGCCGACCCGCTCGAGCCGCTGCGCGAGTCGATCGCCGTGGAGGACGCCGACCCCGAGCTCGTGATCGTGCGCGACCTCGAGTTCCGCTCGGTGTGCGAGCACCACCTGCTGCCGTTCCTCGGGCGCGCTCACCTCGCGTACCTGCCGGGCGACCGCGTCGTCGGCCTCGGCCGCCTGCCGCGCGTCGTCGACATCATCGCGGCGCGCCCGCAGATCCAGGAACGGCTGACCGAGCAGGTCGCGGACGCCCTGATGCAGGGCCTCGGGGCCCGGGGCGCTCTCGTCGTCGTCGACGCGCAGCACCAGTGCGTCACGACCCGCGGCGCCCGCCAGGTGCACTCGTCGACCGTGACCGTCGCAAGCCGCGGCGAGCTCGCCGAGCCGCTGCGCCGGGCCGAGGTCGTGGCCCTGATCGGCACGGGAATCGTCTCGTGACCGTCATCATGGGCGTGCTCAACATCACGCCCGACTCGTTCAGCGACGGCGGGAAGTGGACGTCGGTGGACGCGGCGGTGGCGCACGCCGAGCTGCTCGTCGCGCAGGGCGCCGATCTCGTGGACGTCGGCGGCGAGTCGACACGCCCCGGTGCCCCCCGGGTGCCCGTCGAGCGCGAGCTCGGCCGCGTGCTGCCGGTGATCGCCGAGCTCACGGCGCGGGGCATCCGCACCTCGATCGACACGATGAACGCCGCGACCGCGCGCGCCGCCGTCGCGGCGGGCACGAGCTGGATCAACGACGTGTCGGGCGGGCAGGCCGACCCCGAGATGCTCGGCGCGGCGGCCGAGCTCGGCTGCGGCTTCCTGCTCAGCCACTGGCGCGGGCACAGCGCCGACATGAACGCGATGGCGAGCTACGGGGATGTCGCGACCGAGGTGCGCGACGAGCTGAGAGCCCAGATCGACCGGGCGCTGGACGCCGGCATTCACGGCTCCGACCTCGTGGTCGACCCCGGGCTCGGCTTCGCGAAGGACGCGGAGCACAACTGGCGCGTGCTCGGCCGCATCGACCTGCTCGAAGACCTCGGCCACCCCGTGCTGATCGGCGCGAGCCGCAAGCGCTTCCTCGGTGCGCTGCTGCCGGCCGACGCGGCCGTGACCGATCGCGACCTGCCGACCGCGGTCGTCACCGCGCTCGCCGCGCGAGCGGGCGTGTGGGGCGTGCGTGTTCACGACGTCGCCTCGACGCGTCTCGCGCTCGATGTCGTCGAGGCGTGGGATCGTGGGTCACGTGGCTGATTCGATCACCCTCACCGGCCTCGCCGTGCGTGCGAACCACGGCGTCTTCGACTTCGAGCGCACGAACGGCCAGACCTTCCTCATCGACGTCACCGTGTGGCTCGACCTCGGCCCGGCGGCGCGCGGCGACGCGCTGGCCGCGACCGTGCACTACGGCGAGCTCGCCGAGGCCGTGCACGCGGCGGTCGCGGCCGACCCGGTCGACCTGATCGAGACCGTGGCCGAGCGGGTGGCCCGGGTGGCGCTGTCGTTCGCGGCCGTCGAGCGGGTGCGCGCGACCGTGCACAAGCCCGACGCGCCGATCGAGCTGGCCTTCGACGACGTCGCCGTGACGGTCGAGCGCGACCGGCTGTGGTTCGAGCTGGCGGGCGAGGACGCCGCGGCTCGGGCCTCCTCCTCCGCCGCATCGGGAACGCGGGCATCGGCATGATCCGCATCCCCGATCGGCACGGCCTCGAGAACGCGCGGCGCCTGCGCCCCGTGGTCATCGCGCTCGGCAGCAACCTGGGCGACCGCGGCGAGACGCTGCGCGCGGCCGTCGCGGCGTTGCGCGAGACGCCGGGCATCGAGGTGACGGCGGTCTCGCCCGCGGTCGAGTCGGTCGCCGTGAAGCTCAGCGGGCTCGACCCCGCAGCGCCGCGCTACCTGAACGCCGTCGTGCTCGTCGACACGCTGCTGTCGCCGCACGAGCTGCTCGCCGAGCTGCACCGCATCGAAGCCGGGCACGGCCGGGTGCGCGCCGAGCGCTGGGGCGATCGCACGCTCGACCTCGACGTGATCGACTTCGACGGGCTCGAGTCGGCCGACCCGGCGCTCGTGCTGCCGCACCCACGCGCTCGGGATCGCGCCTTCGTGCTGGCCCCGTGGCTCGCCGTCGACCCCGAGGCGTTCCTGCCGGGCGTGGGTCGGGTCGATGCGCTGCTCGCCGAGCTCGGCGACGACACCGTGCGAGCCGAGGGGGTCGAGCTGTGAAGCGGACGAGTGCTGCGGTGCTGTGGGTCGTCGGGTTGGTGCTCGTCGGGGTCGGGCTGCTGACGGATGCCGCGCTCGCGGCATCCGGCAACGCCCTGCTCGTGCCGCCGATCACGCTCAGCGTCACGCTCGCGGTCATCGGCGGCGTGGTCGTGGCGCTCGCCTGGCCGATCCGGCGCGCGGTGAAGGGCACCGCGAAGCTGCGCATGGACCCGTTCCGCGCCGCGCGCACCGCCGTGCTCGCGAAGGCCTGCTCGCTCGTCGGCGCGGTGTTCGCCGGGTTCGCGACCGGCATGCTCGTGTTCGTGCTGACGCGTTCCGTGGTGGCGGATGCCTCGAGCATCTGGCTCACCGCCCTCGCAGTCATCGGCGGGCTCATCCTGCTCGGTTGCGGCCTCGTCGCGGAGTGGTTCTGCACCCTGCCGCCGCCTTCGGACGACGACGCGGAGGCCGAGCGCCGCCGCCGCACCGACCCGGGCACGAGCCACTCGCACGCGTAGCCCCGCCTCGGGTCTCGGCCGCTGCGTCGGTCGTCACAAAGTGCGGTTTCGCGCCCGGCTCCCGCGACTTTTCGACGACCGCGGCCGCAACGCAGAAGCCGGTCGTCACAAAGTCGGCCTTCCATCGCGTGAAAGGCGACTTTGTGACGACCGGCAGGGGGGTCCGTCGTCGTCGGGCGGCTACTTCTGGAAGAAGCTCAGCGCCTTCCACGCGAGGGGCAGCGCCGTCGCGGCGATGGCCCACTTGACGAGGCCGCCGATGACGAACGGGGTGAAGCCCGCGGCCATCACGGCGTCGAAGCCATGCGGGTAGCCGAAGTGCGCGAGGGCGCCGGCGAGCCAGGGCAGTCCGAAGAAGAACGGCACGGCCGAAGCGAGGCCGAAGCCCGCGACCGAGAGCAGCGGGCGGCGGTCCCAGCGGTGCTCCGAGAGCCAGCCGACGAGCGCGGCGGCCGGGATGAAGCCGATGACGAAGCCGAAGCTCGGCAGCACGTCGGCGCCGAGGCCGTGGCTCGCGCCGCTGAAGATCGGGGCGCCGAGCACGCCGGCGAGCAGGTACAGCACCATCGACGCGGTGCCGCGCCAGGTGCCGAGCGTCGCGCCGACGAGCACGACCGCGAGGGTCTGGCCCGTGATCGGCACGGGCCAGAGTGGAACCTGCACCTGGGCGAGCAGCGCCGTGAAGGCGGCGCCGCCGAGCACGAGCAGCGAGTCGGCGAGGATGCCGCGGCGCACGAGGGCGTCGGCGAGGACGGGGCGATGGAGCGGAGCGCTGGCGATCGTCATGCGCTCAACACTAGATGAGCCCGGAATGCCGGTGCTTGGCGAAGACCTACATCGATCGAGCGGATCCCTTGGCGCTGTTCCATGGCTGCGGGGCGTTGCGGCGCGGCATCCCCCGTTCCAGCATGGAAGGCATGAGCAGCGCGAGCGGAATGCGGAAGTGGCTCGTCGCGGGGGCGGCCGTCGTGGTCGCCGTGGGCATCGCGGCGGCCGCGACGGCGATGTTCCGGCCGGGAGCGCCCGAGCCGACGGCGACGCGGGCCGCGGCGCCGACGCACTCGGCGACGCCCACGCCCACCGCCCCGCCCACCCCGACCCGCACCGGCCCCGCCGCCAACACGGCGAGCTACGACCTCGCGCCGCTGCCCACCGTCGACGTGTACCTCGTCGATCCGCACCTGCCGCTCGACCCGGCCCCGAACGCCCGTGCGACCGGGCTCGTCGCCTACCCGGCGAAGACCGCGATCCCGGTCTTCGCCACGCCCACGGGCGCGCCGGTCGCGAGCCTTGCCGAGCACCCGCGCGAGAGCGGCGGCGCCTTTCCCGTGATCACCGCCTACACCGACTGGGTCGAGGTGCTGCTCGTGGGGCGCGAGGGCGTGCCGCCGTCGGGGAACGCGCACCAGACGTCCGGCTGGCTCCGCCGCGCCGAGGTGCGCCTCGCCGACAACAGCACGCACATCGTGGTGAACCTCTCGAAGCACACGATCGACCTCGTGACCTCCGCGGGGACGACGCGCGTCGCGGACGACTTCGGCTGGGGCACCCCGGCGACGCCGACTCCCGTCGGGCGCACCTTCGTCATGGAGGTCGCGGTGGCCCCGGCGCTGACCTATACGCGCGGCCATCCCATCGTGTATCTCGCGACGCAGTCGCAGACCCTGCGCGGTTTCGATGGCCAGGGCGTCGCGGTGACGGCGATCCACTACCACGACGCGCACGCGGGGGCGATCTCGAACGGCTGCATCCGCGTCGACGCCCACGCCATCGGACTGCTCGACACGGTGCCGCCCGGCACCGTCGTGTACATCCAGAAGTAGGGCAGGGCCCGGCGATGTCGGATGCCGCGCATACGATGAACCCGTGGCACAGCGGCTCGACATCGACGGTGAATGGCACCGGGTCTCACCGAAGTACGTCTGGATCGTGATCGTCGGCTCCCTCGTGGGCGCGGCGTTCTCGGCTGCCGTCGTCGTGCTGGTCTGGTGGGCCTTCGCCTGGGTGTGGTGGGGCTGGCTGCTGATCGCGGCGCTCGTCGTCGGCTACGGCATCCAGCTCGTGGTCGCCCCGCGCCGCGCGCGTGCGATCGGCTACCGCATGCGCGACGACGACCTCGTGCTGCGCCGCGGCATCGCGTGGCTGCGCATCGTCGCGGTGCCCTACGGCCGCATGCAGCTCATCGACGTGCAGCGCGGCCCGATCAGCCGCTGGCTCGGCCTCTCCGACCTGCGGTTCATCACCGCGAGCTCGGGCAGCAACGTGTCGATCCCCGGGCTGCCCGCCGAGCTCGCCGACGAGCTGCGCGACCGGCTGATCGCGCTGGCGGAAACCCGCCGCGCGGGCTTGTGAGCCGGCCGTCATGAACAACCTCGCCGACGGGCAGTGGCATCGCATGCACCCGGCCACGCCGCTGCTGCGCGGCGGCGCCGCACTGATCGCGATCCTCGCGATCGTGTTCGCGAACCTGCGCGAGCAGCTCATCGGCTGGATCGCGCACGTGCCCGACGGCGCGAGCCAGGGCGACCCCGTCTCGCAGATCATGCGGCACGGCTGGGGGCTGTGGGCGGCGCTCGGCGTGCTCGCCTTCCTCGGCCTGGTGACCGCGTGGTACCGGCTGACCTGGCGCATGACCGAATTCCGGGTCGGGGCGGATGCCGTCGAGCTCCGCTCGGGCGTGCTGAACCGGCAGAACCGCCAGGCCCGGCTCGACCGCATCCAGGGCGTCAACGTGCACCGCACGCTCTTCGCGCGCATTTTCGGCGCCGCCCGGCTCGAGATCGTCGTCGCCGGCAACGACGCCAACCTGCACCTGCAGTACCTGCACTCGGCTGCCGCGGAGGAGCTGCGACGGCAGATCCTCGGCATCTCGCACCGCGTGATCGCGGCGGAGGCCGCGGCCGTCGACGCCCTGCCGGGTGCGGCCGCCGGAGCGGCCGGGTCGGCGGCCCCGGCCGACCTCGGGGCGATCCTCGAGGCGCGCGCCGACGAGTTCCTGACCCCCGCCGACCTGCACCCCGACGCCGCGACCCCCGACTCGGTCGTCAAGGTGCACCCGGGCCGGCTGATCGGCTCGATCGTGCTCAGCCCGTTCACGCTCGTGCTCGTGGCGCTCGTCGTGTGGCTCGCGTTCGAGGTCGTGCGCGGCAACTACTACCTGCTCGTCGCCGTCATCCCGACCGTGTTCGGTCTGTTCACCGGCTACTCGCGGCGCTTCGGCCGCCTCGCGCGCTACACGGTCTCGGGCAGCGCCGACGGCGTGCGCGTGGGCTATGGCCTGCTCGCCACGAGCAGCGAGACGATCCCTGCCGGCCGCATCCACGCCGTCGGGGTCTCGCAGCCGCTCATGTGGCGCCCGTTCGGCTGGTGGGCGATCCGCATCAACAGGGCCGGCCGCGGCAAGCAGCGCGGGCAGGCAGAGAACGCGTCGGTCGTGCTGCCGGTGGGGTCCCTCGAGGATGTCGCGCGGGTGCTTCCCCTGCTGCTCCCGGCATCCCCGGCCGCGTCCCTCGACCTGCTCATGAACGCGACGGCGCGCTACTCGCGCACGGCGCCGCCCATCTTCTCGCGGGCGCCGCGCGCCGCGATGTGGCTGCACCCCTTCGCATGGCGGCGCATCGGCTATGCGTATGTCGGCGACACGGTCGCGCTGCGCGAGGGCTTCATCGACCGCTCGCTGACCTTCGTGCCGCTCGCGCGCGTGCAGTCGGTCGCCGTGCGGCAGGGGCCGATCCACCGCTGGCTGGGGCTCGCGCAGGTCGCGGTGCACACGGTCGACGGCCGCATCCGCCCGCGCCTCGCGGCGATCGGCCTGACCGCCGGCGAGCAGCTCTTCGATCAGCTCGCGAGCAGTGCCGTACTGTTGGCGAGTCGTGACGCGAAGGGGTAGTGCACAGTGCAACAGCGATCGGGTCGGCTCGGTGTCGGCATCGTCGGCGCGGGGCGCGTCGGCCCCGTGCTCGGTGCGGCGCTGGCGGGCGCGGGCCACGCGATCGTCGGGGTGAACGCCGTGAGCGCGGCGAGCCGTGAGCGCGCCGAGGACATGCTGCCCGGGGTGCCCCTGCTCGAGACGCCCGAGCTGCTCGAACGCAGCGAGCTCGTGCTCGTCGCCGTGCCCGACGACCAGCTGCCTGGCCTCGTCGAGGGGCTCGCGGCGGTCGGAGCCTGGCAGCCCGGGCAGATCGTCGTGCACACGGCACCGGGGCTCGGGGCATCCGTGCTGCGCCCCGCGATGGCGCTCGGCGCGATTCCGCTCGCGATCCACCCCGCGATGACCTTCACGGGCACGCGTCTCGATCTCGCGCGCATGGCCGAGACGTACTTCGCGGTGACGGCGCCCGCACCCGTGCAGCCGATCGGCCAGGCACTCGTCGTCGAGATGGGCGGTGAGCCCGTGCTCGTCGCCGAGGCCGATCGGGCCGCCTACGGCGAGGCGATCGCGACGGCCACGAGCTTCAGCCGCCGCATCGTCGAGCAGGCCACGGGCCTGCTGGGCGAGATCGGCTTCGAGCACCCCGGCGCCTACCTGAGCTCGCTCGTGCGCTCGACCGTCGACGATGCTCTGCGCCGCGCCGGTGTGCCCGGCCCGCTCGACCTCGCCGGCCTCGAGCCGGCCGACTTCGACTTCCCGGAGGAAGCATGACGACCCCGCAGCTGCTCACCACGGTCGCGGTGACGCGCGCGTTCGTCCGCGCCGCCCGCGCCGCCGGCAAGACCGTCGCACTCGTGCCCACGATGGGCGCGCTGCACGACGGCCACCTCTCGCTCGTCGCGCGCGGCCGCGAGCTGGCGGATGTCGTCGTCGTCTCGATCTTCGTGAACCCGCTGCAGTTCGGCGCCGGCGAGGACTTCGACACGTACCCCCGCACCCTCGACGCCGACCTCGCGGCGCTCGGCGCGGCCGCCGAGACGGCCGACGCGGTGTTCGCGCCGACCGCGGCCGAGATGTACCCGGCGGGCGCCGCGCAGACGACCGTGCACGCGGGCCCCGTCGCGAACGTGCTCGAGGGCGCGGTGCGCCCAGGGCACTTCGACGGCGTGCTGACCGTCGTGGCGAAGCTGTTCAACATCGTGCAGCCGGATGTCGCGGTCTTCGGCCGCAAGGACGCGCAGCAGGCCTTCCTCATCACACAGATGGTCGCCGACCTCGACCTGCCGGTGACGATCGACCAGGCGCCCATCGTGCGCGAGGCCGACGGGCTCGCGCTGTCGAGCAGGAACCGGTACCTCGCAGAGGACGAGCGCGTGCTGGCGCTCGTGCTCTCGTCCGCGCTGCGCGCCGCCGCCGAGGCATCCGCCGCCGGCCCCGCCGCCGCGCGCGCCGCCGGGCTCGCACGCTTCGACCAGGCGCCGGACGTTAGGCTTGACTACCTGGTCATCGTCGATCCGGCGACGTTCGAGCCGCTGGAAGACGACGGCGTGGGCGACGGCCTCGCACTGGTCGCAGCCCGCGTGGGCGCGACGCGCCTGATCGACAATCTTGCCCTGACATTCGCCACCGCTGGTTGAGGAGCACGCGAAGCGCGCGCCTGAAAAACCCACTGCTGACAAGGAAACTGATGGCCGACGACCAGACGCCGATCGACGAGACCCCCGAGCCCACCGCCGAAGAGATCAGCGAGCAGAAGGCCGTGCGCATGAGCAAGCGCGAGCGCCTGCAGGCCGAGGCCACCGAGCTGGGCGGCGGCGCCTACCCCGTCGTGCTGCCCGTGACGACGACCGTTCCCGAGGTGCGCGCGCAGTGGGGCCACCTCGCCGCCGACGAGGCCTCGGGCGAGCAGGTGGGCCTCGCAGGCCGCATCGTGTTCCAGCGCAACACCGGCAAGCTCTGCTTCGCCTCGCTGCAGTCGGGCGACGGCTCGCGCATCCAGGCGATGGTGTCGCTCGCGTCGGTCGGCGAGGAGTCGCTGCAGCGCTGGAAGGACCTCGTCGACCTCGGCGACCACGTCTTCGTGCACGGCGAGGTCATCTCGAGCCGCCGCGGCGAGCTCTCGATCATGGTGGACGACTGGCAGATCGCCGCGAAGGCGATCCTGCCCCTGCCCAACATGTACAAGGAGCTGTCCGAGGAATCGCGAGTCCGCAGCCGCTACCTCGACCTGATCCAGCGCGAGCAGGCCCGCCGCACCGTGGTGAACCGTGCCAAGGCGACCGCCTCCGTGCGCCAGACCTTCACCGACAACGGCTTCCTCGAGGTGTCGACCCCCAAGCTGCAGACGATGCACGGCGGGGCATCCGCCCGCCCCTTCGTCACCCACTCGAACGCGTTCGACACCGAGCTGTACCTCTCGATCGCGCCCGAGCTGTTCCTCAAGCGCGCCGTCGTCGGCGGCATCGACCGCGTCTACGAGATCGCGCGCAACTTCCGCAACGAGGGCGCCGACTCGACCCATTCGCCCGAGTTCGAGATGATCGAGGCCTACCAGGCCTACGGCGACTACAACACGATCGCCGACCTCACCCAGCAGCTCATCCAGGACGCCGCGCTCGCGACCAACGGCTCGCACGTCGTGACCTGGGCCGACGGCACCGAGTTCGACCTCGGCGGCCAGTGGAGCCGCATCTCGATGTACGACTCGCTGAACGCCGCCGCCGGCACCGCGTTCACGCCCGAGACGCCCATCGAGGAACTCGCGGCGCTCGCTGCGCGCGAGGGCATCGAGATCAAGCACCCGATCCACGGCAAGTACATCGAGGAGCTGTGGGAGCACTTCGTGAAGGGCGGCCTCACCAAGCCGACCTTCGTGATGGACTTCCCCGTCGACACCTCGCCCCTGACCCGCCAGCACCGCTCGATCCCGGGCGTCGTCGAGAAGTGGGACCTGTACGTGCGCGGCTTCGAGCTCGCGACCGGCTATTCCGAGCTCGTCGACCCGGTGATCCAGCGCGAGCGCTTCGTCGAGCAGGCGAAGCTCGCGGCCCAGGGCGACGATGAGGCCATGCGCCTCGACGAGGAGTTCCTGCGCGCGCTCGAGCACGGCATGCCGCCGTCGGGCGGCATGGGCATGGGCGTCGACCGCTTGCTCATGGCGCTGACCGGCCTCGGCATCCGCGAGACGATCCTCTTCCCGCTCGTCAAGTAGCGGTCTTCGCCGGCGTCGCGATCGCCGCGAGCGAGCGGCGAGCGCCTGGCACGGCGAGCAGCGTGCCGATGAACACGGCGAGCAGCACGCCCGCGGCGATGAGCAGGGACTCGACCGAGAACCGGTCGGCGAGCGGGCCGAAGACGAGCATGGACAGCGGCATGGCCGTCGTGATGACGACCGAGTGGAAGCCGAAGACGCGGCCCTGCATCTCGGGCTCGATCGTCTCCTGCAGGATCGTGGTGGTGGGCGTCGTCTCGAACGCGAGGGCGAACGAGATCGCGACGCCGAAGGCGTAGAACACCCACAGGTTCGTCGAGAGGCCGAGCGCGATCGACAGCGCGGCGGCGGCGATGACGGATGCCACGATGATGGCGACCCGGTTCGACATGCGCCGCGCGAGCGCCGCGACGGCCAGGCCGCCGACGAGTCCGCCGATGCCCCACGCGATCTCATTGCCCGAGACCATCCAGACCTCGCCGCCGAAGGAGCGCACGACCATGAGCGTCGTGAGCATCATCGGTGCGCCCGCGAGCAGCAGCATCACGCCGAGCAGCAGCATGAGCCACCGGATCGCGCGGCTGCGGACGACGTAGACGAGACCGCCCGCCAGGTCGCGGAAGTAGCCCGCGAGCCCGGTGCCGGCCGGCGCGGCCACCGCGGCTCGGGCGACGGGCACGACGGCGAGCAGACCGATGCCGAGCACCCCGGTCGCGACATCCACGAAGAAGACCGCGTGGATGCCGACCGCGGCGTAGATCGCCCCGGCGGCCCCGGGCGCGGCGAGGAAGAGCACCGACTGCAGGGCGTCGTTGATGCCGTTGACGCGCAACAGCTGCTCGGACGGGACGATCTGCGGCAGGATCGCGCCGACGGCCGGCTGCTGCACCCCCGCGAACGCCGAGCGCACCGCGAGCGCGAGGTAGATGACCCAGGTGCCGTTGACGCCGTTCAACATGACGAAGGCCAGGGCGAGCGACACGCTCACCATGACGATGCCCGAGCCGATGATGAGCAGTTTGCGCGAGTACCGGTCGGCCCAGACCCCGCCGAACAGGGAGGTCACGGCCTGCGGCACCATGCTGAAGATCGTCGCCCACATCATGACGGCGCCCGACCCCGTGGTCAGCATCAGGTGCCAGACCGCCGCGAGGTCGACGGCGAACGCACCGAACAGGGCCGCGGACTGGCCGATCAGGAACAGTGCAACGTTGCGCCGCCACCCGCCCATGGCGGTGCGGTCGGCTGTGCTCGCGGGTGCGGCGTCGGCCATGCGACGTTTCTAGCAAAGAGGCGGGGTTCCCCAGAAGGGGAACCCCGCCACTCGACGTGGGCGCGCCGCCTCAGCGCTGCTCCAGGTGCGCCCGCACCGCGGCCTCGTACTCCTCGTCGCTCAGGTCGTCGATCTTCTTCGCGTCACGGCGATCGACGCGCGACCAGCGCGTGAAGAGGGCGATGAGGACGGGCACGTCGGCGGCCTCGGCGAGGAACCAGAGGAAGTCGCCCGAGAGGTGCTGATCGTGCAGGGGGGCCGGGAACCAGTGCGGCAGGGCCGCGCCGGCGACGGTGTGCGTCGCGGCCGCGACCCCGTCGAGCACCGAGCCGTTGAGGCGCAGCAGGATGCCGGGGATGGCGTCCAGCAGCAGCTCCACGAGCGCGAGCAGGAACTCGTAGATGATGAACGTCGAGCTGCGGCTGTGCGTGTCCTCGACGATCGGCAGCGTCATGAGCAGGCCGATGAACGGCACGAACAGGGTGATCGCGACCGACCAGCCGGGGTCGAGCCGCAGCGCCCCGGCGGCCGGTGTCAGGAAGAACAGGAAGCCGACGAGCGGCACGAGCGGCGCGAAGATCGCGTTGCCCATGAGCCGCAGCGGCCACGAGCGCAGCACCGCGGCGAGCACCGCCTGCCCGCGCGGCGAGAACGCGCGACGCATGAGCGCGATCGGGGTGCCGAGCGCGACCATCATCGGCACGAGGAAGACGAGCAGCGCGATGCGCGTCGTGAACGCCCAGCGCAGGTCGTGCGACCATGTGCCGAGGAAGCCGAACTGGATCCACACGAACGAGCCGAGCCCCAGCAGGTAGAAGCACCAGGCGCGCCAGGCCGGCCAGCTCTCGCCGCGGCGGCGCAGAGTCACGAGCCCCCAGCCGTAGAGCACCGCGCCGACCGCGATGGCGGCGGCGGCCACCGGGTCGAACGACCAAGTCGACAGGAATTCGGCGATCGATGGCGTGGCTGTGCTCTTTCGTCTCTGCGTCGTCGCGGCGCGCGGGGTCTCGCGCGGCGCGTGTACTTCCACAAGCATGTACCCCATGGACTTTCCGCTTGCTGGACGCACTGCACTCGTCACCGGGGTCTCGCGCCCCAAGGGCATCGGCTTCGCCGTCGCGCGGCGGCTCGCGGCGGCGGGCGCCAATGTGGTCGTGCACCACTTCGCGCCGCACGACGCCGATCAGCCGTGGGGCGGCGCCGACGTCGAGGCGGTGCGCGCGGGCATCCGCTCGACGCTCGTCGACGGCGCGCAGACGGCCGACTTCTCTGCGGATCTGGCGGATGCCGCGGCGCCCGCGGCCCTGATCGAGAGCGCCGCGGCCGTCACCGGGCGGCTCGACATCCTCGTCTGCAACCACGCCCGCTCGGGCTCGGACGGGTCGATCCTCGAGGCGACCCCCGAGATGCTCGACGGGCACTGGGACGTCAACGCACGCGCGACCTTCCTGCTCACGCGGCACTTCGCCGACCGCTTCGTGTGGTCGGGCGCCGAGGATGCCACGGGCCGCGTCGTCTGGTTCACGAGCGGTCAGCTGCACGGCCCGATGCGCCCCGAGTTCGCGTATGTCGCAAGCAAGGGTGCGATCGCCGGCGCGACGCAGACCGCGGCCGCCGAGCTGCTGTCGCGCGGCATCCTGCTCAACACGGTCAACCCGGGCCCGACCAACACCGGCTACCTCGACGCCGAGACCACCGACCGGCCCGAGATGCTCGACGAGCTGCGCGCGGCGATGCCGCTCGGCCGCTTCGGCGCCCCCGACGACGTCGCGCGGCTGATCTCGTTCCTCGTCGGGCCCGAGGGCCGCTGGATCGTCGGCGAGGTCGTCTCGAGCGACGGCGGGTTCCGGCTCGGCGGGTAACGGGCCGCGGCGCGCGAGCCGCGGCCCGGGCCCGGGTCAGCGCCCCGCGACCGCGAGGTCGGCGATGCGCAGCGCGTTGGCCACGATCGACAGCACGGGGTTCACCCCACCGTTGGTGACGTGCACGCTGCCGTCGGCGACGCGGACGTTGTCGTGCCCCCAGACACGGCCGAGCGGGTCGACCACCGACGTCGCGGGGTCGTCGCCCATGCGGCACGTGCCGGCCTGGTGCTGGCCGCCGCTGGGGCCCGCGCCGAGGGCGGGCAGCGGGTTGCGCACGACGAGCTCCGCACCGCTGGCCTCGAGCCATTCGGCCGCGCGCTCGCGCATGAACGCGAGGGTGCGCAGGTCCTCCGGGTGCAGCGAGCCCGAGAGCCGCGCCACGGGCAGGCCGAGGCGGTCGCGGGTGCCCGGCTCGAGCCGCACGCGCGACTCGGCCGAGGTGACCTCCTGCACGGGGCCGGCGATGCGCTGGATGCGCCGCACCAGCCGCGCCATGCCGGTCTTCGACTCGGCGCCCCACCGCGGGATGATCCCGAGCCCGGACAGATACGAATAGTTGCTCGACGGCGTGGGGACGAACTCGTTCGCCATCATGCCGCCGCCGATGATGCCGTCGTTGCCGTGCCGGAAGTCGCAGCTCGCGATCGCGGGGCCGGGGCCGAGCAGGTCGACGACCTCGTCGGCGAAGACGCCGGTCGCGCCGAAGTAGGCGTGGCCCTGCAGGTGCCGCCCGACCTGGTCGGCGTTGTTCCCGAGGCCGTTCGGCTCGGCGTCGTTCGCGCTCGCCAGCAGCAGGCGGGCCGACTCGACGGCGCCGGCGGCGACCACGATCTCGTCGGCGAGGACGACGCGTCGGGCGACGCCGGCTGCGGCGTCCGTCACCAGCTCGACGCCGGTGGCACGCCCGCTCGCCTCGGTGACGATGCGGGCCGCGCGGGTCTCGACGACGACCTCGCACAGCCCGGTGGCGATCGCCGCGGGGAGCGTCGTGTTGTGGCTTCCGGCTCGGGCGCCGATCGGGCAGGCGAAGCCGACGCATTCGGAACAGCGGACGCACGCGGCCCGGCCGCCGTACGGGGTCGAGTTCACGAGCAGCGGCACGGCGAGCGTGCTCATCCCGAGCCGGTCGGCGCCGGCGCGCAACGGCGCGATCGCACCGGGTGCCGGCAGCGGTGCCATGGGGTAGTCGCGCGAGCGGTGCATTGCGCTCGTGTCGCCGACGGTGCTGCCCGCGACCCCCATCTCCCATTCGGCACGCGAGTAATAGGGCTCGAGGTCGTCGTAGCCGATGGGCCAGTCGGCGAGCGCGCTGCCCTCGGGAACGCCGTAGGCGGATGCCATCCGGAAGTCGGTGCCGGTGAACCGCCAGGCCTGCGCGCCATAGAAGCGCGTGCCGCCGCCGAGGCTCGAGGCGTTGTTGCTCCAGCGCCAGTCGGCGGGCCCGACGGCGAGGGCGCTTCCGGCGATCTGCACGACACGCGGGTTCTCGGCGTCCGGCCCGGACGTCGGGGGGAACCCGAACCCGGCGCGCGGCGTGCGCAGGTGGTCGCCGACGAGCTCGGCGTCCGCGGGCCAGCGGCCGGCCTCGACGACGAGCACGCGGCGGCCGGCCGCGGTGAAGACGGACGCCGCGGCGCCGCCCCCCGCGCCGGAGCCGATGATCACGACGTCGTACCGCTCGCCCACCTCGGCGAAGCCGACCTGCCCGGTGCGGTCCTCCTCATGCAGGAAGTCCGTCGGCCAGCCCTCGGGGCCGCGCCGCCACCTCACCATGTCCCACGAGCGGGCGCCGGCGTTGCCGCCGCTGTCGGGGTCGCCGTAGTAGCCGATCGAGACGAGCCCGGCGAACCAGGCCAGGTCTTCGTCGTCGCCGAGCTCGGCGAGCACCTGCGTCGTCGCAACGGCCGGATCGACCCCGAGCGCCGCCGCGGCCTGCACGAGGCGGCCCGCGAGGGCGTGCAGGCGCTCCACCGGCTGCTCCCCGGCGGCGAACACGCGCCGCAGGAACTCGAGGCCGCCCGCCGCCGTGGCCGACGGGTAGTCGTCCGCCGGCACGATCGCGTCCACGAGCGCAGACAGCAGTGCGGGGTCGAGGCCGGTCAGGCCGACGAGCTCGCCGCGGGAATCGGAATCGGTCATATGCGCCCCAGGGACTCGAGGAAGTAGGACAGGAAGGCGTCGACGTCGACATCCACCGCGATCTCGCAGTTCGGCTCGGGCGCGGTGCGGCCGTCGAGCAGGTCCGTGACGGTCATGCCGCGCGCGGGCCCGTCACCCGTGACGACGGCCACGTGCGCGGGGCGCCAGCTCACCAGCTCGGGGTGGGTGACGACCGCGACGGCGAGGGCGTCGTGCAGGGCGCACGAGTCCTCGAGGTCGGCGTCGCCGGGGAACTCTCCGCGCAGGTGGTCGATCCAGGCCTCGGTGGCGGCACCGGCGAAGGCGCTGAACGAGCCCTCCGGCGCGGCGGCGAGCCGGCGGGCCTGCGCGCGGCTGAGGCGCACCTTGAGGGTCACGTCGAGGCCGACGAACCGCAGGCGCGCGCCGCTGTGCAGCACGGCATCCGCCGCCTCGGGGTCCATCCACACGTTGAACTCGCCGGGCATGTCGAGCCGCCCCGTCTGACCGAGGAAGATGCCGCCCATCACGACGATCTCGCGGGCGGACGCCGCGACCCGCGGGTCGAGGGCGAGCGCCGTCGCGACGTTCGTCAGCGGGCCGATCGCCACCAGCGTGACCTCGCCCGGCTCGGCGAGCACGCGCTGCGCGAGCTCCACGGCCGCGTGCCCCGCTGCGGGCGCGCGGTGGCCGTAGCGCTCGGCGATCGCGGCCTGCGGGGCGCGGGTGCGTGCGGGGCGCGTGAGCGCGGCCGCGGCGCCGCGGTGCACGGGGATGTCGGGCCGCCCGAGCCGCGTGAGCAGCTCGAGCGCGAGCCAGGTCGCCGTCTGTACGTCGGTGTTCCCGTCGACCGTCGTCACGGCGTCCAGGGTGAGCCCCGGCTCGGCGAGCGCCAGCGCGAGCGCGAAGCCGTCGTCGATGTCGGAGCCCGGCGCGCCCATGGCGAGGTCGGTGTCGAGGATGATCCGCTGCGCTGTCATACGCCTTCTCCCGCTTCGTCGAGCACCCGCTGGATGACCATGATGGCAGCGCCGCGCACGCCCCCGGTCGACCCGGTCTGCGAGTGCACGATGCTGAGGTTCTGGGTCGCGAGCGGCGTGGACCGGCCGTAGACGACCTCGCGCACGCCGGCGAGCAGATGCTCCCCGGCCCGCGCCACGCTGCCGCCGATGACGACGACCGAGGGGTTCAGCAGGTCGACGACCGTGGCGACGACCTCGCCGAGGTCGCGGCCGGCCTGCCGGATGCCCTGCACCGCGACCGGGTCGCCCCGCAGCCCCGCCTCGAGCACGTCGCGACTGGTCTGCGCGGGGGAGCCGTTCGCCGACATCCAGCGCGCGATCGCCGGGCCGCCCGACAGCGCCTCGAGGTCCGCGTCGTCGCGCCCCGGCAGCGGGGAGGCGTTCCGGGCGAGCGGTGCGCGGACGTGGCCGATGTCGCCGGCCGAGCCGCGGGCGCCGCGCTGCAGCCGGCCGCCCGAGATGATGCCGGCGCCGATGCCGGTCGAGACCTTGACGAAGACCAGATCGGTCTCGGCGGGCCAGCACACGGCGTGCTCGCCGAGCGCCAGGATGTTGACGTCGTTGTCGACGAGCACCGGCACGTCGAAGTGGCGGCGCAGATAGGCGGGCACGTCGAAGAGGTTCCACCCCGGCATGATCGGCGGGTTCGTCGGCACGCCGCTCGAGTGCTCGACCGGCCCGGGCAGCCCGACGCCCACGCCGACCAGGTCGGCACGGGTGCGGCCGCTCGCCCGGAGCACCCGCTTCGCGGCGGCGATCGCCCAGTCGAGCACGGGCTCGGGCCCCTCGGCGATCGTGAGCTCGCGGGACTCGGTGCGCAGGATGCTGCCGGCGAGGTCGGTCACCGCGACGGCGCCGCGCGTCGCGGTCAGGTCGATCGCGAGCACGATGCGGGCGGCCGGGTTGAAGGCAAGCAGCGCCGGCGGGCGGCCGCCGCTCGACAGCTCATCGCCGGCCGGGACGACGAGCCCCGAGGCGATCAGGCCGTCCAGCCGGCTGGAGACCGTCGAGCGCGCGAGGCCGGTGAGCTCGGCGATCTGAGCACGGGTGCGCGGCGGCCCGAGGCGCAGCATGCGCAGCAGCCCACGCGCATCGCCCTGAACCAGAGGGCTGTGCGCGTCGTCGGACATGCGCACATTGAACTACAAGGGCGAAAGTCGGCACAAGACATTCGACTTTTGCTTGAAGTTCGACAGAAGGGAGTTTTGAATTGGTATGTCGACCAGGTGGTCGGCATCATCGCGCTTCAACGGAGAAGAGGACAGTTCAGTGACCGATTCGCTGCTTTCTGTGCAGCTGTACACGGTGCGGGAGGCGTTGCAGGCCGACTTGCCCGGTGCGCTGAGCCGGCTGGCCGACCTGGGGTTCACCCAGGTCGAGGCTTTCAACATCATGGGGCTCGAGGGCCTCGGCGCCGCGCTGGCGGACGCCGGGCTCACGACCCCGACCGCGCACGAGCGCTTCGTGGCGCTCGAGCAGGAGCCGATCTTCGAGCGGGCGGCCTCACTCGGCGTCCGCACCCTGATCGACCCGCACATCGCCAACGAGAGGTGGCAGACCGCCGACGGCGTGAAGTCGATCGTCGACGACCTGGCCGCCGCCGCCGAGAAGGCCGCGGAGTTCGGCCTGAAGGTCGGCTACCACAACCATGCCTTCGAGTTCGAGACGAAGGTCGACGGCCGCTCGTCCTACGAGCTGTTCGCCGAGCTGCTGCCGGCCTCGGTCTCGCTCGAGCTCGACACCTACTGGGTCTCCGTCGGCGGCGCCGACCCCGTGGCCCTGCTCGGCGAGCTGGGCTCGAAGGTGGTCGCGCTGCACATCAAGGACGGCGCGATCACGCACGACGACAAGGACCAGGTCGCCGTCGGGTCGGGCCGGATGCCGGTGCGCGAGATCATCGCCGCGGCGCCCGCGGCGCTGCGCGTGATCGAGCTCGACGACTCGCGCGGCGACCGCTTCCAGGCCGTTGCCGACTCGGTCGCCTTCCTGAAGGCCGAGGGCCTCGCATGAGTGGCACGGGGCGCGTCGGCGTCGGCGTGATCGGCGCGGGCAACATCTCGACGCAGTACCTGACCAACCTCACGTCGTTCCCCGACGTCGAGGTGCGGTTCATCGCCGACATCGATCTGGACCGGGCGCAGTTCCAGGCCCAGGCGTTCGGCGTGCCCGGCTTCGGCACGGTCGAGCAGCTGCTCGCCGACCCCGAGATCGAGATCGTCGTGAACCTGACGGTGCCGAAGGTGCACGCCGAGGTCGCCCACCAGGTGATCGCCGCGGGCAAGCACGTCTGGACGGAGAAGCCGATCGCGCTCGACCGCGAGAGCGGGCGGGCCCTGCTGGATGCCGCGCACGCCGCGGGCCTGCGCGTCGCCACCGCTCCGGACACGTTCCTCGGCGCCGGCATCCAGACCACGCGTCGACTGCTCGAGTCCGGCGCGATCGGGGTGCCCCAGACGGCGCTGACGCTGATGCAGCAGCCGGGGCCCGAGTCGTGGCATCCCGGCCCCGACTTCCTGTTCCAGGAGGGCGCCGGCCCGCTGTTCGACGTGGGGCCGTACTACGTGACCACGCTCATCCAGCTGTTCGGGCCGGTCAAGAAGGTAGCCGCGGTCGCCTCGAAGGCCAAGCCGGTGCGCACCATCGGCTCGGGTCCGCGTGCGGGGGAGACCTTCGAGGTCACGGTTCCGACCCATGTGACCGCGGTCTTCGAGTTCGAGAGCGGCCAGACGTCGCAGAGCATCTTCAGCTTCGACTCGCAGATCCGCCGCACGCTGTTCGAGGTGACGGGTGTCGACGGCGCCCTCGAGGTGAACGACCCGAACATGTTCGTGGGCGACCTCGTGCTGCACAAGGGCGACGGCACGACCGAGACGATCACGACCGAGGGCAACAACGCCGCCCGCGGCACGGGCGTCGTGGAGCTCGCGCGGGCCATCCGCGCCGGGGTGCCCGAGCGGGCGTCCGGCGAGCAGGCCTTCCACGCGCTCGACGTGATGGTCTCGACCATCGAGGCCGCCGAGCGAGGCGAATGGGTCGAGGTGGCGAGCACCTTCGTCCCGACGCCGGCGCTGCCCGAGGACTGGTCGCCGAGCGAGGCCACGCTGGGCGCCTGAACCGCCTTCCGGCGCCCGAGAGCACGAGCCTCCGGGCACGCGGCGGGGTCATCCGACCCGGCGCCGCGTGCCCGGAGGCTCGAGCGCGCCATGCAACGGATCGGGCGCCGTCGGAAGGTCGATTCGGCTGTTCGATCTATTCCCGACCACGTCTTCACTTTTGCTTGACTGCCGTCAAAAGCGTGACATAGAGTCGCGGTCAACATTCGCCCGACGGGCGTCTGGCAGAACAGCGTTGTTCCCGCACAGGAGTGTCATGTCATCGTCGACCCCCCACGTCCCCGCGTCCACTGCACCGGCCACCGGCTGCGCGGGTGGCGCCCGATGACGACCAGGACGGACCTCGGCGGCACGGCGTGGACGGTGCGCCTGGGCGAGGGCGAGGCGGCGACCGCCGCCCCCGAAGCGGTGCGCACGGCGCTGCTCGCCGGCATCCCGGCCGCCGTCCCCGGGGTGGTGCACCTCGACCTGCTCGAGGCCGGCCTGATCCCCGACCCGTACCTCGGGCGGAACGAGGCCGAGCAGACCTGGGTCGGCGATCAGAGCTGGACCTACACCACGCACTTCACGCTCGCCGACGGCGCCCCCGAGCTCACGGCCGACCGCACCGAGCTCGTCTGCGACGGGCTCGACACGCTCGCGACGGTCGTGCTGAACGGGCAGGAGGTCGCGCGCACCGCGAACCAGCACCGCAGCTACCGCTTCGCGGTCGGCAGCATGCTGCACGCCGGCGACAACACGCTCGAGATCACCTTCGCGCCGGCACTCGCCCACATGCACGAGCTGGAGGAGAGCATCGGCGCGTACCCGCACGTCGAGAAGCACCCCTTCAATCTGATCCGCAAGATGGCGTGCAACTTCGGCTGGGACTGGGGCCCCGCGCTCATCACGGCCGGCATCTGGAAGGCGATCGGCCTCGAGTCCTGGAACGCGGCGCACGTGGCCTCGGCCACCGTGCTCGCCACGACCCGGCCGCGCGAGGCGGGCGGCTTCGACGGCGTGCTCGACGTCGCGCTCGACCTCGACGGCGAGCTGCGCTTCGCGGGCGTCACGGTCCGCGTGAGCGGCGCGCAGGGCCTGGTCGCCGAAGCCGGGTTCCCGGCGGAGGACGGCATCCGGGAGCAGCTCGTGCTGAGCGAGGTGGATGCCTGGTGGCCGCACTCGCTCGGCGAGCAGCCGCTCTACGACGTCGAGATCGTGCTGCACAACGACACCGCCGTGCTCGACACACTGCACCGGCGCGTCGGGTTCCGCAGCGTCGCGCTCGACACCACGCCGGACGAGAACGGCGGCGGCGCGCGCTTCGCGATCGCGGTCAACGGCGTCGAGGTCTTCGCGCGCGGCGCGAACTGGATCCCCGACGACTGCTTCCTGCCGCGCGTGACGCCCGTGCGCTACCGCGAGCGGATCGGCCAGGCGCGCGACGCGAACATCGACCTGCTGCGGGTGTGGGGCGGCGGAATCTACGAGGACGACGCGTTCTTCGCGGCGTGCGACGAGCTCGGCGTGATGGTCTGGCAGGACATCCTGCTCGCCTGCGCCGCCTACCCCGAGGTCGAGCCGATCCGCTCCGAGCTCGAGGCTGAGGTGCGCGAGAACGTCGTGCGCCTCTCGGCGCACCCCTCGCTCATCATGTGGAACGGCTGCAACGAGAACCTCTGGGGCTTCGAGACCTGGGGCTGGATCGATGAGCTGGCCGGCCGCGGCTGGGGCGCGGACTACTACTACCGCCTGTTCCCCGAGATCATCGCCGAGCTCGACCCGAGCCGCCCCTACTGGTTCGGCAGCCCGGCGTCGGGGCACCTGTCGATCCACCCCAACAACCCCAACTACGGCACCGTGCACGTGTGGGACGTCTGGAACAACGACGACTACACGCACTACTCGCAGTACTCCCCGCGCTTCGTGGCCGAGTTCGGCTTCCAGGGCCCGGCGACCTGGGCCACGTGGGACGCCGTGCTGCCCGCCGACGAGCGCTTCGCCGAGTCGGCGACCGTCGCCGCCCATGAGAAGGCGCAGGACGGCATGCTCAAGCTCGAGCGCGGCCTCGCCGAGCACCTGGACCAGCCGGCACCGGGCCCCGAGGGCTTCGACGACTGGCTGTTCCTCACCCAGCTGAACCAGGCGCGCGCCGTGCGGTTCGGCATCGAGTGGTGGCGCTCGATGCGCGGCCGGTGCATGGGCACGGTCGTGTGGCAGCTCAACGACTGCTGGCCGACGAGCTCGTGGTCGGCGCTCGACCTCGGGCGGGACTCCGCCGGGCATCCGGTCGCCCGCCGCAAGCCGCTCTGGCACGCCCTGCGCTCGGTCTACGCCGATCGCCTGCTGACGATCCAGCCGACGGGCGAGACGGGCTGGCAGGTCGTGCTCGTCAATGACGGGCAGGATGCCTGGGTCGGCACCGTGGCCGCCGAGCTGCGTCAGCTGGACGGCACGGTCGTGGCATCCGTCGCGCAGGACTTCGCCGTCGATGCGCGCGCGGCCGTCCGGCTCGACCTCGGCGCGCTCGGCGCGCCGACGCGGCCCACCGCGGGCCTCGCGCTCGTCGCCACCGCGCCGGGCGCGGAGCGGGCCGTGCGGCTGCTCGCCGAGGACAAGGACGCCGAGCTGCCCGCCGCCGAGTTCGAGGTCCAGCTGGGGGAGGGCGGCCGGGTGACGGTGACCGCCCGCAGCTTCCTGCGCTCGATCTGCCTGTTCGCCGACCGCCTCGGCGAACGCGCCGAGGCCGACACCGCGATGGTGGACCTGTTCCCCGGCGAGCACCACACCTTCCTCGTCGAGAACCTCGGCGAGCCCGACCACCAGCTGCTCGCTCACCCGGCGCTGCGGATGGTCAACGACCGCACCCGAGAGACCCCCGGAGTCGCACCCGTCGCACCGTGAGCGTTATCGCACATTCCGACCGAACACCAACACAGGAGAAAGAGACAATGACGTCAATCAATCCGTTCGGAGCCCCCGCCTCGCGGCGCGGGTTCCTCGCGATCGCGGGTGCTGCCGCGATCAGCGTCACGCTTGCCGCCTGCGGCAAGAGCACGAACAGCGGCAGTGGGGGGAGCGGCGGCTCCGCGCTCGGCATCGGCAACAACGGCAAGAAGGGCAACGGCCGTTCCGGCACTGCGGCCGACACGCTGTTCATCGGTGGATTCCAGTGGGGCCCGGCAGCCAACTTCAACCCCTTCTCGCCGTCGGCGGCGTGGCCGGCGCAGGGCAACGTGGCCCAGTACCTGTACGAGACGCCGCTGCGCTTCAACATCGTCACCGGTGAGCTGCTGCCCGGCCTCGCCAAGTCCTACAAGGTCGACGGCCTCAAGGTCACCCTGACCTTCCAGGACGGCGCGAAGTGGAGCGACGGTCAGCCCCTCACCTCGGCCGACTTCGCCTACACCTACCAGCTCGGCAAGCTCGACCCGACGAACTCGATCGCCGGCCTGTGGACGGACATCGACAGCATCGAGACCCCCGACGCCACCACCGCCGTCGTGAACGTCAACACCACCCGCAAGAACACCGCCGTCGTGCTGCAGAACATCGCCCAGACCTACGTCTACCCGCAGCACATCTGGTCGGAGGTCATCAAGAGCAACCCGCAGCTCTCGACCTACCAGACCATGAAGCCGGTCGGCTCCGGCCCGTTCTCGGTCTCGGCGGCGGACCAGACCCAGGTCGTGCTGACCCGCAACGACAGCTACTGGGGCAAGACCTTCTACGGCGGCTCGCCGGTGTTCAGCAAGGTCATCCACCCGATCTTCAAGTCCAACGACGATGCCAACCTGCAGTTCCAGAACGGGCAGATGGACGTCATGCAGACGTTCATCCCGCAGATCTGGAAGACGTGGGAGAACGGCAAGCCGATCGGCACCTACCTGAAGGCGTCGCCGTACTACGTGCCCGGCTCGATCCCGATGTTCATCATCAACACCACGAAGCCCGGTCTCAACGACCCCGCCGTGCGCAAGGCCATGGCGTATGCCATCGACACCGCCTCCATCGCCGAAACGGCCATGTCGGGGTACTCGGACAAGGTGGTGGCGTCGCTGATGATGCCCTCGGGTTCGGAGGCGAAGTACCTCGACAAGGCGAAGGCCCAGTCGGACGGCTGGACCTACGACGCGGCGAAAGCGGAGCAGACGCTGAAGGATGCCGGTTACACCAAGGGCTCCGACGGCATCTACGCCAAGGGCGGCGTGCGGCTGGGCCAGTGGAAGCTGATCACCCCGACCGGGTGGACGGACTGGAACGCGGCCCTGACGATCGTGGCCAAGAACTTCAAGGCCATCGGCATCGACGCGGTCACCTACTTCCCGCAGGCCGCCGACTGCACCACCCAGGTGCAGAACGGCCAGTTCGACTGCGCCTGCTGGTATGTCGCGGGTGCGAGCCCTGCCACGCCGTGGCAGCGCTTCAGCGACGTGATGAGCAACGTCAGCATCCAGCCGATCGGCAAGGCCGCCTTCAACAACTACGGCCGGTTCAAGAACGACCAGATCGACGGGATGCTGCAGACCGCTGCCGCTGCCGCCGATGACGCGTCGAAGACCACGGCGCTGCAGGCCCTCGACGACCTGTACCGCCAGAACGTCCCGTCCATCCCCCTGATGTACCGCCCGGACGAGTTCTACCAGTACGCCGCGGTCAACTTCTACAACTGGCCCGACGAGAAGAACAACTACGCCCCGCCGATGTTCCGCGGTGCCGGCAACACCTGGATCTACAAGCTCAAGAAGATCGGAAGCTGACCTCAGCTTCCCTGATTCCGCACGGGTTCTCGCGCCGGGGCGTTCCCCGGCGCGAGAGCCCCCTGCGGGGAGGAGTTTTTCCATGGATCTCGGGCGATACATCGGCAAGAAGCTGGTGTGGTACGTCGTCGCTCTCGCGGCCGCGCTCGTTCTGAACTTCCTGTTGCCCAGGCTGATCCCCGGCAACCCGGTCGACACGATCGTCTCGTCGCTCGCGCGCGGCGGGAACATCAGCTCCGGCCAGCAGAAGACCATCTATGAGGCCTTCATGCACCAGTTCGGCCTCGACCAGCCGCTCTGGACGCAGTTCCTCATCTACCTGAAGAACCTCGCGCACGGCAACCTCGGCGTGTCCTTCGCGTCGTATCCGACGAGCGTGAACAAGCTCGTCGGCCAGGCGGTGCCGTGGACGCTCGCGCTGCAGCTGCCCAGCATCGTGATCGGCTGGATCATCGGCAACGCGCTCGGCGCCGTCGCCGCCTTCCGCGGCGGGCGCTGGGACCGCGGCGTGTTCACCAGCGCGCTGTTCCTGTCGTCGATGCCGTACTACTGCCTGTCGATCATCCTGCTCTACGTGTTCGCGCTGCAGCTCGGCCTGTTCCCCGTCGGCGGGGCCTACTCGCTGGGCACGACGCCGAGCTTCAGCTTCGGCTTCCTGAGCGATGCGTCGACGTACTACTGGCTGCCGTTCCTGTCGCTCGTCCTCGTCATGATCGGCGGTCAGGCCGTCGGCATGCGCTCGATGGCGATCTACGAGCTCGGCAGCGACTACGTCAACTTCTCGCGCGGCCTGGGAATCGGCCAGCGCAAGATCGTCGGCTACATCTTCCACAACGCGATGCTGCCGCAGATCACCGGTCTCGCGCTGTCCATCGGAACCATGGTCGGCGGCGCCCTGATCACCGAGCTGGTCTTCAACTACCCCGGCATGGGCTCGCTGCTGTTCAACGCGATCAGCGCCAACGACTACCCCGTCATCCAATCGGTCACGCTGATCATCACGGTCGCGGTGCTCGCGGCCAACTTCGCCGTCGAGGTCGTCTACGGCATCGTCGACCCGCGGATTCGCGCAGCGAAGACGAAGGAGAACTGACATGAGCGGAATCAACCCCCTCAGCGAACTCGAGGCGGAGACCCGGAACACGAACGTCGCCGATGCGACCTCCGTCCTCGCCGGGCTCACCACGCACCCGCGCCGCGCCAAGCGGCGCCGCAGCGGAGGCTTCAACGTCAGCGGACGGTTCTGGGTCGCCGCCGCGCTCGTCGGCTTCGTCATCCTGATGGCCTTCATCGGTCCGCTCGTCTACCCCTTCGGGGCGGGCGAGAAGGTCGGCGGCCTCTACGACAACCCGTCGGCGACGCACCTGCTGGGCACCGACAACTTCGGCCACGACGTGATCTCGGTGCTGATGACCGGTGCGCGCAACTCGCTCTACAACGGCCTCGTCGCGGGCCTCGTCGCCACCGCGATCGGCGTCGCGATCGGCGTGCTCGCCGGCTACGTCGGCGGCTGGCTCGAGGAACTGCTCATGGGCATCACCAACGTGGTGCTCGCCGTCCCGGCGATCGTCGTGCTGATCCTGATCTCGATCTCGCTGCAGAACACGTCGGTCGGGTTCCTGAAAGGCATCATGGGCCTCGCCCTGGTCATCGGTTTCACCTCGTGGCCGTGGACCGCCCGCGCGGTGAGAGCCCAGGCGAGCTCGGTCGCGACGCGCGAGCACATCGACATCGCGAAGCTCTCGGGGGCCCGCACGCCGGGCATCCTCTGGCGCGACGTGCTGCCGTACCTCGCGAGCTACATCGTGATGGCCTTCGTGCTGCAGGTGGCGGGCGCGATCCTCGCGGAGGCGTCGCTGTCCATGCTGGGACTCGGTCCGTCGGATGTCGTGTCGCTCGGTGTGCAGCTGCACTGGGCGATCGCATTCCAGGCGGTCGGCTCCGGCGCCTGGTGGGCGTTCCTGCCCCCGACCATCATCCTGACCCTCGTCTCCTTCGGCCTGCTGCTGCTGCAGTCGAGCCTCGACGAGCTGTTCAACCCGCGTCTGCGCCGCGGCAAGCGGAAGGCGATGAAGGCCGCCGCCGAGCGACGGGCCGCCGCGGCCGCCCAGCTCCAGACGCAGCCGGCCGGTCTCGCAGCCGGCGCTGAGGAGGTCCTGGCATGAGTTCCGACAACATCCTGGTGCGCGCGACGAACGTCAACGCCTCGTACGCGACCAACACCGGGCAGGACGTGCCCGCGGTCGACGCGGTCAGCCTCGAGATCGCCGAAGGGCAGATCCTGGGCCTGGCCGGCGAGTCGGGCTGCGGCAAGTCGACGCTCGGCAACGCGCTGGCGATGATCGCGAACCCGCCGCTCTACGTGCTGAGCGGCGAGCTCCAGATCGCCGATCGGACGATCGACCTGTCGACGCTCGACAAGGGCGCTGAGGCCCGGCACCGCGCGTTCCGCGGCGACTACGTCTCGCTGCTGCCGCAGGGCGCGATGAACTCGATCAGCCCGACGCTGCGCATCCGCGACCTCGTCGTCGACGTCGTGCGCGGCCAGGACAGGAGCCGCTCGCGCGACGAGGCCCTCGACCTCGCCCGCGACCGGCTCAAGCAGCTCGGGATGCCCGTGCGCGTGCTCGACCAGTACGCCCACCAGCTCTCCGGCGGCATGCGGCAGCGCATGGTGACGGTGATCTCGACGCTGCTGAACCCGCGCCTGCTGATCGCCGACGAGCCGACCTCGGCGCTCGACGTGTCGAGCCAGAAGGCGCTCATCGAGATGCTGCTGCAGATGGTCGAGCAGAAGGTCATGGGCGCGGCGATCTTCATCACGCACGACCTGCCGGTGCTGTCGATGGTCACCGACCAGATCGCGATCATGTACGCCGGCCGCATCATCGAGACCGGGCCGACCGCCGAGCTCGTGCACCGCGCGCGGCATCCGTACACCTCGGCGCTGGTGTCCGCGGTGCTCGACCCGACGGAGGAGACGCGGCACAAGCGGGTCGCCGGCATCCCCGGATCGCCGCCGAACCTCGCCAGCCCGCCCTCGGGCTGCCGGTTCCACCCGCGCTGCGCCTTCGCCACCGAGATCTGCACGCGCGAGGTGCCGCCGCTGGTCGTCGAGGGCGAGCACTCCTCGGCGTGCTGGTGGGCGAAGGACCACCCGAACGAGCCGGTCCCGCTGCCCGACCCCGTGTCCCTGGAAGGACTCGCATCATGAGCACGACCACGACCTCCGGTGCGGTGACGCCCGGCAGCCCGATCCTGCAGGCGAAGAACGTCACGAAGACGTTCGGCGGTGCGGGCGGCAAGATGACCGCGGTCGACGACGTGAGCGTCGACTTCCACGCGGGCAAGGTGCTCGCCGTCGTCGGCGAGTCGGGCTCGGGCAAGTCGACGTTGGCGCGGATGCTGCTGCGCCTGCTGCCGGTCACCTCGGGTCAGATCCTGTACCAGGGCCGCGACGTGACGAACATCCGCGGCTCCGAGCTGCGGAGGTACTGGACGGACGTGCAGGCGGTCTTCCAGGACCCCTTCGCCTCGTTCAACCAGTTCTTCACGGTCGGGCAGATGCTGCGGCGCAGCATCCGCCTCGCGGGCCGCAGCCAGGGCGAGAGCGACGACGCGCTCATCGAGCGCTGCCTCGGCTACGTCGGGCTCAAGCCCGACGAGGCGATGGCGAAGTTCCCGCACCAGATGTCGGGCGGCCAGCGTCAGCGCGTCATGGTGGCGCGAGCGCTCATGATGAGCCCGAAGGTGCTGCTCGCCGACGAGGCGACGTCGATGCTGGACGCCTCGTTGCGCGTCAACGTGCTGAACGTGCTGCAGGACCTGCGCAGCGAGCTCGACCTGACGGTGCTGTTCATCACCCACGACATCGGTCAGGCGTGCTACCTGGCCGACGAGGTGGTCGTGATGGAGCACGGCGTGATCGTCGAGCAGGGCGCGACCGACGAGGTCATCTTCAACCCGCAGAACGACTACACGAAGCGGCTGCTGTCCGACGTGCCCGACCTCAAGGGCTCGCTCAAGTCGCGGTGAACACGCTCGCGCCGCGGTGCGGGGCCGGCCACTGTGTCAGGCCGGCTTCGCATCGCGGCGCGTCTTCGATTCCGAGGAGATGACGGATGCTGGCGGAGGAGACCGACCGCGCCTGCGCCGCCGCGCTCGGGCTGGTGCGCGAGCACGGCCTGGTCGCCGACGAGGCGCTCGTCCTCAGCGACTCGAACAAGGTGATCCTGCGGGTGCTGCCCGCCGACCTCGTGGCGCGGGTGGCTCGGCACGGCGAGCACGTCGCGCCGTTGGAGCTCGCGGCGGCGCGGGCGCTCGCGGCATCCGGAAGCCCGATCGTGCGGCTCGACCCCCGGGTCGAGGCGCGCGCCCACGAGCGCGACGGCTTCGTCATGACGCTCTGGGAGCATGCGGCGCCGGGCGGGCGGCCGCTCGACCCGGCCGACTACGCCGCCGCGCTCGCGCGACTGCATCACGGGATGCGCGGCCTGCGGGTCGACGCCCCGCACTTCCTGGACCGCGTCGCAGCGGCCCGCGCCATCGTCACGGACCCCGCGCGCTCGCCGGACCTGGCGCCGCGTGATCGCGCGCTGCTCGACGGCGTGCTGGCGCAGCTCGGCGCCGAGGTGCACGCGAGCGGCCGGGAGCAGCTGCTGCACGGCGAGCCCCACCCGGGGAACGTGCTGGCGACGGATGCCGGGCCGCTCTTCATCGACCTGGAGACGTGCTGCGTCGGCCCGGTCGAGTTCGACCTCGCGCACGCACCTGAGGCGGTGTGGACGCGGTACCCGGGGGCGGATGCCGAGCTGCTGCTGCGCTGCCGGCTGCTCGTGCTCGCGATCATGACCTCATGGCGGTGGGATCGGGAGGACGGACATCCGGGCGGCCGACGGCTCGGCGTCGAGTGGCTGGCGCAGCTGCGCGCCGACCTCGCGGCCTCGGGCATTCGCCTCGCCGCGAGTTGACCCACAGATCGCAGCGCGCACCCGCCCCGCACACAGCTACCCCCCACCCTCACGCGGATAGTGTGATCACGACATGAACGCGTGGCTTGGGATCATTTGGGCGCTCGCCCCCACTGTGCTGGTCGGCCTCGTGTTCTGGTGGGTGATGGCGGCGATCGTGCGCGCCGATCGCACCGAGCGCAAGGCATACGCCAAGATTGAGGCTGAGGAGCGGGCCAAGCGCGGCCTGCCCGCCAAGAACTAGCCGGCCCCGGTCGGCGCAGCCGATCTTCGGAGGGCAATGAACGCTGGATTCCTGACATCCGCGATCATCATCCTGGGTCTGCTCATCGACTTCGTGATCCGCGTCATCGCGATCATCGTCGTGCCGCGCAACCGCCGCCCGCAGAGCGCGACCGCGTGGCTGCTGGCGATCAACTTCATCCCGTATGTCGGGGCGCTCGTCTTCCTGCTCATCGGCTCGTACAAGCTGCCCAAGAACCGCCGCGACAAGCAGGCGCAGATCAACCAGTTCATCGTCGACCAGACGGAGGGCATGGAGCGGGTGCGCCGCGACCGTGCCTGGCCCGGCTGGTTCGAACAGGTCGTCAGGCTCAACCGCAACCTCGGCTCGATGCCGCTCGTGGGCGGCAGCTCGGCGCAGATCATCACCGAGTACCAGCAGAGCTTCGTGGAGATGATCCACGCCGTCGACCGCGCCGAGCGCTTCGTGCACGTCGAGTTCTACATCTTCGCCCTCGACTCGATGACCGAGCCCTTCTTCGATGCGCTCGAGCGCGCGGTGCGGCGCGGCGTGATCGTGCGCGTGCTGCTCGACCACGTCGCGAACCTGCGCACGCGGGGCTACCGCAACACCCTGCGGCGACTGGATGCCATGGGCGCTCAGTGGCAGCTGATGCTCCCGATCCGGCCCCTGCGCGGCCAGTACCAGCGCCCCGATCTGCGCAACCACCGCAAGCTCGTCGTCGTCGACGGGGAGGTCGGGTTCATGGGCTCGCAGAACGTGATCGACCCCGGCTACAACAAGCGGAGCAACGAGCGCCGCTGCCTGGTCTGGAAGGAGCTCGTGCTGCGGCTCGAGGGGCCGGCCGTCGCGGGCCTCAACGCCATCTTCATCACCGACTGGTACGTCGAGACCGATGAGCTGCTCGCCCGCGAGGCGAGCGCCGTCGAGCCGGTCTTCCTCGCCCCGCCCCGTGAGGAGATCGACTGCCAGCTCGTGCCGAGCGGCCCCGGCTTCCCGCACGAGAACAACCTGCGGCTCTTCCTCGCCCTGCTGTACTACGCGCAGGAGCGGATCATCATCACGAGCCCCTACTTCGTGCCCGACGAGTCGATCCTCGCGGCGATCATGACCGCGATCGAGCGCGGGGTGCACGTCGAGCTGTTCGTCTCCGAGATCGCGGACCAGTGGCTCGTGTACCACGCGCAGCGGTCGTACTACGAGCAGCTGCTCGAGGCGGGCGTGATCATCTGGATGTACCGTGCGCCCGTCATCCTGCACGCCAAGCACTTCACGATCGACGACGAGGTCGCCGTCGTCGGGTCGTCGAACATGGACATCCGCTCGTTCCAGCTCAACTGCGAGATCTCGCTCATGGTGCGCGGCAAGCACTTCGTCGACGAGCTGCGCGAGGTCGAGCAGAGCTATCGCGAGCACTCCCGGCAGCTGACGAAGGAGGAGTGGGCCCAGCAGCCCGTCCGCTCGCAGATCGCCGACAACCTGGCTCGGCTCACGAGCGCGCTGCAGTAGCCCCCCGGCGCCCGGTTGCGACGAGCCGCTGGATGTACTGGCCGTAGCCGCTCTTGCGCAGCGGCTGCGCGAGCGCCTCGAGCTGGTCGAGCGTGATCCAGCCCGCCCGCCACGCGATCTCCTCGATGCAGCCGACCTTGAAGCCCTGGCGGTCCTCGATGACCTTGACGTACTCGGATGCCTGCATCATCGACTCGAACGTGCCCGTGTCGAGCCATGCGGTGCCGCGGCGCAGCACCTGCACCTGCAGCTTGCCCGCCTCGAGGTAGCGCTCGTTGACCGTCGAGATCTCGAGCTCGCCGCGCGCGCTCGGCTCGATGGTCTTCGCGATCTCGACGACCGAGTTGTCGTAGAAGTACAGACCGGGCACCGCATAGTTCGACTTCGGCGCGGTCGGCTTCTCCTCGATGGAGAGCGCCGTGAAGTCATCGTCGAACTCGACCACGCCGTAGCGCTCGGGGTCGCTCACCTCGTAGGCGAAGATCAGGCCGCCGTCGATCTCGGTATGCCCGCGCAGCGAGCTGCCGAGGCCCGCGCCGTGGAAGATGTTGTCGCCGAGCACGAGCGCGACCGACTCGTCGCCGATGAACTCCTCGCCGATGATGAACGCCTGCGCGAGGCCGTCGGGCGAGGGCTGCACCGCGTACTCGAGGCGGATGCCGAGCTGCGAGCCGTCGCCGAGCAGCGCGCGGAACTGCGCGTTGTACTCGGGGGTCGTGATGATCAGCACCTCGTTGATGCCCGCCATCATGAGCGTCGACAGCGGGTAGTAGACCATCGGCTTGTCGTAGATCGGCATCAGCTGCTTCGAGATGCCCTTGGTGATCGGCCACAGGCGGCTGCCCGAGCCGCCGGCGAGGATGATGCCGCGCATGTGTTTCTGCTTCCTGGTGGGGGACGGACGGGCCGCTACGGGCGGCCGAGCGCGCGATAGCGCCAGCCGGCCGCGCGCCACTGTTCGGGGTCGAGGCAGTTGCGGCCGTCGAGGATCCTCTGCTCGCCGACGACCGCGCCGAAGGCGGCCGGGTCGAGCTCGCGGAACTCCTTCCATTCCGTGAGCAGGACGACGGCGTCGGCGTCGGCCGCGGCCTCCGCGGACGACGCCGCGTAGTCGAGCTCGGGGCGCAGGCGCTTCGCGTTCTCCACGGCCTGGGGGTCGTAGGCGACGACGCGGGCGCCCTGTGCGCGCAGCTGGGAGGCGACGTCGAGCGAGGGCGAGTCGCGCACGTCGTCGGACTCGGGCTTGAACGCGAGGCCGAGCACGGCGACCTTCTTGCCGAGCAGCGAGCCGTCGAGCAGCTCGCGCGTCAGGTCGACGGCGCGCACCCGGCGGCGCATGTTGATCTGGTCGACCTCGCGCAGGAACGTGAGCGCCTGGTCGGCGCCCAGCTCGCCCGCGCGGGCCTGGAAGGCGCGGATGTCCTTCGGCAGGCATCCGCCGCCGAAGCCCAGGCCGGCGTTGAGGAAGCGCCGCCCGATGCGCGCGTCGTAGCCGATCGCGTCGGCGATCTTCGTGACATCCGCCCCCGTCACATCGGCGATCTCGGCGATCGCGTTGATGAACGAGATCTTGGTCGCGAGGAAGGCGTTGGCCGAGACCTTCACGAGCTCGGCGGTCTCGTAGCCGGTCACGACGAGCGGGGTCTCGTTGCCGAGGGCCGTGGCGTAGACCGCGTCGAGCTGGGTCTTCGCGCGCTCGCCGCCGGCGCCCTCGGCCACGCCGTAGACGATGCGGTCGGGGCGCAGCGTGTCCTCGACGGCGAAGCCCTCGCGCAGGAACTCGGGGTTCCATGCGAGCTCGGCCTCGGGCTGCGCCGCCTTCACGATGCCGGCGAGGCGACGGGCGGTGCCGACCGGCACCGTCGACTTGCCGACGACGAGCGCGCCCGGCTTGAGGTGCGGGGCGAGCGCGGTCACGGCGGCGTCGACATAGCTCAGATCGGCCGCGTACTCGCCCTTCTTCTGCGGGGTGCCGACCGCGATGAAGTGCACATCGGCGTCGGCCGCGCGTGTGATGTCGGTCGTGAACTCGAGGCGGCCGGTGGCGCCCGCCGAGGTCAGCAGCTCGGGCAGCCCCGGCTCGTAGAACGGCGCACGACCGGCGGCGAGCAGTCCGACCTTGGCCCGGTCGACGTCGATGCCGAGCACCTCGTGGCCGAGTTCCGCCATGCACGCGGCGTGCACGGCGCCGAGATAGCCGCAGCCGATGACCGTGATACGCACGAAAGATCCCCTTATCCCGTTAGGCGTTGCTCAGATAGTCCTCGAGCGCGACGAGGTGGTCGCGCGGGGTGAAGCCCGTGGCCTCGATCTTGTCGAGGGGCAGCACGCTGTTCAGCGGGCGCGGCGCGGCCGGCTTGCCCGAGAAGTACTCCGCGGTGCTCACCCCGGTCACGGCCGCGGGGTCGTGACCGGTGAGCGCGAAGACGCGCTGCGCGATCGCGGCCCAGCTCGCGGGCTCGCCCGAGCCCGTCAGGTTGTAGACGCCGAACGGCGCGGCCGTGTCGAGGAGGTGACGGATGCCCGCGGCGATGTCGACCGTGAAGCTGAGCCGCCCGACCTGGTCGTCGACCACGCTCGGAGCGACGCCGCGCTCGGCGAGGCCCGCCATGGTGCGCACGAAGTTGCTGCCGTCGCCGATGACCCAGCTCGTGCGCACGATGTAGTGGCGCGGCACCGTGGCGACGATCGCGTCGCCCGCGGCCTTGGTCTGGCCGTAGACGCCGAGCGGGCTGAACGGCTCGTCCTCGGGGTGGGCGGCGGCCGTGCCGTCGAACACGTAGTCGGTCGAGACGTGCACGAGGGTCACGCCGTTCGCCGTGGCGACGCGGGCGAGGGCGGCGACGCCCGAGACGTTGGCGGCCCAGGCATCCGCCCGCCCCTCCGGCGTCTCGGCGAGGTCGACCGCCGTGTACGCGGCCGCGTTGACGATCACGCCGTAGTCGCGCCACGCGCGCGCCGACTCGAAGCCGGGCGAGGCGATGTCGAGCTCGTCGCGGCCGGCGAACTCGGCCGCGGGGAAGACCTCGCGCAGCGCGCGGCCCAGCTGACCGCTCGCGCCGAGCACGAGGGTCTTGCGCGGGGCCATGGGCGAGACCTCCGCGAGCCGCGGGTGCGCCCTGTCCTTCTCGGACAGCACCGCCTGCTCGAGCGGGATCGGCCACGCGATCGCCGCGGTCTCGTCGGCGAGGTTCAGGAAGGTGTACTTCGCGCCGGCGTCGGGCGACCAGTGGTCGTTGACGAGGTAGGAGTAGACGGTGTCCGGTTCGAGCGTCTGGTAGGCGTTGCCGACGCCGCGCGGCACGAAGACCGCGACCGACGGATCGATCGAAGCGGTGAAGACGGTGCCGAAGGAGTCGCCCTCGCGCAGGTCGACCCAGGCGCCGAAGACCTTGCCGTGCACCACCGAGACGAACTTGTCCCACGGCTCGGCGTGGATGCCGCGCGTCGTGCCGACCTCGTCGTTGAACGACACGTTGTTCTGCACGGGGCCGAAGTCGGGCAGCCCGATCGGCAGCATCTTCTCGCGCTGCCAGTTCTCCTTGAACCAGCCGCGGTTGTCGCCGCGCAGGTCGAGGTCGACGACGAACAGGCCGGGAATCGGGCTTTCGCGCAGTGCGGGGCGCTTCGAGTCGCTCATCAGAACGCGAGTCTAATCGGGCGGGATGTCTCGTCCGGGGTGCGTCGCCGAGGCGGGCTACTGACCCTGGGCGACGTACTTCGCCTCGGTCGCGGCCTTCTGGGGCATCCACCACGCCTCGTTGGCGCGGTACCAGTCGATCGTGGCGGCGAGGCCGGCCTCGAAGTCCCGGTACCTCGGCGCCCAGCCGAGCTCGGTGCGCAGCTTGGTCGAGTCGATCGCGTAGCGCAGGTCGTGGCCGGGGCGGTCGACGACGTGGTCGTAGGCGTCGGGCTCGTTGCCCGTGAGCCGCAGGATGAGCTCGACGACCGACTTGTTGTCCTTCTCGCCGTCGGCGCCGATCAGGTAGGTCTCGCCGATCACGCCCTTCTCGACGATCGTGAGCACCGCGCTCGAGTGGTCGTCGGCGTGGATCCAGTCGCGCACGTTGAGGCCGGCGCCGTAGAGCTTGGGGCGCTCGCCCGTCAGGACGTTGGTGATCTGGCGCGGGATGAACTTCTCGACGTGCTGATAGGGCCCGTAGTTGTTCGAGCAGTTCGAGATCGTCGCCTGCACGCCGAAGCTGCGCACCCACGCGCGCACGAGCAGGTCGCTGCCGGCCTTGGTGCTCGAGTAGGGCGAGCTCGGGTTGTACGGGGTGTGCTCGGTGAAGCGCTGCGGGTCGTCGAGCTCGAGGTCGCCGTAGACCTCGTCGGTCGAGATGTGGTGGTAGCGCACCCCGTGCTTGCGCACCGCCTCGAGCAGCGTGAAGGTGCCGATGAGGTTCGTGTCGACGAAGGGGCGCGGGTCGTGCAGCGAGTTGTCGTTGTGGCTCTCGGCGGCGTAGTGCACGACGAGGTCGGATGCCGCGACGAGCGGGTCGACGACCGCGGCGTCGGCGATGTCGCCCTTGACGAAGGCGAAGCGGTCAGCGGGCAGCCCCTCGAGGCTCGCCAGATTGCCGGCGTAGGTCAGCTTGTCGAGCACCGTGACGTGGTCGTCGGTGTTCTCGATCAGGTAGTGGACGAAGTTCGAGCCGATGAACCCGGCGCCGCCGGTGACGAGGACCTTGCGCATGGGGACAAGGGTATCGGGCTGAGCGCTGGGAGTTCCGGCGGTGCGAGATGCACGCTCGTGGGGCATCCATCGGACATTTCGCACCGCTGGATCGCCGCGGGGGCTACTCCCGCGGCTTGAGGCGCACCGTCGGCAGCACCGGCGCCGGCAGCGGCGCCTCGCCGTCGGTCTCGGGCACGAAGCCGAAGCGGCCTTCGGCGGGGCGCGGGCCGGCGATGGCCTGCGCCATCCAGTCGGTGCGCGCCTCCACGATGTCCTCATGGGTGCGCCCGACGAAGTTCCACCACATGACGATCGGCTCGCCCAGGGGCACGCCGCCGAGCAGCACGACGAGCGCGTCCTCCGCCGCCTCCAGCCGCACGCGCGTGCGCCCGGGCTCGAGATAGCCGAGGTGCCGCGGCGGCAGCGCGGCCCCGTCGACGGCGAGCGCACCGTGATCGAGCAGCAGCCCGTGCTCGAACGCGGGGTCGAGGTCGAGTTCGACGGATGCCCCGGCGGGCAGCTCGAGCTGGGCGCCGAGCAGCGCGCTGTGGGTGTCGGTGACGGCGGCGTGCTCGGGGTGCCCGACGAGCGCGCCGATGAACACGTGCGTGCGCACGGCGGCGCCGGCATCCGCCCGCAGCGGGAACGGCGTCGGGGCGCTGTGCTCGAATGAGGGCGGCCGGTCGCGCTGTTCGCCGGGCAGCATGAGCCAGAGCTGCACGCCGTGCGGGACGGTGGTGGCGGATGTCGAGTACTCGGTGTGCGAGATGCCGTGGCCCGCCGTCATGAGGTTGAGCTCGCCGGGGCGCACGAGCGCGTCAGAGCCCACCGAGTCGCGATGCCGGATCTCGCCGCGGAACAGCCACGAGACGGTCTGCAGGCCAATGTGGGGGTGCGGCGGCACCGACATCCCGCCCGTCAGCGACACGTCGTCGGGGCCGTAGTGGTCGAGGAAGCACCAGGCGCCGATGGTCGAGCGGGCGCGCTGCGGCAGGGTGCGCTGCACCGACATCGCGCGGGGGCCGCCGAGCGGGACCTCGCGTGGTTCGAGCACGAGCATGGGGGCGGCCGAGTCCCCTGCGGCGGTGCAGTCCGCGACGGTCTCGGCGGGGTCGCGCTCGAGATTGCTCACGGCGCCGAGCCTACGGCGAACGGAGAGGAAGCGGCCCGTACAATCGCTGCCATGCCCGCCCCCCGCCGCCGTCTCGTGTCCGCCTGCGCGACCGCAGCGGTCGTGACGGTTCTGCTCGCGGGCTGCGGTCAGGCTGCCGTCTCGCCCGACCCGCAGACGTCGTACAAGGGCGAGCCCAAGGGCATCCAGGCCTCGGCCGCGAGCGCGGGCGGCGCCCCCTGGGCGGCGTGGATGAAGAAGGACGGCAGCGAGTTCGCCGTCACCCTCTACGGCTCGACGAAGTGCCCGCCGTATGCGACCGGCTACACCGTGACCGCACCTGATGAGATCACGATGAAGCTCGCGAAGGCGGCGGCCGACTGCGGCGACGGCTACACCCCGTACACGACCGTCTTCGAGACGCCGCGGAACCTCGACCGCAATGTGACGATCCAGTTCACCGCGCAGGACACCCACTTCTACCTGGCGCCCGTGGGCAAGAAGAAGTAGGCGCCTCCGCTGGTCGACTGAGCGCAGCGAATGGAGGCCGAGGAGTCCCGATCACGCCTGGGGCGAACAGGGGCATCCTCCGCCCCACCCCGTCGTTACTCTCGAAGTATCGACGAGAGGTGACACATGTTCGAGAGGTTCACGGACCGGGCCCGCCGGGTCGTCGTCTTGGCTCAGGAAGAGGCCAAGATGCTCAACCACAACTACATCGGGACCGAGCACATCCTGCTCGGCCTGCTCGGCGAGCCTGCTGGCGTCGCCTACCGCATTCTGGAGGCCCACGGCATCACGCTGAAGGGCGCCAGGGAGGATGTCACCGAGCTCGTCGGGCTGGGCAAGGGGACGCAACGCAGCGGGCACATCCCGTTCA
>WQZN01000021.1 GCA_009780695.1 Microbacteriaceae bacterium
GGAGAGCTCGATGGGGGTGTCGCCCACGAACACCTCGTGCGTGTCCTGGTCCATGGTGAGCTCGCCGGCGCGGATGATCGCGTCGTCGTCGGCCTGCATGGTGCGGCGCAGGATCGCCTTGATGCGCGCGACGATCTCGTCGAGGCTGAACGGCTTGGTGACGTAGTCGTCGCCGCCGACCGTGAGGCCGGTGATCTTGTCCTCGGTGTCGTCCTTCGCGGTGAGGAAGAGGATGGGGGCCGTGTAGCCCGCGCCGCGCAGACGCTTCGTGACGCCGAAGCCGTTCATGTCGGGCAGCATCACGTCGAGGATGATGAGGTCGGGCTCTTCTTCGAGAACCGCGGAGATGGCCTGAGCGCCGTTGGCGACAGCACGGACGGCGAAACCTGCGAAACGGAGGCTGGTGGTCAGCAGATCACGGATGTTCGGCTCGTCGTCGACGATGAGAATTCGAGGTCCTGCGTTCATGCGTCCAGTATCTGACTGTTTCCTGGAATCCGACAGGGAGAATTTTGAACGCGGCTTATGCGGCCCGCGGAATAGGCTCGGGGCATGACGACTCGTCGCTTCGTGATCATCGGGGGCGGCCTCGCCGCGGCCACCGCGGCGGAGACGCTGCGGGCTGAGGGCTATGACGGCGACGTGATGGTGATCGGTGCCGAACGCCACCTGCCGTACCTGCGGCCGCCGCTCTCGAAGGAGTATCTGAGCGACCCCGCCAAGGAGCCGCTCGAGACGTACGTCCACCCGTGGGACTGGTACACCGAGCACGGCGTGCACGTGCTGACCGGCACGCTCGCCGTCGAGCTCGACCTCGTCGACCGCAAGGTCGTGCTCGACGAGACCTCGTCGGTGGCCTTCGACAAGGCGCTCATCGCGACGGGCGCGAAGCCGCGTCGCGCACAGGTGCCCGGCGCCGAGGCATCCGGCGTCCACTATCTGCGCACGCTCGATGACAGCGAGGACCTGCGGGACGCCCTGGCCGGGGGCGGCAAGCGCGTGGTCGTGCTCGGCTCCGGATGGATCGGCATGGAGACCGCGGCCGTGGCGCGGGGCTATGGCAACGACGTCACGGTCGTCGCGCGCGGTGCGCTGCCGCTGTCGAGCGCGGTCGGCCCCGAGCTCGGAGCGATCTACGGCAAGCTGCATCGCGACAAGGGTGTGCAGTTCCGCCTGCAGCGCGAGGTCCGCGAGATCCTCACCGCCGACGGGCAGGTCACGGGCGTCGCGACCGACCAGGACGGCGAGGTCATCCCCGCCGACCTCGTCATCGTCGGCCACGGCGCCGCCCCGAACACCGAGATCGCCGAAGACGCGGGCTTGGCGGTGAACAACGGCATCCTCGCCTCCGCCTCGCTCGCGACCTCGAACCCGCTCGTCTACGCGGCGGGGGACGTCGCCAACGCGATCCACCCCGTGCTCGGCCGCCGCCTGCGCAGCGAGCACTGGGCGAACGCGATCGGCGGGGGCCGCACCGCGGCGAAGGCCATGCTCGGGCACGACGTCGTCTACGACGACGTGCCCTACTTCTACAGCGACCAGTACGACGTCGGCATGGAGTACGCGGGCTACACCGCGCTCGCCGCGGACGTGCAGCCGGTCTTCCGCGGTGACATCGACGCCCGCGAGTTCATCGCGTTCTGGGTCGCGGGCGGCCGGCTCGTGGCCGGCATGAACGTGAACGTGTGGGATGTCTCGGACGACATCCAGACGATCATCCGCGAGGGCCGCAGGGTCGACCCGGCCCGCCTCGCCGACCCGGGCATCCCGCTGCTCGACGTGTGATCGCCGTGCCGACGACCCTGTACCGGCCGCCGCTGGCCGCCCCCGTGCGCCGCATCGGCGCCCACGAGTTCGACTTCTCGCGACGCGTGGCCGTGATGGCGGTCGTGAACCGCACGCCCGACTCGTTCTACGACAAGGGGCGCACCTTCGCCCTCGACGCCGCGGTCGACGCGTGCGTCGCGGCGGCGCGGGCCGGCGCCGACTGGGTCGACATCGGCGGCCAGCCGTTCGCGCCCGGGCCGGCCCTCGACCCCGCCGACGAGATCGAGCGCGTGGTTCCCGTCGTCGCCGCCGTGCGAGCGGCGAGCGACGTCGTCATCTCGGTCGACACGTACGACGCGCAGGTGGCGCGCGCGGCGCTCGCGGCGGGCGCGGATGTCGTGAACGACACGACCGGCCTGCACGACCCCGACCTCGCGAAGGTCGTGGCCGACGCGGAAGCCACGCTCGTCGTGACCCACTCGCTCGCCGCGACCCGTGGTGCGGGCCCGCGCACCCAGTTCGCGCGGCCGAGCTACGGCGACGTCGTGACCGAGATCCGCGACTTCCTCGCGGAGCGGGCGGCCTACGCGATCGAGCAGGGCGTGGCATCCGATCACGTCATCATCGACCCCGGTCACGACCTGAACAAGAACACGATGCACTCGCTCGAGCTCACGCGCCGTCTGTCCGAGATCGCCGACCTCGGCCACCCGGTGCTCGCGGCGGTGTCGAACAAGGACTTCATCGGCGAGGCCCTCGCCGCCCCGCGCGAGGCGCGGCTCGAGGGCTCGATCGCCGCGGCCGTCGTGGCGATCATGCAGGGGGCGCGGATCGTGCGGATGCACAACGTGCGCGAGTCGGTCGCGGCGGTGCGGATGACCGAGGCCATCCTGGGGTGGCGCGAGCCGGCAGGGCCGCTCGTGCACAACATGGGCGAAGAGAACCAGCGCTAGGCGGGCGACCGTCGAGCACGGGGAGGGCGACGAGTGAGCACTGCGCGGATCGACCGGCTGCTGCCGAGCGCCGTCGACGAGGCATCCGACGACCAGATCCTCGAGTGGTACGCGAACGGCGCCGCGCGCGCCGACGGGAAGCCGTGGGTGCGCCTCAACTTCGTCGCGTCCCTCGACGGCGCGGCCACGCGCGACGGGCTCTCGGGCGGGCTGGGGGATGACGCGGACCGCCGCATCTTCGACCTGCTGCGCCGGCTCGCCGACGTCGTGCTCGTCGCGGCGGGCACGGTGCGCAAGGAGGGCTACGGCGCGATGCGCCTGTCGGACGCCGACGTGGCCTGGCGTGTGGCGCACGGCCGCACCCCGCACCCCGTGTTCGCCCTCGTGTCCGCCGAGCTCGGGCTCGGGCCGCAGGCGCCGCTCTTCGCGGAGGCGCCCGTGCGCCCCATCGTCTTCACCACCGCCGACGCGCCCGACGACCGCTTCCAGGCGTTGAGCGAGGTGGCGGATGTCGTCGTCGCCGGCGTCGACCTCGTCGAGCCCTCGTTCCTGCTCGAGGAGCTGCAGCGCCGCGGTCACTTGAGCGTGCACTGCGAGGGCGGCCCGACGTTCGCGGGTCTCATGCTCGCCGACGACGCCGTCGACGAGCTCTGCCTCACCCTGTCGCCGACGCTCGAGGGCGGTGACGCGGGGCGCATCACGGGCGAAGTGCCCTCCGACCCGCACGCGATGCGCCTCGCGATGGCGATGCGCGCGGACTCGACGCTGCTGCTGCGCTACGTGCGCGACTGAGCGGGCGGATGTCGCCGACATACCTCGTCGCGCACTCCGCGGAGTAGGCTCGTTCCCTATGGCTGACGGACCCCTCATCGTCCAGAGCGACCGCACCGTGCTCCTCGAGGTCGCCCACCCGCAGGCGGAAGACGCCCGGCACGACCTGGCGATCTTCGCCGAGCTCGAGCGTGCGCCGGAGCACATCCACACCTACCGCATCACGCGGCTCGGGTTGTGGAACGCCCGTGCGGCAGGGCATCAGGCCGAGGACATGCTCGCGACGCTCGAGAAGTACTCGAAGTTCCCCATCCCGCAGTCGGTCGCGGTCGACATGCGCGAGACGGTGGGGCGCTACGGCAAGCTCGTGATCACCCGGGATGCCGAGGGCGAGCTGATCCTCACGAGCACCGATCACCCGGTGCTGACCGAGGTGGCATCCGCCAAGCGCATCGCGCCGCTGCTGCCGCGTCGCATCGACGACCGGACCTACGCCGTCGAGGCATGGGCGCGCGGCGCCCTCAAGCAGGAGCTCGTCAAGCTCGGCTGGCCCGCCGAGGACCTCGCCGGCTACACGCCCGGCACGCCGCACCCGATCGACCTCGCCGAGGACGGCTGGCACCTGCGCGACTACCAGGCCAAGGCCGTCGAGAACTTCTTCGAGGGCGGCTCCGGGGTCGTCGTGCTGCCGTGCGGCGCGGGCAAGACGCTCGTCGGCGCGGGGGCGATGGCGACCGCCAAGACCACGACCCTGATCCTCGTCACGAACACCGTGAGCGCCCGGCAGTGGCGTGACGAGCTGCTGCGCCGCACGTCGCTCACCGAGGCCGAGATCGGCGAGTACTCGGGTCAGACCAAGGAGATCAAGCCGGTCACGATCGCGACCTACCAGATCCTCACCTCGAAGCGGAAGGGCCAGTACGCGCATCTCTCGCTGCTCGACGCGCTCGACTGGGGGCTCGTGGTCTACGACGAGGTGCACCTGCTGCCCGCGCCGGTGTTCAAGCTCACCGCCGAGCTGCAGGCACGCCGCCGCCTCGGCCTCACCGCGACGCTCGTGCGCGAGGACGGCCGCGAGGGCGACGTGTTCTCGCTCATCGGGCCCAAGCGCTTCGACGCGCCCTGGAAGGAGATCGAGGCGCAGGGCTTCATCTCGCCGGCGTCCTGCTACGAGGTGCGCGTCGACCTGCCGCCGTCGGACCGTCTCGAGTACGCGGCGTCCGCCGACGACGAGCGCTACCGGCTCGCCGCGACCGCGCCCGCCAAGCTCGACGTCGTGCGCGCGCTCGTCAAGCGGCACGAGGGCGAGCGCATCCTGATCATCGGGCAGTACCTCGACCAGATCGAGATGCTGTCGGATGCCCTGGGTGCGCCCCAGCTGACGGGGGCGACCCCCGTCGACGAGCGCGAGGTGCTCTTCCAGCAGTTCCGCACGGGCGAGATCAAGGTGCTCGTCGTCTCGAAGGTCGCGAACTTCTCGGTCGACCTGCCCGAGGCGACGGTCGCGATCCAGGTGTCGGGCTCGTTCGGCTCGCGCCAGGAGGAGGCGCAGCGCCTCGGCCGCCTGCTGCGCCCGAAGGAGTCGGGCCTGTCGGCGAACTTCTACACGCTCGTCGCGCGCGACACCGTCGACCAGGACTTCGCCCAGAACCGCCAGCGCTTCCTCGCCGAGCAGGGCTACTCGTACACGATCCTCGACTCGGAGTCGCTCGACGCCGTCGCCGCGTAGGCGGCCCGGGCGCGAGTGCGTCCATCTGTCGCGGATGTGCCCGGACGTCCGGGCACATCCGCGACAGATGGGCACACGTCGGCGACAAGCGGGCACATCCGCGGAGGCGGTTACGGGGCGCGCACGCCCTTGATGCTCTTGAGCGGCAGGGTGCGCTCGATGTCGGCCCGGCGGTCCCGGCCGCGCAGGCGGCCGCCGCCGACGCCGGTGGGCTCGAGCAGGAAGTCGAGCTCCGAGCCGTCGGGCATGCCGACCGTGACGATGAGCGGCACCTTGGCCTTCACCGCGGTCTCGAGCTGGCGCGACAGCCAGGCCTCCGGCGACTGCGCGGATTCCGCCGCGGCGTTCTCGCGCAGGTGCGTCACGAGCGCGGTCGCGCGGTCGATCGTCGGGATGACGTCCGTGACGGGCGCGTGCCGCTTCTTCACGCCGACGATCTGGCCGTCGGGCCCCTCCGCGGCGACGGGGTACTTCGCGTCGGCGAGGGCCCAGTACACGACATCCCGGCCGAACCTCGTGGTCAGCTCATCGGGCGCCGTGCGCGTCAGGCCGAGGGACGCGAAGGCCTGGTCGACGGCGATCGCGCCGATCAGATCGGTCTCGGCCGAGTGCACGATCGACTTCGCCTGGGGGTCGTCGCCTGCGGCGCGCACGCGCACGAGCCCGTAGCGCCTCACCGCCTCGGTGATCAGATAGTCGAGGGGCTGCGGGATGCCGGTGAGCGACACCCCCGTCAAGAAGGTGCGGATCGACTCGCCGGTCTCGCCCGCGGCGATCGCCCGCTCGAGGCTCGCGGCCGTGACCCGGTAGGTCGAGGCGAGGGCGCGGCTCTCGACGACGGCGATGCGCCGCAGGTGCGCGTCGAGGCTCGGCACGAGCGGCCCCGGGCTCACGACCGTGAGGTCGTGCTGCAGATAGACCTTGTCGACCTCGGGCGGCAGCAGCGACATCATCGCGGTCGCGGCGGCCTCGGGGCCGTCTTCGAGCAGCGCGGCACCAGCTGCGCTCGGCAGCTCGCCCGCCGTGATTCCGAGCAGCTCGGCGGATGCCTCGAAGCGCTCGACCGACCGCAGCAGCGGCTCGCCCGAGGCGGGGTAGAACCAGCTCAGGGTGTCGTGCAGGGCGCGGCCCCACGGCAGATGGGTGCGGGTCGCGAGCAGCTCGCGGATCGACGTCGGCACGGCGTTCAGCCAGGTCGCTGCGAGACCCTGCCAGCGCTCGGCGGTCGTGCCCGCGAGCCAGTGCTCGGCGGCGTCGGTGGTGAGCCACAGCGAGCCGTCGCGCGCGACCAGCCCGGCACGCTCGGAAAGCCACACCGCAACGGGCACCGCCTCGGCGGGCACCGCCATCACGGCGGCGAGCCGACGACCGTCGGGCAGGCTGAGGCCGCCCTTCTGCAGCTCGCGCGCGGGGTCGCGCTCGAGCTCGCCGAAGAGCTCGGCGAAGGCCGTCACGGAGTGGAAGGCCCGCTCGCTCGCGAGCTGGTCGGTGGCGTCCCGGTCGGATGCCACGACCGCGGCGAGCGCGGCGGGCGGGGTCTCGGCGAGCAGCTGGTGCGGGCTCGGCAGACCCTCGTGCGGCCACGCCAGCAGGCGCTCGGCCACGGCCTCGTAGGCGCCCCAGCCGTCGTCGGTGTGCTCCACGAGGGCGCGCGACGACAGGGCGTCGAGGCGTGCCGCGGTCGCGGCATCCCGCTCATCGACCGTCTCGCCCGTCGCGAGCGCGGCCAGCACGGCCAGGGTCGGGCGGTCGAGGCCGGTCAGCGCGTGCTGCACGGCGGGGTGCTCGAGAAGCGCCTCGGCGAGGTCGAAGAAGTCGTCGATCTTCGGGCGCAGCGGCAGACGCAGCGTGATGAGCGCGTGCAGCGCCTCGTCGTCGAGCGCGGCGAGCCGGGATGCGAGCGTCAGAGTGCTCGTCATGAGGTGCCCCGCTCGCCCGCCACGTCTACTTGGCCCGTCGCGTGTTGTGCTTGCGGCGTTCGAGGGCGCCGACGACGAAGAGGGCGATGATCCCGAGGGCGCCCAATGGCAAGCCCAGGCTGGGGAAGAAGGTCACGACCATTTGCAGCGGCGTGGGCTTCGTCATGCCCGCATGACCCACGAAGAGGATGATCACGATCGCGATGACCGAGAGGCCGATCAGCGTGAGGCTGAAGATCGCCAGCGCGTTCTGAAGACGGGCGGGCCGCGGTCGGGACTCGGGGGGCACGAAAACAAGGATAATTGAGTTCGGCCTGCCGACCGCCACCTGCGGCCAGGCCGAGTGACACGAAAGAGGTATCCGATGCCCACCGGGCGAGTGAAGTTCTACGACGAGGAGAAGGGCTTCGGCTTCATCGCAGGCGATGACGGCCAGGAAGTCTTCCTGCACGCCACAGCGCTGCCCGCCGGTGCTGAGGTCAAGGCGGGTGCCCGCCTCGAATACGGCATCGCCGACGGCAAGCGCGGCCCGCAGGCGCTCTCGGTGCGCGTGGTCGAGGCGCCCGTCAGCCTCGCGCGCCAGCGCCGCATGAAGGCCGACGACATGGCGGTCGTGGTCGAGAACCTGATCCAGGTGCTCGACGGCATCGGCAACGACCTGCGGCACAACCGCTACCCGTCGAAGGCGCACGGCGCCAAGGTCGCCGCGGTGCTGCGTCGCGTCGCCGAGGACCTCGAGGCCTAGTCGTGTCCGACGAATCCACGACCCCCGAGGTCGAGCCGGAGGGGGCCGTCGCCGAGGCATCCGCCGATCGGCCCGCCGCCGTCGCCGACGAGGTGCTGCTGAAGGCGGCGGATGTCGCGCGCGCCGCCCTCTACGAGATCACGCCCAGGGCCACCGTCGGTGCCCCCGCCGGACACCTCGTCGAGGGCGAGCGGGTCCTCTCGCTCCTGTTCGAGAACACCCTGCCGGGCTACCCGGGGTGGTACTGGACGGTGTCGCTGTCGCGTGAGGTCGATTCCGACGAGGTGAACGTGCTCGAGGCCGAGCTCATGCCGGGCGAGACCGCGCTGCTCGCGCCCGACTGGGTGCCCTGGGCCGACCGTCTGGCCGAGTACCAGGCGCAGAAGAAGGCCGAGCGCGAGGCCGCGGTCGCGGCCGGCGAGCCCGAGCCCGAGGACGACTTCGTCTCCGGTGACGAGCTCGAGGGTGCGGAGGACGACGAGTCCGACGACGACCTCGACGGGGAGGACGACGACCTCGACTCGGACGACCTCGACGACGACGAGGATCATGAGGACGACGACGATGACCTCTCCGTCGACGATGACGATGACGACTTCGATGAGGACGATGAGCTCGAGTTCGACGAGTCGGACGACATCCAGGACGCCGAGGCGGCCGCACTCGCCGACGACGAAGAGGAATAGCTCGCGCACCTGACCGCACGCGAGCGGTGAGTTCGATGGCCGCTGGCTGCTGATCCGTGCCCCGAACTGCGCTTTCGCGTCACTTCAGACGCAGGCCGCGACGGCGCAGCACCGCGAACACCCTTTCGATGAAGATCCTGCGGTTCCCGAACAGATCCTTCGACGTGACCTGAACCACCTCCCACCCCTCGGCCCTGATCAGCTCGTCGCGCTCGATGTCGCTGAGGAAGCGATCGCGTTCGCGATGGCCGTCGCCCTGGTACTCGAACACGACCCCGAACTGCGGCAGCGCCAGGTCGGGATGCAGAACCAGTCGACCGTCGGCGACGGGAATCGCATGGCGGATGACGGGCTCGGGAACGCCTGCTGCGACCAGGAGCAGGCGCAGTAGGGTCTCCGGGCGGGAGTCGACGCCGTGGCGCACGCGGGCGAGTGCCCACCGCAGCTTCTTGGCGCCGCGCTTCCCTGCATGTCTCCTCACGGCCTCCGTCAGCTGCTCGAGCGTGCAGCGCGGCTGCCGGCGGTGGCTCTCCCAAGGGTCGCCGGAAAGCAGGAAGTCGCCCGCGGCGACGAGGTCCTCTCGCGAGAGAGCCTCTGCGAGCTGACACCAGGCGGCGGTCGCTTCGACGACGGGCAGCCCCGCGAGCATCACGACCCGGAAGCTGTGTGCGGCGAAGCTGTGACCGGTGATGCCCTCGGCGCGCGGGGGAGTGCGCGGCGCCACGACGGCGACGTCGAGCGGCCGATGCGGCATGTCGATTCCGGGCGGGAGCGGGACCCCGTGCAGGGCGGCCGCCGTGACGCCGCAGAACGCGAACGTGCCCCGCGTGCGCACCGCACACGCGGCGGCACGGTCGGTAAGCGCCGTTGCGATGCCGACGACGTTGGCGCCGCGGAAGGGTTGCGAGATCGCTGCGTTGCGCAGTCTGCTCGGCGTGACGCCGGCGGCGAGTGCGGTGGCGGTCGAGAACGTCGTGCCGAGTGAGTCGGGAAGAGACGGGGGCTGTGACATCCGCACACGATGACCGATCTGGATGTCTCGCCGTGGGCGTCGTGCTCCGAACTGTGCACTGGGTACGAGGCGGGAGCCGTGTGCTGGGCAAGAATGCCCCGGGCCTGCGCCGACCGGGCTCAGGTCGGTGTCCGCCACCGCTGCCCCGAACGCACCGTTCGGGGCGGCTCGAGGCCCATCCCTGGAGGGTCGGTGACCGGAACCCACCGCTCGCGTGCGCTCGGGTTGGAACTCGAGAACGAAGACAGCCCGAATCCACCTCTCGGGTGCGTTCGGGCGAGGGGGGCTTCGGCTCGGGGAGGTTGCACCCGATCGGGCCGAGCAGGAGCCGGTCATGAGTAGGGCCCCCTCCGACCGGAGGGGGCCCTGCTCGTACCGGGCTCAGCCCAGGTGCTCGACCACGTACTCGATCGAGGAGATGAGCTTCGCGACATCCGCCGGGTCGATCGACGTGAAGGTCGCGACGCGCAGCTGGTTGCGCCCCAGCTTGCGGTACGGCTCGGTGTCGACGATGCCGTTCTCGCGCAGCGCCTTCGCGACCGCGGCCGCGTCGATGCCGTCGAAGTCGATCGTCGCGACGACCTGCGAGCGGTCGGCCGGGTCGGCGACGAACGGGGTCGCATACGACGTGGCCTCGGCCCAGCTGTAGAGCTGGTCGCTCGACTGCTTCGTGCGGGCGGACGCCCAGGCGAGACCGCCGTTGTCGTTGATCCAGTTCAGCTGCTCGTCGAGCAGGATCAGGGTCGAGACGGCGGGGGTGTTCAGCGTCTGGTTGAGGCGCGAGTTGTCGAGGGCCTGCTTGAGGCTCAGGAACTCGGGGATGTAGCGCCCCGATGCGGCGATGCGCTCGATGCGCTCGATCGCCGCCGGAGACACGGCCGCGAGCCAGAGGCCGCCGTCCGAGGCGAGGTTCTTCTGCGGGGCGAAGTAGTAGACATCCGCCTGCGCGGCGTCGAAGTCGATGCCGCCGGCCGCGCTCGTCGCGTCGATGACGGTCAGTGCGCCCTCGTCGCCCGCAACCCGCGTGATCTGCGTCATGACGCCGGTCGAGGTCTCGTTGTGCGGCCAGCCGTACACGTCGACGCCCGCGGTCGGAACGGCCGTGGCGCTCGTGCCGGGCGCGGCATCGATCACGCTCGGCGCCTCGAGCCACGGAGCCTTCGCGGCCTTCGCGAACTTCGAGCCGAACTCGCCGAAGGTCGCGAGCTGGGCGCGCTTCTCGATGAGACCGAAGGCAGCGGCGTCCCAGAAGGCGGTCGAGCCGCCGTTGCCGAGGATGATCTCGTAGCCCTCGGGCAGGCGGAACAGATCCGAGAGGCCTTCACGCACTCGGCCGACGAGGCTCTTCACGGGCGCCTGGCGGTGGGAGGTTCCGAGCAGCGCGGCGCCGCGCGTCACGAGCGCGTTCACCGCCTCTTGCCGGATCTTCGAGGGGCCGCAGCCGAAACGGCCGTCGGCGGGCAGCAATTCAGCAGGCAAAGTGATGCTCGGCATGGCCTCAGCCTATTCGCTGCGCGCGGGCGTCGCGTACGCTCCGCCCGTGCCGAATGCACCGTGCACGTAAGCTGGAGAGGCGGCTGTAACGGCCATTCGGCGCGAAAGCACAAGGAGCACGGATGACTGACCTCGTCGATACGACCGAGATGTATCTGCGCACGATCCTCGATCTCGAAGAAGAGGCGATCGTGCCGCTGCGTGCGCGCATCTCGGAGCGCCTCGGCCACTCCGGACCCACCGTCTCGCAGACGATCGCGCGCATGGAGCGCGATGGCCTCGTGGTCGTCTCGGGCGACCGCCATCTCGAGCTCACCGAAGAGGGCCGCCGCCGGGCCGTCGACGTCATGCGCAAGCACCGCCTCGCCGAGCGCCTGCTCTCCGACGTGATCGGCCTCGAGTGGGAGTTCGTGCACGACGAGGCCTGCCGCTGGGAGCACGTCATGAGCGAGCTCGTCGAGGAGAAGATCCGCCGCCTGCTCGGCGACCCGGTCGAGTCGCCTTACGGCACGCCCATTCCGCCCATGGACGACGAGGGCCGCGCGCTCTCCGCCGTCTTCCTCGACGGCGTCGTGCGGGCGGTGGATGCCGTGGCCGGGGGTGCCGTGGTGACCGCTCCGATCCGCCGCCTGGGCGAGCCCGCGCAGTTCGACCCCGAGCTGCTCGCGCAGCTGCGCGCCGCGGGGATCGTCCCCGGCAACACGGTCACGCTGACGCCCGCGAGCGAGTACGTGCTCGCGCAGGTCGACGGCTTCGGCGAGGGCCTCGAACTGCCCCCGGAGGTCGCGGTGCACATCTTCGTCGCCGCCTGACATCCGCCCCCCGAACGGGGGTCGTCGCCTGAAAGGTTTTAGGGAACAACATTTCCAGTGTGACTTTTCCGTTACATTCGCCTATTCTCGGACGAGTCGAAAGGCCAGCACACGGCCGCTAGACCCGAACCGAGACGCTCTGAGACCCGTCGCTCGGTTCGCGAAACCGAAGCCCACCCACAGGGCCCAAGACAATCGGACGGGCTTGCGCGTGCGCGCGCGGGAGCGCCGGAGGTGCAGACCTTGGCAGCAGAGACGAACGAGACGACGCACGGCGCGATGACGCGCCGAGAGGTCCGTGAGGCCTACCTGGCACGCAACGGTGCGAAGACGGGTGGCCGGGCGGCGTCGCCTCAGACATCCGCCACCGCGTCGATCGCCGCTGCGTCGGCGCCCGCGAAGCCCAAGCGCAAGCTCAAGGGCTTCGCCAACGTCTTCGTCCTGCTCGCGGCCGCCGGCATCGTCGGCACGATCGCGATCCCGGCCTACGCGTTCAGCCCGACCACGCAGAGCCACTCCGACGGCAGCTCGATCGCGATCGACGCCATGCGTCGCACGAGTGCACAGCGCTCGGCCGCGATCCCGAGCGTGCAGACCCCGATCGCCGCGCACGACACGCTCGGCGCCACCACGACCGATCAGATCGCGGCCTACCAGCTCGCGGCTCAGCGCACCGCCGCGGCCAAGGCCGCGTCCGCCGAGGCGGCGAGCTACAGCGCCGCCTACAGCGGCCCGACCGCGGCTCAGTACCTCGCTCAGACGCCCGCGGGCACGAGCTACAGCCTCTCGGCCGTGCTCGCCACCGCCGAGAAGTACGCGGGCGTGCCCTACGTCTACGGCGGCTCGACCCCCGCCGGCTTCGACTGCTCGGGCTTCGTCATGTTCGTCTACGCGCAGTTCGGCGTCGCGCTGCCGCACTCGTCGCGCGCACAGGCGACCATCGGCCAGACGGTCTCGCTGGCGAACGCCCAACCCGGTGACGTCATCGCGCTCAACGACGGCTCGCACGTCGGCTTCTACGCCGGCCGCACCTCTTCGGGCGGGGTGCTGATCTTCGACGCGCCGAAGCCCGGCGGCGTCGTCGGCCTGCGCACCCTGTGGACCACCGCGTACCACATCCAGCACTTCGGCGGCTGACCCGTCGGGCGTCGCGGATGCCCCGGCCGGGGCATCCGCACAGGTTAACTCTCCCTGACGACACGGCATGAACTCGCCGTTCAGGCATGGTTTCCGCGCACGGGGCGGGTTACTCTGATCCCGTCGGGCGCCGCAACCGGCGGCGACCGTCGATGGGAGTCGTCCGTGTTCGCTGCCGCAGTCAGCACCGACGCGCACACCGTGCGCGAGCGCTGCCGTGCGGTTATGCACCGGTCGCACCACCGTCACCATCTGCACCACGTGCACCACTTCTGCCCGCAGGCAGGGTTCGTCGGCGTCGCCCTCTGGGCGGCGCCTTCGTCGTTAATGCGGGCGGTTACGGCGGCTCCCTCCGTATCGGGGCTGCCTGTCGGGCCGGCACTGCCGGCGCTTCCCGTCGTCGCGCCCAGCCAGGTCGCGCCCACGCAAGGAGTCCCATGCGCACCCTCGTCCTGAATGCCGGCTACGAGCCGCTCGCCGTCGTCTCGTTCAAACGAGCGCTCGCCCTCGTGATGAATCACAAGGCGACGATCGTCGAGATCGATCCGGGCCACCCGGTGTTCGGCATCGCGAGCGCATGGGAGCGGCCGAGCGTCATCCTGCTCACGCGCTACGTGCGCCTGCCGCACAATCACCAGGTGCCCGTGTCGCGCCGCGGGGTGCTGCGTCGCGATGCGCACCGCTGTGCATACTGCGCGAAGCCTGCCGCGACGATCGACCACGTCATCCCGCGCTCGAAGGGCGGGCGGGACACCTGGGAGAACCTGGTCGCGTGCTGCCTGCGCTGCAACAACGTGAAGGGCGACCGTCTGCTCTCCGACATCGGGTGGCAGTTGCGGTTCACGCCGCGGATGCCGCACGAGGCGTCGTGGATGGTCCGCGGTTCCGAGCATCTGCTCCCCGAATGGGAGGGCTACCTGCAGGCGGCCGCCTGATAAGGTCTCATTCGCGCCGGTTCCGGCGCGGACCCCGTTGTCACTGGTAGAGGGAGGCGCGACATGGCCATGCGCACTGTCGATCTGCGACCCCTTGCGCGCGAACAGCGCTACAACCAGCCGCTCGTGTAGCTCGGTCGTCCTTCGCCGACCCCGAGCCATCCGAGGCCCGGGGTCGTTCTTCGTCGGCAGTCTGCTGTCGTGGGTGCGCCTCGGGCGCCCGACCGTCATCCGACGCGCAGAAAGAACGACATGAGAAAGATCACCGACCGGCTGTTCAGCTGGGCGAGCATCCTCGAGCAGAACACCGAGGACCAGGCTCGCACCACCGCGGGCATGCCGTTCATCCACCCCCACCTCGCCCTGATGCCGGACGCCCACCTGGGCCTCGGCGCGACGGTCGGCTCCGTCATCCCGACGCTCGGCGCCGTGATGCCCGCCGCTGTCGGCGTGGACATCGGCTGCGGCATGATCGCCGTCGAGACCGGCTTCATGGCATCCGATCTCGCCGGCCGCGACCTCGCGGAACTGCGCCAGCAGATCGAGCGCGCCGTCCCGCTCTCGGCAGGCGCGTACAACCGGAAGATCGTCGCGACCGCGGAGCCGCGCGTCGCGGAGCTCGAGGGCCTCGCCGAGACGGCCGGCTTCGATCCCGCGTCGTACGCGGGCAACTGGCGACACCAGCTGGGCTCGCTCGGCAGCGGCAACCACTTCATCGAGGTGAGCCTCGACGAGACCGAGCGTGTCTGGCTGTTCCTGCACTCGGGCAGCCGTGGCGTGGGCAACAAGATCGCCGCCAAGCACATCAGGGTCGCTCAGGACCTGATGAAGAAGTGGTGGATCGACCTGCCCGACCGCGACCTCGCCTACCTGGTCGAGGGGACGAAGGAGTTCGAACGGTACATCGCCGAGCTGCGGTGGGCGCAGCGCTTCGCGCTGCTCAACCGCGAGGAGATGATGGACCGGGTCGTGCGGCAGCTCGCCGAGTGGATGGGGGAGCCCGTCGTCGAGCTCAGCCGGGTCAACTGCCACCACAACTTCACGCAGCGCGAGAAGCACTTCGGGAAGGAGGTGTGGCTGTCGCGGAAGGGCGCGATCTCGGCGCGCGCGGGCGAGCCCGGGCTGATCCCGGGCTCGATGGGCACGGCGTCGTATGTCGTCGCCGGGCTCGGCAACCCTGTGGCGCTCGAGTCGTCGCCGCACGGCGCGGGCCGGGCGTTCTCGCGCTCGGCGGCGCGGAAGGCCTTCACGCACGAGCAGCTGCGCGAGGCGATGAAGGGCATCGAGTTCCGGGACACCGACGCGTTCCTGGACGAGATCCCGGCGGCGTACAAGGACATCGATCGGGTGATGGCGGATGCCGCAGACCTGGTCGAGGTCGTGCACACGCTGCGGCAGATCGTGAATGTCAAGGGCGACTGAGCGTCACAGAGGGCGCCGGCGGAGGCATCCGCCGGCGCCCCACTGTCACGCGATGCGCCGCGGCTCAGGCCGTGCCGCCCCAGCCGGAGACGTCGACGTCGGGTGCGCCCGGCATCGACGCCTGCAGCACGATGCCGTTGCCGTCGGGGTCGTCGAAGGTGACGAAGCGGCCCCAGGGCGCGCTCTGGACAGGGCTCACGTCGACGCCCTTGGCGCCGAGCGCCGCCGCGTCGGCGTCGAGGTCGTCGGTCTCGAGAACGGTGCCCTTGAGCGAACCCGCGGGCATCGACGGGAACCAGTCGACGAGGGTGATCGCCGTGCGCGCGCCGGGCGGGGTGAGCATGACCCAGCGCATCTCGGGGGTGAACTGCTGGTCGGCGAGCACGGTGAAGCCGAGGACGTCGCGGTAGAACGCGAGCGAGCGGTCCTGGTCGGAGACGGGGATCGAGACGACTTGGAGATGGGTGATGGCCATGCGCCCCATTCAGCCGGTGCGGGTGGGCCGCGTCAAGAGAGCTCGGGGACGCGGTGATAGGCGAAGGCCTTGCTGGCCCGGATGCGGAACGCGACGGCGCCCTCGGCGATGAGCTGCGGGATGAAGGCTTCCCACTCGGGCCCGGCGACCGGCAGGTAGTGGTCGAGCATCGCCTGACGCAGCTCGGCCGCCCGCTCGTCGCCGAACGGCGTGATCTCGGCGTCGCCGTGGACGATGAGCTGTGTGCTCTCGTCGGGCAGCCACGTCGCGCTCACGGCGGGGTTGCGGCGCAGCTGCCGGGTGCGGACCGCATTGCCGCCGGAGGAGAACCAGAGCTCGCCGCGCAGCAGGTAACCGTCGACGGCACCGGCGACGGGGCGGCCGGCGGCCGAGACGCCGGCGACGGTGAGGAGCCGCATGCCCGACATCCTCGACACGAGCTCGCTCGCCGTCATGCGCACGTCTTCCGTGAAGATCTCGCGCAGGTGCGGCCCCGCGGCCGCGATGCTGCGGTCGAGCAGGGCTTGCAGAACGGCGATGTCGGCGGATGTCTCGAGCACGCTGCCAGTGAAGCACCGACCGCCGACATCGGGTGGGAGTGGTCCGATACGATTGACCCGCCGGCCTCTGTAGCTCAATGGAAGAGCAGTTCCGTCCTAAGGAAAGGGTTGGGGGTTCGAGTCCCTCCAGGGGCACCTTGTTTACCGGGTAAACAGAAGGCCCGTCTCTCCACGCCGCGCATCGAGATAATGTCGATAAGTACCGCTGGTGGGTAATCTCGATATCGGCGGATACAGCAGTGCCCGCATACCCCTACTTTGATCAAGGGAAGCTCCGGGATGAAGAAAGTCATCGAACAGCTCGTCGACGACCTGGACGGCGAACTGATCGCCGACGGCGCGGGCGAGACCGTCGCCTTCGCGCTCGACGGCAAGTCGTATGAGATCGACCTCAACAACGAGAACGCGGCGGCTTTCCGTGAGGTACTGCAGAAGTACATCTCGGCCGGGCGCCGGGCTTCCTCGGCGGTCGCATCGCCTCTGCGCCAGACGGTTCGCGCCTCGCGCGGCGCCGCGTCGAGCAGTGGCTCGCACTGGAGCGCCGGCTACGCCGTCGTGCGCGAGTGGGCGCAGGCGAACGGCGTCGAGGTGTCACCGCGCGGCCGCGTCGCCGACTCGGTCATGAAGGCCTACGAGGACGCGCACAAGTAAGACGTAGCTCTCACGAAACCCGCGTGGGGCATGCTCATGCACTGCATGAGCATGCCCCACGCGGGTTTCGCGCATGTGCGCGGATGACGGCGGCGGATGCCACGAGCCGGGGCCCGTGGCATCCGCCGCCGCATCACGCTCAGCCCTGGGGCTGGGCGAGCACCGCGACCGTGCGCGCCGGCACCGTCACCGTGCCGGTCGCGGCGTCCCACGTGGTCGCCTTGACGACCGGGTCGCTGCCGTCGGCCTGCACCGGCGACAGGCTCAGGTGCGCGCCCTGCAGGCCGCTCACCGTCTGCGTCGTGGTCGCGCCCGTGCCGTTGAAGACCACCAGCACGCCCGCGAGCGCGGGGTCGACGTCGGCGCCCTTGGTGTCGTCGATCCGCATCACGATGACACCCGGATCGGTCGAGGCGGGGAAGCTCAGCTTCTGCTCGATCTGCGCCGCGCTGCCGAGGCTGAAGAGCCGCGTCGACTTCTTCAGCTCGAGCAGTTGCTGGGCGTCGGCGCTCGCCGTGGCGATGTCGGACGGGCTCGGCTTGAGCGCGGCATCCGCGAGCAGCGGCTGCATGATGCCCCATTCGCTGCCGTTGGACGCCTGTGGCGGCAGCCCCTTGCCGAAGCCGTTGCTCTGGCCGCTCCAGTCGATCGCGTTGAACCAGTCGCCCGAGTCGTAGCTGTTGTTGTCGAGCGACTTGCTGCGCAGCATGTCGGTGCCCGCGAGCCAGAGTGACGGCGACTGCGACAGCGTGGCGGTCGCGAGCGACAGCGTCTGCAGCCGCACGCGGTCGGCCATCGAAGTCGACTGCGGCAGCTTCATCGCGTTGTTGTCGAACAGCGTCTGGTTGTCGTGGGCGTCGACGTAGTTGATCGTCTCGCTCGGCTCGGAGGCGTAGCCGGCCGGCTGGCCGTTGTAGTCGATCTGATCGCCGCGCTTCACGGTGCCGTCCGCGGTGACGAACGAGAAGTCGGCGAGGTTGCCGGCCAGGCCGAGCTTGACCAGGTCGCTGTCGTGGGCGAGCAGCGCGGACTGCTGGTCGGGCGTGCCCGAGGCGGGCGAGGGGTTGCTCGCGAGTCCGCTGCCGAAGCCCTGCTGCTGCACCGTGCTCGAGTCGACGGGGCTGCCGCCGCGCACCGCGTCGCGGAGCCGGTCGTTGAACGTGCCGATGCCGGTGCCGTCGAGCTGGCCCTGGGTCGCCTGCTCGAAGTCAGCGTTGTTCTGCACGGCCCCGAAGTTCCAGCCCTCGCCATAGAGGTAGATCGCCTTGCCGTCGACGCCGTCCTTCTTGAGGGTGAGGGCGTCGAGCGCGGCGCGGATCGCCTTCATGTTGTCGACCGAGTGGAAGCCCATCAGGTCGAAGCGGAAGCCGTCGACCTTGTAGTCCTTCGCCCAGGTGACGACCGAGTCGACCATCAGCTTCTGCATCATGAGGTGCTCGCTCGCGGTGTCCTGGCAGCAGGTCGAGGTCTCGACCGCGCCGTTGGCGTCGAGCCGCTGGTAGTAGCCCGGCACGACCGCGTCGAGCACCGAGTCGGGCGCGTTGCCGCTCGCCGAGGTGTGGTTGAAGACCTCGTCGAGCACGACCTGCAGGCCGTCGGCGTGCAGGGCCCCGACCATGGTGCGGAACTCGGTCGTGCGCGAGCCGCCGTCGGGGCTCACGGCGTACGAGCCCTCAGGGGCGAGGAAGTGGTACGGGTCGTAGCCCCAGTTGTAGGCGTCGGTGGACGCCTGGGCCTCCACGCAGGCCTGCTGCTGGGTCGAATCGGCTGGGTAGGATGCAAGGTCGCATGCCGGCGTCGTCTGCTTGCTGCGATCCTCCTCGACGCTCGCGAAGTCGAAGGTCGGCTGCAGGTGCACCGTGTTGAGGCCGGCGGCTGCCAGCGCCTTGAGGTGCTTCGTGCCGTCGCCGTTCACCGCGAACGCGTCGTAGGTGCCGCGCAGGGACGCCGGCACCGTGGTGTCGGAGGCCGAGAAGTCCCGCACCGACAGTTCGTAGATCGTGCGCTGCGCAGGGTCGGCGATAGTCGGGGCGGGGGTGTTCGCCCACTGCGCCGGCGCGAGCGCCGGGTCGGAGAGGTCGATCGCCACGGACCGGGTCGAGTCCACCGTCAGGCCGACCGAGTACGGGTCGGTCACGGTGTTGGTGACGACCTTGTCCTGGCCGGGCTCGTAGACGCGGACCTGGTAGAGGTAGTCGGTGTTCTTCCAGTCCTTCGCGCCGAGCACCGTCCAGGAACCGTCGGGCTGGCGCGCGGCCGGGACGGAGTGTGCGGCGCCTGCCGCGTCGTAGTGGATCAGCGTGACATCCTGCGCGGTCGGCGCCCACAGCGCGAAGCGGGGGATGCCGCCCTGCCAGCTGACCCCGAGGGTGCGCTTCTGCGCCTGGGCGGCGTAGAGGTCGTCGAGCACGCCGGGCACCTGGGTGCCGGTGAGCGCGTCGAGCACGCCGTCGCCGGTGAACTGCGCGACCTCGACCTCGCCCTGCAGCGCCTTCTCGATCGCCGGGCGGTTCAGCCCGTTGACGTGGAGGGCGAGGTAGCCCTTGAGCTCGGGGAAGCGGGCGAGCTCGGTCGCGGACAGGCCGGCCGGGTCGTAGGTCAGCGCGGATGCCGTGCCGCCTGCGACCCCGGAATCGGTCTGCGCGATGCCGCCCGTCGGCGAGGTGTAGAGCCGCCAGGTGCTGGTCGACGGGTCGACCGAACCGGAGAGCGAGGGCTCCCACGCGATCGTGTCGGCGTCGACCCACACCGCGCGCTGCTGGCCGATGCCGACCGCGGGCGGCACGACATCCGTGACGCTCAGGGTGTGCGTGGCGGCGGTGTAGCGGAACTGCAGCTGCTTCCCGGCCTCGGCGGTGAAGGCGATGGGTGCGCCGCCCGCCGTGCCGCCGGCCCCGAACAGGCCGCCCGCGCCGAGGTTCTCGGCGACCTGCGCGTGATAGGTGCCCGGGGTGATGCTCGTCGTGTCGAAGCTGAGCGTGCCGCTGCCCGCCGGGTCCTCGAGCCAGCCCGAGAGGCAGTCCGGCGCGTTGTCCGCCGCGCAGCCGAGCTGGGTCTGGAAATCGCCGACGAGGGAGGAGACCGGGCTGATCGCATCGGTCGTCGCCCAGTGGCTGTTCGGGTCGAAGTAGAAGGAGACCGGCCCGCCGGGCGCGGTGAAGGAGATGTTGTCACCGCCCGCCACGCCGCCGGCCCCGTAGTTGACATCCCAGCTGCCGCCGACGGCGATCTTGAACTGGTACGAACCCGCGGGCAGATCGAAGGTCGCGGAGTACATGCCGTCGGGTCGGAGGGCGAGGTCGGATGCCGCGCAGTCGGTGACCCAGTCGCCGGAGCACCCGAGGGCGCTGTCGAGATCGCCCGCGACGGCGACCTCGGGGCTGCTCGCCTGCACCGGGCCCGTCAGCGCGAGTGGGGCGGCGAGAAGGGGGATCGCCGCGGTGAAGCTCAGGAACAGGCGTGTACGCCGCCTTTTCGTCATGACTCGACTCCTTCGTCTGATCGCATGACGCGAATTCTGGAAACGCTTCCATTCAAACCAGGTCAAATGCGCCGGCGCAAGTCGGATCGGGTCTGGGATTCGTGCATCGTGCAGCGCGGTCGTGGGTGGTTGGGCGATCGAAAACAGCAAGCGTTTCCAGTCGGGTGGCGTGCCGACTCGAACCATCGGGGCGGCCCCGGGCGTTCCGCAGGTATTTGGAGGCGCGCGCCCTGTTCGAGGGTCGGATGTCGGAGGCTCCGGGTAGACACTTCGTCATGACGAACATCACGCCCGAGAACCCGAATCCGAGCCCGACGGGGCGCGCTGCGCTTCCGGGCAGCGAGCGCGCGGCGGCGGCAGCGGTGCGTCCGGCCGCCACGCCGGCGCCGTCCGACGCGCAGATCGAGGCGACCGTCGTGCTCCGACGGCGCGAGCCGCTGCCGGAATCGGTCGTGCGCGGCGCCCCGCTGTCGCGCGACGAGTTCACCGCGCGCTACGGCGCGGACCCCGCCGACCTCGATGCCGTGACGGCGGCGCTGGCGGCGCACGGCGTCGCGGTGGCCTCGGCCGACCTCGGCAGCCGGCGCGTGCGCGTCGCCGGCACGCGTGCTGCGCTCGAGTCGGCCTTCGGTACGAGCCTCGAATGGGCCGAAAGCGCCGCGCCCGGCGGCGAGATGGTCGCGCACTGGCACCGCACGGGCGAGCTGTCGCTGCCCGCCGACCTCGACGGCGTCGTGACCGCCGTGCTCGGCCTCGACAGCCGGCCGCAGGCGCGGGCGAACTTCCGTTCCGCGACGCCCCACTCGGTGTCGACCAGCTATTCGCCGGTCGAGCTCGGCACGGCCTACCGGTTCCCGGCCGGCACCGACGGCAGCGGGCGCACGGTCGCGATCATCGAGCTCGGCGGCGGGTTCGAGGCATCCGACCTCGAGACCTACTTCAGCGGCATCGGGGTGACCTCGCCCCAGGTGACCGCCGTCGGCGTCGACGGCGCCGCTAATCAGCCGGGCGGCGACCCGAACGGAGCCGACGGAGAGGTCGCCCTCGACATCGAGGTGATCGGCGCCCTCGCGCCGGGCGCGTCGATCGTCGTCTACTTCGCGCCGAACACCGATGCCGGGTTCGTGGACGCCGTGGCTCAGGCCGCCCACGCGAGCCCCACCCCCGACGCCATCAGCATCAGCTGGGGTCAGAGCGAGGACCAGTGGACGGCTCAGGCGCGCCAGTCGATGGACGACGCGTTCAGCGATGCCGTCACCCTCGGCATCACGGTCACCGTGGCCGCCGGCGACGACGGCTCGAGCGACCGCCAGACCGACGGCAAGCCGCACGTCGACTTCCCGGCGGCGAGTCCGCACGCACTCGCCTGCGGCGGCACCCGGCTCGAGCTCGACGCTTCGGGGGCGATCACGGCCGAGACGGTCTGGAATGACGGCTCGGGCGGCGGCGCGACGGGCGGCGGCGTGAGCGACACCTTCCCGCTTCCCGACTGGCAGGCTCCTGCCGATGTGCCGGATGCGGCGGGCGGCCGCTCGGGGCGCGGTGTGCCCGACGTGGCGGCCGTGGCCGCCCCCGAGACCGGCTACAAGGTCCGGGTCGACGGTCAGGACACCGTGATCGGCGGCACGAGCGCGGTGGCGCCGCTGTGGGCCGCGCTCGTGGCGCGCCTGGTCGAGGCATCCGGCCAGCCCATGGGGCTCGCTCAGAAGCTGCTCTACACCGGGGCGCAGAAGGGCGTGGCGCCCACGGGGTTCCGTGACATCACCTCGGGCTCGAACGGCGTGTACACCGCGCAGCCCGGGTGGGACGCGTGCACGGGCCTCGGTTCGCCCGACGGCGAGGCGCTGCTCGTGCGCGTGAAGGGCTGAGGGCTAGCGGGGCGGCCAGCCCGCCTCGCGGAGGGCGGCACGCACCTCGTCGACCCCGCCGTACGGCACTCGCTCGCCCTTGATGTTGCGGAAGTGCTCGTGGCCCGGGCCGAAGTAGAGGATCGTGTCGTCCTCCGTCGCGATCGCGATCGCGTGCCGCATCGCCTCCTCCGGCGCAGCGATCTCGAGCACGGGGAAGCCGGGCTTCGTCTCGTCGGCGCGCTGCTGCGCGGCCTCGCGCAGCGTCTTCCGGATCGCGGCCGGGTCCTCCATGTTCGGGTGGTGGTCGGTGATGATCACGAGGTCGGAGTGATCGACGTTGGAGGCCGCCATGAACGGGCGCTTGAGCGCGTCGCGGTTGCCGGCTGCGCCGAAGATGCAGATGAGGCGCCCGCCGGGCCTCATGACGGCGCGCACGGCGTCGAGGTTCTTCACCATCGAGTTCTCGCTGTGGCCGTAGTCGACCCAGAACATCGGGCCGCGGTCGCCCGAGATGAGCTCGGCGCGGCCGGGGACGTAGACGCGGATGCCGCCCCGCACGGCATCCTCGATCCGCTCATCGGCATAGCCGCCGACGGACAGCATCGCGATCGCGAGTGCGGCGTTCGTCGCCATGTGCCGGCCGAGCACCGAGACGGAGGATGCGAGCGACCAGCCGTCGGCTGCGCGCGTCAGCGTGAAGGCGACGCCGTCGATCGTCTCGGCGGTCACCTCGACGACCCAGTCGCTGCTCGTGTCGCCTTCGCCCGACAGGGTCTGCACGGGGATGTCGGCGGTCTCCGCGATCGTGCGCCCCCATGCGGTGTCGAGGCTCACGACACCGGCGCGGGCGTGCGCGCTCGTGAGGAACGGCCGCTTCGCCTCGAAGTAGGTCGCCATGTCGCCGTAGTCGTCGAGGTGGTCGTGGGTGAGGTTCGTGAAGCCGGCGACGTCGAACAGCACCCCGTCGACGCGGTGGCGCTCGATCGCCTGCGCGCTCACCTCGATCACGGCGGCCTCGACGCCGCCCTCCGTCCAGCGGGCGATGAGCGAGTGCAGGTCGACGGTCTCGGGCGTGGTGAGACCGGAGGTCAGCCTCTGGCCGTCGACGTGCCGCTCGGCGGTCGACGAGAGCCCGGTGGGCACGCCCATCTGCGACAGGATCGCCTCGAGGATGTGGGCCATCGAGGTCTTGCCGTCGGTGCCCGTCACGCCGAAGAACCGGATCGGCGAGGCCGCCGTGTCGAACAGCCACGCGGCGATCGCGCCGAGGTCCGCGCGCAGCTCGTCGTGCACGACGACCGGCAGGCCCGTCGCCGCGGCGAGCTCGACGCCCGCCCCGTCGGTCAGGATCGCGACGGCGCCCGCCGCCTGGGCATCCGCGGCGAACGTCGCTCCGTGCCGCAGGCGGCCGGTCAGCGCGACGAACACGTCGCCCGGCTCGACGGTCGCCGAGTTGAGCGTGATGCCCGAGACGACCGCGTCCGGGTTCGAGCTGCCGATCGAGCGCTCGTCGCCGAACAGCTCGATCAGCTCGGCGAGCGCCTTCGCGGGGCGCCGGCGGGGTCGAACAGGCGGAGCGGGCTGCGTGAGCGACATGCGAACCAGCCTAAAGGCGCAAAATACGGCGCTGCTTCCGCGGATTTCCGGGGCGTTAACTCTAGGGTGGCTCGCGTGTGGGGCATCGAGAGGAAGAGCGCGCCGGACGGCGCCGCGACCGAATCGGCGTCTGACCACGCCTTGAACCCGCCGTCGCAGCAGCGTGCAACACCGCAGACGCTGTCGACGGGCGACCCGAGCGTGCAGGTCGGCAACGTCGCCGAGCACGCCTGGACGCAGTGGCGCGCGGCGCTCGGGCAGCTCGGCGGCCCCTCGCCGCTGCTGCACTTCCGTGACGAGCAGCGCACCCGCATCGACCTGAGCTCGACCCACCCGGGCGGCATGCCGACCTTCATCACGGGCGAGCGCACGCTGCTGTCGAGCCTCATCCGCGACGAGCTCGCGCTGCGCAACGCCCGCCTCGCGGCCGGGGCCATCACGAACAAGGGCGTCGAGCTGCGCAGCGGCCGCGGCATCGAGAGCGTCCACCTGGCCATCGGCCTCGCGGGCTGGCGCAACGGCGTCGAGGAGTTCCTCGCCCCCGTGCTGCTGCGCCCGCTCGCGATCCGCCGCTACGGCCGCGACTTCGAGCTGAAGCTGCGCGGCAAGCCGTTCCTCAACCCCGAGCTCGCCCGCGCGCTCGACGAGCAGTTCGGCATCCGTCTCGACGCCGACGAGCTCGTCGCCCTCTCGCTCTCCGGCGGTCTCTTCAAGCCGCAGCCCGTCATCGACCGCCTGCGCGCCGCGACGGCGCAGCTGCCGTGGTTCGCGGTGCAGCCGCGCCTCGTCGTCTCGAGCTTCGCCGACGTCGCGGGCGGGATGTCGGCGGACGCCGCCCGCCTGCACCACCCCGTGCTCGATGCGCTCGCCGGCAACCAGGCGGCGCACCACCAGGTCGAGAGCGCCTACGCGCCCGCGCAGCACGACGGCCAGGACGCCCGGCCGCCGGCCGTCGACAACCTGCTGCTCGACGCCGACGAGGAGCAGGACGCGATCGTCGCCCAGATCGCCGCCGGCAACTCGCTCATCGTGAAGACGCTGCCCGGCACGGGCGGCACGCAGACGATCGTCAACGCCCTGGGCGCGCTCATCTCGCGGAACAAGCGCGTGCTCGTGGCGAGCCCGCGCCGCTCGAGCCTCGACGGCATCCAGGCGCGGTTCGCGAACGTCGGCCTCGACGGGGCCGCGGTGCGGCCCGAGTCGCTGCGCCGCGACGTGATCGCGTCGATCGGGCGCAACGAGAAGGCCGCGCAGGCGAACGTGGCGGATGTCGACGATGCGCTCGTACGGCTGCGCAAGGTCCTGCTCGACTACCGCGACGCGCTCACCCGCACGCACCCGGCGCTCGGCGTCAGCGTGCTCGACGCGCTCGAGGAGCTCGCGAAGCTGCAGCTCGCCGAGAACCCGCCGTCGACCACGGCACGCCTCGACCTCGACTCGCTCGCTGCGATCGCACGCAGCCGCAAGGAGGCGGCGCAGACGCTCATCAAGGCCGCGCGCCTCGGCGAGTTCAAGTACGGGCCCGGCGACTCGCCCTGGTACGGCGCCCAGTTCGACAGCCCCGCCGACGGCGAGGCCGCGCATGAGCTGGCGAAGAAGCTGCACTCGATCGAGCTGCCGCGCCTCATCGACCGCGCGCAGAAGCTCGTCGCAACGACGAAGCTGCGCCCCTTCGAGAACGTGGCCGAGCTCGGCGTCTATCTGCGCCTGCTCGCCGACCTGCGCGACACCCTCGACCGCTTCCAGCCGAGCGTCTTCGACCGCCCGCTGACCGAGCTCATCACCGCGGTGTCGGGCAGCCGCGACACCGGCATGTCGGGCGGCGACCGCCGCCGCCTGCGCAAGCTCGCGTTCGAGTACGTGCGCCCCGGCGTGCACGTCACCGACATGCACGAGAGCCTGCTGAAGATCCAGCAGCAGCGCACCCTGTGGAACCGCTTCGCGGAGGCGGGCGCGCCCCCGGCCGTCCCCGTCGGCATCGCCGATGTGCAGGTCGCATACCAGCGCGTGGCATCCGACCTGGCGAGCCTCGACCGCCCGCTCGCGCGGGTCGGCACGCCGGCGTCCCTCACGATCCTGCCGCTCGGCCAGCTGACCTACCAGGTCGCGGGCCTCGCCGCCGAGAGCGAGGTGCTCGCCAACCTGCAAGAGCGCACCCAGCTCATCGCCCAGCTGCGCGAGGTCAACCTCGACCCGCTGCTCGCCGACCTCTCGAGCCGCCACGTCGACGAGAAGCAGATCGGCCCCGAGCTCGAGCTCGCCTGGTGGCAGTCGGTGCTCGAGCACCTGATGGCCGACGAGAGGGCGCTGCTCGGCGGCAACACGGGGGTGCTCGACCGCCTCGAGGCCGACTTCCGCCTCGTCGACGAGGCGCATGCCTCGGCGCAGGGCCGCGGCCTCGCCTGGCAGCTCGCAGAGGCGTGGCGCATCGGCGTCATCGACCACCCCGACGAGGCGAACGCCCTGAAGCAACTGCTGCGCGGCGACAAGACATCCCCGGCCGCGCTCGTCTCGGCCGCGCCGAGCCTCGCCCGGTCGCTCGCGCCGGTCTGGCTGGTCTCGCCCTACGAGGTCGGCAAGCTGCCCGACGTGCTCGACTTCGACGCGGTGTTCATCGTGGATGCCGGCGCCTGCGCCCTTCCCGAGAACATCGGCGTCATCCGCCGCGCTCGCCAGGTCGTCGCGTTCGGCGACCCGGTGACCCAGACGCCGGCCCCCTTCGAGACGGCCATCACCGACGAGCCCGCCACGGCCGCGAACGTCGACGTCGACGGGCTGCACGCGAGCTCGACCCTCGCGCGCCTCTCCGAACTGCTGCCGGTCTTCACGCTCACCCGCTCGTATCGTGCCGGCGGCGACGACCTCGCCGAGCTCGTCAACCGCCGCTTCTACGGTGGCAGGATCGAAGCCCTGCCGTGGGCCGGGACGTACCTCGGCCACGGCTCGCTCAACCTGCACGTCGTCAAGGAGGGCTTCGGCCTGCCCGACCCCGAGTCGGGTGCCGTCGAGTCGGTCGATGCCGAGGTCGCGAAGGTCGTCGAGCTCGTTGTCGACCACGCGGTGAACCGGCCGCGCGAGTCGCTGATGGTCATCACCGCGTCCGCCAAGCACGCCGTGCGCGTGCACCAGGCGGTGCTGCGTGCGTTCCAGTCCCGGCAGGACCTCGCCGACTTCGTGCTCGCCGACCGCGCCGAGCCGTTCACGGTCGTCACGCTCGACCAGGCCACCGCGCAGAGCCGCGACCGGGTCATCTTCTCGATCGGCTACGGCCGCACGCCGCACGGCCGCCTGCTGTCGAACTTCGGCCCGCTGGCCGCGCCCGGCGGCGAGCGCCTGCTGGCCGTCGGCCTCACGCGCGCCCGCCGCTCGATGGACCTCGTCAGCTGCTTCCGCCCCGAGGACGTCGACGACACGCGCCTGCCGCACGGCGTGGTCGCGCTGTCGCACGTGCTCGGCGAGGCCGAGGACATGGACGCCTCGCTGCCCGACGCCCCCGAGACGACCGAGCCGCTGCTCGTCGACCTGCGCGCGCGCCTCGAGCGCCGCGGCCTGTCGGTGCGCCTCGGCTACCGCGGCGCACTGCCGCTCGTCGCCTCGCACGGAGGCAAGGCCGTCGTCGTCGAGACCGACCAGATCGTCGGCCAGGGCTCGCTGCGCGAATCGCTGCGTCTGCGCCCCGAGCTGCTGCGCCGCCTCGGCTGGCACTACCTGCGCGTGCACAGCTTCGAGCTGTTCGCCGACCCCGAGGCGATCGCGGCCCGCGTCGCGCGCCTGATCGGCGCGGCGCCCGCGGCGAAGCCGATGGTCGAGGCCGAGACGGTCCCGCTCGACGTGTAGCCGGGTCGGTGGGTCGGCGCTCGCGCGTCGCTCGTGGGTAGTCCGGTTGCTGTCCGTGGGAAGTCGGGTCGTCAGTCGCGCACAGTGGTGGTGTCGTTGACTGTGCACATCTGACGACCGGGCATCGGCGCAGGCTCCGCGGTCGTCACTCGTGCACAGTGCGGGGCGGCTCGACTGTGCACGAATGACGACCGGGGAGAATGGGGCGATGGGCGAGATCGCTGAGAAGGACGCGGGCGAGCGGATGCCGCGGCGCCGGCACCGGCGCGTCACCACGGACGCGGCGCCCGGCTCGGACCCGGAGCCCGCGATGCCTGTTCGGCGAGATGCTCCGGAGGAGGCATCCGAACGCTCCGACTCGAACGATGAACGCCTTAAGCGCGACGTCCCACCGCACTGGTAGGCCGCCTGCGACCCGCAACCTGCGACACCGCACACCCCGCGCAACGCAACGCGCCCCGCACTCGACGAGTGCGGGGCGCGAATGCGAGCGGTGGAGCTACTGCTGCTTGTTCTGAGCGGCGAGCAGGTCGCGGATCTCGGCGAGCAGGTCCTCGGTGGTGGGCGGAACGTCGGCCTCGGGGGCGCCGGCGGCGCGCTTGGCCTCCATGCGGTTCTTGAACGCGGTGTACGGCAGCACGAAGACGAAGTAGACGATCGCCGCGATGATGATGAAGTTGATCACCGAGCCGATCACGTGGCCGAAGAGCAGCTCCGAGTGTCCGATCTTCACGATGCCGGCCTTGTCGAGCGCGCCCGCGTTGAAGAGCGCGGCGATCAGCGGGTTGATGATGCCCGTCACGATCGCGGTGACGATCGCGGTGAACGCCGCACCGATGACCACCGCGACCGCCAGATCGATGACGTTGCCGCGGAGGATGAACTCCCTGAAACCCTTCACGTTGCCCCCTTGTTGAGTGTCGTTAGAAACGTGTCAGGACGGAGTCTACAAAACCCCTGTGAATCAGCCGTTCGACGCGCTCGGCGCACCCGATGAGGTGCTGCGCGAGTCGGTGCGGTAGAACCCGGTGCCGTTGAAGGTCACACCGGTGAGGCCGAAGACCTTGCGCAGCGCGCCGCCGCAGCGGGGGCACTCGGTGAGCGCGGCATCGGCGATGGACTGCACGGTGTCGAAGGCGTGCTCGCACTGCGTGCACTTGTAGGAGTAGGTGGGCATGGTTCCTCGCGTTCTCGTGCGCGCGCTGCCCGTCAGACCTCCGGCAGCCCCAGTGCCCGTGCGCGCTTCGAGAGCGGAACGATGCGCCGGGGAGTGACGACCCCGTCGACCGGCTCGTCGTGCCGCTCGCGGGGTACCTCGTCAACCAGTTCGTCATCGAACAGCACGGCAAATACCGGGGGACATTTTCCCATGCTGCCGAGCATCTTGTCGAAATAGCCCTTGCCCCAGCCCAGGCGCATGCCCGAGCGGTCCACAGCGGCGGCCGGCACCAGGATCACGTCGACGTCGTTGATCGCCATCGGGCCGAGCAGCTCGCCGACCGCCTCGGGCACTCCGAGGTGGCCGAGCGCCTCGGTCTCGCCGTCGCCGGTGGTCCAGTCGAGCAGGCCGTCGACGCGCGAGATGGGCAGGAGGGTGCGGATGCCGGCGCCGCGCGCCCAGTTCAGGAAGGGTCGCGTGTTCGGCTCGGTCGGCGCCGAGAGGTACGCCGACAGAGAATTCACCCCGAGTTCAGACACGAGCGTCGTGAGGCGCGCGGTGAGCTGCTCGGTGTCGCGATCCCGCGTCAGCTGGGGCAGAGTGCGGCGGCGCTCCCGCAACTCGGCGCGGAGAGCGCGCTTCTGATCTGCGATCACGTCCGCCGTCATGCCGTCAGTTTAGAGAAAGGCGATGGTTACGCTGAGGAGCATGGCTCCGAAGTCGATCACCAAAGCCGTCATCCCCGCCGCCGGAATGGGCACGCGATTCCTGCCCGCCACGAAGGCCATGCCGAAGGAGATGCTGCCGGTCGTCGACACCCCCGCCATCCAGTACGTCGTGCAGGAGGCGGTGGATGCCGGGCTGCACGATGTGCTGCTCGTGACGGGCCGCAACAAGAACGCGCTGGAGAACCACTTCGACCGCGCCGCCGAGCTCGAGGCGCAGCTCGAGCGCAAGGGCGACGTCGACAAGCTCGCCAAGGTCAACTTCTCCACCGAGCTCGCCGATGTGCACTACGTGCGCCAGGGCGACCCGAAGGGCCTCGGCCACGCGGTGCTGCGCGCGCGCCAGCACGTCGGCCACGAGTCGTTCGCGGTGCTGCTCGGCGACGACATCATCGATCAGCGCGACCCGCTGCTCACCAAGATGCTCGAGGTCGCCGAGGGGCAGAACACCACCGTCGTCGCGCTGCTCGAGGTCGACCCGAGCCAGACCTATCTGTACGGCGTCGCCGCGGTCGAGCCGACCGACGACCCGGACGTCGTCAAGATCACGGGCCTCGTCGAGAAGCCCAAGGTCGAGGACGCGCCGAGCAACTACATCATCGTCGGGCGCTATGTGCTGCGCCCCGAGATCTTCGACATCCTCGAGGAGACGCAGCCCGGCAAGGGCGGCGAGATCCAGCTGACGGATGCCCTGCAGACGCTCGCGGCCGGCCCGGAGTCGCTCGGAGGGGTCTACGGCGTCGTCTTCCGCGGCCGCCGCTACGACACGGGCGACCGGCTCGACTACCTCAAATCCATCGTGCGCATCGCGGCCGACCGCGAGGACCTCGGCCCCGACTTCCGCTCATGGCTCATCTCGTACGCGGCGCAGCTGCCCGAGCAGATCCCGGTGGGCGAGGTGCTGCACAACCCCAACACGGGCACCATTCCGGTCGTCGCGTCGTAGCTCGCCCGACCTCCCGGTCGGCACATCCTTCCCCGCTGCGCGTGGATCGATACGCTGACTGCCATGCCGCTGTTCCTGCCGACCCTCGCGGACGGGCCGATCACGGTCCGGCCCATCCGGGTCCGCGACGCCCGAGCGCTCGAGCGCGAACTGCTCGAGAACCGCTCGTGGCTGTCGAAGTGGGAGGCGACGAGCCCCCACGGGCCGTCCGGGTACGACACGCGGGGCAGCATCCGCGCCCTGCTCGCGAACGCGCGCGCGGGTCACGGCCTGCCGTTCCTCATCGAGTACGAGGGCGAGCTCGCCGGCCAGCTCAACGTGTCGTCGATCACCTACGGCTCGCTCGCGAGCGCGACGATCGGCTACTGGGTGTCCGAGCGCTTCGCCGGCAAGAACATCACGCCGCTCGCGGTCGCCCTCGTCACCGACTACTGCTTCTTCCAGCTCGGCCTGCACCGCATGGAGATCTGCATCCGCCCCGAGAACGGGCCGTCGCTGCGCGTGGTCGAGAAGCTCGGCTTCCGTTACGAGGGCCTGCGCCGGCGCTACATCCACATCAACGGCGACTGGCGCGACCATTTCTGCTTCGCGCTCGTCGCCGAAGAGGTGCGGCAGGGGGTGCTGCGGCGCTGGCGCGCGGGTGCGGTGCCGGCGGCGAACGCGGTGCGGCCCGAAGCCGACGTGCGCGCGGCATCCCAACCCCTCCACATCATCAAATAGACCCCCGATCGTGGTAGGGGACACGCGTTGAATCTCCCAGGTCAGGGGCCGGATCGCACGTAGCCTGCCAGACATGGCGAGCGGGAACCTGCTGGGGGGCGGTGTCGTGGTGGCGCTCGCCGCGACGCTCTGGCTCGTCTACCTGATTCCGACGTGGCTGCGACGCCGCGAGTACATGGCGACGGAGCGCAACGCGGTGCGTCTGCAGCAGACGCTGCGCATCCTCGCCGAAGCAGCCGAGGTACCGGAGGAGATCCGCGTGGAGGCCAACGCCCGCGACGTCGCGGAGACGCAGAAGGCGCTGCGCAAGGTGCAGCAGCGCGCCATCGCCGACGCGAAGGAGCGCGCCGCCCAGGCCGCCCGCGTCGAGGCGCAGCTCGTCGCCGAGAAGAAGGCGGCCGCCGAGGCCGAGGCCCGCGCCGAAGCGCAGGCATCCGCCCAGGCCCGCGCCTGGGCCGCAGCGGAAGCGCGCGCCCGGCTCGCCGCGACGCGCGAGCGCACCGAGGCTGCCGAGCGCAAGGCGCGTGCCGCCGGCGCGGTGCTGCCCGTGAACGTCGCGCGCGGCATCCGTCGCGGCCGCATGCTCGCGAGCTCGGTGCTGCTCGTCGGTGTCGTCGCGATCGTCGCCGGCATCGCGGCGTCGGCGCTCGGCGCACTCGGTGCCGTCATCCTCGGCCTGCTCGCCCTCGGCGTGCTGCTCGTCGCGGGCTCGCTCGTCGTTCTGGGCCGACTGGCGAAGCGGGTGGCGGATGCCCGGCGCTCCGTGCGCGCGGTCGACCGTGTCGCGCCCGCCGGCTCGCTCTACGACCACGCCGTGCACGAGCCGGTCGCCGACGTCGAGGAGGAGATCGAGGTGCACGTGGCCGCGCCCTGGACGCCTCAGCCGCTGCCGCGCCCGCTGCACCTCTCGCGCGGCACGGCCGCCGCGTCGTCCATGGCATCGGTGTCTGCCGCCGCGGAACTGCGCCGCGCTCTCGCCCGCGCCGAACTCGACGCCCGCGCGGCTCGCCTTGCCGCCGAGAAGCAGCCGCAGGTCGCGAAGCTCGTGCAGCGCGTGCAGGCGCCCGCTGCGGCGGAGGCCGCGGCGGAGCGTCAGGCCGTGGCTGTGGCGGATGCCGCCGCTGCGGCATCCGCGCCCGCCGCTGTCGCCGCGCCCGCGGTCGATTCGCGCTACGCCCGCATGGGTGTGGTCGGCGAGGTCGCCGCGCCCGCGCTCGACCTCGACGCCGCGCTGCGCCGCCGCCGCGCGGTCTGAGTCGCACAGGCGCAGCGCCGCCGGTGCTCCTTCGCGCGGCGTCGCGTGATGTGGGAATTCCCTGGGGATTCCAACATCCGGCGACGCCGCGGTGAGATCTTTCCGGCATTACGCGACGCCGCACGCCGGGCGGCGTAGCGTCGCCCGTGTGACGATCACCCTCGGTTACCAGATCCCGAACTTCAGCTACCCCGGCGGCGTCGAGACGCTGTTCGACACCGTCCGCGCTCAGGCGCTCGAGGCCGAGTCATCCGGCTTCGACACCGTGCTCGTGATGGACCACTTCTATCAGCTGCCCGGCATCGGCACGCCAGACCAGCCGATGATGGAGGCGTACTCCACGCTCGCGGCGCTCGCGGCATCCACCAGCACCGTCCAGCTCTCGACGCTCGTGACGGGCAACACCTACCGCAACCCCACGCTGCTCGCCAAGACGGTGAGCACGCTCGACGTGATCAGCCACGGTCGCGCGATCCTCGGCCTCGGTGCCGGCTGGTTCGAGCTCGAGCACCACCAGCTCGGCTTCGACTTCGACACCTTCACCGAGCGCTTCGAGAAGCTCGACGAGGCGTTGCAGATCATCCACCCGATGCTGCGCGACGAGCGGCCCGAGTTCGAGGGCAGGTGGTATCGCACGCACGGCGCGATGAACGTGCCGCGATTCCGCGACAGCGTGCCGATCATGCTCGGCGGCCAGGGGGAGCGGAAGACGTTCCGCCTCGCCGCGCGCTACGCCGACCACATGAACATCATCACGAGCACCGACGAGCTCACCCGCAAGGTGCAGGTGCTGAAGCAGCGCTGCGAGGAGATCGACCGCGACCCCGCGACGCTCAAGACGAGCTACCTGACGAGCGTCGTGCTCGTCGAGACCGAGGCCGAGGCCGCGGCGATGCTCGAGCGCGTGCCCGAGGAGCGCCGCAGCCGCGCCTTCGTGGGCACGGCGGATGTCCTGTCCGAGCGCCTCGGAACGCTGGTCGCCGAGAGCGGGCTCGACGGGCTCATCGTCAACGCCCCCTTCAACGGCCACGTGCCCGGCGTGGTCGCGGCGCTGGGCGAGGCGCTCGCGCCGGTCGTCGTGGGCTGATGGCGGCCCCCGCGCGTTAACCCGGCGTCCACCTCGGCGAAGCCGGCCTCAGGCAGGATCTATCCACTTGCGGTGAGCTACCTATGTTGCTCACCTGAATTCGGAGTGGATCGACATGCCGTCGTCGGCTCGGTCCTTCGCGTCGATGAGGAGCCAGTCTGTGGAGTCAGTAGTTCGAGGCCGTTCCGCCGCTGCGGGGAGGCGGTTGCGTTTCGCCGGCCTCGTCGTGGCGGCCCTGACCGCAACCGTCGGGGCGACGGGCGCCGCCCTTCCGGAGGCGGCCCACGCGGCCGGAAGCGCGGTGAGCACCGGGCCGCAGATCCGCATCACCGAGCTCGCGTACGGCGGCAAGATCGCCGGGGCCGACGGAGACGGCGAGTACGTCGAGCTGACGAACGTCGGCGACGCCGCGCAGAACCTGGCCGGCTGGACCTACACCGGCAAGCCCGGCACCGGCACGCTGCCCCTGGACGGCTTCGGCACGGTGGCCGCGGGCGAGTCGGTGATCATCACGGATGTCACGCCCGCGGAGTTCCGCGCCGACTGGGGCGTGCCCGCCTCGCTCAAGATCATCGACGACAAGGCGAACGGCCTGAGCGTCACCCTCGACAAGGGCCCCGACACCCCGACGGTCTACGACGCCGCGGGCGCCACCGTCGACTCGGTCTCGTACCAGGCCGGCTTCTTCCCGGGCAAGGGCTCGTCGGCGTGGGTCGATGCGGCGCACCTCGGCGCCGAGGCCGACACCACCGGCTGGGCCCTGAGCACCGTCGGGGACACCGAGGGCTCGTGGACCAGCGCGACCGGCTCGGTCGGCTCGCCGGGCGTCACGACCCTGGCGCCCACGGCGGCGCGGGTCCGCATCACCGAGGTGGCGTACGGCGGCCAGATCGCCGGGGCCGACGGCGACGGCGAGTACGTCGAGCTGACCAACGTCGGCAACGCGCCGCAGGACTTCGCCGGCTGGACCTACACCGGGAAGTCCGGGGCGGGCACCCTGCCGCTCGACGGCTTCGGCACCGTCGCCGCGGGCGAGTCCGTGATCATCACGGATGTCACGCCGGACGAGTTCCGCGCCGACTGGGGCGTGCCGGCATCCCTCAAGATCATCGACGACAAGGCCAACGGCCTGAGCGTCACCCTCGACAAGGGCCCCGACAGCCCGACGGTCTACGACGCGAGCGGAGCGGTCGTCGACGCGATGACCTATCAGGCCGGCTTCTTCCCGGGCAAGGGCTCGTCGGCGTGGGTCGACTCCGCCGCGCTCGGCGCGCAGGGCGACACGACCGGCTGGACGCTGAGCGCGGCCGGGGATGCCGAGGGCTCGTGGGCCAGCGCGACCGGTTCGGTCGGCTCGCCGGGCCTCTACACGGCGGCCGATGCCGGCGCGAGCAGCGGCGGGGCGGGGAGCGGCAGCGGCGACACGAGCACCGGCACCGTGGCCGACAAGTGGCGCGACCCCAGCTCCGCGGGCATCACGGCGCAGCCGTGGCCCGGCCCGCAGGACGTGGCCAACGCCGACACCATAGACTTCGGCCAGAACATGTCCGGCCTGTTCTACGTGCCCGGCGCGACCCCGAGCCAGGACTACATGTGGGGCGTCGAGAACGGCGACTCGGGTGCGCCGCTCAACACGGGCAATTCCAGCCTGTTCAAGCTCGTGCGCGATGCGAGCGGCGATTGGGGCCCGGCGGCGGGCTGGGAGACCGGCATCCGCCTGCACTACCCGGACGGCGCCGGCAACCCCGACGCCGAGGGCGTCACCGCGGTCGGCGGCAAGGTGTTCGTCTCGACCGAGCGCGACAACTCCGTCAGCAGCGTCTCACGGGTCTCCGTCCTGGAGTTCGACCCCGGCACGGTCGCGAACGGCGCCATGAACGCCGTGGCCGAGTGGGACCTCGCCGATCTCGAGGCGGGCGCCGACCCGACGCTGAGCTCGCCGGCCGACGCCAACCTCGGCGCCGAGGCCGTCGCGTTCGTCCCGGACTCCTACCTCGTCGCGAACGGCTTCCGGACCGACAGCGGCGCGCTGTACGACCCGAGCCAGTACGGCCCCCATCAGGGCGGCGTCTTCTTCGCGGGCATCGAGAAGAACGGCAACCTCTACGGCTACGTGCTCGGCGCCGACGGCGCGATCACCCGCGTCGCGGCGTTCTCGAGCGGCTTCACCACGATCATGGATGCCGCGTGGGACCCCTCGCAGGACGCCCTGTGGCTGGACTGCGACAACACCTGCCTCGGCCAGCAGTCGATCGTGAAGCTGAACACGACCGCCGGCGACCCGAACCAGGGCCACTTCCAGGCCGTGACGATCTTCGACCGCCCGACCGGCGGCCCGAACGTCAACAACGAGGGCTTCACGATGCAGCCCGCCAGCGAATGCGACACCGCCACGAACACCCGCGCGGTGTGGTGGGCCGATGACGGCGACGACAACGGCCACGCGATCCGCACCGCAACGGCCCCGTGCGCGACGCCGATCGCGGGCCAGGTCGGCGCGACGGTCTCCGTCGCGTACACGCAGCAGGGCACCGACATCCCCGCGGTCACGAACGCCTCGGGGGCCTACACGACGCCCGTCACGGCGACCTTCACCTGCACGAACGGCGACGCCGTGCTGCAGCAGGCCTGTCCGGCGCCGGTCGATGCGACCGTGAGCCAGCCGGCCACGACCGTGGCGACGCTGACCGACACGCTCGGCAACGTGTACAGGGCGGCTCTGCCGGCGATCGCGATCGCC
>WQZN01000022.1 GCA_009780695.1 Microbacteriaceae bacterium
ACTGTGCGACACGGTTCCTCCTGTTCCGACGCACCGGGCGCAGTGCCGGGTTGGAGATCTCGTCGAAGGCGTAGTTGAGCAGGGCGAAGGCGGCGCCGAGCAGCGCGATGCAGAGGCCGGGCGCGACGACCCACCACTCCTGCCCCGTCTGCAGCGCCTCGGCGGACTGCGCCCAGTGCAGCATGGTGCCCCAGCTGACCGTCGCCGACGAGCCGAGGCCGATGAACTGCAGGCCCGCCGCGGTGAGCACCGCGTAGAGGGCGGCACCGAGGAAGTTCGCCGCGATCAGCGAGATCATCGTGGGCAGGATCTCGTAGACGACGATGTAGATCCAGCTCTCGCCGCGCACGCGCGCCGATTCGAGGAAGTCGCGGCGGCGCAGCGAGAGCGCTTGGGCGCGCAGCTGCCGGGCGCCGTAGGACCAGCCGGTGACGACGAGCACTCCGATGATGACGGCGAGATTGCCGCCGCCGGCATACGCCGCGATCACGATGATCAGCGGGAAGGCCGGGATGACGAGGAACACGTCGATCAGAAGCGACAGGATGTCGTCGGCGATGCCGCCGAGATAGGCCGCGGCGATGCCGATGAGCACCGAGAGCACGCTCGCGAGCGCGCCGGCCACGACCGCGACGACGAGCGTCTGCCGGGTGCCCCAGACGAGCTGCGCCCAGATGTCCTGCCCGAACGACGTCGTGCCGAGCAGGTGCGCCGAGCTCGGCGGCAGGCTGAGCCCGAAGGCGCGCGCGTTCGGGTCCCTGACGGGGGTGAACAGCTGCGGCCAGGCCGTCGCGACGAGGAAGACGAGCAGCAGCACTGCGCCCGTCATCGCCTTGCCGTTGCCGCGCACGGCGCGCCAGATCGTGGCGCCGACGCCGCCGCTGCGTCGCTTCGCGACCGCGATGCTCAGCGCGGCCTCCATGGTTGCGGGTGCGCTCATGGTTCAGCCCTCCGTTCGGGCGCGCGGGTCGAGCAGGACGGTCAGGAAGTCGCAGATCAGCACGGCCACGAGCACCGCGACGGTGATCATCACGAACATGGCCTGCATGAGCGGGTAGTCCTGGTTGTTCACGGCCTGCAGGAGCATGTAGCCGAGACCCGGGTAGTTGAAGGTGTACTCGACGAGGATCGAGCCGGAGACGACGAAGCCGAGCGACATCGCGAAGCCCGCGAGGTTCGGCAGCACGGCGTTGCGCGCGGCGTAGCCGTACATGATCGTCGTGTTCGAGAGGCCCTTGGCACGCGCCATGCGGATGTAGTCGTCCGCGAGCACGGTGACGACGTTGTTGCGCATGGTGAGGATCCAGCCGCCGATCGAGATGACCAGGATCGTCACCGCGGGCAGGATCGCGTGCGTCAGCACGCTGCTGATGAACTGCCCGTTGAACCCGGGGATCATCGTCACGTCGTACGCGCCGTCGTTCGGCAGCACGTTCATCCCCACCGAGAACAGCAGCACGAGCAGCAGGCCGACCCAGAAGAACGGCAGCGCCCCCGTGATGACGAAGACCGGCGGCAGGATGCTGTCGAGCACACCCCCGCGCCGCCACCCGGCGACCAGGCCGATGAGCGTGCCGAACACGAAGGCGAGCACGGTCGTCACGCCGACGAGGCCGACCGTCCACGGCAGCGCCTGCGCGAGCACCGTCCCGACCGACTGCGGGAAGAAGGTCAGTGAGGTGCCGAAGTGCCCCGTGACCGTGTTGCCCAGGTAGTCGACGTACTGCACGAGCAGGGGCTTCTGCGTGTTGATGCCGAAGGCCACCTCGAGCGCGTGCAGCGCGGCCGGGTTGATCTTCCCGCGGAAGCGACTCATCATCGCCTCCGCGGGATTGCCCGGCATGAGCCGCGGGATGAAGAAGTTGACCGTCAGCGCGATCCACAGCGTGATGACGAACAGGACCAGCCTGCGCAGCACGTATCTCATGTGAGCCCCCTCACCCCGCGGCCCGCCACTACTTCTTCGGAGTCAGGTGCAGCAGCACCTGCTCGTTGTCGGGGATGTTGTACGGCGCCGCCATCGCGTAGGGGTCGGATGCCGAAGGCCAGCCGGTGAACGACTTCGTCGAGTACTGGAACCAGTTCACCGACTCCGTGATCGGCACGACCGGCACCTGGGTGAGCATGACCTGCTGCAGCTGGTCGACGATCGTGTGCTGCTCGGCGTCCGAGGCGCTCGCGTAGTCGTTCAGGAGCTTGTCGACCGCGGGCTCGGAGAAGCGCATGAAGTTCGTCGTCGCGTTCTGACCGAGCGGGGCCGTGTTGCCGCTGTAGAGCTCCTGGCGCAGCTCGTAGTACGGGGTCGGGCCACCGGTCTCGGCGATGTAGGCGAGGTCGAAGTCACCCGTGTAGATGCGGCTGTTGTAGGTATCGCCGGCGAGGTCCTGCACGGTCAGGTCGATGTTGACCTTGGCGAGCTCCTGCTTGATCTCGGCGAGCGAGGCGTCCCAGTCGGTGTAGCCGCTGACGGTGAGCACCGTCAGCTTGAGCGGCTTGCTCGCCGAGTAGCCGGCCTGGGCGAGCAGCTGCTCCGCCTTGGCCTGGTTCGGCGTGTAGTCGTACTGCGACGTGAGGCTCTTGTCGAGCCACGAGTCGAAGGTCGGGCTCACGATGCCGGACTGGTTGGCGCCGGGCTGCTGGCCGTCCTCGCCGACCTTCGCGACCTGATTGCGGTCGATCGCGTAGGCGATCGCCTGCCGCACCGCGACGTTCCCGGTGATCGGATGCTTGAGGTTGAAGGCGAGGCTCACGTTGGTGGTCGGCGCCAGCCAGTAGTGGTTGTTCGCCGGATCCTTCGCGACGTAGTACTTGTCGATGCTCGGGATGAACTGGCCGCCCCACGCGGCCTTGCCGCTCGCGAGGTCTTGGTTGGCGGGGCCGTTGTCGGTGTACGCCGGGTAGTTGACCGTCTTCACGGCGGGCTTGCCGGGCTGCCAGTACGTGGGGTTCGCCGTGTACTGGATGTTCTGCGGTGTGCAGGCCGCGACCTTGTACGGCCCGCTGCCGACGGGGGTCTTGTCGGCGAAGTTCACCGGGTTGCCGACCGCGCTCGTCGACCAGATGTGCTGCGGCACGATCGGAGTCTGATCGGCGATGTAGTAGAAGTACGGCTGCGACGCCTTGTCGAACTGGAAGACGACCTGGTTGCTGCCGGACTGGGTGACGGACTGCAGGCCCGAGGTCCACACCGCGTTGAGGTCGAGGCCCTGGTACTTCTTCAAGAGGTTGAAGGTGAAGACGACGTCGGCCGCGGTGAGCGGCTTGCCGTCGCTCCACTTCACGCCGTCGCGCATCGTGAAGGTCAGCGTCTTGTAATCGCTCGACCACTGCGCACCGGTCGCGAGCATCGGCGTCTGCGCGCTGTTCTTCAGCGTGTCGACGTAGACGAGCGGCTCGTAGTTGAATCCGAAGGAGAGCTGGTTGTCGTTGGGGTTGAAGGGATTGAACCCGCAGGTCCAGGTCGTTCCGGCCACGTTGGCGATCTGCAGCGCCTGACCGGTTCCGGAGGCGGATGCCCCGCCGCCGGAACACCCCGCGACCGTGAGTGCGGTGGCGGCCGCGACCGCCACGGTGGCGCCGAGACGGCGCCACGTCGAGAAACGTGTTGTGCTCATTGCAGTCCTTCCCCTGCTGCCGTGCGCCACCGTTGCCGCACGGGTGTCTCGAGATTGCGGGTGTTGCTGAAGACGTCGCTGCGCAACCGCCGCAACGCCTCGTCCACCGCCCCCTGCCGGACGGAGTTGTCGGAACCCGTGCCCGTGACCACCCGCGGGCGGTGCGCGAGCAAGGCGTGCATGCGCTGCTTCACGCGCTCAGCGAGCTCGTCGCCGCCGGCGAGGCCGAGGTCGCCGCCGAGGATGACGAGCTCGGGGTCGAGCAGAGCGACCGGCGCCGCGAGCAGGTCGACGATGCGCCCGGCGAAGGCGGCGAGGAAGGCCTCGTGCGCCGCATCGCGCGGCTCCGCGCCCGCCTTGTGCAGGGTGCGCACCGCGTCGGTCGTCCGAATGCCGTGCGACCGGGCCAGGTCGAGTGCGCCCGGCAGCGCGAGCACGCTGCCGGCGAGCGGGCCGCCGGGGCCGAGCGGCACCTCGTTGAGCTCGCCGGCGCTGCCGTGGAAGCCCCGCTGCAGCTGCCCCCCGACGATCGCGGCGAGGGCGATTCCGCGACCCATCCAGAGCAGCAGGACATCCTTGCAGCCCTGCGCCTGCCCGCGGATCGACTCGTCGCTGAGCACGAGCTTCACGTCGTTCTCGACCGCGACGGGCACACCGAGCACCTGCGCGAGCCGCGCCTCGACGTCGAAGCCGTTCCACTCGGGGATGTGATCGGCGTGGTTGAGGATGCCGGTGGCGGGGTCGACCGCCCCGCTGATGCCGACCGCGACGTGTCGCACGTCCGCGCGGCGCAGGCCCGCACGCCGTGCGGCCTGGGTGAGCGCGCGCCGCACCGCGAGCGCCGGGTCCTCATCGGGGGCCGGCACGATCTGGCACTCGCCGAGCGGCTCGCCGCCCAGGTCGGCGATGACGGCGTCGATGCCGGACTCGCTCACGTCGAGCCCGGCGGCGAAGGCGGCACGCTCGTTGACCGCCCAGAGCTGCGCCTGCGGGCCGCGGCCGCCCGGGCGATGGCCCGCGCGGCGGGCGAGGCCGGACTCCTCGAGGCGGCGCAGCAGCTCGGCGGCCGCAGGGGTCGAGACGCCCGCCGCCAGCTCGACCTCATGGCGCGACAGCGGGCCCGATTCCAGCAGCGCGTACAGCGCCGCCTGATCGTTCAGCTTCCGCAGTGCGCTGGGGCTGCCCACCGGTCTCCTTCACGTCGTCGTGCTCGGATGAGAAGCGACGGTAGCGCAGAGCAGGCCGCGCGATCTACGCTGAACGGGAAATCTTCTGGAAAGTTCTCAGTTCGTAATCGCCTTCGCAGACAAAGGAGTCCCGATGGCCACCGGCATCACCCTCGGCGTGAGCTCGTACAGCTTCCACCAGCGCATGCGCACGGGCGAGATGACGCTGTTCGACGTCATCGACTGGGTGGCCTCGAGCGACGCCGAGCACCTCGAGCTCGCCGTGCTCGACGACGGCGCCGCGTCGCCGATCCCCACCCCGGCCTCCCCCGCCGACTACGTCGAGCGCGTGCGCACGACGGCCGAGGCGGCGGGCGTCCCGCTCTCCAACCTCGCCATGCACGCCGAGTTCTGGGCGCCCGGCGGCGTCGACCTCGATGCGCAGATCGCCAAGGTGAAGGACTACATCGACCTGGCCGTCCGGCTCGGCATCCCGCGACTGCGCCACGACGTGGTGGCGCACGGGGTCGTCCCCGGCGACGACACCCCCGCCTTCGAGGCGGCGTTCCCGGCGATCGTCGCCGCCTCGAAGGAGCTCGCGCAGTACGCCGCGGCCCGGGGCGTGACGACGAGCCTCGAGAACCACGGCTTCTTCGTGCAGGCGGCCGACCGCATCCGCCGCATCATCCACGCGGTCGACGAGCCCAACTTCAGGACGACGCTGGATGTCGGCAACTTCGTCTGCGTCGACGAGGACCCGGCGGTGGTCGTCCGCGAGAACCTGCCCTACGCGATGACCGTGCACTTCAAAGACTTCTATCTGCGTTCGAGCGACCCCGGCGAGGGCTGGTTCCGCAGCCGCGGCGGCCGGTACCTGCGCGGCGCGATCGTCGGCAACGGCGACCTCGACCTCGCCGCCGTCGCGCGGGCCGTGCGCGACTCGGGCTACTCCGGGCCGGCCGCCATCGAGTTCGAGGGCGACGAGGACTGCCTGCTCGGCATCACGCGCGGCCTCGCGAACGCCCGCCGGCTGCTCGACGCCGCCTGAGCCGACGCCGGCACGCGAGAGCGGCATCCGACCTCATCCATCCGTCACCTGCCTCTGATCAGAAGGACACCGCATGGCACCCGTCAACATCGGCGTGATCGGCACCGGGGCGATCTCCCAGCTGCACCTCGACGCCTACGCCGGAAACCCCGAGGCGAACCTCGTCGCCGTGAGCGACATCAACCTCGACCGCGCCCGCTCGGTCGCCGAGAAATACGGCGCCCCCACGGCCTACGGCGACCCCGCCGAACTGCTCGCGGACCCCGAGGTGGATGCCGTGAGCATCTGCACCTGGAACGACAGCCACGCGCACTGGGCCATCGCCGCCCTCGAGGCGGGCAAGCACGTGCTGGTGGAGAAGCCGATGGCGCGCACCGCCGCCGAGGCCGCCGCCATGGAGCAGGCGGTCGCCGCGAGCGGCAAGGTGCTGCAGGTGGGTTTCGTGCGGCGGCACTCGCCGAACGCGCAGGTGCTCAAGACCTTCATCGACAACGACGAGCTCGGCGAGATCTACTACGCGAAGGCGAACGTCATCCGCCGCGCGGGCAACCCGGGCGGCTGGTTCGCCGACAAGTCGATCGCCGGGGGCGGCCCGCTGATCGACATCGGCGTGCACGTCATCGACCTGTGCTGGTACCTGATGGGCTCGCCCAAGGCCGTCGCGGTGAGCGCGAACTCGTACCACCGGCTCGGCAACCGCGCCAACATCACGACGCTGCCGCGCTGGCAGGTCTCGGACTACGACCCCGCCGCGAACAGCGTCGAGGACATGGTGAACGCCCTGATCAGGTTCGAGAACGGCGCGTCCCTGGCGGTCGAGGTGAGCTACTCGCTGCATGCCGTGCGCGACTCGATCGGCGTCGCGGTCTTCGGCGAGAAGGGCGGAGCGGAACTCGAGCCCGAGCTCGAGATCGCGACCGAGAAGTTCGGCTCGATCATCAACCTGGTGCCGCAGATCACCTCGCGCACCTTCGAGCTCGAGCCGGCGTTCTCGAACGAGATCCGCAACTTCACGGATGCCGTGCAGGGGAAGGCGGAGTCCGTCGCACCCGTCGCCCACGGCGCCGAGGTCACCCGCATCCTCGAGGCGATCTACGCCTCGGCCGAGGCCGGGCGGGAGATCGCGCTCTGACCGCCGGCGCCGGCCCGTCGACCCCGCCGACCCGGGCAGAGCTCGGTCGGTGGCGCGTCGCCGTGCTGGCGATCTTCGGCGTCGCGGGCGCAGGCCTCACGAGCTGGCTCGCGCGCGTGCCGAGCGCGCGGGCGAACCTGGGCGCGTCCAACCCCGAGATGGGCGTGCTCGCGCTCGGCATCGCCGTCGGCTCCATCCTCGGCTTCATGATCGGCAGCCGCGCCGGGGCGCGGTTCCCGGCGCGCACCGTCATGCTCGTCTCGCTCGTCGGCACCTCGGCGGGCGTCCTGCTCGCCGGCGCCGGCTCGGGCTTCGCGCCGAGCTTCGGGCTCGCCTTCGCCGGTGTGCTGCTGATCGGGATGGGCAACGGCAGCTGCAACGTCGTCATGAACGTCGAGGCCGCCGCCATCGAGGCGGCCTTCGGCCGGCCGCAGATGCCGTGGTTCCACGCCACGTACAGCATCGGCGGAGTCGTCGGAGCGAGCGCCGGGGCCGTCGCGGCGTCCGCCGGGGTCGGCCCCGGGGTGCAGCTGCCGATCGCCGCGCTCGTGCTGGCGGCCGTCGCGGCGATCGCGACCGGCGCGCTGCCGCGGCGGGAGGACGCCGTGGTCTCCGGCATCCGGCATCCCCGGCCTTCGGGGGCGCCGCGTCGTGCGGGCGCCGCGTCAGCCTGGCGCGAGCCGCGCACCCTCGCGATCGGCGTGGTCGTGCTCGGGATGTCGTTCGCCAACGGCTCGGCCAACGACTGGCTCGCGCTCGGCATGGTGCAGGGGCACGGCGCCTCGGTCGGCACGGCGGCCGTCGCGACGGACGTCTTCGCGATCTCGGTCGTCGTCGCGCGGCTCCTCGGGGTCGCGGTGGTGGGCCGGCTGGGGCGCGTGGCCGCGGTGCGGGGCTCGGCGGGGCTGGCGGTCGCCGGCATCCTGGTCTTCGCCTTCGCGCCCGGTGTCGCCGCCGCGTTCGTCGGCGCGGTGTGCTGGGGGCTCGGCGTCGCGCTCGGCTTCCCCGTCGCGATGTCCGCGGCGGGCGAGCGGGCCGGGGGCGCCGCGGCGCGCATCGCGGTCGTCGCGACGATCGGCTACGCCGGCTCGCTCGTGGGGCCGCCGGCGATCGGCTTCCTGTCGCAGCGCACCGGCATCCTGCACGCGCTGCTCGTCGTGCTCGCGATGGCCGTGCTCTCCGGCCTCTTCGCGGGCGCCGTGCGATCTCGGGAGTCGGATCCGCTGTCCGGGAGCCGGATCCGGCTCTCCCGGACAGCGGATCCGACTCCCGGGCCTGACGAGTCCGGCTCGACTGTCACGACGGCGACGCGGACACCGAGGGCACTGGCGATACGTCCCGCCCGGCGCGCGTAGCGTGAACGGAGATCACGACGAAGGAGACCCCATGACTAAGATCGCTGTCCGCACGAGCAACGCACCGCAGCCGGCCGGCCCGTACAGCCAGGGCATCGAGGCCGGCGGGTTCCTCTACACCGCCGGCTTCGGCCCGCAGGACCCCGCGACGGGTGCCGTCGCCGACGGCGTCGCCGACCAGACCCGACAGGTGCTGCGCAACATCGCGGCCGTGCTCGCCGAGCGCGGCCTGACCCTGGACGACTGCGTGAAGTCGACCGTGCACCTGGCCGACCTCGCCGACTTCGCGGAGTTCAACGCCGCCTATCGCGAGTTCTTCGCCGAGCCCTACCCCGTGCGCACGACGGTCGGCTCGCAGCTCGCCGGCATCCTCGTCGAGATCGACGTGGTGGCGGTGCTGCGGTAGGTCGCACCGCCCGCCCGCACCCCCAGTCACACGAAGTGTGCGTTCGGGCTCCCACTTCGCGGCAGCACGCACCCGAAGTCACACCTGGGGTGAGTTTGGACCCCTCATGCCCGCCGCAGACCGCGGCCGACCGGCGCGCCCGTGAGCTCGCCGCCGGCGAGAACCGGCTGCCCCGCGACCAGCACGTCGTCGATGCCGACGGCGTCCTGCAGCGGGGCTTCGTAGGTGGCGCGGTCGGCAACGCGCTCGGGGTCGACGACCACGAGATCGGCCACCCAGCCGGGCCCGACCCGGCCGCGGCGGCCGAGACCGAAGCGCGCCGCAGGCGCGGCGGAGAGGTGGTGCGCGGCATCCGGCCAGGTCCACGCGCGGGTCTCGCGCACGAGCTCGCGCAGATAGCGGGCGAAGGTGCCGCGGGCGCGCGGGTGCGGATGCGCGCCGATGAAGATGCCGTCCGAGCCGCCGACATGAGCGGGGTGGGCGAGGATGCGCGCGAGCTCGGCGAGCGGGCGCTCGTGCCGCACGGCCATCACCACGTTCACCTGCAGCCGGGCGGCGGCGAGCAGATCGAGCACGAAGTCGATCACGTCGGAGCCGGCGCGCTCGGCCGCCGCGGCGAGTGTGAGCCCGTGCGCCCAGGCGTATGCCGCGATCGGAATATGGGCGAGCGTGATCATGTGCGGCCAGTCGGGCCCGAGGCTCGCGTGGCGCTCCACCCGGGGGAACCACTCGGCGCGCAGCCGCGCTTGCTCGGCGGCGTCGGTGAGGGTCGCGACGACCTCGTCGACAGGCAGCACTGCGAGCTCGGGCGGCAGCAGCGGCATGCTCAGCAGGGTGCAGCCGCGAGTGTACGGGTAGGCGTCGAAAGTCGCGTCCACGCCCGAGCGCCGCAGCGCGTCGAGCTGTTCCTCGAGGACGCCCACGGGGGCATGGAAGTGCGAGATGTGCACGCGGATGCCGGTGGCCCGGGCGATCCGTGCGATCTCCGCGACCCCCGCCGCGGAGTTCGCCTCGTATCCCCCGCGCATGTGCGTGACGTACACGCCGCCCGCCTGCGCCACGGGTGCGCACAGCGCTGCGATCTCGTCGGCGTCGGCGAACAGCCCCGGCACGTAGTCGAGCCCGGTCGACAGGCCGACCGCGCCCTCGCGCATCCCCTGCTCGACGAGCCGCGCCATCGCGGCGCGCTGCGCGGGGGATGCCGGCGCGGCCGAGCGGCCGCACACCTCCCGGCGCACGGTGCCCGCCGGCACGAGGTACGCCGCGTTCACCCGCGCGCTGCCGTCGGCATGGGCCAGCAGTTCGGCGACGCCGCCGCCCGCGTAGCGCGGATGCGCCCCGTTGATCGCCGCGAAGTACTCGGTCGCATAAGCGCCGTCGCCCGGGGCGTACGAGACGCCGTCCTGCCCGCCGATCGCGGTGGTCACGCCCTGCCGCAGCAGGGACCGCTGCACGGAATGCCCCCCGAGCACCCCGTCGACGTGCGCGTGCGCGTCGACAAAGCCGGGCAGCACGAGCCGCCCACGGCAGTCGATCACCCGGTCACCGGGGCGCGGCTCCAGCTCGCCGACCTCGGCGATCGCCTCGCCCTCGGCCGCGACATCCGCCCGCCGCATGCCCTGCTCGTCGACGATCGTGCCGCCCTGCAGGATGACGCGCTCTCCCATTCCGGCTCCGCTCAGAAGAACGTGCGGACGAGGCCGACGACCCGGTCGGAATCGGCATCGGCGACCACCGGCAGGTAGTGCCACTTGTCGAAGGCGGTGCAGGGGTGCGAGAGCCCGAGCGCCACGACCGAGCCCAGCGGCGAGTCCTGCGCCCCGAGCGCGAGGTAGCTGTGCTGGTCGTTCATGCGCGTGACGGCTGCCCCGTCGAGCGGTGCCCACGCCGCCCCCAGCTCGGCCGCCGTGCGCCGCGGGATCGGCAGCCCCTCGTCGTAGGGGAAGTCGCGCTTGCCGCCGTCGAGCAGCGCGAGCCCCGGCTCGGGGTGCGAGACGACGCGGCCGAGTCCGATCATCGCGGACCGCAGGCGGCCGGATGCCGGAGCCGCGGCATCCGCGCCCTCGTCCAGCGGCGAGATGCCGCGGTAGAAGCCGTCGTCGTGCAGCAGGTAGGCGCCGGAGCGCAGCGTCCAGTGCGTGCGCGCGTCAGCGGCGACGGCACCGCGCCACACGTCCGCGACCACGTCGAAGTACGCGCTGCCGCCCGCGGTGACGTAGACGTCGCCGTCGTCGTAGAGCGGCGCGATCGCCCGGTGCAGCTCGAGCTGCGCCTCGAGGTAGGCGCGCACCGCGGCGAGCGCGGCGGCCGAGCGGTCGTGCCCGAGGCTGCCTTCGTAGCCGGCGACGCCGGCGAGGCGCAGCACGTCGGATGCCGCCACGCGCCACGCGACCTCGACGGCCTCCGGAACCGACCGCGCCCCGGTGCGGCCGCCCGCGGCGCCGAGCTCGACGCAGACGTCGACCGGGCGCGCCGCCCCTGCGGCGCGCAGGCCGTGCTCCATCGCCTCGACCGTGGCGACGGAATCCGCCCAGCACACGAAGCGGAACGCCGGGTCGGCGAGCTCGCCCGCGAGCCAGCGCAGCGAACGCGCGTCGACCGCCGCGTTGGCGAGCATGATCGCGTCGAGCCCGAAGCCGCGCGCGGTGCGCACCTGGCCCATGGTCGCGAGGGTGATGCCGGCGCTCCCCGCGTCCAGCTGTCGCTGCCAGAGCGCGGGCGCCATGGTCGTCTTGCCGTGCGGCATGAGCTCGAGCCCGCGCGCGGCGACCCAGTCGGCCATGAGCGCGGCGTTGTGCCGCATGGCCGCGTCGTCGAGCGCGATGAGCGGCGTCCAGAACTCGGAGAGGCGCGGGCCGGATGCCAGGAACTCGCCGACCGTCATCCCGATCGCGCGTGCGGGCAGGCCCTTGTCCTGTGCGGTGAGCCGCTCTTCGTCGAGGCTCGCCAGTCGCATCCGATCGGGCACGTCCACCCTTCCACTCGAGTCGGAGACTACTCGACCATCACGATGTCGCCGACGTCGACTACCGGTAGAAGCCCTCGCGCAGGTTGATGCCGTGCTCGACCCAGGCCTTGAGCGCGGCCAGCATGCCCGTCCACCCCTCGCAGTTGCCGAACGCCGACTTCGCCCCGTCGGGCGTGACGATCCAGGTCTCCTCCGTGATCGTCACGAGCGTGCGGGTGTCGTCGTCGACGGGCTCGAACTCGAAGGTCGTCCGGGTTCTGCCGTCATCGCGCGCGGAGAAGCGGGCATCCCATTCGATGACGATGCGTCGGGGTGCCTCCGCCTCGACCACGGTCACCGGGAAGCGCCCGGGGAAGTCGTGGAACTCCCACGACACCTCGGCGCCCGCCTCGAGTCGGCCGCGCGCCCCGCCGGTGGTGAAGTAATGCGACAGCTGTGCCGGGTCCGCGACGGCCTCATAGACCTCGGCACACGGTCGGGACACCCGCCCCGAGACGGTGAAACGCAGTTCAGAGAGCTCTTCTCGATCACTCATGTGATATTTTTATCACATGTCATCCGCTCGCGACACGTCCGATGACGACCTGGTCTTCAAAGCGCTCGCCTCCCCCGCTCGTCGACACCTGCTGGACACCCTGAAGGCCGGCACCCGCACGACCGGCGAGCTGTGCGATTCCCTGCCCGATCTCGATCGGACCACGGTGCTGCAGCACCTGCGCGTGCTCGAGCGCGCCGAGCTGGTGATCGGCCGCAGCCGCGGGCGCGAACGGCTCCTGACCCTCGCGCCGCTGCCGATCAAGCGCATCTACGACAGGTGGATCAGCGAGTACGCGCGCGCCGCGGTGGAGCTGCTCGACGAGCTCAACGGGTGAGGGGCGAGGGCACCCCGTCCGCTGAGGGCCGCGGTTCCGCGAGCAGGCCCGTCGGCTCCCGCCAGGCCCCGCCCGCGCGCCAGACCCCCGCCACGATGCGCTGAACCGGGGTCGTGGCCGGCGCGGCACGTCGGTCGAGACGATGCAGCGGCACCCCGAACGCGAACTTCGCGACCGCCTCGTCGCCCTCCTCCCCCTCGGCGGTCGCGCCCTCCGGCGCGGCACCAGGGACGGGCTCGAACCGGTTCTGGAAGGCGACGATGTTGCTCCCGGCACCGAGTTGCTGAAGCCGTGGATCGAGCAGCCATGACGTGCAGACGAAGCGACGCCCGTCGCCGAAGAACCGTCGCGCAGTGGCGAACGCCTCATCGACGGCGACCGGATCCAGAGGGCCCAGCTCCGGGATGTGCACGGCTCGACCCGGCACCCCCGCCGCGCGCTCGAACTGCAGCCGTCCGAGCTGGACCACGTCCCCGCGCAGCAGGCCGACGACCCAGCCGCGGATGCCGTTGTCGCCATAGACGCGCACTTTGCGATCGATGTCGGCGAGGGATGCCGTCTGCACGGCGGCCGGAATGCCGAGCGCCTCGAGCCGGGCTCGCGCCTCGGGCACGGCGGCCTCGACCGCCGCGAGGAACCGCTCGAAGGGCATCCGCTCGCACGCCTCTGCGTCGAGCTCGAGAACGGACCCGCTCATCGCTTTCCTGTCCGCTTTCGCCAATTGATTGATTTCGCTTGATTTAAGTATTGATCAATCAGTATCAGTCACCTAATTTCAGTTCCATCCGGTCCGAAGGTGGGACGGTCCTGCCGCGCCGGAAGAAGGTGAGCTCGAATGAGCAAGTCAACGCTTCTCCGCGTCTCTCTCGCGGCAGCAGCTATCGCGGCGCTCGGCGCCGCGGGGGCGGCACCCGCCCAAGCCGAGCCGGGGGCCGCTCCTGCGCACCCGGATGCGGCCGTCTCGCAGCATCTCGCGGCTGCGGCCTACATCTCTCCGACCGACCCCGCATGGTCGCAGATCGCCGCCACCGGGTCTGCGCTCGGCTTCGTGGTGGCGAACGTCTCCAACGGACCGGGCTCGGCGGAGGACGACGCCTGGAAGGCCGTGATCGACAACGCCCACGCGCACGGGGTGAAGGTGCTCGGCTATGTCGACACCGGTTACCTCGGCGGCTCCGACCCGGTGCGCACGACACGTCTCGGCGACACCGATGCCACGGCATGGACGGTGCAGGCGGAGCAGGACGTCGCGCGCTGGTACTCCTTCTACGGGGCATCCATCGACGGCATCTTCTTCGACGACGGCATGAACACCTGCGGCCCGACCGCGGGCAGCACGCTCTACTCCGACGACTACCGCGCCCTGACCCAGTTCGTGCACACCCGGCACCTCGGCGCGCTCTCGGTGCTGAACCCGGGCATCAGCGTGCCGCAGTGCTACGAAGACTCCGCCGACGTCCTCGCGACCTTCGAAGGCCCCGCATCGAGCTACCTCGACCCGACGCCGGATCTCGCTCCGCTCCCCTGGCAGGCGACGGCCGACCCCACGAAGTTCTGGAACATCGTGTACGGCGCCGACCAGACCCAGCTCGCCGCCGTGATGGCGCAGAGCAAGCGCGACAACGCGGGTTATGTCTACGCCACGGCGGATGACCTGCCGAACCCCTACGACACCATCCCCGATCCCGCGTACTGGTCGCAGGAGATCGCACTCGCCGCCGCGACGTCGCCGTCGCCCGCCCCCGCCCCGGTCGTCGGCCTCGCCGCGCGATCGCGCACGAGCACCTCGGCGACCCTCGGCTGGCCGACTCGACCGGGCAGCTCGGCCGTCGGCTACGACGTGCTGCAGAACGGCGTCGAGGTCGCCTCGGTCGGCGCCGACGAGAGCGGCACGAGCGGGTACGCCTACACCGCCACCGGCCTTCGCCCGGGGACGACGTACCGGTTCGCCGTCCGCGCGCGGAACGCCTCCGGAGCGGTGGAACCCGCGCCCCGCACCATCTCCGTGACGACCCGCCCGGCGATCGGGGCCGCCCCCACCCCGCCGAGCGGCGTGACCGTCGCGGACATCGGCGCCGGGTCGGCCGTGCTGAACTGGGCGGCGGATGCCCGGGGCGTGGTCGCCTATCACGTCCTGATCGACGGCGTGGACACTCTGACGCTTCCGGCGGACGTGTCCTCGGCTCACATCGGCGGCCTGGCGCTCGGTGCTGACGCGACCTTCGCCGTGATCGCGAGCGGGGCGAACGGCCTCGCCTCGGAGCCCTCGGCAACCGTCACCGCATCGATCCCCAGCCCCACGCCGATCACGAGCCCGACGGTCGACTTCGGAGCCGACACGACCACCTTCGCCGCCGACTTCAACGTCGCGTTCTCCTTCGACCACGTCTTCATCGATGCGGACTCGTCCACGGCGACCGGCTACCAGTTCGGTGGCGTCGGCGCCGAGTTCATGATCGAGAACAGCATCCTCTACCAGGACGTCCCCGACACGAACTCCTGGAGCTGGACCCCCGTCGCGCTGCTCCAGGGGCCGCTCGTCTCGAGCTCCGGCGGCCACCTCGTGTGGCAGGTCCCCTCGTCGCTGTTCGGCGCGTCCACCCGTCTGACCGTCGTCTTCGACGGTGCGGGCACCTACCCCGAGTACACGCTGGCCCCGATCACCGCCGCCAAGCAGTGAGCACGAGAAGGGGGCGGGATGCCTGGCATCCCGCCCCCTTCTTCGCGCCTATTTCAGGCCGGAGGACGCGAGTCCGTCGATCACCCGGCGCTGCATCACGATGAAGGCGATCAGCACGGGCGCCATCGCCAGCAGGCTCGCCGCCATCAGGACCGGGTAGTTGACGGTGACGTCGCCGGCGATCGTCGCCAGACCGGCCGCCAACGGCATGTTGGCGGGATCGTTGGCGACCACGAGGGGCCAGAGCAGCTCGTTCCACGAGAACAGCACGGTCGTGATCGCGAGCGCGCTGATGGACGGGCGCGCGAGCGGCAGCATGACCCGCCAGAAGATCTGGATCGGGTTCGCACCGTCGATCCGCGCCGCCTCCTCGAGCTCGCGGGGCATGTTGATGAAGGCGGTGCGCATCAGGAAGGTGCCGAATGCGCTGAACAGACCGGGCGCGACCAGGCCCAGCAGGGTGTTGAGCCAGCCCAGCCCCTGCACGATCTGGTACTGCGAGATCAGGTAGGCCTGCGAGGGCACCAGCAGGATCGACAGCACGACTCCGAGCAGGACGCCCTTGAAGGGGAACCGCATGCGGGCGAAGGCATACCCGGCCATCGTGCACAGCACGATCTGCGCGAACGTGCGGATCACGGTGATGATCACCGAGGTGCGCAGCTGCGACAGGAACGGCATCTGCGCGAACACCTGGGTGAAGTTCCCCCACTCGAGGTGCTGGGGCCAGAACACCGGGGTCACCGACTGCACCTCGGCGTTCGTCGAGAGGGACATGATGATCTGCCAGAGGAACGGCACCGCCATGAGGAAGCCGCCGATGCCGAGCACCACGTGGATCAGGGCGTGCGACGGCCTCCGGCCGCGCGAGCCGCGCCGCGTGCGCGCAGCCGCCGAGACGTCAGTCATTGTGAACCCACCGCCGTTGGAGTCGGAACTGCACCAGAGTGATCACGCCGATCAGCGCGAAGATGAAGATCGCGACCGCCGAGGCGAAGCCCTTGTCGTTGTTGATGAAGCCGGATTGATAGAAGTAGAAGACGAGCGACATCGTCTTCGGCATGACCGCGTTGTGCGCGCCGAGCATCGCGTAGAGCAGGTCGAAGAGCTGGAAACTCGAGATGATCGTGATGATCAGCACGAAGAAGATGCTCGGCGTCAGCAGCGGCACCGTGATCGAGAAGAACTGCCGGGGGCGGGACGCCCCGTCCAGCTCGGCCGCCTCATACAGGTCCGGGGGGATGTTCTTGAGCCCGGCGCCGAGCAGGATCATCGAGAAGCCGAGCGACGACCACAACCCCACGATCGACACGGCGATCAGCGCGAACCACTCCGTCGTGAGCCAGTAGGGGCCGTGGATGCCGACGAGCTTCAGCACCCAGTTGAGCAGGCCGAAGTCCCCGTTGAAGATCATCCGCCAGACCAGCGAGATCGCGACCGGCATCGCGACATACGGCAGGAAGAACAGCAAGCGGTAGAACTGGACGAATCGCAGGCCCGGAGTGTTCAGCAGGCTCGCGAGCCAGACCGACAGCGGCACGCCGAGCAGCACGATCGCCGTGTAGATCACGGTGTTCAGCAGCGAGCGGTAGAGCTGCGGGTCGGCGAAGAGCGCCGCATAGTTGGCGCCGCCCGTCCAGGTCGAGCCGCCGAACACCCCCCAGGTGGTGAACGAGTAGTAGGCCGTCTGGATGATCGGCCAGACATAGAAGCCGACCACTCCGATCAGCAGGGGCAGGACGAAGAGCCACGGCCACGCTCCGTCGTACTTGCGATGCGTGGCCTTGGCGCCCGATCGAATTGCTGTCATCGTGATCCTCTACGTGGTGAGGGCCGGCCGGCCGCGCGATGGCGCGCCCGGCCGACCCGAGTCCCTCGGTCTCGACCCGACGGGCGGGTCACTGCTCCTTGGCCAGAGCCGCGTTCATCTGGGTCGCGAGATCGCTCCCGACGGCGCTGACCGACTTCGTCCCGTCGAAGGCGTCCGGCAGCAGGTTGGTCTCGAGCGTGTTCCACGCCGCCGTGTTCTTGGACACCGGGAAGGGCTTCGCGATCTGGACCTCGTCGAGGAACACCTGCAGGTTGACGCCCGGCATGGAGTTCGCGAACGCCGTCTGGGTGCCAGTGAAGGCGGGGATGACGGCGCCCATGTCGCCCTGCTGTTGCTGCGCCGTCCGGCTCGCGAGATACACCTGCAGCGCCCGCGCCGCGGCCAGGTTCTTGGAGCCGGCCGCCACGACGTTCGAGACGCCGTGGATCACGTTCGCGGCGACCTTGCCCGTGGGCAGCGGATAAACCTGGACGTCCTTCGCGATCGGAGACGAGCCGATCTCGGTGCGCGCCCACGAGCCGCCCTGGAACATCGCCGACTTGCCCGAGACGAACCACTGGTCGCCCGCGGTCTCGGTGAGCTGCTTCATGTTCGGTGACGAGCCGTTCTTGATCAGGTCGGTCCAGAACTGCAGGCCCGCCTCGGTCTCCGGGGTGTCGTAGCCGGACTTCTTCCCGTCCGGCGAGATCACGTAGCCGCCGGCCTGGAAGATGGTCGGGTAGTAGGTGGTCTGTCCGTCCATGCCGGCGGTGATGCCGTAGATGCCCTTGGACTTGAGCTTCTGCGAGATCTGCAGCGCGTCGCTCTGGAAGTCGGCCCACGTCCAGTTCGCACTGGGCAGCGCGACGCCGGCCTCCTGGAACAGGGCCTTGTTGACCCACATGCCGATGGTGTCGAAGTCCTTCGGGACGCCGTACTGGACTCCCTTGTAGTTGTACAGGTCGTCGAGTGACGAGGAGTAGTTCTTCGGATCGATCGCACCGGCCTTCACCTCACCGGTGATCGGGGCGATCTTGCCGTTCGACGCGTACAGCTGGAAGTTCGGCCCGTTCATCCAGAACAGGTCGGGCATCGAGTTGCTGGAGGCCTCGGTCTGCAGCTTCGTCCAGTAGTCGCCCCAGGGGATGACGCTGACGGTGACCTTGATGTTGGGGTATTCGGCGTTGAAGCCCTTCAGGTTCGCGTCGATGGCGGCGACCTGCGTCTGGTCCCAGACGGCGTAGGTCAGGTTCGCCGAGGTGTTCTTCGCAGCAGGCGTGTAGCTGTCGCCGGAACCTCCGCCGGCCGACGACGCGCCCTGGCTGCAGGCGGAGAGCAGGGCGGCGGTGCTCAGTGCGGCGATGATGCCGACGACGGCGCGACGGGGGCGCCGGAGACGCGATGATGTGGCAGGCATGCTCGATCTCTTTTCTTGGTGGGGATGTCCCGTCACGGGGTGACGGAGTCGGTGGGCAGCGCAAGGGGCTGCGCGTCGAAGTAGGCGCGCACGGCGGCGGGCAGTTCGGGCACGTCGATCGGCGTGGAGCCTTCGCGCAGCGACGCGGTCGCGAGCGCGCCGACGGCGACCGCCTCGCGAGCGGCGACCGGCGACAGCTCCGGTGCGACGCCGGTGAGACTGCGCAGGAACTCGGTGACCGTGAGCAGATCGGCGTCCTCGTGGCCGTCGGCGTTGCCGCCGATGGGGTACTCGGCGTCGCCGGTGAGGTCCCACGAGCGCCGGCGGTTCCAGACGCGGACGATGCCGCCCGAGGTGTCGCCGAAGTTCTCCAGTCGCCCCTCGGTGCCGATCACGGTGTAGTTGCGCCAGTAGTCCGGCGTGTAGTGGCACTGCTGGTAGCTGGCCTGGACGCCGTTGTCGAGTGACATGAGCACCATCGACAGATCCTCGACGTCGATGACCGGGTTCAGCCTGGTCTGCGCGAGCGGCGGCCAGTTCTCATAGGAGAACCAGTCCTGCATGAGCTCGCCCTCATGGGTGCCTCGGTCGGTGACCTGGTTGTAGATGCCGAGCTGACCCATGCCCACGACCCGCCGGGTGTAGCCGCCGGCGAGCATGTGGATCACGTCGATGTCGTGGCTCGCCTTCTGCAGCAGCAGAGAGTTCACCCGGCGGCGCTCCGCGTGCCAGTCCTTGAAGTAGTAGTCGCCCCCGTTGCCGACGAAGTGCCGGCACCAGACCGCCTTCACCTCTCCGATGTCGCCGCGGCGGACGAGGGAGCCCATCAACCGCGCGACCGAGGAATGACGATAGTTGTGGCCGATGTAGAGCGGGGTGGATGACTCGGCCGCCGCCGCCATGACGGCATCCGTCTCTTCGAGCGTGATCGCCATCGGCTTCTCGAGGTACACGGCGATGCCCGCGCGCAGCAGGTCGACGGCGATCTCCGCGTGCGTCCAATCGGGCGAGGTCACGATCGCGGCGTCCAGGTCCGCCGTCTCGATCAGTTCCCGATGCGAGGCCACCGCCCGCACATCCGGGCCGAACAGCTCGAGGCCGCGGGCACGGCCGGCCTCCGTCGGATCCGAGACGGCGACGACGGAGGCGGCCACCCCCGATTCGGCGACGTGACCGGCGATGACGGCTCGCTGACCGATCCCGATGACACCGACGCGGATCTCTCGTCCACTGCTCGACACACTCATGCAATCAACGCCCCTTTGCGTGTTTGTGATCTACATGATGTCGAATCGCTCACAAATGCACAATATGGCGTGACCAGATTGCATCCACCGCCAGGGCCTCGGGCCCCGGCGGCCTACTCCGCGATGACCAGCTGCACGCCCGCGCTGTGCAGATCGGCCGCGAAACCCGCGTCGACCGGCAGGTCCGTGACAAGGATGTCGATGCGCTCGAGCGGACAGATCCGCGCGAAGGTCGGGCGCATGATCTTCGTCGAGTCCGCGACGACGATCACCGTTCCCGCGACGGCGGTGAACCAGCGGCTCACCGCAGCCTCCCCCTCGTGCAGTGTGGTGGCGCCGTACTGGGCGCTGATCCCGTCGACGCCCAGGATCGCGACATCCAGCGCGAACTCCGAGAGCGCCGTCTCCACGAGCGGGCCGACCAGCTCGTAGGACTGTCGCCGCGCGACCCCACCGGTCACGACGATCTTGACGTTGGAGCGGACGGACAGCTCATACGCGATGTTGAGCGCATTCGACACGATGGTGACGCCGGTCTCGCCGTCCTCGCGAATGAAACGCTCGCTCTTGCCGAGCTCGCGCGCGACCTCGGTCGTGGTCGTGCCGCCGTTGACGCCGACGGTCTGGCCCGGCTGCACGAGTCGCGCGGCCGCCCGCGCGATCGCCGTCTTCGCCTCCGCCTGCCGCGCGATCTTGTACTGCAGCGGCAGCTCGTACCCGGCGCCGAGCGCCGCCGCCCCACCGTGGGTCCTCGTGACCAGCCGCTGCTCGGCCAGGGTGGTGAGATCCCGTCGTGCCGTCGCCGGCGAGATGTCGAGCGCCTCGCCGATGTCGGCGATCGTGACGTTCCCCCGTTCGCTGACGAACTCCAACAGGGCATTGAGCCGTTGCTGCGGCGTCATCCGTGCCACGTTCCCCTCGCTTCCACCCGAGCACGTCAGACTTGTATCGACGCACGCATTCATGATCTAGTTTGATTGATGAGGCTGAAATCAATCACATGTGATCTCGATTTCCAGCCGCTCCGCTCAGCAGTATCGCTCAGGCCGAGAGGTTCCCATGCTTAAGTCCTTCGTCGACGTCGAGCTCGCGTCGCAGCCCTCCACCTGGCGCCAGGCGGCAGCGTTGCTGCCGCAGGTCGCCGGGCTGCTCCCCCGACCCGGCGAGCGCGTCGCCGTGACCGGATGCGGCACGAGCTGGTTCATGGCGATGAGCTATGCCGCCGCGCGGGAGCAGGCCGGACAGGGCGTCACGGACGCCTTCGTCGGCTCCGAGTTCCCCGTCGAGCGCGACTACGACCGGGTCATCGCGATCTCCCGCTCCGGCACCACCACCGAGATCATCGAACTGCTGGGGCGTGTGCGCGGGAACCGCGTTCTCGTCACGGCGGTGCCCGGCTCGCCGGCGACGCTGTGCGCCGACGCGGTGATCGAGCTCCCCTTCGCGGATGAGGAGTCCGTGGTGCAGACGCGCTTCGCGACGACGGCCCTCGCTCTGCTCCGCGCCGGTTTGGGCGATGCGGTCGAGGAGCTGGCCCGGCAGGGCGAGCTCGCCCTCGACATCCCGATCGACGACCTCCTCGATGCGGAGCAGATCAGCTTCATCGGCCGCGGTCCCGCGGTCGGCATCGCGTACGAGGCCGCATTGAAGACCCGGGAGGCGGCGCAGTTCTGGGCTGAGTCCTACCCCGCGATGGATTATCGGCACGGCCCGATCGCGATCGCCCAGCCGGGCCGACTCGTCTGGTCCTTCGGCGCTGCCCCCGAGGGTCTCGGCGCTCAGGTCGCCGAGACCGGCGCCCGACTGGTTCAGCACGACCTCGACCCGCTCGCCGCGCTGATCGTCGCGCAGCGCTTCGCGGTCGCCGCCGCGCATCGTCGGGGGCTCGACCCCGACCGCCCCCGCGCGCTGACCCGCTCGGTCATCTTGAAATGAGGTCGCAGCGCTGCGTCCTCGGCATCGACGTCGGCGGCACGACGATCAAGGCGCGCCTCGAAGACGAGACCGGCGCGCTCCTCGCCTCTCGGCGGGTCGCCACGCCCCGGGACGATCCGTCCGCGCAGCGCCTCGCCGAGGCGATCGCCCGGCTCGCGACCGAGGCCGTGGGCGGCGGGCGGCTCGACGCCGTCGGGCTCGTCGTGCCCGGCATCGTGGATGTCGCGGCGGGCCGCTCGGTCCTCGCCGTCAACCTCGGCTGGCGCGACGTGCCCGTGGTCGACCGGGTGCGCGCGGCGCTGTCGACGGCGAGCCTGGACGCACCGATCGCGTTCGGCCAGGATGTCCGGGCCGGGGCGCTCGCCGAGAGCCACGGCGTCGGTGGACCGGGCGCCGGTCCGGTCGTCTTCCTGCCGATCGGCACGGGTCTCGCCGCCGCCGTCATCGACGGCGGCGACATCCTCTTCCCGGACGGCTGGTCCGGCGAGATCGGGCAGCTCCGCCTGAAGCATCCGCCCTTCCACGGTCAGCGCGTCGAGGAGGTCGCTTCCGCGAGCGCGTTCGCCACGGCGGCCGGAGCCTCCGACGCGCGCGAGGCCGTCGGCCGTCTCGACGCCGGCGACCCCGCGGCCGTCGCCGCGTTCGCTGCGACCGTCGCCGCCCTCGCCGAGGTGATCGTCTGGTCCTGCGCCGTGCTCGGCGGCCGCCGGGTCGTGATCGGCGGAGGTCTCGCCGAGGCCGGCGACCGGCTCCTCGGGCCGCTCCGCGCGGCGGTCTCCGACTGTCTCGGCGGCCTGCCCGCCATCGACGTCCGGCGAGCCCGTCACGGCGACGAGGCCGGCGCCATCGGCGCCGCGATCCTCGCCCGCCGACTGCTCGACCGGTCCGCCCCATGATCCGCATCGCGATCCTCACCCCGAACCCCGCCGTCGACGTGACATACCGTGTCGCGCAGCAGCGGATCGGCGTCACGCAGCGTGTGCAGGACGTGCAGCGGATGCCGGGCGGCAAGGGCCTCAACGTGGCGCGTGTGCTCGCCGCGCTCGACGTCCCGTCCCTCTCGCTGCTGCCCCTCGGCGGCGCGACCGGCGCCTGGATCGCGCAGCGGCTGGGCGCCCTCGGACTCGACGCGCGCGTCGTTCCCGTCGCCGGCGAGACCCGGCAGACGGTCACCGTGGTCGACGAGGCGACACACCCGACGATGTTCGGCGAGCCCGGGCCGGAGGTCGGCGCCGCCGAGTGGGCGGCGGTCGGCGCGGCGGTCGAGGCGGCCGCGGCCGAGGCATCCGTTCTCGTCGTCTCGGGGTCACTGCCGCCCGGCGCCGACCCGCAGCGCGTCGGCGAGTGGGTCGCGAGCGCGGCGCGGCGCGGGGTGCCGAGCATCGTGGACGTCTCGGGCCCGGCGCTGCTTGCAGCGGCTGCGGCGGGGGCATCCGTCCTCAAGCCGAACCTCGAGGAGCTGCTGGATGCCACGGGCGCCGGCACCGAGGGCGCCGCATGCGACGCCCTGCTCGACCTCGGCGCGGGCGCCGTCGTCGTCTCCCGCGGCGCCGACGGCATCGCGCTGCACACTCGCGAGGCATCCATGACGCTCCCCGCGGTCGCGGGCGTGCGCGGGAACCCGACCGGCGCCGGCGATGCCGCGGTCGCCGGCCTCGCCTTCGCTCTCGCCACCGGTCTCGGCCTCGCCGAGGGCCTGCGCCACGCCGCCGCGCTCGGCGCCGCCGCGGTGCTGCGCCCCGTCGCCGGCGAGATCGACCCGGCCGCCTACTGCCGCTTCCTCGACGAACTCCCCGAACCCCACCAGGAGCGAACATGACCGGCATCCGCGACATCCTCGACTCGGCCCGCGAGCGGCGCACCGCCGTCGGTGCCTACAACGTCGTGCTGCTGGAGCACGCCGAGGCGATCGTTGCCGGGGCCGAGCGCGCGGGTGTGCCGGTGATCCTGCAGATCAGCGAGAACTGCGTGCGCTATCACGGCGCGCTCGCGCCGATCGCGGCGGCCTCCCTCGCTCTCGCCCGCGCTTCCCGCGTCCCCGCTTTCGTGCATCTCGACCACATCGAGTCCCCCGAGCTCATCGCCGAGGGCCTCGAGCTCGGCGTCCACAGCGTCATGTTCGACGGGTCCCGCCTGCCCTATGCCGAGAACGTCGCCGCGACCCGCGAGCTCGCCACCCGCTGCCACGCCGCGGGAGCCTTCCTCGAAGCCGAGCTCGGAGAGGTCGGCGGAAAGGACGGCGTGCACGCACCCGGCGTGCGCACCGACCCGGGCGAGGCGGCGGCCTTCGTCGCGGCCACGGGCGTCGACGCGCTCGCGGTCGCCGTCGGCACCTCGCACGCCATGCAGCAGCGCACGGCGCACGTCGACCTCGCGCTGATCGCCGCCTTGCGGGGGGCGCTGGATGTCCCGCTCGTCCTGCACGGATCGTCCGGCCTCGACGACGACGGGCTGCGCGACGCCGCCCGCGCGGGCATGGCCAAGATCAACATCTCGACCCACCTCAACGGGCTGTTCACCGCCGGCATCCGCACCGTGCTCGACGCACAGCCGCAGGTCACCGACCCGCGGAAGTACGTCGCGCCGGCGCGCGAGGCGGTCACGGTCGAGGTCGCCCGCATCAGCGCGCTCCTCGCGGGCGCCGCCGCGGGCTGAGCGGGGTCATCAACCCCGAACCGGTGACGAGTTCGAGCGGGCCGAATCGCCCAGCACGGACTCCCCCGCGATCTCTGCCGCGCTCATCGAGGTCACTCGGGCGCGTCGGTGGGTGCGACGTATTCGATCAACGGGATGTCGGGCACGCCGGTGCGGAACGCGGTCACGGGGCGCAGTCGTGCGCCGCCCCCGCGCACCCGGACCACGACCGAGGCGGCCGAGCGCTCAGGAAAGACGACGATGCGCTGAGCGCCGATGCGCGGCCCGACGGCCACCGTGTCCCCGTCGATCTCGACCTCGAAGGCCTCGACGCGCTGCCCGTCGAGCAGGTCTTCTTCCAGCAGCAGGTGGTCGAACGAGAGCGGGTCGCCGAAGTCGACCGCCCAATCGGTCCATTCGGTCGAGCTCTCCACAGGCGTCGCCACGCCGCTGATCGGTGCGCCGAAGCGGCGATCCAGCTCGACGCGGAGTTCGCGGAGGCGTGCGACGTCTTCCGCCGGGATGCGACCGCGCGAGTCGGGCGGAAGATTCAGCAGCAGGTTCGCGCCCTTGCCGATGGACGCGTAGACGATCGCGAGCAGGTGGTCGAGGCTCTTCGGCGCATCGTCCTGAGCCCAGAACCAGCCGCGCCGGATCGACACGTCGCACTCGGGCGGCAGATAGAGCGCCTGCTCGTACTCGACGGTGTCAACGGTGTAGTTGGAGAAGTCGGAGCGGCTGACGACATAGTCCACCGGGTCGCTCGCCACGCCGTCCTCGTTGCCGACCCAGCGGATCGTCGGGGCACCCATGTTGAACACCATCGCGCGCGGCTGCAGCTCCTGGATGACCTTGACGAATCGATCCCACGCATAGACGTGGCCCTCCGATCCGGCGCCGTCGAACCAGATCTCGGCGACCTCGCCGTAGTTCGTGCACAACTCGCGCAGCTGCGCCTCATAGAAGTCGTCGTAAGCGGCGGGGTCGGCGTACTGTGGCGCGTTCCTGTCCCACGGCGAGAGGTAGAAACCGAAGCGCAGTCCGAAGCGGGCACAGGCATCCGCCACCTCGCGCACGACATCGCCACGTCCTTGCCGCCACGGTGACGACGTCACCGAGTAGTCCGTCGTGGCCGTCGGCCACAGGCAGAAGCCGTCGTGGTGCTTGGCCGTGATCACGACGTATTTCGCCCCGAGCTCGGCGGCCGTCGCCACCCACTGCCCCGCGTCCAGATCGGCAGGAGCGAAGTCGGATGCCGGGATCGTGCCGGGCCCCCACTCCAGCCCATGGAAGGTGTTCAACCCGAAGTGGAAGAACACGCCGAGGCGCATCCGCTGCCACTCCACCTGCTCGGGAGTCGGCTTCAGCCCGTGAACCGTGCTCGAGACATCCGCCATCTGCGATATCTGCCTTTCCAGAACTTGACGCCACCCTCTTCGACGCCCCCGACCTCCAGGTTGGCGGAGGCGCGCCACCGCGCGCAGTCCCTATTCGCCACACCACTAAGTCGATTGCATTTACAAATATCTGCCGCTCATCGGGCCACGGCGGGCGCCCCCGCTGATTGACTGTCGGTTCAGTACCCGATCGCTCCCGATCTTTCGAAGCCGGTGTTGCCAGGTGATCCTGCCCTAGAGACTTCCGCGCCAGCGGTCGGTGCCGTGAACCCACGGCTGCCTCCACACGACCGTTGCGCCGCGCGTGACCGTCTCGGCCACTCGAGACACGGTCTCCCCATTCCCATAGCTTTCGGCACCCGTCGTGCGCTTTCGCGACCCGGTGCCGGTCATCGACCCCGGAGAGTTGTTCGCCATGTCGCCATCCACCCAAGAGATCCCCGTCGTCACACCGCCCGATCCGCGGCATCGTGGGGTTCACGACGGGCTCGGGAGCCCTCTGGCGGCTGACCGCCGGAACCGACCGTCGAAAGATCCAGGAGAGCCGCAGCCCCCGTCCTCGGCGCCTCGAGCGACACCCGACGAGCACACGAACGCGGAGCACTCGGTCGGCGCCGAGTGGGGGCGGCGCATCCTCCCGCTGCTGATCAAGCACCGGGTGATCGTCGGCACCGCGATGGCTCTTGCCGCCGTGTATGCGGGTCTCGTGGCGATGCTGCCGTGGATCCAGCAGGTCATCGTCGACGACGCCATCGTGACGCATCGCGTGCCGATCGGGCCGTGGCTCGCCGTCATGGCCGGCGTCGGCGTGGTCGTGCTCGGGCTCTCGTTCTCGTGGAGATACCTCGGGCTCAAAGCCTCCTACGCGGTGCAGTACGACATGCGCAACGGAATGTACGAGGCGCTGCAGCGTCTCGACTTCGCCGGGCACTCCCAGCTGCAGAGCGGCCAGCTCGTGTCGCGCGCGAGCTCGGACCTGCTCTGGGTCCAGATCCTCATCGGCTGGTTCCCGCAGCTCGTCTCGACGGCGGTCGGCGCGCTGGTCTCGATCGTGGTGATGGTCACGCTCTCGCCCGTCCTCGCGGCGATCGTCGTGCTGATCATCTCCGGCGTGTTCGTCGTCACCCAGCGCATGCGCCGCAACGCGCATGCCGCCGGCTGGCAGGCGCAGCAGCTCGAGGCGGACATGACCACGCAGGTCGAAGAGTCGATGACGGGCGTGCGCGTGGTCCGCGGCTTCGGTCAGGAGGCGCAGGAGAGCCTGCGTCTGCACACGGCTCTACGCGACATGTTCCGGGCACGCGTGCGGGCCGTCCGGCTGCGCGCGCCGTTCCTGGCCTCGCTCGCGACGGGCCCCCAGCTCGGCGTTGCGGTGATCCTCCTGGTCGGCGGCTTCTTCGTCATGCACGGGCAGATCCAGGTCGGTGTCTTCCTGGCCTTCACGGGTTACCTGACCGGTCTCGCCGGTTCCGCCCAGACCGCGGGCATGGTCCTCAGCAACATGCCCCAGTGCCAAGCGGCGGTCGAGCGCATCGGCCAGGTGCTCGATCTCGAACCCAGCATGCGGGAAGCGCCGCACCCGGTCTCGCCGACGCGTCACGACGGCGAGATCGTCTTCGACGGCGTCACCTTCGGCTATGACGAGCACAGCGGGCGCCCCGTGCTCGACGGGCTGAGCCTCCGCGTCGCGTCGCGCGAATCAGTGGCCCTGGTCGGGACGATCGGCTCGGGGAAGTCGACGCTGACGCATCTCGTCCCGCGTTTCTACGACGTTCAGGGCGGCCGTGTGCTCGTCGACGGCATCGACGTGCGCGAGCAGCCGATGGCCGAACTGCGCTCGCGCATCGGGGTGGTCTTCGAGAACAGCTTCCTGTTCTCGGACACGATCGCCGCGAACATCTCCTACGGCGTCCCCGATGCCGGCCCGGCGGCCATCGAGCGGGCGGCACGTGCCGCGATGGCGCACGACTTCATCATGGAGACGCCCGACGGGTACGACACCGTCATCGGCGAGCAGGGGATGACGCTCTCCGGCGGCCAGAGACAGCGCGTCGCGCTCGCGCGTGCGATCCTGACGGACCCCGAGATCCTGCTGCTCGACGACGCGACCAGCTCGGTCGACGTGAGCGTCGAGCGCGACATCCACGCCAATCTCGGGCCGTTCCTCGCGGAACGGACGACCATCATCATCGCCTACCGCGAGTCGACGGTGAGGATGGCCGATCGAGTGGCGCTGATGGATGCCGGGCAGATCGTCGACACCGGCACCCACGAAGAGCTCTTCGAACGCAGCACCCTGTACCGGGAGCTCTTCGGAGACCTGGCCACTGACCACGACGACAACCCGGGTGCGCTTCTGGAAGCCGCGCGCTCCGGGAGGTTCCGGACATCCCCGGCCGCATGGACGCCGACCCGATCCGCGGCACCCGGTCTGCTCGACCTGAGCACCTCGCCCGCTGTCCAAGCGCGCATCGATGCGCTGCCCGTCTTCCACGACGAGCCGGGCGTCGACATGATCGCGGAGAGCGACAATCGCGAACCATTCAAGCTCGGCCGATTCCTGCGACCGTACGCCAAGGGGTTCGCGATCGGGCTCGTCTTCGTCGTGATCCAGGTGCTGATCGGCCTCGTGACTCCGCTGATCATCCGCCAGGGCGTCAACGACGGCATGCTCGGCAAATCGGCACCGGCGCTGGCCGCGGTCTTCGCCGTCGCCGTCGGAATGACGATCGCGCTGTACTTCGACCAGAAGAACGCCCAGCTGTGGACGCAACGCACCTCGGAGCGGCTCCTGCTCGCGATGCGCGCCCGCGTGTACGGCCAGCTGCAGCGCCTCGGCATCGACTTCTACGACCGCACCCAGACCGGCCGGATCATGACCCGGATGACCTCGGACATCGATTCGATCGGGCAGCTCTTCCAGACCGGCGTCGTCAACCTGATCATGGCGGTGCTGACCTTCGCCGGCATGGCCGTCGTGGTCTCGGTGCTCGACTGGCAACTCGCCCTCGTCGTGCTCTGCGTCGTGCCCCTCGCGGCCGGCGTCACCGTGTGGTACCGCCGCATCGCATCGGTCGCCTACGACGAACTGCGCGAGCGCGCCTCGATGCTCAACACGAATCTGGCCGAGTCCATGGCGGGCATCCGCGTCACCCAGGCCTATCGCCGCGAGGCCCGCAACCTCGACGACTTCGCGGCGCTCGGCCGCGAGTTCATCCGCTGGGCGCTGCGCAGCGCATTCGCCAACACCGTCTACGTCGCGTCCGTCGAGTTCCTCTCGACGCTCGCCACGGTCGCCGTGCTCGGCGTCGGCTTCCTCTTCATCTCGTCGGGGCGTCTCGCGATCGGAACCCTGCTCGCCTTCCTGCTCTACCTCGCGCAGGTGTTCGCCCCGGTGCAGCAGATATCGACCGTGTTCGACGCCTACCAGCGCGCGCGAGCCGGCCTGACCCGCATCCGCGACCTGCTGGGGCTCGAGTCCTCCACGCCGGAGGCCCCGGATGCGCAGATCGTCGACGACCATGCCGGCGACATCCGTCTTGACGGCGTACGACTGCGCTACGCGGGAACGAGCATGGACGCACTCCGGCGCGTTGACCTGCACATCCCCGCGGGTCAGCGCGTCGCGTTCGTCGGGCAGACCGGCGCGGGCAAGTCGACCACCATCAAGATGATCACCCGGTTCTACGACCCCACCGAAGGCCGCATCCTGATCGACGGGCTGGATCTGCAGAGCCTCGACTCCGCGGCGTATCACCACCGGCTCGGCTACGTGCCGCAGGAGCCGTTCCTGTTCTCCCGCTCGGTGCGCGACAACATCGCGTACGCGGCGCCGAACGCGACCGATGCGGAGGTCGAGGCGGCGGCTCGGATCGTGGGGGCGCACGAGTTCATCACGCGGCTGCCCCGCGGCTACCACGAGACCGTCACCGAGCGCGGGCGCTCGCTCTCGAACGGCCAGCGACAGCTGATCTGCCTGGCGCGCGCCCTCATCGTCGATCCGAGGATCCTGATCCTCGACGAGGCGACGTCGAATCTCGACCTGTCGAGCGAACGCCGCGTCGACCGCGCCATGCGGGTCATCGCGAAGGGCAGGACGACGCTGATGGTCACTCACCGCCTGCAGTCGCTGCATTGGGTGCAGCGCGTCCTCGTCGTCTCCGCCGGCGAGATCGTCGACGACACCACGCCGCAGCACTATCTGCAGCGCATGCAGGGTGCGGCGTGAAGCTCCCTCGGCCGGGACCAGGGCAAAGAAAAAGGCCCCCTGAGGGGCCTTCTTCCCAGTGTTTTCAACTGTGGTAGCTGAGGCGGGACTCGAACCCGCGACCTCACGATTATGAGTCGTGCGCTCTCACCAACTGAGCTACTCAGCCAAGAAAGGCGAAGCATCGCACCGGCGAAGCTTGCGCTTCACAACGGAACAGAGCCCCGAGTCAGGATTGAACTGACGACCCCTTCCTTACCATGGAAGTGCTCTACCACTGAGCTATCGGGGCGTTCGCCAGAGAGCCTGGCAACCCGTAGAGCATATCAGAGCAGTCCGGGCGATCAGAAATCGGGCGACCCCACACCGGGCAGCTCCCACATCGTGAACGAGATGCCGTCGGCGGCCAGTTCGACGAAGCCCTCGTCCTCGTCCACAGGCTCCTGCACGCGCAGTTCAGCGGGCCCGAACAGGCGGGTCGCCGAGGATGCCCCGAGCACGGCATCCGTCGCGAGCCGCACCCGGAACCCCGCGCGCGCCGCAACGCACAGCACCGCCTCGGACGCATGCTCGCGCACGTATACGAGCACGTCGTCGTCGGCGCGCAGCCAGCGCATGCCGCCGTCGGTGAGCGCCGGGTGCTCGCCGCGGTGGGGCATGATCGCGCGGTAGGTCCACAGCACGGATTCCGTCGCGGCATCCGTCGCGCCCCACGGCATGGGAGTGCGCGACGCCTCTCCGTCGACGCCCGTGAGCCCGAACTCGTCGCCGGCCCAGATCACGGGCATCCCGACGAAAGTCGCCGACATGCCGAGCGCGACCGGGACCGCGCCGGCCCGCGCGTTCGTCGCGAAGCGGCCGATGTCGTGCGTGTCGAGCGCGTTCATGTTGCCGAGCCGCGAGCGCCACGGGAAGCCCGCGCCGAACTGGCGGTGCGCCTCGAGGAACTGCGCCCCGGAGTATGTCGGGATGACCCCGACCGGCTGCCCGAAGTACGGCGACCGCGCCCCCGGCTCGGAGAGCCAGCCCCACAGCGGGCGGGTGAAGTTGGCATACGTCATCGCGCCCTGCCAGCCGTCGCCCTGGAAATCGGCCGAGCCGTCGTTGGTCGACTCGCCGAGCAGGATCGTGTCGGGGTTGACCTCGTCCATGGTGCGGCGCACGGTCTGCCGCACCTCGGCGTTGAAGTCGTCCTTGCCGTAGCGGCCCGTCATGTTGGCGACGTCGATGCGCCAGCCGTCGAGGTCGAACGGATGCCGCAGCCAGCGCCCCACGACCGAGTCGGCCCCCTCGATGAAGCGGCGCCGCAACTCGGCCGAGGCCCAGTTGAACTTCGGCAGGCTGGGCACGCCGAGCCAGCCGACGTAGTCGGTGTGCTCGTCGTTCAGCCAGTAGAAGAACTCCGACTCGGGCGCCTCGGGGCGGCCGAGGGCCGCCTGGAACCACTCGTGCCCGTCGCCGCAGTGGTTGGTCGTCAGGTCGCCGATGATCTTCATGCCGCGCGCATGCACGGCCTCGACGAGGCGGATGAGCGCGTCGTCGCCGCCCAGCAACGGGTCGACCGCGTTGAAGTCGCTCGCGTCGTAGCGGTGGTTCGAGCGGCCGGCGAACATCGGGGTCAGGTACACGATCGAGACGCCGAGCGACTGCAGGTGGTCGAGGTGCTCGATGACACCGTCGAGGTCGCCGCCGTAGAACTGGTGGCTGCGTCCCGGCGGCAGGAGGTCGACGGGGTCGCCCCACGCGGCGGCGATCGCCCATTCGGGCGCGGGGCGGGATGCCGCGGCATCCGACCGCGCGAAGCGGTCCGGGAAGATCTGGTACAGAACGCCCTCGCGCAGCCAATGCGGCGGCTCGGGGAAGGCGGTGAGGCGGAAGTCCTCGTTGTCGCGCGTCTCGATGTCGTGCACGCCCGTCGCGTTGACCCAGAAGGTGCGCTCGTCGGCGCGCACGACGAGCCAGCGGTAGTGGGTGACGGGGTTCTCGACGTCGACCGGCGCCTCCCACCAGTCCCAGCCGTCGGCGGTGTGCACGAGCTCGGCCGCGAGGAACCGCGGTTCCTGGTCGGGGTTGCTGCGGGTGTACACGGCCTTCACCGCGCCGAACGCGTGCGGCACGCGCAGCCGCGCGCGCACCGTCTCGCCGAGCTGCGGGTACGGGTTCGACACGTGCAGCGGCGAGCCGTCGTGGTGGGGAAGGTGCTGCTGGAGGTTCTGGGGCATGATGTCGCTCCGAATGGTGCTCATGGGCCGCTGACGATGGCGATCGACCCGGCGGGCAGGGTGAGTCGGTGCCCTGAGAGCGCGGGCTTCTTGGACCCCTCGGTGAGCAGGTGGTCGGTGACCTTCGCCCCTGAGGGCACGCCCATCGCGGCGAGGTCCTCGGTGTGCGCGACCGTGTCGAGGTTCTCGAGCACGTAGACCGTCGCGCCCTGGTAGGCATCCGAGAACGCGAGAACCGACTCGTCGCTCGCCTGCAGGGCCGTGTACGTGCCGCGCGCGATGCCCGGGTACTTCGCCTTGAGCGTCAGCACGTCGTGGTAGAAGCTCAGCAGCGACTTCGGGTTCCCCAGCTGCTTGTCGACGGGAACGACCGAGCTCTCGTCATACGTTCCGCCGGGCGGCGGCTGGGTCGTCCCCTTCTTGTCCGTGTCCGACCACACCATCGGCATGCGCTTGTTCGGGTCGGCGCCCGACCCCACCATGCCGATCTCTTCGCCGTAATAGATGAACGGGCTGCCCGGCATGAGCAGGTACGTGGCCGCGCTGAGCTTCTCGGCCGGCAGCTTGCGCAGCAGATACCCCGCGGGCCGCGGGTTGTCGTGGTTGGAGATGAACGGGGCATCCATCGCGTCGGGGTTCGCCGCGTGGATCGTGGCGTTCCACTTCTGCGTCGCCTCCGCGAGCGCGGTGCCGTCCTTGGCCTGGATGTCGGTGTTGATCGTGCCGTCGACCGTGGCGAAGGGGTAGTTGAAGAAGTCGGCGCCGCTCGCGTAATACGAGGTGAGAGTCGTGGTGTCGGTCCAGGCCTCGCCGACGACGTAGGCCTGGGGGTCGGCCGCCTGGGCCTTCTTCGTCAGCCAGTTGATGAACGAGACCGAGGCCGCCTGGTCGTTCGGGTAGTACGACGTCGTGGCATCCAACCGGAACCCGTCGGCGCCCTTGCCGATCCAGAAGGTCACGATGTTCGCGATCTCGGTCCGCACGGCCGGGTCGTCGAGGTTGAGGTCCGGCATGTCCGGCGAGAACACCGCCGAGTAGTAGATGTTCGACGAGCCGTACTGCACATAGCCCGGCTTGGGGGTCCTCGAGAAGTGGTAGTAGTCGATGTAGGGGCTGGGCTTGCCGGCCTGCAGCGCGGCCACGGCCTTCTGGAACCACGGGTGCTGCGACGACGTGTGCTGCACGACCAGATCGAGCAGCACGCGCATGCCCTTCGCGTGCGCCGCCGCGGTGAGCTTCTCGAAGTCGGCCATCGTGCCGAACGACGGGTCGATCGCCTCGTAGTCCGTGATGTCGTACTTGTGGTACGACGGCGACGGGTTGATCGGGGTGAGCCAGATACCGTCCGCACCGAGGTCGTCGTGGATGTACGAGAGCTTGTCGGTGACGCCGTTGAGGTCGCCGACCCCGTCGCCGTTCGAGTCGTAGAAGCTGCCGACGAAGATCTCGTAGTAGTTGCGGTACGCGTCCGAGATGGCCGGCGCGGCGGACGCGGCGGATGTCGCGGCCGGGCTGCCGGATGAGACCGGCCTGCCGCCGCCCGAGCTGCACGAGGTGAGCGCGACCGCTGCGAGCAGCGCGGCGACGACGACCGCGGCCCGGGCCTTCACGAGAGCGCCCCGACCACGCCCACGGCCAGCAGGCCGAGCGGGTAGAGGCCGTAGAGCAGGTACCGTCGCGAGTCGGCGCGCGGCTCCCCGCCGGGCTCTTCGGTGCTGCGGAAGTGCAGCAGCATCATCCCGACCGCCGGGAGGATCAGTGCCAGGGCGCCGAGCGCGCCGCCGACCATCATCATGGTGTTCTCCCTCGAACCCAGGAAGTAGAAGACCAGGCAGAACAGCAGCAGCACGACGCCCATGGGCGCGATGCCGAGCCGCAGCCCGACGTTGAAGATCGCGAGCCAGAGCACGCCCGCCACGCAGACGAGCACCGCGAGGCCCACCTGCCGCTTCGCCCCGGCCAGCAGGTAGTCGAGCGCCCACATGACGACGAAGCCGACCAGCAGCGCGAAGACCGGGTTCTGCGAGCCCAGATCCCACACTCGGCCGCTCGTCGCGAGGTCGTAGGGCACCTCGGTGAGCACCGCGAGCAGGGCGAGCCGCAGCGCGTACCGCCCTCTGTGCGCGGTGTTCCGGAAGCCCTGCCACAGCAGCCAGGCGAAGATCGGGACAGCCACCCAGGACACGGCCTCGAGCAGCACCACGGCCGTCAGCGTCGAGGTGCTGACCGCGCCGCGGTGCGGACCCTGCGCGACGGCGATCGCCGACGACACCGCCCCGAGTCCGACCAGCACGAACCCGACGACCCGCAGCCGGGTCGCCGAGAGGCCTCGCGACCTCATCCCTTGACGGAGCCGGTCATCGACGACTGGTAGAAGCGCTGCATGATGATGAACAGGATCGCGATCGGGATCGAGACGAGCACGGCGCCGGCCGCGAACCGCGTGTACCACTGCGCGATGTACTCCTTCTGGAGCATCTGCCAGAGGCCGAGCGACACCGTGTAGTTCTCCTGGGTCCGCGCGATCGCCTTCGCCATGACGAAGTCCAGCCAGGGGGTCAGGAACCCGACGATCGCTTGGTAGACCATCATCGGCTTCGTGACCGGCAGGATGATCCGCGTGAAGACCTGCCACTTGGTGCAGCCGTCGAGCACCGCGGCCTCGTCCATCGACACCGGGATGGTGTCCATGAAGCCCTTCATCACGTAGAAGCCGGCGCCCGATCCGGCCGAGTAGGCGAGGATCAGGCCCACCGCCGTCCCGGTCGAGCTCCCCGTCAGACCCATCGCCTTGAGGATGAAGTAGATCGCGACGACCGCCATGATCCCGGGGAACATGCCGAGGACGAGCGCGGTGTTCATGAACGGACGCCGCGTGCGGAACCGCAGGCGGCTCATGACATAGCCGACGCTGAGCACGAAGACCAGCTGGATGGCGCACACGAAGATCGCGATGATGAGGGTGCGCAGGAACATCTCGGGGAAGTTCATCACCGAGGTGTCGGTGAAGAGCTTGATGTAGTTGTCGAGGGTGTACTGCGTCGGGAAGAACGTCGTCGTGAA
>WQZN01000023.1 GCA_009780695.1 Microbacteriaceae bacterium
GCCAGGGGTAGCCGTGGTACGCGAAGATCACCGGCTTGTCGGCCGTGAAGAGCGCGTCGTAGTCCTTGTCCGACAGCCCGTGCGGGTGCTCGCCCTCGTGCTGCAGCTTCATCAGGTCGACGACGTTGACCACGCGGATCTTGAGGTCGGGGATGTGCTGCTGCAGGATCTCGCTCGCCGCGAGGACCTCGAGGGTGGGGATGTCGCCCGCCGCGGCCAGCACGACATCCGGCGACTCCCCGCGCACCTCGGAACCCGCCCACTCGAAGATGCCGAGACCGCGCGTCATGTGCGCGACGGCCTCGTCGACCGTGAGCAGGTTGGGCTGCGGCTGCTTGCCGGCCACGACGACGTTCACGTAGTCGGTCGAGCGCAGGCAGTGGTCGTAGGTCGACAGCAGCGTGTTCGCGTCGAACGGCAGGTAGACGCGCACGACCTCGGCCGACTTGTTGACCACGTGGTCGATGAAACCCGGGTCCTGGTGCGAGAAGCCGTTGTGGTCCTGGCGCCACACGTGGCTCGACAGCAGGTAGTTGAGGCTCGAGATCGGGCGGCGCCACGGGATCTCGCGCGTCACCTTCAGCCACTTGGCGTGCTGGTTGAACATCGAGTCGATGATGTGGATGAACGCCTCGTACGAGGTGAAGAGGCCGTGGCGGCCCGTGAGCAGGTAGCCCTCGAGCCAGCCCTCGCACTGGTGCTCCGAGAGCACCTCCATCACGCGGCCGATGCGGGCCAGGTGCTCGTCGCTCGGCCGGATCTCGCCGGCGAACTGCTTGTCGGTGGCGGCGAAGACCGGCGGGGCGAGGCGGTTGGATGCCGTCTCGTCCGGCCCGAAGATGCGGAAGTTGTCCGGGTTCTCGCGGATGACGTCGGTGAGCCACTCGCCGAGCACGCGGGTCGCCTCGTTGCTCGTGGCGCCGGGCGACGGGACATCCACCCCGTACTTGCGCCAGTCCGGCAGACGCAGCGCGCGCCGCACGAGACCGCCGTTCGCGATCGGGTTGGCGCTCATGCGGCGGTCGCCCTTCGGGGCGATCGCGACGGCGTCGGCGACGGGCTTGCCGCTCTCGTCGAACAGCTCTTCCGGCTTGTAGGATTTGAGCCAGCCCTCGAGCAGCGCGGTGTGCTCGGCGGTGTCGCGCGCGTTCGCGAGCGGCACCTGGTGGGCGCGCCAGCTGCCCTCGACCTGGATGCCGTCGATGACGGGCGGGCAGGTCCAGCCCTTGGGCGTGCGCAGGATGATCATGGGCCACTTCGCGCGGCCCTCGAGCGTGCCGGCCGCGGCGGATGCCTTGATGTCGGCGATCTCGTTGAGCACGGTGTCGAGCGTCTCGGCGTAGCGCTTGTGCACCGCGGCGTGGTCTTCGCCGTCGAAGCCGCCCTCGACGATGTAGGGGTTGTAGCCGTAGCCCTTGAACAGATCGATCAGCTCGTCGCGCGGGATGCGGTCGAGCACGGTCGGGTTCGCGATCTTGTAGCCGTTGAGGTGCAGGATCGGCAGCACGACGCCGTCCTGCACGGGGTCGAGCCACTTGTTCGAGTGCCAGCTCGTGGCGAGCGGGCCGGTCTCGGCCTCGCCGTCGCCGACGACCGCCATGACGAGCAGGTCGGGGTTGTCGAACGCGGCGCCGTAGGCGTGGCTCAGCGCGTATCCGAGCTCGCCGCCCTCGTGGATCGAGCCGGGGGTCTCGGGGGCCACGTGGCTCGGGATGCCGCCCGGGAACGAGAACTGCTTGAACATCTTCTGGATGCCCGTCTCGCTCTGGTCGATGTCGGGGTAGACCTCGGAGTAGGTGCCGTCGAGGAACGCGGAGGCGACGAGACCGGGGCCGCCGTGGCCGGGGCCGATGATGTAGATCGTGTTGAGGTCGCGCTCCTGGATGGCGCGGTTCATGTGCGCGTACATGAAGTTGAGGCCGGGCGTGGTGCCCCAGTGGCCCACCAGACGGGGCTTGATGTCGTCGACCTGCAGCGGGGTGCGCAGCAGTGGGTTGTCGATCAGGTAGATCTGGCCCACGCTCAGATAGTTCGCCGCGCGCCAGTAGGTGTCGATCAGGCGAATCGTCTCGTCGGAGACCGGGGCGTCGCCACCGTGCTTCCAGGCCGATTCCGTTGCTGATGCGTTCGACATCGAATGTCCCTCCGTGAAGGCAGTGGCCGCCGTTGCGGCTTCCTTTTCGCCAGCCTATGGAGGGTCGGGATGCCAGCGCTAGAGCCATTTCCCGGGTAAAAAGAAGACCCCTCGCGCACCCGCCAGAGCCCGGTTACCCTTGCTGCATTTCTGCCCTGGGGGAGTTGGCCTGGATGGCGCCACGCGAGGAGCCGAACTCCAGTGTACGAGACGTTTACTGTGCGCTCGTCACGCGGCCGAACCTCCACCCGCCGTCCGGTAGACTTGTCGGGTTGCGCTTCTGCGCAGCGCTGGAGGATTCGCCTAGTGGCCTATGGCGCACGCTTGGAAAGCGTGTTGGGTGAAAGCCCTCGGGGGTTCGAATCCCCCATCCTCCGCCACTGAAATCACAGACGAAACCCCGGTCAGAAGCTATTTCTGGCCGGGGTTTCGCTATGTGCGGGTGCGTGCGGCACTTTTCCTGTTGTGGGGCATACCGCTGTGCAGGCATCCATATGCCCCACAACAGAAAATGTGCCGCACAGCGCGTCAGCTCAGGTGGCGGAACACGCGGTTCCCCGCCGCCGTCAGCAGGGCGGCCGTCGCGAGGATCGCCGAGCTGCCGCCGAGGAACGCGATCTGCAGGTGGGCCCCGCTCGACATCCCCAGCATGACGAACGAGGCCAGGGATGCCAGGCCCGCCGCCCCGCCGACCCACCAGAGCGCGGTGAGCGGTCGCGCGGGCCCGGTCGCGGCGGGCACCCGCCACCACGAGAGCACGGCCCCGCCCACACAGCCGCACGCGGCAACCAGCACGAGCCCGGCGATGACGTCGCTCGGCCGGTGCCACTGCTGCACGAGGGTCGCGAGCCCCACGAGGAAGGTGACCGTCGCGCCGATCAGCGCCGCGAGCCGGCGATAGCGCGGCGTCGCGACCACGAAGACAGCGAAGGCGCAGGCCGCCGCGGTCGTCGTATGGCCGGAGGGGAAGGTGTTCGTCGTGCTGATCGTCGCCCCGGTCTCCGCACGGGTCAGCAGGACGTGCTTCAAGACCTCGGCGAGCCCGAACGCGATGCCGGCGACCGCCACCGCCACGACGAGCTGCTTGAACCGACGGGTCGCCACGCCGACGATCGCGACGGTCAGCACACCGGCGGCGACCGCCAACACCGGAAGGATGCCGAGCAGGATGCCCGCGAGCCGGAAGAGCAGCGTGTGGCGGATCACTGCCCCGGTGAACGCCCGCTCGTCGATGAGCTCGCCGAGGTAGGTCCGCTCGAACACCAGGTAGGTGGCGGCGAACAGCGCGATCAGGGCGAGCGCGCTCAGGAGGAAGGGCCGGGAGCGTGAGCGCGGAGTCATCCGGACATCTTCCCAATGCGGCCCATGAGTAACCGGCGAGCGCGCCCTGCGCACCATGAGCGAAGAATCGGCGGCCGAGCGCTCGCCTGGTGATGGGGTGCGGCTACGGGTTGTTTCGATCGAGCTCTCGCGCCCAGGGCGGGTCGGCGCCCATGCGCGACACCGTCACCGCGGCGACACGCAGCGATCGCCCGACCATGGCTTCGAGGGCCTCGCGCGTCAGTTCCGCTCCCGGTGGCGCTCCCAGGTCGAGCCAGGCATCCAGCAGACCGGCCATGAATGAATCGCCGGCGCCGATCGTGTCGACGACATGTGCCGGCCATGCGGGGGACTGCACCCTGTGCCGGAGCGTGCGGGCGATCGCCCCGTCGGCTCCGCGGGTGATCACGGCGATCCCCGCCCCGAGATCGATCAGCTCCCGCAGGACATCGTCCGGCGTCCGACGGGGCCACAGCCATGCCGCATCCTCGTCGCTCAGTTTGACCAGGTCGACATGCGCTGCGATGTCGCGGATTAGGGCGACCGCAGCGGGGCGGTCGCCGATCAGAGATGGGCGGATGTTCGGATCGAAGGATGCCCGGCGCCCGCGTGGTCGCGCGCGGACGAATTCCGCTACGGCCAGCGCGCCGGGCTCCATCCACGAGCCGATCGAGCCGACGTGCAGCAGTCGGCTCGACGGGACCTCGAGCCCGGTCGGCAAGGACCACTCGATGTCGAACTCATATGTGGCGGCGCCGTCGACGCCGATGTGCGCCGTCGCGACGGAGGTGCGTTCCGAGGGCACCAGTGCGCGCAGTTCCACCCCGGCGCGGGAAAGATGCAGACGCACGAGATCGCCTCGCCGGTCCTCGCCGACTCGCGCGACCAACGAGGTCGACCGGCCCAGGCGTCCCAGCCCGATCGCCACGTTCATCGGGCTGCCGCCCGGAACCTCGGCGGTCTCGCCGGCTCGCTCAACGACGTCGACGAGCGCTTCCCCGACGACGGCGACATCCAGCTCGATCGACGACGTCATGGGGTCGGCCGCCATCTGCTCGGCGAGATCGGAAGTGCTCTCACCCGCGCATTCTCAGCCTGCCAGAGCACGGGCATCCATTTCGGATGCCGCTGTCTCCGTCGAGACAGCTGCCGACAGCTCCCAGATCAACGCGTCGCGGGGCGCCTCCACACTCCAACCGGCGCCGCTGCGCGGGTACACCCGCGTCGTCAGCGCGCGCCCGGAACTCGTGAAGACCTCCAGCACCGATCCGTCGAGGAAGATGCGGGCCACCGGCCGTGACGACCCCTCATCGAAGGCCGCGGCGGCCACGGCGCGGCCGCCGCGCGCTCGAGGGTCGACGCTTGCGTGGTCGGTGTCGATGCTCACGGTGTCGGCATCACCGTCCAGCTCGATGTCGACCCATTCCTCCTCCCCGAAACGCAGCCGCACTCGTCCGCACGCCACGGGGACCACGATCTCGGCCTGCGCCGGCAGCGCTGCGCCGTCCGCGGGCAGCGCGCTGCTTGCACGCAGCGTGGACACGGCCGGATGCGGCTCGGTTCCCAGTCGCATCGCGCCACCCCGGTCGGTCGCGAGCCACGCCCTGCGCGGCAGCGAGATCGCTCCGGACCAGCCCTCCTCCTGCCACCACGCCTCGTCCCGGCCCTCGCGGATCCAGCCGAACAGCAGCGGCCCGTACGAGCCCTCGCGCAAGACGGACGGCGCGTAGAAGTCGTGCCCGTCGTCCACCGGGTGGAGGCGGTGAGGTTCGCCGACGGGGAAGGCGACGACGGAGGCCGGCCCGGCCTGGAACGACCAGGCGCAGACCACTGCGACCTCTGTCGAGTCCACCCTGATGATCTGCGGGCACTCCCACCCTTCGCCGGAATCGACACCGGAGAGGTGCGTCCGCTCGAGCTCGGCGAGGTGCCCGGCATACCGCCAGGAGAGACCGTCGTCCGAGCGGTAGTGCCGGATCGCGGCGAGGCCGCCCTCCACCGCCGTCCCGACGGCCATGTGCCGGCCGTCGGTGTCCGTCCAGACGAACGGATCACGGAACATCCGCACGCCTTCGTCGGCGCCCGGGTCGTCGAGGAGCAGTCGGGGCGAGCCGAAGGCATTCCCCTCTGCGTCGCTGACGGTCGTGAGGATGTGCTCGAGCGGGCGCCCGGCGACGTGGCCCGAGTAATAGGCGCGAACCCGGTCGCCGTCGGCGACGGTGTTCCCTGACCAGCAGCCCTCCGAGTCGAGTCCCCCGGGAAGCGGGCTCATCGCAGGGCGATGCAGCGTCCAGTGCACGAGGTCGGGTGTGGTCGCGTGCCCCCATTCGACCGGCACGGTCATCTCCGCCAGCGATCTGGACTGGAAATAGAGATGGAGGAGGCCGCCGACCTCGATCGGGCCGTTCGGGTCGTTGAGATAGCCCCGCGGCGGGCTGATGTGGAACTTGGGTCGGTGATGCGGATGATTGTCGGCCATCGGTGCCGGCTTCCTTTCAATGTGGCGATGCGCCACGCGATGAGTGATGATCCGGCGCGGGCAGGCCCTGACAGGGCTGCCGGGGCGTGCCCGCGCCGCGACGGTCTAACGGAACGAGCCCGCGGTGACGCCTTCGATGAAGTACCGCTGGGCGAAGACGAAGAGGAGGACGCTCGGGATCATCGCCAGGATCACGCCGGCCAGGACGACGGAGATCGAGCCCGTGCCGAGGTTGCCCTGCAGCCCGACCAGCCCCAGCGGCAGGGTGAAGTGGTCCTGCGCGTTCAGGAAGATCAGCGGCCGATAGAACTCCGCCCAGAACCCGGAGAAGTTGAGGATCGCGAGCGTGGCGATGGCCGGCGTCGCCATCCGGGCATAGATGTGCCGGAACACGCCGAAGTGCGTCGCGCCGTCGATGCGCCCGGCCTCGCCGAGCTCGCGCGGCATCTGCATGAAGTACTGCCGCATCAGGAACGTGCCGAATGCGCTGCCGAGCGCCGGGATGATCAGCGCCCCCAGGGAATCGCTGAGTCCGAGCATGCGGACGATGATGAACACCGGGATGATGATCGTCTGCAGCGGCACCATCATCGTGGCCAGGAACACGGCGAAGATCGCGTTCTTGCCCGGGAAGCTCACCATCGCGAACGCATAGCCCGACAGCGTGCAGGTGATGGTCTGACCCGCGACGATCAGCACCGTCACGATCACGCTGTTCAGGAAGAACTGCCCGATCGGGATCTGCTGGAAGACGGCGGCGTAGTTGCCGAAGTCCCAGTCGGTGGGGATCCACTGCGGCGGGTTCGAGAACGCTCCCGCGGGGCTGCGCAGCGAGGTGCTCAGCGTCCACAGCAGCGGGCCGAAGGCGACGATGGCGGCGAGGATCAGCACGACCATGCCGGCGATGCTGCCGACCTTCACGACCGGCCGGCGACGACGATCGGCTACGACGTCCGTGGTCATTGGTAGAACACCAGCTTTCGGGCAGCGAGGAATTGGACGCCGGTGATCAGCAGGATGATCACCAGCAGGAGGATGGCGATCGCCGAGGCGTAGCCGAACTGCAGGTTCTGGAACCCGGTCTGGTACATCGAGATCGTCGCCGTGGTCGTCGCGGTCCCCGGGCCGCCCTTGGTCATGATGAACGGCTGGTCGAACAGCTGCATCGCGTTGATCATCGCGACGACCGTGGCGAACAGGATCGTCGGGCTGATCAGCGGGACCTTGATCCGGAACAGGGTGCGCCAGGTGCCGGCGCCATCGATCGACGCCGCTTCGAGCACATCGGTCGGCACGGAGGCCAGCGAGGCCACGAACAGCACGAAGGTGAAGCCCACCTGTTGCCAGACCACGATCAGGACCATCGTGATCTGCGCGGTGACCGGGTTCACCAACCACGGCACGGCAGGGAGGCCGAGCTCGCCCAGGTAGTAGTTGATGAGGCCGAACTTCGCGTCGAAGAGGTAGCCCATGAAGATCGAGACCGCGGCCGTGGATGCCAGGAGCGGCAGGTAGAACGTCGTACGGAAGAACGCCTTCGTCCACGCATGCTTGCGGCTGTTGACCAGCACTGCGAGCAGCAGACCGAGCGAGATCTGCAGCACCACGATGCCCACCGCCAGCAGCACGGTCACGCCGAACGACGACAGCACCTGCCCGTCGGAGAACAGCCGGGTGAAGTTCTTGACGCCGATGAACTGCGGCGGGGTGATGACATCCCACGAAAAGAAGGACAGCCCGAGCGACACCAGGATCGGGATCAGCGTGAACACGGTGACGAAGGCCACGGCCAGCCCGATCATGAGGTAGCCGAAGACGGCCTCCCGCCGGGCCGTCCGCCGCGCACCTGGGCGGCGGACGGCCACTTGAGCGGTCACCCGAGACGCGACCGCCTGCGTTTCGGTCGAGGTGTACATCAGGAGTTCGCCTGCGCCTTTTCGAGGTCGGACTGCATGCCGTCGAGGGCCGCCTTGGCGTTGCCGCTCGACAGCGCCTGAGTCGTGCGCTGGTTGAGCGAGGTGGCGAGCGCCTGGTAGTACGGCGGCGCCGAGATGGGAACGGAGCCGTTCAGCTGATCCCAGAACACCGACCAGTGCTCGGGGCCGGTCGTCTTGTACCGGTCGGCCGTCATCAGGGACTTGCGGGCCGGTGTGGTGACGTTGCCGGGGTAGACGATGTCGAAGGTCTCGGGTTGCACGAGCATCTTGACGACCTCCCACGCGAGGTCCTTCTTCTGCGAGGTGTTGAAGATGCCGTAGCCGCCGGCACCGAACAACGACTTGTTGCTCTTCCACGTCGGGAAGGGCGCCACGTCGAAGCTTCCGGTCTTCATGCCGGCGTTGTGCAGGCCGCCCGCCCAGAAGCCGCCTCCGATCGTCATGCCGATCCGCCCCGAGGCGAACAGCCCCTGCAGGGTTCCGCCGCCACCGACATCCGGAGACGGCGAAAGCTTGGAGCGCTGCAACTCGATGACGTACTCGAGTGCTTCGACGGAGGGCGTCGCATTGGCCGTCGGCTGACCCCACTTCCAGCCGCCGCCGCGCCCCTGCGCGAGCGGGTTGCCGGCATATGCCTTGTTCCAGAGCCAGTCGCCGCCGGAGTACTTGCCCTCCTCGAGCAGATTGCCGTTGTTGGCATACAGGAAGGAAGTCCAACTCCCCCAGAGCCGCACGACCCAGTCGAACGCGTTCGTGTTGGAGCCGAGCGAGGCGAGCTTCTGGGCGTTGTTGTAGAAGTCGTCCATCGTCCACCCGGCTGCCGGGGCGGACAGCCCCGCCTTGGCGTAGAGGTTGGTGCTGTAGAACATGCTGCCCGCGTTGAAGCTGTCGGTCAGCTCGTAGAGGTGCCCCTGGTACATCATCGACTCGACCAGCGCGGGGTGGACGTCATCGAAATAGCTCTGCAGCGAGCTCATGTCCTTGGTCACGTAGGTGTCGAGCGGAACGATCATCTGCTTGGCTGCCATCTGCTGCAGACCCTCGGTCGCGACGGACACGAGGTCCGGAGCGGAGCCGGCGGCGATCTGAGTGAGCACCTTGGCGATGAAGTCGTTCCAGTCGGTGCCGTTGATGCCGGTGATCTCGAGCGAAGCGCTCTTGTCGATCTTCTTGATCTGCGGCTCCAGCGCCTTCTGCAGCGTGGTCGCCGCGCTCTGCTGGCCGAAATAGAGCATCTTCAAGGCGCCGGAGGAACCGCTCCCTCCCGCACCTCCTGACGCGGTGCAGGCCGTGAGGGCGGCCAAACCCGTCAGCGCCGCACCCGCGCCGCCGAGCTTCAGCAACGTGCGCCGATCCATGTCGAGACCGAAGCTGCCGGTCATAATTCGCTCCTCTCTGAGCGGTGGTCTGTCGGTTCCGCCTCATCGAAGACCCGGAACCAATACGTATTTGCTGGAGACACATAACCACAGGGTCGAGCGGATAGCAATACGTATTGGTTCCGTGACAAGATGGTTATGGAGGGAGAACGGATGACTGAGGGGAAGAAGCGCGCAGGCGGTGCACGCGCCGAGAACGAGCAGCGCCGCGTCACGATGAAGGACGTCGCCAAGCACGCCGGGGTCTCGCAGCCGACGGTGTCGTTCGTGCTCAACGACCGGCGCGACGTCTCCGTGGCCGCCGAGACGCGGGCGCGGGTCCTCGAGTCGGCCAGGATCCTCGACTTCCAGCCGAATCGGGCCGCACAGGCTCTGCGCTCCAACAACTCGTACACGATCGGGATCGTCGCGAGCCGCCTGGTCTCCCAGCCCTACGCAGGTCAGATCGTCCTCGGCGTCCAGCAGTCCGTGCAGCCGGCCGGATACGCGTGCGTCGTCGTCGAGCCGTCCGAGACCGCCGAAGCCGTCGGCGCGGCGGTCCGCAAGCTCGTGTCGCAGGGCGTCGCAGGCCTCATCTACGCCGCACCCGGGCCCGAACCCGTGCCTGCGGCGAGCGCCGCCAACGACGTGCGCACCCTGTTCGTCAACTGCTGGTCCGACGAAGTGACGGGCGACGCCCAGGTGTTCGCCGACGAGTACCAGGGCGGTCGCGACGCGGCCGCGGCGACCTTCGCGGCGGGGCACCGGAACGTCGTCTACCTCGGCGGCCCGGCAGGCGACTACGCCTGCAAGGAACGCGTGCGCGGCCTCGATGACGCAGCGCGGGCGGCCGGCATCGACCCGTCATCGATTCCTCGCCTCTACGGCGATTACCAGATCGGCTCCGGATACAACCTGGCACTCGGCGTGCTGACGACCGAGGCGCCGACAGCCGTGATCTGCGGCAACGACCGCATGGCGATCGGCGCGCTGATGGCCGCGCACTCGGCGGGCCTGAACTGCCCCGACGATGTCAGCATCGTCGGCTTCGACGATCAGCCTGATATCGCCGCCCAGCTGCATCCGCCGCTCACCACGGTCGCACTTCCTCATCTGCAGATGGGGATCAAGGCCGGCGAGCTCCTGCTCGCCGAGGACGAGCCCGAGCCGCTCCACCTCATCCCCTGCACCTACATCGCACGGGGTTCGCTGGCGGTGCCGCGCTCCCGATGACCGACATCGACGCCGACCCGCTCACCCATTTCCGCCCTGCTGACGGCTACGTGGGGGATGTGATCCCCTTCGAACACAACGGCACGGTCTGGCTCTACTACCTGCTCGACGAGCGCGCCGGGCGCCTGGCCGGAATGCCCTGGGCCGCTGTGACCACACGGGACTTCGTCCGCTTCGAAGACCGCGGCGTCGTCCTGCCCTCCGGCGGGCGGCATTCCGCGGACTTCGACTGCTACACGGGGAGCGTGGTCGAGGATGCCGGGGGCACCCTGCACCTGTTCTACACCGGCCACAACCCCGACATCCGCACACGCGACGGAGACGACCAGGTCGTCTGCCACGCGACGTCCGAGGGCGACCCTGCGCGCTGGAAGAAGCACCCCGAGTGGACCTTCGGCGCGATGCCGGGGCACTCCGCGGCCGACTGGCGCGACCCCTTCGTGTTCCGCCCGTCGGACGACTCGCCGTGGCAGATGCTGCTCGCCGCGCGACGCGCCGATGCCCCCTACCGCCGATCGGGCACCGTGGCACGGCTGTTCTCGGACGACCTCATCACGTGGCGCACCGCCGAGCCGCTGTGGGACCCGCATCGCTTCATCGCTCAGGAATGTCCGGATGTCTTCCGCTGGGGCGAGTGGTGGTACCTGGTCTACTCCGAGTTCTCCGACTCGTTCCAGACCCGGTACCGCATGGCACGCACCCCGGACGGCCCCTGGATCGCCCCGGAACACGACACGGTCGACGGCCGTGCGTTCTACGCATCCAAGACGGTCGAGCTCGACGGCGACCGTTTCTTCATCGGATGGATCGCCAGCAAAGAGGGCGACCGCGACGACGGAGCATGGCAATGGGCGGGGACGATGGCCACACTGCAGGCCCATCAGCGTGCCGACGGCAGCCTGCGGTTCATGCTTCCCGCGGCGATCGTGGCGGACCACCCGTTCGGCGCGGGCGGGCGCTCCGACCTCGTCGACACGCTTCGCCCGCTCGACGATGCGGATGCGACGCCGGGAACCGGGGCCGCCACGCGGCACAGCAGCTGGCTCGGCCCCGTCGCGCCGGACAAGTGCGTGATCATCGCGGAGTTCGACATCCAGGCCGGAACCCATGCATGCGGGCTGCTCGTCCGTGCGAGCGCCGATGGGGAGACCGCGTATGTCCTGCGCCTCGAACCGCTGCGCCACCGACTGGTCTTCGACCGCTGGCCGCGTCGGCGCAGCGGCGGCGAGCAGTGGCAGATCGACGGCGACGTGCCCCACGCCGTCGAGCTCGAACGGCCGGTGCAGCTGCCGCCCGGTCGGCACACCGTTCGCGTCCACCTCGACCGCGACATCCTCGTCGCCGTCGTCGATGACGAGGTCGCCCTCAGCACGCGGGTCTACGACCTGCCGGACGGACGCGTCGGTGTCTTCGCCACCGACGGCGAAGCCGAGCTCACGCGACTCGAGGTGCGCACACGCGATAGCCGATGAGACGGGTTCCGCGATATGCGGCGCCCGTTCTTCGCAGGGTCGCGTGCCGACAGCCGCTCGGCTCTGAGCAGGCTTCAGACCGCGGTGGTCAGGGGCAGCTCGCGCGTGGCATCCCACGCCTCGGTCCAGCCGAGGTCGTCGAAGAGCGCGTCCAGCAACATCGCGGTGAAGCCCCAGACGAGGCGCACGCCGCCTGCGCCCGGCAGCAGGAAGCCGGGACCGCGCCATTCGTGGTCCCCGCGGCGGATGACGGTGACACCGCGGTTCGCGGGGTCGAGCAGGTCGGCGACCGGGGTGCGGAACACGGCCGCGCACTCGGCGCGGTCGACGGCCCAGACCGGTGACGGGCTCGTCCACCACCCCAGCACGGGCGTGACGACATGCTGCGAGCGCTCCAGCGGCACCTCGCCGAGCGCGCCGAGCACCTCGACGCCGGCGAGGTCGAGCCCGGTCTCCTCATGGGCCTCGCGCAGCGCGGCGGCGACCGGGGACGCGTCATCCGCATCGATCCGACCGCCCGGGAAGGCGATCTGGCCGGGGTGCGAGCGCAGCGTCGAGGCGCGCTCGACGAGCAGCACGTCGAGGTCGCGGGCCACCGCGGCGGCCTCGGCGTCGTGCACGCTCGGCGATGAGTCGAGGACGCCGAACAGCATCAGCACCGCGGCGGGGCGCCCCGGGGTCTCGAGCGCCGGACGCAGGGTGCTGAACCCGCCCGTGGCATCCGCCACGACGAAGTCGAGCAGCTCCGCCCGCGCGCCGCGCGCGCCCGTTGAACTCGCATCAGCCATCTCGGTCAGGATACGTTCGGTCGGCCGCCCGTGCCGTCAGACACCGATTCGGTCGAAAAGCCCGACTCAGCCCCCGGTTTACCGTGCTTTGTGCCGAATCGGTGACTTCCGGCTCGCGAGGCGGCCCGTGCGGAAGAGCACGCCCGACCCGGCCGGCCTCAGGCGCTGCGGCAGATTCAGCGGCGCACGATCGTCACGTGCACCGCGTCGCCCAGGTCTTTGCCGAGCGACTTCCGCACCTTCGCGCTCAGCGAGACCATGTGGCCGCCGCGGCCCGTGACCATCGCGCCGACGTTCGACAGCACGACATCATCGACCGTCGCGTCGACGCGCACCGTCTTCTTCGTGCCGAAGAACTCGGCCGAGGCCGGGATCTCGATGCAGCTCCAGAGATCGCCTTTGACATCGACGCCGATGGTGTTGTCGAACTCGAGCACGTCGGTCATGCGGCCAACGTAGTGCGCCCGAGGCGCCGACTGAAGCGCGTCAGACGCAGGCGCAGGTGCCGCTCGCCGAGAACTGGGTGAAGCACTCGGGGCAGACGCCGTAGCTCTTCTCCTCCGCGGCGACCGGGCGCCCCTGTGGGGTGGCGCGAACACGCGGCTCGCGGGGCTTGGCGACGACCGCGTCGACCGGGTGCTTGATGGCCCAGATGCTCTTCGGCTCGATGTACCAGTAGTCGCCCCAGGCGGCGGCGCGGATCACCTCGTCCTGCGAGATGAAGCCCGTCGTCGAACCGGGCATGATCTCGAGGTGCGGGCCGAAGCCGCGACGGCGGGCCTGGATGCCCTTGCCGTGCTCGTAGTAGGCCTTGATGCCGATGCGCGAGGTGAAGCGCTCGATCAGCTCGTGGTTCTCGGGCGGAAAGCCCTTGACGGCGAGAGCCTCCGCGAGTGATTCGAACCGTCGGAGTTCGCGTGCCATGAGATCGCCTTTCCGTCGCCGCGGGTGCAAGAGCGGGACGTCCCATTCTCCTCGCCTCCGCTGGGCGTCGCCTCACCCCGCGCGCGGCCCCGAGCCGGCCAGCAGCGCGTAGCCCAGCGGCACGACCGAGACGCACATCAGCACGATGCCGAGCGGCGCGGCGGCCGGCAGCAGCAGGATGCCGCCGAGCAGCATCCCCGCGAACACCACGGCCCCGATCGCCCGCCTGATCAGCCGTTCGATGCGGTCGAGGCGCCGGTCGAGCACGGGGGTCGCGACCGTCGCCGCGCCCTCGTTGATGCGCGTGATGAGCGAGTCGATGCGCCCCGGCAGGCGGAAGAACATGCCCACGAGCGACACCGCCTCGCGCGCCGCCGCCGCGACCGCGTTGCCGCTCTCGTCGCGCAGCAGCCGCGTCGCGTACGGCTCGATCGCATCCCAGATGTTGAACTGCGGGTCGAGCGTGCTGCACACGCCCGAGGTGAGCGACATCGAGCGGATGACGAGCAGGAAGTCCTCGGGAAGCTGGAACGGCAGCGAGCGCACCACCGAGCCGAACTCGCGGCCGAAGTCGCGGAACTCGCGCTGGTCGACCTTGCGCAGCTGCGCGAAGCCCATGCCGCCGAAGCGGTCGAACAAGGTCGTCATCGCGCGCTCGAGCTCGGCGGTGTCGGTCGTGGGCAGCAGGATGCCGACATCCTTGATGCTCGCCACCAGCCCGCGGCCGTCGCGCGCCGCGACCGCGATGAGCAGCCGCCGCAGCCCGTCGCGCAGCTCGTCGGTGACCTCGCCCATCATGCCGAAGTCGATGAAGGTGAGCTTCCAGGCGGGGGTGGCCGCAGCCACCGGCGTCACGAAGATGTTCCCCGGGTGCGGGTCGGCGTGGAAGTAGCCGTGGCCGAAGAGCTGCTCGAACATCACCTCGGCGAACACCGCGGCCACCTCGGCCGGGTCGATGCCGGCGGCGCGCAGGCCCTCGACGTCGTTGATCTTGATCGCCGAGACATCCGACAGCGTCAGCACGCGCCGCGTCGTGCGCTCCCACACGACCTCGGGCACCGCGACGCGGCGGTCGCCCGCGAACAGCTCGCCGAAGCGCTCGGCGCCCGCGGCCTCGTGCAGGTAGTCGATCTCCTCCAGGCTCGTCGCCGCGAACTCGCGCAGCAGCGCGCGCGGGTCGACGTGCTTCGACACGATGCGCAGATGGCTGAGCCAGCCGGCGACGCGCTGCAGCGCGGCGAGGTCGACATCCACGATCTGGCGGATGCCCGGCCGCTGCACCTTGACGACCACGCGGTCGTACCCCATGTCGGCCGCATCGCGCGCGGCGAGGCGGGCGCGATGCGCCTGGCCGAGGGACGCCGCGGCCGCCGGCGCCTCGTCGAAGCCGCGGAACGCCTGCCCGAGCGGCACGCCGAGGTCCTCCTCGGCGAGTGCGCGGATGTCGGGGAACGCCGCGGGCGGCACCTCGTCCTGCAGCCCTGCGAGCTCGCTCGTGATCTCGGGCGGCAGCACGTCGAGGCGCGAGGACAGGAACTGGCCGACCTTGATCATGAGGCCGCCGAGCTCGACCGCGAGCACGTGGAAGCGCTGCGCGAGGCGCGTCATGCGCGCCGCCCGCCCCCGCTCCGCGAGGGCTCCGAGGCCGAGGCGCGGCAGCAGCACCTCGAACCACCACGTCTGTGCGAGCTCGGTCAGGGCGAAGCGCAGGATGCGGCGGTAGCGGGCGCGGGTGCCCGCGGCATCCGCCATCGTGCTCAGTCCTGCGCGAGGATCGAGTAGAGCTTCCGGCGCGCCTCGTCGAGCACGGCGACCGCCTGCTGCACCTGCTCGGGGCTGCCCGAGCGGTGCACCTGGCCGACCGCCTGCGCGAGCTCGATGCCCGACTTGGGCAGTGCGCCCATGCCGGGGAACTCGCGGCCGGAGGCCTCCCACGGGGCGGGGCGGCCCGACGCCGCCTCGGCCTCGGCCTTGCCCTCGTCGGTCAGCGAGTAGGTCTTCCGGCCGTCCGACGCCTCGGCCGCGATGACGCCCTCATCGGCGAGCAGCTGCAGGGTCGGATAGACCGAGCCGGCGCTCGGCTTCCACGCGCCGCCGCTGCGCTTCTCGATCTCGGCGATGATCTGGTAGCCGTGCATCGACTGCTCGGCCAGCAGCGCGAGCACCGCCGCCCTCACGTCGCCGCGCGACATGCGCTGGCCGACCTTGGTCTCGAACACCGAGCGCAACTGCTCGAATGCGTCTGCAAGTGGCTGGCCGGGGCCGAACGCCCCGCCCCCGCCGAAACCGCGGGCCCCGAAGCCCGCGCCCGTGTAACCGCTCATGACGACCTCCTCGATGGATGTCCTGCCTGTGCTTGGCGCCCCACTGACGACATATCACGATATATCGGTATGCCGGTTTTGTCTCCGGTGAATCCGCCGTGGATCCGCTCACCCGCCGAAGGCGGTGACGCCCGTCGTCGTGCCGAGGAACAGTGCGCCCGCGGCGAAGCTCGGGGTCGCGAAGTGCGGCACGGGTCCGGTCGAGAGCGACTGCAGCAGGCGGCCGGATGCGGCGCCCAGCTCGACGAGGCCGCCGCCCGGGTAGCTCGTCGCCCACAGCGCGCCGCCGACCACGATCGGCGCGCTGTTCGCCCCCGCGAGGCGCGGCCCGAGGGTCCACGCGCGGGTGTCGACGACCTGGATGCCGCCGCCCCGGCACGGCACGAACAGGCGCTCGGTCACGGGGTCGTAGGCCGGGCCGCCGTCCGGGTCGCTGTCGCAGACGCCGCGCACCTCGGCCACGCGGGCGAGGTCGGAGGCGCGCAGCGCGTAGCCGACATCCGTCTTGCCCACCGCGAAGACCAGGCCGCCGGGCAGCAGCACGGGGTTGCCCGTCGCGAGGTCCTCGTCGCCGCCGGCCAGCGGGTCCTTGAACGCGGCTTCGACCCTGAGCGCCGACGAGAGCTTCACGACGCTCTCGGTGTACTGCTGCCGGTCGACGCCCGCCGGGAACGGGTTCGCATTGCCGGTCGTCACGTAGACGTTCCCGCTCGCATCGAGCGCCGGCGCCCCGCCCGACAGCCAGATCGCGCCGCCTTGCCCGTCCGGGGCGACCTCGAAGCTCACGAGGCCGCCCGGCGCGGTCTCCGACGCCCCGACGAGCCAGCCGTGGTAGCTGCCGCAGTCGCCGTCGTTGCCGCCGAAGCCGATGTAGACCCGGCCGTTCCCGAGCGCGAGCCCCGCGCGCTGCAGGAGATGGAGGGATGTCTCGCCCGCGGCGAGCGGCGGGTCGACATCCTCGCTCAGCTCGACCGCGCCCGTCGCGGCATCGAGCCCGACGAGGCGGTGGTGCACTCCCCCGTTCCCGTCGACGACCTCGCCGACCGCGAACACCTCGTCGCGGGCCGCGTCGATCGCGAGGCTCGAGGTGATGCCGAGCGGGTCGACGTCACCGCAGCCGGCCGCGGCGGCGACATCCGTCAGCGGGGTGCCGAGCGAGCGGCTCCAGCGCACTGCCCCGGTCGTGCGGTCGAGGGCGACGACCTCGTCGCGCTCGGTGCCGGCGAACACCGTGTCGCCGAGCACGACCGGCTGCCCGAAGACGCTCGCGCCGAGGTCGGCCGACCACAGCCGCCGCGCGGCGCTCGGCACCGCGCCCGCGAACGCGCCGGTGCGCGCGGCGTCCCCGTGGTACGAGAGCCACGCGATGCGAGCAGGGGCGGGTGAGGATGTCCGCGCCGACGCCCGCGGCGACGGGGCCGCGGGCGCCGTGCTCGGCGCCGCCTGCCCGGCGGAGGGTGCCGGCGCCGACGCCGCCGGGTGCGCGACGCCGCCGCCGGTGCAGCCCGTCGCAGCGAGCGCCACCGCCGCCAGCAGCGTCGCGACAGGTATCCATGCCCTGCGCATGCCCCCAGTCTCGCCCCGAACACGCACCCCATCCAGGGGGCAATGTTCACGGCGGCGGCACCTCGGTGTTTCCTCTGCCCAGCAGGGTCGGAACATGACCGACAACCCCACCAAGGGCTTCGACCTCTCGCGTCGCAGCCTTCTCGCCGCTCTGGGCGCCGCGGGCGCCGCCACCGTCGTCGGCGTCGTCGCCGCCCCCGCCGACGCCGCCACCAGCACCCCCGGCCACGCGGGCACCGTGACCGGCACGGGCAGCGTGTTCGGTTCGAAGCCCGTCGCCGGCACCCCGATCGTCCCCGCCGTCGCGGGCCTGCACGTCACCTTCGGCCGGGACGCGAGCTCGCAGGCATCCGTCACCTGGCAGACCGTCGTCGCCGTCACGAACCCGAAGGTCCTCATCGCCAAGGAGGGCGCGGCCTTCGAGCGCTCGGTCGAGGCGACCGCCGTGGACTACACCGACGCGAAGTCGGGCACGGTCGTCTACGCGCACCACGGCCGGCTCACGGGTCTCAAGCCCGACACGAACTACGTGTACCTCGCCGTGCACGACGGCGCGAAGCCCGAGTTCGGCACCTTCCGCACGGCCCCGAAGGGCAGGGAGGCGTTCCGCTTCACGAGCTTCGGCGACCAGGGCACGCCCACCACGGGCAAGCAGGTGGGCGGCACGTGGGTGAACGACAACCTCGGCTCCCCCGCCGCCGGCGACACGACCGCGGGCGTCGAGAGCCTCGAGCCGCTGCTGCACCTCTTCAACGGCGACCTCTGCTACGCCAACCTCGCGACCGACCGTGTGCGCACGTGGTCGGACTTCTGGAACAACAACTCGCGCTCGGCGCGTCATCGCGCCTGGATGCCCGCACCCGGCAACCACGAGAACGAGCTCGGCAACGGCGCGATCGGCTATGCCGCGTTCCAAACCTACTTCGACACCCCTCGCCAGACGGGTCAGACCGACGTGACCGCGGGCCTCTGGTACGACCTGACCGTCGGCGGCGTGAAGTTCATCTTCCTGGCCAACGATGACATCTGCCTGCAGGATGCCGGCGATGAGAACGTGCTCGGCTACTCGCAGGGCGAGCAGAAGAAGTGGCTCGAGGCGACGCTGAAGGCGGCGCGCGCGGATGCCTCGATCGACTGGATCGTCGTCTGCATGCACCAGGTCGCGATCTCGACGGCCTCCAACTTCAACGGCGCCGACCTCGGCATCCGCCAGGAATGGCTGCCCCTCTTCGACCAGTACGGCGTCGATCTCGTCGTCGCCGGTCACGAGCACCACTACGAGCGCTCCCTCGCGATCCGCGGCCAGCAGGACAACCAGACGAAGACGCCGATCCCGGTGTCTGCGGCGCTCGACGTCATCGACACGACCAAGGGCACCGTGCACATGGTCATCGGCGGCGGGGGCACCTCGGCGCCGTCGAACCAGCTGCTCTACCCGGGCACCCCGGGCGCGACCGACCCGGCCGAGCTGCCCACCTCGCGCGTCGTGGTCGCCCGCGACACGACCCAGCCGCGCGCACCGCACTATCCGCCGGTCTACGTCGAAGAGAAGGCGATCTGGGCGGGTGTCCGCGACGGCGGCAACGCGTACGGCTTCGCCTCGTTCGACGTCGACCCCGGCAAGAACGCCGACGACCTGACCACGATCACCGTCACGTACTACGAGGTGGCCGGCCCCTACGGCACGCTCACGCCGTTCGAGACGTTCACGCTGCAGCGCCCCCGCTCGGACGCGCGCAAGCACTGACGCGGGAACCCCTGGTGCGGGATGCCTCGGCCGAGGCATCCCGCACCAGCTGCATTCGGTCGCGATGCGTTTCGACCGTCGAACGCGGCCGCGTACGCGAACTCCCCGCAAATAGCACTGGATCTCACTCGAAGCGCTTCGATACAGTCGGCACGAAGTGCCCAATTCGGGTCTCATCAAAGGAGATGACATGACCGAGATCTCTCGGCGCGGGCTGCTGACCGGCGGCCTGGGCGCCGGCGCGCTCGCCCTCGGCGGAACGGTGCTCGCCGCTGCGCCCGCCTCGGCGGCGCCGACGACCGGCGGCGCCTCCGCCGCCGCGCACCCAGGTGGCCCCGCCCTGCCCAAACCCGACTACCGCTGGTCGAACGTGCAGATCGAGGGCGGCGGCTTCGTTCCCGGCATCGTCTACAACCCAGGCGAGAAGGGGCTCGTCTACGCCCGCACGGACATCGGCGGGGCCTACCGCCTCGAGCGCGGCACCGGTCGCTGGGCGCCGCTGACCGACTTCGTCGGCTGGGACGACTGGAACCGCCTCGGCGTGCTCAGCCTCGCCGCCGACCCCGTGCACACCAATCGCGTCTACCTCGCCGTCGGCATGTACACGAACGAATGGGACACGAACAACGGCGCGATCCTGCGCTCGGACGACTACGGCGCGAGCTGGCGCGCGACGCGCCTGCCGTTCAAGGTCGGCGGCAACATGCCCGGCCGCGGCATCGGCGAGCGGCTGCAGATCGACCCCAACGCGAGCTCCGTCCTCTACTACGGCGCCGAGTCCGGCCAGGGCCTGTGGCGCTCGATCGACAACGGCAACACGTTCAGCAGGGTCGCCTCGTTCCCGAACGTCGGCGACGTGGTGCCGAACGCCGCCGCGGGCGACTCATACGAGGGCCAGCTCCTCGGCGTGCTGTGGACGGCCTTCGACACCGCGTCGTCGCAGCGCGGCATCCCCACGCGCCGCATCTTCACGGCTGTCGCCGACCTCGAGAACATGCTGTACCTCTCCGAGGACGCGGGCCGCACGTGGGCCGCCGTGCCGGGCACCCCGACGGGCGCGCTGCCGCACCACGGCGTGATCGACGAGAAGGGGCGCTTCCTCTACATCTCGACGAGCACGACGAGCGGGCCGTATGACGGGCCCGACGGCGCCGTGTGGCGCTACGGCATCGACGACGGCACGTGGACCGAGATCACGCCCCCGCAGCGGCCGGTCGGCGGCTCGTTCGGCTTCGGCGGCCTCGCGCTCGACCGCACGAACCCCGACACGATCATGGTGGCGTCGCAGATCCAGTGGTGGCCCGACATCCTCATCTTCCGCAGCACCGACCGCGGCGCGACCTGGTCGCCCATCTGGGACTACGCGTATGACGCGAGCGGAGCCGCGAGCATCGAGACGCACTACACGCAGTCGATCGACGGCGTGCCCTGGCTCGCCTTCGGCCAGCCGATCACCGCGCCCGCGCCCTGGGTGCAGCCGACGCCCAAGCTCGGCTGGATGACCGAGTCGCTCGCCATCAACCCCTTCGACCCCGACGAGGCGATGTACGGCACCGGCGCGACGATCTATCGCACCGCCGACCTGACGACGTGGGACCGGCCGGGCGGCGTGATCTCGATCGCCCCCTATGCGGCCGGCATCGAGGAGACCTCGGTGCAGGACCTGGTCGCCCCGGGCGGCGGCGTGCAGCTCGTCTCGGCGATCTCGGACGTGGGCGGCTTCGTGCACACCGACATCCACCAGGTCGTGAACATGTTCCAGGGGCCGTACTTCGGCGGAGCGACCGGTGTCGACGCGGGCGCGCTCGCGCCGGCCGTGCTCGCCCGCGCCGGCACCGACGGCTCGGGCGCGTACGTCGCGGCGGTGTCGGCCGACTCCGGCGCGAGCTGGAACGCCTCGGCGGGGGCGGTCGACGCTTCGGCTGCCGGCACGATCGCGGTCGGCGCCGACGGCGCCGTCGTCGTGTGGTCGCCGGCCGGCGCCGCGGCCTCGCGCTCGACCGACCACGGCGCGACCTGGGTCGCGGTCTCGGGCCTGCCGGCCTCGGCGCAGGTCGAGGCGGATGCCGTGCGCCCCTCGGTCTTCTACGGCTTCGCGGCCGGCACCTTCTACCGCTCGGTCGACGGCGGCGCCACGTTCGCGGCGGTGAACTCGAGCTCGCTGCCGGCCACCGGCGCCGTGCGCTTCGGCGCGCTGCCCGGGGCGGCCGGGGATGTCTGGCTCGCCGGGGGCTCGACGACGGGGCCCTACGGCCTCTGGCGGTCGACCGACGGCGGGACATCCTGGTCGGCGCTGCCCGGCTTTGAGGCCGCCGACACCGTCGGCTTCGGGAAGCCGGCACCCGGCTCGAGCGCTCCGACCGTGTTCACCGCGGCGCAGCGCGGCGGCGTGCGCGGCTTCTTCCGGTCGACGGACGGCGGGGCGTCCTGGCGCCGCATCAACGACGACGTGCACCAGTGGGGCATGCCGAGCGCGTGCATCACAGGCGACCCCGACGTGTTCGGGCGCGTGTACATCGCGACCAACGGCCGCGGCATCGTCGTCGGCGACGACGCGGCGGTGCGTGCGTAGCGCATGAGCGCATGAGCACAGCAGCGGGGCCGGCGTCTTTGGGCGCCGGCCCCGTTCACGTCCACCCGAGCTATCCGCCGCCGGCCCGAACCCGGCTCGATAGTCGCAACACGGCAAAACCCCAGGTCGCGGATAAAGTCGGGTCTGTACACCCCGCCGGCCGCGCCGGCCTTCATCACGGGAGCCCCCTTGGATCGCTTCTTTAAGATCAGTGAACGCGGCAGTTCGATCCGCACCGAGATCATCGGTGGCCTTGTCACCTTCGCGACGATGGCCTACATCGTCGCTCTCAACCCCTCGATCCTCGCGGGCTCGCCGGCGCAGCCCCTGCTCGACTCGGCGCACCGCGCCCTCGACCCCGCGCAGTTGGTCACCGCGACCGCGCTCGTCGCCGGCGTCATGACGATCGCGATGGGCCTGTTCGCCAACGTGCCGATGGCGCTCGCCGCCGGCCTCGGCGTCAACGCCTTCGTCGCCTTCACCCTCGTGCTCGGCAAGGGCCTCAGCTGGGCGGACGCCATGGGCGTCATCGTCATCGAGGGTGTCGTGATGCTCATCCTCGTGCTGGTCGGCCTGCGCGAGGCGATCATGAACGCGATCCCCGACGGGCTCAAGCGCGCGATCGGCGCCGGCATCGGCCTGTTCATCGCGCTCATCGGCCTGGTCAACGGCGGCATCGTGGTGCACCCGAAGGACAACGGCACGGTGCTCGCGCTGAGCCCGCAGTTCAACAGCTGGGGCACGCTCGTGTTCGTCGTGACGCTGCTGCTCGCGGCGATCCTGATCGCCCGCAAGGTGCCCGGCGCGCTGCTCATCGCGATCGTCGTCGGCACGATCGTCGCGGTCGTCATCAACGCGATCGCGGGCGGCACCCCGATCCCCGGCGCGGTGCTGCCGGGCAACCCCTTCGCCGCCCCCGACTTCGGGCTGATCGGGGATGTCCGCTTCAACGTCTTCCAGGTCGTCGGGTGGGGCGCGGGCATCGGCCTCGTGCTCACGGTGCTGATGGCGAACTTCTTCGACGCCATGGGCACCGCGCTCGCCATCGGCCGCGAGGCGAACCTCGTGGACGACCAGGGGCGCCTGCCGCAGATGAACCGGGTGCTGATCGTCGAGTCGGTCGGTGCGATCGCGGGCGGCGGCGCCTCGGCATCCTCGAACACGATCTTCGTCGAGTCGACCGCGGGTGTCGCCCAGGGCGCCCGCACGGGCCTCGCGAACCTCGTGACGGGCGTGCTGTTCCTGCTCACGATGTTCATCGCGCCGCTCGTCGGGGTCATCCCCTCGGCCGCGACCGGCCCGGCGCTCGTCATCGTCGGCGCGCTGATGATCAGCCAGGCCGCCGGCATCGACTGGTCGGACATGGGCATCGCGATCCCCGCCTTCGCCACCATGGCCCTCATGCCGTTCACCTACTCGATCGCGAACGGCGTCGGCGCGGGCATCGTGCTCTACGTGCTGATCGCCTACGGCCGCGGCAAGTGGCGCGCCGTGCACCCGCTCATGCTCGTCGTCGCCGGCTTCTTCGTCTGGTACTTCCTGCGCGGCGTCGTGTAGCGGGTCGCAACCGATCGAGCAGTCCAGCCGTTCTGCGGCCGGCCGGGCGGCGGTCGTCACAAAGTCGGCTTATGCGCACGCATTGCCCGACTTTGTGACGACCGAGCCACCCGGGCCGAAACCGGTCGTCACAAAGTCGGCCCACGCTCGCCCGACAACGCACTTTGTGGCGACCGGGTCGCGGCGTCGGCGGCGGCGAATGCCGCGAGGACAGAGGCCGGACATGCGAGACGGATGCCCCGGCCGGGGCATCCGTCTCAAAAAACTGCGAAGGGCCGCGTCAGCTCGTCTTGCTGAACACGTTCATCGGAAGCGCGAACGACAGCGCGACCGCGATGATGCCGCCGAAGAACACCGGGGCCTGCCAGCTGCTGAGCTCGGGCGCATAGCCCATCAGCACGAAGCCGCCCAGGAAAAGAATGCCGGCGATGACGAGCTTGATGACGGTCATGAAGTCCTCCTGAGAGACGATCCTACCGGGCGCGACCCGCGCCGCGAACCGCGCTCAGTGGCCGATGTCGGGCACCGTGCGGGGGCGCACGACGAACCAGAAGCCGAGCACCGAGAGCGTCGAGGTGACGACCATGATGCCGCCCATCGGCAGGCCGCTGTGCATCGGGAAGATGCCGACGATCGGCGCGACGATGCCGGCGAGCACGAACTGGAACGCACCGAGCAGCGACGCCGCCGTGCCGGCCTCGTGGGGGTGCGAGTTCATGGTCAGCACGCCGACGTTCGGGAAGCCGAAGCCGCACGCGCAGATGAAGAACCAGAGCGGCACCATCACGCCCCACTCCCCCAGCCCGAGCACGCTGTTCAGCGCGATCGCGATCGCGGCGGCGAGCATGACCGAGGTCGAGCACGCGAGGATCCACTGCGGCGCGACGCGGTGCACGATGCGCCCCGAGGTCTGCACGCCGATGATGATGCCGACCGAGTTGCAGGCGAACAGGATGCCGTACTGCTGCGGCGTGAAGTGGTACAGGTCCTGGAACAGGAAGGTGCTCGCCGAGAGGTACGCGAACAGGCCCGCGAAGTTCATCGAGCCGACGAGCACGATGCCGATGTAGATGCGGTCGGTGAGCACGGCCTTGTACCGCGACCGGAAGGTGGTGTGGGCGCTCTGCGCGGCGCGGACCGCTTTCGGCCGAGTCTCCATGATCCACAGCGACACGCAGATCACGACGAAGGCGCCGTAGCAGGCGAGCACCCAGAAGATGCCGCGCCACGGCATGATCAGCAGCAGCTGCGAGCCGAGCACGGGCGCGATCACGGGCGCGAGCCCGTTCACGAGCGCGAGGTTGGCGAGCATCTTGACCATGGGGCGGCCGCTGAACAGGTCGCGGATCATGGCGGAGGACACGACGCCGCCCGCCGCCGCGCCGAAGCCCTGCAGGAAGCGGAAGACGCTCAGCACCTCGATGTTCGGGGCGAGCGCCGCGCCGAGGCACGCGAGGATGTGCAGGCTCGTCGCGAGGATGAGCGGCAGCCGGCGGCCGACCCGGTCGGACCACGGCCCCACGAGCAGCTGCCCCACGCCGAAGCCGATCGTCGTCGCGGTCAGGGTGAGCTGCACGAGCGAGGTCGTCGTCGAGAAGTCCGACTGCAGGGTCGGCAGCGACGGCAGGTACGTGTCCATCGTGAACGGGCCGAGCGCCGTGAGCGCACCCAGGATGAGCACGTAGGTGAGGCGCTGCCTGCTGCTGAGCGCGTCACCGGGGTGACGCGGCAGACCGGCTGCCGCGGCCTCCTCGTCGGAGGCAGGAAGGGTCAGGTCGAGGGGTGCGGTCGAAGTCAAGGCGGTTCCGTGTGCGAAGAAAGAAGAGAGGCGACGATCACGCCCGTCGGTAGTTCTTCTTCGAATCGATTCGACGGCGTCGTCAAATGCTACGCGACGCGTGCCGGGTCAGCCAAGAGAGGCTCGAAGGCGAGTTCGGCGGCGCCGACGAGAAGGATGTCCGAGCCGAGCAGCGTGCGAGTGATCTGCACACCTTCCAGCGTCTCGGGCAGCGTCGCCGCGGCCACGGCGCGATCGAGGGCGACCCCGTCGACCTGGTAGAGCGTCGCGAGGAAGCCGCCCAGCACGATCAGGCGCGAGTTGAAGAGCGTGAGGGCCGTGCCGAGCGCGACGCCGAGCAGCTCGAGCTGCCGCCGCACCTCTTCGCGCACGGCGGCGCCGGCCGCGGCCTCCGCACCGTCGGCTGCGAGCGCGGCGAGGATCGCGGCGGTGAGACCGTCCGCATCGATGGAGTCGAGGCCGAGCAGCGCGAGCAGGCGCGCACGGCTCACCTCGGACTCGAGCGTGCCGGCGAGGCCTCCCGAGTCGATCGCCGTCCCGGCGCCGACGCGCACGTGGCCGAGCTCGCCCGCATGGCCTGCCGCGCCCGTGAACGCGGCGCCGCCGACGATCACCCCCGAGCCGATGCCCGACGAGCCGCCGTTGACGTAGATGAGCTCGGAGACGCCGACGCCCGCGCCGAAGACGTGCTCGGCGTAGGCACCGAGCTGCGCGTCGTTGGCGACCCGCACGGGCTGGCCCGTGGTGGCCGCGAGCATGCCGGCGAAGTCGACGTCGACCCAGCCGAGGTGCGGTGCGCGGCGCACGAGCCCGTCGGCGACGCGCACGAGGCCCGGCATCGCGACGCCGATGCCCACGATGCGGTCGACGGATGCCGTCTCGGTCAGCCCCGCGATCGCCTCGGCCGCCGCGGCCACGGCCTCCGCCGGCGTCGGCGCGTGGTCGAGGGCGATTCGGCGGCGTTGCTGCACGCGCCCGTCGAGCCCGACGAGGCCGACCGTGACGGCGTCGATCTCGGGGTTCACGGCGAGCGCTGCGACGCGCGGGTTCGGCGAGATGACCGGGCTCGGGCGGCCGACGCGCAGGTTGGTGTTGGGGCCCGTCTCGGTCACGAGGCCGAGCTCGACGAGCTCGGCGACGAGCGCGCCGACGGTCGAGCGGTTCAGGCCGGTCTCGCGCGTGACATCCGACCGCGACACCGGGCCGACGTTGTGGGCGATCGTCAGCACGGTCGACAGGTTGTGCCTGCGCACGCTGTCGAGGTTGTTGCCCCGGCCGGACGGCTTCGCCACGTTCGCCCTCTCGTTCGCTGTTCGGTGGTTCCGAGCATCCCACACCGGCGGGGCGCGGCACTCGACTGCGCCGGGCGGCCCGGACTGCGCGCTGCGACATGCCGCCCAGCGCAGTTCGGGCCGTTCAGCGCGGTCGAGGCGGCTCAGGCCTCGCGCTCGGTCACCGCGGCGAGGCGCCCGTCGGCCCACTCGAGGTCGACGATCGTCCCCCTGGTGGTGCGGATGCCCGTGGCACGGCCGTTCGGCAGGTCCGGCGGCAGCGCCGGCAGCAGGAGCAGTTCGTTCGTCGCCGGGTCGGTCTGCACAAGGGCCTCGACGAGCGCCGCGGGGAAGCCGAGGTTCGCGTCGATCTGGAACGGCGGGTGGGCGGCGAAGAGGTTCGGGTAGAGGCCGCCGTGCTCGCCGAAGCCGTTGTTCTCGCCCGCCCTCGCCGCGCGGCGCGTGAGGGCGAGGATGTCGCCGACCTTGTCGCCGCGCCCGAGACGGGCCCAGAGCGCCGCCTTCCACGCGAGCGACCAGCCGGTCGAGTCGTCGCCGCGACGCTCGAGCGTGCGCGTGACGGCCAACCGCTCGTCTTCGGTGAGCGCCCTCCGCAGGGGGTAGACGCCGACGAGGTGCGAGACGTGCCGATGATGCGGGTCCACACCGCGCTCGGCCCCGCCCCACTCGCGCACCTCGGGCTCGGGCTCGTCGGTGAACGGCAGTTCCGCGGGCAGCAGCTCGAGCGCGCCGCGGGCGCGGCTGGCGATGTCGGCCCAGTCGGCAGTCGTGCACGGTGTCGGCGGCTCGGACTGTGCTCTAGTGACGACCGGGTTTCCGCGGTCGTCACTCGTGCACGGTGCGGCGGCGCCCGACTGTGCGGAACTGACGACCGCCTGCTCGCGCGCCAGCACGACGCAGCGCGCGAAGAGCGCGCGGGCGAGCGCGAGATCCATGGTCGAGCCCTGGGCGAGGGAGGCCGCGCCGCCGGCATCCGTCGCGAACTCGTTCTCGGGCGAGGTCGACGGCACGGTCGTGACGCCGCCCGGCTCGACCTGCAGCCAGTCGAGCAGGAACTCGGCGCAGCCGGCGACGAGCCGGGCGAGCCGCGCGCGGTCGGCGTCGGAGACCGGGCCGAAGTCGAGCAGCTCGCACGCGGTGAGCGTCAGCCACGCGGCGCCGAACGGCCAGAACGCCCAGGACGGGCTGTCGGAGCCGGTGCCCGACTGACCCGCGTAGGCCCAGGCATCCGAGTTGTGGTGGGCGACGAAGCCGCGGGCGCCGTAGAGGCGGCGCGCAGCATCCGCACCCGTGACCGCCATGCCCTCGAGCAGGTCGAGCAGAGGGGCCGCGCATTCGGCGAGCCCCGTCGGCGCGGCGGACCAGTGGTTCATCTCGGTGTTGATGTTGATCGTGAAGTTGCTGCGCCACGGCGGCGCGAGCTCGGCGTTCCACAGCCCCTGCAGGGTCGGCGGCAGACCGCCCGTGCGGCTCGACGCGATGAGCAGGTACCGGCCGTGGTCGAACTGCAGCTGCGTGAGCTCGACCGGGTCGCCGCGCTCGATCGCGGCGGGCACGGTCGCACTCGGCTCGGCGAGCGGCAGCTCGAGGCGCGTGCGGTTCCACAGCTCGCCGTGGGTCGCGAGGTGCTCGGCGAGCAGCGCGTCCCAGCCGCGCGAGACAGCGCGCTCGACGGCGGCGGATGCCTCGGCCGCGGTGTCCGCGACGCGCCCGTGCGGCGGCGTCACGGGGTCGACGTAGTCGCTGACCGCGGCGAGCGCGACCAGGGTCTCGTCGGCTCCGTGGTCGATGCGCACGGCGACGGCCACGGTGACGGAGGCGCGCTCGTCCGACCACTCGAAGGATCCGCCCTGCGCCGAGACCGGGAAGCGCACGAGCACATCCGCACCGGCGGCGTGCTCGTGGCGCTCGTCTTCGCGCAACCGGGTCGTGAAGACGGGGCGGAACGCGCGCCGCAGCGCCGCCGGGCCCGTGATGCGGTGCAGGAGCGCGCCGGCATCCGCCGACACGAAGGTCTCGTGCGTGAGGCCGCGTCCCGTCGACGCGTGCACGGCGGTCGCGAGGTCGAGCACACGCTCGCACTCCCCCACCCCCCTCCGCCGGTCGTCAGTCGTGCACGGTGCGGAGCCCTCGGACTGTGCCGGAGTGACGACCGGCGCGAGATCCGCACCCTCTCCGGCCTCGAGCACGAGCTCGCCGAGCGGCAGGAAGGTCGACACGTCGCCGTCCTGGAACAGCTTGGCGAGCCGGTCCGCCTCGGCGTGGTCCCCGGCGCGCACGGCGGCGCGCAGCTCGGCGAGCAGCGCCGGGCGGTCGAGCCCGGCCGCCCAGGCGCCGCCCTCGGCCGGCACGGGCCCGCCCGACCAGCCGTGGGTGTGGTTGAGCGCGAACCGCGGCTGCGCGGGGTCGCCGTAGGCCATGGCCCCGAGCACGCCGTTGCCGAGCGGCAACGCCTCGAGCCAGGTCGATGCCGGGGTGTCGAAGCGCAGACGGCTCATGCGGCGCGCACCACCCGGAACTCGCCGGCGCCCAGGGTCACCGTTCCGTTCACGGGCACCCCGGTCAGGGCATCCGCACCCGCCAACTCGATCTCGCGCTCGCCGCTCGTGTGGTTGATCACGAAGACATACTCCCCGTCCGCGCCCTGTCGGCGCACGACCTCGAGCCCGGCGCCCGCCTCGGGCAGCTCGGGCGCGATGCCCGCGTCGCCGAGAGCGCGCACGAGCAGCGCGTCGAGCGCGGCGTCGTCGAGCGTCGTCGAGACGTAGCGCGCGAGCCCGTCGCCGTGCCGATTGGCGGTGATCGCGGGATGCCCCGCCGCCAGCCCGTCGAGGTACTCGGCCTCGGCCTCGGCCCCGCGCAGGTTCACGAGCTCGCTCCAGCCCGAACCCGTCGCGCCGGCAGCCAGCACACCGCCACCCAGCCCCACGGTCTCACCGTCTTCCAGGGGCAGCAGCTCCTCGACACGGACCCCGAGCACCGGGGCGAAGCGCCCCGCGTACCCGCCGAGCTCGATGTGCAGCTCGGAGTCGAATGTGCCCGAGAAATGCCAGACGACGGTGTGGCCGCCGCCCGCGACATACGTGTCGAGCCCGGCGGCCTCGGCGTCGGACGCGGAGAGGTGCGAGGGCACGAGCACGAGGTCGTACCCGGTGAGCGCCGGGTCGTCGAGCCGCACGAAGTCGACCGTGTGCCCGAGCAGCCACAGCGCACGGTGCACGCGGCGCACATCGGCGTAGAAGTCGTGGTCGCCCGACGGCAGCCCGGGCGAATCGGCCGCCCACCAGGCATCCGCCGACCAGGCGATCGCGATCGACGTCGTCACGGCCTTCCGGCCCGGTGCCGTTGTCCAGCCGAACGGGTTGGCGATGCCCGGCAGGGAGCCGAGCACCTCGCCGAGCTCGCACACCTCGCGGAACACACGCGTGTCCGGCCCGGCGTGCGGCACGAGCGTCGAGTGGAACGCCTCGGAGCCCGCCGGGCCCGTGCGCCACTGGAAGAACAGCACGCCGTCCGAGCCGCGCGCGACGTGCTGCAGGCTCGTGCGCAGGCCCGCGCCCGGCTCCTTCGCGAGCAGCTTGCCGCCGCGCATGGTCAGGTTCATGGCCTGCTCCATGAGCAGCCATGCCCGGCCGTGCCCGAACGAGCGGGCCATGTCGGCGCCGAGCGCGGCGTGCGCCGCGCCCTCGACGCCGCGCGCGTCGACGTAGTGGTCGACCGACACGAAGTCCGACGCGAACGCGAACTCCCACGGGTCGTAGTGCAGCCACGTCGGCAGCATGAAGTTGGTCGTCACCGGCACGCCGGGCGCGACCTCCTTCACGACGTCGATCTGGTCCCGGTAGCAATCGAGCAACAGCTGCGCCGCGAAGCGCTTGAAGTCGATGACCTGGGTCGGATTGTGCAGGTACTGCGTGGCCTGCGGGGCGAAGATCTGCGCCCAGTCCGAGTAGCCCTGCGACCAGAACGCCGTGTGCCACGCGCGGTTCAGCTCGGCGAGCGAGCCGTACTTCGCCTCGAGCCAGAGGCGGAACTCGCGGTCGGCCTCGGGCCCGAAGCTCACCGTGCCGTACTCGTTGTGCAGGTGCCACGCGGTGAGCGCGGGGTGCTGCCCGTAGCGCTCGGCGAGCGCGCGGGCGATCCGCGTCGCGGCCTCGCGGTAGGCGCGGGATGCCGGGTTGTAGGTGTCCCGCGAGCCGTGCAGCAGCCGCGCGCCGTCGGCCGTGACCGGCAGCCCCTCGGGGTGCGCGACCGAGAACCACGGCGGCGGCGACGCGGTCGGCGTGGCGAGGATGACCCCGATGCCGTTCTCGTGCATCAGGTCGATCACGCGGTCGAGCCAGCCGAACTCGTACTCGCCCTCGCGGGGCTCGAGCGTCGACCACGCGAAGACGCCGAGCGTCACGGTGTTGACGCCCGCCCGGCGCATGAGCGCGACGTCCTCGGCCCACACCGACTCGGGCCATTGCTCGGGGTTGTAGTCGCCGCCGAAGAGCAGCGCGGTCATACGAGCGCGCCGCCCGTCTCGACCCGGAGGGCGCCGACGGCGCCCACGATGACGGCCGCGGATGCCTCACCCGAGGCGCCGTCGACCGACACCGCGATGCGCGCCGCCGCTCCGCCGCGCCCGTCCGGCAGGACGACCTCGTGCGCGCGCAGCTCGGCGGGCTCGTACACCCGCAGCGTCACGTCGGACGCCCAGTCGTAGTCGGGCCGATCGTCGACCGCGCCCACGGGGATCGCCGCACCCGGGCGCACGTACACCGCCGCCTCCTGGTAGCCGAACGACTTCGTGTGCCAGCGGCCGCCCGCGAGCGCCTCGCCGGTCTGCGCGTGCGTCCACGTGCCCGCGGGCAGGTAGAACGTGACCTCGCCGCCCGCCTGCAGCACCGGCGCGACGAGCAGGTCGGGGCCGAGCATGTACTGGCGGTCGAGCGTGTGCGTCGTCGGGTCCTCGGGGAACTCCATGAACATCGGCCGCATCACGGGCGTGCCCGTCGCGTGGTTCTCCTCGCCGAGCTGCGCGAGGTACGGCATGAGCCGCATCTTGAGCTTCGTGAAGGTGCGCAGCACGTCGCTCGACTCGTCGTCGACCGACCACGGCACCCGGTACGACTTCGAGCCGTGCAGACGCGAGTGCGACGAGAGCAGGCCGAAGGCGATCCAGCGCTTGAACAGGTCGGGGTCGGGCGTGCCCTCGAAGCCGCCGATGTCGTGCGACCAGTAGCCGAAGCCCGACGAGACGAGGCCCAGGCCGCCGCGCAACGACTCGGCCATCGCGAGGTACGTCGACTCGCAGTCGCCGCCCCAGTGCACCGGGAGCTTCTGGCCGCCGGCCGTCGCCGAGCGCGCGAACACGACCGCGTCGCCGACGCCGCGCTCGGACTCGAGCAGGTCGAAGACCGTCTCGTTGTAGAGCTGCGTGTAGAAGTTGTGCATCTTCTGCGGGTCCGAGCCGTCGTGCCACACGACATCCGTCGGGATCCGCTCGCCGAAGTCGGTCTTGAACGCGTCGACGCCCTGGCCGAGCAGCCCGCGCAGCTTGCCGGCGAACCACTCCTTGGCGTCCGGGTTCGTGAAGTCGACGAGCGCCATGCCCGCCTGCCAGCGGTCCCACTGCCACACCGAGCCGTCGGCACGGGTGACGAGGTAGCCGAGCTTCCTGCCCTCCTCGAAGAGCACCGAGCGCTGGGCGATGTAGGGGTTGATCCAGACGCAGACCTTGAGGCCCTTGTCGTGCAGGCGGCGCAGCATCCCCTCCGGGTCCGGGAAGGTCGCCGGGTCCCAGATGAAGTCGGACCAGTGGAAGCCGCGCATCCAGAAGCAGTCGAAGTGGAAGACCGAGAGCGGCAGGTCGCGCTCGGCCATGCCGTCGATGAACGACGTGACGGTCGCCTCGTCGTACTCGGTCGTGAACGAGGTCGACAGCCACAGGCCCCACGACCACGCCGGCACGCGCGCCGGGCGACCGGTGAGCGCGGTGTAGCGCTCGATGACCTGCTTCGGCGTCGGGCCGTAGATCACGAAATAGCGCAGGCGCTCGCCCTCGACGCTGAACTGGGTGCGGGACGCCACCTCCGAGCCGACCTCGAACGAGACCTTCTCGGGGTGGTCGACGAAGACGCCGTAGCCGCGGTTCGTCAGATAGAACGGGACGTTCTTGTAGGCCTGCTCGCTCGCCGTGCCGCCGTCCTCGTTCCAGATGTCGACGCTCTGGCCGTTCTTGACGAAGGCGCCGAAGCGCTCGCCGAGGCCGTAGACGAGCGTGCCCGGCTCGATGGAGAGCTGCTCGCGCACCCAGGTCTCGCCGCTGTCGGCGGTGACGTGGGCGACGCTGCGCCAGCCCGAGCGGGTCAGCAGCCGCTCGTCGGCGCCCGTGAAGTCGAGCTGCCAGCCGTCGCCGAGCGCGACCTGCGCCGTGAGACCGCCCGAGGTGAGCGAGACGGATGCCTCGTCCCGCACGACCGCGACCTCCGGCGCCCCCGCCGCCACCGCGAACGCCGGCCCGCGGTCGACGCCGCCCGCATGCCGCTCGATCGTCACGCCGATCACGCCCTCCGCAGGCGAGTCGAGCGAGACGGTCAGCAGCGCGCTGTCGAGCGTGTCGCCGCGGTGACGGATCGGGCGCACGGGTGCGTACACGCGCACCGAGCGCTCGGTGGTCTCGACGTCGTCGACGCCGGCGGCGCCCTGCACGCGCAGACCCGTCTTCGTCAGCCAGTAGCCGTCGCTGAATTTCACGGTTGCCTTTCCAGGTGGTTCGTGGGCGGGCCAGAAGGTCGTCGAAGGCTCTGCATTGAGTTCGATACGACTGCCCGGTTGTTGGACATGAATTGTCGAAACGCTTCGAGTATCGTCCTATTGTGCAGCGAAATGCCAGTCCGAGCATGTCAGACGTCGCCGAAGCCGCCGGCGTCTCCCTTTCCACGGTCTCCTACGTCCTCAGTGGAAAGCGCACCATCTCGGCACCCACCCGCGACCGCGTGGAACGCGCGATCCGCAAGCTCGGCTTCAGTCCCAATGCGGGCGCTCGCGCCCTCGCATCCCGGCGCGCGCAGACCCTCGGGCTCATGGTCCCGTTCAGTCCTGACACGGATTTCGGGGTCGTGATGCAGTTCGTCGGGGCCGCGGTGACCGCCGCGCGCGCCTACGACTACAACGTGCTGCTGCTGACCCATGAGGACGGCTCGGGCATGCAGCGCGAGGCGGCCTCGGGCTCGATCGACGGCATCCTGATGATGGATGTCGAGAACGACGACCCGCGCATCCCGATCCTCGCGGGGCTCAGCGTCCCCGGGGTGCTCATCGGCCTGCCGAACGACTCCCAGGGCCTCAGCTGCGTCGATTTCGACTTCATGCAGGCGACGCGCACGGCGGTCAATCATCTGATGTCTCTGGGGCGGCGGCAGATCGCCTTCATCGGCTCGCCGGAGCAGGCGCTCACCCGTCGCGTGAACTACGCGGAGCGCGCCCGTCGCGGCTTCACCGACGGCGCGATCGACGCGGGCGTCCGTCATGTGGAGGTCGCGTGCGACCCCGAGCTCGATGCCGCGGAGGCCGCGCTCGCAGACATCCGACATGCACTGCCGCACCTCGACGGCCTCGTCGTGCACAACGAGGCCGCTCTGCCGTTCCTGCACGCCGCCTGTGTCCGCGCGGGGATCTCGATCCCCAAGCAGCTCAGCATCGTGGCCGTCTGCCCCGAGAACATCGCGCAGGCGGCCGCCCAGCCGTGGACCTCCGTCAGCATCCCCGCCGACCAGATCGGCAGGATCGCCGTCGACATGCTCATGGCTCGCATCGAGGGCGCCCCGCTGCCCGAGCAGCGGCTCATCGGATCGCCTCTGGTGCAGCGCGCCACCACGGCTCCCGTGGAGAGCTGAACCCTCGAGCCGCTCGGGCGAAACATCCGACTTGTGCAGGTCGAATGCCCGTATGTACTATTCGAAGCGCTTCAACACTTCAGCTCAAGCCGTTCGACGATTCGACGTAGGCGATGGGCTGAGAACGAACACGAAGGAGTGTCCGTGGTAGACGGAATGCCCGCCCAAGCTGTCGTCAGCACAGGGCGCAAGGCGCGCATCGGGCGCCGCGCCGCAGCTGCGAGCGGCTCACGGGCGCAGGGTCTCGGCTTGTTCTTGTATCTGGTGCCGTTTCTGGTGCTGGTGTTTCTGTTCTCGTATCTGCCGTTGTACGGGTGGATCTACGCGTTCTTCAACTACTACCCGGCACTCGGTCTCGCGCACAGCC
>WQZN01000024.1 GCA_009780695.1 Microbacteriaceae bacterium
GGCGCTTAGGAGCGGGACCCTTGCGAGGCATTACTTCTTCTCCATCTTCGCGCCGTAGCGGCTGCGAGCCTGCTTGCGGTTCTTGACGGCCTGGGTGTCCAGGGCGCCGCGGATGATCTTGTAACGGACACCCGGAAGGTCCTTCACACGACCGCCGCGAACGAGCACCATCGAGTGCTCCTGCAGGTTGTGGCCCTCGCCCGGGATGTAGGCGGTGACCTCAGTGCCGTTGGAGAGCTTCACACGAGCGACCTTGCGAAGGGCCGAGTTCGGCTTCTTCGGGGTGGTCGTGTAGACGCGGGTGCACACACCACGCTGCTGGGGGTTGGCCTTCAGAGCCGGCGCCTTGGTCTTGACGACCTTCGGAGTGCGACCCTTGCGGACCAACTGCTGAATAGTTGGCACGAATGCTCCTTGCTTGCTGCTGCACGGTGACAGCGGATTGATGGTTGTGTTTCTTCCATCGGGACCCACCGCCGCCCTCGAGCGAGGACGGAGTTGCGTGGCGGGTATGCCGTGGGAGACCCTCGGTGCTGAAGATCAGACCTTCAGCGGATCTCTGAACTCGGACACGCCGAGCGTGCACGACAGAGCGCACACCGCTCAATGGTATCCGATGCGTGCAATCGGCGCGAATTGTCCCGAGCCGGAAGTCGGCGGAGTCTCAGGCGGTCGGCGCGGCCACCGCGGCGCCGGTGATCGGCTGGAAACGGAGCTTCCCCGACGACTCCGGAATCGCGACGCCCAGGACGCGGAACGGCACCGAACCGGTGGACGCGGTGCCCGAGAGGCCGCCCTGCGTCGCGTGCGCCGTGAAGGTCACGTGCCCCGGCTGCGTCGTCGCGACGGGCCAGCCGCCGAGCGCGGCATCCCAATCCCCCTCGGTCAGCACGGGCTGCGACTCGAGGGACCACCGGCCGTCGGAGTAGGCCACCGTGGGGTCGCCGATGGCTTTGAAGGGGCATCCGCTCGGCGCGAGCTGCGTCGAGGCCGCGCAGCCGTTCAGCCACGCCGCGGCGGCCGAGGCGATCGACGCGGACGCGCCGTCCGCGAGCTGCAGCCCGATCGCGGTCGGCGTGACCGCGGTGACACCGAAGCGCGCCGATGCGGTGACGTACCAGTCGGCGGCGAAGTAGTCGGCGGGGCCCGCGTCGTCGGACTCGTAGTCGCCCGGGAAGACCCTCTGGGTGACGAGGCCCTTCGTCGCGGTGAGCTCGACGCCGGCCACCTTGAGCGCGCGGTCGATGGGGGCGGCGAGCCGGAAGGAGATCTGCGGGAGCGTCTGCGGGGCGAGGCGCCAGGGGGCGAAGAGCGCGGCCCCGCGCTCGCGCTGCACGTCGAAAGCCGTCTGGTAGCTCTGATCGCCCTGCTGGACGCGGACGAGCACCGTGCCGGCGGCGCCCGAGACGGCCGTGTCGAGGACGGCGAAGGAGGTGACGCGGTTCGCGGACTGGCCGTATGCGGCATCCGTCAGCAGCTTGTCGCCCGCCGCGGGCGTGATGCCGCCGAGCGTGAGCGCCTTCGTGATGTCGCCCGAGACGACCGCCTGCAGGTAGGCCCGCACGGGGAGCGCCGGGTCGGCGCCGCGCACCGCGGGCGGCACGACGAGGGCCGCCGAGACGAGGCTCGCGGCGACCGCGAGCACCGTGACGATCACGACGACCAGTTGGCCACGGGTGAGCAGCGGATGCCGCGGGCGCGGAGCCGGGAGAACGTCGGGGGTCGACACGGTCGTCACACTAGCGGGCCGGGCTAGTCGTCGTCGTCCTTCTCCCACGGCCAGAGCGGCCGGCCGTGATCGGCGACCCGCGACGCCAGCACGAGCATGTAGAGGAGGGCGATGACGAAGGCGATGGCGCCGACCGCAGGGGCGTAGGGGCCGATCAGCAGGCCGCCGAAGAACGTGAGCGCACCGACCGGATCCGCCCCCATGAGGTACGCGATCGCTCCGACGAGGGCGTAGGCGAAGTACGCGCCGACCCCGATCGCGAGGGCGGTGAGCGGGGCCACGCGCTGGCGGGGCTCCGGGATGCGCAGGGCGCGCAGCAGCAGACATCCCAGCACCAGCAATGTCGCCGCGGTCACGGCGACCGGCCCGACCAGCTCGCCGGCATGGGGATCGCCGATGACCTGCTCACCCGTGAGCAGCGAGACGACGCCGAACACCGCGATGACGAGCGCCACGAACAGCGCGGTCGCGAAGGCGGCGACCGCGGCCGCGTACCTGCGGAACCTCGGCACCCCGCTAGCGGGCGGTGGAGTACTCGGCGTCGTACGCCGCCTTCGCCTCGAGGTAGCGGCGCTTGGTGTTCTGGCCGTGGAAGGCGATCCACGCGCCGAACCAGAGCACGACCTCGCGCGCGATCGCCGCGCCCGCGAGCGCCACCCACAGCAGCGTGATGTTCGAGTTGAAGAAGTCGTCGGTGAAGGTGCGCAGCTCGGCGCCCGTCAGGTTCCAGAACTTGGCGGTGAGCAGGGCGGCCGCGAAGTAGCCGGCGAAGACGAGGACGCCGACCGCCAGGCTGCCGATGATGTAGCCCCACCAGCGGCCACGGTTCACGACCGCGATCAGCCCGATGAAGGCCGCGAGGAAGACAGCGACCGGGAGCCAGAACGACCACTCCATGACGTAGCTCTGGATGCGGGTCTGCGCGCTCGCGAAGCCGTAGCGCAGCGTGAAGATGCCGAGCGTCGCGCCCGCGTTCGCGGCGGCGTAGACGATCGTGGCGAGGATCGCGATGAGGATGCCCACGCCGCGGTTGCCGCGCTTCTTCGGCGGCATCGGCGCGTTGAGGTAGGTCGGGCTCGACGGCGTCGAGGGCAACGGGGTCGGGACGACCGGGGCGGGGGCCGGCGCCTCGGCGACGGGCTCGTCGGTGGCGGGCTCGGCTGCGGGCGAGGCTTCCGCCGGGACGGGCTCGGCCGCGGGGACGGTCGGCTCGGGAGCGACGTGGTCGGACGCGGAGACGGGCGAGTACTCGGCCGGGATCGCGGGCGCGGCCGCGGTGTCGGTGTGGTCGGCGCCGGCCTGGTCGGCGCCGGCGCTCGGGCCGGCGCCGTAGGCGGAGACGGCCGCCCGCCGCAGTTCCTCGAGCCGTTCCGCACCGGCGTCGGGCTGGCGGGAAGCCGACTGGTCGCCCGTGGCGGGGATCTCGCCCGTGGCGTGCTCGCGCGCGGTCTCGTCCGCGAGGGGCGTCTCGCCCGTGCTCGGGTTCTGCTCGACCTGAGGGGTGTCCTCGTCAGGGCGCGGAGTCGGCGTCGTGTCGCTCATGGGGTCACAGTAGCGCGCAGGATTCCCGATGCTAGGGATTGACTGTGCGAACAGGGGTTCTTCGGAGGCGCCTCGGTCTCCATTCGCCGCAAGCGGCTCAGTCGACCAGCGGACGGCCAGCGCGGGCGGCTCAGTCGACCAGCGGGGCGAGCGGGGCGGCGAGGACGAGCAGGTCCATGCGGCCCTGCTGCACGACCTCGCCGGTCTGCTTGGTGAGGGTGAGGCGGCGCTCGAGCACGCCGTACTCCCCCGAGCTGGTCGGGCGCGCCGAGAGGATCTCGACCGTGCACGTCAGGGTGTCGCCGATGAAGACCGGCGCCGTGAACTTCCACTCGTCGATGCCCAGCAGCGCGACCGCGCTGCCCTCGAAGACGCCCGTGCGCGCGATCAGGCCGAGGCAGAGGGAGGCCCCGAACATGCCGTGCACGATGCGCTGGCCGTATCGCGTGCTCTTCGCGAACTCGACGTTGGTGTGGACCTCGTTGTTGTCGTTCGTCAGGTTGGCGAACTGGTAGACCTCGGACTCGGTGACCGTGTGGCCCGGGGTCGTGAAGGTCTGGCCCGGGTGGAAGTCAGCGAGGTAGAGAGGCATGCCTCAACGCTAGTTGCCGACCAGGACGTAGATGTACCCCGAGATCGTCGCCGTGTTCGCGCCGGCGCTCGTGGCCGCGGACCCCGTCGAGGACACCCCGGCCTTCGCGTCGATCTTGTCGATCAGGTACAGGCGCGGGCCGGCGTTCTGCAGGCTCTTCGTGAACTGCATGAGCTGGTCGTACGAACCCGTCGCCGAGATCGCGACCGGCACGAGCACGAAGTTCGCGGCCGTGATCGACGGGTCGGCGCCGACGGCGGGCGCGACGGCCGGGACGTTGGCGGCGACGGGCGCCGTCTGAGCCGTGCTCGCTGCTGCACCGGCGGCCGGGGTCGCCGTGGGCACGGGCGTCGCTGCCGGGGCGGCCGGGGTCGCCGCCGTGTGCGCGACCGCCGTCGGGGCATACGCCGTCGTCGCCCCCACGTTGATCGAGGTAACCGTGACCTGGGCGGCGGATGCCTGAGCCGTCAGCTGCCGGATGAAGTCGGTCGCCTCGACCGAGCCCGGGACCGACTTCCGCAGGGCGGCGAGCTGGGCCGTGAGCTGGCCGATCGAGGAGTAGTCCTTCTCGAGCCGGCCGAGCTGGAGCTCGGTCTGCTGGAGCTGCGCCTCGGCCTGGACCTTCTGGTCCGCGGCGTCCTGCGCCTGCGCGAGCTGCGGCTTCACGCCGAAGAGGAAGGCGACCGCCGCGAGCGCGATCGCGACGACGGCGCCGCCGAGCATCCACAGTCTGTGTGCGTTCATGTCCGTCGACTCCTACTGTGCGAAGCGGCCGGAGAACGCGGCCTGCGAGAGCGAGATGGTGATCGGCGCCGACCAGGCGGCTGCCGTCGAGGCGGTCGCGGCACCCTGGCTCGTGCCCTGCGTGACCGCGCCGACGCCGACGCCGTCGACCCCGGCGATCTTCTGGAAGGCATCCGCCGCCGCCGCGACCGACTGGGCGTCGGGGGCGCTCACCGTGACCATGACGATCGCGCCGCGGCCGACCGCGAGCGGCGTCGAGTCCTGCGTGACCGCGCCCATCGGGTTGCCGGTCTGGCCCGAGATGTCGGTGATGGTGACGCCCGCCGGCAGCGCGGCGTTGATCTTGCCGAACATCGCGTTCCAGTCGACCTCGGTCGCGGCGCCGACCCGCTGCGCCGCCTGGGCGAGCTTGACCTTGTTCTGCGCGGTGCGGGCGGGGGCGTACTTCGCCTCCTGGGCGAGCACGGACGCGTTCCGGTCTTGCACGGACTGCAGCTGGTTCTGCGCGGACAGGCGCAGGGCATACGCCCCGCCGACCGCCGCGGCGCCGAGCAGCAGCACGGCGACCACGACCACCGACATGAGCACGCGGGTGGTCTTGACCTTGCCCTGCGCGATGACCTCGGGCGGCAGCAGGTGGGCGATCGGGTAGGCGCCGATGGCGAGCTCGTCGGGGCGCACCGACCGCTCGGCCGGGCGCCGGGCGCCGCGCTTCGCGGGGGCGTCGACCTGCGGCGACTCGACGGGCTCGGTCGGCGGCTCGAAGAGGTCGTTGAACGACGTCGTTTCGGCGGTCATGCTGCACTCCCGAGGGCGAGGCCGACCGCGACCGCGACGGTCGAGCGGGCGGCGAGGATCTGCTGCTGGTCGACGCCGCGACCGAGCGCGACGTTCGCGAGGGGGTCGCCGAACCCGACGGGCAGGCGCGTGACATCCGCCAGCGCATTCTGGAAGCCGGGAAGAGCGGCACCGCCGCCCGTGATCAGGATCGACTGCACGGGCATCTCGGGGTGGACGTTCGTGAAGTAGTTGACGGTGTTGCGCAGGCTGCCGAGGATCTCGTTGGTCGCTTCGTAGATGACCTGCACGGCCTTGTGCTCTTCCATGTCGGCGACCTGCTTGGCGAGGCCGAGCCGGTGCTTCACGCGCTCAGCCGCGTCGAGCGGGATCTCGAGGCGCTGCGCGAGAGCCTCGGTGAGGTCGGCGCTGCCCGAGGGGATGATGCGGACGAACTGCGGCACTCCCCCGGTGGCGATGACCACCGTCGTCGAGCTCGCGCCGAGGTCGACGAGGGCGAGCGTGCCCGTGCGGGCCTCGTGCCCGATGAGCGCGCGCACGAGCGCGAACGGGATGAGGTCGACGTTCTGCGGCTCGAGGCCCGCACCCTGCACGGCCTTGACGTTCTCGAGCACCGCGTCCTTCACGGCGGCGAGCAGGAGGCCGTTGACCATCGGCCCCTGCTCGGAGTGCGACTCGCTCACCGGGTAGAAGTCGAGCAGGGCGTCGGAGACGGGGACGGGCAGCATGTCCTGCACCTGGTAGGGCAACGTCTCGCGGATGCGCGCCAGGGGTGCCCGCGGCACGGAGAAGTCGCGCGCGATGACCTTCTGGTTGCCGACCCCGATGATCGCCTTCTTGCTCTTGAAGCCGCCGCGGGCCCAGAGCTGCTTGATCGCCGTCGCGACGGTGAGCGGCTGCTGCACCTCGCCGCGGATGACCGCACCGGCCGGCAGGTCGATCTCGAGGTAGCGGTGCAGCGTGGCCCGACCGTGGCCGGACGGCATGATCTCGGCGGCGCGCACCGTGTCGGTGCCGATGTCGATTCCGACGATGGGGGTGGGCATTGGTCTTCTCCTTGGTGGGGGCTAGGCGGTCAGACCGAAGAGGGACAGATAGGCGGCGGCGAGCGGGGCGCCGACGATCGCGCCGAGCCAGGCGCCCGCGAGCATCCACGGGCCGAAGGGGATGCCCGACTTCCGGCCGGCACGGCGCGCGACGAGCAGCACGACGGCGAAGACGCCGCCGAGCAGGAACGCGGCGAACGCGCCGACGACGAGCTGTGCGAGGCCGAGGTGGGCGAGGTAGAGGCCGAGGACGCCGGCGAGCTTGACGTCGCCGAAGCCCATGCCGCGCGGCGAGACGAAGGCGACCGCGAAGTAGACGAGGAAGAGGGCGGCGGCACCCGCGAGCATCGTCACGAGCTGCGCCCAGTCGTGGGAGACGGCGGAGGCCGCGCCGAGCAGCACCCCGCCGACCACATAGCTCGGCAGCACGATGCGATTCGGGAGCGTGCGGGTGTCGAGGTCGATCAGGGTCAGCGCGACCGAGATGGCGGCGAGATAGAGGAAGGCGAGGAGCTCGAGGATCGAGGATGCCAGCGCCGCGGCATCCCCCGCATGCCACCGCGTCAGCGCGAACCACACGGCCACGCCCGCAAAGGCGAGGCCGGTGCCGAGCTCGACGAGCGGGTAGCGGGCGGAGATCGGTTCGGCGCAGGTGCGGCACTTGCCTCGCAGCATGAGCCACGACAGTAGCGGGATGTTGTCGTAGCCCCTGATCGGTTCTCCACAGCGCGGGCAGGCGCTCGGCGGGTGCACGACCGACAGCTTGCGCGGCACGCGGTAGACGACGACGTTGAGGAACGAGCCGATGAGGCTGCCGAAGATTCCGAGGGCGAGGGCGGGCACGGGTCAGTTCCTCGCGTCGAAGCGACTGAGCTCGGTCACGACGGTGGTGACGACGGGCGTGGGGATGTCGGTCGGGCTCTTCAGGGCGCCGGGCACGGTCATCGGCACGTAGTTGACGGACTCGTTGTTGCCCGTCGCCGAGGTGCCCGAATAGACCTGGCCGTTGATCGGCCCCACCGAGTTCGGCGCGATGAACTGGCACGGGGTGTACAGGAACATGTCGACGTTGGTGGCGGGGCTGAAGTTGTTCGACGTGATGTTGATCGCGCCGTAGCCCGCGGGGGCGCTCGAGTTGCACACCGGCTGGTAGTAGGCGGTGTCGTAGGAGAGCGGCTGGTTCCAGGTCACGAGGTTGCCGCCACCCGGGATCGTGGCGTCCGACGGCACGATGAGCTGCAGCTGATGCGTCGCCCCGGTCGTGGTGATCGCATTGTTCTTGAGCCCGATCGTGAACCCCGAGGGGCTCATGATGACGAGGTCGCCGGACAGCTTGAAGGCAGTGCTGAGGCTGAGCGGCGAGCTGCCGCAGCCCGTGACGTAGAGGAGCTGCTTGCCCGAGAAGCTGCCGCCCGTGTAGGTCGTCGGGATCGCGCAGTTGGTGATGTCGGTGATCGTCCAGCCGGCGGCCGTCCACAGCGACATCGCCGCGGCATCGCTCTTGATGGTCGGCAGCGACTCACGCGGGGGCGCGGTCACGAGAGTCTGGGTGGGATAGCCCATCTCCGTCGGCAGGGCGGCGATCGAGAACTGCGGGGATGACGGGCACCGCGACACCGAGCCGAACGCGGCGCTCGCGCCGCAGGTCGAGGTGAGGTTGCCGATGTTCGCGCTGCTGCTCAGCCCGATGGCGCCCGGCACCGCGACGTAACCGCCGACCACGCGCTTGGACGAGGTGCTCGACACCGTCTGGTTGCCGGTGACGGAGCGGACGTTGCCGTAGACCGAGGTCTTGTTGCCCGCCGCGATGCTCACGTCGCCGTAGGCCTGGGCGTCGCCGCCCACCGCCCCGCCTGCACCGAGGGTCACAGTGCTCGTCATCGACGAGATCGAGCCGCACACGTTCGCCTTCGCCCCGATGAGCGAGCAGTTCGCCTGGGAGCCGTTGCCCGAAGCCTCCACCGGCCCGTTGGTGACGACGTCGCCGCCGACCCAGGTCGAGTCGAGGCTGACCTGGGGATACGGCGCGGCGGTGCCGCCGGCGACCAGCAGGTTCCTGCCGATCGTCGTGTTGCCGTTCTGCGGGGTGTAGGTGCCGCCCGCCCAGACGTCGCCCTGCACGGTGCACGAGGTGTCCTGGATGACGTTGCCCTGCGCGTAGATGCTGCCCTGCACCGGGGAGCCGTTCGAGGTGCTGCACTCGACACTGCCGTTGGTGTAGATGTCGGCGGAGTTCTGCGCGAGCGAGTCGGTGATGTTCGTCGCGTTGGTCAGCGTCAGGCCGCCGTCGCTGAAGATCGACTTCGTCATGTCGGGGATGTTCACGTCCGCGGTCGTGACGAGGATGCTGATCACCGACGTCACGGTCGAGGTGTCGCCCGCGGACTGCCCCGCCACCCCCTTGAACGCCGCGGTGCCCGTCGAGTCGGCGACGGCCCGCACCGGCGGGTCGACCGAGGAGACCGGCAGGTATGCCCCCGTGCAGGACAGAACGGTGCCGCTCGCGTCGAAGTAGTGGACGATCACCGAGTACTGCTCGATGTCGCTCGCGCCCGGCACGAGGGTGCAGGGGAACTGGGTGGCGAGCGCGGCATCCGGCTGCTGCATCTGCGTGAGCAGCACGTTGATGCCGCTGTCCGCTGCCGCGCGCGACTCGACCGACGCGCGCGTCGAGGTGGAGAAGCCGAGGGCGTGCACGGCGAGGCCCGCGAGCGAGAGGCTCACGATGGCGACGATCGCGAAGATCGCGATGACCGAGGGCAGCGCGAAGCCCTCGTCGCGGCCGACGCGGGACTTCAGGGTTCTCAGTAGCATGCGGCGGGCCCCGATCCGGTCGGGTCGAGCTTGCGCTGGACGATGGTGTTGCGGATCAGGACGAGGGCGATCGAGCCGTGCGTGACCTGGAACCGCAGGGTGACGCTGTCGACGTCGAGGCCGGCCTGCGCTCCGAAGAACTGGGTCGACAGGCCGTCGGCGGGGATCGTGATGCCCGTGCCGAGAAGCGTCCAGTTCACCCCGGCCTGCGGGGTGAGGGGGACGACGCCGGTGCCCGCGGCGTTCCAGGCGAAGCCGCCGGGGTCGGCGATGGCGCTCGCGGTGCTGCGTGCCCAGAGCACCGTGTGGGTGGCGTCGGAGTAATACCAGGCCTGGCACTGCCAGGTGACGTCGCCGTTCTGCGTGCCGATCGCGACGCGCGCGCGCAGCAGCTGCCCCGTGCCGGCCACCATGGGGCCGGCGAGGATGCCCTTGTCGCCGGGGTTCGCGGCGTTCGGCAACGCGGCGGCGTTGCGCACGCCCTGCTCGATGGCGCGCGAGACGAGCTGCCCCGTCGTCGTGGCATCGGCGTAGTCGCTCACGCTGTGCTGGGTGCGGAACAGGCTGAGCAGCAGGCTCGCGCCGATGCCGAGCACCAGCACGCCGAGGACCGACGCGACGATCATCTCGATCAGCGTGAAACCGCTCTCGTCGCCGCCGAGGGCGCTGCCGCGTGCGCGGGCAGACGAGAAGAGGGGGCGGACGGCGCTCATGAGGCGCTCGTCAGCTGGAGCTCGACCGAGCCCTCGGCGAGGTGCTCGGAGCTGCCTTCCTTGCCCACCCAGACGACGAAGTGGACGGTCGCGGGGAAGATCGTCGGGCAGACGAAGGGCTGCTCGATCTCATAGTGCGTCGAGAGGACCGTGCCGCGCGGGTCGGCCTCGTTGAGCCCGATGGTCTCGGAGGCGTAGTACTGCAGCGCCGCGCAGTTGGTCGGCAGGTGGGCACGCGCCTTGTCGAGCTCCTGGTCGACGATCTGGGACGCGCTCGCCACGTCGACGTTGTTGGAGGCGACGCGCATCGCGAGGGTGAGGGCCGGGATGATCGCCACGGCCAGGATTCCGAGCAGAACCATGGCGACGAGGACGTCGATCAGGCCGAGGCCCTCTTCGCCCTGTAACAGTCGCTTCATGATTCCGTCTTTCGGATCGGCGGATGTCGGAAACGGGGGTGCGGGGCAGAGCCACTGGCTCTGCCCCGCAGTCGACATCGGCAGCGGTTACGGGCAACCGGTCGGCTTGGTGGCCGGCATCTTTGCGACACCGGTGGAGTCGGTTGCGTAGAACTCATTCCCGGTCACGGACGTTGCATCGATGCAGAAGCCGTCACCGGTCGAGTTGACCGCGAACTGCAGCGTGCCAGCCTTCACGTAGTCGCTCAAAGTGGCGCCGGCGGCCTTCCAACTCACCACACCGGTGGTGTCGGCATTCGGGGAACTCGTGAAGGTCGGGCTCTGCGTGATGTCGCTCACGGCCGCCGAATCGGGCAGCGCGTCAACATTGGTCTGCTCGGAAACCAGGGCAGTCTTGAGATTCGTGACATCGGTCTTCACAGCCGAGTCCTTGGCGTTCTTCTGAACGCCCAAGTACACCGGGATGGCGATGGCGGCGAGGATGCCGATGATGATGACGACGACGAGGAGCTCGATCAGGGTGAAGCCCTTCTCGTCCTCGGCGAGCAGGCCGTTGCGGCGGGCGTTGAGCTTGCCCATCAGGCGGAAGTACATGCGGGGTTGTCCTTCGGTCGGGTTGGAATGTGCGGGGATCGCGGCAGACGGACAAGGTTTCAAGCTCCGCCCGAGCTTGAAGGTATTGGCCTCTAGCCCAGGCCCGTAATCCCTTTTCCGGGGGCGTACTGTCCCGTCTAATCCCCTGATCAGGGGTGCTTTTCACCCTCTTATTGGGGGATGACGGACCGGTCGTTCCACGCGTCGGGTTCTAGCCGCCCGAGTTCTGCACAGCGGTCGTGAGCTGGAAGATCGGCAGGTAGAGGCAGACGATCATGCCGCCGACGATGACGCCGAGGAACGCGATCATGAGCGGCTCGATGAGCGCGGTGAGCGACTCGGTCATCGCCTCGACCTCGCTGTCGTAGAAGTCGGCGATCTTGTTGAGCATGATCTCCATCGAGCCGGCATCCTCACCGACCGCGATCATCTGCGTGACCATCGGCGGGAACACCGGCTCTTCCGCGAGGGGCCCCGCCACCGAGCGGCCCTGGCGCACCGCCTTCGCGACGCGGTCGAGCGCGCTCTCGATCACCCAGTTGCCGCTCGTCTCGCCGACGATGCGCAGACCGGTGAGGATCGGCACGCCGGCCCCCATCATGTTCGCGAAGTTGCGCGCGAAGCGGGCGACCGCGATCTTCGTGATGAGCAGGCCGAAGACCGGCAGCTTGAGCAGCACGGGGTCGACCTTGGCCCGCACCTTCGGCTCGTTCTTGTTGCGGTTCCACCACACCGTGCCGACGACCGCGAGCACGATGATGAGCGGCAGCGCCCACGGCATCTGGTGCGACAGCACCACGAGCATCTGCGTCGGCACCGGCAGTGCACTGCCGAGGCTCGCGAACATCTTCGCGAAGACCGGCACGATGAAGGTCAGCATGATGAGCACCGCGACCACGGCGATGACGAGCACGACCACCGGGTAGGTCATCGCGGACTTGATCGAGGCCTTGAGCTTGGCCTCCTTCTCGAAGCCGACCGCGACCGTGTCGAGCGCGCTGTCGAGGAAGCCGCCGGTCTCGCCCGCGCGGACCATGTTCACCATGATCGGCGGGAAGACCCGGGGATGCTTGACGAGGGAGTCGGACAGGGACGACCCGGTCTCGACATCCTTGACGACCGCCTGCAGCGTCTCGCGCAGCTTCTCGTTCTCGCTCTGCTCGGCGAGGATCGTCAGCGTGCGCAGGAGCGAGAGGCCCGCGCCCGTCATGGTCGCCATCTGGCGGCTCATGACGGCGAGGTCTTTGAGGCCGACGCCCTTCTTCAGGAACTCGATGTTGATCTCGCGGTTGAGGCCCGAGCCGGTCTCGACGAGCGACATCGGGGTGAGGCCCATCTGGATGAGCCGCGCCGTCGCCATGCCCTCGTTGGGCGCCTCGAGGCGGCCCTTCGTGACCTTGCCGTCGGGCCCGCGCCCCTTGTAGAGGAACGTCGTGGGGGCGACCGAGGTCATCAGTAGACCACCTTGCTGAACGAGTCGCCGAAGTCGGGGCCGGCCGCCTGCAGGGCGCGGCTCGTGGCATCCGTCGCCGTCTCCACCCGGTGGATCAGCCGGTCGAAGCCGGCCACATCGTGCGCCTTCTCGAGCGCCGCCTCGCGCGTGATCTTGCCCGCGTTGACGAGCTCGGCGAGGTGCTGGTCCATCGTGTGCATGCCGAGGTCACGGCCCGCCTGCATCGCCGAGGTGATCTGGTAGGTCTTGCCCTCGCGGATCAGGTTGCCGACGGCCGGCGTCGTGATGAGCACCTCGGTCGCGACGAGGCGGCCCTCGCCGCTCGCTTTCTTGACGAGCGTCTGACAGACGACGCCCTGGAGCGTGGAGGCCAGCTGCACGCGCACCTGGTCCTGCTGGTGCGGCGGGAAGACGTCGATGACGCGGTCGATGGTCTGCGGGGCGTCCTGCGTGTGCAGCGTCGCGAAGACGAGGTGACCGGTCTCGGCGGCGGTCAGCGCGACCGAGATGGTCTCGAGGTCGCGGAGCTCGCCGACGAGGATCACGTCCGGGTCCTGACGCAGCACATGCTTGAGCGCGTTGTTGAAGCTGTGGGTGTCGTGCCCCACCTCGCGCTGGTTGATGATCGACTTCTTGTGGTTGTGCAGGAACTCGATCGGGTCCTCGACGGTCACGATGTGGTCGGTGCGGGTCTCGTTGACGAGGTCGATGAGCGCGGCAAGGGTCGTCGACTTGCCCGAGCCGGTCGGGCCGGTCACGAGCACGAGACCGCGGGGCAGCGTCGCGAAGCGGGCGACGGAGGTCGGCACGCCGAGCGACTTGAGCGACTTGATCTCGGTCGGGATGAGGCGGAACGCCGCCCCGATCGAGTCGCGCTGCTGGTAGAAGTTCACGCGGAAGCGCGCGTTCGCGCTGACCGTGTAGGCGAAGTCGAGCTCGAGCGCCTCTTCGAAGCGCGCCTTCTGGTCGTCGGTGAGGAGCGTGTAGAGCGCGTTCTTGACGCGGTCGCGGTCCCAGACCTCGGTGCCCGGCGCCGCGCGCAGGCCGCCGTCGACGCGCAGCATGGGGGCGGAATTCGCCGTGACGTGCAGGTCGGAGGCGCGGGATGCCACGACCTCCTGCAGCGCCGCGATCAGGTGCGGGTCGGCCTTGCCGCGATGCGAGGTCGTGTCGTGATGGTTCGGCGCCTGCGCCGGGATCACGCGGGTCGGGGCGGATGCCACGGGGACGGGGGCCGGTTCGGGGGCGGCGGGGGCGGCGGCGGGGGCCGGCACAGGGGCCGCGGGCTGCGGAGTCGACTCGAACGCGGGCTCGAGCACCGGGGCCGGCACCGGCTCGGGTTCCGGGGCCGGCTCGGCGGCGGCCTCGGGCTGCGGGGGCGCCGTGATCGCGAACGCCGACTGGCGCGCGGCGTGGATCGAGGCCAGCATCTCTGCGATGCGGTCGTCGGCGCTGATCGGTTCGCCGGTCGGCGCGGGGACGATCGACGGGATCGGCGCTGTCTGCGCGACCGGAGGCACCACGATCGGCGCCGTCTGCAGACTCGGAGCCTGCGCCGCTGCGGCCGCCTCCTCCTGCTCGCGCAGGGCGCGGCGCGAGAGGGGGCGCGGCGACCAGCCGAAGGCATCCTCGTCCGACATGTCCGGAATCTCGTAAACGGGCTTGTCCATGCGTCTTCCTTCCTCGCCTACGCCACCACGCGCAAGACCTCATCGGTCGAGGTCCAGCCGCCGAGGCACTTCGCCCAGCCGTCCTCGCGGAGCGTGAGCATGCCCTGCTCGCGCGCGACCCTGCCGATCTCGGCACTCGAGGCGCGCGACACCGTGAGCTTCTCGATCTCCTCGGTGACCGGCATGATCTCGTGCAGCGCCATGCGGCCCCGGTAGCCGGTGCCGGAGCACGCCTGGCATCCCACCGGCCCCCACAGCACGCCGCCGACCCCGTCGAGTGCCGCGACGGGGAAGCCGAGCGCCTCGAGCATGACCGGGTCGGGCGCGATCTGCTGCTTGCAGCGCTCGCAGAGGCGGCGCGCGAGGCGCTGGGCGACGACGCAGTCGAGGGCGGAGGACACGAGGAACGGCTCGATGTCCATCTCGGTCAGACGCGTGATGGCGCTCGGCGCGTCGTTGGTGTGCAGGGTCGACAGCACGAGGTGGCCGGTGAGTGCGGCCTCCACCGCGATCTGCGCCGTCTCGTGGTCGCGGATCTCACCCAGCAGAACGACGTCGGGGTCGGAGCGCAGGATGCTGCGCAGCGCGCTCGCGAACGTGAGACCGGCCTTCGGGTTCACCTGCACCTGGTTGATGCCCGCCATGCGGTACTCGACCGGGTCCTCGACGGTGATGACGTTGATCTCGGGCTTCGAGACCGTGTTGAGCGTCGTGTACAGCGTGGTCGACTTGCCCGAGCCCGTCGGGCCCGTGACGAGGATCATGCCGTAGGGCTTCGTGTAGCTGCGCTTGAACACCTCGAAGTTGCGCGGCATCAGGTTGAGCTTGTCGAGCGACAGCGACGAACTCGTGTTGTCGAGGATGCGCATGACGACCTTCTCACCCCAGACCGTGGGCAGGGTCGCGACGCGGAGGTCGATCTTGCGGCCGCTGTGGCTCACCGACATCCGGCCGTCCTGCGGCTTGCGCCGCTCGGCGATGTCGATGTCGCTCATGATCTTGAGTCGGCTGATGACGCCGTTCTGGATCGCCTTGGGCGCGCTCTGCATCTCGTGCAGCACGCCGTCGATGCGGTAGCGGACGCGCACCTCGCGCTCGGCCGGCTCGATGTGGATGTCGCTCGCGTGGTCGGTGATCGCCTGGCTGACCAGCAGGTTCACGAAGCGGACGATCGGGGCGTCGTCGACGTCGCTCTCGGCGTCGGCGGTGAGCTGCTCCTCCTTCGCCTGCTCTTCCTCGAGCGTGGCGGTCAGGTCGGAGAGCTCGCCGTCGGCGCGCAGATAGCGGTTGAACGCGGCCTCGAGGTCGGCGTCCTCGGCCATTACGAGCGTGAGCGGGCGGCCGGATGCCGTGCGGATGTCGTCGATCGCCGGCAGGTCTTCCGGGTCGGCCGTCGCGACCACCAGGTGGTCGCCGTCGAATCCGATCGGCAGCACGTTGCGGCGCTTGAGCACCGCCGGGTTGACGAGGCCGACCGCCTGGCGGTCGACCGGGTAGTCGGTCAGCTCGACGAAGTGCACGCCCGCCTTCGCGGCCTTCGCGCGCGCGAGCTGCGTGACCGTGAGGATGCCCTGGCCGACGAGCCCGTCGAGCGCCTCGGCCTCGGCGGCGGGGGTGGCCGAGATGAGGTCGAGGTGCTCGATGGGCAGGGCCCCGTGGAGGATCAGGATCTCCGTGAGGGACGCCATGGACGTACCTCCTCGGGTAAGGGCACGCCTGGGCTGGCACTCCAGGGGTGGTGCGACGCCGGCGCAGGGAGCCGGCGGTGGTGCGGGGTTCGGTGCAGCCGAGGCGCGTCCGCCCCGGTCTTCGGCAGGCTACCCATGGGGACAACACCCGGGCCATATCCCTCTACAGGGGTGGAACGAGGGGTTTGGCGCGCACTTTGGGGGTGGGTGAGGGGCGCGGGCGGATGTCTGCGGAGACGGGTCGATTGTGCGGAGCTCTGCGCGACATCCCCACGCCGGATCGGCTCGTCTCCGCACTATCGGCACGCGCATTGTGGGGAGCAGAGCGCAAGCTCAGGGCAGGCGGGCGAGGACCCAGAGCGCCACGACGCCGGCGACGAGCGCCACGACCGCGACGACGGTCACCGTGAGCGTCGCCCGACGGCGCCAGGTGCGGCGGTCGTCCAGCTGGTGAGCGACGACATCCGTCGCCGAGATGTCGCGCGGCGTGCGCTGGCGCACCCGCCACTCCGCGTCGAAGTCGGGGATCTCGGCCACCTCGACGTCCGCGCGCGGCCGATAGCGCGCGACCGTGCCGCTCGGGGTCTCGGGCGGACGGAACTCGAGCAGGTGGATGTCGGTGACCGGGGGCGCCTGCGGCGGAAGGGCGCGGCCGCGGAAGATGCTCGCCGCCGGATCGGGCGGCGGGGTGCGGCGGACAGGGGCCGTGTCGTCCATGGTGCCGTGGCCCTCGGTGAGGACCGTGTCGTCATCGGCGAACGGGTTCTGGTCGGTCATGCGGAGTCCGGGGCCGGGTCTTCGGCGGGGTCTCCGTCTCCATTCGCTTCGCTCAGTCGACCAGCGGGGGGTGCGTCGCTCAGTCGACCAGCGGGGGGTGCTTCGACATCCACGACGACCGCCGTCACGTTGTCGTGGCCGCCGTGCTCGAGCGCGAGGTCGATGAGGCGCTCGACCGCGCTCGCGGGGTCGGGGTAGGCGGCGAGCACCTCGAGGAGCGCGTCGTCGGGCACCTCGCCGTGCAGCCCGTCGGAGCAGATCAGCAGGCGCTCCCCCGGCTCGACCGGGCGCACCCAATAGTCGGCGGGGCTGTCGGGCGCGCCGACCGCGCGCGTGATGACGTTCTTGTGCTCGAAGTCCTCGGCCTCGTCCTGGGTGAGCAGCCCGGCGTCCAGCTGCTCCTGCAGGTACGAGTGGTCGATCGTGAGCCGCTCGAAGCGCGTGCCGACGACGCGGTAGACGCGCGAGTCGCCGACGTTGACGACGAGCCAGTAGGGCTCGCCTTCGTGCCGCACCTGCACCACTCCGGTCAGCGTGCTGCCCGCGCCGCGCCGCGTGCGGTCGCTGAGCGCCGTGACCGTGAGATGGGCGCGGTGCACGGCCGTCGCGACCTCGTCGGGGCGCACGTCGTCGCGGCCGACGAGGCCGGAGAACGCGCGCACCACGGCCGCCGAGGCGACGTCGCCGGCGTCGTGGCCGCCCATGCCGTCGGCGACGATGTAGACGGGGAACTGGGCGAGGTAGGAGTCCTCGTTGGCGCGGCGGTGACGGCCGACATCCGTGCCCGCGGCCGCGCTCAGCCCGGGCTCGACGTGCCGCGCCTCGTTCGTCGTCGGTGCCTCACGCATCGCGCACCACCTGCACCCCCAGCTCGCCGAGCAGGAACCGACCCGTCACGCTCGTGCGGTTGTGGGCCCCCAGCTCGCGCTCGGCGCCCGAGCCGGCGTCGACGACCCAGACGCCGTTCGTCGAGCCGAGGTCGGTGACCTGCCACTCGCCGTCGAGGAACTCGAGCGCGGCGTGCGTCGCCGACACCGAGGTCGCCGGGTCGGTCACCGTGATCAGCTGGGCGGCCGGGTAGAGCGGATGCCCCGCCGGGCGCCGCCCGAGGATCGCCACCGTGCCGACGAGCTCGACATGGGCGCCCGCGGTCGTCTCGACCGCCCAGCGCGGGCGGCGGCGGGTCGAGATCACCGTCTGGTCGAGCCCCCTGGTGAGGATCGTGGCGTCGTCGTCCGGCACGGCGTCGCCCTGGGGGGCCGGCTCGGGTGCGGCGGTGCGGTCGAACAGCGCGGCATAGAGATCGGGGTCGAGCTGGTGATGCGGGTACGACGCGGTCTGCGCCGGGGATGCCGGTTCGGGCGACCCGGTCGGGTCGACTGCCTCGGCGGGCCCGGTCGACCCGGTCTGCTCCCCCTGCCCCGCGGCGGCGCCGGCTGCGAAGAACTCGGCGAGCGGCGCAGACTGCATCGGCAGCGAGATCGAGTCGAACGTCGGCGCGGGGCGCGGGGCGTCGGCCACCGGTGCCTCGTCCGGCACGGGGGCGGCCGCGGGGACCGGGGCAGCGGGCGGCGTCGTGCTGCGCGTGTTGTCGCCGCCGAGCGAGACGACCGGGGCCGGCCGCTGCTGCACAGACCACACGAGGGGCTCGGCGGCCCGGACATCCCGATGCTGCAAGCCGACGACGAGCGCCCAGAGCCACCACACGAAGACGGCGAGCACGGTGTAGGCGCCGTTGTGCCCGAGGCGCTTGGTCACGCGGTGGCTCGCGATGATCAGCATGACCATGCCGACGACGTTGACGCCGGGGATGACGAGCGCCACGATCCAGTACTCGCTCAGGCCGCCGAGGCGGAAGAGGTTCGCCACGTTCGCGAAGGGGATCCACGCACGGCCCGGCGAGACGCCGAGCGCGTCGAAGATGCCGCGCAGGCCGATCGGGATCACGACGAGCCAGACGACGAGCCCCGCGGCGAGGCCGCCCCACGCGAGCGCAGCGACGATGCTGCTCGGGTTCACGCGCTGCCTCCTCCACGGGTTCCGAACGACCGCAGCGAGATCATCGCCCGCAGGCGCTTCCACCGCGGGAAGCCCGCGGCGAGTCGGGAGCGCTGCTCGTCGAGCCCCGCCCAGTACTGCTCCGCCTCGTCGGGCGTCGGGTCGAAGGCCCCGAAAACGGCCTCATCGGCGCCCGAGGCCAGTGTACGCATCCGCTGAGGGTCGGCTGTGCGCGCCGCGGCGGCGTAGACGGCGGCGGCCTCGACCCGGGTGCGCACGCCCGGGGCCGGCAGGCCCAGGTCGACGGCCGTGTCGACGAGCTCGTCCCAGCCGGCGGCCACCCGCGCCGCCGCCCCCGTGAGGGTGCGGCGCTCGCGCCGGCGTGCGGCCTTGACGATCGCGACGGCGAGGAGCGGGGCGAGGAGGACGAGCAGCACGGTCGCGATCTGGCCGCCGAGGCGCAGTTCGGGCATCCACGCCGCCACGCCCTGCTGGCCCTTGGGCGCGTGCCCGCTCGTCGGGTTGTCGCCGCCGGACGGGTTCGCCTCGGGCGGCGGCTGCACGGTCGCACCGCGCGGCTGCACGGGCGTGACGATGCGCGGCTGGCTCTGCGGGGTGTCGGTGCGGGCGATCGGGTTGCGGTCCTGCGGGGTGGTCGTGATCGGCACCCAGCTGCCGTCGGAGGCCTGCACCTCGACCCAGGCGGTGAGGTTCTTGCCCTGGCACACGCCATTGCTGCACGCGGGGATCGGCGAGCCGTCGGTGAGCGAGCCGTCGAGCGCGAAGCCGAGGACGACGCGGGCGGGGAAGCCGAGCGATTCGGCGATGAGCGCGGATGCCACCGCGAACTGCTCGTCGTCGCCCACGGCCGCCACGAGCTTCGCGTCGTCGGCGCCCGCACCGGCCGCCTTCTGCTGGTTGTCGAGAGCGGTGAACATGGCGCCGATGCGGTCCATCGACTCGCCCGCGAGGCTGCTCTGGAACGCCGCGGTCTCGGTGCGCCCCGACGCCCGCGCGACGTCGGAGAGCCAGGTCGCGGTGCCGCCCGTCGCCGCTGTCGGCTGGTCGAGCGCGTGGCTCAGGTAGCCGCGCGCCCGCAGCCGGTCGATGAGGGTCTGCAAGCCGGCCCCGCCGCTGCCCGCGTTCTGCTGCTGCACCCACGCGGTGAGACTCGCGGGGATGTCGTTCGTCGGCAGCACCGTGCCGCCGACGGGCTGGACGGAGCCGAGCTCCGGGGTCGACTTCGCGGGGGCGACGAGCATGGAGTAGACATCCCCCGGCTTCGGGTCCTTCAGCTCGGCGCCCGACTGCAGCGCCTCGTTGAAGTAGAAGCCGTCGGTGAGCGCGTTCGCGTCGGCGCCCTCGAAGGCGATCGCCCGCAGGTCGGCGGCGGTCGGCAGCCAGACGTCGGGCGTGCCCAGCCGCGCGAGATCGCCCATCGTGACGTCGAGCCGGGCGAGGCCCGCGGCCTGACGGCCCGCGCCGACGATCTCGGGGATGTGGCGGAAGGAGTCGTCGACGTCCGCGTCGCTGCTGAGCACCGTGAACTGCTGGCCGTCGTAGAAGCTCAGCGTCGCGAGGCGCAGGCGGCCGACGGCATCCGCATCGCCGCGATAGCTCAACAGTGTCGCGCCGTAGGTGCCCGCGTCGAACGCCTTGCGATAGCTGATCAGCGGGCTGACATAGCGGCGCAGCACCGGCGTCGGGTCGACCGCGTCGCTCAGCACGTGCCGGCTGGTCGGCGCGAGCGCGGTCGACGAGAGCGGCACGGCGACGGCGAAGCCGACGATCACGACCGCGACGGCGCCGACGAGGCGGCGCACCGTGCCGGCCACGGTGCCGCCCGCGCGGCGGATGCCGGAGGCCCGCGTCGCGGCCGCGACGGCGACGCTGCGCGCGTGCTGGGCGCGCCACACGAGGAACCCGCCCGCGAGGCCGAGCGCGAGGATGCCGACGAGCATGTGCACCGCGCCGGGGATCTCGAGCCCCGCGACGACCCAGTGGCCGTCGCGCGAGGTGCCGAAGGCGACGGCGAAGGCCACGGGCGTGAGCATGATCGGCACGAGCGCGCCGTAGCCGCGCGCCCGATGGAACACGAGCGCGAAGGCCGCCGCCGTGCACACGAGCATCGTGATGTACAGCGGCACCAGCAGCGTCTGGAAGGACCCCACGGGCGCCTGCACCGTGATCAGCTTGCGCCACGAGCCCACCGTCGCCGCGAGCAGGTCGCGATAGCTGAGCACGAAGTCGGCGCGCGAGGCGAAGGCACGCGGCACCGCGAGCGGCACGCCGAGCACGAGGTAGGCCGCGAGCACCGCCCCCGCGGTGGCCAGCCACGACCAGCGCCGCAGCCGGCCCGCGAGCGCGATGCCGCCGCCGAGCAGCACGGCGCCGCCGACCGTCACGAACATGTACGACGTCTCGTAGATCGGCCACGCGGCGAAGGTCGCGACCGCGGCGAGCGCCAGCACGAAGCCGCCGTCGACGACGAGCGCGGCGTCGAGCGCGAGGGCCGGGCGGCGGCGGGATGTCGTGCTCATGACGCCGCCTTGCGCAGCAGCATGCCGAAGTCCTCGAGCACGGGCACGGTGAGCACGCCGACCTCGCCGAGGCGCCGGTAGCTCGGCCGGGCACCGGGGTCGGCGACGACGGCCACGATGTGCACGGCCGCCTCGAACCGCAGCGGCAGCTCGCGCAGCCGCGCGCGATCGACGCTCGAGCCGCAGACCACGAACACGATCGAGAGGTCGCTCATGGCCTTCGCGGACATCGTGCAGACCTCTTCGAAGGGCATCGTCGCGCTCGAGCGCTCGACCGTCGCGAGGTCGTCGAGCAGGGTCGTCGGCGTCGTCACCGCGAGCGAGCGGATGGCGCGGACCGAGCGCTTCGCGACGCCGAGGATCTCGTCGCTCGCGACGACCGCGATGCGACGGCCGTCGCGCACCGCGCGCACCCCGAGCGAGCCCGCGATGCTGACCGCGAGCTCGTACTCGTCGTCGCTCGCGAACTCGTCCTCGTGCATGGCGAGCACGATCGCGAGACGGGCGCGCCGCGTCTCCTCGAACTGGCGCACCATCAGCAACCCGGTCTTCGCCGTCGACTTCCAGTGCACGTGGCGGCGGCCGTCGCCCGGCTGGTACTCGCGGATCTGGTGGAACGCGATGTCCTCGGCGACGATGTCGCGACTCGGCGTGCCCTCGAGGTCGCGCACGAAGCCGGAGCTCATCGACGGCACGGGCGCCGTGCGCGGGTGCACGTAGAGCCGGTGCACCTCGTCCCACGCGGCCTCGCGCTTGAGCGCGCCGAGCGGGTCGGTGCGGACCGTGGTGACGGGGCCGATGTCGATGATGCCGCGCCGCAGCGCGGGCACGATCAGCTCCTCGCCGTGGGTGTGGCCCGGGCGCAGCAGCGGGATCCAGACATCCGTCAGCCCGCTGCCGACCGGCACGTCGACCCGGCTCGGCAGCTCGATGCGGCGCGACTCGTTCGTGATGGTGAGCGTGCCGCGCACCTCCGAGCCCGCCACGACGCGCTCGACCGGCAGGGTGAAGCCGACGCGGTAGGCGAGCGTGCCGGCGAGGAACGGCACCGCGATCACGAGGATCGCGGCCGCGGCGATGCCGACGACGATGAACTCCGCCCAGCCGAGCACGAGACCGAGCGGCAGCAGCACGAGCACGCAGACGATGGCCAGCCACCCCACCGGGGTGACCGTGCCCGAGACCTGCGACCACGCCGCGGACGCCGCCGCCTGCACCTCGCGCCACGAACGCACGGCCCACACGGCGAACCTCGTCCGGGCGCTGTACTGCTCGGAGAGGAAGTGGGTGCGGGTCGCGGTGCCGGTCGCGGTGGAGCCGGTCGTGGCGGTGGAGTCGACGGTCACGCCACAGTGCTCCGAACCGGCGGGACGACGTCGAGCAGGATCTGGCCGACGACGGCCTCGGGCGTCACGCCGTCGAACTCGGCCTCGGGGTCGAGCACGAGGCGGTGCGAGAGCGCGGGCACGGCGAGCGACTTCACGTCGTCGACCGTCACGTAGCCGCGGCCCTGCGCGGCGGCCCAGGTCTTCGCCGCCTTGGTGAGCGCGCGGGCGCCGCGCACGCTGACGCCGACCCGGGTCTGGCTCGCGGTGCGGGTCGCCTCGACGATGCGGCCGATGTAGTCGAAGATCACCGGGTCGGCGTGCACCGCACGCGCGATGCCGGCCATGCCGACGAGCGCCTGCGGCGTGATGACGGGGTTGAGCTCGTGCGGCACCTCGCTCGTCGCCTCGAGGATGCGCACGGTCGCGGCCAGATCGGGGTAGCCGAGGCTCGTCTTGATCATGAAGCGGTCGAGCTGGGCCTCGGGCAGCGGGTAGGTGCCCGCCTGCTCGATCGGGTTCTGGGTCGCGATGACGAGGAACGGCGCGCCCGTCGAGCGGGTGACGCCGTCGACCGTGACGGCGCCCTCCTCCATCGCCTCGAGCAGCGCCGACTGGGTCTTCGGGCTCGCCCGGTTGATCTCGTCGGCGAGCACGACGTTCGCGAAGATCGGGCCGGCGTGGAACTCGAACTCGCCGTTCTTCTGGTCGTAGACCGTGATGCCCGTGACATCCCCGGGCAGCAGGTCGGGCGTGAACTGGATACGGGATGTCGTGCCGTGCACCGTCTGCGACATCGCGCGCGCGAGGCTCGTCTTGCCGGTGCCCGGCAGGTCCTCGAGCAGCAGGTGCCCCTCGCTCACCATCGCCGTGAACGCGAGCTCGACGACGTGCCGCTTGCCGAGCACGACCTGCTCGACGTTGTCGGCCAGCGCCTGGAAGGTCGAGTGGAACCAGGCCGCCTGCTCTGAGCTGATCGCCATGGGTGGTCAGTCCTTGTCTGTCTCGTGGGTCATCCTGTGCACACAGGGTCCTGGGTGATGTCGCGGGTGCCGCCCGTGAACGGGCCGCCGAAGCCCGACGGCAGCGTGATCTGGTAGCCCGTGATCTGCAGCGCGGTCTCGCCCGGCTGCAGCGTCACCGTCGTCTGCGGTGTCTGCAGCGTGACCGACTGCGGCTGTCTGCTGCTGTCGAGATACGAGTATGAGGTGATGGCGGCGGATGCCCCGCTCAGGCCGTCGCCCTGCATGCTGAGGCTCGCGCTCAGGGTCGTCGCCGCGCCGCTGCCCTGGTCCGCGGTGCTCGGCGCGCACACCTCGGAGAGGCCGGACACACGCAGGCGGTACGGGGCCGAGCCGCTCGCCGCGGTGACGTTCGACGGCGACGTGCACAGGGCGAGGAAGCCGTTGCCGCAGTAGCGCACCTGGATCGCCGGGTCCTGCCCCCAGACATCCGCCGGGTACTGATAGCTCTGCTGCGGCTGGTAGCCGCCGCTCGTCGGGTCCTGGAACTGGGCGACGTAGTTGTTCGGCACGGTGCCGCCCGACGGCGCGGTGCCCGACCAGTCGTAGTCGATCAGATACTGCCGAGTGGGGCGGTTGCGGATGTCGAAGGTCCAGCTCTGCGGCGCAGACGGCGCGTTCCAGGCCGTCTTGGCCCCGAGGTCGGCCACGGCCACGCCGTACTCGTTCGTGTAGCACACGTACACCTCGTAGGTGTGGAACTGGGTCAGGCCCGAGATGGTCTGGCTCGTCGAGGTGATGACGCCGCTCGAGGTGCTGATGTTGCCGTCGCCCGAGTTGGTGCAGTTCGGGCTGCCGTTCTCGCTCGCGATGAACAGGTAGGCGTCCGGCTTGGCGCTGCCGTTCAAGTTGCCCGAGACGCTGCCGACGACGGTGATCGAGCTGTCCGTCGCGGTGAGGCCGCTGCCTGTCGACGCGAACGACGGCAGGCCCGCGGTCGTGACCGAGCCGCTCCACGCCTGCGCACCGAGCTGATCGCCCGGCGGCTGCGTGAAGGTGCTCGTCGGCGTGACGGAGATCTCGGTCGGGGTGGCCGCGTTCGTGGTGAGGCGCACCGTCACGCTCGGGGCCGAGGTCGCGGCGACGGTGTGGGACTGGCCGCCCCACTGCACCACGTAGGACGCGGTCGAGGCGTCCCGGTTCGGAATCGTCAGGTCGAACGCGCCCGTCGACGCCGTCGTGAGCGACGGGTCGTACACCGGGGTGGCCGTCACGCCCGTGACGGTCGGCTGTGCGAACGCCCAGGCGGTCGTGGTCACGCCGGCCTTCGACAGGCCGACCTCGTTGACGGCGCGCGCCTCGAAGACGTGCTTCGCGCCGTTCTGCAGGCCCGTGACGGCCGGGCAGACACCCGCCGCGGTGCAGGTGACCGCGCTCTGGCCGTCCATGGTGACCACGAAACCGGTGATCGCCGGGTAGGCCGTCGCGGCATCGCCCGGCGCGATGGCCAGCGTCACGCTCGTGCCCGTGTAGCCGACCTGGGTGACGGATGCCGGAGCCGCCGGGTACCCCTTGAGCTCGAACGACAGCGCGCCGGAGCCGGATCCGGTCGACGTGCTGCGCCGGCCCTGCGCGTCCTGCACGGTGAACGGCACCGTGCAGGTGCCGCCCGGCGCGTCGGCCGACCACTTCGCTGTCACGGTGCGCGTGCTCGAGACCGCGAAGGTGACGCCCGTGCACCCCGGCACCTGGCTCGCCACGCCCACGACCTGCAGCGGCGTGCCGGGGAACGCGTTGATCTCGTCGCTCAGGCCGACGACCGTCGTGGTGCAGCTCGTGCCGTTCGCCTCGGAGCAGCTGAGCGTCGTCGAGCCGCCCGCGGGCCGCTGGCTCGCGACCGGGCCGACCTTGAGGGTGATGGTGGCGGTGACGCCGGGGTGCCCGGGCAGGGTCACCGTCGCCTGCTCCACCGTTCCCGGCCGGGCGTCGTCCTTCGCGGTCACGACGACCTCCGAGCCCTGGCGCACGACGGTGAACTGGGTGCCCGAATAGGCCACCGCGTAGTCCATGCTCGGGATCTCGTTCTCGTGGTCGAGCCACGTGACCATCTGCGCGAGGTCGTAGTGCAGCGCAGGCTGGCCCGGGCTCTCCGTGAGCGACGCGGGGCGCAGCTGCGGCTCGGGCTGCAGCGGCGTGATCTCGATCGGGATCGCGATCTTCGTGAAGTCCTTCTGCGTGAGCGTCTGCACCTCGATCGTGCACGCGTCGGTCCAGGGCGCCCGCAGGCCCGCGTTGTACGTCAGGGTGCCGTCGGCGGTGATCTCGCAGCTCGAACCGGGCCGCGTGCCGGTCGTCTTCGCATCCGTCGCGAAGTTGAGGGGCGAGTCGCTCGGTGCGTTGATCCAGTTCGCGAGCTGCACCTGACCCGAGCCGCCCTCCTTGACGGTCAGCGGCGGGAAGCCGCTCTTCAGGGTGAGGATCACATCCGCGAGGGCGGGGATGCGGAGGAAGCCGTAGGTCCAGGCCTCGTGACCCGTGAAGTCCTTCCCCGTCAGCTTGAAGGGCACGATCATGCCGGATGCCGGCACGTGGGCGACCCGGATCGCGTCGCCGCCGACGACGCTCACGCCGCTCGGCGCACCGGGCACGCTCAGCGTGAGGGCACCGACCTCGCCCGCGCCCCACGAGACCTTGCCGGCGAGCACGTCGATGCCCTCCGCGAGCCGGCTGCGGCTCTGCGCGTCGACGACGGTGTCGACCGCGACGGGCCAGTCCGGCACGTCGCCCGAGACGACGTCGACCACGATGAGCCCCTCGCTGACATCCCCCTGGGCGTTCGTCACCGAATAGACGTAGGTCAGGGTGCGCGGCCGCGGCGTCGCGCGGATCACGACCTCGCCGCCGGACTTCGAGATGATCGCGCCGGCGAGGGCCGCGTACTGGGCGCTGCCGCTCGGGACATCCGGCGTCACCGCGCCCAGCGTGAGCGCGCCGCCGTTCGGGTCGATGTCGTTGTCGGTCGGCTGCACGACGACCCGGTTGCCGGCCCCCGCCTTGACCTGCACGTAGTCGCTGTAGGTCACCGGCGCCGGGTCGGTCTGCGCGTTCTTCAGCACGCCGACCATGACCGTGCCCTGGCCGGTCTCGCCCTCGCTGTCGCGCACCTCGTAGCTGAACGACTGCTGCCCCTCGCCGCCGGGCGCCGCGGTGTAGATGATCGCGGTGCCGTCCGGGGTGATCTGGGCCGTGCCCTGCTTCGGCTGGGAGATGCGGTCGAGCGAGACCATGTCGCCGTCGGGGTCGATGCCGAACGGGTTGAACGGGATGCGCACCTTCTCGCCCGCGGCCACGCGGCCGGTCAACGTCACGGGGCGCGGCGGCCGGTCGCTGCCCTGCGGCAGCACCGTGACGTGGACAGAGGCGGTCGACTCGGCCGAGGGGTTGCCCGCCGAGTACGCCGAATAGCGGATCGTGTAGGTCGTCGCATGGTCGGGCGCGAGCAGGCGCAGCAGCTGTCCCGAGGCGAAGGCCAGGCCCTGGTGCGACTCGTTCACGATGCGAGAGGGGTCGAGCTCGACGAAGTCGCCGCCCTGGCCGACGTCGTTCGCGAGCACCGGCACGTCGACCTGCGCGCCCGCGCGCACCGTCACCGAGTCGTCGATCGCGACGGGGCGGCCGGGCAGCGCGTTCGGCAGCAGGTAGACCGAGGCCACGCCGTTCACGCGCATGCCCGGGCTGTCGGTTCCGTCGCTCACGACGTAGTGGACCGTGCCGAGCAGCCCGGGCGCCCCCGAGCCCGTGGTGCCGCGCACGCGCAGCTGCGCCTGGCCGACGACATCGACGTCGAGGGATGCCCCGGGCGCCGGGTCCGGCTGCGGATCGGACAGCAGCAGCACCCGCCCCGTCGGGTTCTGCACCGCCGAGAACACGTCGACCGAGGTGTCGGTGTCGGGGCGCACGAACACGGTGACGGGCGCCGTCGAGATCGTCGGCTGCGCGTCCGAGACCACCGTGATGCGCACCGTCGCCGTGGCGGTCGCGCCCGTCGCCGGGTCCTTCACGGTCATGGTGACGGGGTAGCTGCCGACATCCGCCGCCTCGAACTGGAACGTCGCGCCCGAGCTGTCGATGGCGATGTTCGCGGTGGTCGACGACGGCAGCGAGGCGTTGACGATCTGCGGCGTGCCCTGCGCGCTGCGGATGTGGGTGGACGGGTCGACCGTGAGCGGCACGCCGACCGCGGTCATGAGCCCGAAGTTCTCGACCGTGATCGTCGAGCGGGCGACGACCTTGAGGTGCAGCGTCTTGGTGGTCGTCGCGCCGAGCACGTCGGAGACGGTGACCGCGACGTCCACATCCCCAGTCCGGCTGCCGGCCGCCGCCTGGAACACGAGGTTGCCGTCGGGAGTGACGCTCACCGTGTCGGCGGGGTCGGACAGCCCCGTCGCCGTCGCGAACATGGGATCGCCGTCGGGGTCGACCCAGCCGCGGAGGATCGGGATCTCGACCGAGCCGCCCTGGGCGACCTCGGTGTTGTCGGGCCAGGTGACGAGGCATTCTTCCGCGCTGTAGCCGTTGCACCACACGGGCGCCCCGTTCTGACTGGCGGGGTGCACCGTCAGCGTCACGGTCGCCGGGGCGGAATCGAGGCCGTTCTTCGTCGTGCCGTCGGTCACCTCGTAGGTGAACGTCGCCGTCGGCGGCGCGTTCGGCTGCACCTGCACGGTGATCGTCTGGCCGGAGTCGGCGACGGATGCCGTGCCGAAGCGCGGGTCGAGCCCGGTGACCGACCCGGGCACGATCGAGATCACGTCGCCGTTGGCGTCGTAGTCGTTGAGCATCACGGGCAGCGTGACGAGCGAGCCGGCCCGGACGCCGAACTGGTCGTCGACCGCGACGGGGGGCGTCGGGTCGCTCTCGCGCGTCTGGTCGATCTGCCGGGTGTCCGTCCGGGTCGAGGTGGTCTGGCCGAGATCCCAGTTCTGCGAGCCCTGCACGAGCTGCCCGCTCGGCACCGACCACACCCAGCCGCTCGACGAGTCGTTCAGGATCATGGCCGAGCCGTTGGTGCGGAACTCGGGCGTGATGTCGTTCGAGAGCTGCCCCGGCTTGCCGGCGATCGAGCCGTAGCCCAAGTTGCGCACGCGGTAGGTCGACGGCTGGCGGCCCATGCGAGCGGCGCCGATCCAGAGATGGCCCGGCCCGGCATCCTGCGTCAGCCACGCCGCATACAGCCGTGTTCCCGCCCAGGTCGGCGCCGCCGGCTCGCCGTTCTGGCCCGATGCGAGCGCGGGGTAGCGCCGACCCGTGGCGAGGTCGTAGGCGACGAGCTCGGTGCCGCTCGCGGCGACCACGACGCTCTCAGCGCCCGAGGGCTTCTGCAGCACGGCCTTGTCGCCGAGCCGCGTGGTCAGCCGGCCCGCGACGCCGCGCACCCACATGTGCGCGCCGTCGCCGTCGAGCAGCACCCACGTCGAGCCCACGACCGTCATCGAGGCGCTGGCGTCGTCGGGGCCGTTCGCGAGCGAGTCCGTCCCGAGGGTGCGCCCCGTCGGGATGTCGAAGCGCAGCACCTGGTGCGCGATGTGCGAATACGCGTAGAGGACGCCGTCGGTGCCGATCGCGATCGTGTCGGCCGCGAAGGCGCGCTTGCCGCCGCTGCCCGGGGCCGCGATCGCCGGGCCGCCCGACTGCACGCCCTGCTCGATGCGCCCCGCGCGCACCTCGCCCGTGCTCGAGAGGTAGCCGACGTAGTCGCCCGTGCTGAACACCTGCTTCGTGCCGGCCGGGGTCGGCTTGAGCGAGGCCGCGGTGAAGCTCGCGGGCTGGGCGAGGTCGACCTGGGCACCGCTCGCGTTGCCCTGGGCGTAGACGACCACCTGGCCGTCGGCCTGCACGATGTCGTTCGGGCTCGTCACCGATTTGACGGTGTCGAGCTGGCCGAGGGCCGTGTCGACCCGGGCGTACCGCTCGCCCTGCCCTGTCTGCAGCGCCCACACCGAGGCGTCGTCGACCTTCGTCTGGGCGGTGTCGTAGCCGCCCGCGAGGAACGCCCCCGCGCCGAGCGCGGCCGCGGCGGCGACCGCGGCGGTCACCTTGAACCATGTGCTGCGCAGCGTTGCGCCCCACCGGGCACGGCCGCCCGGAGCAGCCATCTACAGGACCCCCGCGTGCACGAGCGCGACGGCGGCGCCCGCGACCGCGAGCAGGACCACGCCGCCGACGATGCCCGCGACGGTCGCCGCGCTCGGCCGGTGTCGTTCCGTCTCGAGCTCGCCGCGCGTCGCCACGAGCGTCGCGCCGCCCGTCGCCGTGCGGCCCACGTGGGCCTGCCGTCTGCCGCGGGTGCGGGCGGATGCCACGGGCACGGTCGACACCACCGCACCGCGCACGCCCGTGTTGCCGAAGTCCTCGGGGCGCGACTGAGGCGCCCACTCGTCGACGGCGAGCTCGAGCGGCGTGACCGGCAGGCCGAGGTCGCCCTGCAGCTGCTGGAGCTCGCGCGCGAAGGCGATCATGCTCGGGAAGCGCAGCTCGGGCGACTTCGCCATGGCGGTCATGAGGGCGCGCTGAACGGCGTCGGGGATGTCGGCGGGCAGCGCCCGCGGCCGCTCCCTGATGATGCGCATGCGCTGCTTCTGCCGCGAGTTCTCGGCCTTGTCGGCCTTCTCGAACGGCGCGTGCCCCGCGAGCAGCGTGTAGATCGTGGCGCCGAGCGACCAGACCTCGCTCGCGACCGTTCCGGTCGTCGACTCGTTGAGCACCTCGGGCGCGCTCCACGGCACGCTCATCGCGAAGACCTCTTCGTGATGGCTCTCGACGAGGCTCGTCGCGATGCCGAAGTCGCCGAGCACGGGTGCTCCGAAGGCCGTGAGCAGGATGTTCGACGGCTTGATGTCGCGGTGCAGCACGCCCGCGCGATGCGCGGTCTCGAGGGCGCTCGCCATCTTGATCGCGACGTGCAGAGCGCGCTCGACGGTGACGCGCTCGCTGTGGCCGTTCTCGTCGCGGCGGATCAGCGGCGACGGGCAGTACTCCATCACGAGATAGGGGCGGCCGTCGGCCGAGATGGATGCCGCGTGCACGGTCAGGATCGACGGGTGCGGGCTGAGCTTCGCCATGACGTCGGCTTCTGCGTTGAACATGCGCAGGACATCCGAGTCGACGAGATTCGCCAGTAGCACCTTCACCGCGACCGATCGCCGCGGCATGTCCTGCTCGTAGAGGAACACGTCGGCGAAGCCGCCCGTGCCGAGCGGGAAGCGGTAGTCGTAGCCGGACAGCACCGGGGGCTGCGACGGCGGTCGGTGGGCCACGTCACCCCCTCATAGTTCCTCTGAACGACAGACAGTCCACGATAACCGAGGGCGCCTGGACGCCTGCTTTCTAGAGGCCCGCGTCGACCCAGCTGATCGCCTCGACGATCGTGTCGAAGAGCGGCAGGATCGCCTCGGCCGAGACGGTCGCCTCGGGCACCGAGAAGGCGAGCAGCAGCCCGGCGCCGACGGGGGTCGGGACGACGTAGTCGACCGAGATCATGCGCTCGACGTGGCCGGCGGATTCGCGGTCGCCGCTCGAGACGGTCCGCACCGGCTGCGTGAGCGGCCCGGCATCCGCCGGCCACGGCAGCGTCCGGGTGGTCAGTGCCCCGCCGAACGGCACGCCCGGGACGAGCTCGGGCGCGACGGCCAGGAACTCGATGTCGGCCGTGCGCGCCTCGCGCGCGAGGCCCAGCACGTGCTCGCGCAGCACGCGCCGCAGCTGCGCCCGCCGGTCGTCGCGGCCGACATAGCCGGTGACCAGAGCCGAGACGGCGTTCGCGGTCTCGACGCGGTTGGCGAGCGGGATGATCGTCCACGAGCCCGGCAGCGCAACCACGTAGTCGCCGCCGCGCGATCGGACGATCTCGGGCACGCTGCTACGCCTTGTCGAGCTTGACGGTCACGCTCTGCATCATCTCGCGCACCAACATCGGGAAATCATCACCATTCGCCCCCACCGCCGGCGTCGTGAACGCGAACTCGATCATCTGACGAGACCCATGCGGGAAATACCCGCACGACACCCGCTCCTCCGTCCACTGCCGACCGCCATCGTGATAATGCATCAAGAAATACGCGGTCACACACGTGCCCACCTCGAACTCATCACGCCACGACCCCACCGTGTCCACATGAACCCGCGCATCACTATCCGGCTTCACCAACTCACGCGCGTAATTATCCGGAGACGCCTGCGGCCAATCCGGACCATTCGCACCATTCCCCCGGAAGAACGACGTACACGTCATATGCGCCTCACCCGGAGGAACACGCACCGCCACGGTTGCGAGTGGATCATTCATCGCGGCGAAGTTCGCGTATACCCTCCGCAATTCACCGTCGAGAACTTCGAGTTGATCCGCATTTAGCTTCCAACCGGGCCCCCGGACCTCATGTACCTTGTCAAGCCACTGTTCAACAGGAACCGCGAGATCAACGGCAAACCAACCCGGCTCAATGTTGTAGTTGATGTCATCGATCGCGGGAAGCTTCTGCCGCTCCTCGAAGCTCTGCTCCCCTGCACGACCGACCCGCCGCCCGAACCAGCCCATCTAGCCACTCTTCCTTCCCGGATGGAACAGGTCATCTATCTTGCCGACCTGGTCGACATGATCATGCAGTGCAAAAGACGTCGCGCTCGACTGTGCGACGCCGACGACGACCTTCCAGGGGCGCGACAACGCACCGTCACCAAGGTCCGCCGTCGCCTCCTTGCCGGCGCCGAGGAACTTCTTCAGCGCGACGTCCATCTCATCGCTGACGGATTGAAGCGAAACGCTGCGATCACGGATGCTCCGATAGACGGCCTGCCCCGACTCCTGCGCCCACTCCGCAGATCCGTGCTTGATCGTCTTGCCACCCTCCTTGAAGATGACCCCGACGTCCTCCCAACTCGGAAGCAGCGCCTTTGCCTTAGCCAGCACGAGGCGAACGTTCTGGGCATCGGCGAGTTTCTTCCACAAACGGCCGCCAGATGACACGGTGTCAACGATCTCCGTAACCTGATCGCTCAGTCGCCCGGTGCTCACGATCCGGCTCGCCGTCGAGGTCACCCGCGCCGCGGAGGCGATGTTCTTCGCCACGACCCTCAGCGCGCCACCGCCGAACACGCCGGCGAGACCGAATGCGACATCCTCGACGACCTTGCCGCGCCGGCCCTCCACCGAGTCCTGCGCGAGATGCCCCGCCGCGTCCAACAGCGCCGCAATGCCGTCTGCGGCTCCAAGAAGCTGACCGAGACCCGGCACCCAGCACAGCACCAGGGCCGCGATGCCGAGGCCCGCCGAGATCCAGTCCATGACCTTCAAGGCCTTCGAGAACCCCGAGCTCTTCAGCACCCCCACAGCCCAGTCGCCGACACCCGCAGCGCCGGTCTTCAGGTCGTGCCACGCCTGAGCCAGCCCCGTCTCCTCCTGGTGCAGGAACATGCCGACCACGTCCGCCACGCCGTCGCGCAGTCGCGCCCCGTCGGCGGCGAGCACACTCACGATGCGCGCGGATGCCCGAGCCGCGGCCTCCGCCTTCTCCTGCTGCGCCGCCAACCACTGGCGCTGCCACAACGCCAGCTCACCGGCCGCGTGCTCCGCCGCGTGCGCCGCACGCGCGGCATCCGTCTTCGCCTGCTCGAGATCGTCGGGGTTCATCGTCGCCGCGCCGAGCAGCAGCTGCTGCGCCGCATCCGCCGCGGCATGCGCCGTCGTCTTCGCCGCGCCCTCCAGCTCGGCGAGGTGCGCGGCCGCGACCCGCGCCGCGTCCTGCGCGTTCCTCAGAGCGGGTGAGTATGCCGCGAGCGCCTCGCCCGTCTGCAGATAACGCTCCTTCGGCAACGCGATCTGCCCCGCGACCTCCTCGGCCGCACGGCTGAGCGCCGCGACCGCCTCACCGCGCATCCCGTCCAGACCGGTCAGCTTGCGCAGGGTCGCGACCGCCGCATCGATCTTCGCGGCGACCTCGGCGAAGTGCGCGGACTCCACATCCAGCAGATCCGGGTCGCCACCCAGCTCACCGAACTCGACATCCATCAGCGGCCCCTGCCCTCGACGGCGGCCGCGAGCTGGGCGTCGACCTCGGTGAAGCCCTTCGTCATGCTCTCCAGGTGCGCGTGCAGCGCCTGGATCGACTCGGCCATGTGCTGCCGCTTGACCTGCCAGGTCCGCGCGAAGTCGCGCACACGGGCGCCGAGGCCGTCGTCGCCGGTCGCCTGGGCGACGGCGTCCGACACGCCCCGCGCGTCGTCGAACGCCTGCGTGATCACCGCCAGCTCGGCAGCGAGCCCATGCAGTTCCGCGAGATCGATGCGCAGGTCAGAATCGGTCACGACACCCCCACCCGAGTCCCCCGACTCGGCCTTTCTGTCGCTCGCAGCCTACCCGGCGCTCACGCCCTCCCGACATGGGGAGTCAGGGGCAGCCCGCCGTCGCGGTTCGGATGCCGTCGTCGCCCCGGACAACGCAGGAAGGCCCCCGCCGAAGCGAGGGCCTTCCTGGTGTGTGCGGTGCCTAGTTGTAGGTGCCGGGGGTGTAGTCGTCGCTCGAGAACGAGTCGAAGTCGACGAACGACAGCGAGTTCTCGTCGAAGACCGAGTCGTCGGAGAAGATGCGGTTCGGGTAACGCTCCGCCTTCGCCTCCTCGGTGGCCTCGACGGCCACATTGCGGTACTTCGCGAGACCCGTGCCGGCCGGGATCAGCTTGCCGATGATCACGTTCTCCTTGAGACCGATCAGCGGGTCGCTCTTGCCCTCCATCGCCGCCTGGGTCAGCACGCGGGTGGTCTCCTGGAAGGAGGCCGCCGACAGCCACGACTCGGTTGCGAGCGAGGCCTTGGTGATACCCATGACCTCCTGGCGGGCGGCCGCGGGCTTCTTGCCCTCGGCGATCGCCGCGCGGTTGACCTCGACGAAGCGCGAGCGGTCGACGAGCTCGCCCGGAAGCAGCTCGGTCTCGCCGTGCTCGACGACGGTGACCTTGCGCAGCATCTGGCGCACGATGACCTCGATGTGCTTGTCGTGGATCGGCACACCCTGCGAGCGGTAGACGCCCTGCACGCCGCCGACGAGGTGCTCCTGCACGGCACGGAC
>WQZN01000025.1 GCA_009780695.1 Microbacteriaceae bacterium
CGCGGTGCGGAAGGCGGAAACGCGCGAGGAATTCCGTAGCACGCGAAAATCCGGCGCAACCCAGGATGCCATCGGTGCCCCCGGCCGGGTTCGAACCGGCACTGCGCCGATTTTAAGTCGGCTGCCTCTGCCAATTGGGCTACGGGGGCGCGCTGCCGCCAGCGTAGATGCAGATTCGGGCCCGCCCCGAAGGGCGAGCCCGAATTCACGATGCGCTGTGGCGCCTTACTTGGTCTTCGCCTCGGCGACGGCCTCGTCGGCCTTCTCGGAGACCTCGGCCGGAGCCTGCTCCTCGGTCGGCGTCACCGGGCCGGCGGGGGCCGGAGCCTCGGCCTTCGGAGCCTCGACCTTGGGCGCCTCGGCGGCGGGGGCCGGCGGCTTCGGGCGCGACGCGAACTCCTCGAAGGAGGCGCGCGGCTGCTGCACGGCCGACAGCGTCACGAAGTCGCGGCCGAGGAAGAAGTTGCCCACCCAGCCGAAGATGACGCGCCACTTGCGCTCCCACGACGGCATGGCCAGACCGTGGTAGCCGCGGTGCGCGCACCAGGCGATGAAGCCCTTGAGCGCGATCTTGCCGGACTGGAAGACGCCGTCGTAGAGGCCGATGCCGGCGACGGCACCGAGGCTCTTGTGGACGTACTCGACGGGGGTCTCGCCGCGCAGCACCGCGATGAGGTTCTTCGCGAGGCGCTTGGCCTGACGGACGGCGTGCTGGGCGTTCGGCACGCAGAAGCCGCCGACGCCGGCGCCGGTCAGGTCGGGCACGGCGGCGACGTCGCCGGCCGTCCACGCGCCCTCGATCGCGACGCCCTCGGCGTCGACGACCTGGAGCGAGGCGTTCGCCGTCACGCGGCCACGGGCCTCGATGGGCAGGTCGGTGTTGCGGGTGACGACCGGGTTCGCCATCACGCCGGCGGTCCAGACGATGAGGTCGGACTCGAAGGACTCGCCGCTCGAGAGCTGGATGACGCCGTTCTCGGCGCTCTGCAGCTGGGTGTCGAGGTGGATCGGAGCACCGCGCTCGGCGAGGCGGTTGACGACCCAGTGGCTGGTCTCGAGCGAGACCTCGGGCATGATGCGGCCCATGGCCTCGACGAGGTGGAACTTGATCTCGTCGAACTCGATCTCGGGGTAGACCTTGAGGATCGCCGAGGCGGCCGAGCGCAGCTCGCCGTAGGCCTCGATGCCGGCGAAGCCGCCGCCGACGACCGTGACGGTCAGCAGGCGCTCGCGGCGCGGGTCGCCCTTGGGCAGCGTCGCGGCCTTGTCGAAGTTGGTGAACAGGCGGTCGCGCACGGCGACGGCCTCTTCGATGTTCTTGAGGCCGAAGGCGAGGTCGGCGATGCCCGGGATCGGGAAGGTGCGGCTGACCGCACCGGCGGTCACGACGACCTGGTCGTACTCGACGTCGAAGGCGTCGCCCACGAGCGGGGTGACCGTGACCTTCTTCTCGGCGTGGTTGATGTAGGTCGCACGACCCGAGATGAGCTTGGTGCTCTTCAGGTGGCGGCGGTGGGTGACGACGGCGTAACGCGGGTCGATCGCACCGGAGGCCACCTCGGGGAGGAACGGCTGGTACGTCATGTAGGGCAGCGGGTCGATCAGCGTGACTTCCGCTTCGCCCCTGCGAAGCGACTTCTCGAGCTTCCACGCCGTGTAGAAACCGGCGTAACCGCCACCGACAATCAGGATCTTGGGCACAGTTCAGCGTCTCCTCGAAGGAAATGGTGTGGTCTATAGCCTACAGGCGCGTGCTCAGGCGCCGTAATCGGCGCATTCGCAGACGGACGGGGACCAATTCCCACGTTCGAGTGCGAGGTCGCCGATGGGGTTCACGCCCGGCCCGGCGGCGAGGGCGTGCCCCGCGAGCGCGTGCAGGCACTTCACGCGCGTCGGCATGCCGCCCGCGGAGAAACCCCTGATCTCCTCAACGATCTCGATGGACTCGCGGTCGTGCAGGTAGGCCTCGTGCGCCTTCTGATAGGCGGCGGCGACACCGGCATCCTCAGCCAGCAGCTCCTGCAGCTCGACCATGACGTGGTCGGCCTCGAGCCGGGACATCGCGGCCGTCGCGGCCGGATGCGTGAGGTAGTACAGCGTCGGGAACGGCGTGCCGCTGCCTGGAAGCCGCGGCGCCGTCGCGACCACGGTCGGGTTGCCGCACACGCAACGCGCGGCGATGCCGAGCACGCCACGGGCGGGCCGGCCGAGCTGGGCCGAGACCACGGCGATGTCGCGGTCGCTGGCGGGTTCGAACGGGGGCATGGTCATCCGCCCATTCTCTCAGTGCGCGGTCGAGGATGCCTGCGGCTGCGCGAGCAGGGAGCGCAGCAGCGTCGCGGACCAGTCACCGGTCTGCTCCTGCACGGTGGTGCTGACCTTCGCCGCAGTGCCCTGGGGGGTCTTCGGCAGGTCGTCGATGATCAGGTAGCTCGTCTCGCCCGGCATCACGTACAGCAGCCGGTCGCGCGCCTGCGCCTTGATGTACGCGGGGTCGTCCCAGTCGGTGATCTGCTGGTTGAGCGCGTCGACCTTCGCCTGCTGCGCCGCGTTCTGCGCCGCGAGCTTCGAGACCTGCTGCTGCTGCGTCGTGTACAGCCGGATCGTCGGCGCGAGCACCAGGACCGCGAGCACGATCACGCCGAGCATGACGAAGGCGAACCACGAGAAGCGGATGCCCTGCAGCCAGTTCCGCGCGTTCACGGGGGTGCTGCGCGCGGTCGACATGCGTTCAGGTTAGGGGAACGGCGAAGGCGCGCCGCCCCATGCGGGACGGCGCGCCTTCTGCGAACTTGCTGTGCCTCGGTCTGGTCTCCATTCGGCCTGGCGGCCTCAGTCGACCCGACGCATTCGCCGCAAGCGGCTCAGTCGACCAGCGGGGGTCTTACTTGCCGAAGCGCGGGAACGCCTTCTTGCCGGCGAAGACGGCGGCGTCGCCCAGCTCCTCCTCGATGCGGAGCAGCTGGTTGTACTTGGCGACGCGCTCCGAGCGAGCCGGGGCACCCGACTTGATCTGACCCGAGTTCACGGCGACGACGAGGTCGGCGATCGTGGTGTCCTCGGTCTCGCCCGAGCGGTGCGAGAACATCGAGGTGTAGCCCGAGCGGTGCGCGAGCTCGACCGCGGTCAGCGTCTCGGTCAGGGTGCCGATCTGGTTGACCTTGACGAGCAGCGAGTTGGCGACGCCGAGCTCGATGCCCTTCGCGAGGCGCTCGGGGTTGGTGACGAACAGGTCGTCGCCGACGAGCTGCACCTTGCTGCCGAGGCGGTCGGTGAGGATCTTCCAGCTGTCCCAGTCGTCCTCGGCGAGGGCGTCCTCGATGGTGGCGATCGGGAAGTCGCGGACGAGGCCCTCGTAGTACTCGACGAGCTGTTCGGCCGACCAGTCCTTGTTCTCCATGCGGTAGACCCCGTCGTTGAAGAACTCGGTGGCCGCGACATCCAGACCCACGGCGATGTCGTCGCCCGGGGTGAAGCCGGCCTTCTCGATCGCCTTGATGAGGAACTCGAGGCCCTCGCGGTTGCTGGGCAGGTCGGGGGCGAAGCCGCCCTCGTCGCCCAGGCCGGTCGCGAAGCCCGCGGCCTTCAGCTCGCCCTTGAGGACGTGGTAGGTCTCGGCGCCCCAGCGCAGCGCCTCGGCGAAGTCCTCGGCGCCGATCGGGGCGAGGAAGAACTCCTGGAAGTCGATGCCGTTGTCGGCGTGCTCGCCGCCGTTGATGACGTTGAACAGCGGGACGGGCAGGACGTGCGCGTTCGGGCCGCCGAGGTACTGGTACAGCGGCAGGTCGACCGAGTCGGCCGCAGCACGCGCCACGGCGAGCGAGACGCCGAGGATGGCGTTCGCGCCGAGGTTCGACTTGTTGTCGCTGCCGTCCTCCTCGATCAGGATCGCGTCGATGATGCGCTGCTCGGTCGCCTCGACACCCTCGATGGCCGGGCCGAGCACGTCGAGCACGGCGTCGACGGCCTTCTGGACGCCCTTGCCGAGGTAGCGGCCCTTGTCGCCGTCGCGCAGCTCATAGGCCTCGAACGCACCGGTGGACGCGCCGGACGGCACGGCCGCGCGCGAAACGGTGCCGTCTTCGAGCAGGACCTCGACCTCGACGGTGGGGTTGCCACGGGAATCCAGGATTTCGCGAGCGCCAACGGCCTCGATTGCAGCCACGGATCTTCTCCTTCTTCGGGGGTTCGGACCGGGATGCCCGGTCCGGTTCAACTGTACTGAGAGGCCGATGCGGCCAGGGGGCTAAGAAAGGGGCCGGAACTCCAGCTCGGCGGCGGAAGTTGTCCCCGCGTTCACGTTGGCGACCAGGCGGTAGCCCGACTCGGCGGCGCGGGCGAGCAGGGCCTTGACGTTCTTCGTGCGCTTCTCGAGCCGCACGCGCCGGCCCTGCGCGATCACGTCGGCCTGCAGCGCGATGAGCTGCGCGACCGGCACGTCCCTGTCGTGCAGCAGCAGCACCGCCTCATCCCCGGCGACGGCGTCGTCGGGGATGAGGTCGACGATGCGCTCGAAGCCGATCGAGAAGCCGGCGGCCGGGACATCCGTGCCGAGGAAGCGCCCGATCATGCCGTCGTAGCGCCCGCCGCCGCCGAGCGAGTAGCCGAACTCGGGGTGTTGGATCTCGAAGATCGCGCCCGTGTAGTAGCCCATGCCGCGCACCAGGTTGTGCGAGAAGATCAGCGGCACCTCGGGGGCGGCGGCCTTCACCGCGTCGCGGATCTCGAGCAGCTGCGCGTAGGCGGCCGGGTCGAGCCACGCGGGGGCGTTCTCGCCCGTGAGGCTCCAGCCGTCGTCGGCGAGCTCGCCGAGGTCGATGCGGGCCTGCTCGGCGAGCTCGGGCGCGAGCAGCTCGAGGGCGACGAGCTCGGCGACGACGCCGTCGACGCCGATCTTGTCTTCCTTGTCGATCGTGATGAGCGCGCGCTCGGTCTGCTTCGCGGCGATCTGCCACGAGGCGATGAGGTGCCGCAGGATCGCGCGGTGGTTGATGCGGATGCGGCAGCCGGCGAGACCGAGCGCGGTGAGCGTCGCCGCCGTCGCGGTGATGAGCTCGACCTCGGCGAGGATGCCGGGCTCGCCGATGATGTCGATGTCGCACTGCACGAACTGGCGGTAGCGGCCCTTCTGCGGCCGCTCGGCGCGCCAGACCGGGGCGATCTGGATCGACTTGAAGACGGTCGGCAGCTTGGCGCGGTTGGTCGCGTAGAAGCGCGCGAGGGGCACCGTGAGGTCGAAGCGCAGGCCGAGATCGGTGAGGGCGACGAGATCGGCGGACGCCGCGGCGGCCGCGACATCCCCCGCATCGAGGCCGCGCTTCAGGATGCCGAACGCGAGCTTCTCGTTGTCGCCGCCGAGCCCCGAATGGAGTCGGGCCGAGTCCTCGACGACGGGCGTCTCGATCTCCTCGAAGCCGCGCGCCGAGTACTGCGAGCGGATGACGGAGAGCAGATGCTCGCGCTTGGCCTTCTCGGCGGGCAGGAAGTCGCGCATGCCACGCGGCGGGTTCACGTCAGAGGGCATGGGTCAATCCTGCCATTGCTGGGAATAGCCCCATAGCCGAGCGACTTCTCCTTCACATGCCTGAACGATCCTCCGGGGTCGGACTGCGCTCCGAGCGCGGTCCAGTCCTTCTCTCCCAAATGCTCGCAACCGGCTTGGTCGCCATCGACTCGACCATCATCGCGACCGCGTCGACGTCGATCGCGAAGGACCTCGGCCAGTTCCAGCAGGTGCCGTGGCTGTTCGCGGTCTACCTCGTCGCGCAGGCCGTCTCGGTGCCGATCTACGGCCGCCTCGCCGACGTGCTCGGCCGCAAGAACACGCTGCTGTTCGGCATCGGGCTGTTCATCCTCGGCTCGATCATCGCCGGTGCCGCGTGGTCGATGCCCGTGCTGATCTTCGCGCGCGTGGTGCAGGGGCTCGGGGCCGGCGCCGTGATGCCGGTGTCGATGACGATCACCGCCGACCTGTACACGCTCGAGGAACGCGCGAAGGTGCAGGGCTATCTGGCATCCGTCTGGGCCATCGCGTCCGTCGTCGGCCCGACGCTCGGCGGCATCTTCGCCCAGCTCGGCATCTGGCGCTGGATCTTCTGGATCAACATCCCGCTCGGCGCCGTCGCCGTGATCATGCTGTGGCGCTCGTACAAGGAATCCGCGCGGCCGGCCGGCGAGCGGGAGCGAATCGACTATCTCGGCGCGGTGCTGCTCACGCTCGGCACGACCGCGCTGCTGCTCGGCCTGCTCGAGGGCGGGGCCGCGTGGGCCTGGGCATCCGCCGCCTCGATCGGCATCTTCGTCGCCGCCGCCGTCCTCCTCGCCTCGTTCGTCTACGTCGAGCTGCGCGTCGAGCACCCGATCTTCTCGCTCGCCCTGCTGAAGCGCCGCGTCGTCGCGGCGTCGACGGTCGCGTCGCTCATGATCGGCGTGGTCGTGCTGGGGCTGTCGACATATGTCCCGATCTACGCCCAGAACGTGCTCGGCTTCGGCGCGCTCGTCGCGGGCCTCGCGCTCGCCGCGCTCACGCTCGGCTGGCCCGCGGCCGCGTCACAGGCCGGGCGGCTGTACCTGCGCTGGGGCTTCCGCGCGACCTCCGTCATCGGCTCGCTGTTCGTCGTGCTCGGCGCCGCGCTCACCATGACGCTCGGCGCGCATTCCTCGATCTGGCTCGTCGCCCTGTTCTGCTTCGTGATCGGCGTCGGCATGGGCTTCACGGCCGTGCCGTCGCTCATCGCCGCGCAGGCGAGCGCCGGCCACCACGAGCGCGGCGCCGTGACCGGCACCAACATGTTCGCCCGTTCGATGGGCTCGGCGGTCGGCGTCGCGATCTTCGGCGCCGTCGTGAACTCGCGGGTGCAGCTCAACGCCGCGGGCGCGCCCGAGGGCCCGGGCCTCGCGAACGCCATGCACCTCGTCTACACGTCGATCCTCGTCGTCGCAGTGGTGCTGCTCGTGTCCGTCACCTTCCTGCCGCGGCATCGCGCACCGGAGCAGGCGACGGATGCCCCGGCCGAGGCCGCCGCGGCGTAGGGCAACGTCAGGCGGGCTGCTCCGCCGCCTGCACCTCCGCGGCGAGCGCGCGCAGGCGCGTGCGCAGCGCGCGCTCCGCGTCGAGGCCCTGGGCCCGGGCCGCGGCGACGATGCCGAGCAGCAGGTCGCCGAGCTCCCCCTCGTCGGCGAAGGCGGGCGCCGCGGCATCCGCCACGACCCCGACCGAGGCGGCGCGGCCGAGCGTCTTGTCTGCGAGCGCGAGCGCGGGCAGGGAGCGCGGGATGCCCTCGAGCACGCTCTTCCGCTCGCGCTTCTCGGCCCTCTTCGCGGCGGTCCACAGCCGCACGACGTCCTCAGGCGTCTCGGCCGTCTCGCCGGCGAAGACGTGCGGGTGCCGACGGACCATCTTCGCCCGCACATTCGCCGCGACATCCTGCACGTCGAAGCCCTCGGAGGGCGTGCGCCGGGCGATCTCGGCGTGGAAGACGACCTGCCAGAGCACGTCGCCGAGCTCTTCGAGCAGGTCCTCGCGAGTGCCGGCCTCGATCGCATCGACGAGCTCGTAGCTCTCCTCGATCAGGTAGGTGACCAGGCTCTCGTGCGTCTCGCGCTGCGACCACACGCAGCGGTCGAGCACCTCGGACATGGCAGCGGCGAAGGCGTCGAGCTCGCTGGCGGTCATGCTGTCAGTATGGTCGGGTGAGGTTGTTGCGGTCGGAGCGCGTCGCCGCGGCGCTGCTGCTCGGCGCGGCCGCGCTCGGCCTCGTGCTCGCCAACCTGCCCGGCATCGGGCACGCGCTGCTCGCCTTCGCGAACACCGAGTGGCATCTGCCCGTGCCGGGGCTCGCGCTCTCGCCGAAGCACTGGGTGAGCGACGGGCTGCTCGCCCTGTTCTTCTTCGCCGTCGCCGTCGAGCTGCGCCGCGAGCTGGCCGTGGGCGAGCTCAACTCGGTGCGCAAGGCGGCCCTGCCCGCGATCGCGGCGGCCGGCGGCGTGCTCGTGCCGGCGCTCGTCTACCTCGGCCTCGCGGGCCGCGAGTTCCCCGGGGGCTGGCCGATCCCGACGGCGACCGACATCGCGTTCGCGCTCGGGATCCTCGGGCTGTTCGGCCGCGGCATCCCGAACCACGTGCGCGTCTTCCTGCTCGCTCTCGCCGTGATCGACGACCTCATCGCGATCCTCATCATCGCGTTCTTCTTCACCCAGCATGTCGCGCTGCCCTGGCTCGGCGGCGCGGCCGCCTGCCTGCTCGTGTTCGCGTGGCTCAGCAAGCTGCTGGCGCCGCGCTCGCCTTATCTGCTCGCCCGACGTCCGCAATGGCCGATCGTCACTGCGCTCTGGGTGCTCGCCGTGCTGACCTGGTGGTGCGTGCTGTCGAGCGGCGTGCACGCGACGGTCGCCGGGGTCGCCCTCGGCTTCGTCATCGCGCGGCAGCCCGGCGGCCGGATGCACGTGCTGCTCGAGCCCGTCACGAACGGCGTCGTGCTGCCGCTGTTCGCGTTCTCGGCCGCGGCGGTCGCCTTCCCGGCGGTCGGCGCCGCGTCGCTGCACGCCGAGTTCTGGGCGATCGTGGTCGCACTGCCGCTGGGCAAGGTCGTCGGCATCGTCGGGGCCGGGTGGCTGGGCGCGCGGGCGATGCGCGGCTCGTGGGTCTCGCGCAGCCCCGTCGATCTGGTGATGGTGGGATGCCTCGGCGGGGTCGGCTTCACGGTCGCGCTGCTCATGAACGAGCTCGCGTTCCGCGGCAGCCCGGAGATCACCGACGAGGGGGTCCTCGCCGTGCTCGCGGGCTCGGCGCTGGCGATCGCGTACTCGTCGGTGTTCGTCGCGCTGCGCGCCCGCAGCCTGCGCCGCGGCCCGCAGCAGAACGAATGATTGTCCTCCCCCGAGATGGGGGCTTAATGTTCGGGCATACCCGTCGCGACGACGCGACGGCGCAACCCTAGGGAGCACCATGAAGCATCGATCGCTCGTCACGCTCACTCTCGCCGCAGCCGGGGCCACCGCCCTGGCGGTGTCGGGCACGGCCCCCGCCCTCGCGGCCTCGTCACCGCAGACCGGCGGTGTGTACTCGGTCCATCCGATCGTCGTGAAGGCCGGGCTGCCGGAAGTGGCGGTCGGGCCGACGCTCACGCCCGAGCAGTGCCTCGCGCAGAACAACGGCCGCGACGCGTGCCAGACCCCGCAGAGCATCCGCGCGGCCTACGACATCCCCGCGACCATCGACGGCGTCCCCGCCGGGACGGGCCAGACGATCGTCATCATCGACGCGTTCGGCAGCCCGACCGTCCAGTCCGACCTCGCGACGTTCTCACAGGCCTTCGGCCTGCCCGCCGCCGACCTGTCGGTCATCTACCCCGGCGGCAAGCCGACCTGGACGGGCAAGGGCACGCAGCTCGACTGGGCGCAGGAGACCTCGCTCGACGTCCAGTGGGCGCACGCGGTCGCGCCGGGCGCGAAGATCGACCTGGTGGTCGCGGCGAACGACCACGGCGCCACGATCGACAACGCCGAGCAGTACGTGGCCGATCAGAAGCTCGGCAACGTGCTGTCGATGAGCTACGGCGAGGCCGACAACCTCATCTCGTCGCCGACCGCGAACAACGGCCAGACCTCCCAGGCGCGGAAGGCCTTCGCGCAGGCGGCGGCCGAGGGCATCTCGCTGTTCGCCTCCTCCGGCGATGCCGGCTCGGACAACGGCGCGGGCTTCGCGAACTACTCCTACCCAGCCTCCGACCCGAACGTCACGTCCGTCGGCGGAACCGACCTGTGGGTCGGCAGCGGCCTCGACCAGCCGCGTGAGACGGTCTGGGGCGACTACGCGACCTGTCCGCTGACCTGTGCCTTCGGCGTCACGGGTGAGACCGGCGGTGCGCAGAGCCTGTTCGACACCAAGGCGGGCTCGGATGTCTCGTACAACGCGGGCGTCTACACCGGGGTGCTGACCTACCTCGGCTTCATGGGCGGCGCGAACAACGGGTTCTACTACTTCGGCGGCACCTCCGCGGGCTCGCCGCAGTGGGCGGCGCTCACGGCGGACACGATCCAGGCGGTCGGCCACCCGGTCGGCAAGGTCGCGAGCTACGCGGCGGGCTGGGCGGCATCGCGCGTGCTGCACGACGTGACCGTCGGCAGCAACACGACCGCGACCTTCGGCGGCGGGTACTCGGCCACGGCCGGCTGGGACCAGCCGACCGGCTGGGGCACCCCGGACGTCGGGCGCATCATCGCGGCGCTGCAGTAGCGGACATCCTCACCAGCGGTCCCGGCTTCCTGCGTGGCGGCCGGGACCGCTCTGTGCCGCCGCTCGGCGGCCGGCATGGGTTAGCGATCACTTCGCCCATTCATAAGGTTCTTTGAACCGGCATGCTTAATTTCCTCCTATGAAACGCGGCCTGGCGACGGTGCTGGCGATCGCGGGCGGTCTCGCCGTCGTCGCGCTGTGGTGGCCGTCGGCCGTGGTGACCGCATCGGCGCCCGCCCTCGTCGTGGCCGTCGCCGAGCTCGCCGGCATGATCGGCTCGTACCTCGTCTGCGTGCAGCTGCTGCTCGTCGCCCGGGTGCCGTGGCTCGAGCGGGCGATCGGCCTCGACCGGCTCGTCGCGTGGCACCGCACCGTCGGGGCGGCGACGCTGTTCCTCGTGCTCGCGCACGTCGCGTTCATGACGCTGAACCAGTGGATCACCGGCGGCGGCGACCCCGTGAGCGCCTACCTCGGGCTGTTCCGCGTCTACCCCGACATGCTCACCGCGACCATCGGCACGGCCGCGATCCTGCTCGCGGGTCTGATCAGCGCCCGCGCCCTGCGCGCCCTGCTGCCGTACGAGCTCTGGTATTGGGTGCACGTGACCACGTACGTCGCGATCTTCCTCACCTTCCTGCACCAGATCAGCGCCGGGCCCGTGTTCGTCGGGCATCCGCTCAACCGGGCGATCTGGATGACGATGTACGGCCTCACCGCCGCGAGCATCGTGTGGTGGCGGGCGCTGCTGCCCGTGCTGCGCTTCGAGACGCACCGCTTCGAGGTCGTCGCCGTCGTGCCCGAGTCGCCGCGCATGACGAGCGTGTGGATCCGCTCGCGCAGCCCCGAGCTGCTGCGCGCCGCGCCCGGCCAGTTCATGCTGTTCCGCTTCCTCGCCTGGGGGCACCTGCTCACGGCGCACCCGTACTCGCTCTCGAACGTGCCCGCCGACGGGCTGATCCGCATCACCGTCGCCGACCTCGGCGACCACTCCGGCCGGCTGCGCGAGCTGCGCCCCGGCGTCAAGGTGCTGATCGAGGGGCCGTTCGGCGGGTTCGTCGGCCGCCGAGCCGCCGGGCCCGTGCTGCTCGTCGCGGGCGGCGCAGGCATCGGCCCGATCCGCGGGCTCGCCGAGCAGTTCGCGCAGATGGGCCGCTCGGTCGTGCTCGTCTACCGAGCGAGCCGCGGCGACGACCTCGCGCTCTACCACGAGCTCGAGCGGCTGCCCGGCGTCTACCTCGTCCCGCTCGTCGGCCGCCGCAGCGAGCTCGGCTACGACCCGCTCGACACCGGTTCGCTCGGGCGGCACGTGCCCGACGCGGTCTACCGCGAGGCCTTCATCTGCGGCCCCTCGGCCATGATCGAGAGGACCGCCGCGAGCCTGCGCGCCCTCGGCGTCGCCGACAGCCGCATCCACTTCGAGGAGCTGAGCTTCGCATGACCCGCAGATGGCAGGGCACGGCGCTGTTCGCCGTGATCATGGCCGGCATCTCGGCGACCGTGGCCGGGCGGCTGATCGTCGGCGGCGACAGCCTCGCCGCCGCGCTGCCGCAGCCCGGCACGGGGGCCGGGTCCGCATCGGGTTCGCAGGGCGGCGGGGCGGATGCCTCGAGCGGAGCACCGTCGCCGAGCCCGTCCTCCGCCGCCGGCGGGTCCTCGGCGGGCGGCGGTGCGGCGGCATCCGGCGGCACGACCACCGTGAACGGCGACACCGAGCAGACCGTCTACGGCCCCGTGCAGGTCGCCGTCACCTTCTCCGGCTCGAAGATCACCGGGGTGCAGACGCTGCAGGCGCCGATGGGCGGCGGCCGCGACCAGATGCTCACGCAGTACGCGACGCCGCAGCTCGCGCAGGAGGTCGTGAACTCGCAGTCGGCGCGCGTCGACACGATCTCGGGCGCGACGTACACGTCAGAGGGCTATCTCGCCTCGGTCCAGTCCGCGATCGACAAGCACAAGTGACCGCGTTCACCCACCGCACGATGGGCACGGTCGTCTCGCTCGACCTGCGCTCCCCCGCGCCCGACGGGCTCGTGGCGCGCGCGTTCGAGCTCTTCGACGAGGCGGATGCCCGGTTCTCCCCGTTCCGCGCCGACAGCGAGCTCTCGCGCCTCGGCCGCGGCGAGCTCGACGAAAACGAGCTCAGCGCGGAGCTGCGCGAGGTGCTCGCTCTCGGCGACGCGTTCGAACGGGCGAGCGGCGGCGCGTTCACGCTGCATCCGGCCGGCACGCTCGACGCGAACGGCGTCGTGAAGGGCTGGGCGGCGCAGCGCGCGGCAGGCGCCCTCGCCGCGGGCGGCGCGCGCGACTTCTGCCTCAACGCCGGCGGCGACCTGGTGTGCCGCGGGGTGCCGGGGGCCGGGCGGCGCTGGCAGGCGGGCATCCGGCATCCGCACGACCCCGCGCGCCTGCTCGGCGTGATCGTGCTCGACGAGGCCGCGATGGCGACGTCGGGCGCGTACGAGCGCGGAGCGCACATCACCGACGGGCGCTCGGGTGCCGCCGCCGCGCACTGGCAGTCGGTCACGGTGATCGATCGCGACCTGAGCGTGGCGGATGTCCTGGCCACCGCGGTCTTTGCGATGGGCGCGGACGGGCCGACGTGGGCGCACGCCGAATTCGGCGCATCCGTCATCGCCCTCGACGCGGCGGGCGCGCTCACCGTGGTCGGCTCCGTCGAATGGGCGCACGACTAAGGCAAGCCTCAGTTAAGAAGCCGCATTCTGAGGCGCTGATCAGGGGTTTAGGCTCGCCTCACCTTGCTGGCGGCGCACCGCCATCGGTGCTTCCATGGACTCATGACGAACGCGCTGTCGCCCATCCGCGCCCTTCTCGGAACCTCCGACGGGGCCGCGACCGAGAGCCTCGCCTCGCGCCTGAACTGGCTGCGCGCGGGCGTGCTCGGCGCCAACGACGGCATCGTGTCGGTCGCCGCGGTCGTCATCGGCGTCGCCGGTGCGACGACGTCATCCCACGCGATCCTGCTCGCGGGCGCCGCCGCCCTCATCGGCGGCGCGCTCTCGATGGCCCTCGGCGAGTTCGTCTCGGTGAGCTCGCAGCGCGACGCGATCACCGCGCGCATCGCGCGCGGCGAGGACGGCGAGGACCTCGAGGACGTCAGCCCCGTGCACGCCGCCCTCGCCTCGCTCATCGCCTTCTTCGTCGGCGGCCTGCTGCCGTTCCTGTGCGCCGTGCTCGTGCCGGTGCCCCCGCGCGTCCCGGTCACCTTCGCCGCCGTGCTCGTGGCGCTCGCCATCACGGGCTGGCTCGGCGCGCGCTTCGGCGACGCTCCCCCGGTGCGCGCCACGATCCGTGTCGTCATCGGCGGCGCGATCGCCCTCGCCATCACCTTCGGCCTCGGCGCGCTGCTCGGCACCGCGGTCGGCGCCTGACCCCGTCGGGCACATTTTCTACTGTGGGGCATATCCGAACCGAGGTTCGGATATGCCCCACAGTAGAAAATGTGCCCCACAGTTGGGTTCTGCGCCCGCAGTGACGGCGCACGACCGGGTCAGGCCGTCTGCGCCTCGGGCTCGGCTTCCTTCTCGGGCAGGGGGAAGATCGCCTTCAGCAGGTCGCCGACCCAGGTGATGAGGTCGGCATCCGCCATCGGCCGGCCGTCGACCTGCTTGATCGGCACCGAGATCGCGCGCTGCTGCTGGAAGTGCTTCGCGCCGGGGTACATGCGCTGCAGCCGCACCTGGATCGAGTCGGCGAGGTCGGCCGGCACGATGCGCAGGTTCGAGCCCATCGTCACGACCTCGCCCAGGCCCGCGAGCTGGGCGTGGCGCCGCAGCCGCGCCACCGCGACGAGGTTCCGCACGGGCTCGGGCAGCTCGCCGTACCGGTCGGTGAGCTCGTCGATGACGAGCTCGATCGCGTTGTCGCGGGCGTTCGGGCCGGATGCCGCCGAGAACTTCTGGTACGCCTCGAGCCTGAGGCGCTCGGAGTCGATGTAGTCCTCGGGGATGTGCGCGTCGACCGGCAGCTCGAGCCGCAGCTCGGTCTGGCCCTCGGCGACGTCGCCGCGGAACTGCCCGACCGCCTCGCCGATCATCCTCAGATACAGGTCGAAGCCCACGCCCGCGATGTGACCCGACTGCTCGCCGCCGAGCAGGTTGCCCGCCCCGCGGATCTCGAGGTCCTTGAGGGCGATCTGCATGCCCGAGCCGAGGTCGTTGTTGGCCGCGAGGGTCGAGAGGCGGTCGTGCGCGGTCTCGGAGAGCGGGCGGTCCTCGTCCCACAGGAAGTACGCGTAGGCGCGCTCGCGCCCGCGGCCGACCCGGCCGCGCAGCTGGTGCAGCTGGCTGAGGCCGTACTTGTCGGCGCGGTCGATGATGATCGTGTTCGCGTTCGAGATGTCGAGGCCGGTCTCGATGATGGTCGTCGAGACGAGCACGTCGAACTTGCGCTCCCAGAAGTCGACGACGATCTGCTCGAGCGTGTGCTCGTTCATCTGGCCGTGGGCGACGGCGATGCGGGCCTCGGGCACGAGCTCGGCGAGCTGAGACGCCACACGGTTGATCGACGCGACGCGGTTGTGCACGAAGAACACCTGGCCCTCGCGCAGCAGCTCGCGGCGGATGGCCGCGCCGACCTGCTTGTCGCTGTACGGGCCGACGAAGGTGAGGATCGGATGCCGGTCCTCGGGCGGCGTCGCGAGGGTCGACATCTCGCGGATGCCGGTCACCGCCATCTCGAGCGTGCGCGGGATCGGGGTCGCGCTCATGGCGAGCACGTCGACGTTCGTCTTGAGCTTCTTCAGGGCGTCCTTGTGCTCGACGCCGAAGCGCTGCTCCTCGTCGACGACCACGAGGCCGATGTCTTTGAAGGTCACGCCCTTGGCGAGCAGGCGGTGTGTGCCGATGACGACGTCGACCGTGCCGTCGGCGAGACCGTCGAGCACCTCCTTCGACTCCTTGTCGGTCTGGAACCGGCTGAGCTGGCGCAGGTGCACGGGGAAGCCCGCGAAGCGCTCCTGGAAGGTCTCGAAGTGCTGCTTGACGAGCAGCGTCGTCGGCACGAGCACGGCGACCTGCTTGCCGCCCTGCACCGCCTTGAACGCGGCGCGCACGGCGATCTCGGTCTTGCCGAAGCCGACGTCGCCCGAGATGAGGCGGTCCATCGGGATCGGCCGCTCCATGTCGGCCTTGACCTCGTCGATCGTCTGCAGCTGGTCGGGCGTCTCGGCGAAGGGGAACGCGTCTTCCAGTTCCTGCTGCCAGGGCGTGTCCTGCGGGAAGGCGAAGCCCCGCGCCGCCATGCGCGCCGAATACAGCTTCACGAGCTCGACGGCGATGTCGCGCACGGCCTTGCGCGCCTTGGTCTTCGCCGCGGCCCAGTCGCTGCCGCCCATCTTCGAGAGCGCCGGCTCCTCCCCGCCGACGTAGCGCGTCAGCAGGTCGAGCTGGTCGGTCGGCACGAAGAGCTTGTCGCGCGGGCCCCCGCGCTTGCTCGGCGCGTATTCGAGCACGAGGTACTCGCGCTTCGTCTTGACAGCGTTCCGGCCGCCCGACGAGACCTCGCGCTGCACGAGCTCGACGAACTTGCCGATGCCGTGGGTCTGGTGCACGACGATGTCGCCCGCCTTGAGCTGCAGCGGGTCGACGACGTTCTTGCGGCGGCTGCCGAGCTTCTTCACCTGGCGGCTGTCGTAGCCGATGGTGCGCCCGTAGAACTCGGTCTCGCCGATCAGCGCGAGCTTCTCTTCCGGCAGCTCGAAGCCGTGCTCGACGGCGGCCTTGATCAGGTAGGCGACGCCGGGTTCGGCATCCGCCGGGTAGTCGTCGACGACGCGCGCCGCGAAGCCGAACTCGGCGAGCACGTCGGATGCCCGCCCCACGAGCCCCTGGCCGGCCGCCGCGATCGCGACGCGCCAGCCCGCCTGCAGCAGTTCGCCGACGTGCTCGAGCGCGCCCGTGACGTTGCCCGAGTAGCTCGGCACGGCGTTGCCGGCGAGGCGCACCGCGTCGCCGCCCTCGCCCGCGTCGAAGGTCGAGACGGTCCACCACGGGTCGTCGGGTGCGCTCGCCTTGAGGGCGGAGAGCGTCATGAAGTCGCCGGCGTCGAGGTCGATCGGGGCGGCGGCGCCGACCGTCGCGGCGCTCCACGCGGCGGCGAGGAATTCGCGGTTCGTCTCGGCGAGGCTGACGGCGCGGGTCGCGACGCGCTCGGGCGAGATCACCGCGATCGCGGCGCCTTCCGGCAGGTAGTGCGTGAGCGGCACGAGGCGGTCGACGAGCGCGGGCGCGAGCGATTCCATGCCTTCGACCGGGATGCCCTGGCCGACGCGCTCGAGCAGGCTCGACAGCCCCGGGAACTCGTGCTGCATCTCGCGGGCGCGCTGGCGCACGCTCTCGGAGAGCAGCAGCTCGCGGCTCGGGGGCAGGGTCGCGCGCCGGACCGGTTCCTGCAGCGAACGCTGGTCGGCGACCGAGAACCAGCGGATCTGATCGACCTCGTCGCCGAAGAAGTCGATGCGGTAGGGGTGCTCGGCGACCGGCGAGAAGACGTCGAGGATGCCGCCGCGCACCGCGAACTCGCCGCGGCGCGTCACCATGTCGACGCGGGCGTAGGCCAGGTCGACCAGGGTCTGCGCGATGCGGTCGAGGTCGTAGCCGCGGTGCCCCTGCTCGAGCTCGACGGGCTCGATGGCCGTGAGGTTGTCGGCCAGCGGCTGCAGCGCCGCGCGCACGCTCGCCGCGAGCACGATCGGCTTGCGCGTCGCCGGGTCGGCGGAGTTCCACTCGGCGAGGCGGCGCAGCGCGGTGAGACGGCGCCCGACGATCTCGGCGCTCGGGCTGAGCCGCTCGTGCGGCAGCGTCTCCCACGCGGGGAACTCGATGATCTCTGCGTCGGCGGCGAAGCTGGGCAGCGCGATGCGCAGCGCCTCGGAGTCGCGGCCCGTCGCCGTGATGACGAGCAGCGCCCGGTGGCCGGCGGGGCGCCTGGCGAGGAGGCCGGCGAGCAACGGCACGCGCAAGCCGTCGGGCGCCTGGAAGTCGGCGTTCTGGCCCGCGTACGCAAGGGCGTCGTCAAAGTTCTGGGCGCGCGAAAGCGCCTCGATCATTCCCTCGAGTACCACGGGGACAAGTCTACGGAAGGGGTACGACACCGGCTCGCAGGGTGCCGCCTAGGGTGGAGACGTGATCAGGCACACCGTTGCGTTCCGACTCGTCCACCCGGCCGGCTCCGCTGAAGAGGCGGCCTTCCTCGAGGCGGGGGCGGCGCTCGCCGACATCCCCGGCGTCACGAGGTTCGAGCGCCTGCGCGAGGTGAGCCCGAAGAACGACTTCGGGTTCGGGTTCTCGATGGAGTTCGCCGACCAGGCCGCCTACGACGGCTACAACACCCACCCCGTGCACGTCGCGTTCGTGACCGAGCGCTGGCAGACCGAGGTCGCCGACTTCCTCGAGGTCGACTACACCGCGCTCTGAGCCAGGCTCTGTTCCAACTGCGCCAGACGGCGCGAACTGCGCCATACGGCACGCCACAGTGAGCAGTTCGCGCCGTCTGATGCAGTTGAGCGCGGACCGCCGACTACGACGCCGTGTGGAACCGCTGCTGCGCGGCGGTGAGGCCCTGCGTCGTGATGAGCTCGATGGCATCCGCGGCGTCGGCGATCAGGATCGGCAGGTTCTTGCGCTCGACGGTGCTGAACGCCTTGAGGACGTGGTCGGCGGCATCCCCCGAGCCCGGCGGGCGCCCCACGCCGACGCGCACGCGCGTGAAATCGCCCGTCCCCGTCGCCTTGATGATGTCGCGCACGCCGTTGTGGCCGCCGTGGCCGCCGCCGAACTTGAGCTTGAGGGTGTCGAAGGGGATGTCGAGCTCGTCCTGGATGACGATCAGCTGCGACGGCTCGAGCGAGTAGAACTTGAGCAGCTGGCTGACCGGGCCGCCCGAGGTGTTCATGTAGCCGTTCGACTTCGCCAGGATCAGCTTCGGGCCGCCCGGCTGCACGCGCCCCTCGGCGACGCGGGTGCTCGTCTTGTGCGATTTGAAGGCGGCGGATGCCCGGGACGCCAGCTCGTCAAGCACCATCTGCCCGACGTTGTGGCGGGTGTTCGCGTACTCGGGGCCGGGGTTGCCGAGGCCCACCACGAGCCAGGTGTCGGAAGCTGCCATAGCCCCCTACGGTACGCGAAAGGCGGGTGCCCGATGAGGGGCACCCGCCTTCGTGCGGTGATGCGGAGTCTTACTCGGCAGCGGCCTCGGTCGACTCGGCAGCGGTCTCGCCGGCCTCTTCGTCCGCAGCCGGAGCGGCCGGGAGGACGATGCCGACGACCAGCGTCTCGGCGTCGGTGAGCAGGGTCGCGCCCGCGGGCAGCTCGATCTCGCCGGCGGTGATGTGCGTGCCCGCCTCCTTGCCCTCGACGTCGACGACAACGCGCTCGGGGATGTGGGTCGCCTCGACCTCGATGGAGATGCTCGACGCGTCCTGCTCGGCGATGGCCGAGCCGAAGGGCTCGCCCTCGACGTGCACGGGGACGTCGACCGTGACCTTCTCGCCCTTCTTCACGACGATGAGGTCGATGTGCTCGATGATCTGGCGCACCGGGTCCTTCTGGACGTCCTTGACGAGCACGAGCTCGGCCTTGCCGGCGATGTCGAGGTCGAGGATCGCGTTCGCCTTGCGGAGGATGAGGCTGGTCTCGTGGGCCGGGAGGGTGATGTGGCGCGGCTCGGTGCCGTGGCCGTAGATCACGGCGGGGATGCGGCCCACCGCGCGGATCTTGCGGGCGGCGCCCTTGCCGAAGGACTCGCGGACGTCCGCGACGATCTTGTTGGTGTCAGCCATTTCTGCTGCTTTCGTTCCGGTGGGCGACCCGCCCACGTTGGTGTGTGATTTCAACTCGAACGCTGGAGCGCGTGAGGAAAGGACGTGAAGCCGGTTCCACCGCGTCGATAACGGATGCCGGTGACATCCCTCGCCGAAGTTCCCCACGAGTTTACCAGGGCTCACCTGTGCACTGCGCCGCGTACTCCCGCGGGAGGATGCCCGATGTCGGCCCCCGCTCCTAAGGTGGGCGCATGCCGGATCCGCGACGCTCACGAGTGCGCCTGGGCGCGCTCCTCGCGCTGTCGCTCATCGTGCAGTTCGCGACGACAGCCTGGGCGCTGCAGCTGCGCGGGCCGAGCTTCCGCGACAACCCGCGAGTGGGGCTGTTCTGGTATTCCGGGGCGACGCACTTCCTCTCCGGTCGCCCCCATGCGGTGCCCGTGTGGGTGGCGGTGCTCGCCTTCGCATGCGCGCTCGCCGGCCCCCTGCTGCTGCCCCTGGTCTGGCGGCGCCCCGGCCCGGCGCTCGCGGCCGTGACCGCCGCCGCCGTGCTCGGCACCCTGGTCTGCGCAGCTCAGGGCCTCGCCGCGCCCTTCTACGTCTCTGTGCTCTTCGGCGTCGCGGCGGCGAGCTTCCAACGCGCACGGGCCTGGGCCTGGTCGTGCGCCGGGGCGTACTGGCTCGGCTTCGCGCTGGCATCCTTCATCTCCGTCGCCGGCCTGGTGCAGATCGGCTGGCTCGTGCCGCTCACGCTGATGAGCGTGGGCGCGCTGCTCGGGCCCGAGTTCGGGCGGTCGCGGCGGGATGCCCGAGCCCAGCTGCTGCGTGACGCCGAGGCCCGGCGCGCGGAGGAGGCGCAGGCCGAGCGGGTGCGCATCGCGCGGGAACTGCACGATGTGCTGGCGCACTCGCTCAGCCAGATCAACGTGCAGGCGTCGGTCGGGCTGCATCTGTTCGACGCGCAGCCGGAAGGCGCGCGCGACGCGCTCGCGAGCATCAAGGACTCGAGCAAGCAGGCGCTCGGCGAGGTGCGGCAGGTGCTGGGCATGCTGCGCGGCGACGCTCCGCTCGTGCCCGAGCAGGGGCTCGCCGGGCTCGCGGCGCTCGTCGACGGGCTCGGGGCGCAGGGCATCGAGGGCACGCTGACGATGCGGGGTGGCGCGGATGTCGTACGCACGCCGGCGGCCGTGCAGCAGGCCGTGTACCGCATCGTGCAGGAGGCGCTCACGAACGTCACGAAGCACGCGGGCGCCCGGCACGTCTCGGTCGAGGTCGACGGGGGCGTCCCTCACGGCACGTTCCGTTACGGGGTCGACACCATCGGGCCGCTCGTCGTGCGCATCTCGGACGACGGCGTCGGCGCGGCGTCCGCCCCCTCGCCCGACGGTCGCGGGCTGCTCGGCATGCGCGAGCGGGCCGAACTGCTCGGGGGCAGCTTCTCGGCGGGTCCGCAGCCCGGCGGCGGGTTCCGAGTTGAGGCCTCGCTGCCGCTGCCCGCCGGGGCGTCTCGGCCGACCGACGCACCGGGAACGACGCACACGCCCGGCTCGCCGAGCGGGGGAACGACATGATCAGGGTTGCCATCGCCGACGACCAGGCGCTGATCAGAGCTGGTTTCCGCGCACTCATCGACTCCGAGCCCGACCTCGAGGTCGTCGGCGAGGCCGGCACCGGCACCACCGCGCTCGAGCTCGTGCGACGCGAGCGGCCCGACGTGGTGCTGATGGACATCCGAATGCCCGAGGGCGACGGCCTGTGGGCGACCGAGCAGATCGCGGGCGACCCCGCCCTGGCATCCGTTCATGTCGTCATCGTCACGACGTTCGAGCTCGACGAATACGTCGCGCGGGCGCTCAAGGCCGGTGCGAGCGGGTTCCTCGTGAAGGACACCGAGCCCGTCGACCTGCTGCGCGCCGTGCGCGTCGCCGTCGCGGGCGAGGCGCTGCTCTCGCCCGGCGTGACGAAGCGGCTGCTCACGCAGGTCTCGGCAGGCATGAAGGCCCCGGTGGATGCCACGCGCCTCGAGCCCCTGACCGAGCGCGAGCGCGAGGTGCTGCGCCTCGTCGGCCGCGGTCTCACCAATCAGGAGATCGGCGACGAGCTGTTCATGAGCCCGCTGACCGCCAAGACCCACGTCTCGCGCATCATGACGAAGCTCGACGCGCGCGACCGGGTGCAGCTCGTGGTGACGGCGTACGAGACGGGGCTCGTGCCGTGAGCGGGCTGCTCCCGCGGGAGTAGGGCGGAACACTCCCCCGGGCAGATTCGCCGGCCGCCTGATTTCGGGACTCTGGAGGTGTCAGAGATCACACCCGAAAGGAACCGCCATGTGGCACACCGGATTCGCCTTCTTCCCGTTCTTCTTCCTCATCCCGCTGTTCTGGGTCGCCGTCATCGTGACGCTCGCGATCGTGTTCGGCCGGCGCCGCCGCGCCATGTGGGGCTACTGGCACGGGCAGGCGTCCTCGTCGGCCGAGCAGACGCTCGCGCAGCGCTACGCCAACGGCGACATCGACGAGAAGGAGTACCGCGCCCGCCTCGAGGTGCTGCGCGCGAACAAGCCGCAGTCGCCGTTCGGCCCGCGCGCGTAGCGGAGCTCGTTCACCTGGACACCTCCAGTCGTCGAAAAGTGGGCCGATCCGAGTGGTTCGGCGCACTTTTCGACGACCGAGGCACGGTTACCAGCCCCGGTCGTCACAAAGTCGGCGAAAGCGGCCTGGAAGACCTACTCTTCGACGACCGGAGGCGCGCTCACCGCAGCGGCACGATCACCAGTCGTGCATCGAGCCGTCGAGGAGGCGGTTGACGGGCAGGTAGGCGGCCTCGTACGGGTACGCGGCCGCCGCCTCGTCATCGTACGAGATGCCGAGGCCCGGCTCGTCCGAGGCGTTCAGCATGCCGTTCTCGAACGTGTACGTCGTGTGGAACACGTCGTGCGTCGCCGGGGCGTGCTGCATGTACTCCTGGATGCCGAAGTTCGAGATCGCGAGGCCCAGGTGGATCGCCGCAGCGAGGCCCACGGGCGAGACATCCGTCGGCCCGTGGATGCCCGACTTGATCTGGTAGACGCTCGCGTAGTCGAAGATCCGCCGCAGACCCGTGATGCCGCCCGCGTGCGTGACGGGGCTGCGCACGTAGTCGATGAGCTGCTCCTCGATCAGGGTCTTGTAGTCCCAGATCGTGTTGAAGATCTCGCCGATCGCGAGCGGTGTCGTGGTGTGCTGGCGCACGAGGCGCAGCGCCTCCTGGTTCTCGGCGGGCGTGACGTCCTCGAGCCAGAACAGGTCGTAGGGCTCGAGCGACTTGCCGAGCTTCGCCGCCTGGATCGGCGTCATGCGGTGGTGCCCGTCGTGCAGCAGCGGCAGCTCGGGCCCGAACTCGTTGCGCACGGCCTCGAAGACGCCCGGGATGTGGCGCAGGTAGGCGCGCGTGTCCCACGACTCCTCGACCGGCACCGCGTTGCGGCGCGCGGGCTCGTAGTCGTAGCGGGCGTCGGTGCCGGCATCCGCCCCCGCCTTCGCGTTCGCCGACGACGCGACGCCGTAGACGGACGGCAGGCCGGGGATGCCGGTCTGGATGCGGATCGCCCGGTAGCCCTCCTCCTGGTGCTCGCGGATGTTGTCGAACAGCTCCGGCAGCTCGGCGCCCGAGGCGTGCCCGTAGACCAGCAGCCCCTCGCGCGAGCGCCCGCCCAGCAGCTGGTACAACGGCAGCCCCGCGACCTTCGCCTTGATGTCCCACAGCGCGGTGTCGACGGCGGCGATGGACGCCATCGTCACCGGCCCGCGACGCCAGTACGCGCCGCGGTAGAGGTACTGCCAGGTGTCCTCGATGCGATGCGGGTCGCGGCCGATGAGCAGCGGCACGACGTGCTCGCGCAGGTAGGCGGCGACGCCGAGCTCGCGGCCGTTCAGCGTCGCGTCACCGAGACCGGTGACCCCGTCGCTCGTCGTGATGCGCAGCGTCACGAAGTTGCGGCCCGGGCTCGAGACGAGCACCTCGGCTTTCTCAATCAACACGTGCAATCCCTCTCTTGACCACTTCGTCGAATGCGGAGATCGTGGCGCGGCAGGCGTCGCCGGCGGGCAGGCCGGCCTCCGCGCGCGCCGCCATGATCGCGACCTGGCGCTGCGCGAGCTTCTCGCGCCCCTGCCGGGCGATCTGCGTGAGCCGGTGCTGGATGCGCGGGTTCGCGAACCGCGTGCGCAGGGCCGCGAGCGCGGCATCCGTCTCCGCGTCATCGAAGCCGAGCACGGGCCGCACCTCGCCCCACAGGGCCTCGACGGCGGCGTGGATCGCGTCGTCGGCGAAGGCCGCATCGACCGTCTCGTAGCCGGCCAGCAGGCCGAGGTAGGTGATCGTCGAGTGCGCCGCGTTCAGCAGCCACAGCTTGCGGCGCTCGTAGGGCGCGACGTCGTCGACGAAGCGGGCGCCGACGGCGTCCCACGCGGGCCGCCCGGCCGGGAACTCGCCCGCGATCACCCACTCCGAGAACGGCTCGGTGACGACCGTGAGCGGGTCGCCCGAGTGCGGCGTGATGCGGTCGACCATGGTCGACGGGAACGTCACGTTGGCCTCGATCCAGCGGGCGAGATCGAGGTCGGATGCCTCGGCCAGCCGCACCACGGAACCGTGCAGCACCTCGCCGTTGCCCGAGAGGTTGTCGCAGCTCACGAGCGCGAGCGGTCCGCCCCCGGCAGCGCGCCGCGCGGAGAGCCCCGCGAGCACCCGCCCCGGCACCGGCGACGCTGCCGGGTCGTAGCCCTGCTCGGTCACGGTCAGGGTGACGACCGCGAGCTCGTCGTCGGCGAAGACCGCGGCGAGGGCGTCCTCATCTCCACCCGCGAACGACGCGGCGACCGAGCGGATGACCGACGACGTGTCACCGTCCGCCGCCCGCTCGATCAGCGTGTACTCGTTGCCGGCCGCGTTCATCGCGTCGGCGAGCGCCGGCGAGCGACCGGTGAAGGCCGTGTAGCGCCACACCTCGGCCCCGAGCCGATTGGCCCGATCGGTGTACCACGCCTGGTGCGCGCGGAAGAACTCGCCGAGGCCGAGGTGGGCGAGCCGGGTCATGCCTGCTCGGGCGCCCCGGCTTCGCCGGCGTCATCGGCCGCGTCCCCGAGCTCTGGCCAGGTGTGCTGAGCCGTCTCGGCGAAGGCCGCCAGGTCGTCGCCCTCGGGCGAGCCCGCAGCGACCCACTCGGCCCACATCTGGGCGCGCTGGTACGAGCCGTGCAGGAACTCGAGGCTGTCGGCGAGGCGCTCCTCACGGGGGCGGTTGTGCTCGACGAAGTCCTCGAGGGTGATCCAGCCGTCGTAGCCGACCGCGACGAGGGCGCGGAACAGCCAGTCGATGTCGGCCTGGCCGTCGCGCAGCGAAGCCCAGGCGACGTCCCAGCGGCCCTGGCCGTCGATGCCGGGCATGCCGTTGTTCGGCCAGTGCATCGCGTTCTTCACGTGCACGTGCGCGAGGTACTCGCCGAGGATCTGGAACGCCGAGGGCAGGTCTTCGAAGCCCTCGTGGATCAGGTTGCCGATGTCGTGGATGACGCCGACGTGCTTCGGGTCGAGGCCCTCGACCAGGCGGTAGGCGGCCGATGCGCTCGAGACGATCGTGCCGTGGTGCAGCTCGATGAGCGCCTGCACGCCGTGCGCGGCGGCGCGCTCGACGACCCATTCCAGGTCGGCGCGCGCGGCGGCGAAGGTGGCGCGGTAGTCCGGGGTCGGCACGTGCGGCAGGTTGACGCGCACGCGCTCGGCACCGAGCGCAGCGGTCGCCGCGAGCAGGCGCTCAACGTTCTCGCGGTCGGACACCTGGGCGTAGCCGCCGAGGGCCGATAAGGCGAGCCCCGCCTCGTGGGTGATGCGGGCGATCTCGGGCAGCGATTCCTCGAGCCCCGTGAGCGGCCAGGTGGCGCGGTTGCCGGCCCAGTGGCCGGGGGTCTCGGACTCCTCCTGGTCGGTGATGCGCCACTCGATGCCGTCCCAGCCCTGGGCGGCGATGATGCGGGCTGCCTCGGCGGGCTCCCACTCGGGGGTCGAGGCGGTGAAGACGGAGAAGCGCATCAGGCGACATCCTTTGCGGGGTTCGGGTCGAAGGTGACGTCGTCGTGCGCACCCTCGAGGATCTCGTCGACCGCGACTTCCCGGCCGAGTGCCGCCGAGACGTAGAGCGCGCGCACCACTGCGAGCGAGAGTAGCGCGTCGTCGACGGTCACCGCGGGCGCACGCCCCTCGCGGATCGCGGCGATGACATCGTCGTACTGTCGGCGGTGCCCCTGCACGAAGACGTCGGCCGGGATCTCGCCGCCCGCGACGTGCTCGGCGGGCACCAGATCGGCCGCGAGGTTGCGCGGGCCGAGCCGGGTCGGGTCGACGTGGGTGTCGCCGAGCACCTCGGGGTCGATCCCCTCCGGCGGCTCGGCGTAGAAGTACTCGAGCTGGTCGCGGTCGATGAGCGCCGAGCCCTTCGAGCCGTGCACGTTGAGGCGCACCGACAGGCCCGGGAACGCGGCGGTCGTGGTGTGCAGCACCGCGATCGCGCCGTTCTCGAAGCGCACGGTCGCCGCGAGCGTGTCCTCGACCTCGATGCGCTCGTGCGCGAGGGAGGCGGCGTAGGCGAACACCGCGACCGGGCGGCCGAGGAACCACACGAGCAGGTCGACGGTGTGCACGCCCTGGTTCATGGTCGAGCCGCCGCCGTCGAGCGCCCAGGTGCCGCGCCAGTCGCCCGAGTCGTAGTAGCCCTGGCTGCGCCACCAGCCGACCGTCGCGACCGCGCTCGTGACGCGGCCGAGGCGGCCGCCGTGCGCGGCTTCCGCGACGACGACCGAGGCCGGGTCGAAGCGGTGCTGGCTGATGACGCTGACGACCTGGCCGTGCGCGGATGCCTGGCGCGCGGCATCCCGCAGCGGCAGCGCCTTGCCCACGGTCGTGTCCACGGGCTTCTCGACGAGCACGTGCGCGCCCGCGGCGAGGGCCTCGAGCGCGAGCTCGACGTGCGTGCCGCTCGGCGTCGCGATGACGACGAGGTCGGGGGCGCCGGCCGCGAGGGCGGCCGCGAGCGAGTCGAACTCGGCGGGGGCCGGCCACGAGGTGCGCTCGGCGACGACCTGCGCGATCGCCGCGCGGTGCTCGGGGTTCGGGTCGACGAGCTGCGTGACGGCCACGCCGCCGTGCGCGGCCATCGCCAGCACATGGTTCGTGGCGATCACGCCGTTGCCCACGAGGGCGGCGGTCAGTGTCTCAGTCATGCGGTCGTCACTCCGATCTCATCGAGAAGCCGTGCGAAGGCGCGGGCAGCGCGGCCGAATGCCGCGGGGCCGCTGAAGCCGCCGAGCGAGAAGCCCGCGGCGAGGTGCGGTTCGAGGCTCGCGAAGCCGGCGTACCCGGCATCCCGCAGCGCCGTCACGGTCGCGAGCAGCTCACCGTCGCCCTCGCCCGCGGGCACGACGTCGCCGGTCGCGGCGAGCGCGTCCTTGACCTGGAGGTAGTCGACGTAGGGCGAGAGGATGCCCCAGCCCTCGGTGAACGGCTTGACCCCGCACTGCACGAAGTTCGCGTTGTCCCAGGCGAGGCGCAGGTGCTCGCTGCCGACCGACTCGACGAGGTCGAGCACGCGGGCCGGCACGTCGCCGTAGATCTCCTTCTCGTTCTCGTGCAGCAGCACGACGTCCTCGGACTCCGCCACCGCGGCGAGCGCGCTCATGCGCTCGAGCACGTCGTCGCGGATGCCCTCGGGGGTCTGCTCGGCCCCGCGGTAGAAGGAGAAGATGCGCACGTAGCGCGCCTCGAGCGCGTGGGCGACCCGCGCGACCCTGCGCAGGCGCTCGACCTCGTGCTCGACGGGCAGCGCGACGTCGACCTTGCCGATGGGCGAGGCGATCGCCGAGACGCCGAAGCCGGCGTCTCGGATGACGGCCCGCAGTGCGTCCGTGCGTTCGTCGTCGAAATCGGCGACGTTGACTCCCCACGCGCTGCGCACCTCGATGTGCCGGGCCCCCAGGGCCTCGAGCACCGCGAGCTGGATCGCGGGGTCGTCGGAGATCTCGTCGCCGAAGCCGGAAAGGGTCCAGGTTCGGTTCTCGCTCACGGCTCCACGCTAGGCAGCCGCGACGAGAAGCGGCAATCGTTTGCCATTTGTTGCCGAAAGTGTTTGCATCGTGACGTGCCCCAGCCTGCTGAACGCCCCGCCCGGCCCACGCTCGCCGACGTCGCCGCCGCGTCGGGCGTCGCCATCTCGACCGTGTCGCGGGCGCTGACCCGGCCCGAGCGCGTGAACGCGACGACGCGCGCACGCATCGAGACGGCCGCGCGCGAGCTCGGCTACACGGCGAACACGAGCGCGCGGGCGCTCACCTCGGGCCAGACGCGCAGCGTCGCGGTGCTCGTGTCGGATGTCACGAACCCGTTCTACTTCGGCATCATCCGCGGCACGCAGCAGGAGTTGAAGAGCGCCGGCTACACGCAGCTGCTCGTCGACACCGAGGAGTCCGACGAGCTCGAGGACGCGACCCTGCGCCGCCTGCGCTCGTCGTACGACGGGGTGATCATCGCGGCATCCCGCCTCACCGACCGCCGGCTGTCCGAGCTCGCCGGCCGCATCCCGCTCGTGGCGATCAACCGCCAGACCCGTGGCGTGCCCTCGGTGTTCATCGACACGCCGCTCGGCGTCGGGCACGCGGTCGAGCACCTGGTCTCGCACGGGCACCGGCGCATCGCCTATGCCGCCGGGCCTGTGACGTCATGGTCGAACGAGCGCCGCTGGCGCGCGCTGCGGGCCGGGGCCGAGCGCCTGGGCGCCGAGGTGATCCGGGTCGGGCCGTTCAGCCCCCGGCGCATCCAGGGCGCGGCCGCCGCCGACGCCGTGCTGAACACCGGCGCGACCGCGTGCGTCGCGTTCAACGACCTGCTCGCGATCGGCATGCTCGGCCGCTTCGCCGAGCGCGGGGTGCGCGTTCCCGATGACATCAGCGTCGTCGGCTGCGACGACATCTTCGGCGCCGACTTCTGCAACCCGCCGCTCACGACCATCACCGCGCCGATCGAGCAGGCGGGGCGCGTGGCGGTGTCGATCCTGATGGCGCAGCTCGACGGCTCGGGCGCCCCCGTCCGCAGTGCCGCGACGCTGCCGACGCACCTCACGATCCGCGGGTCGTCGGGGCCGGCCGCCGTGCCGCCCGCCGTGCCGCCCGCAGGGCTCACGCGCGGCTGATCGCGATGCGGGCGGATGGCGCCCGCGCACCCGATCAGATCACGTATTCGTCCAGGCTGCCGCCGTGGAGGACGCGGCGGGCGAGCTGGGCGGCGCCGATGATGGCGGCGTCGCCGCGGCGCGCCGTGCCGACACGGAGCCCCGAGAACGGCGGGCTGAGCTCGGCGCGCAGGGCCGCCGCGAACGGCGCCAGGAACAGCTCGGCGAGGTTGGCGGCCCCGCCGGCGAGCACGACCCGAGCCGGGTTCAGGACGAAGACCGCGCCCGCGAGCGACTCCCCCAGCTGCGCGGCCGCCGTCGAGATGACGCGGGCCGCCACGGGGTCGCCGTCGCCCGCACGTCGCCCGATCTCCACCAGCGGGGCGTGCCGACCGGATGCCTCGGCATAGCTCTGCTCGATCCCCGGGCCGCTCGCGTAGCTCTCGATGTGGTCGTCGCCGCCGCAGGAGCAGCGCCGGTGCGGGGCGCCGGGGACGCGGACGTGTCCGACCGAGCCGGCCAGCCCGAGGCATCCGCGCGTGACCCGGCCGCGGGCGATGTGCGCACCGCCGATCCCCGTGCCCACGGCCACGACGAGCAGCGACTCGTCTTCCCCGACGTCCCCGTGCCAGTACTCGCCGAAGGCCGCGGCGTGCACGTCGTTGACCACCACGACCGGGCTTCCGAGCCGGGCCCCGAGCTCGTCCGCGACCTCGGCCCCCAGCCAGCCGGCGAGATGCGCGGTCGAATGGACCACGCGTCCGGAAGGGTCGAACGCGCCGGCCGAGCCGACGCCGCACGCGTCGACGACGGCGCCGGCCGGCAGCGGGATGCCGCGGACGAGGCGCGCGACCTCGTCCAGAATCGCGGCCGCGCCTTCCCGCGCCGGGGTCGGGGCCTGTCTGCGCTCGTGGACGCGGCCGCTCTCGTCGACGGCGGCGACCGCGATCTTGGTTCCGCCGATGTCGACCCCGACGATCATCGGGCAGCGTCCGCTCGGGGCGTCTCGGGCCCGATGGTGCAGCGCCCCTGCACGACGAAGCGCCTCTCGCCCACGGGTTCCCCTCTCGTCATCCGCCGCCACCAGATATCCCGCGCTGCGGCGCGTCTTCGCAACAAGTTGCCGTGATTTGCCGGCACCGGTTAGCGTGACCCGACAACGGGGTCGCCGCCGGCGACGTGCACGGCAGAGAGGCCACCGAGCGATGATCGAGAGAGTCGGGCTCATCGGAGCGGGCGGGGTGTCGCACGTCCACGCGCAGGCCTGGCGCGAGCTCGGCCGCACGGTCACGGTCTACTCGCTCGACGGCGCACCGGAGCTCGCACGGCAATACGGGTTCGAACTCGCCGACGATCTCGACGAGGTGCTGCGCACCTCGGACCTCATCGACGTCGTGACGCCGACTCCGAGCCACCGTGAGATCACGGTCGCCGCCCTCGAGGCCGGACTGCCCGTCATCTGCGAGAAGCCGCTGGGCGCGACGCAGGCGGATGCCGTGGCCGTCGCCGAGGCCGCCCGCGCCGCGGGCCTGCCGGTCTTCCCGGCGCACGTCGTGCGCTACATGCCGGACTACGCCGCCCTCAAGGCCGCGCTCGACGCCGGGCGCATCGGCCCGGTGGCGATCGCCCGCTGGTGGCGCCACGGAGAGGCGCCCGGCGCCGGATCGTGGTTCCACGACGAGAGCGCGGGCGGCGGGATCGTGCGGGATCTGATGATCCACGACCTGGATCAGGCGCTGTGGCAGCTCGGCGAGGTCGTCGAGGTCTACGGCGTCCAGTCGGGCGCGTCCGAGACCGGTGAGCCGAACGCCGTCGCAGTCGCCGTGCTGACGCATGCGAGCGGTGCGATCAGCCAGCTCACCGCGTCATGGGGGCCCCGCGGAACCACCTTCCGCACCGGCTACGCCGTCTTCGGCGCCGAGGGCATGCTGCGCAGCGATTCCGACCGCAACGGCCCGTATCTCGCGGACGTGCCGGGCGACGCCGCGTCATCGGGCTACATGCCGCCGCAGACGCGAGCCGTCAGCCCCTACACCGCAGAGATCGCCGGCTTCCTCGACGTCGTCGAGGGGCGCGAGGCGGCGGCGCGGGTCGGCGTCGACGACGGTGTCGCGGCGGTCGCGCTCGCGGAGCTCGTGATGCAGTCGATCGCGGAGGGGCGCGCCATCCCCGTCGGGCGCGTGGACGCCGCCGAACGAGAGAGCGGAGAACTCCGATGACGAAGCTGCGGGTCGCCGTGCTCTCCTTCGCCCACGGCCATGCGCTCAGCTATGCGCGCATCCTGCAGCGCGATCCGTCGGTCGATCTCATCGCGACCGACCCCGACGGAAGCGGGCCGGATCGCGGCCGAGGTGCTGCCGACGAGCTGGGCGTCGCGTACGTCGACAGCTACGACGACGCCTTCGCCTGGGGCCCCGACGCCGTCGTGGTGACGACGGAGAACAGCGGCCATCTCGCCCTCGTCGAACGCGCCGTGCAGGCCGGCATCCATGTGCTCTGCGAGAAGCCCCTCGCGACGCGGCTCGAGGACGGCACGCGCATGGTCGCAGCGGCGGCGGATGCCGGAGTGCGGTTCATGACGGCGTATCCGGTGCGGTTCGCCGCGGCTTTCGCGGAGCTGCGTCGCCGGGTGGCCGACGGCGAACTCGGCCGGGTCCTCGCCGTCCACGGCGCCAACAACGGGAAGATGCCGGGCGGCGACTCCTGGTTCACCGACCCCGAGCTGGCCGGCGGCGGCTCGCTGGTGGACCATGTCGTGCACTGCGCCGACCTGTTCGACGCCCTGCTCGGCGTCGAGCCGACGACGGTCCGCGCGGTCGCCAACGACATCCTGCACCCCGAGATCGACGGTCGCGTCGAGACGGGCGGCATCGTCACCCTGCAGTACCCGGGCGGGGTGATCGGCACGATCGACTGCTCGTGGAGCTGGCCGGATGCCTCCCCGACCTGGGGCGGTCTGCAGCTCGAGGTCATCGGGACCCGCGGAAGCGTCCGGGTCGACCCCTTCGCCCAGCACCTGGGCGGCTTCGAGGCGACCGGCCCGCTCTGGATCGGGACGGGCGACGACCTCGACGAGGCGATGATCGCCGAATTCCTCGACGCCGTCGCGAGCGGTCGCACCCCGCAGCCGGACGGCGGTGCGGGCCTGCGCACCCTGCGCATCGTCGATGCCGCGCAGCGGTCGGCGAGGGCGGGCGGGGCGCCCGTCGCACCGGCGTAGGGCAGCCGTCGATGGTCTCGAAGTATCAGGCGGTCATGAGCCAGATCTCCGCCCGGATCGACCAGATGGAGGCCGGCGACCGGCTTCCGACGGAGCAGGACTTCGTCAAGGAGTTCGCCGTCTCGGCGATGACGGTGCGACGTGCGCTGCAGGGGCTGCTGGACGCGAAGCGGATCACCGCGGTGCGGGGACGAGGGACCTTCGTCGCGCCCTCGCGCGTCAGCAGGAAGATGACCCTGGCCTCGTTCACCGAGTCGATGCTGTCGGCGGGGATCGTTCCCAGCGCACAGCTCATCTCCGCTTCGATCTCTCGAGCGGACGACGAGACGGCGGGTGCGCTGGGCCTGGAGGGCGCGCAGTTGGTCTACCAACTGCAACGGCTCCGATTGGGCAACAACGCGCCGTATTGCGTGGAGTACACGACGCTTCCGGCGTCCTCCTTCCCCGGGTTGCTCGGCGAGGATCTCACGGGCTCGCTGTACGGGCTGCTGCAGCGCAAATACGGCGTCGTTCTGGAGCGCGGCGAGAGTCGCATCTCGGCGGTGCACCCGACCCCGGAACAGGCGGAACTGCTCGACATCCCGCTGGAGGCTCCGTGCCTCGCCGTCCACACGCGGACCGGCAATGCGAACAGCACCTCCACCCCGCTGGAGATCTCGGTCTCGATCTACCGCGGGGATCGGTACGAACTCGTCGTGAACCCCGAACCCGCCCCGGAGACACGGCAGGCGTAGGGCGATCGCGGCGCCCCCGCAGGCCGCTCGGCAAACGCCCGTGGCAAAAACCCTATGGTTATTGCGGTTCTCTAGGCATATGACTAGCGTGGCCCCACGTCATCCGCTCAATGAGGAGCGGACGACACTCGCGCAGGAGGCTCGTTTGGTTCTCGCAGAGACCTCCCCGAGGGGGTTCGACTGGTTCGAGGGGGGCGTCGTCGTCTCTTGCCAGGCCCCCATCGGGAGCCCCCTGCGGCGCCCCGACATCATGGCCGCGATGGCTCAGGCGGCCTACATCGCCGGCGCCCGCGGGGTTCGCGTCGAGGGTCCGAGCGACATCACCGCCGTCCGGGCCGCGGTTCGGGTTCCGCTGATCGGGCTCAGGAAGCGCCGACGCGAAGGCAGCGAGGTCTTCATCACGGCGACGCGCGCGGACATCGATGACATCGCCGACCGTGGGCTCGAGGTCATCGCCATGGACGGAACGGCTCGGGATCGGCCCCGCGGCGAGAGCCTGGACGCTCTGATCGCGCACGCGCACGCCCACGGCATGCTCGTGCTCGCCGACCTGGACGACGTCGGCGCCGCGCCCCACGCGATCGACTCGGGCGCCGACGCGCTTGCGACGACGCTGGTTCCGGAAGGCCCCATGGACCTGCGCCCGCACGGGCCGAACGTCCACGCCGTCGCTGCGATCCGGGAGCGGTTTCCGAGCACGCCGCTCATCGCGGAGGGTCGCATCTCCACGGTGAGCGACATCCACGCCGCTTTCCGGTCCGGCGCCACCTCGGTCGTCATCGGCACGGCGATCACCGACGCCTTGGCCATCGCACGCGGCCTGATCGGCGGACTCGAAGGGAACAGATCATGCGAACCGGCGCTCGAACCGTGATGCAGGCCTCCACTCGCGGCTCACGGGCGCAGAGCTTCGGCTTGTTCTTGTATCTGGTGCCGTTTCTGGTGCTGGTGTTTCTGTTCTCGTATCTGCCGTTGTACGGGTGGATCTACGCGTTCTTCAACTACTACCCGGCACTCGGTCTCGCGCACAGCC
>WQZN01000026.1 GCA_009780695.1 Microbacteriaceae bacterium
CACGTGGTGGACGAACACCAAGGACGCCGGGCAGGACGACCTGTTCGAGGGCGGCTTCATGGGCCTCGACAACATCGCGCCGGTCAACCGCTCGACGCTGCCCCCGGGCGCCGGGCGCATCGAGCAGGCCGACTCGACCGCGTGGATGGCGGTGTATGCGCTCGACCTGCTCGAGATGGCGCTCACGCTCGCGCACCACGAGCCCTCGTACGAGGACGTCGCTCTCAAATTCTTTGAGCACTTCACCCGCATCGCGCAGGCCGCGAACGACGAGGGGCTGTGGGACGACGCGGATGCCTTCTACTACGACGTGCTGACCGAGCCCGACGGCACGAAGGTGCCGCTCAAGGTGCGCTCGCTCGTCGGGCTCGTGCCGGTCACGGCATCCCTCGCCCTCGACGGCATCGCCGACGGCCTGCCCGACTTCGCCGCCGCCGTGCGCAACTTCCTGCGCCGCCAGCCCGAGGCGGCCGAGTCGCTGCACCTGCACCCGCGCGGCGGCGGGGTGTCGCTGCTCGCGCTCGTGAGCCCGGAGCGGCTCGAGCGCGTGCTCGCCCAGGTCTTCGACGAGGCGGGGATGCTGTCGCCGCACGGCATCCGCTCGATCTCCGCCTGGCATCGCGAGCACCCGTTCGAGATCTCGGTCGGCGGTCGCGACCAGGTCGTCGACTACGAGCCCGGCGAGTCGACGAGCCATCTGTTCGGCGGCAACTCGAACTGGCGCGGGCCCGTGTGGTTCCCCCTGAACGTGCTGATCATCGACGCGCTGCGCGACTACGAGCAGAACCTCGGCGAGGCGCACACGGTCGAGTACCCCGCCGGCACCGGGCGGCGGCTCGGGCTCGGCGCGATCGCCGACGACCTCGCGGCGCGGCTCGTCTCGCTGTTCCTGCCCGGCGAGGGCGGCGCGGCGCGGCCGGCGGATGCCCGCTACCCCCTGCTCTCGACGGACCCGCGCTGGCGCGACCAGCTGTTCTTCTACGAGTACTTCCACGGCGACACCGGGCAGGGCCTCGGCGCGAGCCATCAGACGGGCTGGACGGCCCTCGTCGCGCACCTGCTGATGCGGGGCTCCCGGCCTCCCATTCCCCCTGACCGATGAATCTCACCCAAGTGTGAGTTCGGGCTGCCACTTCGCGAAAACAGCAGCCTCAACTGCCACTTGGGTGCAGATCGGTCAGGCACGGGACTTTCCGTTCACAGGGGGCCTGAGCGACGAAGTGTCCACAGTTGGGGGCATCAGAGCGAAGTCGGGACATCCGCATCGCCGATCTTGGGATGCATGCCCCGACGCACTGATCTGCCGCCCGGCCTCGGGCCGATGTTCGCGACCTCGACGGCTCTCGCCGCGGGTGTGACGCCCGCGCAACTGCGCAGCGCCGAGTTGAGCCAGCCCTTCCGGGGCACGAACGTGCTCGGAACGGCGAAGACCCTGCAGGAGCGGGGCTCGGCGTGTGCGCTGCGGATGTCAGGCCCGTGGGCGTTCTGCGGCGTCACGGCGGCGCAGCTGCACGGCATGCCCCTGCCGCCCGGCTTCACTGCGCCGCATCGACCGCTCGACGTCGCCGTGCTCGCCCCGAGATCAGCGCCCCGTGCCGAGGGGATCCTCGGCCACAAGATCAAGGCACACAGCTTCCTTGTGGTGCTCTCGGGGCGGCTTCCGCTGGCGCACGCGGCCGATGCCTGGTGCCAACTCGCGGCCGTTCTGCCGCGCGAAGACTTGGTTGCAGCCGGGGATTTCCTCCTGGCCGGCGATGTGTGGGCCGGCGCGCGTCGGCGCCCGCTGTGCGATCGTCAGGAGTTGGAACAGGCGGCTGCGCGGTATGCCGGCAAACGCGGTGCGCGGAATCTGCGCTGGGCACTCGAGCGGCTACGGCCTGACGTCGATTCGCGACCCGAGTCGCTCCTGCGTCTGCTGCTGGTCGCGGCCGGCGTGCCCGAACCGGTGGTCCATCTGGCGGTCGCTGTGGCAGACGGTGCCATCGAGCTCCACCCCGATCTGGCTCTGCCCGACTGGGGCGTGGTCTTCGAGTACCAGGGCGATGGCCATCGAGACCGCGACCGATACCTGGGCGACATCAACAGGAACGAACTGCTGCGCGCCGCGGGATGGGAGGTCATCGAGGTGACCTCGAAAGACCTCTTCGTCGACCCCGATGCCTTCCTCGCTCGCGTGTCGGCGGTGCTGCGACGCCGTGGCCTTCGTCTGAAGTGATCCGAAGTAGCAGTTCGGGCTGCCGAATCCACGAAGGAGCAGCCCGAACTCACACTTCGGTGCCGGGGAGGAAGGACAGGAGCAGGGGCTCAGAGCTCAGGGCTCAGACGAAGAGCAGGGCGACCGCGGCCGCCACCAGGACCACGCCGACCAACATGACCAACCCGCGACCGGAGAACAGCACGGCCGCGATCACCGACAGCACCGACAGCACGCCGAAGGTCACGACCCCGACGGTGTGCAGGGCCGCGAAGCGCAGGGCGGGCGGCAGGGCATCCGCATTCAGCACGGCCTCGATCGCCTCGATGCCGAGGAACACGACCGCCGCGCCGAGCAGCACGACGACCCAGCGCCCCGTGCCCGAGCGCGGCACCTGCCGCATGGGGTCGGCACCCCGCGCGCCTGCGGCACCCCGCGTCTGCTCAGCAGCGGGCGATCCCTCGGCATCCGGCGCCGGCGCGACTCCCCGCGTTTGCCCGGCACCGCTCCCGCGCTTCCGCCGCCCCTGCTGCATGCGGTCAGGTTACCGAGTGCGCTTTCCGACTTAGGCTCGACGCGTGAGCACTGAGTTGACACACGATGCCGAGGCGCACCGCTACGCGCTCCGCGTCGACGGCAAGCTCGTGAGCGCCGCCGACTATACGGTGAACGGCGACCGCGTCTCGTTCACGCACACCTTCACCGATCCGATGCAGCGTGGGCACGGCTATGCCGGGCAGGTCGTCGAGTTCGCCGTCGAGGATGTCGCGGCCACGGGCCGCAAGGTCGTGCCCATGTGCTGGTACGTCGCCAAGTGGTTCGACGAGCACCCCGAGAAGGCTGGGCTGCTCGCTGACTGACACGGCCGCCGTCGACGCCCTGGCCGCCCGGCTGCGGGCGGCCGGCTGCGTGTTCGCGGAGGACGAGGCGGAACTGCTGCTCGACGCCGAGCCGGATCTCGCCGCGCTCGAGCCCCTCGTCGCACGCCGCGTGGCCGGTGAGCCCCTCGAGTACGTGCTCGGCTGGGCCGAGTTCGGCGGGCTGCGTGTGCGCGTGACGCCGGGCGTGTTCGTGCCGCGGCGGCGCACGGAGCTGCTGCTGCGGCTGGCGACCGAGGCCGCGTCGACGCTGTGGGCGGCGAAGACGAAGCCACGGGTGCTCGAACTGTGCTGCGGGGCGGCGCCCGTGGCGACCGCGCTCAAGGTGCGGCTGCCCGAGGCATCCGTCACGGCGATCGACATCGACCCCGACGCGGTGCTCGTCGCCCGCGAGAACCTCGAGCCGCTCGGCGGCACGGTGCACGGCGGCGACCTCTTCGGCCCGCTCGCGCCGCTCGCCCGTTTCGACGTGATCGTCGCGAACGCGCCCTACGTGCCGACCGCCGCGGTGCGGAACATGCCGCGCGAGGCGCGCGAGCACGAGCACGCCGTCGCGCTCGACGGCGGCGACGACGGACTCGAGCTGCACCGCCGCATCGCGGCCGAGGCCGCGCCGCGCCTCGCCCCCGGCGGTCTCGTGCTCGTCGAGACGAGCCGCCGTCAGGCCGCCGCCGACCGCCGGGCCTTCGAGGCGCTCGACTGGCGCGTCGAGCTCGCCGAGGACGACGAGCTCGACGCGACGGCGGTCATCGCACGCCGCGCCCAGCCGGCGCGATAGCGGGCGCCGCCGGCCCGCAGAGCAGCCGATCGACCGCCCCGCTACTGCCCTTGCCCCGAGTCGCCGAAGTTGAACATCCACGCGATGCCGAAGCGATCGGTCAGGTCGCCGAAGTAGTCGCCCCAGGGCGCCTGCTCGAGCGGCATGCCGGGCTCGCCGCCCTCGACGAGCTTCGCGTAGTAGCCCTTTGCGGTGTCGAGATCGGCCGAGCTGCCCGAGAAGCAGAGCGAGATGCGGCTGCCCGCCGCCAGCGCCATCGCCTCGGGCACGTCGGAGCCCATGAGCCCGACGGGGCCGTCGAGCTGCGAGTGCATCACCTGCTGCGGGTCGACCCCCTCGGTCATGCCGCCCTGCTCGAACGTGAGCACATTGAGCTCGCCGCCGAACACCGACTGATAGAACGTCATCGCCTCGCGCGCGTGGCCGCGGAACTGCAGGTACGGCGTGAAAGAAATCGCCATCGGACTCAACCCTCCCGAAGATTCGACGGCGCCGGTCGGGGCCGTCGCGGACACCATTGCACCCACCTCCGACATGCGGCAAGGCTCGCGCGCGCACTGCTCGGTCTGACGACTTTCCGGGGCCGCTGTCGCGGCGGCGCGGCATCCCCGGCTACCGTCGGGGGATGCCGATCGAGGTCACCGAAGTCGAGCTGATGCTGAAGCGCAAGAACCGCCTCGCCGAAGAGCGCAAAGCGGCCGATCTGCGCGCGGCCGAGGCCGAGAAGCGCGCGCAGGCGACGCAGCTGCGCGCCGTCGCGGCCTCCGCGCGCACCCCGCAGGTGGCCAAGATGCGGATGTCCGACGCCGCACGCCTCGACACCGAGGCCGACCGCGCCGCCGCGGAAGCCGAGCGCGCCGACGAGCGCGCACGCCGCTTCGCGATCGACGAGGAGATCATCGCGGTGCGCCTCGCGCACGCCGCGCCGTCCGCGGCGCTCGCCGAGACCAACGACTCCGGCTGGTCGATCGTCTGAACCTCGGGTGTTGCCTCACAAAACAGCATCGAGAGCCTGAATTGCCGCCCTCGCACGCGCAAAGCGTGGAACCCTTGACCTAGTGCCCCGCCGGTGGTCGGACCGGCGGGGCCGCTTCGTCCCAGGCGAGCGGCCGGGCCGCCGTCAACGCCGCCGACGGCTGCGGCGCCGCCAGCGATCGCGCCAGCCGGCGAGCACCGTCTCGAGCACCACCCAGCCGGCCACGCCGAGCAGCACGAGCGCCAGCAGTTCGGCGACGCGCACGGCAAGCATGCCGCCCAGCCTAGGCGTGCGCCGGGTTCTTATCCGGCGCATAGGCGCGCATAGCGCGGGACAAATCCGACGGCCCCACAGTGATGCGCATGATGGCCTTCCTCACGCGTCCACGCACGTGGATCATCTCGGCCGTCGTCGTCGTGGTTCTCGCGGGCGCCGCCGTCTGGTGGTTCGGTTTCGCGCACAAATCCGGCGCCGACGCGGCGACTCCGACCTCGATCACGCAGACCGTGGCGACCCGCACGCTCGAGCAGAGCGTGTCCGGCACGGGCACGCTCGCGCCGACGGTCGACCAGCAGGTCGACTTCGCGGCCTCGGGCACGGTGACGTCGGTGAAGGTGCAGGCGGGCCAGACCGTCAAGGCGGGCGACGTCCTCGCGACGGTCACCGTCGTGCAGGCGGATGCCGACCTCGCCTCCGCGCAGGCGACGCTCGCCTCCGACCAGTCCCGCCTCTCGTCGGCGCAGTCGTCGAGCGACGGATCGAGCCAGGCGCTGGCCCAGATCGCCTCGGACGAGGCGGCCGTGACCGTGGCGCAGGCATCCGTCGCGTCGGCTCAGGCCGAGGTCGCGGGCACGACCCTCAAGGCGCCCGTCGCGGGGCTCGTCACGGCCGTGAACGTCGCCGTCGGCGACGCGGTCACCGGGTCGACCGGCTCGTCGAACGCCTCGAGCGGCAGCGGCAACTCGGGCACCGGCAGCTCGGGCAGCGGCGGCAGCGGCTCGTCCGGCTTCGGCGGCTCCTCGAACAGCAGCTCCTCGTCGCCGAGCAGCTCGTCGAGCTCGAGCAGCGCCTTCGAGATCACCGGAACCAGCTCGTGGACGACCGAGATCAGCGTCTCCGCGACCCAGGTGAAGAACATCAAGACCGGCGACCAGGTCACGCTCTCGACCACCGAGAACCCCAGCTTCTTCGGCACCGTGAGCTCGATCGGCCTGCTTCCGTCGACGAGCTCGGGCGCCGCGACCTACCCGGTCGACGTCGCCGTCACGGGCAGCCCGACCGACCTCTACGACGGCGTCTCGGTCACCGCGAACGTGGTCTACAAGAAGATCGCGAACGCGATCGCCGTGCCGAGCATCGCGATCAAGACGTCGGGCGGCACGTCGACCGTGACCAAGGTCGTGAACGGCAAGGATGTCTCCACGCCCGTCACGACCGGAATCCAGCAGGGCCAGTACACCCAGATCACGAGCGGCCTCGCCGCCGGCGACGAGATCGTCGTGCTCCAGATCACCCGCCCGACCGGCTCGGGCACGGGCGGCACCGGCGGCACCGGCACCCGCGGCTTCGGCGGGGGCGGCTTCGGCGGCGGCGCGGGCTTCTCGGGCGGCGGCACCGGCTCCGGCACGGCGACGAGCGGCTTCACGTTCCGCGGCGGCCAGGGCGGCAGCGCGGGCTTCGGCGGCGGATCGGGCAACTGATGACGCAGACATCCCTCGCCCAGCTGCTCGACGGGCCGCGCTCGGCCGAGCCGGTCATCAAGCTCGCGGCGGCACGCAAGACGTACAAGACGGGCTCGATCGAATTCGAGGCGCTGCGCGGCGTCGACCTGGTGATCGGCGAGGGCGAGTACGTCGCCGTCATCGGCCCGTCGGGCAGCGGCAAGTCGACGATCATGAACATCCTGGGATGCCTCGACACGCTGACCACGGGCGAGTACCTGCTCGCGGGCGACAACGTCGAAGAGCTCGACGAGGCCGAGCTCGCCGCCGTGCGCAACCGGCGCGTGGGCTTCGTGTTCCAGCAGTTCCACCTGCTGCCGAGCCTCTCGGCGTGGCGCAACGTCGAGCTGCCGCTGGTCTACGCCGGCGTGCACCGCGACGAGCGCCGGCAGCGTGCGATCGCGGCGCTCGAGCGCGTCGGCCTCGGCGACCGGGTGAACAACAAGCCGGGCCAGCTCTCGGGCGGCCAGCAGCAGCGCGTCGCCGTGGCGCGCGCGCTCGTGACCGAGCCGACGATGATCCTCGCCGACGAGCCGACGGGCAACCTCGACTCGCACTCGACCGACGAGGTGCTCGGCCTGTTCGACGAGCTGCACGCGAGCGGCCGCACGATCGTGCTGATCACCCACGAGCACGACGTCGCGGCGCGCGCGAGCCGCACGGTGCACGTGCGCGACGGCCTGATCCAGCCCGAGGGGGCCGCGGCATGAACTGGGCGGAGACCCTGCGGACCAGCTGGTCCGCGATCGGCAGCCACAAGATGCGCTCGGCGCTCACCGTGCTCGGCATCCTCATCGGCATCGCCGCGGTCATCCTCACGGTCGGCCTCGGCCTCGGCACCCAGAAGGACGTCTCGAGCCAGATCTCGTCGCTCGGGTCGAACCTGCTGATCGTCTCGCCGGGCTCGTCGACCTCGTCGACCGGCCTGCGCGGCGGCTTCGGCACGGGCTCGACGCTGACGCAGGCGGATGCCACGGCGCTCGCCTCGCAGGTGAACGCCCCCGACATCACGGGGGTCGACGCCGAGAAGTCGTCATCGCTCGAGCTCACGGCCGGCACGACCAACTGGACCACCTCCGTCGTCGGAACGGGCCCGAGCTACCTCGGTGTGCGCCAGCGCACGCTGTCGAGCGGCCGGTTCCTCACCGCCGCGGACGTGAGCAGCCAGGCATCCGTCATCGTCCTCGGATCCGAGACGGCGACCGAGCTGTTCGGCTACACGAACGTCGTCGGCCAGAGCGTCACGATCGACTCGCAGACCTTCCAGGTCGTGGGCGTGCTCGCGGCATCCGGCTCGAACTCGACGAGCAACCTCGACGACACCGCGCTCGTGCCCATCTCGACCATGGCGTCCGACCTCGTCGGCGGCACGTCGGCGAACTCGGTCTCGACGATCTACCTGCAGGCGCGATCGGCGGATGCCCTGCCCGCGGCCTACCAGGAGGCGAAGTCGGTGCTGCTCACCCGGCACGGCATCACGCAGGCCTCCAATGCGGACTTCACGATCTCGAGCCAGAACGCGCTCGTGTCGACCGCGACGAGCGTCTACAAGACCCTGACCATCCTGCTCACGGGCATCGCGGCGCTGTCGCTGCTCGTCGGCGGCATCGGCGTGATGAACATCATGCTGGTCTCGGTCAGCGAGCGGACGCGCGAGATCGGCCTGCGCAAGGCGCTCGGGGCTCCCCCGGGCGCGATCCGCAACCAGTTCCTGGTCGAGGCCGGCACGCTCGGCCTCACCGGCGGCATCGTCGGCGCCGCGCTCGGCATCGTCGCGGCGCTCGTGCTGCCCGGTGTCATCGGCTCGTCGATCGAGGTCTCGGGCGTCGCGATCGGGCTCTCGCTCGTCGTCGCGATCGGCATCGGACTCGTCTTCGGCGTCTACCCCGCCACCCGCGCGGCCCGGCTCGCGCCCATCGACGCACTGCGCACGGAGTAAGCGCCACAACATGAGGAATCACATGAAGACCAGCACATTCACCCTCGCCACCGGAGTCGCCGCCCTCGTCGTCGGCGCCGCACTCGTGCTCACCGGCTGCTCGGGCAGCGGCGCGGCGAACGCGTCGAGCAAGTCGAGCAGCACGCCGCAGTCGCAGGGCCAGAGCCGGCAGGGCGGCGGCTTCGGCGGCGGCGCCGGGTTCGGCGGCGGCACGGTCGGCCAGATCGCGGCGGTCTCCGGCTCGACCCTGCAGGTGCAGTCGAGCACCGACCAGACCGCCGTCACCTTCACCTCGTCGACCGCGATCACCACGACCGTGGACGTCGCGCTCTCGGCGGTGAAGGTCGGCGAGTGCGTCACGGCGACCACGGTTCCGGCATCCGGCTCGACCTCGTCGTCGTCGTCGAGTACCGCACCGGTCACGAGCGTCGCGATCAGCCAGCCCGTGAGCGGCTCGTGCAGCCGCGGCTTCGGCGGCACGAACGGCGGCGGCACGTTCCGCGGCCAGGGCGGCACCGGCTCGGGCCAGCGCCCCAGCGGCTTCCCGACGAGCCGGCCGCGCCCCTCGGGCAGCGCGAGCGGCCGCGGCTTCGGCGGCGGCAACTTCGTGCTGCCGACGAGCGGCGAGGTCACGGCGGTGAGCGGCTCGACGATCACGGTCGACGCCCTGGACTTCCAGACCCAGAAGACCGCGCCGAAGACCGTCACGGTCGACGCCTCGACGAAGTACACCGAGACCGAGAAGGCCACGTCGACCGCGCTCGCGGTCGGCCAGTGCGTCGTGGCGCAGGGCAAGGCGGATGACACGGGCGCGGTCACCGCGACCGCCATCGCCGTCTCGGCGCCGGTGAACGGCAGCTGCACGACGGGCTTCGGCTTCCGCGGGCAGCGCGGCGGCACGGGCGGCACCGGGGGCACCGGCACCTCGGGCGGCGCGAACGGCGCCGAAGCATCGCAGAGCGGGTCGCTCAATGGCTGACGCCACACGCGCACGGGCGCGCCGCCGACGGAACCGCGTCATCGCGGGCACCGCGATCGGCGTCGCGGTCTGCCTCGTGGGCGGCGGCGTCGCATGGGCTGCGCTGCGGCCCCACCCGACGAGCTACCGCACGGCGACGGCGACGACCGCGGACGTCGCGCAGACCGCCGACCTGGCCGGCACGGTCGCCTCGGCGTCCCGCTCGGACCGCGCCTTCCAGGTCGCGGGCACTGTGGCCTCCGTCGGCGTCAAGGTCGGCGACAAGGTGATCGCGGGCCAGACCCTCGCGACGCTCGACCCGACCAAGCTGCAGGACGCCGTGACGCAGGCCCAGCAGGCCGTCACGACCGCGCAGCAGACCCTCGACGACGACCTCGCGTCGCAGACCTCGAGCGCCGCGTCGGTCTCGACGACCGCGAGCGCCTCGGCGGCTGTCCCCCTCGCGGTGTTCGCGGCCGCGACGCCGACGAGCCCCGCGACCTCGGGCGCCTCGGGCACCTCGGTCCAGTCCGCGCTCGAGGCCGTGACCGCCGCGCAGAACACGCTTCTGACCGACGGCAACGCCGTCACGACCGCGCAGCAGACGCTCACGAGCGACCTCGCCGCGATCAGCACGACGGCGCCGGCGTCGGGGCAGAGTGGCACCGCCTGCTACACGTTCCTGCAGGCGACCGTCTCGACGACCGACCCGACGCAGGCCGCGCAGGACATCGCCGACGCCCAGTCGGCCCTCAAGGACTGCCAGACCGCGGTGTCGACGGTGCTCGCCGATGAGCAGGCCGTGGCGGATGCCCAGGCCAAGGTCGAGTCCGACGCGACGACCCTGAGCAACGCGGTGACGTCGCTGCAGCACGCGATCGCGGCGGCCCAGGCGGCGGGCTCGACGCCCTCGAGCCGCCCGACGCGGCCCGCGCAGGGCTCGGGCTCCGGATCGGGCACGACCGGTGGCAAGACGGGCGGCGCGAGCAGCGGGTCGAGCGGTTTCTCCGGCGGCTCGGGAACGCGCGGCGGCGCCTCGTCGGGCACCGGGTCGAAGACGGGCTCGACCTCGGGTTCGCGCACCGGCTCGAGCAGCAGCACGAGCGGATCGGGCTTCAGTGGCACGGGCGGCAGCAGCAGCGCGTCGACGCCGGCGACCGCCCAGCAGATCGTGGCGGATCAGGCATCCGTCACCTCCGCACAGGCGACCCTCGCCGTCGCCCAGCAGAACGTGCAGCTCGCAACCTTGACCACGCCGATCGCCGGCACCGTCGCGGCGGTCTCGATCACCGCGGGCTCGTCGGTCGGCGCGAAGTCGTCGAGCGCGGTCATCAGCGTCATCGGCGACGACGGCTTCGTCGTCGACTCCTCGGTCGCGGTCACCTCGGTCGGCCCGCTGAAGGTCGGCGAGAAGGCGGATGTCGCGGTCGCCGGCGTCGCAGCACCGCAGTCCGGCCAGGTCACCTCGATCGGCTTCCTGAACACCGCGAGCAACTCGTCGACGCCGGCCTACGCCGTCACGGTCGCGCTCGACGGCGACGGCGCGGGGCTGCTCAACGGGGCATCCGCGCGCCTCACGGTCGACGTCGCGAAGGCGAGCGGCGTGCTCACGGTGCCGAGCTCGGCCGTGCACCTCGGCACGGGCGACACCTACACGGTCGACGTGCTGAAGAACGGCGCCGAGCAGCCCGTGGCCGTCCAGGTCGGGGCGATGGGCACCGACCGCACGCAGATCACGAGCGGGCTCGCCGCGGGCGAGAAGGTCGTGCTCGCCGACCTGTCGTCGACGATCTCGAGCGACAGCACGAGCACCACGACCGGGCGCTTCGGCGGCACCGGCCTGGGTGGCACGGCGCGGTTCGGCGGCGGCAGCGGCCTCGGCGGCGGCACGGGCTTCAGCGGCACGGGCGGCTTCGGCGGCGGCACCGGGTTCAGCGGCACCGGCCGCACGCGCACGGGCGGCACCGGCGGCTGATCCGCCCCGCCTGGTCGTCACAAGATCGTACTTTCGACGCCTGTCCCCGGATTTTTCGACGACCGGGCGGATCTCCGACCACCTGGTCGTCAGAAAATTCCTCTCTCGACGCTCGAACCCGGACTTTCTGACGACCGCGGAGTCGCCGCTGCCCCGACCCCCGCTACGAGACGTCCCAGCCCTGCTGGGGCGCCTCGCACGTCTCCCGGAACACGAACTGCGAGGGCTGCTTGCGCTCGCGGCTCGTCCAGTCGATGGGCGGCCGGGCCGCACCCTCGGCGACGTAGCCGAGGCGGTAGACGGCCATCAGCTGCAGGGCGTCCGGCACGCGCAGCAGACGCTCGACGCGCTCCCACTGCCCCGGCACCTCCATCGGGAACGAGATGAACTGGACGCCCATGCCCAGCTCGACCGTCGTGAGCCACAGGTTCTCCATCGCGGCGCCCATGCTGAACACCGAGTAGAACGACGACAGCTCGCCCGGCCGGTTCTCGGCGCGGTCGAGCAGCACGCCGATCAGCAGCGGCGAGCCCTCGACGAGCCGGCGGTTCTCCTCCCCCAGCGTGTGCGGCACCCGCAGCAGGTTCATGAGCTTCTGACCGTGCGGCGTGAAGGCCTGGGAGGTGAAGGGGCGCAGCGGCGCCGGCATCCTGTCGAACAGCATGCCGTCGCGCTTGGCATCCATCTCGGCCTGCGAGAAGCGGAAATACGGCTTGTAGCGCTCGAAGAACGTGCCGTTCGACATCGCCGTCGTCATGCTCGTGCCGCTGATCTCGGCGATCTTCCCGATCGTCGCGCGGTCCTCGACGAGCACGAAGCGCCACGGCTGGCTGTTCAGCTGGCTCGGGGCGCGGCTCGCAGCCTCGATGAGCAGCCGCTGATGCTCTTCCGTCACGGGGTCGGGCAGGAACGGCCCGTTGGTCGTCTTCCGCCGCCGCACGACATCCAGGAACTCCATCGTCATTCCTCCGTCGGAACCGCCGTCAGGATCAGCCGCCACGGGAAGGCCCGCTCGACCGCCCACCCGGCCGGCACGACCGCGGCGAGCTCGGCCGCGGTGTAGCTGCGCCGGATCGACCGCAGCCCGTCGACGTGGCCGTAGGAATCCAGCGCGAACGGCAGCGCGCCCACCGCCCACAGACCGTAGGCGGTCCGGCTGCGCTCGATGTCGTCGTGCAGGACCAGGCGCGTCGCGAGCGCGGCGGTCTCGTCGAGGAACGGGCCGACCTCGGCCGCGCCCAGGTGATGCAGCACATGGTTCGACACGACGATGTCGAAGCGCTCGCCCGCCGCCCGCAGTTCGCCCGCGCCGGCGGTGAGATAGCGCACCGCGCCCCCTTTCCCGGCGCGCACCAAGGTCGCGAAGCGCAGCGCGCGCTCGTCGGGGTCGACGGCCGTGATGGCGAGCGGCAGGCGGTCGGCCGCGGCCCAGGCGGCGAGGGCGCGGGGGATGTCCCCGCCCCCGAACCCCACGTCGAGCAGGCGCACGGGCGCCGCGGCATCCGCGCCCGCATTCCGCAGCAGCGGTCGCAGCCGCGTGACGTACACCCGCCGCCACCCGCTCACGACCCGGTTCGCGAGCGCGAAGTGGCGGTAGGTCGCGAACAGCCGCCGCTCATCGCACGGGCCGTCCATCACCTCGGCGAGCGCGATCGCACGCCCGCCCGTCATGCCCGCCCCGCCTCGACGGCGAGCAGCGCGCCCTCGACGGTGAGGCCGGGCCCGAAGGCCGTGGCGATCAGGGTCTCCCCCGGCGCGGCATCCCTCATCAGTCGCTGCAGTGCGAACAGCACGCTCGGGGACGACATGTTGCCGAACTCGCGCAGCACGGCGCGCGACGGGGCGAGCTGCGCGTCCGAGAGGCCGAGCGCCTGCTGCGTGCGGTCGAGGATCGCCCGGCCGCCCGGGTGGATCGCCCACCGCTCGACCGCGGCCCAGTCGCGGGCCGGGCGCAGCGGCGCGAGGGCCTCGTCGATCGACGCCTCGAGCAGCTTGGGCACGTAGGCGCTGAGCCGCAGGTCGAAGCCCTGGTCGCCGACGGACCAGGTGAGCGCGCCGACCGAGTCGGCGGAGAGCGACGAGTGCAGGGCGTCGACCCGCAGCGCACGGCCGGCCGCAGCGCCCGGCCGTGCGGTCACGATCGCCGCCGCGGCGCCGTCGCCGAACACCGAGGCCGACACGATCTGCTCGGGGTCCTCGGACGAGCGCAGGTGCAGCGTGCACAGCTCGACGCACACGACGAGCACGACGGCCGCGGGGTCCGCCGCGCAGGCCGCGACCGCCGCGCGCAGCGCCGGGAAGGCCGCGTGGCAGCCCATGAACCCGATGCCGAGTCGCGCGGCCGACAGGGACAGGCCGAGCCCGTGCACGAGCTCGTAGTCGACGCCCGGCGCCGCGAAGCCCGTGCACGAGACGGTGATCACGTGCGTCACGTCGGCGAGGTCGACGCCGGGTGCCGCGGCGAGCGCCGAGCGTGCCGCGGCGAGCGCGAGCGGCCCCGCCTCGCGCGCATAGACGGCGTTCCGCTGGCCCGTCGTCGGGTGCTGCATGAGGCCCGTCTCACGGTCGAAGAACAGGGCGGGGGCGCGGATGCCCGGCGCACCGGCCCCCTCGGCGCCGCGGCCCGCGGCCTCCGCCCCCGCCCCCGCGAACTCGGTGATCACCGTGTGCCGCGCCTCGATCGCCGACCCGTCGATCGCCGCCGCGATGAGTCGCTGCGCGACGCGCCCGATGCCGGGTTGGGCGAGCAGGATCGACCGCGCGACCGGCTGCGGCACGACGGTGTCGGGCACGGCGGTGCCGATCGCGACGATGCGCGGTGCGGCCATGGGCGGCCTCCTCCCGTCGGGCGGCGACAGGGGTTGCACGAGACTGCGCGGCCGGCGGTTCACCCCATCGCCACATCCCCCAGGATGCCTCTCCGGCCTCGCGGCCGGTACCCCTGCTCGGCGGCGCCTGCCGCCTGGGTATCCCTTGTGCGGGTTACAGAAGGCAGAACGATCCGTCGTAGGGTCGAAGGGATGCGCATCCTCGCAAAACTCGGTGCCCTGGTCGGTTTCGCCGTCGCCGCAGTGGCGGCGGGGGTGTTGGCTGCGGCCACGCTCGTCCCGCTCGCCGTGGTGGGCTCGCAGGGGGTGAACGGCACCCTCGGCGCCTATTTCGCGATGCCCGACTATCTGCAGATCGGTTCGCCGCAGCAGATCAGCACGATGTACGCGCAGGACGGGCACGGCCACAACGTCGCGATCGCCCGCTTCTATTCGCAGGACCGTGCGATGGTCACGTCCGCGCAGATCGGGCAGATCGTGAAGGATGCCGCGATCGACACCGAGGACCCGCGGTTCTACAGCGAGGGCGGCGTCGACCTCATCGGCACGGTGCGCGCCACGCTCTCGACCGCGCTCGGCCACGGCGACAACGTGCAGGGCGGGTCGACGATCACCCAGCAGTACGTGAAGAACGTGCTCGTGCAGCAGTGCGTCGAGTTGCCGACGCAGAAGCAGGTCGACGCCTGCTATCTGAAGGCGAGCGGCATCACCCCGCAGCGCAAGCTGCAGGAGATCCGCTATGCGTCGGCCCTCGACCGCTCGTACACGAAGTCGCAGGTGCTCACGGGCTACCTCAACATCGTGGGGCTCGGCGGGAACGTGTACGGCGTGCAGGCGGGTGCCGAGTACTACTTCGGGGTGGATGCCGCGCACCTCTCGATCCCGCAGGCCGCGACCCTCGTCGCCATCCTGAACAACCCGAACAACCTGCGCATCGATGAGCCGAACGACCCGTACAACGGGTCGAAGAACCACTACGCCGCGACCCTCGACCGGCGCAACTACGTGCTGCAGCGCATGCTCGTGCACAAGTCGATCACCGAGGCGGAGTACGACGCGGCGCTGAAGACGCCGATCACGCCGAAGATCACGCAGCAGTCATCCGGCTGCGCCACCGCCGCGAAGTACGACGCGGCCTACTACTGCTCCTACGTGCGCAGCACGCTGCTCGCCGACCCGTCGTTCGGGAAGACGGCGGCCGACCGCGTGCAGAAGCTCGACACCGACGGCCTCAAGATCTACACGCCGCTGCGCCTCGACCTGCAGCGCCAGGCGCAGTCGGCGCTCAGCGCCTATGTCCCCGCGCACACCGCGGGGGTGAACATCGGCGGCGCGAACGTCACGGTGAAGCCCGGCTCGGGCCAGATCGTCACGATGGTGCAGAACACGCGGTACAGCGACGTGGGCGGACCGGGCGCGACGAGCGTCAACTACAGCACCGACCAGGCCTACGGCGGGTCGATCGGCTTCCAGACCGGTTCGACGTTCAAGGCGTTCAGCCTCGTCGAGTGGCTCAAGGAAGGCCACCACCTCAACGACTACGTCAGCACCGGCCAGAAGGTGTTCCCCTTCGCCGACTTCCACAACAGCTGCGAGAACATCGGCAACTCGGTCTGGAACGTGAGCAACGCCGAGGGCGATAACCCGCCGGCCGTGATGTCGGTCGAGCAGGCGACCGCGCAGTCGATCAACTCGGCCTTCGCCAAGATGGGCGAGCAGCTCGACCTGTGCGCCATCGCGAACGACGCGAAGGCCATGGGCGTCCACCTCGCCGCGACGAACGGCACCTTCCAGGAATACCCGTCGATGATCCTCGGCGTGAACGAGATCTCGCCGCTCACCATGGCGTCCGCCTACGCCGGCTTCGCCGATCACGGGGTCGTCTGCACGCCCGTCGCGGTGTCGAAGATCGTGGATGCCTCGGGCCACGGCGTCGGGTTCACCCACACCAAGTGCCACCAGGCGATCCCGGCCAACATCGCCAACACCGTCGAGTACGCCCTGCGCGCCGTGCTGCAGCCCGGCGGCACGGGCGCGACGGCGAACCCCGGCGGCGGCACCCCCATCTTCGCCAAGACGGGCACGACCGACGGCGACCAGCAGAACTGGATCGTCGCCTCGACCACCAACTACACGAACGCGATCTGGGTCGGCAACGCCGTCGGCCAGGTCAACCTCGACAAGTTCCCGCTGCTGCAGGGCACGACGGGCTACACCGTGAAGTTCGGCATCGCGCACCAGATCCTCGGGGTGCTCGATGCGGCGCTCGGCGGCGGCCCGCTCGCCGGCCCCGACCAGAACCTGGTCGGCGCCGTGGCCCCGCCGCCCGCCGTGCACGGGCCCGCCAAGCCGGGGAAGCCGACGACCCCGAAGTCGCCCACCGCCCCGCAGCAGCCGGGGAAGCCGGGCAAGGGCAAGCACGGCGGCTGACGCGGCCGCGTCGAGGACGTCTACGCCACGGTCCCGGCGTACTCGTAGTCGTTGCTCGCGATGCGATGCGCCGTCGGCCACAGCTCGGCCATGAGCTCGAGCCCGCGCCGCAGCTGCTCCGGCGGGATCGTGATCGGGATGCGCAGGTTGCGCTCGAAGGCGCCGTCGACGCCGAAGCGCGGGCCCGAGGCGATGAGCAGGCCCCGCGCGTGGGCCGCGAGCACGAGCTGCGAGCTGAGCGGCGCACCGAGGTTCACCCAGGCCGCGAGGCCGCCCTCGAGCCGGGACGGGAACGTCCACTCGGGCAGCAGCTCGGCGATCGCGGCGCGCGCGGCATCCCGCCCGGCCCGCAGCTGCGCGCGGCGCTCGACGGCGATCTCGTCGACCCGCGGCAGCAGCCGGGTCACGACGAGCTGCTCGAAGACGGGGATCGCGAGATCGCTCGCGCCGCGCACCGCCGCGATGCGACGCAGCATGGCCGGCGTCGCCCGGATCCAGCCGATGCGCAGGCCGCCCCAGATCGGCTTGCTCGCCGAGCTGATGTGCAGGAGCTCGGGGCCGCCGGGCGCCCCCGCGCCGAGCGGCGGGTGGCTCTCGGGGCGGTCGATGTCGAGCTCGGCGGTCGCCTCGTCGACGATGACGGTCGTGCACGCGGCATCCGCCGCCTCGAGGAAGCGCCGCCGGTCCTCGGGGGTCATCGAGCGGCCCGTGGGGTTGTGGAAGTCGGGCATCGTGTAGGCCACGGTGGGGGCGGTGCGCTGGAAGGCCGACTCGAGGGCGTCCATGTCCCACCCGTCGTCGACCGTCACCGGGGTCGTGACGAGGCGCGCCCCGGCGTCGCGCAGCGCATCGAATGCGTTCGGGTACGAGGGCCCCTCGGCCCAGACGCGGTCGCCGCGCGTGATGAGTGCGCGGGCGGCCAGGTGGATCGCGCTCTGCGAGCCCGTCGTCACGAGGATCTCGCTCGCATCGGTCGGCAGACCACGGTTCGAATACCAGTCGGCGATCGCCTCGCGCAGCTCCGGCTGACCCACCCCGTCATAGCCAATTCCGCCTAATTGGCATCGGAAGTCATCGAGCAGGTCATCGTTCAGCACCTCGGCGAGCAGCTTCGTCGCGGGCAGCGACGCGTGCACGAAGTCGATCAGGCCGTCGCCCGCGATCGGTCGGTCGACGCGCGTGAGCGGCAGGGCGGTGGTGGTTCCCGAGCCCTGCACACTCGAGGCGTAGCCAGCCTCGCGCAGCCGCTTGTAGGCCGCCGCGACCGTTGTTCTGCTGAGTTCCAGGGCCGTCGCGAGCTCGCGCTCGGCGGGCAGGCGGATGTCGGCCGAGATGCGCCCGTCGAGCAGCAGCAGTCGCACCCGATCGGAGAGCGCCTCGTACGCCGGTGCGTCGCCGCGCCAGTCGCCGAGCTGATCGCGAAGCGCGCGTGCGCCGATTCGACCCCGTGTCATGCAGCCAATTTACGCGAATAGGCATCTTGCCGGAAGGACTGGGCCGAGATTGGCTCTACTTCCACAGTCCAAAGCGCAGACACGCTCACGCCTCACCCCCTGGAAGGAACAACGCCATGCTCTACCTGCTCGGGTACATCTTCACCGCCGGCTTCGTGTTCACCGGGTTCGCGATCCTCGCAGCACTCGGCTTCCGCGACGGCGACCGCCCCGTCGACCCGTTCACGCCGCGGCTCGACCGCACGCGGCGCACCCTCGACACCGAGCTCGACGAGCTCGACGGAGCCCCGGCCCGGAACTAGCCCCGCCTGATGGCGCGGCCGCTCACCACTCGGTCTCGAGCTCCACGGTCTCGCCCGGTTGCACGACGACGAGCATCTCCTCCAGCTCGTAGTCCTCGAAGGCCTCGACGACCTCGGCCACGCCCTCCGAGAAGTGCGCCCAGCCCTCGGTGTGCACGGGCACGATCCACGCCGGCTCGAGGATCTCGGCGACCTGCGCCGCCTTCTGACCGCTGAGCGTGAGGTTCGCGTCGATGCGCGCGACCCGCGCCCGCCCGCAGAACAGCAGCGCGCCGTCGATGGGGCCGAGGTTGTCGGCGATCTCCTCGACCACGTTCAGCGAGGCGTTGTCGCCGCTGATGTAGACGGTCGGCGACTCGGGCGCCGACAGCACGAAGCCGATGACCGGGCCGGACGCCTGGTCGAAGCCCGTCGGGCCGTGCACGGCGGGCACGCCGTAGACGACGATCGGCGCGGCATCCGGCCGCTCGATCTCGATGTGCTGCCACGGCTCGAGCGCTTGCGTGTTCGCCTCGAGCCGCGCGGCGGCCGCGCTCGTCGTGAACACGACGGGCACGTCGGCGAGCAGGGCGCGGCCGGCGTCGTCGAGGTTGTCGGCGTGCTGGTCGTGCGAGAGCAGCACGACGTCGATCGGAGCGAGGTCGGATGCCCCGACGGCCGGCCCCGTGAGCTTGGTCAGGTTGCCCTGCTCGCCGGGCGGGTCGAAGGTCGGGTCGGTCAGCAGCCGCAGGCCGCCGTATTCGATGAGGGCGGTCGGGCCGCCGACGAGGGTCACGCGCACGGTGTCGGTCACCCTCTCATCCTCGCCGCGGGCCGCTGGTGCGTCTACCGGCGGCCCAGAACGCACGCTCGGGAGGAACGATTGCCGGATTCCTCCTCCCGAACGTGCGTCGTGGGCGATTCGTGCGGCACTTTTTCTACTGTGGGGCACATCCCCCTGCACCGCCGGGCATGCCCCACAGCAGGAAATGTGCCCGACGGGGCCTACTGCACCCCGAGCACCAGGTTCGTCTCGGCCGTCGCCCCGTCCCGCACATAGCCGATGCGCACCGAGTCCCCCGGCTTCGCCTGCACCACGAGGGCGTTCAGGGGCGCGAGCGAGGTCACGCGCTCGCCGTCGATGTGGGTGATCACGTCGCCGGGGTGCAGGCCCGCGGCATCCGCCGGGCCGCCCGCGGTCACGGTCTGCACGAACAGCCCGACCGACTGCCCGCTCGACGCGACGAGCGGGGCCGCCTGCAGGCCGAGGTAGGCATAGCCGATCGGCTCGCCCGCGATGATCTGGCCGGTGACGTGCTTCGTCAGGTTCGCGGGCACGGCGAAGCCGATGCCGACGCTACCCCCGCCCGCCTGGCCGGCCTCATTCGGCACGGTCGCGATCGCGGTGTTCACGCCGATCAGCCGCCCGCTGCAGTCGACGAGCGCGCCGCCCGAGTTGCCGGGGTTGATCGCGGCGTCCGTCTGGATCGCCCCGACGAGCACCGTGGTCGCGTTGCCGTCGCTCGGCACGGTGACGTTGCGGTCGAGCGCGCTCACGATGCCGGCCGTGACGGTGCTCGACAGGCCGAGCGGCGCGCCGAGGGCGACGACCGGCTGGCCGACGGCGACGCGGTCCGAATCGGCGAGCGCGATGACGGGCAGGTGCCGGGATGCCTCGACCTTCAGCACCGCGAGATCGCTGCGCGGGTCGCGGCCGACCAGCGCCGCCGACATCGTCTCGCCGTCCGAGAACGTCACGTCGATCGAGCCGCCGCCGAGCGCGGACGAGATCACGTGGTTGTTGGTCACGATGTAGCCGTCGGCGCGGATGACCTCGCCGCTGCCCACCCCGGATGCGCCCTGGGCGCTCCGCGTCGACACGGTGACGATCGACGGCAGGATCCGGTGCGCGACCGACACCGCGTCGCAGGTGCTGCCGTTGCCGGCCGCGGTGCCGCTCGCGGCGGTGCGGCCCGTGTGCTGGGCGAGGCCGGCGAGCGCGCCGCCCGCCGTGCCGAGCACGAGCGCACCGGCCACGGTCGCGACGACCGCCCAGACCGGCCAGTGCACGCGGCGCGCGGCCGCCCTCGGGGGCGCCGGCGGCGTCGCGGCGTCGGGCAGCGGAGCCTCCGGCATCCCCGGCTCACCCGGTTCTTCCGCCCCGTTAGGTGATGCGTGCTCCATCGTCATCCCTCCATGCGACTTGTATCTAAGTCAGACTCTACACCCGTCGCGCACCGATGTCCCTCGTCAGCGCCTTGTTCGCCTCGGCGAGCAGGAAGACCGCGAGCGCGAGCAGCGCCGAGAGCCCCCACTGATGCCAGCCGATGACGTCGGACCCGAACCAGTCGTGCATGAACGGCAGATACACGAACGCCGCCTGCAGGGCGAGCAGCGCCCCCGCCGAGATGTAGATCACCCGGTTGCCGCGGAACACGTCGAGCGAGAGGCTCGGTCGGTCGAGGTACACGCAGCTGAACAGGTAGGCCAGCTGGCACAGCGCGAGCGTCGTGACCGCCGTGGTCTGCGACTGGGCGATGCTCTCGCCGTGGCCGCCCTCGAAGTAGAACGAGAAGAAGGTCGCGGCGCCGATGAGCAGCGACACGACGGCGATGCGCACCGACATCCGCGCATCGAGCAGCGGCGCGTTCTTGCCGCGCGGCGGCTGATCCATGAGCCCGGGCTCGGCGGCGGCGCCCGCGAGGGCGAGCGAGAGCGTCACCGAGGTCGCCATGTTGATCCACAGCACCTGCACCGGCTCGAGCGGCAGCGCCGCGCCGATGAGCACGGCGACGAGGATCACGAGCGACTGCGCGCCGTTCGTCGGCAGCAGGAACAGGATCGACTTGCGGATGTTGGCGTAGATCCGCCGCCCCTCCTCCACCGCGCGCTCGATCGTCGCGAAGTTGTCGTCGGCGAGCACGACGTCGGCGGCCTCCTTCGTCGCCTCGGTGCCCTTGAGCCCCATGGCGACGCCGACGTCGGCCTGCGACAGTGCGGGCGCGTCGTTCACGCCGTCGCCCGTCATCGCGACGACCTCGCCCTCGTGCTGCAGCGCCGAGACGATGCGGATCTTGTGCTCGGGGCTCGTGCGCGCGTAGACGTCGATGCCGCCGGCGAGTTCGCGCAGGTCCTCATCGCTCGTCGCCTCGAGCTCGGCGCCCGTCATCACCCGTGGGGCCTCGCCGCGTGAGATGCCCATCTCGCGCGCGATCGACAGCGCCGTGTCGGGGTGATCGCCGGTGATCATCTTCACGGCGACGCCGGCGCGGTGGCTGATCGCGATCGCGTCGATCGCCTCGGGGCGCGGCGGGTCGACGATGCCGATCACGCCGAGGAACTCGAGGTCGGCGGCGACGTCGTCGTGCGTGAGCGCGGTCTGGGCGGCGTCCGCCCGCCGATGCGCCGCCGCGAGCACGCGCAGGCCGCGACCGCCGAGCTCGCTGATCTGCGCCTCCCAGAAGGCGGCGTCGAGGGGGGCGGATGTCCCGTCCGCGGCCATCTGCACAGAGCACCGGGTGAGCACCCGGTCGGGCGCGCCCTTCACGAGCACGTGGCCGTCGCCCGCGGCATCCGTCGCGAGCACCGCCATGTACTTCGTCTCGGAGTCGAACGGCACGACCGCGACCCGGCGCCACGTCGCCGGCTCGACGCCCGCCTTCAGGCCGAGCACGGCGAGCGCGCCCTCGGTCGGCGCGCCGATGAGCCGCCAGTCCTCGCCCTCGGGGACCACCCTCGCGTCGTTGCACACGGCGACCACCTCGGCGAGGGCGCGCAGATCGGGGTGCGCCGCGAGCGGCGCGGGGGCGCCCGCCAGCGTCACGGCGCCCAGCGGCGCATAACCGAGCCCCTCGACCTCGAACGTGCGCCCGGCGGTGCGCACGGCCCGCGCCGTCATCTCGTTGCGGGTGAGGGTGCCCGTCTTGTCCGAGCAGATCACGGTGACCGAGCCGAGGGTCTCGACGGCGGGCAGGCGGCGCGTGATCGCGTTGCGCCGCGCCATCTGCTGCACGCCGAGCGCGAGCGTGATCGTGACGAGCGCCGGCAGCCCCTCGGGAATCGCGGCGACGGCGAAGCCGATGGCCGCCGAGACGATCTCGTCGAGGTCGAAGCGGTGCACGAAGAAGCCGATGAGCGTCATCACGACGGTCATCGCGATGATCGTCCAGGCGATCAGCCGGCCGAAGCGGGCGAGCGCCTGCGAGAGCGGCGTGTCGATGTGCTCGACCTCGGAGACGAGGTTCTGGATGTGCCCGATCTCGGTGCCGTCGCCCGTCGCGACGACCACGCCCGAGCCGGCGCCGCCCGCGACGAGCGTGCTCGAGAACAGCATCGACGAGCGGTCGCCGAGCTCAGCCTCGGGCGCGACCGGCGCCGACGACTTCTCGGACGGCTCGGCCTCGCCCGTGAGCGCCGATTCGTCGACCTGCAGGTTGGCGGCGTCGACGAGGCGGATGTCCGCGGGCACCCTGTCCCCGGCGCGCACGCGCACGAGGTCGCCGGGCACGAGCTGCGCGGCATCCACCTCGACCCACTCGCCGCCGCGCAGCACCTGCGCCTGCGCCGACAGCATGTTGCGGATCGCGTTGAGCGCCTGCTCGGCGCGCCCCTCCTGCACGAGGCCGATGACCGCGTTGATGACCGCGACCGCGAGGATGACCGCGAAGTCGACCCACTCGCCGAGCAGCGCCTTCAGCAGGGCCGAGGCGAGCAGCACGTAGATGAGCACGTCCTTGAACTGCAGCAGCACGCGCTTCCACCACGGCGTCGGCCTGGGCGGCGCGAGCAGATTGGGGCCATGCTGGGCGAGGCGGCCGGATGCCTCGTCCCCCGTCAGACCGTGATCGCCGGCCCCCAGGTCGTGCAGCACGGCCTCGGCGGGCCGCGCCCACGGTTCGGCGATCTGGATCGTACGGTCGGAGGCCATGGCACCAGTATTCCGGCCCGGCGCGGGCTGTGCGGCTCTGGCGCAAATCTCATCAACGTGTTAGATTGCTCTTGTATCCAAGGGGCGCCGAAGAGGAGCCGGAAATGAGGACGAGATGACCGAGAACACCACCACGAAGCCGCAGCTGGTCGTCGGCATCGACGGCTCGCACGAGGCTCGGGGCGCCCTCGACGAGGGTCTGCGCATCGCCGGCGCCCTGGGGTACGACGTCCGCATCATCTGCGCGTGGGCGTGGCCGGCGAGCGCCGGCATCATCACCGCCGCGCCCCTCACGTGGGACCCCTCGGAGGATGCGAAGGCGATCATGGCGAACACCATGAGCGCCATCGAGATCCCAGCCGGTGTCGGCGTCATCGCCGACGTCATCCAGGGCGACGCGGCCGACCTGCTGATCGACGCGAGCCGCGAGGCGAAGATGGTCATCACCGGCTCGACCGGTGCCGGCATGGCCCGTGCGCTGTTCCTCGGCTCGGTCTCGACCCGTGTCGCGCAGCGTGCGCACTGCCCCGTGCTCGTGTGGCGCCCGAAGACCGGCGCGGTGAAGACCGGAGAGGCCCCCACCACCGCCCCGTAGCGCCGACACGGCGAACGGTCAATGGGTTTGTTTCCGCCCCGCCCTCCGTGGTTACCGTCGAGACGGCACGGATGAAACGAATGCGAAGGGACGAGCGGAATGACTGACACGGACGTCGACCAGCAGGGCGACTGCCCGATCTGCGGAGGGGCGCTGGTCTCCCGCGCGGCAGCCGCCTACTGCCCGAGCTGCGACCTCACCTTCGAGGCCCGGAACAGCATGGACACGCCGCCGCCGGGCGATCAGGGCGATCTTCCCGCACTGTGATCATCGACGAGTCCTTCACCGCCGACGACATCGGCGAAGCCGAGGACATCGTGCGACGGGTGTATCCGAAGGCGGAGCTGCGCGACTCGCGCGGCGCGTTCCACTACGAGCACCTGTCGCGCGGCGTCGATGACGTGAACTTCACCCGCTTCAAGATCTCGTCGCGCACCGACATCGCGGTCGACTTCGACGGCGTCGCGACCTTCGGCATCCTGCTGAAGGGCCGCTACGCCGTCGAGTCGAACGGCACGCAGATGGATGCCTCGCAGCCGTTCCTGTTCACCCCCGGCCCCGGCGGCTCGCGCTCGGAACAGCTCGACCTGCTCACGGTCAACATCGGCATGGACACCCTGAAACGCGCCGCCGCTCTGCAGACCGGGGCCGATCGCGTCCGCCTCCGCTTCGGCGGCAACGCGCCGTCCTCCCCCGCGCTCCGCGCCCACTGGCTGCACACGGCGAACTACGCCTGGAACAGCGTCATGCGCTCGCCCGAGGTGTTCGGCAACGAGGCGATCCGCGTCGCGACGCTCGAGACCGTCGTGACCGCCGCGCTCGCGGCGTTCCCGATCGAGGTCGTCCAGGCGGCGCGCGCGACCGACTTCATCGCGTCCTCGGCGATCCGTCGCGCGAAGGCCTTCATCGACGACAACGCCGACCGGCCGCTCACGATCGCGCAGGTCGCGGCGGCCGCGCGCCTGTCGGTGCGCGCCCTCCAGCTCGGGTTCCAGCGCACGCTCGGCACGACGCCGACCGCCTATCTGCGCGAGGTGCGGCTGGATGCCGCGCGCCACGAGCTGCTCGAGCTCGACGGCGACGCGCGCGTCGTCGACGTCGCCCGGCACTGGGGCTTTGCGAACGCGGGCCGGTTCGCGGCGCTGTACCGGGCGCGCTTCGGCGAGACGCCGGGCGCGACCGTGCGCGGCTGAGCCGCGGTTCTCGAGGTACCCGCGGCACCGTGCGCGCAGCGGACAGCGGATGCGTCATCCGTCCCGCCGCTTTGGCCACGGTGCGGCGCGCCGCGACGCTGAACCCGTGGCACTACTGATCTACGGCTCGACCGAGGGCTACGAGTTCGACGAACGGACTCTGGCCCACCTCAAGATCGCGCTCGCGGCGAAGCTGCGCGTACAGGAATCGTTCCTCCTGAACTGGATGGTCCCGGCGGAGCGCGGCTCGGGCCGCGTCAGCCTGTGGATCTCGCCGACCACCCCGCTCGTGTTCCAGTTCCACGGCTCGAAGCCGCCGAAGCTCAACAAGGTGTGGATCGACGCGCTGACGCGCTCGGCGCACGGCATCCGCGGCATGACCGTGATGGCCGAGGACGAGGCCGAAGACTATCTGAGGGCCGCGGGGGCGCCCGCTGCGCCGTAGCCGCGACATCCCCGCCGCGCCCATCGCGGGGCCGCATCGAATCATTGGCGATCCATGGGGTCGAATCGTTGCGATGCACGGCAGGCTGGGCTCATGGATTACACCGACCTCGGCCGCTCCGGCCTGTCCGTCTCCCGCATCGTCCTCGGCACGATGAACTTCGGCCCGCAGACGAGCGAGGCCGACTCGCACACGATCATGGACGCGGCGCGCGACCAGGGCGTCAACTTCTTCGACACCGCCAACGTCTACGGCGGCGCCGAGCACCGCGGCCACACCGAGGAGATCGTCGGCACGTGGTTCGCGCAGGGCGATGGCCGGCGCGAGCGCACCGTGCTCGCCACGAAGCTCTACGGCGACATGTGGAATGGCTACCCCAACGGCGGCCGACTCTCGGCCTTCAACATCCGCGGCGCGATCGACGCGAGCCTGCAGCGCCTGCAGACCGACCACATCGACCTGATCCAGTTCCACCACGTCGACCGCGGCACCCCGTGGGACGAGATCTGGCAGGCCGTCGAGACCGCCGTCGCGCAGGGCAAGGTGCTCTACGCGGGCTCGAGCAACTTCGCCGGCTGGCACATCGCCCAGGCGCAGGAGGCGGCGCGCTCGCGGCACTTCGTCGGCCTCGTGAGCGAGCAGTCGATCTACAACCTGCTGCAGCGCGACATCGAGCGCGAGGTCATCCCGGCCGCGCAGCACTACGGCCTCGGCGTCATCCCCTGGTCGCCGCTGCAGGGCGGCGCCCTGGGCGGCGTGATCGCGAAGCAGGCGGATGCCGCGCGCCGCGGCACCGGGCGATCGGCCGACGCGACCGTCGCGAACCGCGCCCAGCTCGAGGCTTACGAGGACTTCGCCCGCGAACTCGGCGTCGAGGCCGCTCAGCTCGGGCTCGCCTGGCTGCTGCACCAGCCCGCCGTCACCGGCCCGATCGTCGGCCCGCGCACGCTCGAGCAGCTGAACAGCGCGATCGGCGCCCTCGAGGTGCGGCTGGATGCTGTGGCGCTCGCCCGTCTCGACGAGCTGTTCCCGGGCTACAAGACCGCCCCGGAGGACTACGCCTGGTGACGTTCCGCTCATCGCGGATGCCCCGCGACCGGCCCGTTCTTGGCGGATGCCCATCCGCAACCGCCAGGACGGGGCCGGTCGGCGCATGGTCAAGACCGCCCTGCGGCCCGTGATAGTCTTTTCGAGCACTTGGGCCCTTGGCGCAGTTGGTAGCGCGTCTCGTTCGCAATGAGAAGGTCAGGGGTTCGAATCCCCTAGGGTCCACGCACAGAAACCCCGGTCAGAAGCAATTCCGACCGGGGTTTTCGCGTGCAGGCGCCTGCACGCGAGAGCCGGTCGCAGCCCCGGGTTCCCGGGGCCGCGACCGGCTCTCACTGCGTTCGACTACTCCGTCGCGTCGACCGCGACCCAGAACTTGCCCTTGCCGGGCGTCTGGCCGTTGGCCTGCTGCGTGGCCTCCCAGATCTGGCCCTGGTAGGCGACGCGATCACCGGTCGCGTACTTGCCGCCGGTGGTCCACAGGGGGTAGCCGACGGTGTCGATCTGAACCCAGAACTTCCCCTTGCCGGGCGCCTGGCCGGTGACCGCCCCGGTCGCCTGCCAGCTCACGCCGAGATAGCTGACGCGGTCGCCCGCGGCATAGCCGGTCGTGCGGTTCCAGTCGGGGTAGGCGATCGCGATCGCCGGCAGAGCCGCCCTGTACACGTTGCCGAGCGTGTCGGTCAGCGTCGCCACGGTCGTGGCCGGCTGGCTCACGGTCGCATCGACCGGCGCCGGACAGGCCTGCTGCAG
>WQZN01000027.1 GCA_009780695.1 Microbacteriaceae bacterium
GGCAAGATCCCCGGCTCGTTCTTCCGCCGCGAGGGCCGCCCCTCGACCGAGGCGATCCTCGTCTGCCGTCTCATCGACCGCCCCCTGCGCCCGTCGTTCGCCGACGGCATCCGCAACGAGGTGCAGATCGTCATCACGGTCCTCTCGATCGCTCCGGACGAGTTCTACGACGCCCTCGCGATCAACGCCGCGTCGGCCTCGACCCAGATCTCGGGCCTGCCGTTCAGCGGCCCGATCGCGGGTGTCCGCCTCGCGCTCATCGACAACCAGTGGGTCGCCTTCCCGAAGCACTCGCAGCTCGAGAACGCCGTGTTCGACATCGTCGTCGCGGGCCGTGTCGTCACCGACGCCGCCGGCAACGAGGACGTCGCGATCATGATGGTCGAGGCCGAGGCCACCGAGCACAGCTGGGACCTCATTCAGGCCGGCGCGACCAAGCCCTCCGAGGACGTCGTCGCCCAGGGCCTCGAGGCCGCCAAGCCGTTCCTCAAGACCCTCGTCGAGGCGCAGGCCTCGCTCGCCGCGCAGTCGGCGAAGGAGGTGCAGGACTACCCGGTCTTCCTGCCCTACACCGAGACGACCTACGCCGCCGTCGAGGCGCTCGCGCTCGCCGAGCTCGGCCCGATCTACCAGATCGCCGACAAGATCGAGCGTCAGAACGCGGATGACGCGCTCAAGGCCCGCGTGAAGGAGGCCGTCGCGGCCAAGGTCGAGGCGGGCGAGCTGCCCGAGTCGGCTCTGTCCGAGGTCTCGGCCGCCTACAAGTCGGTCACCAAGAAGGTCATGCGCGGTCGCGTGCTCGCCGAGGGCGTCCGCATCGACGGCCGCGGCCTGCGCGACATCCGCCCGCTCGACGCCGAGGTGCAGGTCATCCCGCGCGTCCACGGCTCGGCGATCTTCCAGCGCGGCGAGACCCAGATCCTGGGCGTCACCACGCTGAACATGCTCAAGATGGAGCAGCAGATCGACTCGCTCGCCCCGATCACGAGCAAGCGCTACATCCACCACTACAACTTCCCGCCCTACTCGACCGGTGAGACCGGCCGTGTGGGCAGCCCGAAGCGCCGCGAGATCGGCCACGGCTTCCTCGCCGAGCGCGCGCTCGTCCCGGTGCTGCCGAAGCGCGACGAGTTCCCCTACGCGATCCGCCAGGTGTCCGAGGCTCTCGGCTCCAACGGCTCGACGTCGATGGGCTCGGTCTGCGCCTCGACGCTGTCGCTGCTCAACGCCGGTGTGCCGCTGAAGGCGCCGGTCGCGGGCATCGCGATGGGCCTCATCTCCGAGACGGTCGACGGCGAGACGAAGTACGCGGCGCTGACCGACATCCTCGGCGCCGAGGACGCGCTGGGCGACATGGACTTCAAGGTGGCGGGCACCTCCGAGTTCGTCACGGCGATCCAGCTCGACACCAAGCTCGACGGCATCCCCTCGTCGGTCCTCGCCGGCGCGCTGCAGCAGGCGCACGACGCCCGCATCACGATCCTGGGTGTGCTGAACCAGGCGATCGACGGCCCCGACGAGATGGCCCCGACCGCGCCGCGCGTGATCAGCGTCCAGATCCCCGTCGACAAGATCGGCGAGCTGATCGGCCCGAAGGGCAAGACGATCAACGGCATCCAGGACGAGACCGGTGCCGAGATCTCGATCGAGGAGGACGGCACCGTGTACATCGGCGCGACCGACGGCCCCTCGGCCGAGGCCGCCCGCGCCGCGGTGAACGCGATCGCCAACCCGACCAACCCCGAGGTCGGCGAGCAGTTCCTGGGCACGGTCGTCAAGATCGCGACCTTCGGCGCCTTCGTCTCGCTGCTGCCCGGCAAGGACGGCCTGCTGCACATCTCCGAGGTGCGGAAGCTCGCCGGCGGCAAGCGCGTGGACAACGTCGAGGACGTCCTCGGCGTCGGGCAGAAGATCCTGGTCGAGATCACCAAGGTCGACGACCGCGGCAAGCTCTCGCTCGCGCCGGTGATCGCCGAGGCCGAGGCCGAGGCGCCCGCCGCGGAGGCTGCCGCCGAGTAACCCTCGCGCAGCGCGATTCCTGCATGCGGATGCCCGCCCCGGACTTCGGGGCGGGCATCCGTCGTCTCACCCCGACCGCGCGGTCTTTTTTGCACGTCGCGAATCACATGAGTGTTGTTTGACCCAGGGAATGTGTCGCCAACAGGAACCTTTGCTAACGATTGTCGAGTGCGGCCGAAGCGATCCGGCCGGATGAATTAATCTCAGCCGGACGGCGGGGTGCGACCGACCCGCCACGGAAGGCGTCAGGGGGAACGATGAACGACGACATGTCTCGTGCTGCGCACCCCCACGCGCGACGGGCGCCCCGCGGCGTCGCACTCGACCACAGGGAGGACGCCGACCGGCTCTTCGCCGTCGACGATGCGGCCCGCACCCGGCCGGTGTCGATCGTCGCGGAGCGGCGGCTCGGCGAGACCGACCTCGCGCTCTACCCCTTCGCCCTCGGCACCGGGCGCCTCGCGGTCGTCGACGAGGACGCGGCGGCCCGGGTGCTGCAGCGCTTCGCGGCGCGCGGCGGCGCCCTCTACGACGTCGTCGACGAGGACGGCTCGGGGCGCAGCCAGCAGATCGTCGGCGCCTGGCTGCAGGCGAACCGGCCGGCGAAGGTCGTCACCGTGCTCACGCCCTCGCCCGAGCGCGACGGCGGCCGTGCCACCGGGGGCGCCCGCATCGTGCGCTCCGTCGAGGCCGCGCTGCGTCGGCTGCGTCTCGACCACATCGACCTCCTGACGCTCGATCTGCGCGGGCAGGACCTGACGCTCGATCAGCGCCTCGGTGCGGTCGACGAGCTCGTCGCGGCGGGCAAGATCCGGTTCGCGGGCGCCGACGGCGTGACCGGTGCGGGGCTCATCGAGGCCCGCGTCCTCGCCGGCGACGGCCTTGCGCGCATCGTCGCCGTGCGTGCGGGGTGGGACGTCACGAGCCGCCCGAGCGAGCTCGCGGAGCTGAGGATGATCGCGGCCGCGCAGCAGCTCGGCATCCTGCCCGATGCGACGCCCCTCACCCTCGCGCTGACGCGCCCCTCGCTGCCGCAGAAGGTGCTGGCCGGCTGGACCCGTGGTGCACGGCCCGACCGCCCCAGCGACTCGGACGAGCCGAGGGCGGCGACACGAGGATGCCAGAGGGCGACCGAGGTCCTCGCGGGCCGCGGCCGCGAGCATCGCATCGCCCTGGCGCTCGACCGCGTGTCCGCGGAACTCGGCATCGCACCGGCGATGACCCAGCTCGCCTGGCTGCTCGCGAAGCGCGGTGTCGTCGCACCCGTGGTGCACGTCACGCGCCCGGAGCAGATCGACCCGCTCATGGACTCCGCCGCGGTGCGGCTGACGCGGGCGGAGATGCTCGAGCTCGACCGGGCGGTGGAAGCGCAGCGCTGAGCGCCGGCCGAGGGTCGAGCGGTCAGGCCGTGAGGCGGATCGTCGCCGTGCCCGAGTCGGCCTCCGCGATGACGCGCTCGACGGCGCGGGCGAGCGCGCGGTGCGCGAGCACGGGGTCGCCGACGTTGCTGCCCGAGAGGGCGCCGTCGCGGAACAGGATGAGGTCGTCGACGGCGTCGTCGCGATCGGGGTGGCCGAGCTCGGTCACCAGCTCGGTGATGAGCGCCCGCTCCCAGGTGCGGTGTCGACCGACCGCCGTGCGCACCGGGTGCTCGGCGTCGCCGAACTGCGCCGCGGCGTTGATGAAGGGGCAGCCGTGGAAGCCCGGCCGCGTGGCCGTGCGGCCGATGAGCGCCGCGAGGGCGCGCAGCACGTCGGCGGGGTCGCAGAGCTGGGCGCGCGCCTCGTCGACGAGGTACTTGGTGCGCAGGTGGCGGCCCTCGACGTAGGCCACGATCAGCAGGTCCTTCGAGCGGTAGTGCTTGTAGAAGGTCGCCTTGGTGACCTGGGCCTCGGTGATGATCCGATCGACGCCGATCGTGTGGATGCCCTGGCTGTAGAACAGCCGGTCTGCGACGTCGAGGATCTTGAGTTTCGACGGTGCCGGGGGGCGGTGCTGAAGAACCGTGGGGATCATGCGGCAAGTCCTTCGGGGGGAGGGGCTGGCGTAAGGATTGCAGGGGTTTGTGAGCGGATTGCGGGGTGGCGCTCAGGTCGGAGTATATCCATGCCCAGCACGGCGTCCCCCTTTGCGAGGACAGAACGTCCACGCGTGTCGCCGAGGCCGGAAAGGGCCCCGACATCAGGCCTCGGCGGCCCCGTCGGTGCGCCTAAAGTGGCAGTGATGAACGGAGCCGTGCCCCTGCCGCTCGACGCCCCCGAGCTGGCGTTCGCGGCATCCGGCGACGCTCTCGTGCGGCGCACCGTGCTGCCGAACGGCGCGCGCGTGCTGAGCGAGCGGGTGCCGGGTGCGCGCAGCGTCACGGTCGGCTTCTGGGTGACGGTCGGCTCGCGCGACGAGACGGGCGCCGACCCGGCGCACTCGGCGACCTACGGCTCGACGCACTTCCTCGAGCACCTGCTCTTCAAAGGCACTCCGACGCGCTCCGCCCTCGACATCGCGGTCTCGTTCGACGCGGTCGGGGGCGAGCACAACGCGGCGACGAGCAAGGAATACACCTGCTACTACGCCAAAGTGCAGGACAAGGACCTGCCGATGGCCGTCGAGGTCATCGGCGACATGCTCACCTCGAGCCTGATCGACCCCGACGAGTTCGACAACGAGCGCCAGGTGATCCTGGAGGAGCTCGCCATGTCCGACGACGACCCGGCGAGCGTCGCGAGCGAGCGGCTGTACCAGGCCGTGCTCGACGGGCATCCGCTCGGCCGGCCCATCGGCGGCGACCCGCAGACGATCCGCGCCGCGACGCGTGAGGGCGTCTGGGCGCATTACCGCGAGAACTACCGGCCCGAGAACATCGTGATCACCGCGGCCGGCGCCGTCGACCACGAGCTGTTCGTGCGGGACGCTGCGGCCGCGCTCGCCCGCGGCGAGCAGGCATCCGCCGCCCCCGCTCCGCGTCGCGCGTTGGAAGCAGCCGATCTCGGGTACCGGGCCTGCGTGGTCACGGTGCAGCGCCCGGTCGAGCAGGTGAACCTGTTCCTCGGCATGCCCGGCCTGATCGCGACGGACGAGCGCAGGTTCGCCCTCGCGGTGCTCAATTCGGTCTTGGGCGGCGGGATGTCGAGCCGCCTCTTCCAGGAGATCCGCGAGCGCCGCGGCCTCGCCTACTCCGTCTACTCCTTCGCCGGCGCCTTCTCCGACGCCGGTCTCTTCGGCATCTACGCGGGGTGCGCGCCGCACAAGGCGCCGCAGGTCGCCGAGATCGCGCGCGACGAGCTGCGCCGCCTGGCCGAGCACGGCATCACGGGGGAGGAGCTGCGCCGGGCATCCGGTCAGCTCTCGGGCGCCTCGGCCCTCGCCCTCGAGGATTCGGACACGCGCATGACACGCCTGGGGCGCGCCGAGATCAGCCTCGGCGAGTTCGCCGACCTCGACGAGAGCCTGCGCCGCCTCGCGCTCGTCACCGCCGCGGACGTGCGCGAGCTGGCCGAGGTGCTCACCGAGACGCCGATAACGCTCGCGGCGGTCGGCGACGTCGATGCCGACGCGTTCGCGGGCCTCGGCTTCGGGGGCGGGGCGGCGCGATGACGCACTACCTCTACCTCGTCCGCCACGGTGAGCAGATCGACGCCGAGCACGGCATGGACGACGGCCCGCTCTCGCCGCGCGGCGTGCGCCAGGTCCGCCTGCTCGCGGACCGACTCGGCGGCGTGCCGTTCACGGGCGCCTACCACTCGCCGCTCACGCGCGGCGAGCAGACGGCTCGCGTGCTCGCCGACCGGCTGCCCGCGGTGCAGCCCGAGCCGTCCAACCTGCTCTTCGACTGCATCCCCTCGGGGCCCGAGCCGGGGCTGCCGAAGTCGTTCGAGACCTTCTTCCACGGCATCAGCGAAGCCCGTCAGGAAGCGGGCAGGGCCCAGATGGACGACGCCGTCGCCGAGTTCCTCGCGCCGTCGCGGGCCGACCGTCACGACCTGCTGATCACGCACAACTTCGTGGTCGCGTGGTTCGTGCGCGAGGTGATGGACGCCCCGACCTGGCGCTGGCTCGGCCTCAACGCGGGCAACGCGTCGCTCACCGTCATCCGGCACCGCCCCGCGAAGAAGCCCGAGCTGATCGTCTTCAACGACATGGCGCACCTGCCCGCCGAGCTGCGCACGGGGCTGCCCGACACGCTGCCGTTCTGAGCAGGGGCTAGCCGAGGTCCTTCCGGTACCACGTCGTCGCGTTGCCGTTGTCGTTGTACGCGGAGACCGAGCGGTAGCCGCTCGAGACGTAGAGCGCGTTCGCCGCGACGAGGCTCGCGTTGGTGTCGAGCACGATCGTCTGCGCACCGTAGGCGGCCGCGCGCCGCTCGAGTTCGGCGAGCAGGGCGCGGCCGGTGCCGGCGCCGCGCGCGGCCTCGCGCAGCCAGAGGTGCTTGACCTCCCAGACACCGCTGGGCGCGCCGTCGAGCACGTCGTCGGGCAGGCGTCGGATCGCGCCGCAGCCGAGGGCCTCGCCGGCATCCTCGTCTCCGTCCGCCACGGCGAGCAGGAACTCGCCGGTCGGGGGAGTGAAGGCCGTCGCGGGCGGCATGTGCGTGACGTAGCCGCCGGGCGTGGGGAAGCCGGCGGCGCGGTAGGCGAAGTACTCGGTCAGCAGGGTCTGGGCGCGGTCGTCGGCGACCGGCACGGATTCGAAGCGCACCTTCCCAACATTAGGGTTGGAAGCATGACGATCCGCGTGGCAGTGGTCGGGGCGACCGGCAAATTGGGCTCGGCGGCGGCGGCGCTGCTCGAGCGGGCCGAGGGCTTCGAGCTGGTCGCGCGGCTCGATTCGAAGAGCCCTCTCGAGGCGATGCTGGGCCCCGCGGATGCCTCGGCCGACGTCGTCCTCGACACCACGCTGCCGCACGTGAGTCAGGGCGTCGTCGAGTTCGCGATCGCGCACGGCCGCAACGTCGTCGTCGGCACCTCGGGCTGGTCCGCGGAGCGGCTCTCGGCCCTCGGCGCGACGCTCGCGCAGCAGCCCGAGCGCGGTGTCGTCGTCATCCCCAACTTCTCCCTCGGCAGCGCGCTCGGCACCGCCTTCGCCGCCGCGGCGAGCAGGTTCTTCGACGCCGTCGAGATCGTCGAGACCCACGGCGCCGCGAAGGTCGACTCGCCGTCGGGCACGGCCGTGCGCACGGCCGAGCTGATCCAGGCGGCGCGCGCCGGGCTCGGACCCGTCTCCGCCCCGCACGTCGACCAGCGCGCGCGGGGCCAGCAGGTCGGCAGCGTGCCGATCCACAGCCTGCGCCTGCCGGGTGTCTCGGCCAGGCAGGAGGTCGTGTTCGGCGCCGACGGCGAGACGCTCACCATCGCGCACAACGTGATCAGCCCGAGCGCCTATTCGGCGGGCATCCTGCTCGCCGTCCGCGCCGCAGCCGAGCGCACGGGCCTCACCGTCGGGCTCGACGCGCTGATCGACCTCGGGGTCGCGCCGGCCGCTCGATGAAGAATCGCTTCGCGGCGCTGCTCATGGCGCTGCTCCTCCTGCTCTACATCGTCATCGCGGGCCAGCGCGCGATCCTGCTGTTCGAGGCCGGTTCGGCGCTCGGCGTGATCGCCGGTTCGGCGCTCATCGTGTTCCCGCTCGTCGGCGTGTGGGCGCTGTGGCGCGAGCTCGCGTTCGGCTGGGGCACCGAACGGCTCGTGAAGCGGCTGGATGCCGAAGGCGGCCTGCCCGAGCAGACCGAGACCCTGCCCTCGGGCCGGGCCGTCCGCGCGGCCGCCGACGCCGAGTTCCCGAAGTACGCGGCCGAGGTCGAGGCCGCCCCCGAGAGCTGGCGCGCCTGGTTCCGCCTCGGGCTCGCCTACGACGCCTCCGGCGACCGCCGCCGGGCGCGCTGGGCGCTGCGCGAGGCGATCAAGCTCGAGCGCGGGGAGCGCGCCTAGGCTTCCTTCGTGAGCATGAGCCCCGAAGCCGCCCTCGTCGACCGCCTCATCACCGCGATCCCGGATTTCCCCGTGCACGGCGTGACCTTCCGCGATCTCACCCCGGTGTTCGCCGACGGGCCCGCGCTGCGGGCGCTCGCGAAGGCGCTGACCGACCCGTTCACGGGCCGCTTCGATCACATCGGCGGCCTCGAGGCGCGCGGCTTCCTGATCGCCGGCGCGGCCTCGGTCGTGTCCGGTGCGGGCGTGCTGAGCGTGCGCAAGGCGGGCAAGCTGCCGCGCCCGGTGCTGAGCCAGGAGTACGCCCTCGAATACGGCACGGCCGCTCTCGAGGTGCACGTCGACCAGCTGCCGGAGGGAAGCCGGGTGCTCATCGTCGACGACGTGCTCGCGACCGGCGGAACCGCTCTGGCTGCCGCGAACCTCATCGAGCGCGCCGGCTGGCAGGTCGCCGGCTTCGCCGTCGCCCTCGAGCTCGACGGGCTGGGCGGCCGCGCCAAGCTCGAGGAGCGCGGCATCGAGGCCTTCGCGCTGCTGCGGTACTGACGCGCGCTCCGGGCGCATCCCGACTGACGGGCACATTTCCCACTGCGGGGCACATCCTCCGGGCCGATGGCATATGCCCGGCAGGAGGAAATGTGCCCCGCAGCCGGGATCGGCGTCAGACCAGGGTCGCCTCGAGGGTGATCTCGATGCCGGCGAGCGCCTTCGAGACGGGGCAGCCCGCCTTGGCGGCGGCCGCGATGGTCTGGAACGCCTCCTCGGAGATTCCGGGGACCTCGGCGTTGACGTTGAGGTGGCTGCCGGTGATGCCGCCCTTGGCGATGTCGAAGGTGACGGCGGCGGATGCCGAGACGCGGGTCGCGGTGTGGCCCGCGGTCGCGAGCTCGTTCGAGAACGCCATCGCGAAGCAGCCCGCGTGAGCCGCAGCGAGCAGCTCCTCGGGGGTCGAGACGCCGTTCTCGCCTTCCGAACGGGCCTTCCAGTTGTAGGAGAAGGTCGCGAGCTTGGACGATTCGAGGGAGATGCTTCCGCTGCCGTGGGGCAGGTCGCCGTTCCAGACGGCGGATGCTTCGCTCGTGAGAGCCATGGAGTGCCTCCTAGGGGTCTGTGGCCGCGCTCCGCGAGGGCGGTCCGCTGCTCAGCCTAGGAGCCGCAGGGGTTACGCGGCAGTCTTCGGGCCGCGTCCCAGCAGCCCGGCGCGCACCCCGATCAGGTACATCTGGCAGCCGAGGCAGTAGCCGAACACCGAGTTGAGGAACGCCGCGACGAAGGCGAACGCGGCGGCGATGATCACGATGACCGGGAACCAGACGCCGAGGATGACGCCGAGGCCGGTGATGATCAGGCCGACGAGCTGGGCGAAGGTCGGCGGCACCGGGTTCTCGAGCTCGGTCGGGGCGGCGAGGCGCGGGCGCACGAGCGTGCGGAAGATCGCGCCGTAGGGGTGCCTCTGCACGCCGGCCGCGGCGCCCCAGAGGAACATCAGCGCGATGAAGAGCAGCAGGATCCAGGCGGCGAGGGTCGCGCCCGTGAGCCCGAGCACGATGTCGACGAGCAGCAGCACCGCGGTGATCCCGGCGGAGAAGCGCGGGCCGCGCGGGTCGATGCCCCGCTGGCCGGGGAGTGCGCGGAGGTCAGGCTGCGACACGGTCGTCTCCATTCAGAATTGACGCGAGGGATGCCTCGAGCTCGGTGGGCTTCGGCGCACCGCCGATGCGCGCCCGCACGACCCCGTCGCCGTCGAGCAGCAGCGTCGTCGGCGTCTGGAGCACGTTGAAGCGCTGGGCGAGGTCGGGGGAGTGCGTCAGGTCGACGTCCACGTGGGCGACGCCGTCGGTGCGCTCGGCGAGTGCGCCCAGGACACGGCGCGTCGAGGGGCAGTAGGCGCAGAACTCGGTCGAGAACTGCAGCAGGGTGGCGCGAACGCCGAAGGGGGCGTCGGTGCGGACATCCGCCGCCGTCACGATGTCCGCCTTCTCCGCCTCGACGGCCGCGACGCTGCCGGTGCGGCGTTTCCAGACCAGCCCGATGACCGTCGAGACGGCCACGAGGGCGACGACGACGAGGATGGCGGCGGAGGCGGGCATAAGGCTGTCAGGTTACGTCGGCGCGGCAATCACAGACGTCGATGTGACGAACCGTGACGCGTACGGCGACGGGTCCGAACCGGTAGCCTGAGAGGCATGTCGACCCCGGAGAACCCGTTCGGCCAGGTGCTCACCGCCCTGGTCACGCCCATGACCGCCGACGGCGAAGTGGACTGGGCCGGGTTCGAGAAGCACGTCGACCACACGGTCACGAACGGCTGCGACGGCCTCATCATCTCGGGCACGACGGGTGAGACCTCGACGCTGACCGACGCCGAGAAGCTGCGGCTCATCGAGGTCGCGAAGGACGCCGCGGGCGGTCGCGCCAAGATCATCCAGGGCGGCGGCTCGAACGAGACCGCCCATGCGATCCAGCTCTACAAGAAGAGCGAGAAGCTCGGCATCGACGGCATCATGATCGTCACGCCGTACTACAACAAGCCCACGCAGGCCGGCGTCCTCACGCACTTCCGCCTCGTCGCCGACGCGACCGAGCTGCCGGTGCTGCTCTACGACATCCCCGGCCGCACCGGCACGGCGCTCAGCTACGAGACCCTCGTGCGCGCGTCGAAGCACCCGAACATCCGCGGCGTCAAAGACGCGAAGGGCGTCTTCTCCGAGGTCAGCCGTGTGCTCAACAACACCGACCTGCTGTACTTCTCGGGCGACGACGCCAACGTGCTGCCGCACCTCGCGATCGGCGCCGTCGGCCTGGTCGGCACGACGTCGAACATCACGGCGAAGCCGTACCGCACGATCGTGGATGCCGTGAACCGCGGCGATCTGACGACTGCGACCGAGCAGCACAAGCTCCTCGAGCCGCTCGTGCGCGCGACCATGACCCACGTCCCCGGCACCGTCGCGGTGAAGTACATCCTGCACGGCCTCGGCCGCATCGAGTCGCCGCGGGTGCGCCTGCCGCTCGTCGGCCCGGAGGACGCCGAGGCGGCGATCATCGAGGACGAGCTGAGCCTCGTCCACGGCGTCGAAGGCGTCGACTTCAGCAACTTCCGCCCCGACCGCAACGCGGCCGCGGGCGGCGCCCTGCCGAAGGTCGCGGGCGCCACGCGCTGAGCCCGCCGGCTCAGGCATCCGTTCCAGACAAGAAGGACACATGGCAGCAGCCGTCTTTGCCCCGCCCGCTCTCGAGAAGGGCACCCTGCGTGTCTTCCCCACCGGCGGAGTCGGTGAGGTCGGGCGGAACATGACGGTCTACGAGATCGACGGCAAGATCCTGATCGTCGACTGCGGAGTGCTGTTCCCCGACCCCGACCAGCCCGGCGTCGACCTGATCCTGCCCGACTTCGGGCCGATCCGAGACCGCCTCTCCGACGTGATCGGCGTCGTGCTGACGCACGGCCACGAGGACCACATCGGCGCGGTGCCCTATCTCTTGAAGCTGCGGAACGACATCCCGCTCATCGGCTCCGGCCTCACGCTCGCGCTCGTCGAGGCGAAGCTCAAGGAGCACCGCATCAAGCCGCGCACGCAGGTCGTGAAGGAGGGCGAGGTCATCACCTCCGGCCCGTTCACGCTCGAGTTCATCGCGGTCAACCACTCGATCCCCGACGCGCTGGCCGTCGCCATCACCACGTGGGCCGGCGTGGTGCTGCACACGGGCGACTTCAAGATGGACCAGCTGCCGCTCGACGGCCGCCTGACCGACCTGCGCGCGTTCGCGCGCCTCGGCGAGAACGGCGTCGACCTGTTCCTGCCCGACTCGACCAACGCCGACGTCCCGGGCTTCACGCCGCTCGAGCGCGAGATCGGCCCGGTCATCGAGAGCGTCATCGCGAAGGCGCCCCGCCGCGTCGTCGTCGCGAGCTTCTCGAGCCACGTGCACCGCGTGCAGCAGGTGCTCGACGCCGCGGCCGCCAACGGGCGCCGCGTCGCGCTGCTCGGCCGCTCGATGGTCAAGAACATGGGCATCGCCGCCGACCTCGGCTACCTCAAGGTGCCCGAGGGCGTGCTGATCGACTACAAGCACGCCGCCGAGCTGCCCGACGACCAGGTCGTCTTCATGTCGACGGGGTCGCAGGGCGAGCCGATGGCCGTGCTCGCGCGCATGGCGAACCTCGACCACCAGATCGAGCTCGGGGCGGGCGACACCGTCATCCTCGCCTCCAGCCTGATCCCCGGGAACGAGAACTCGGTCTACCGCGTGATCGACGGGCTCACGAAGCTCGGCGCGACGGTCGTGCACAAGGGCAACGCCAAGGTGCACGTCTCGGGGCACGCGGCCGCGGGTGAGCTGCTGTACTGCTACAACATCCTGAGGCCGAAGTTCGTCATGCCCGTGCACGGCGAGCAGCGCCACCTCTACGCGAGCGCGAAGCTCGCGCAGCAGACCGGCATCCCCGCCGAGAACACGATCCTCGCCGAGAACGGCACCGTCGTGGACCTCAAGGAAGGCGAGGCCCGCGTCGTCGGCCAGCTCGACATCGGCTTCGTCTATGTCGACGGCTCGAGCGTCGGCGAGATCACGGACGCCGACCTCAAGGACCGCCGCATCCTCGGCGAAGAGGGCTTCATCTCGGTCATCGTCGTCGTCGAGGCGGCGACGGGGAAGATCGTGGCCGGCCCCGAGATCCACGCGCGCGGCTTCGCCGAGGACGACGCCGTGTTCGACGACGTCAAGCCGAAGATCGCGGCGGCGCTGCGGGAGGCCGCGGGCAACGGCGTGCGCGACAACCACGCGCTGACGCAGGCCGTGCGCCGCACGGTCGGCCGCTGGGTGAACACGAGCTACCGCCGCCGCCCGATGATCGTGCCGCTGGTCATCGAGGCGTAGGCGCCGTGGCGTTCCTGATCCTCCACGGCTGGGAGAACCACCGGCCGGAGGGACACTGGCAGCGCCACCTGCACGACGAACTGGTGGCGCGCGGTGAGCTGGTGCGGTACCCGCAGCTGCCGGATGCCGATGCGCCGCGGCTCGACGAGTGGCTCGCCGCCCTGCGCACCGAGATCGCAGCGCTCGAGGGCGCCGGGCCGCTCACGGTGATCTGCCACAGCCTCGCGTGCGCGCTGTGGCTGCGCGCGGCCCAGCTCGACCCGGCGCTCGAAGCGGACCGGCTGCTTCTCGTCGCGCCGCCCGCGGCATCCGTCATCGAGCCCACCGTCGTGGGCGACTTCGCCGTGCGGCCGACGGATGCCTGGCGCACCGGTGCGCGCGAGGCGGTGCTCGTGGCCTCGGATCTCGACCCCTTCTGCCCGGCCGGTGCGGGGGTCGAGTACGGAGCGCTCGGGCTGCCGCTCCAGCTCGTCCCGGGCGGCGGCCATCTGGCCCTGAACGATGGCTTCGGCGCCTGGCCGGGCGTGCTCGCCTGGGCGCTCGACGGCGCGTTTCCAGCGGCGTAGCGCTCGGCTTTGCGGACTCTCCGCCCCCGTTCCCCGGGGATGTCGGAGGTCTCCGCTACGGTCGCCCCATGGCCACGAGCACCAAGTCGTCTTCGCGCGCCCGCGGTGCGGGCGGCTCCGGCTCCGGCGGCAACGCGCGGGCTCGCTCGAGCGCGGCGAAGAACGCCCCCACGAAGAAGCTGCCGACTACGCAGACGGTCGTCATCGAGACCACCGAGCACGCGATGGTCGCCAAGGCGTGGATGGGCCTCGCCCACCTCGTCGGCGGCGCCGCGCGCGCCCTCGGCCCCGAGAACCTCGCCAAGGAAGAGCGCCGCGACGGCCTGCCCTTCTTCCTCGTCCTGCTCGCCGTCGCCGGCGCGGTCGTCGAGTGGTTCTTCATCAACGCGTCGTGGGCGCACGCGCTCGACGCCTGGACCTTCGGCGGCCTGCTCGGCCGGGTCTCGTTCGCGCTCCCCGTCGTGATCTTCGTGTTCGCCGTGTGGCTCTTCCGGCATCCGTCCTCGGTGCACGACAACACGCGCATCGGCATCGGCCTGGTCCTCGCGCTGGTCAGCGTCTCGGCCATGTGCCACATCTTCAGCGCGCGCCCGCAGCCCGTCGACGGCATGCCCGTGCTCGCGCAGGCCGGCGGCATCATCGGGTGGATGGTCGGGGCATCCTTCAGCTTCCTCCTCACGCCGTACGGCGCGACCGCCCTCATGATCGTGCTGCTGGCGCTGAGCCTGCTCATCATCACGAAGACGCCGCCGACGAAGATCGGTGCGCGCCTGCACCAGCTCTACGCGTACCTGTTCGGCGCCACGCTGCCGACCGAGGAAGAGCGCGAGGCGGCGAAGGCCGCCAAGGTCGACAAGACGATGCAGGTCGAGCTCGACGGGGTGGACGAGCCGGAAGACGCCGACAAGCTGCCCTGGTGGCGCCGCAACAAGAGCGGGCGCGAGGAAGACCCCTCGTTCGCAGAGAGCCCGAATGCCCTGGCGGATGTCTTCGGCGACGCCCCGGCCGCGGGTGGTTTCGCGACCGCCCTCGAAGCCGAGCCCGAGCCGCCGGCCGCCGAGCCCACCGGCATCGACGTCTTCGCCGAGCTCGCGAACGCGGAAGAGGCCGTCAAGCGCTTCACGGGCGAGGTCGCGGGGCCGGGCGCCGGCCTGCGCAGCGACAACATGACCGAGGTGATGCCGGTCGTCGACGAGCTGCTGCCGCTCGACGATGCGGAAGAGGGCGGCGAGGCCGCACCGGTCGTGCGTCCGGCCGAGCCCGTCAAGCCGTACGTCCTGCCCTCGGCCAACACGCTGTCGGCCGGCCCGCCGCCGAAGTCCCGCTCCGCCGCCAACGACGAGGTCGTGCGCGCCATCACGACCGTGCTCGAGCAGTTCGGCGTCGACGCGAAGGTCACCGGCTTCTCGCGCGGCCCGACGGTGACCCAGTACGAGATCGAGCTCGGCCCCGGCGTCAAGGTCGAGCGCGTCACGGCGCTGTCGAAGAACCTCTCCTACGCCGTCGCCTCGAGCGAGGTGCGCATCCTCTCGCCGATCCCGGGCAAGAGCGCCATCGGCATCGAGATCCCGAACACCGACCGCGAGACGGTCTCGCTCGGCGACGTGCTGCGCTCGGCCGCCGCGACGGGCAGCAAGCACCCGATGACGATCGGCGTCGGCAAGGACGTGGGCGGCGGCTTCGTCGTCGCGAACCTCGCGAAGATGCCCCACCTGCTCGTCGCCGGCTCTACCGGCGCGGGCAAGTCGGTGTTCGTGAACTCGATGATCACGTCGCTGCTCATGCGCGCGAAGCCGACCGAGGTGCGCATGGTCCTCATCGACCCGAAGCGGGTCGAGCTCACGATCTACGGCGGCGTGCCGCACCTCATCACGCCCATCATCACGAACCCGAAGAAGGCGGCCGAAGCGCTGCAGTGGGTCGTGAAGGAGATGGACATGCGGTACGACGACCTCGCGTCGTTCGGCTTCCGCCACATCGACGACTTCAACAAGGCGGTTCTCGGCAACGAGATCATCCTGCCGGCGGGCAGCCAGCGGCAGCTCAAGCCGTATCCGTACCTGCTCGTCGTCGTCGACGAGCTCGCCGACCTCATGATGGTCGCGCCGCGCGATGTCGAGGACTCGATCGTGCGCATCACGCAGCTCGCGCGCGCCTCCGGCATCCACCTCGTCCTCGCGACGCAGCGCCCGTCCGTCGACGTCGTCACGGGTCTGATCAAGGCCAACGTGCCGTCCCGTCTCGCCTTCGCCGTGAGCTCGGTGACCGACTCGCGCGTCATCCTCGACCAGCCGGGCGCCGACAAGCTCATCGGCCAGGGCGACGCCCTGTTCCTGCCGATGGGGGCGGGCAAGCCGCTGCGCGTGCAGGGGGCCTGGGTCAACGAGTCCGAGATCCAGAAGGTCGTCGACCACGTCACGCGCCAGGCGCGACCCGACTACCGCCAGGACGTGGTGCCCGCCGAGCAGAAGAAGCAGATCGACTCCGACATCGGCGACGACCTCGAGCTGCTGCTCGCGGCCGCCGAGCTCGTCGTCTCGAGCCAGTTCGGCTCGACCTCGATGCTGCAGCGCAAGCTCCGCGTCGGCTTCGCCAAGGCCGGCCGCCTGATGGACCTGCTCGAGTCGCGCGAGATCGTCGGCCCCTCCGAGGGCTCGAAGGCGCGCGACGTGCTCGTCACGGTCGAGCAGCTGCCCGGTGTGCTCGCGAAGATCCGCGGTCAGGACGTGGGGGAGGCCTCGGCTCCCGCAGCGTCGCTCGCTTCGGCGTCCGATCGCCCGACGGCGCCGGCTCCCGCCGACGACCACGACGACCGCTACGGCGAGGACCCGCTCGCGGACGACTTCGACGGCATGGAAGAGGTCGACGCCGAGTCCGACGAGGACGCCTGGGGCCTCACAGGCCGCGACTAGCGCCCTGCCGCCCCGTAGGCTGTTCCCGTGACCGACACCCCGGCCCGGCCGAGCAACTGGAACCTGCCGAACGCGATCACGATCGTCCGCATCCTGTTCGCGCCGGTGTTCCTCTGGCTGCTGCTCGCCGACGCCGGGCACGACGGGCCCCTGCGCTGGGTCTCGGGCGCGCTGTTCGCGATCGGCATCGCCACCGACGGCATCGACGGGTGGATCGCCCGCAGCCGCGGCCTCGTGACCGAGCTCGGCAAGCTGCTCGACCCGATCGCCGACAAGGTGCTCACGGGCGCCGCGCTGATCGGCCTCTCGATCGTCGGCGACCTGTGGTGGTGGGTCACGATCGTGATCCTCGTGCGCGAGGTCGGCATCACCGTCTATCGCTTCGCGGTCATCCGCGGCGGGGTCATCCCGGCGAGCCGGGGCGGCAAGCTCAAGACGGTCTTCCAGGGCGTCGCGATCACGCTCGCCCTGCTGCCGTTCTGGGTGCTGCTGGGCGCCTGGGTGCACTGGGTCGTCTGGGTGCTGATGGCGGTCGCCCTCGTGCTCACCGTCCTGTCCGGCCTCGACTACGCCTGGAACGCCGTCAAGCTGCGCCGCGCGGCGGGCGCGAGGCGCGCGGATGCCTGAGCCGCAGCCCCCGGCATCCGTCGATCTCACCGCAGCCCTCATCGCGTCCCTCGCGGCACGCGGCCTCACGATCGCCGTGGCCGAGTCGCTCACCGGCGGTCAGCTGACCGCCGAGCTCACGCGGCCGGCCGGTGCCTCGGCCGTCGTCAACGGCGGCGTCGTCGTCTACGCGACGCAGATCAAGCACACGGTGGTCGGCGTCGACGACGGGCTGCTCGCCGAGCACGGCCCGGTCCACCCCGAGGTCGCGCGCCAGCTCGCCGAGCGGGTGCGGGTCGTCCTCGCGGTCGACGGCCGCGCGGCCGACATCGGGGTCTCGACGACGGGCGTCGCCGGCCCCGACCCGCAGGGCGGCCGGCCGGTCGGCACGGTGTTCGTCGGCGTCGCATCCGGCGCGGCGACGCACGTCGAGGTGCTGCAGCTCTCCGGCGACCGGGCCGCGATCCGCGCGGCGGCCGTGGTCGAGGCCGTCGCGGCGGTCATCCGCAACACACAGGAATAGCCCGGGTTCCGGTCTCGTTACAACGGTCGAGATTCGACAGCGGAATGCAGGGAACGTGAACTACAGTGCTTCACACGAAGCGCTCGCCTCGAGTGCTTCGCACCGGGGCCGAGCAGTCGGCGGGCCGATCAAGAAGGGGGCGCCAATGATTCTGGTACGTCAGGAGATCGGCGATGTCCTGCGGGACTTCCGCTTGCAGAAGGGCCGCACCCTGAGGCAAGTCGCGAGCAAGGCCAGCGTCGCCCTGGGCTATCTGAGCGAGGTCGAGCGGGGCCAGAAAGAGGCCTCGAGCGAGATCCTCGCCTCGGTCGCCGACGCGCTGGACACCCCCATCTCGGTCATCATGCGCGAGGTGGGCGACCGCCTCGCCGTGCTCGAGGGCCTCGAGTCGATCGTGCCGGACTCGATTCCGGACGATTTCGCGGCGGGTCTCGGCGGCGAGCTGATCGGCCAGCGCTGATCTTCATCTTCACGACGGATGCCTCGGGCTGCGGCCCGGGGCATCCGTCGTTCACATCCTGGAGTCACCATGCGTCTCAGTGAGTTCGACCGCGCGATCGAGCACGAGTTCGGCGCCGCCTACGGCGGCCAGCTCGTGCGCGAGCTCGTGCTGCTCGAGTTCGGCGGCCGCACGGGGGAGCAGGCGATCACGGCGGGCGCGGCGCCGCGCGACGTGTGGTTCGCGCTGTGCGAGGCGATGGATGTCCCGGACTCCCGACGCCACGGCGTCGGTCTCGTGGACCCCGGCCGCCGACACGGCTGATACGAATTTCGAAAGGCGACACGCCGACCGGTTGTCGAACACGGATTCGACCGTTGCTATCGTGGCTCCAGCGACGACTCGGCCAGCACAGGCCGCGGAATCGCGGAGTTCTACACCGATCCGAGCGGTCTGGCAGCCAATGTCGGACCCTGCGCGTACTGTCGCAGACGTCACCGCAGCCGTCCTTTCGAAAGGAATGAAATGCCTACTCCAGCCGATCGCGAGAAAGCCCTCGAGACCGCACTCGCGCAGATCGACCGCCAGTTCGGCAAGGGCTCCGTCATGCGCCTCGGCAGCGATGAGCGGGCACCTGTCGAAGTCGTCCCGACCGGGTCCATCGCCCTCGACGTCGCCCTCGGCATCGGTGGTCTGCCGCGCGGCCGCATCGTCGAGATCTACGGCCCCGAGTCCTCGGGCAAGACGACCCTGACGCTGCACGCGATCGCGAATGCGCAGCGCGCCGGCGGCATCGCCGCGTTCATCGACGCCGAGCACGCGCTCGACCCCGAATACGCGAAGAAGCTCGGCGTCGACATCGACTCGCTCCTCGTCTCGCAGCCCGACACGGGTGAGCAGGCGCTCGAGATCGCCGACATGCTCGTGCGCTCGGGCTCCATCGACCTGATCGTCATCGACTCCGTCGCCGCGCTCGTGCCCCGCGCCGAGATCGAGGGCGAGATGGGCGACTCGCACGTCGGCCTCCAGGCGCGCCTCATGTCCCAGGCGCTGCGCAAGCTGACCGGCGCACTCAACTCGACCAACACGACGATGATCTTCATCAACCAGCTGCGTGAGAAGGTCGGTGTCTTCTTCGGCAGCCCCGAGACGACCTCGGGCGGCAAGGCACTGAAGTTCTACGCCTCGGTGCGCCTCGACATCCGCCGCATCGAGACCTTGAAAGACGGCGCAGAGGCCGTCGGCAACCGCACGCGCGTCAAGGTCGTCAAGAACAAGATGGCGCCGCCCTTCAAGCAGGCCGAGTTCGACATCCTCTACGGCGTCGGCATCTCGCGCGAGGGCAGCCTCCTCGACTTCGGCGTCGAGCACGGCATCGTGAAGAAGTCCGGTGCCTGGTACACGTACGAGGGCGACCAGCTCGGCCAGGGCAAAGAGAACTCGCGCAACTTCCTCATCCAGAACCCCGAGATCGCGGCCGAGATCGAGAAGAAGATCCTGGTCAAGCTCGGCGTCGTGAAAGACGAGGCCGCACAGCTCGACGCGCCGGCGGAGGTCCAGAACGTGGCCAAGCTGCCGCAGCGCAAGGGCGCGTAGCCGGGGTTCCGCCATGGTGGTCCGGTTCTTCCCCTCCGAGGAGGAACGCGAGGGGCGAGGCTCTCGCTCCGGAACGGAGCGGAGCGAGCGGGAATCCTCGCGTTCTCCCCGTCCGAAGCGCGCCTCCGGTGTTGCGCCCGTCGCCTATCTGCCGGGGGCCGCGCCGAGCGAGCGTGCGCAGGCCGCGTTCGCCGCGGTGCAGGCGGTCGCGGCCGCCGACGCCGAGACGGCCGAGAGCGGGCCGGGCGATCGCGCATCGGCGAAGGCGCGTGAGAAGGCGGGCAAGCGCGCGACGAACGTCTCGCTGCACCAATTGGCCCGGCGGGGGATGTCCCGCTGGGAGCTCGAGCAGGTGCTGCGCAAGCGCGAGGTCGACGACACGGTTGCGCAGGCCGAGCTCGACCGCTTGGCGAGCGTCGGCCTGCTCGACGACGAGGCCCTCGCCGTCTCTCTCGTCTATGCGGCGCGAGCCCGCAAGGGTCAGGGCCGCCAGGCGATCGAGCGCGAGCTGCATCGCCGCCACATCGCCGCCGATGCGATCGCGGCGGCCTTGGTCGACTACGACCAGGAAGAGGAACTCGAGCGGGCGATCGAGGTCGCCGTCAAGCGGGTCTCCCAGATGACCGGCCTCGACGACCAGACGGCGGAACGTCGGCTCTACGGCTACATGCAGCGGCGCGGTTACTCGGGTGAGACGATCGGCATCGCGGTCGGCGATGCGATGCGCTCGCGGCACGGCGACTGACCTCCCGACTCGCATCGGGGCGTGTTCCGCGGCTCTCAGCGGGCCCGGATCCAGCGCTACGGGGCCGAACGTAGAATTGAGGCACCATGAGCACCGTCATCCCCAGCCGTGACCTGGGACGCCCGAGCGAGGCGCCGACCCTGATCGCCGAGTCCGACGCGGCGTTCGACGAGGCGGGTCAACGTCGCACCTATGAGGTGCGCACGTACGGCTGCCAGATGAACGTCCACGACTCCGAGCGTCTCTCCGGCTCGCTCGAGGCCGCCGGCTATGTGGCAGCGGAAGGCGGCGAAGAGGCCGACATCGTCGTGATCAACACGTGCGCCGTGCGTGAGAACGCGGACAACAAGCTCTACGGGAATCTGGGCCACCTGGCATCCGTCAAGCGCCGCCACAAGGGCATGCAGATCGCCGTCGGGGGCTGCCTCGCCCAGAAGGACAAGAACGTCATCCTCGAGAAGGCGCCGTGGGTCGACGTCGTCTTCGGCACGCACAACATGGGCTCGCTGCCGAGCCTGCTCGAGCGCGCCCGCCACAACGATGCGGCGCAGGTCGAGATCCTCGAGGCGCTCGAGACGTTCCCCTCCACGCTGCCGACCAAGCGCGATTCGAGCTACAGCGGGTGGGTGTCCATCTCCGTCGGCTGCAACAACACGTGCACCTTCTGCATCGTCCCGTCCCTCCGCGGGAAGGAGATGGACCGTCGCCCGGGCGAGGTCCTCGCCGAGATCCAGTCGCTCGTCGACCAGGGCGCGATCGAGGTCACGCTGCTCGGCCAGAACGTGAATTCCTACGGCGTCGAGTTCGGTGACCGACTCGCCTTCGGCAAGCTGCTGCGCGCGGCCGGTCAGATCGAGGGGCTCGAGCGCATCCGCTTCACGAGCCCGCACCCCGCGGCCTTCACCGACGACGTGATCGACGCCATGGCAGAGACGCCGGCCGTCATGCCCCAGCTGCACATGCCGCTGCAGTCCGGCTCCGACCGCATCCTGCGCGCGATGCGCCGGTCCTACCGGTCCGAGAAGTTCCTCGGCATCCTCGACCGGGTGCGCGCGAAGATCCCGAACGCGGCGATCTCGACGGACATCATCGTCGGCTTCCCCGGCGAGACCGAGGAGGACTTCCAAGAGACGCTGCGTGTCGTCGAACAGGCGCGGTTCGCCTCGGCCTTCACCTTCCAGTACTCGACCCGCCCCGGCACCCCCGCGGCGACCATGGCCGACCAGGTCCCGAAGCAGGTCGTCCAGGAACGGTACGATCGCCTGATCGCCCTGCAGGAGCGGATCTCGCTCGAAGAGAACGAGAAGCAGGTCGGCCGCGTCGTCGAGGTCCTCGTCTCGACGGGCGAGGGCAAGAAGGACGGCGAGACGCATCGCATGAGCGGCCGAGCGGAAGACAGCCGCCTCGTGCACTTCGAGGTCCCCGCCGGCTCGGCCGTGCCGCGTCCGGGCGACGTGGTGACGGTCGAGATCACGCATGGCGCCCCCTTCCACCTCCTGGCCGACTCGCGCGACGGGGCACCGCTCACGATCCGTGCGACCCGTGCGGGCGACGCGTGGGACCGCGAGCAGGCCGAGTCCTGCGGCGTGCCGGCGGGTCACGGCGGTGCGGTGAAGGCCGGCGCCGTCGGCCTGGGCATGCCGACCCGTCGGCCGCTCGACCTCTCCGAGGCCGTCGGGTCGCAGATCCCGGTCGTCACGGCGCCGATCTACGACCCGAGCGACGAGCAGCGCTGAGGGTGACGACGGCGCCGCTCCTCGTCGTGGTCGGCGCGACCGGAACCGGGAAGTCCGACCTCGCCATCCGCATCGCCGAGGCGCTCGCCGAACGCGGTGAGCAGGGCGAGATCGTCAACGCCGATGCGATGCAGCTGTACCGCGGCATGGACATCGGCACGGCGAAGGTCACGGGGTCCGAGCGACGCGGCATCCCGCACCACCTCTTCGACGTCCTCGATGTCACCGAGGAGGCCAGCGTGGCCGCATACCAGCCCGCGGCGCGCGCCGCGATCGAGGAGGTCGCGGCCCGCGGGGCCGTGCCGATCCTGGTCGGCGGCTCCGGCCTCTACGTCTCGAGCGTGATCTACGACTTCCGGTTCCCGGCGCGCGACCGGGCGGTGCGCGCTCGCCTCGAGGCCGAGCTCGACGAGCGCGGCCCGGGGCTGTTGTTTGCACGCCTGCGCGAGCTCGACCCCGCGACCGCGGTCAAGGTCGACCCGGCGAACGGGCGCCGCATCGTGCGTGCCCTCGAGATCGCGGAGCTCGACGAGCGGGGTCACGGCGCCGCGCTGCCCGAGGCGCCGCGGCTCTGGCATCCCGCGCTCGTCTTCGGCCTCTCGACCCCGCGCGAGCTGCTCGTCACCCGCCTCGATGCGCGCGTCGACGGCATGTGGGCCGCGGGCCTGCTCGACGAGGTCGCGGGGCTGCGCGGCGACGGCATCGAGCTGGGGGTGACGGCCGCCCGCGCCATCGGCTATGCCCAGGCGTTGGCGCAGCTGCGCGGCGAGCTCGACGAGCCTGCGGCGATCGCGCAGACGCAGGCGCTCACGCGCCGCTACGCGCGTCGGCAGGTCAGCTGGTTCAAGCGCTACGAGGGGGCCGAGTGGCTCGACACCGAGGCCACGACGGCCGGGCATCGCGCCCGCATCGCCCTCGCTAGGCTGGACGAATGGCGATCACGCTCCGCTTCAGCAAGGGTCACGGCACCGGCAACGACTTCGTCCTGATCGCCGACCCCGATGACGTGCTCGAGCTCACGACGGAGCGTGTCCAGGCCCTCTGCGACCGCCACTTCGGCGTCGGCGCCGACGGCGTCATCCGCGCCGTCCGCTCGCAGTACATCCCCGGCGGCGTCGGCGCCGAGATCCTCGCCGAGAACCCCGATGCCGAGTGGTTCATGGACTACTACAACGCCGACGGCTCGATCGCCGAGATGTGCGGCAACGGCATCCGCGTCTATGTCGAGTTCCTGACGCGCAGCGGTCTCGCCGAGCTCAAGCCGGGGGCGACGCTGCCGATCGGCACGCGTGCCGGCGTGCGCACGGTGCAGCGATCCGCCGACGGCTACGAGGTCGACATGGGCGTGTGGAAGCTCGACGGCACTGAGCCCCTCGTCAACGCCCGCGAGTTGAAGGTCGCCCGGCCCGGCCTCGGCATCGACGTCGGCAACCCGCACGTGGTGGTCGCGCTCTCCGACGACGGCGAGCTCGACGGCCTCGACCTGAGCTACATCCCCGTGCTCGACCCCGAGCCCTACGACGGCGCGAACGTCGAGTTCGTCGTGCCCGCCGAGCCTCTCGTGCAGAACGGCGTCGGCCGCATCCGCATGCGCGTGCACGAGCGCGGCGTGGGCGAGACCCTGTCGTGCGGCACGGGCACCGTCGCGGCGGCGCTCGCCGTGCGCTACTGGGCCGGCGAGCGCGCGCCGAAGGAGTGGCGTGTCACGATCCCCGGCGGCGAGGTCACGGTGCGCATGTTCGAGGGCGACGGCGGCGAGCACGCGTCGCTCTCCGGTCCGGCCGAGCTGGTCTTCGACGGCGAGCTGACGCTGGTCTGAGACGGATGCCCCAGCCGGGGCCTCCCGGCGAGTCGGCTACTGCGGCCGGTGTCGCCGCACCCGCAGCACCCGGAAGCCCTTGCTCGTCGCGGCGCGCGTCGTGCCGAACTCGGGTGGCAGCATCGTGTCGAGCCAGCGCTGCAGCGAGTCCGAGCCGAGGTTCTTGGCGACGACGAGCCATGCGTCCGAGCCGGGCTCGAGGCGCGGCAGCCACTCGCCCAGCATGTCGTGCAGCTCGCTCTTGCCGACGCGGATCGGCGGGTTCGACCAGATGGTCATGAAGGCGACCTCGGCCGGAACATCCTCGGGCCGAACGGCGTTGATGTTGGTGATTCCGAGCGACTCGGCGTTGCGGCGCACGAGGTCGAGGGCGCGTTCGTTGACGTCGACGGCCCAGACCGTGGCGTGCGGCGAGCCCAGTGCGAGTGACAGCGAGATCGGGCCCCAGCCGCAGCCGAGGTCCAGCAGATTGCCGCCGGGCGGGGGCGCCGGGGTGTTGCCGAGCAGCACCGAGGTGCCGACATCCACGTGATCGGGGCTGAAAACGCCCGCCGCCGTGGTGACCGACAGATCGCGCCCGGCGAGGCGCACGGTGATCGGTCGAAGCTTGGGGTCGCTTTCCGGAGACGCGCTGAAGTAGTGGTCGCCGGAAGACATGTGAGAAACGTACAGCACCGACAGAACTAGAGTTAACCCTCAACGATGACCGAAGCGCACACCGACCCGACCCCCGTTCCCGACCGCACCGACGACGACGTGGTCGCCCGCGTGCTCGCCAACGCGGAGTCCCGGGCATCCGGCTACTCCCTGTTCGGCGCACGGGCGCAAGCACTGCAGGACGCCGCCGACGGCTCGTTCGTCGAGTCCGACGGCGAGCAGCTCGACCGCGAGGACCGTGCCGCGCTGCGTCGCGTCCGCGGCCTGTCGACCGAGCTCGAAGACGTCACCGAGGTCGAGTACCGGCAGCTGCGGCTCGAGAACGTCGTGCTCATCGGTGTGTACTCGGGCGGCTCGCTCGACGACGCCGAGAACTCGCTGCGCGAGCTCGCGGCCCTCGCCGAGACCGCCGGTGCGTCCGTGCTCGACGGCCTGCTGCAGCGCCGCCCGCACCCCGACCCCAGCACCTACCTCGGCCGCGGCAAGGCCGAAGAGCTCGCGTCGATCGTCGCCCACCTCGGCGCCGACACCGTGATCGCCGACACCGAGCTCGCCCCGAGCCAGCGGCGTGCTCTCGAGGACGTCGTCAAGGTGAAGGTGATCGACCGCACCGCCGTCATCCTCGACATCTTCAGTCAGCACGCCAAGAGCCGCGAGGGCAAGGCGCAGGTCGAGCTCGCGCAGCTCGAGTACCTGCTGCCGCGACTGCGCGGCTGGGGCGAGTCGATGAGCCGCCAGGCCGGCGGCCAGGTCGGCGGTGCCGGTGCCGGCATGGGCAGCCGCGGCCCCGGTGAGACGAAGATCGAGCTCGACCGCCGCCGCATCCACTCGCGCATGGCGAAGCTGCGCCGCCAGATCAAGGACATGAAGCCGGCGCGTGAGGCGAAGCGGGCCAACCGCCGCCGCAACGAGGTGCCGTCGGTTGCGATCGCGGGCTATACGAACGCCGGCAAGTCGAGCATGCTCAACCGCATCACCCGTGCGGGCGTGCTCGTCGAGAACGCGCTGTTCGCCACGCTCGACTCGACCGTGCGCCGCTCCGAGACGGTGGACGGCCGCCCGTACACGCTCGCCGACACCGTCGGCTTCGTGCGCAACCTGCCGCATCAGCTGGTCGAGGCGTTCCGTTCGACGCTCGAAGAGGTGCAGGACTCCGACGTCATCGTGCACGTGGTCGACGGGTCGCACCCCGACCCCGCCGCGCAGATCCAGACGGTCCGCGACGTGATCGGCGAGGTCGACGCGCGGGACATCCCCGAGATCATCGTCTTCAACAAGTCGGACCTGATCGACGAGAGCACGCGGCTCGTGCTGCGCGGCCTCGAGCCGGGCGCGATCTTCGCGAGCGCGCGCACGGGCGAGGGCATCGATGAGGTGCTCGCCCGCATCGCTCAGCTGATCCCCGACCGCTCGGTGCGCGTCGAGCTGCTCGTGCCCTACGACCGCGGCGAGGTGATCGCCGCACTGCACGAGCGCGGGCGCGTCATGGCCACCGAGTACGTCGAGCAGGGCACCCACGTGACTGCCCGCATCGACCCCTCCCGCCTCGCGCTGTTCGAGCCGTACCGTGTCGCGGCGGTCGAGCGCTCATGAGCAACGTGCCGTTCTCGTTCGAGCTGCATCCGGCGCGCTCGGCGCAGATCGCGGTGCAGCTCCCGGACCGGATCCGCCGCCTCGCCGCCGCGGGCCCCGAGTTCGTCTCGGTGACCTATGGGGCGGGCGGCTCGTCGCAGGATGCCTCGCTCGATGTGCTCAAGCACGTCATCGCCGCGCACCCCGAGGTGCGCGCCATGGCTCACCTCACCTGCGTCGGGTCGACGGTGCAGCAGGCGAGCGAGACCGTGCGCACGTTCATGGAAGCCGGTGTGAGCAGCTTCCTCGCGATCCGCGGCGATCTGCCGGCCGGGGCCTCCGACGACGCGTTCCGTGGCGATCTGCGTTCCGGGGCCGAGCTCGTGCAGCTCATCCAGGCCGTGCAGGCGCAACGCGCGCCGTGGCGTGAGATCGCGCTGCCCGGAACGCCCGGCATCACCCTCGACCGCGACGGGCGCGAGCGCGTCACAGTCGCGGTCGCCGCGTTCCCCAGCGGGCACCCGTCGTCGCGCACGTCCCAGCAGGACATCGACACCCTGCTCGCCAAGCAGGCCGCGGGCGCGAACCTCGCGATCACGCAGCTCTTCTTCCATGCCGACGACTATTTCCGCCTCGTCGACCGGGCCCGCGCCGCGGGCGTCGAGTTCCCGATCCTGCCGGGCCTCATGCCGGTCACGAGCCCGGCCGGCCTCGCACGCAGTCTCGAACTGTCCGGCGACGCCGTGCCCTCCGAACTCGCGATCGCGCTCGACGTCGAACCCACAGCCGAGGGGCAGCGCGAGATCGGCATCGACTACACGGCGCGCCTCGCGCAACGGCTGATCGACGGCGGCGCACCCGGCATCCACCTCTACACGCGCAACATGTACGAGACCCCGCTCGCTGTGCTGGCCCGTCTCGGCCTGATCGGCGCCGACCGCTATGAGGAGCTCGTCGCGCCGGTGTTCGCCTAGGTGTGATGTCCAGGGACGTTGTTTGCTGACACGGCGTTGACCCGCCAGTAGGCGAAGGCCTCCGGTTGTGAAGTGGAGCTGTCTAATTCACCGCTTCATGCAACCTGGAGGCC
>WQZN01000028.1 GCA_009780695.1 Microbacteriaceae bacterium
CGTTGAAGTCCCAGATGATCGAGAGGATCGTCATGAGCCCGAGCGTCGGCCGCAGGAACGGCAGGGTGACGCTGAAGTAGACCCGCCACTCGCTCGCGCCGTCGATGCGGGCGGCCTCGAGCATGGACTGGTCGATCTGGGTCTGCGCAGCGTAGAGCGTGAGGGCGATGAAGGGCACCGCCTGCCACACGATGAGCACCCAGATGATGGTGAGCGCGCCCCAGAAGCTGTTGGTGAAGTCCTTCTGGGTGACGTTCCCGAAGACGTGCAGCTGCGTGATGAGCCAGGGGATGACGCCGTAGCCGGGCTGGAACAGCCACACCCAGATCTTCGAGGTCGCGACGTTCGGCATCGCCCAGGCGATGATCAGCACGATGGTCACGATGTAGCGCATGACCGAGCCGAGGCGCAGCATGAGCTGCGAGACGCCCATGCCGATCACAACGCTGCCGGCGACCATCGCGGCGGTGAACAGGATGGTGCGCACGAGGGCGCCCCAGAAGTCGGGCGACGAGAGCACGGCTGCGTACTGCTGCAGCCCGACGAAGTTGTAGGCGCCCGTGAAGAGCGTGCGGCGGTCGTAGTCCGTGAACGAGGTGAAGACGAGGTACCCGATCGGCACGAGCGTCAGTGCCGCCATCACGAGACCCGCCGGGGTCAGGAGGATCGCGGGCACGTGGCCCGGCCGCCGGGAGGACTTCCTCCCGGCGGCCTTCGTCACAGTTGTGCTGGTCACTGCTTGTTGAGCGTGGCGGCGATGGTCGAGTCGGCGGCGGATGCGGCATCCTGTACCGACTTCGAACCCGACGCGACCGTCGAGAACAGGGTCTCCATGGTCAGGTCGCTCTCGACGGTCGCCCAGTTGACGGCCGACGGGGTCGAGGTCGAGTTCTTCGCGGCGATCCACGGGCCCTGCGCGTTGGCGGGCACGTTGGGCAGGGCGGCGTCGACGTCCTCGTTGGTGACGGGGATGAGGCCGGCGGCCGCGACCTGCGCCTGGATCGTCGCCGAGGCGGCGATCTTCGCCCAGGTCAGCGCGAGGCCCTGGTTGGTGGACTTCGCCGGGACGACCCAGTCGGAACCGCCGAGCAGCACGGGCTGGGTGCCCGTGCCCGAGGCGCTCGGGAAGGCGAACGTGCCGAGGTCGTCAGCGACGAGCTTCTTGTTGTCACCCGTGATCACGCCGGTCTCCCAGCCGTTGCCCTGGATCGCGGCGGCCTTGCCGTCGGCGAAGAGCTGGTCCTGGTCGGGCTTATCGGTGTTCAGGGTGCGCGAGGCGACCGACGAGTAGGTGTTCTGGAACGTCTTGAAGGCGTTCAGACCCTGGATGCCCTGCGCGGACGAGAAGCCGCCCTGCCAGTTGGTGCCCGAGCCGGTCGCGATCTTGCCGCCGGCGTCGAAGACCCACTGCACGCCGTCGTACCAGTACTGGCCCGGCAGGTAGAACGCCGAGAAGTTCGGGTCGCCGGCGTGCTTCGCCTTGATCTTGTCGAGGTCGGCGGTGAGCTCGGCGTAGGTGGTCGGGGCGCTGGTGATGCCGGCGGCCGCCCAGATCGTCTTGTTGTAGATGACGCTGCGGGCGCCCGCGAGCTCGGGCACGCCGTAGATCTTGCCGTCGACGGTCGCGGGGTCGATCAGACCGCCGAGCCAGGTGCGGCCGGCGCGGAGCTGGTCGTTGACCGCCGTGATGTCGAGCAGGCCGCCCGTCGCCGCGTAGCCGGTGATCTGGGTGTTGCCGACGTCGATGAGGTCGGGGACGTTGTTGCTGGCGAGCGCCGTCGTGACCTTGGTCACGATGCCGTTCCACTGCTGCGTCTCGATCTTGACCTTCGCGCCGGTCTCCTTCGTGAACTCCGCGTTGATCGCGTTGAGCACGTTGGTGGGCAGGTCGCCGTTCATCGACCAGACGTCGATGGTCTTGCCCTTGCCGTCGGTCGAGAAGGCTGCGCCGGTCGACTTGCCGGAGCCGCCACCGTTGCCGGACGAGCAGGCAGTCAGTGCGATGGCGGCAGCGATGCCGACGGCACCGATCGCCATGAAGCGTGACTTGTGCACTTTTTCTCCTAGGGGATGTGTGATTGCGGGATGCCCGCAGGTGGCCCGTCGCTGCCGCGCCGGGAGTTCAGGGGAGGGGATGCCGGTTCACGACACCCCGAGTCGGCCGGAGAGCACCAGCACGCCGGCGCCCATCAGCACGAGGTCCTCGTCGCCGTCGGCGGTGCGCAGGTCGAGGCCGTTGCTGACCGCCGACATGGTGCGCTCGCGGATCGTGTTCCGCGCCGTCTCGATGAGCGTGCCGCCGATGAGGTCGGCGGGCCCCGAGAGGACGACCAGGTTGAGGTTGAGCATGCTGATGACGGGGCTCATCGCGATGCCGAGCGCGTGCCCGGCATCCTTCAGCACCTCATCGCGCTGCGCGGCGCCGGCTTCGGCGACGCGGCGGCGCAGGTGGGGGGTCGCGACGGCGAGCTCGAGGCAGCCGCGACGCCCGCAGGCACAGCGCTCGCCGTTCTCGTCGACGACGATGTGGCCGATCTCGCCGGCCGCGTACTGCTCGCCCTCGATGAGGCCGCCGCCGATGACCAGGCCGGCGCCGACGCCGTGCTCGACGCGCACGACCATGACGCTGCCGGTCGGGATGCTGCCGAAGGTGCGCACGCCGAGTGCCGCCGCGTTGGCGTCGTTCGCGACGTAGACGGGGTAGTCGAAGACGCGGCGGATGCGCTCGCCGAGGTCGACGTCGTACCAGCCGAGGTTCGGCGCCTGTCGGACGACGCCCGCGCCGTCGACGATGCCGGGGGTGCCGACGCCGAGGCCGAGCACCGTGGAGGAGGACATGTGAAGCAGTCCCGCGACGAGCTGCAGCACCTTCTCGATGGCGGTTTCGCCCATCGCGCCGGCCAGGGGCTGTTCGAGGCGGTGCTGCACCTCGCCGCGGAGATTCATGACGACGCCGATGAAGCTGTCCTCGGGGGACAGGTCGATGGCGGCGATGTGGAAGGCGTCCGCATCGATCTCGACGAGGGTCGCCGGCTTGCCGGGGCGGGCGCCCGGGCGCTGGCCGAGCTCGTGCACGATGCCCTCGCCCTGCAGCTCGGCGACGAGGTCGCCGATCGTGACGCGGGTGAGGCCCGACTCGCGGGCGAGATCGGCGCGGCTCATGGGGCCGGTGTGGAAGAGGTGCTGCAGCACGAGCGCGCGGTTGTTGCGGCGGTTGTGCTCGGGCAGCGACTTCGTCGCCAGGCGCCGGGGGCGGAGGGGGGCGGAACCCTCGCGTCGCTGGTGCGTCTGCGGCATTCCCAATCTCCTTCCCGGGGCGTCCTTGCTCGGCGGTTTTGTTAGTACACCTGCCTTACAAACAAAAGTCAAGTCGAGTTCGATAACGGAGCTGTATCGGCAATGTTCCAAGTGTGTGACGCGTTTTGGGCGTGGATTTCCGCATGGGTTGCAGGGCAGTGGATTCGTAAGCTTTACTAACAAACATGCTTGACCCCACCCGTGCCGACATCCTCGGCACCCTCATGCCCGGCTTCGTCGGCACCGAACTGCCCGACTGGCTCGCAGCGCTGCTGAGCCAGGGCCTCGGCGGCGTCTGCCTCTTCGGCGGGAACATCGAGAGCCGCGAGCAGACCGCCGCGCTCACGGCCGCGATCCTCGCCGCGAACCCCGACGCGATCATCGCGATCGACGAGGAGGGCGGGGATGTCACCCGCCTCTACTACGACCGCGGCGCCCCCTACCCGGGCAACGCTCTGCTCGGCCGCATCGGCGAGCTCGAGCTGACCGAGCGCACCGCGCGCGCCGTGGGCCGGCGGCTGCGCGAGGTCGGCGTGAACTGCACGTTCGCGCCCGACGCCGACATCAACTCGAACCCCGACAATCCCGTCATCGGGGTGCGGTCCTTCGGCACCGACCCGGAGGTCGTCGCCGACCACACGGCCGCGTGGGTCGGCGCCGTGCAGTCGACCGGCGTCGCCGCCTCGGCGAAGCACTTCCCCGGCCACGGCGACACCGCACAGGACTCGCACCTCGCCGTGCCCGTCGTCGACCGCTCGCTCGCCGAGCTGCGCGAGCGCGAGCTCGTGCCGTTCGCCGCCGCGATCGCCGCGGGCAGCGAGCTGATCATGACCTCGCACATCCTGCTTCCGCAGATCGACGCCGAGCGCCCCGCGACCATGAGCCCGACGATCCTGCAGGGGCTGCTGCGCGGCGAGCTCGGCTTCGCGGGTGTGATCGTCTCGGACGCCCTCGACATGAAGGGCGCCTCGGGCGAGATCGGCATCCCCGCCGCGGCCGCGCGCGCCCTCGCCGCGGGCGTCGACCTGCTCTGCATCGGCACCGACAACACGGCCGAGCAGCTGGAGCAGATCGTCGCCGCGGTGTCCGCCGCGATCGCCGACGGCGCGCTCGAGGCGGCGCGGGTCGAGGATGCCGCGGCGCGCGTGCACGCTCTCGCCGGGCGCCTGCGCGGCCGGGCGGAGCGCTCCCCGCAGCCGGCGCCCCCCGTGCCCGAGCCCGACTTCGACCTCGCGCGGATCGCGGGCGGTTTCGACCTGTCGGCGCACGCCGGTTCGTGGATCGCCGCGGCCGCGGGGGAGTATGAACTCGTGCGGATCGACAGCGTCAACAACATCGCCGTCGGCCAGGCGCCGTGGGGGGTCTTCGCCGCGGGGGCCGTGGCCGACCGCGTGGTCACGCCCGAGACGGCGGCCGAGGCCGGCGCGCCCGGGGGCCGACCCCTCGTGATCGTCGGCAAGGACATCCACCGCCGCGACTACGCCCGCGCCTTCGTCGACGCCGTGCGCGCCGAGCGGGGGGCCGCCGCGCTGGTCGTCGACATGGGCTGGCCGGGCGACGACCGCGCCTATGCCGACGTCGCGACCTTCGGCGCGTCCCGCCTGGTCGGCCAGGCGCTGCTCGAACTGCTGGGGGGCCGCGCGTGAGGCTCGGTCTCGACATCGGCGGCACGAAGATCGACGCCGTCGCGCTCGGCGACGACGACACCGTCCTCGCGCGGATGCGCGTCCCCACGGGCTTCGGCGCCGAGGCCGTGCTGCACAACGCCCGCGCCGCCGCGCTGCAGACGGCCGAGGCGGCCGGCGCGAGCGCCGGTGCGATGCCGCCCATCGGCATCGGCATTCCGGGCATGGTCGACGCCGGCGCAGGGGTCGTGCGCTACGCCGTCAACCTCGGCCTCGAGGAACTCGCGCTCGGGCCCGAGCTCGCGGCATCCCTCGGCACCGCCGTCCGCATCGAGAACGACGTGAACGCGGCCTCGCTCGGCGCGTACCACCTGCTCGGCCTCGACTCGTCGATGGCCTACTTGAACCTCGGCACCGGCCTCGCGGCGGGCTTCGTGCTCGACGGCGCCCTGTGGCGCGGCGCGCGCGGCACGGCCGGCGAGATCGGGCACATCCCGGTCGACCCGCACGGCGAGCAGTGCGCGTGCGGGCAGCGCGGCTGTCTCGAGACGATCGCGTCGGGCGGCTGGGTCGCGCGAAAGTGGGGCGGCGATGCCGCGCTGCCCGTGCTCGAGCTCTTCGATCGGGCCGATGCGGGGGATGCCCGCGCCGTCGCGCTGCGCGACGAGCTCATCGGCGGTGCGGCCGCAGCCGTGCGCATCCTCGTGCTCGCCGTCGACGTCGACGCCGTGGTGATCGGCGGCGGCATCAGCAACCTCGGCGCGCGTCTGCTCGACCGGGTCGCGGCGGCGCTCGACGCGCAGGCCGAGACGTCCGAGTTCCTCGCATCCCTCGCGCTGAGCTCGCGGGTGCGCCTCGTGCCCCACGAGCAGCCGGTGGCCGCCGTGGGGGCGGCGCTCGCCGGCATCCGACCCGTACCCGCTCTCTAGGGAGACCGCTGTGGAGATCGTCATCCTGCCCGATGCCGCCGCCGTCGGCCGCGCCGCCGCCTCGGTCATCGCCGACGTCGTGGCCCGCAAGCCCGAGGGCGCGCTCGGCCTCGCGACCGGCTCGTCGCCGCTCGCGATCTATGCCGAGCTCGCGCAGCGGGTGGAGGCCGGCGAGCTCGACTTCTCGCGCATGCGCGGCTTCGCGCTTGACGAGTACGTGGGCCTCGACTACGCCCACCCCGAGAGCTACCACGCCGTCATCGACCGCACCGTGACGCGCCCGCTCGGCTTCTCGCCCGAGCTCGTGTCGGTGCCCGACGGCATGGCGCCCGACATCCCCGCCGCGTGCGCCGCCTACGAGGCCGCGATCGACGCGGCCGGGGGCATCGACGTGCAGATCCTCGGCATCGGCGCCAACGGCCACATCGGCTTCAACGAGCCGACGTCGTCGCTCGCCTCGCGCACGCGCATCAAGACCCTCACCCCGAAGACGCGCGAGGACAACGCCCGCTTCTTCGACTCGCCCGAGCAGGTGCCCACGCACTGCGTGACGCAGGGGCTCGGCACGATCCTGCGCGCGGGGCGCCTGGTGCTCGTGGCGCAGGGCGCGGGCAAGGCCGATGCGATCGCCGCGGCGGTCGAGGGCCCGGTGTCGGCGTCCTGCCCGGCCTCGGTGCTGCAGCTGCACGAGCACGCGACCGTCGTGCTCGACGAGGCCGCGGCGTCGCGCCTGCACAACGCCGAGTACTACCGCTACACCTGGACGAACAAGCCGGAGTGGCAGCGCTACTGAGCGGAGCGCGTGCCGCCGCTTCGCTTCACCCGTGCCAGACGGCCCGGGCTGCGCGCTGCGGCCGGCCGTTCGACGCAGCCCGGGCCGTCTGGCGCAGGTGAGCCTGCGAGCAGCGAGGCGGCGATGCGGCGGATGTCGTGCCGCCCGCCTCGGCCGGCGAAGCCCGCGGTGCACACCGCGAGCACCCGGAGCCCGTCCGACCCGGGCGCGCCGACGAACGCCACGTCGTGGTCGATGCCGGGCACCCAGCCCGACTTCGAGCCCCAGGGCGTGCCCGCCGGCAGCCCCTCGGCGATCACCGGGAACTCCTGCGCCGCGAGCGCCTCGATCATCACGCCCGTGCTGCCGGCCGAGGCGAGCGCACCGGTCACGGCCGCGTGCATGAGGCGTGCCAGCCCGCGCGGCGCGACCGTGTTGGTGCGGCCGGAGGCCTGGGCGGCGGTGTCTCCGAAGAGACGCTGCATGCGGCATCCCTCGGCACCCGCCGCACGCAGCGCCGCCTCGACCGCGGCGAAGCCGACCCGCTCGACGAGCAGGTTCGTCGCCTCGTTCGACGAGCGGGCGATCATCGCGTGCGCGAGCTCGAGCACCGTGGGCTCCGCGCCGTCAGGCGGCAGGCGCCCGTCGAGGTCGTCTGGGTCGAGCGCGAAGGCGGGGGCACCCATGGCGCCGCTCGCGAACACGCGGTGCACGGCGATCGTGTCGCTCCAGGCGAGATCGCCGGCGTCGACCGCCCGTGCGGCGGCCGCCAGCACGCCGAGCTTGATCGCGGATGCCGCATAGAACGGGCGCTCGGCGTCCCGCTCCGCGAGCACGCGCCCGCTCGCGTCGAGCAGACAGAAGGCGGTCGTCGTCACGACGCGGCCGCCGTGTCGGCGACCAGATCCGCGATCCGTGCGCGCAGCGGCTGCAGGCTCGCGCCGTCGCGGCTCGGATGCACGCGGTTGGTGAGCAGCACGCACGTCGCGCCGAGCTCGCGGTCGATCTGCAGGGATGTGCCCGTGAAACCGGTGTGGCCGCGTGCCGTCCGCGAGCGGCCCATGAAGTCGGCGTCGCCGATGCGCAGACCGAGCGCGGAGCCGAGCCCGCCGTCGGCGAGCGCGGTCGGTCGCCCGAGGACGCCGGTGAGCGCGTCATCCCACATCAGTTCGCCGCGCACGCGGCCGTCGCCCGCGCGGATCGCCTCGCCGAACGCGAGCACGTCGCGCGCCGTGCCAAACAGCCCGGCGTTCGCCGCGCCGCCTCCGAGCGACCATGCGGCCTCGTCGTGCACGTCGCCGCGCACTACCCCGCGGCGGAGCAGCGGCTGGAACTCGGTCGCCGCGGTGCGTGCGCGGTCGGGCACCGCTGTCACCCCGCCCAGCCCGAGCGGCCGCAGCGTGCGCTCGGCGACGAGCTCGTGCCACGGCCGCCCGCTCACCGCCTCGAGGCAGGCCATCGCGGTGTTGTAACCCGTGCACGCGTAGGCGAAGCGTGTGCCGGGGGACGCCTCGAGGGGCGTCCGGAGCAGGTCGGCGATGAGCGCGTCGCGGTCGCCGAGCGGCGTCGCGGTGAGACGGGCGGGGGCGGGATGCCGCGCGAGCCAGTCCGCGAGCGGTTCCCGCCAGCCCTCCCACGTCGCGGGCAGCCCCGAGGTGTGGCTCAGCAGGTGGCGCAGTGTGACGCGTGCGCGGTCGCCGCCGCGATACGACGGCAGGGCATCGGCGATCGGGGCGTCGAGGTCGACGACACCGGCGTCGGCGAGTGCGAGGGCGGTGTGCGCGCTGAACACCTTGGTCACCGAGGCGAGGTCGAAGAGCGTCTCGGGGTCGACGAGGCGCTGCTGCTCGGCCGGCAGCCGCTCGCCGTCGTCGTCGTGCGTTGCGAGGGTGCCCAGCGCGAGCTCGACGACGACCCGGCCGCCGATCGCGACCGCGCAGGCGGCCGCGGAGAAGCGCCCCGTCGCGATGCCGTCCTCGAGCAGCGCGCGGATGTCCGACTCGAGCGCCTGGAACACTGCCATACCGCGAGGGTACGTTCGTGTGCGAGGAAAGGCGGCGACGTGGCCCGAGAGAACGACCTCCGCACCGAGCTCGCGGGGCTCGCGACCGAGGCCGGCGGCCGGCGCCGCGACCTCGACCTGCTGCCCACCGACGAGCTCGTGCGTGCGATGAACGACGAGGACGCACGGGTGCCGGCCGCCGTGCGCGTGGCGGCCCCCGAGATCGCCCGGGCCGTCGACGGGATCAGCGAGCGGATGTCCCGCGGCGGCCGGCTCGTCTACCTCGGCGCCGGCACCTCCGGTCGGCTCGGGGTGCTCGACGCGAGCGAGTGCCCGCCGACCTTCGGCATCGACCCGTCGCGGGTCGTCGGCGTGATCGCGGGCGGTGACGGGGCCCTGCGGCTCTCGGCCGAGTCGGCCGAGGACGACCCGGAACAGGGCGCAGCCGACGTCGCCGCGCTCGGCCTCGGCCCGGACGACGCGCTCGTGGGCGTCGCGGCATCCGGCCGCACCCCCTACGTCGTGGGTGCGCTCACGCACGCCGCAGGGGTCGGCGCGTTCACCGTCGCCGTCGCGTGCAACGCGGGCTCGCGCATCGGGGCGGTCGCGGACATCGCGATCGAGGTGGTGACCGGCCCCGAGTTCATCGCGGGCTCGACGCGCCTCAAGGCGGGCACGGCGCAGAAACTCGTGCTCAACATGCTCTCGACCCTCACGATGGTGCGGCTCGGCGCGACCTACGGCGACATCATGATCGACATGCGGGCGACGAACGCAAAGTTGCACGCACGTGCGCAGCGGATGGTGGCGGATGTCACGGGCTGCACCCTCGACGAGGCCGCGGCCGCCCTCGCCGAGGCGCGCGGCTCGGCCAAGACGGCGACGCTCATGGTGCTCGCCGGGGTCTCCGCGCCCGAGGCGGAAAGGCGCCTCGGCGCCGCCGGCGGCCGCTTGCGGGCGGCGCTCGCGGGCGAGTGATCCGCGCGCGGCCCCGGTCGGGTCCGCGGCTCAGGCCAGCCTGTTGCCCGCCCCCCACACCGAGCGCACCGACCAGTCGTGGTCGAGCAGCACGGCGTCGGCCGCGTAGCCCGGGGCGAGCAGGCCGAGCTCGTGCTCGAGGCCGAGCGCCCACGCGGGCACATGGGTGAGCGCCGCGACCGCCTCGGCCGGCGCGAGGCCGACCAGCTCGATCGCGTTGCGGAGCGCGACGTCCAGCGTCAGCGTCGAGCCCGCGATCGAGCCCAGCGAGCCGTCTGCGCCGCGCAGTCGTGCGACGCCGTCGTCGACCGAGACGGCGAGCGAGCCGATCGAGTACGCGCCGTCGGGGCAGCCCGTCGCGGACATCGCGTCGGTGATGAGGGCGACGCGACCGGATGCCTCGCCGAACACGACCTTCGCGACCGCCGGGTGCACGTGCACCCCGTCAAGGATCAGCTCGACGGTCACGCGCCCGTCCTCGAGCGCCGCGGCGATCGGCCCCGGGGCGCGGTGGCCGAGGCCGGGCATGGCGTTGAAGACGTGGGTGATGAGCCGGGCGCCGCGGTCGAAGGCATGCTGCGCGAGCTCGAACGACGCCTCGGTGTGGCCGACCGCGACCCGCACGCCGGCCTCGACGAAGACGTCGAGGGCCTCGAGCGCGTTCTCGCGCTCGACCGCCATCGTGATCTGGCGCAGGGTGCCGCGCGCGGCGGCGATGAGCTCTTCGACCACCGCCGGCGTCGGGTCGATGAGGAAGTCGGGGTTGTGCGCGCCCTTGCGCTCGAGGGCGAGGAACGGCCCCTCGAGGTGCGACCCGAGCACGAGCGGGTCGGCCGTGACGACGTCCGCGATCGCGGCGAGCGAGGCGCAGAGCTCGGCGACCGGGTTAGCGACGAGGCTGATGACCGAGCGGGTGGTGCCGTGGGCGCGGTGCACCTCGAGCGCCTTCGAGATCGCATAGGCGCCGTCGTCGAAGGCGAAGCCGCCCGCCCCGTGGCCGTGCAGGTCGATGAAGCCGGGCGCGAGCCACGCGCCGCGGGCGTCGACGACGGTGGCGCCGGCGGATGCCGCGGCCGCGGCATCCCGCTGCCACCCGCTGCCTTCGCCGACGGCCGTGATCACGCCGTCCACGGACGAGAACCAGAACCCGTCGACCTCGCCGGCGGCGTCGATCTTGCGGGCCGAATGGATGACGAGCGCGGTCATGCTCGCCAGGCTAGCGCGAGCTAGAACTCCCGGCGATTGACGATGAGGCCGGTCGTGAGCGCGGCCAGGGTGAAGACGCCGAAGATGACCCACTGGTGCATGTCGGCCCAGGCATACGCGGCGGTGCCCATGACGGCGATCTCGACGATCGCCTTCACGAAGGGGTCGACCGCGAGCACGGCCTTCGGGGCCCGGAACAGACCCCACAGCACGATCGCGAGGAGCGGGGCGCCGATGCCGACCGCCAGGTTCAGCCAGTACGGGAAGGTGACGAAGCCCCAGATGCTGAGGCTCACGATCGCGAACACCTCGCAGAGGAAGCGGATGCCGTCGACGACACCGATCTGAGGCTGCTGGGCTGAGTCGTTCGCGGGTCGTGCTGTCACGCGTTCCAGGGTATCGGCGGCGTGCTGACCGAATGTCGGGGGAGGGGCGAGGATGCCCGATCGAGACCGGACGGTTGCCTCGTCGTTATCTGCGCCGCCGCGCTACCTGAAGATGATCGTGCGGTCGCCGTCGAGCAGCACGCGGTGCTCGCTGAACCACTTGACGGCCTGGCGCAGGGTGCGCGACTCCTCGTCCTGACCGGATGCCGTCAGCTGCGCGACCGTCTGGGAGTGGTCGACCCGCACGACGTTCTGCTCGATGATCGGGCCCTCGTCGAGGTCGCCCGTGACGAAGTGGGCGGTCGCGCCGATGAGCTTCACCCCGCGGCCGTGCGCCTGACGGTAGGGGTTCGCGCCCTTGAATCCGGGCAGGAACGAGTGGTGGATGTTGATCGCCTTGCCCGCGAGCGCCTCGCAGAGCTCGGGGGAGAGGATCTGCATGTAGCGCGCGAGCACCACGAGCTCGACGCCGTGCTTCTCGACCTCGGCGAGCACGCGGGCCTCGAAGGCGGCCTTGGACGCGGCATCCGTCACGGCCATCGATTCGAAGGGCACGCCGTAGAACGCGGCCAGCTCGCCGAGGTCGGGGTGGTTCGCGAGCACGAGCGGCACGTCGATGCCGAGATAGCCGGTGCGCTGCCGGAAGAGCAGGTCGTTGAGGGCGTGCGGGGCCCGGGAGGCGAGCACGAGGGTCTTGGTCGGGCGGCCGACGACATCGAGGTTCCAGTCGAGCTCGAAGCGTTCGATGACGGGCGCGAGAGCGGCCTCGAACTCGTCGCGGGTGGCGGACGCCTCGACCTGCAGCCGCATGAAGAAGCGCCCCGTGTCGGCCGAGGCGAACTGCTGGCTCTCGGTGATGTTGCCCTGTGCGGCGACGATCGCGCCGCTCACCGCGTGCACGATGCCGGGGCGGTCGACGCAGACGAACGTGAGGACCCAGTGCGTGGCCGCGGATGTCATGCGCACCAGATTATCGGCGGCCGGGCTGTGGCAACGGGCATCCGCGCCTAGCGTGGGGTGGGTGTCCGACACCGTGAACGTCACCCTGCGCGCCGCCACCGAAGCCGACGGCGAAGTGCTGTACCGGCTCGCCGCCGATCTCGAGACCTGGGAGGAGCGCACCCCCGACGTGCCCGCACCGCTGACGCGTGCCGCCTACGACGCGCGGTCGGCGGCGCGCGAGGCGGATGCCTCGGGCAATGCGCGCTTCGTGATCGACGTCGACGGCGCAGCGGTCGGGTCCGTGTCGCTCTTCGACGTCGACCCGCTTGCGCAGAACGCCGAGGTCGGCATCGCACTCGTGCCCGAGGCCCGCGGGAAGGGCGTCGGCACCGCGGCGATCGCGCAGCTCGTCGAGTTCGCGTTCGTGCGGTGCAACCTGCGCCGGGTGCACCTGCAGGCGATCGAGTCGAACCGTGCCGCGATCCGCGCCTATGAGAAGGCGGGCTTCGTGATCGAGGGCCGCCAGCGCGAGCACGCGTGGGTGCGCGGCCGCTACGAGGACATCGTGCGGATGGGCCTGCTGCGGTCCGAGTGGGAGGCGCGGCGGGCCCGGGCCTGACCGGCATGCCGCCGGGCCGCCCGCGCGGCGGCCGCGGCGCCTAGGGTGAGGCCATGGAGTATGTGAAGCTCGGAAACACCGGACTCGAGGTCAGCCGCATCACGCTCGGATGCATGAGCTTCGGCGAGCCCGCCGCGGGCGGCCACCAGTGGGCGATCGGCGAAGAGGCATCCCGCCCGCTCATCCGCCAGGCGCTCGAAGCCGGCATTACCTTCCTCGACACCGCCAACGTCTACTCGGGCGGCACCAGCGAGGAGATCGTGGGCCGCGCGATCCGTGACTTCACGACGCGCGACCAGGTCGTGCTCGCGACCAAGGTGCACGGCCGCATGCGCCCCGGCCCCAACGGCGCCGGCCTCTCGCGCGCGGCGATCATGATGGAGATCGACAACTCGCTCGCCCGCCTCGGCACCGACTACGTGGACCTGTACCAGATCCACCGTTGGGACCCGACGGTGCCGATCGAGGAGACGATGGAGGCCCTGCACGACATCGTGCGGGCGGGCAAGGCGCGGTACATCGGGGCGAGCTCGATGTGGGCGTGGCAGTTCGCGCAGGCGCAGCACGTCGCCGAGCTGAACGGCTGGACGCCCTTCGTCTCCATGCAGGACCACTACAACCTGATCTACCGCGAGGAGGAGCGCGAGATGCTGCCCTTCTGCGAGGCGACCGGCGTCGGCGTCATCCCCTGGTCTCCGCTCGCGCGCGGCAAGCTCACCCGCGACTGGGACGAGGCGACCAAGCGCACCGAGACCGACCGGTTGCTGAACGAGAACAACGTCTACGTCGACGGCGATCGCGTGATCGTGGAGCGCGTGGCATCCCTCGCCGCCGAGCTCGGGGTCTCGCGCGCGCAGCTCGCGCTCGCGTGGCTGCACCACCAGAGCGTGGTGACGGCGCCGATCTTCGGCGCGACGAAGGCGGGGCACATCGAGGATGCCGTGGCCTCGCTCTCCGTCGAGCTCGGCTCGGAACAGCTCGCCTTCCTCGAGGGGCCCTACGAGCCGCACGAGGTCGTGGGCTTCTAGGACAGGCCGCAGCTGAGTCGGTCGCCCACAGCCGCACCCTTCTCTCGGGAAGGGTGCGGCTGATAGCTTTAAGGCGTCGCGACTGGCGTTGAGATGGGCCACCATCGGGGAGCGACTCTGAGAGACGGATTCGGCCGCACGCCTGGGCCGATACGGAATCCCCGTACGCCCTCCGTTTCGTCAGAAAGGCCGTAGTCATGGTTGACACCTTCAACGCCCCCCTCTCTGAAGTCGACCCCGAGATCGCCGAGGTCCTGCGCCTCGAGCTCGGCCGTCAGCGCGACTTCCTCGAGATGATCGCCTCCGAGAACTTCGTGCCGCGCTCGGTGCTCGAGTCCGCCGGCTCCGTCCTCACCAACAAGTACGCCGAGGGCTACCCCGGGCGCCGCTACTACGGCGGCTGCGAGTTCGTCGACATCGCCGAGCAGCTCGCGATCACCCGTGCAAAGGAGCTCTTCGGCGCCGAGTACGCCAACGTCCAGCCGCACTCGGGCGCCTCGGCCAACGCCGCCGTGCTCTCGGCCATCGCGACGCCGGGCGACACCATCCTCGGCCTCGAGCTCGCCCACGGCGGCCACCTCACCCACGGCATGAAGCTCAACTTCTCGGGCAAGCTCTACAACGCCGTCTCCTACGGCGTCGACCCCGAGACCTTCCTCGTCGACATGGACGTGGTGCGCGACAAGGCCCGCGAGCACAAGCCGAAGGTCATCATCGCCGGCTGGTCGGCCTACCCCCGCCAGCTCGACTTCGCCGCCTTCCGCGAGATCGCGGACGAGGTCGGCGCCAGGCTCTGGGTCGACATGGCGCACTTCGCCGGCCTCGTCGCCGCGGGCGTGCACCCCTCGCCCGTGCCCTTCGCCGACGTCGTCTCGTCGACCGTGCACAAGACCATCGGCGGCCCGCGCTCGGGCCTCATCGTGTCGCGCGACACCGAGCTCGCCAAGGCGCTCAACTCGAACGTCTTCCCCGGCCAACAGGGCGGCCCCCTCATGCACGTCATCGCGGCGAAGGCCACGGCCTTCAAGCTCGCGGCGACCCCCGAGTTCAAGGAGCGCCAGGAGCGCACCCTACGCGGCGCGAAGGCCCTCGCCGAGGCGCTGACGAGCGAGGCATCCCGTGCGGCGGGCATCAACGTCCTCACGGGGGGCACCGACGTGCACCTCGTGCTCGCCGACCTGCGCGAGAGCGAGCTGTCGGGCCAGGACGCCGAGAACCGCCTGCACGAGGTCGGCATCACCGTGAACAAGAACTCGGTGCCGTTCGATCCGCGCCCGCCGATGGTCACCTCGGGTGTCCGCATCGGCACGCCGGCCCTCGCCACCCGCGGCTTCGGCGATGCCGAGTTCGCCGAGGTCGCCGACATCATCGCCCTCGCGCTGCGCCCCGACTACGACCCGTTCGCGCTGCGCGCCCGCGTGCAGACGCTGACCGACGCGTTCCCGCTCTACCCGGGCCTGGAGTACTGAGCATGGCGGCCATCAAGCTCGACGGCGTCGCCACCGCGGCGTCGATCAAGGCGGAGCTGAAGGCCCGCGTCGACGCGCTGCACGCGCGCGGCGTGAAGCCCGGCCTCGCGACGCTGCTCGTCGGCGCCGACCCGGCCTCCGTCTCGTACGTCACGGGCAAGCACCGCGACTCGGCCGAGATCGGCGTCGAGTCGATCAAGGTCGAGCTGCCCGAGACGGCGTCGATGGCGGATGTCGAGAAGGCCATCGCCGACCTCAACAGCGCGCCCGAGGTCACGGGCTACATCGTGCAGCTGCCGCTGCCGAAGGGCCTCGACGAGCACCGCGCGCTCGAGCTCATCGACCCCGCGAAGGACGCCGACGGCCTGCACCCGTTCAACCTCGGCAAGCTCGTGCTCGGCGTCGACGGCGAGATCGACTCGCCGCTGCCGTGCACGCCGAACGGCGTCATCGAGCTGCTGAACCGCTACGAGGTGCCGATCTCGGGCAAGCACGTGACCGTCATCGGCCGCGGCCTGACCGTCGGCCGCCCGCTCGGCCTGCTGCTCACGCGCAAGGGCATCGACGCGACCGTGACGCTCACGCACTCGCGCACGCCCGACATCGCCGCCGAGGTGCGCCGCGCCGACATCGTCGTGGCCGCCGTAGGCGTGCCCGGGCTCGTCAAGGCCGACTGGGTGAAGCCCGGCGCGGCCGTCGTCGACGTGGGCGTCTCGCGCATCGGCACGACCGACACCGGCCGTGCGAAGCTCTCGGGCGACGTCGACGCCGGCGTGTGGGATGTCGCGGGCTGGGTCTCACCCGTCCCCGGCGGCGTCGGCCTGCTCACGCGCGCGATGCTGCTCGAGAATGTGGTCTCGATCGCCGAGCGCGCGTAGCTCGGCTGTTCATAACTCCTGACGGAATGCCGCGGGCGCCCTGGTGCCCCGCGGCATTCCGCGTCTTCGGGCGACCGGCGCCCATTGCGCTCAGGAGTTGTGCGCAGTGAGGGGCCGACACCGCGCGAGTCGAACCCGGCTCAGAGCCCGGCGTAGAGGGCGGCGCGCTCGGCGTAGTGCGCGGCGTTCGCGCGGATGCCGGCGACCTCGGCATCCGTCAGCTCCCGCCTGACCTTCGCCGGCACGCCCGCGACCAGCGAGCGCGGGGGCACCACGGTGCCCTCGGTCACGAGTGCGCCCGCCGCGACGAGCGAGCCGGCACCGATCACGGCGCCGTTCATGACGGTCGCGTGCATGCCGACGAGCACGTCGTCCTCGATGGTGCAGCCGTGCAGCACCGCGCTGTGGCCTACCGAGACGCCCGCGCCGATCGTGAGCGGGAAGCCGTGGTCGACGTGGCAGGCGACCAGGTCCTGCAGGTTCGAGCCCGCGCCGAGCACGATCGGCTCGTTGTCGGCGCGCAGCACCGCGTTGAACCACACGCTCGAGCCGGCGGCCAGCGTCACCGCCCCGATCAGGGCGACGCCGGGGGCGACATACGCCGCCGCCGACTCGTCAGGCGTTCCGATGGGCAGGGCGATACGCGTCATGCGGCATTCCTACCACCGGCGCACCGGTCCGGCCCCGACTCTCGAGCGCATATGAACGGTCACCTGCGTCCGGGAGTCGGATCCGCTCTCGGGGAACCGGATCCGGCTCCCGTACCGCGGATCCGGCTCCCGAAACCGGAACCAGAGCCGACCTACCGGTCGCGGCCTGCGCCGCGTGAGGGCCACACGACGAACATCTCGGGGCCGGTGTAGCCGTGCTCGGCGAAGGCGCCGTCGATCGAGACCTGCACCTGCGAGATCATCCAGGTCGGGGTGAGCGCGATGACGGAGCCGCCGAAGCCGCCGCCCGTCATCCGCGCTCCGATCGCGCCGTAGTTGAGCGCGATCTCGACGGCGAGGTCGAGCTCGGGGGTCGAGATCTCGAAGTCGTCGCGCATCGAGCGGTGCGAGGCGAAGAGCAGGTCGCCGATCTCGGTCGGCCCCTGTTCGCGCAGCACGGCGACGGTGTCGAGCACGCGCTGGTTCTCAGTGAGGATGTGCCGGGCGCGGCGGTAGGTGACGCCGTCCATCGTGTCGCGTGCGGCGAGCAGCATCTCGAGGCTCGCGTCGCGCAGGCTCGCGACGCCGAGCTCGCGGGCGGCGCGCTCGCACGACTCGCGGCGTTCGCGGTACCCGCCGTTGGAGTGCTCGTGGGTGACCTTCGTGTCGATGACGAGGATCGCGAGGTCCGCCTCGTCGAGCCCGAGGTCGACGGGTTCAGCCTCGCCGGTGCGGCAGTCGATGAACAGCGCCGCGCCGGCTTCCGAGAGCAGGGCGGCGGACTGGTCGAGGATGCCGGTCGGGGCCCCCACGAAGTCGTTCTCGGCGCGGTGGCACACATCGACGAGCGTGTGCCCGTCGAAGCCGAGCCGCCACACCTCGTTGAGCGCGACGGCGAGCGAGCCCTCGAGCGCGGCGGAGGACGACAGGCCCGCACCGACCGGCACATCGGACTCGAAGTGCACGTCGAAGCCGGGCAGGCCGGCGAGGTCGGCGCCCACCTGGCCGAGCGCCCAGGCCACGCCCACCGGGTAGGCGGCCCAGCCGAGGGCGCCGGCGCCGGTCTGGCCGCCGGCGGCCGCGACATCCGCCAGGGACAGCTGGATCGCGTCATCGCTCGCCCCGCTCGAGACGCGCACGACGTCGTCGTCGCGCAGCGCGAGCGCGGCGAAGGTGCGCCGGTCGATCGCGAAGGGCAGCACGAAGCCCTGGTTGTAGTCGGTGTGCTCGCCGATCAGATTGACGCGGCCCGGGGCGGACCAGATGCCGCTCGGGGCGTATCCGTAGCGGGCCTCGAAGCCGGCGGCGGCCTCGTCCACGAGCTCGGTCATACCGGGTTCTCCTCATCGGCGCGTGCGATCGCCGCGCGCAGTAGTTCTGCTTGTGTCTCGGGCGGGATGTCGCCCACCCAGGCCCCCATCGCGGCCTCGCTGCCGGCGAGGTATTTGAGCCGGTCGGCGCCGCGGCGCGGGCTCGTGAGCTGCAGGCTGAGGCGGATGCTGTCGCGGTGCGTGCTCACGGGCGCCTGGTGCCAGGCGGCGATGTAGGGGGTCGGGGTGTCGTAGAGCGCGTCGATGCCGCGCAGCAGGCGCAGGTAGAGCACGGCGAGCTCGTCGCGCTGCGCGGGGGTCGTCTCGGCGAAGTCGGCGGCGTGCTCGTGCGGCAGCATGTGCACCTCGATCGGCCAGCGGGCGGCGAAGGGCACGAAGGCAGTCCAGTGCTCGCCCGCGAGCACGACGCGCGGGCCGCGGCGCTCGGTGTCGAGGATGTCCTGGAACAGGCCCTGCCCGTAGCTGTCCACCGACGCGATGACACGCTGCGTGCGCGGTGTGACGTAGGGGTACGAGTAGATCTGCCCGTGCGGGTGCCCGAGCGTCACTCCGATCTGCGCGCCGCGGTTCTCGAACGGGAAGACCTGCTGGATGCCGGGCAGGGCGCCGAGCGCGGCGGTGCGGTCGGCCCACGCCTCGATCACGGTGCGGGCGCGCGAGCGGTGGATCGAGCCGAAGGAGCCCTCGTGCTCGGGGCTGAAGCACACGACCTCGCAGCGCCCGAACGACGGGGACTCGCGATTCAGGCCGATGCCGTCGAGGTGGCCGAGGGATGCCGCATCCGCGCCGGCCTGCGGCAGGTCGGGCCCGAACGACGGCGAGCGGTTCTCGAACACGGCCACGTCGTAGTCCGAGGGGATCTCGCTCGGGTTCTCGGCCGTCTGCGGCGCGAGCGGGTCGAGCGCGGCCGGCGGCATGAAGACTCGGTTCTGCCGGGCCGCGGCGATCGAGATCCACTCGCCGGTCAGCGGGTCCTGGCGCATCGTCGCCGTGGGCGGGCGCACGTCGAGCTCGCGCAGATCGGGCGCGCGCTCGGGGGCGAGCGCCGTGTCGGCGTCGTCGAAGTAGATGAGCTCGCGCCCGTCGGCGAGCTGGTGGACGCGTTTGGTGATCATCGGCGGTCTTCCCCGGTGGCGGTCGGTGTGGGCAAGGAGGCGGTGGCGGCGCGTCACCCGAGGGCGCGCGTCGATTCCCGGATGATGAGCCGGCTCGGCGTGAGCCGCACCCCGGCGGGCAGCGGGCCGGACTCGATCTGCTCGAGCAGCAGGGTGACGGCGTCGGCGCCGACCGCCGCGAAGTCCTGGTGCACCGTGGTCAGCGGCGGCCAGAAGTAGGCGGATTCCTGCGTGTCGTCGAAGCCGACGATGCTGATGTCGTCGGGCACCCGGCGGCCGGCCTCGTGGAACGCGCGCAGCATGCCGAGGGCCATCTGGTCGTTGGCGCAGAACACGGCGGTCGCCTCGGCCTGGCGCAGCAGCACGTGGCCCGCGCGGTAGCCCGAGCGCGGCGTCCAGTCGCCGCGCAGCACCTGCGGCGCCTCGATGCCGGCGGCCGCGAGCGTGTCGCGCCAGGCCTGCTCGCGCGCGGCGGCGCTCGCGTTGTCGGCGGGGCCGGCGACGTGCCAGACCGTGGGATGCCCGAGCTCGAGCAGATGGCGCACCGCGAGCTCCGTGCCGTGCCGGTGGTCGGCGTCGACGGAGACCCGGTCGTCGTACGACTCGCCCTCGACGAGCACGGTCGGGATGCGGGTGGGGAACTGGATCGTGTGCTCGCGCATGCGGTGCGCGTCGAGGCGCACGATGATGCCGTCGACCGCCTCGCGGTCGAGGCGGCTGAGCGCCTGCGTGATCTCGCCGGTCGAGGGGTCGTTGACCGAGATCAGCTCGATCGAGTAGCCGCGGCGCGCGGCCTCGAAGTTGATGGCCTCGAGCATGCGGCTCGAGCCGAACGACTTGAGGTTGCGCATGAGCACGCCGATGGAGAGGAAGCGGCCGCGTTTGAGCGCGCGGGCCGCGGAGTTCGGACGGTAGCCGAGCTGGTTCATGGCGGCGATCACCCGGTCGCGGGTCTCGGACTTCACGGCCTCCGAGCCGTTCGAGACGCGGCTGACGGTCTGCATCGAGACGCCCGCGACGCGTGCGACATCCTGCATGGAAGCCGCACGCCCGTGCTGCTCCGGTGCGGGGCGGATGCCCGTCATTGGTGACCCCTCGCGTCGACGTGAATCGTTATGCACCGCGCTTGACAAGCGGAGCTGAGTAGATGCTAGCCTGCCCGAACCGGAATGTTTACGCAAACAGTTTGCGCAAACAGTTTGCGCAAACATCCGCACTCCGAACCCGAAGAGAAGACGAGACGATGACGTCCCCCACCTCTGTGCTGACCCCGCCGCTCAGCCGACGCGAGCGAACGCGGCGCTCACCCCTGAACCGTCGCATCGCGATGGCCGGCTGGGGCTTCGTGCTGCCGTTCTTCGTCGGCTTCGTGCTGTTCGTCGTCGTGCCGGTCCTGTACTCGATCTATCTGAGCATGTACCGCGACCAGCTGATCGGCGGCAACCACTTCGTCGGCTTCGCGAACTACCTGCAGGCCTTCACCGACACCGGCTTCTGGTCGGGGGTGCTGCGCGTCTCCCTGTTCCTCGTCGTGCAGGTGCCGGTCATGCTCGTGCTCGCCCTGATGTGCGCGCTCGCGATCGACAGCGGCCGACTGCACGCCAAGTCGTTCTTCCGCATCATCCTGTTCCTGCCCTACGCCGTGCCCGGCGTCGTCGCGGTGCTGATGTGGGGCTTCATGTACAACCCGCGCGCCGGCCTCACCGGGGCGCTCGGCCACCTGCTCGGCATGACGATCGACCCGATCTCGACGCAGTGGGTGCTGCCCGCGATCGGCAACATCGTGACGTGGGAGTTCATCGGCTACAACATGCTGATCTTCTACGCCGCGCTCTCGACGATCCCCACCGAGCTCTACGAGGCCGCCGCCATCGACGGCGCCGGGGCCTTCCGCACGGTCGTCTCGATCAAGCTGCCCGCCCTGCGCGGCGCCGTGATGATCACCACGATCTTCTCGATCATCGGCAGCTTCCAGCTGTTCAACGAGCCGAACATCCTGCGCACGACCGCGCTGGGCGTCATCCCGACGAACTTCACGCCGAACCTCTACGCCTACACCCTCAGCTTCCTGGGCAACCAGATCAACTACGCCGCGACCATCGCGATCATCATGGGCGTCGTCACCGCGATCGTCGCCTACATCGTGCAGCTGCGCGGCACTCGGAAGGACGCGCGATGACCGATTTCGCACGGCGGATGTCCCACACGCCCCTCAAGCCGCGCAAGTCGATCGTGCTCACGATCGTCATGGCGCTCATGCTGATCTACACGCTCGTGCCGCTCGTCTGGCTCATCATCAGCGCGACCAAGAGCAACACCGACCTGGTGAACACCTTCGGCTTCGCGTTCGGGCACTTCAACCTGATTCAGAACATCCGGGATGTCTTCACCTACGAGAACGGCGTGTACGGCCACTGGCTGCTCAACACCCTGATCTACGTGGTGGCCGGAGCGGGCGGCGCGACCGTGCTGTCGGCGCTCGGCGGCTACGGTCTCGCGAAGTACGACTTCCCGGGCAAGAAGGCGGTCTTCGCGATCATCCTCGGCGCCGTCGCTGTGCCGGGCACCGCCCTGGCCGTGCCGACCTTCCTGCTGTTCAGCAAGGTGGGGCTCACCAACACCATGTGGGCCGTCATCCTGCCCTCGCTGATCTCGCCGTTCGGGCTCTACCTGATGTGGGTGTTCGCCTCCGAGGCCATCCCGACCGAGCTGCTCGAGGCGGCTCGCGTGGACGGCTCGGGCGAGCTGCGCACCTTCGGCACGATCTCGCTGCGCCTGCTCGGCCCGGGCATCGTCACGGTCGCGCTGTTCGCGATCGTCGCGACCTGGAACAACTACTTCCTGCCGCTGATCATGCTCAACGACCCCAAGCTCTATCCGCTCACCGTCGGCCTGCAGTCGTGGAACGCCGAGACCGTCGGCGTCGCGGCGCGGCCCGTGTTCTCGCTCGTCACCACCGGATCGCTGCTCGCGATCATCCCGATCGTCGTCGCGTTCCTGCTGCTGCAGCGCTTCTGGCAGTCGGGCCTGAGCGCCGGCAGCGTGAAGCAGTAGCCCAGGCGTCCTCCCATCCGGGAGAACGCGCTCTCACACCTCCTCATCCCCGAAGCAGTGGAAGGAAAACACACAGCATGTCCCATCCGATCGTGCGCCGCCTGCTCGCGGCCGGCGCCCTCGCCGCCGTCATCGGCGGCAGTCTCGTCGCCTGCTCAGGCGGCTCGTCCAGCACCTCAAACAACTCGTCCTCGTCCAACTCGTCAGCCGCCCTCGACGCCGCGCTGAAGAAGGGCGGCTCGATCACCTACTGGAGCTGGACCCCCCAGGCCAAGGACCAGGTCGCCGCCTTCGAGAAGGCCTACCCGCAGGTCAAGGTCAACTTCGTCAACACCCAGGGCGCGGGCCAGGCCATCACCGACCTGCAGAACGCGGTCGCCGCCGGCAAGGGCGTGCCCGACGTGACCCAGGTCGAGTACCAGTCGATGCCGCTGTTCCAGCTGGCCGGCGACCTGACCGACCTCACCAAGTACGGCTTCGGCAGCCTGAAGAGCAAGTACACGGCCGCCACATGGGGCGCCGTCGCCAAGAACGGCGGCATCTGGGGCCTCCCGCAGGACAGCGCGCCGATGGCCCTCTTCTACAACAAGACCGTCTTCGACAAGTACGGCATCACCGTCCCGACCACCTGGGACGAGTACATCGCCGATGCCAAGAAGCTGCACCAGGCCGACCCGAGCAAGTGGCTCATCGACGACCAGGGCGACCCCGGCGTCGCCACCAGCCTGATGTGGCAGGCGGGCGGCCACCCGTTCCAGGTCAACGGCACCAAG
>WQZN01000029.1 GCA_009780695.1 Microbacteriaceae bacterium
CGCGAACGCCGCGAGGCGCTCCCCGGCTGGCTGCACTTCTACAATCACCACAGGTTCCACACCGCAATCGGCGCAGCACCCATCAGCAGACTCAACAACCTGCCTGAACATCACACCTAGGCCTCGCGCCGCGCCAGGACCGGCGAACCCATGACGACGCCGCTGCGCTGCTGCCACGCGCCGACCGCGAGGTTGTAGTGCACGAGGAACTCGAGCGTGCTGCGCTGTGCGGCGTCGGCGAGCTCGAGCAGCTTCTCGCGCACGTCGCCGGTGGCCTCGAAGGCCGCGAGCTGTGCGTCCTGCGCGATGCGCTCGTCGGGCTCGCGCAGCTGGTGGCGCCAGAGCACTCGGGTGCCGAGCGTGTCGCTCAGGAACTGGAGGGCGTCGGCGTCGGCCGCGCCCATCGGCTCGGCCGACGCCGGTGCCTCGCCGGCGCTCGCGGCCGCCTCGGCTGCGGCGGCGTCGAGGTCGTCCAGCACGTTGTAGCAGGCCGCGAGGGCGACCACTGCGGCGAGGGTTCCGCCACCGATGAAAGCGTTCGCGTACAACATGTATTTATCTTATCGACATGGCTTGAAAGTGTCTGAGAGTCCGCGCGCGCCTCCAGTGTCGGCGCGGGGCTACTCCGCCGCCAGCGCCCCGAACAGGTCGTTGAGCGCCTCGGTCATCGAGGGGTGAGTGTAGATCCCGTCGCGCAGCTGCGTCGCGGTCGCACCGAAGCGCATCGCGACGGCGACCGTGTTGATGAGCTCATGCGCGTCGTGTGCGAGCACGGTGACGCCGAGGATCTCGTCGGTCGCGGCATCCACGGTCGCCGTCATGAAGCCGCGCGCATCGCCGACGATCTTCGCCCGCGGCACGGTCGCCATCTCGACGACCTCGCGCCGGGCGACCTTGAGCGGGCGGCCGCTCGCGCGCGCCTCGCGCTCGGTCATGCCCACGCGCGCGAGCGGCGGCGTCGTGAAGACGACGTGCGGCACCGCGACGCGGTCGTGGGTCGAGCGGATGCCCGGGCCGGTCAGTTGGTCGAGCACGATCCGGTAGTCGTCGAGCGAGACATAGGTGAACTGCGGGCCGCCGTTGACGTCGCCGACCGCGAAGACATGGGGGATGCTCGTGCGCAGGCGTTCGTCGACGACGACCGCTCCGCGCGCATCGGTCGCGATGCCGACGGCCTCGAGCCCGAGCCCCTCCGTCGCCACGCGCCGCCCGAGCGCCGCGAGCACGGTGTCGCCGTCGGCAGTTGCGAGCGCGCCACCGGCGAGCTCGTAAGCGACCCGGGCGATGTCGCCGACATCCGCGACCTCGCGCACGGCCGCGCCGGTGATCACCTTCACGCCCGACTCGGTGAGCAGCGCGGCGACCCGGTCGGACACGTCGGGGTCCTCGGCGGGCAGGATGCGCTCGCCGCGGTGCAGCAGCGTGACATCCGCCCCGAACGCCGCCTGCATCGACGCGAACTCGACGCCGACGTAGCCGCCGCCGAGCACGATCAGTCGTCGCGGGCGCACGGGCAGCGTGAGCATCTCGGTGCTCGTGACCACGTGCGCGCTCGTCGCGAGCCCGGTGATCGGCGGCAGCGCGGGAACGGCGCCCGTGTTGATCACGATCGTCTCGGCCCGCACCGTCAGCCGATCATCGCCGGCCGTGACGAGCAGCGTGTGCGGGTCGACGAAGCTTGCCCGGCCGGTGATGACCGTCGCGGTGTCGGGGGTGTCGAGCATGGCGAAGTTCTTCGCACGCATGGCGGTGGTGAGGGCGGATGTCGCACCCACCGCCTGCGCCCAGCGGGTGTCGTCGTCGACGCCGGCCTCGCGGTGCTCGGACCGCCACACGAGCGCCTTCGTCGGCACGCAGCCGATGTTGATGCAGGTGCCGCCGTACATCGCAGCCGACTGCTCGATCATCGCGACGCGCTTGCCCGCCTTCGCGAGCGTCGCGGCGAGGGTCTTGCCGCCCTTCCCGAAGCCGATGACCGCGAGGTCGACGTCGAGGGCTGCCGTGGTCGATTCGTCTGCCATGCGCTCAGTCTTGTCCAGCCGTCTTCCGGGGTTACTCTTCGGCGACACATGTCGGGGAGAACGGTGCCGGTGATCCGATTGTGCGCACGGTGCGGGTTTCGTCCACGGCTGGTCGAGTCCTCGATTTCGTTCTGTACAAAATCCGCAATTTGCACACACCGAAATCGCCATCTCGTCGACCCCAGCGGACGAAAAGTAGGCTGACCGGGTGAGCGTCGAGATCGTCCGGGCCGTGGCGGCCGATGCCGTGCGCGTCTCGACCGTCGCCGCCGTCACCTTCCCGCTTGCGTGCCCGCCCGACGCGCCGGCGGCCGACATCGCGGCGCACATCGCGTCGAAGCTGAGTCCGGCGGCGTTCGAGCGCTACATCGCGTCAGGCGACCACCTGGTGCTCATGGCGGTCGAGGGGCCGGATGCCCCGGCCGAGGCATCCCTCGCGGGCTACGCCATGCTCGTCTTCGGCGAGCCCGCCGACGCCGAGGTCGCCGCGCAGCTGACCGCGCGGCCGACGGCCGAGCTCAGCAAGATCTACGTCGACCCGGCCCACCACGGCGGCGGCATCGCCCGTGCCCTGATGGAATCCGCCCTCGACGCCGCGACCGCGCGCGGTGCCGCCGCCGTCTGGCTCGGCACGAACCAGCAGAACGCGCGCGCCCAGCGCTTCTACGCGAAGTCGGGCTTCACCCGCGTCGGCACGAAGCGCTTCACGCTCGGCACGCGCGTCGAGGACGACTTCATCTACGAGCGGGCGTTCGCGCGTGGCTGAGACCCCGAGCCCTGTCTTCGACGCCGTCCTCGCCCGCCGCTCGTACTCCAAGGTCACGCCCGAGACGCCGACGACGGCCGAGGTCGAGCGGCTGCTCGAGGCCGCCGCGACCATGCCCGACCACGCCGGGCTCGCACCGTGGCGCGTGATCGAGGTGCGCGGCGCGGCGCGCGAGCGGCTGGGCGACGCCCTCGCGGCGGCTGCGGAGCGGGCCGGGCACGGTGCCGACGCTGCGGCATCCCAGCGCGCCAAGCCCCTGCGCGCCGAGCTTCTGATCGCGATCGTGGCCGGTTATCGCGAGAGCGAGAAGGTCGAGCGCTGGGAGCAGGATGTCGCCGCCGCCGGCGTCGCCCACGCGCTCGCGCTGCTGCTCGACGACGCGGGCTGGGGCGTCATGTGGCGCTCCGGTCACCTCACACGCACGCCCGAGGTCGCCGCGATGCACGGGCTCGGGCCCGACGAGGCCCTGCTCGGCTGGCTCTACGTCGGAGGCCGTCCGGGCGGCACGCGCCGCGAGCGCCACGCGACGGTCGACCTCGCCGCGCGGCACACGGTGCTCGGCTGACGGGCCACACAGGTCAGGTCCCCAGGACCCCTCGCTGATCCGCGACGCGGCAGTCGTACAGCGTCTGGGTCTGCGTCTGACCGCTGCGGAACTCGCCGTGCAGCACCGGCGTGCACGTGGCGCGCACCCAGCGCCGCACGGTCGCCATCACCGGGTTCGGCCGGTGCGGCACGCCCGGATCGTCGAGCAGGACGTAGCGGATCGTCCCGTCGCGCAGGTAGGTCTGCAGCCCCGCGAGGGTCGGGAACGGGGTCATCGTCGAGAACCCGCTCATCGGCAGCACGTCGTAGCGGCTCTCGATGATGATGGTGGTCGCGACCGCCACATTGTCGGTGGCGAACAGCAGGTGCTTCTTTCCGACGTGCGCGACCGTGTAGTCGACGAGCTGCCGCTGCGCCGGGTCGAGCCGTGGGGTGTGCACGACCTCGAACGGCGGCCGGATCCGGAACGTCGGCTTGCGGGTGGCGTTCGTCGCGGCGACCGCGGTCGCGACCGGAACCCCGAGCGTGTTGGTCTTGACGGTGCCGTAGACGCCGATCGGGCGCGGCCCGGCCCAGGCATCCGCCGCGCTGCCGCCGAGCCCGGGGAAGATCACCATGCTCGACCAGGCGACGGGTGCGAGCCCGATCGCGACGAGCAGCGCGATCGCGGGCAGCGCGGTGCGGCGCAGTGCGGCGCGTCGGCCGGGATGCCCCGCCGCCGGGCCCCCGAGCACCGCCAGCACCGCGGCCGCCGCGAGTCCCACCAGGGCGAATGGAATGGCCGCGAACCGCGCGGCTTCGGCGCCCGTCACGGCGATGACCACCTGCCACGCCGCGGTCGCGACGACGAGCGCGGGGGCGACCCAGCGCCATCGCGGCATCCGCTCACGCCACCAGGCGAGCGAATCGACTCCGGCAACGGCCGCCAGCAGCGCGAGCGGAACGGCGATCGGCGCGTAGTAGGTCGCGTGCGGCACCCAGCCGTGCGCGAAGGCGAGCGCCGTCATGAAGATCCAGACGCTCAGAGCGACCAGCATGCCGATGTCGACGCGGTCGCGCGGGCTGCGCTCGATCAGGCGCGTGGGCAGGCGGCGACGCAGGCGCGGCACGAGCAGCACGATCTCGATCGCGGCGCCCGCGAGTGCCGCCGGGTACAGCCAGCCGATCTGCGAGGTGAGCCCGGGCAGGAACATCTTGATCGGGCTGTGCTGCAGGTCGAGCCACACATTGCTGCCGAACGAGCGGGTCGAGTCGAGCTGCGGCACGGCGTCGGGCCACAGGCCGGGAATCGCGCGGTCGATGCCGTTGTACCCGAACACCATCGTGAAGAAGTTGCCGTCGGTCGTGCCGTCCGCGTAGGGGCGGATGCCGTGCGGCAGCAGCTGGATGAACGTGATCCACGAGACCGAGAACGCGATCGTCGCGACGGCCGCACCCGCCGCGACGAGCAGGCGCCGGCGCCACGCCCCGCTCGCGCCGAGCAGGTAGACGAGCAGCACGGCGGGCACCATGAACCAGGCCTGCAGCATCTTCGCCTGGAAGGCGACGCCGACCCAGAACGCGGCGACGACCATCCATCGTCCACGCCCGCCGATCGCCGCGCGCTGCGCGGCCAGCACGGCGAGCACCGAGGCCATCGTGAGCAGCCCGTCCTCCATGGGCCGGCCGAACATGGCGGCGAGCATGGGCGTGAACGCGGTGCCCGCGGCGGCCAGGATGCCGATGACCGGTCCGCGCCAGCGCACCCCGATGCCCCAGGCGGCGAGCACCGTGACGAGCCCCTCGAACACCTGCGGCAGGGCCAGCGCCCACGCGTGCACGCCGAAGACGCGCGCGGCGATCGCCTGCGGCACGAACGCCCCGGAGAGCTTGTCGAGCGTGATCAGCGCCGACGGGTTCATCGCGCCGGTGACGAGCGCGAGCGGGTTGCGCGCCATGCTCACCGCCGAGGCGGCGTAATAGGGCGAGAAGCCGACGAAGCCGATGTTCCAGCTGTAGAGCAGGCCGGCGACGATCAGGATGCCGATGAGCGTGCCGATCGCCCACCGCGGCCGCCCGCGGAACAGGGCGAGTCGGGCGGATGTCGCGTCATCGGTCGCGGCCTGCGCTGTGGTCACGCGCTCATCGCACCACACGGTCGCTAAGGAACCACCGAGGGTGTGGGCGGCACGCCGCGGGGTGGCCTCCTGTGCCCCGCGGCCGGGGGCGGAAGAAACGCGGCGGGGATGCCGTTCCCACCTTCGAGCGAGAGGATGGCCCCATGCCCACCGTTGAACTGACCACCGAGAACTTCGAGCAGACCGTCCTCGGCGACGGCATCGTCGTCGTCGACTTCTGGGCCGACTGGTGCGGCCCGTGCAAGATGTTCGCGCCCGTCTTCGAGACCAGCGCCGACGCGAACCCCGACGTCGTGCACGGCAAGGTCGACACCGAGGCGCAGCAGGGCCTCGCGGCGGCGCTCGAGATCCAGGCGATCCCGACGCTCATGGTGTTCCGCGACGGCATCGGCCTGTTCCGCCAGGCGGGCGCGCTGCCCGCTCCGGCGCTCGCCGAGCTCGTCGAGCAGGCGCGCGCCCTCGACATGGACGCCGTGCGCGCCGAGGTCGCGCAGCAGCAGGCATCCGGCCAGCCCGAATAATCCGTGACTGCGTAAGCCCCCGGCGGAAGTCGGGGGCTTACGCGTGCCCGTTATGCCGGCCGCACGCCTGCGTCCATGCCGAGCGGCAGCGCCTGCCCCTCGAGTTCGAGCAGCAGCTGCTTGCGCTCGAGGCCGCCGGCGTAGCCGGTGAGTTTGCCGTTCGCGCCGAGCACGCGATGGCAGCCGACGATGATGCTGATCGGGTTGTGCCCGACCGCGTAGCCGACCCGCCGCGCGAGCTTCGCGTCGCCGAGCTCGCGCGCGATGGCGCCGTAGGTCGTCGTCGTGCCGAACGGCAGCGCCTCGAGCGCCGCCCACACGCGCCGGTCGAACGCGCTGCCGCGTCCGCGCCGCGGCACGTCGAAGACGGTGCGTTCGCCGCGCAGGTATTCGTCGAGCTCGGCGGATGCCTGAGCCAACACCGCATCGTCGGCGACCTCGACGCGCTCGCCGATCGTCCCCGCGGCCGGCGGGTGCCAGTGCCCGGGGAAGTACACGCCGCACAACTCGGCCCCGTCCGCGACGAGCAGCAGCTCGCCGAGCGAGGTCGCGGCGTACCCGTGTCTCACTTCGCCCTCAGAGCCCATGTGTTCACCGTACGGCGGCGCGGGCACCAGGCGTCGGCGGGAATCGGCCGCGGATGCCCGGCGTCGGCGCGCCCTGATGGATCATCCGAAAACAGTTGTGCGCAATTAAATTGCGTGCAAATATTACGAGGTGAGTGCGATCGACGAGATGTTGTGCTTCTCGCTCTATGCGGCGAGTCGGGCCACGACGCAGGCATACCGCCCCCTGCTCGAGCCGTTCGGGCTCACGTACCCGCAGTACCTGGTGCTCGTCCTGCTCTGGGAGTGCGACGGGCGCGCTGTCAGCGATCTCGGCCAGAATCTCGAGCTCGACTCGGGCACGCTCTCGCCGCTGCTGCGCCGCATGACCGACGCCGGCATCCTGATCCGCGCGCGCAGCGCCGACGACGAGCGCGTGGTCGTGGTCTCGCTGACCGAGCGCGGGCGGGCACTGCGTGCCGATCTCGCCCATGTCCCCGGCTGCATCGCGGCCGGTGCACGGCTGACGCGCGAGCGCGCCGACGAGCTGATCGATACGCTGCACCGCTTCACGGCGGACATGCATGCTTCCGCGGACGCGACCCCCGCCGCGGACTTCACGAGCGGTTCGCCACGAGCGGCCGCTGCCACCGCAACCGAAAGGGAACACGCATGAGCGCGCTTTACACCGCAGAAGCACTGTCGACCGGGGCGGGCCGTGATGGACACGTCTCGACGGTCGACGGCCGTATCGACTTCGACATGGCCATTCCGAAGGAGATGGGTGGTTCGGGCAACGGCGCGAACCCCGAGCAGTTCTTCGCGGCGGGCTACGCAGCCTGCTTCCACTCGGCGCTGCAGGCGGTCGCCCGTGCGCAGAAGATCTCTCTCCGCGACACGAGCGTCGGCAGCCGCGTCTCGATCGACTCGAACGGCGAGGGCGGCTTCCAGCTGACTGTGCACCTCGAGGTCGTCATCCCTGAGCTCGAGCACGACCAGGCGCAGGCTCTCGCTGACGCGGCCCACCAGGTCTGCCCCTATTCGAACGCGACCCGCGGCAACATCGAGGTGACGATCTCGGTCTCGGACGACTGAGCCTGATCCGCGAGGCACCCGCCCGGTTGCCTGCGATGCAACGTCCTGCCGCACGGGCGCCGAGCATGGGGCGCGGCATCCGCACCGACGAGAAAAGCCCCGGCGAACCGGGGTGTGGCGTCTCGGGAGGTCGGTGACAGTTCTGTCTCGGGATTTGCCTGACAGATGGCCGCCCGGAGACATCGGCGGAGCATCTCAGAGCGTGATGCGCAGCAGCAATGAGTCCCCGTGCATGGCATCGGTCTCCACCTCGCCGCTGTTGGTGAAGCCGAGCTTCTCGAGCACGCGCAGCGATGCGCCGTTCCAGGCGCGCACCGTCGAGGCGAGGTGCTGGTAGCCCGTTGCTCGAGCCCGGGGCAGGATTGCCTGTGAAGCCTCCGTCGCGAAGCCGCGGTTCCAGAACCGCTGAAGGAACTCGAATGCCAACTCCGGCTCATCGGGGCGGCCGACGCTGTTGGCCACCAAGCCGCAGTATCCGATGGGCTCGCCGGAGGCCTTCAGCTCGGTCACCAACAGGCCCGGGGCCGGGGCCGCATCGTAGGTGCGCAGCCACCTCTCCATCTCGGCGATCGTCGGGTGCCCATCCGGGTCGATGCGGCGATGCGCCGGGACCCGTGGATCGCGTTCCAGCCAGAGCTCGCGGTGGAAGCCCGCGTCGGAGACCCGCCAGGGCCGCAACCTCAGCCGCTCAGCCTCCAGAACAGCGGCGTCGGATCCCGGGTCGCTCCACTCCATGGCACGAGTATGCCCGGAAGACTCCGCCATCCCCCCTGACATCTCAGCTGACGTGCCCCGTTTTCCAGGCACTGGCAAGTGGAGGCGCGCGCGGTGTACGCGGCGCTTGTGTCGTCGCGGTTCAGATGCGATCGAGAAAATGTCCGAAGGTCTCGCCGCTCTCGCTCCGCCTCGCGGCATTCCACCGCGTGACGATCTCCTCCATGCGTTCGGGCGGCAGACCGAGATCGTCGAGCGCGACACGCACCGCGTTCTCGAACAGAAGATGAAGGGGCGCGGTGCGCTTCAACGAAACGCTGGCATATGTCTGAAGCGCAAGGGCCTCCCGGATCCCGGGATGCCTCTCGCGTTGCTCACCAAGTCGCACGGCCAACCGATCCCGGCCTCGCGGCACCGCGATACCGCCCCGCACACTTTCGTTCGGATCGGTGATCAGCACTAGTTGGACGGACAACGGAAGCTCCTCGATGCCAGCGATCATGAAGCGCGCCTCAATGTCGTCACTGATCGCCAAGGCCAGCTGTTGGTATTCGTCGAGCCGCTCGTAGTTCATTGAGTCAAAGAAGCCCAATCGCAGTACTCACTTCCGTATCCCAATCCAGAAGAGGCATCGCCAGCATTGCGGAACAACAACCTTGGCGGCAAGGGACCGTATTCGCTGCGCCCCGATGCCGCTGTGATGATTGTGTGATGGAGGCTCAGGCTCGACACGTTTTGACGCTCGTGCAGGCGACGCGCGAGGGCTCTGATCGTCAAAGCCGGCCGTCGGCGAGGACGCGACACTTCTTGGATTTCGCCATTGATGGTCGACGCCTCCGGGAATGGATTCCCGAGACCGGCGACAGAGTGACGCCCCTGTGCCGGGACTGGTCGCCGGGGTTCGTGCGCGAGTCGATTGACGTGCTGCGAGGGGCAACGGTGCAGGCCGATGCGCGCCTCGGCGAGAACGACAGCGAGCTCTTCGTCTGTCCCGAGTGCGGTGATCTCGGGTGCGGCGCGGTGGTCGCCGAGATCGACGTGTCCGACGAGACGGTGACGTGGCGCGCATTCCGCTTCGTGCAGGACGGCGATGCCCCGGATGACCAGTGGCCCATTGACGTCCCAGGGGAACCGTTCGTCTTCGATCGGACGGCTTACGAGCAGGTGCTGGCTGACGCCGAGAGCGAACTCGCTCCTCGTGACGACTCGGGACACGGCGCCGACTGACGGAGACCCCTGGCAGGGGCCCGTCCTAGTCGAAGAGGGTTCCCCATTCCACATCACCGTGCATGAACACGACGGTGTCCCTCTCGCCGCGCCATACGTCGATCCAGGTCGGAGCACTGAACCGGTCGGTGAAACGCGGCGGGTTCGCGGCTGCGATGGTGAGCGTCGTGCGTCGATCCGGCCACACAGGAACGCACCCGCTGCCGGTGCCGCCGCCGCAACCGCAGCCCTCAAACGCAACGGCGGCCCTGCCTCGAACCAACTCTTGCGCGGCGGCAGGGCTGACATCCTCGCTGATGCGCTCAAGCCGGTTCCCGTCCGGTGTGAAGAAGTCCCCATTCAGGTTGAAGTTGCCTGGTCGAACGGCGAAACGAGCGGAGACCTTCGGCGCAGGCGCAGTGGTCTGAGTCATACCGTTCCGCGCCGATGCGCCGCGTCGCCTTGCCATGCCGTAATCCTGCATCACGCACGATGTAGCCGCGGCGTCGATACGCCCGAGAGCAGATCCCGCAGCGGACAGCTGTGCTGGGGCGGGGGGTTAGTGGATTTCTCCGTTGGTCCGCAACTCGGGCGGGTAGTTCGTGAGGGTCAGGGTTCGGTAGTAGTCGTCGCCGCGGAACTCGTCACGTTCCAGCGGCCGGAAGCAGGAGTAGACCGCTTGCACACCGGGCGGAAACGGCCCGCGAAGTGGCACCGTGCGCTCGTAGTGCTCGCCTTCGAACATGGGGAGGTGAAGCAGCCGGCGTCGGACGAGGCAGAGTGCTGGTGGGGTTTCCTTCGGATCGAGCGCACCGTGCGCATCGAGGCGCAACGGCTGCGTCTCGAGCTCTTCCGATGGTGGGAGCGTGACCTCGAGCTGGCACGCGAACTTCACCGGGTCGAGCGTCGTGCGGGACAGGAAGGTCTTGTACGCGTCGAGGCTCTCGGCGAGGGTGGTGATCGGGTGGCCCTGCAGGTCCGTGAGCTCGTCGACATGGCGGCTCCACATGTCATATGTCGGATTGGCGAGGAGCTCGCGCTCGGCTTGCGCGACCCAGTCTTCGATCCTCGTTCGAGTCTTCATGGTGTCTCTAGTTTCCAGGTCGCGCCGTCCGCGGTGTGCCCTGGCCGCGACGCGGGTCGGCTAGACATATCGAGTGAGTTCAGGGCTTGCGGATCCCTGAGCGTGCGCGGCTGCCTAGTGGTTTCCCTGCGGCGTGCCGCGTGCGAGTGCGTCGGCAGCGGTGCGAGCCAGGCGATCATCGGTGGATGCGGCCGCCGCGCGCAGTTCTGAGAGCAACTGAGGGTCACTGGTCTCGGCCCACCATGCGCCGATCTCGTACAGGGCGGAGAACTGGACTTCCGGGTCCGGGTCGTGGGCAAGTCGGATCAGTATGTCCCGGGACTGGGCGGAGAGGCCGGCCCCGGACGCTTGGGTGATCGCGGCCGTGGCGGCGTCGCGCATGGCCGGGTCGGAGTCGGAAGCGCTGGCGTGAATCTTCTCGATCGCCCGACCGCCTGGCACGAAGCCGAACGCGAGCAGGATCCACCACGCGAGGTCCCGAGAGGTCTCGGCTGTCCAGATGCGGTCGAGGAGTTCCGCGGCATCCGCCCTGTGGCCGGGGAGCTCACGAATCAGCCGGGTGCCCACAATCGCGCGCTGCACCTCGTCATCCAGCACGAGCTGCTGTCCGATTTCCCGCAGGTCGTCTTCGGGTAGATAGACGATCACCTGGTTGATGAACGACCTGACGTCATCCGGCTGCTCGTCCTCTGCGACCTGGGTTTCCAGCAGCAGTCGGATCAGCCGCTCGCCGGCCGAAGACATGACCTGCGAGGGGTCCTCGTTCTCTCCCGGGCTCACGCTCCGAGACTAGAGCCGCCATACCCGAACGTTGAAGGAGACGTCGAGGCGCAGCAGCCTGTCCGGATCCGGCCACACGATACTTGTCCGGTGAGGCGGAAACATGTCGCATTCGTGGTGCTACTGAGCGCAGCCGTGACGTTGACGGGCTGCAGCGGCCAGCCGCTGCCCGACGGCACCACCACGGTGAAGAATCTGACCGGCGAGATGATCCGCGTCACGGGCAACTGCACCCCCGACGATGCGCAGACCCTCATGCCCGGCGACACCACGAACGACGTCTACCTCGGAGCCCAATGCCGAATTGACAACGGCGACGGCTTGGACGGAATGCTCGCCTGCGTCACGCTCTCGACTCGACACACCGTCATCACGGCTGCCGATCTGAAAGACCCGCCGAGTCCAGATCAGTGCTGGGGCGACGACCAACAATAGAGGGTCGGGTTGCGCGCGCGACCACCTCGCTAGGTTTGACGGGTGGATCGACTAGAGGTTGACGTTCGCGCGTTCGATGAGAGCGACAGCGAGGCGGTTCTCGAGTTCGGGCTCAGGGCTTTCGAGCCGGTCTACGACGCCTGGAGCGTCATCCTCGGCGACTCGGTCTATCGGTCGTTCTATCCCGATTGGCGAGCCTCTCAGTCGCAGGCGATCCTCGCCTCGGTGCGCACCCAGCGCGCATGGGTCGCGGCATCCAACGCCGGGCCCGTGGGTTTCGTCACCGTTGTCATGCATTCAGCCGAGGTCGGGGAGATTGACATGCTCGCTGTCGACCCGCGGGCCCAACGACAAGGCATCGGCCAGAAGCTCATCGAGACCGCCCTGGACTACATGCGCTCGCAAGGCGCGCGACGCGCAGAGCTTGGAACCGGCGGTGACCCCGGGCACGCTGCCGCCAGGCGTGCGTATGAGCGGGCCGGTTTCGTCGGGCTGCCACTCGTGCACTACTACAAGGAACTCTGACGCTCCGCGTCCCACTTCACGAGCCGGTCCCACAAGCGGGGTTTCTGCGGGGCACAAGAAAAGCCCCGGTTCGAAAACCGGGGCTGATCAGGTGTTCAGTGGCTCCGACGGGCGTCGATCCCGTGACCTCACGATTTTCAGTCGTGCGCTCTACCAACTGAGCTACAGAGCCAAAGAGGGGAAGAACCTCTCTTTGGAAGAAAAGCCCCACCTCTCGATGGGGCTTGTCGCTTCCGCGACCCTGACGGGACTTGAACCCGCGACCTCCGCCGTGACAGGGCGGCACGCTAACCAACTGCGCTACAGGGCCATATTGTGTTGTGTGTTTCGGCCGTCATGGTGACCCCAACGGGATTCGAACCCGTGCTACCGCCGTGAAAGGGCGGCGTCCTAGGCCACTAAACGATGGGGCCGTCTGCCGCTTTCGCGGCATGACTACCGAGAAGCAAGCATACGTGACGCTCTCGGCGAGTCCAAATCGACGCGAGCGGATCGCGGCGTCCGGGCGTGTTCATCGTGACGGATGCCGCGCAGCCGGTTACGTTCGAGGCGACGTGCGCACCCCGACGCTCGGCACGAAGGAGGCGGTTCACCGTGCGGCAACACCAGCGCTCGGGCGCCCTCGCGCCGACTCGGCAGCGCCGGCGCAGGCCCGGAACGGCGCGGCGCCTGGTCCAGCTCGCGACCGCGGTCGGGGCATCCCTCGCGCTCATCGTCGGCACGATGACCCTTGCTCCGACGACCGCGCTGGCCGACCAGTACCCGACGTGGAACGACGTCCAGAAGGCCAAGCGCAGCCAGGCGGCGACGCAGGCCGAGGTCACCCGCGTGACGAACCTCGTGAAGAGCCTGCAGGCGGCATCCGCACGCGCCCAGGCTGACGCGCAGTCGGCGGGCGCCGCCCTGCAGAAGGCGCAGTCGGACTTCTTCGCCGCCGACCAGAAGTACCAGAGCCTCAAGGCGCAGGCCGCCCAGGCATCCGCCGCCGCCACCGCGGCGAACACGCGTGCGGGACGCGTCGCCGCCCAGCTGTACCGCTCGGGCGGCCACAACATGACCATGTCGCTGCTGTTCGCGAGCGCGAAGGGCAGCGCGACAGACCCCACCGATCTGCTCGCCGACCTCGGCAGCATGACGAAGCTCACCGAGTCGACGTCCCAGCTGTGGTCGCAGGCCGACCAGGCGAAGAACACCGCGGCGGCGGCATCCGCCCAGGCCAAGGTCGCGCTCGACGAGCGCACCACCCTGCAGCAGCAGGCGCAGACCGCGTTCACGGCCGCCGTCGCCGCATCGGCCGCCGCCGACCAGGCTGCGGCCGACGAGCAGGCCCACAGCGACACGCTCGACTCGATGCTCGCCGCGCTGAAGAACAAGACGGCGAAGACCGTCGCCGGCTACCAGAAGGGCGTGCAGGTGCGTGCCGAGCAGGCGCGCCAGCGCAAGCTGGCGGCCGAGCGCGCCGCCGCGGCAGCCGCCGCGAAGGCGTCGCAGGTGTCGGCATCCGGCTGGGTCGCGCCGATCCGCGGCTGGATCACCGCCGGCTTCGGGCCGCGCCCCGCGCCCTGCGCCGGGTGCTCGACCTGGCACGAAGGCGTCGACATCGCCGACCCCGCCGGCACCCCGACGCACGCCGCGCACGCCGGCACCGTCGTCTACGCCGGCTGGTACGGCGACTACGGCAACTTCATCCTGATCGACGACGGTGACGGCGTCTCGACCGCATACGGCCACAACATCGACGGCGGCATCGTCGTCTCGGTGGGCCAGCATGTGGTCGCGGGCCAGGTCATCGGCCACGTCGGCTCGACCGGTCACTCGACCGGCCCGCACCTGCACTTCGAGGTGCGCCTGAACGGGGTGCAGATCAACCCCATCCCCTGGATGTCCCAGCACGGAGCACCGCTATGACAGACCACGACGGCTCGAGCTTCCGGCGCCCGCCGGCCATCACTGTGACCGCAGCGTCGATCGGGGTGGTGACGGCGTCCATCGCGGCGATCGTGCACCCGGTCTCCGCCGAGGCGGCCACGCCGAAGTACCCCTCCTGGTCCGACGTGCAGCAGGCCAAGGCCAGCGTGCAGGCGCAGCAGAAGATGGTCGACCAGATCAACGGGCTCGTGGGCGAGCTGCAGACGAATGCGACGACGGCGGGCATCCAGTCCGAGATCGCGATCGAGTCGTTCCACCAGGCGCAGACCGCCCTCGACGACGCGACCCAGGCCGCTGCGGATCTGCAGAGGCAGGCGGATGCCGCGCAGAAGACGGCGCAGACCTCCTCGATCCGCGCCGGCCTGCTCGCCTCGCACCTCATGCGCTCGGCCGGCACCGACGGCTCGCTCGGCCTGCTGCTGCAGGGCGGCGATTCGGGCGCCGCCGACAAGCTGCTCTACCAGCTCGGCACGATGAGCCAGCTCACCGAGCAGTCGCAGCGCATCTACGACCAGGCGGTGACCGACCGGAACGCGGCGCAGGCGTTCGCCGCACAGGCGAAGGCCGCGCAGCAGGTGCGCAAGCAGGCGGCGGATGCCGCGAAGCAGGCCTCCGAGGCCGCGCAGGCCGCGGCGACCGCCGCGCAGGCCGCCGTCACGACGCAGCAGCAGAAGCAGTCCGAGCTCACGGCGCAGCTCGCGTCGCTCAAGAACGAGTCGCTGCAGGTCGCGCAGCAGTACGTCGTCGGTCAGCAGGCCATCGCAGCCGAGAAGGCGGCTGCGGCTGCGGCCGCCGCTGCGGCGAAGCACGCCGCCGAGGTGGCCGCCGCGAAGAAGGCCGCGGCGGACCAGGCCGCGCGCGACCGGGCCGCCGCGGCGGCGCAGCACCAGCAGCAGCCCTCGGGCGGCGGATCGAGCGGCGGCGGCGGGGCATCCGGCTCGGCCCTCTCCGCGCCCAGCCAGCCCGCGCCCTCCGCGAACAACGGCAGCACCGCGCCCGACCCCGCGATCGTGAACGCGGTGATCTCCTACGCCCGCGCGCAGATCGGCAAGCCGTACATCTGGGACGGCGCGGGGCCCACGGGCTTCGACTGCTCGGGCCTGACGATGATGGCCTACGCCTACGCGGGTCTGAACATCGGCGGCCACGGCGTCGTCTCGCAGTACCTGCAGGGCCAGGCGCTCGGCCAGCTCGTGCCGCGCAGCCAGGCTCTGCCGGGCGACCTCGTCATGTGGGGCACCGCGCCCTACGGGCTGTACCACGTGGGCATCTACGTCGGCGGCGGCATGATGATCGCCGCGCCGACCGTCGGCGACGTCGTCAAGGAGCAGCCCGTCTGGGGCACGCCGATCGACGTCGTCGTGCGGCCGTCGATGGGCAGATAAGCGGAAATCCCCGGTGGATGTCTCCACCGGGGATCCCGTGCTGTCTGAGTGGCCCTGCTCAGTGGCCCTGCGCCGCGAGGCGCTCCTTGGCCTCTTCGACGAGCCGCTCGGCGTCGGCCGCCGAACCCCACTCGTCGACCTTGACCCACTTGCCGGGCTCGAGGTCCTTGTAGTGCTCGAAGAAGTGCTGGATCTCCTTGCGGGTGTACTCGGGGATGTCGTCGACGTCCTGGATGTGCGACCAGCGCGGGTCCTTGTACTGCACGGCGATGACCTTGTCGTCGCCGCCCGCCTCGTCGCTCATGTGGAGCACGCCGACCGGGCGCACCTTCACGCCGACGCCCGGGAACAGCGGGTAGTCGAGCAGCACGAGCACGTCCAGCGGGTCGCCGTCCTCGCCGAGGGTGTTCTCGAAGAAGCCGTAGTCGGTGGGGTAGGTGAAGTTCGTGTAGAGCACGCGGTCGAGGTACACGCGACCGGTCTCGTGGTCGACCTCGTACTTGTTGCGGCTGCCGCGCGGGATCTCGATGACGGCGTCGTAGGCGTTGGTCATGCGGCTAACTTTAGTGCGTGCCCCCCGAGCCCCAGGAGGAGACGGCGCAGCAGCGCCGCCCGCGCCTCACGCCCGCCATCGCGGACGTCCGGCGCGCGGTGCGCGAGTCCTTGGCCCGGCTGGGCGAGGCGGCCCCCGCCGGTCGCCCTGCCGAGGCGGCCCCCGCTGGTCGTCCTGCTGAGGTGCCTCCCGCTGGTCGACTGAGCGAGGCGAATGGAGACCAAGCCGGTGCAGCCCCCCTGGTGCTCGTCGCGCTGAGCGGCGGCGCGGACTCCCTGGCCCTCGCCGCGGCGACGGCCTTCGAGGCGCCGCGCGCGGGCCTGCGGGCCGGCGCCGTCATCGTCGACCACGGGCTGCAGGATGCCTCGGCCGAGGTCGCGCAGGCGGCCGCCGACCGGGCCCGCGGTCTCGGGCTCGACCCGGTGGTCGTGGTGCGGGTCGACGTCGACCCGGCGAGCCCGGAGGGGCCAGAGGGCGCCGCGCGGACGGCGCGCTACGCGGCGCTGACGGCTCAGGCATCCGCGCTCGCCGCCTCCGCCGTGCTGCTCGCGCACACGCTCGACGACCAGGCCGAGACGGTGCTGCTCGGCCTCGCACGGGGCTCGGGCGCCGCGAGCCTCTCGGGGATGGCGGCGGAGGCGGGGCTGTTCCGGCGGCCGCTGCTCGGCATCCGCCGCACCGAGACGCGTGCGTTCTGCGCCGATTCGCGACTCTCCTTCTGGGACGACCCGCACAACCTCGACCCCTCTTATGCGCGCGTGCGCGTGCGGCAGCGGGTGCTGCCGCTGCTCGAGGCCGAGCTCGGGCCCGGTGTCGCCGAGGCGCTCGCACGCACGGCCGAGCAGCTGCGCGAGGACAACGACGCGTTCCAGCGCATGATCGAGGAGCTCATCGAGGATGTCGTCGAGCACGTCGAGGCCGGCATCGCGATCTCGGTCGCGGCCCTCGAGGCCAACCCGCTCGCGCTGCGCGGACGCATCGTGCGGTATGTCGCGGCCGCGGAGTTCGGGGTCGCGCTCGAGCGCGTTCACGTGCAGGCGCTGCTGCGCCTCGTGACCGACTGGCACGGGCAGAAGCCGCTCGACCTGCCGGGGTTCAGCGCCGCCCGGGAGGGGCGGATGCTGGTGCTGCGCGCCGCGGCGCCCACCGCATAGGCTCGAGGCATGCTGCCGGAAGACGTCGCATCGGAGCTCGACAGGGTCCTTCTGACCGAGGCCGAGATCAAGGACAGGCTGCGCGTGATCGCGCGCCAGATCGAAGCGGACTATGCAGGCCGCGACCTGCTGCTCATCGCCGTGCTGAAGGGCGCCGTCATGGTGATGGCCGACCTCGCGCGCGAGCTGCAGCGCAGCGTCGAGGTCGACTTCATGGCCGTGTCGTCCTACGGCGCGAGCACGCATTCGAGCGGCGTCGTGCGCATCGTGAAGGACCTCGACATCGACCTCGCGGGCCGCAATGTGCTCATCGTCGAGGACATCATCGACTCGGGCCTCACCCTCGACTGGCTCAAGAGCAACCTGCTGTCGCGCAATCCGGCCTCGCTCGAGATCTGCGCGCTGCTGCGCAAGCCGGATGCCGCGAAGGTCGACATCGACGCGAAGTACGTCGGCTTCGAGATCCCGAACGAGTTCGTGGTCGGCTACGGCCTCGACTACGCCGAGCGCTACCGCAACCTGCGTTCCATCGCTGTGCTCGCCCCGCACGTCTACTCGTAAGTGGGCCCATCCGTCCGGCGGGGGCCTCCATTCGCCGCAAGCGGCTCAGTCGACCAGCGGGAGCCACGAGCAGCTCAGTCGACCAGCGAGACCATTCGCTCCGCTGGTCGACTGAGGCCGCCAGGCCGAATGGAGACCCGCCTGCGGGGCGGCACCTCGGCCCGGCTGGTCGACTGGCCGCTCGCGGCGAATGGAGACCAGGCCCGAGAGGTCTTCCCCAGCACAGGGCGCAATGCGCCTCGCTACCCCGCCGTTCGCGGGTCCCGCGGCTCCCGGCATCCGCATTGCCTGCGATCGTGGGCCCGTGCCTCACGTCTACATGCTCCGATGCGCCGACGGCAGCCTCTACGTCGGCTCGACCCGTAACCTCGATGCCCGGATGTCTCAGCATTCAGCGGGCAGAGGATCCGTCTACACGAGCCGGCGGATGCCGGTCGAGTTGGTCTGGGCTGCCGAGTACGACGAGGTCCGTGACGCCTATGCGATGGAGAAGAAGATCCAGGGATGGAGTCGTACGAAACGTGAGGCGCTCATCCGCGGGGACTGGGACGACGTTCATCGGAACACCGGCAGCGGAAGCAACATCCGACGGAAGCGCAAGCACCCGGATTGATATGCCGAGCGGCCACGGGTTGGCCCTCGGTCTCCATTCGGCCTGGCGGCCTCAGTCGACCAGCGGGTGTGTCGGCCTGGCGGCCTCAGTCGACCAGCGGGTATCGGGCACGCCCAGCCGGCGGCGCGAACACACAGAACGCCTGCGGCGAACACGGAGGCACCGCCTAGAGAGCACGGCGTAGTCTGCTAGCACCATGAATCTCAAGAAGCTCATCCGCGGGCCGTTCGTCCTCGTCCCGTTGGCGATCCTCATCGTTGTGATCGGTTTGAGCATGCTCAATCTGTCGGGCGGCTACAAAGAGGTCTCGACGCAGCAGGGCCTCGAACTGCTCTCCGCGGGCAAGGTCCAGTCGGCCGAGATCATCGACGGCAACCAGCGCGTCGACCTCGTGCTCAACCAGGCCGACGGCGACAACGGCACGCACGTGCAGTTCTATTACGTCAGCCAGCGCGGGGCGGATGTCGTCAAGGCCGTCGACAGCGCGAACCTCCCCAAGGGCTACAACGACAAGGTGCCCCAGCCGAGCATCTGGGGCAGCCTGCTGAGCTTCCTCATCCCCGTGATCCTGATCGGCGCGCTGTTCTGGTTCATGCTCGCGGGCATGCAGGGCGGCGGCAACAAGGTCATGCAGTTCGGCAAGAGCCGCGCCAAGCTCGTCTCGAAGGAGAGCCCGAAGGTCACCTTCGACGACGTCGCCGGTGCCGACGAGGCGCTCGAAGAGCTGCAGGAGATCAAGGACTTCCTCAAGGAGCCGAGCAAGTTCCAGGCCGTCGGCGCCCGCATCCCCAAGGGCGTGCTGCTCTACGGCCCCCCTGGAACCGGCAAGACCCTGCTCGCCCGCGCCGTCGCGGGTGAGGCGGGCGTGCCGTTCTACTCGATCTCCGGTTCCGACTTCGTCGAGATGTTCGTGGGTGTCGGCGCGAGCCGCGTCCGCGACCTGTTCGACCAGGCGAAGCAGAACTCGCCGTCGATCATCTTCGTCGACGAGATCGACGCCGTCGGCCGCCACCGCGGCGCCGGCCTGGGCGGCGGTCACGACGAGCGCGAGCAGACGCTGAACCAGCTGCTCGTCGAGATGGACGGCTTCGACGTCAAGACGAACGTCATCCTCATCGCGGCGACCAACCGCCCCGACATCCTCGACCCGGCCCTGCTGCGCCCCGGCCGCTTCGACCGCCAGATCGCCGTCGACGCGCCCGACATGAACGGCCGCAAGAAGATCCTCGAGGTGCACGGCCGCGGCAAGCCGCTCGCGAAGTCGGTCGACCTCGAGGTCGTCGCCCGCAAGACCCCCGGCTTCACCGGCGCCGACCTGGCGAACGTGCTCAACGAGGCCGCGCTGCTCACGGCGCGCTCGAACGCGCAGCTCATCGACAACCGGGCGCTCGACGAGGCCATCGACCGCGTCGTCGCCGGCCCGCAGCGCCGCACCCGCGTGATGAAGGACAAGGAGAAGCTCATCACGGCGTACCACGAGGGCGGTCACGCCCTCGCCGCCGCAGCGATGCGCCACACCGACCCCGTCACGAAGATCACGATCCTGCCGCGCGGCCGCGCCCTCGGCTACACGATGGTGATGCCGCTCGAGGACAAGTACTCGGTCACCCGCGAAGAGCTGCTCGACCAGCTCGCTTACGCCATGGGCGGCCGCGTCGCCGAAGAGATCGTGTTCCACGACCCGACCTCGGGCGCCGCGAACGACATCGAGAAGGCCACGGGCATCGCCCGCCAGATGGTCACCGAGTACGGCATGAGCGCCGACATCGGCTCGGTCAAGCTCGGCGGGGCATCCGGCGAGATGTTCCTCGGCCGCGACATGGGC
>WQZN01000030.1 GCA_009780695.1 Microbacteriaceae bacterium
GGCTGGTCGTAGAGGGTCGGGATCGGCGCCATGTCGAACTTCAGCCCCTTGATGAGCTGGGCGGTCGTGAGCTCCCACTCGCCTTCGATGTAGAGCCCCGTCTTGCCCGTGAACATGTACGACTCGGCCGTGCCGTAGTCGAGGCCGCTGTTCAGCCAGCCCTTCTTCACCCAGCTCTGCACGCGGTTGGTGACGTCGTCGAAGATGTCCCAGTCGACCGAGATCTTCGCGCCGTTGTCGGACAGGAACGGCGTCGCGTTCGCGTGCTGGTGGTAGAGCGTCGTGAAGAAGCGCCACGGGGTCGCGGTCTCGCCCGCGACGTTCGCGACGGTGATGGCCGGCCCCTTGGTGACCTTGCTGATCGCTGCGAGCGCGGCCTCGAACGTGTTCATCGAGTCGAGGTTGACGATCTGGCCGTCGCTGCCGAGCAGCCCCGCCTTCTGGATGACGTCGACGTTGTAGAACATGACGACCGGGTGCGTGTCCAGCGGGACCGCGATGTTCTTGCCGTTCGTGATCTGCGCCTGCCACGGCGCGGGGTTGAAGTCGGTCGAGCTCAGGCCGACCGACGCGAGATCGGCCTCGGTGATCGGCTCGAGGATGCCGCCCTCGTAGAGCGGCTTGGCCCGCGTCAGGTGCGAGATGGCGACGTCCGGCGGCTTGTTGCCGACGGTCGACAGCGTCACCTTCGAGTAGTACGGGTTGCCCCATGCCCACGTCGTGGACTGCAGCGAGGATGCCCCGCCGTGGGTCTTCTGGTAGCCCGCCTCCATCGCCTGCATGCGCGTGCCGTCGCCGCCGCCGAACAGGTTCCAGTAGACGAGCGTCTTCGGGTCGAGCTGCGACCCGAACATGCCCGCGGCGACCGAGCTCGAGCAGCCGGCCAGTGCGGGAAGGGCGAGGCCCGCGAGCCCCGCTGTCAGGAATCCGCGTCGGGAAAACCGTGGTCCCTGTGGCATCTTCGACCTCCTTGTCAGACGCTTGCGCGTCGTTGCGCAACCGCCACGATGTGCCGTGGCCCCCCTGAGCAGGGACTATTACATCGTTGGAATCCCAGGTCAAGCATTTGCTGCCGGAGTGTGATGTACGGGGTCGGAATCGGCCGTGGCGATATCATCGGCCCGATGCGCGCAACGGTCCGAGACGTGGCCGACCTCGCCGGGGTCTCCGCCAAGACGGTCTCCAACGTCATCAACGGCGTCGTCCCCGTGCGCCCGGAGACGCGGGAGCGGGTCGAGAAGGCCCTCGCCGCCCTCGACTACGTGCCGAACCTGTCGGCGCGCGGCCTGCGCAACGGCCGTTCCGGCAACATCGCGCTGGCGCTGCCCGACCTGAGCACGCCGTACTCGGCCGAGCTCGCGCGCTGGTTCGTCGAGCTCGCGCACGACCGCGGCTGGGCGGTGCAGCTCGAGCAGAGCGGCAACAACGGCATCCGCGAGGCCGAGTTGTTGTCGCGGGCGCGCACCCACCTCGTCGACGGCCTCGTGCTCAACCCCGTGCTGCTCGACAGCTCGGCGATCGCCGAGGCCGGTGAGGCGGGTGAGCTGCCGCCGACGGTCGTGATCGGCGAGGTCGAGCCGAGCGGCGTCGACCAGGTGCACATCGACAGCCGCGCCGCGGCCCGCGAGATGACCGAACACCTGATCGCCTCGGGGCGCCGACGCATTGCGATCATCGGCGCGTCCGACGAGCAGTTCCGTTCGGCCACGAGCCTGCTGCGCACGCAGGGCTACCACGATGCGCTCGAGGCGGCGGGCCTCGCGCGCACCCCCGAGCTGGAGCTCGTGGTCGCGCAGTGGACGCCGGCGGCGGCGGCCGCCGAGTTGGCGCGGTTCCTCGACTCGGGCATCCCGCTGCCCGACGCGGTGTTCTGCTTCACCGACTCGATGGCGCTCGGCGCGCTGCACGTGCTCGCCGAGCGCGGCCTCGCGGTGCCGCGCGACGTCGCCGTCGTGGGTTTCGACGACGTCGCCGAGGCGGCGTTCGCGATCCCGGCGCTGACGACCGTGCGCATCGACAAGCGGGCGATCGCGGATGCCGCGCTCACCGCCCTCGAGCGCCGCATCGCCGAGCGCGACGCCCCGGGCCGGGTCACCGTCGTGCCGCACACGCTCGTGCACCGGGCGAGCGTCGTCGCGCGCGACTGACGCGCGGCGACATCCGCGCCCGCCCCGGGTTCCGCCGCGCCCACCCGCCGGTCGTCACTTCCGCAGGGTGCGTCGCCCCGTCACCGTGCACGAGTGACGACCGGCGGAGGGGCCCTCACTTGCTTTGAGCTTTACAACGATGTAAAAATCGCTGACGACCACCGCCTGCGAAGGAGCAGCAATGACCAGTGCACGTCTCGTGATCGATCGCGACTTCACCGTCGGCCCCGTGCCGCGCCGCCTCTTCGGCTCGTTCGTCGAGCACATGGGCCGGTGCGTCTACACGGGCATCTACGAGCCGGGGCATCCCACCGCCGATGAGCGCGGCTACCGCCGCGACGTGCTCGACCTGACCCGCGAGATGGGCGTCTCGATCGTGCGCTACCCGGGCGGCAACTTCGTCTCGGGCTACCACTGGGAAGACGGCATCGGGCCCGCCGACCAGCGCCCGCGCCGCATGGACGGCGCCTGGCACACGATCGAGACCAATGCCTTCGGCCTGCACGAGTTCGCCGGCTGGGCGCAGGAGGCGGGCGTCGAGATGATGGAGGCCATCAACCTCGGCACGCGCGGCGTCGAAGAGGCCCGTTCCCTCGTCGAGTACGCGAACCACCCGGGCGGCACCGCCTGGTCCGACCTGCGCATCAAGAACGGCGCGAAGGACCCCTTCGGCATCAAGGTCTGGAACCTCGGCAACGAGCTCGACGGCCCGTGGCAGATCGGCCACAAGACCGCCGACGAGTACGGCCGCCTCGCACAGGAGGCCGGCAAGGCGATGAAGCTCGTCGACCCGTCGATCGAGCTCGTCGCGGTCGGCTCGTCGAACGCGCACATGCCGACATTCGGGCAGTGGGAACACACGGTGCTCTCGCACGCCTACGACGAGGTCGACTACATCTCGCTGCACGCGTACTACCAGGAGCACGACGGCGACACCCTGTCGTTCCTCGCGAGCGCGAACGACATGGACTACTTCATCGAGTCGATCATCGCGACGGCCGACGCGGTCAAGGCGAAGCGCCATGCGAAGAAGTCGATCCACCTCTCCTTCGACGAGTGGAACGTCTGGTACCAGCAGCGCGGCGACGGCGGCGACCAGCCGCACATGGTCGAGAAGGCCGAGTGGCGCGAGCACCCCCGCCTCATCGAGGACGAGTACAACGTGACCGACGCGGTCGTCGTCGGCACCTTCCTGCACTCGCTGCTGCGCCACGGCGACCGCGTGACGATCGCGAACCAGGCGCAGCTCGTGAACGTCATCGCACCGATCCGCTCGGAGGAGGGCGGCCCCGCGTGGCGCCAGTCGATCTTCTGGCCGTTCGCGCGGATGTCGGAGCTCGCGACCGGGCAGATCATGCGCGTGGCATCCACGGGCGACCGCTTCGAGACGCGGCAGTACGGCGACGCGACGGTCGTCGACGCGGCCGTCACGTACGATGCCGAGCGCGGCCGCGTCGTGCTCTTCGTCGCGAACCGCGGGCTCGACGAGGCGGCGGACGTCGCGCTCGACCTGCGCGGCTTCACCGCCTCGGCCGTGACCCGCGCCGAGGTGCTGACGGTGCCCGAGGGCGGCGACCGCCACTCGTCGAACACCGAGGGCGCGCAGGATGTCGTGGGCCTCGCGCCCCTTGCCGGCGCCGGTGTCGACGACGCGGGCGCCGTGCGCGCTTCCCTGCCGCCGCTGTCGTGGGCCGTCATCGAGGTCGCCGTCGCGGAGGCGTGAGCGCCGGCCCGCGCTACATTGCGAAGGTGACGGCGACGGGCGACTCGGGGCGGGCGGCTGCGGCCGCGAGCATCCGCGATGTCGCCCGGCTCGCCGGCGTCTCGCACATGACCGTGTCGCGGGTGCTCAACAACCACCCGAACGTCAGCGAGGTGACCCGCGCCCGCGTCGAGCAGGCGATCGCCGAGCTGCGCTTCCGGCCGAGCCGCACCGCGCGGGCGCTCGCGAACGGCGCCTCGCGCGTCATCGGGGTGCTCGAGGCGACCGGCGGCCGCTTCCACGGCCCGGCGTCGACGATGGTCGCCCTCGAGGACGCGGCCCGTGCCGAGGGCTTCTCGGTCATGATCGCCGTCATCGACCCGGGCGACCCGGGCAGCGAGGTCGCGGCGGTCGAGCACCTGCTCGACCAGGGGGCCGCCGGGTTGATCCTGGTCGGGCCGGGCGCGACGGCGAGCGGAGCGCTGGCGGACGCCGCGGGTGACATCCCCCTCGTCGTCATGCACGCCGCACAGATCTCGGGCGCCGGCTCGGCCGACCAGCTCGAGGGCGGCCGCCGCGCCGCGCGCCACCTGCTCGACCTCGGCCACACCGCGATCGCGCATCTCGCCGGGCCCGCGGGCTGGCTCGAGGCCGAGTCGCGCGCCACGGGCTTCGTCGCCGAGCTCGCGGCGGCCGGGCTCGCACCCGTCGCCGTCGAGGCGGGGGACTGGACCCCCGATTCCGGGTTCGAGGCCGGGCGCGCGCTGCTCGCACGCGGGGGCTTCACCGCGGTGTTCTGCGCCAACGACCAGATGGCGCTCGGCCTGCTGCACGCGGCGCGCGAGGCGGGCGTCGAGGTGCCCGGGGATGTCAGCGTCATCGGCTTCGACGACATCGGCGAGGCCGCGCACTACGCCCCGGCGCTGACGACCCTGCGGCAGGACTTCCCGGCCCTTGGGCGCTCGGCCATCGGCGCGCTGCTCGCGCAGCTCAACGGCACCCCGGCGCCCGGGGCCGCGCCGCCGCCGGAGCTCGTGGTGCGCGAGTCGACGGGGTTGCCGCGGGGCTGACATCCCGGGCGCGCTCATCGCGGCCGGGTACGGCGGCTCGCACTCCGCCACACGTCACCGATCCGGTCGCAGCGCCTCGAAATGCGCCGGTTTCGGGCGCGTTTTCGCTGAGTCGGTGACCGGTGCACGCCCGCGAAAGGGATGTCCGGTGTGGGTGGAGGCCGGTGCCGTCTCGCCGAATCGGGAATCGGATCCGCGGCCCGGGAGCCGGATCCGCGTCCCGGACCGCGGAACCGGTTCCCCGATCGCGGTGCGCGGGGCCGCGCCGGGCCGCCCGCTACGATGCCGCGGGTGAGCATGATGTCGCGGCTGCTCGGCGGGTTGGACCGCTTCAACACGGCCCACCCCTGGTCGCACAACGATGCGTACACGCCGTGGGTGCTGCGCCATGCGCGGAAGGTGCGTCGCGGCGGCGGCTCCGTCGCCCTCGATGTCGGGTGCGGAACGGGCAACCTGATGCGCAAGCTGGCCCCCGTCATGCGCGAGGTCGTCGGCGTCGAACGCGACCCCGAGACCGCCGCGCGCGCCCGTCGCAACCTGAGCGGCTTCGCCAACGCGATCGTGCGCGAGGAGCCGTTCGAGCGGATGTCGCACGCCCGGCCCGAGTACGACCTCGTGACCTTCGTCGCGGTGCTGCACCACCTGCCGCAGGAAGAGACTCTGCAGACGGTCCGATCCCTCGTGCGCCCCGGCGGGCGCCTGCTCGTCGTCGGGCTCGCCCGCGAGACGCGGCGCGACCACCCCTGGGCGGTGGCGTCGATGCTGCTCAATCCGGTGATCGGGGCGATCCGGCATCCCCGGCCGACCCGCGCCCGCCCCGAGGGCATGAGCGCGCCCACCGCGGAGCCGCGCGAGACGTTCGACGAGGTCGCCGCCGTCGCGCGCCGGGTGCTGCCCGGGGTGCGGTGCCGCCGCTCGCTGTTCTGGCGCTACACCGCGGTGTGGGTCGCGCCCGGCGCCTGATCGTTCGCGAGGCCGGAACGGGAACCGGATCCGCTGTCCGGGAACCGGATCCGGCTCTCGCACCGCGGATCCGACTCCCGGAACGCGGCGTGACCGGCCCGCGGTTGCCGCGGGGTCGCGCCGGCAGCTATCGTGTTACCGGTAACAAAAGCCCCGGCGAACGAGGAGACCGCAGTCGATGACGACTGACGCACGGCAGGACGCGTCCCCGGCGCGGCTGATCGCGGGCGGCGAGGCATCCCTCGGCATCGAGTTCGGCTCGACCCGCATCAAGGCCTGTCTCATCGGGCCGGGCGCCGAGGTGCTCGCCGTCGGCGGCCACGAGTGGGAGAACGAGCTCGTCGCGGGCCGGTGGAGCTACCCGCTCGAGGCCGTGTGGTCGGGGCTGCAGGCGGCGTATGCCGAGCTCGCCGCCGAGTGCGAGGCGCGCCACGGCGCGCGCCCCACGGGTTTCGCCGCCATCGGCGTCTCGGCGATGATGCACGGCTATCTCGCCTTCGACGCGGCGGGCGAGCTGCTCGTGCCGTTCCGCACGTGGCGCAACACCTCGACGGGCCCGGCGGCGACCGAGCTGACCGCGGCGCTCGGCTTCAACATCCCGCTGCGCTGGTCGGTCGCGCACCTCTACCAGGCGGTGCTCGACGGCGAGGAGCACGTCGGCCGCATCGCGAGCCTCACGACTCTCGCGGGCTACGTGCACCGCGCGCTGACCGGCCGCTCGGTGCTCGGCGTCGGCGACGCGTCGGGCATGTTCCCGATCGATCCCGAGACCGGCGGCTACGACGCGGGCCGGCTCGCGCGCGCCGACGAGCTGGTCGGGGCGCGGATGCCCGGGCTGCGCCTCTCCGCGCTGCTGCCCGAGGTGCTTCCGGCCGGGGCCGGCGCGGGGGCGCTGACCGCGGCGGGGGCGCTGCTGCTCGACCCGAGCGGCGGCCTGCGCCCCGGCATCCCGTTCTGCCCGCCCGAGGGCGACGCCGGCACGGGCATGGTCGCCACGGGCGCGGTGGCGCCGCGCACGGGCAATGTGAGCGTCGGCACGAGCGTGTTCGCGATGGTCGTGCTCGAGCGCGCGCTCGCCGACGTGCACCCCGAGATCGACGTCGTCGCGACGCCCGACGGCGCCGCCGTGGCGATGGTGCACTGCAACAACGGGGCGAGCGAGCTCGGCGCGTGGGCCGTGGTGTTCCGCGAGTTCGCGGGCGCGCTCGGCGGCGGCCGCCCGATCGATGCCGACGAGGTCTTCGGCGTGCTCATGCGCGCCGCGCTCGAGGGCGAGGCCGACGGCGGCGGCCTGCTCGGCTACAACTTCCTCTCGGGCGAGCCGATCGCCGGCCTCGAGGCGGGCCGCCCGCTCGTGGCGCGCACGCCCGGCAGCCGCCTGACGCTCGCGAACTTCATGCGCACCCAGCTCTACGGCGTGTTCGCGACGCTGGCGCTCGGCATGGAGGTGCTCGCCGGCGAGGGCGTGGGCGTCGACCGCATGTCCGCGCACGGCGGCGTCTTCCGCACGCCCGTCGTCGCGCAGCGCGTGCTCGCGGCGGTGCTCGGCGTGCCCGTCGGCGTCGAGGCCTCGGCGAGCGAGGGCGGCGCGTGGGGCATCGCGGTGCTCGCCGGGTATCTGCGGGAGGCATCCGCCCTCTCCCTGCCCGACTATCTGGCGCAGCGCGTGTTCGCGCACGCCTCCTCGAGCGTCGAAGAGCCGCACGCGGCGGACGTCGCGGGCTTCCGCCGCTATCTCGAGCGGTTCCGCGCAGGCCTCGACATCGAGCGCGCGGCGGTGGCCGCACTGAACGACGACCCCGAGGAGGGCGAGCGATGAGCGATGAGGATGTCGCGATCCGGCGCGTGCGCGAGCAGGTCTCGGCGCTGCACGCCGAGCTCGTGCGTTATGGCCTCGTGGTGTGGACGGGTGGCAACATCTCGGGTCGTGTGCCCGGCGCCGATCTGTTCGTGATCAAGCCGAGCGGGGTGATGTACGAGGACCTGGCGCCCGAGAACATGATCTTGTGCGATCTCGACGGCAACGTCGTGCCGGGGTCGCCGGGGTCGGAGCGCGCGCCGTCGAGCGACACCGCGGCGCATGCCTACGTCTACCGGCACATGCCTCACGTGGGCGGGGTGGTGCACACGCATTCGGACTATGCGGCGGCGTGGGCCGCGCGCGGTGAGGCGATCCCGTGCGTGCTCACGGCGATGGCCGACGAGTTCGGGGGAGAGATCCCGGTGGGTCCGTTCGCGATCATCGGCGACGACTCGATCGGCCGTGGTGTCGTCCAGACGCTCGACGGGCACCGCTCGCGTGCGGTGCTGATGCAGAACCATGGCGTGTTCACGATCGGCAAGGACGCGAAGGACGCCGTGAAGGCGGCCGTGATGACCGAGGATGTCGCGCGCACGGTGCATTTCGCGCGTCAGCTCGGCGAGCCGATCCCCATTCCGCAGGAGAGCATCGACGCCCTCTTCGACCGCTATCAGAACGTCTACGGGCAGAAGCCCCAGGGAGCCCTTTAACTCATGACCACCCCCTTCAACTCTTACGACGGCTTCGAGGTCTGGTTCCTCACCGGCAGCCAGCACCTCTACGGGCCTGAGACGCTCGCCCAGGTGGCTGAGCAGTCGCAGGGTCTCGTGCGCACGCTCGGCGAGGCATCCTCGGTGCCCGTCAAGCTCGTCTGGAAGCCCGTGCTCACGGGGGCCGACGAGATCCGCCGCGCGATGCTCGACGCGAACGCCGACGACCGGGTCATCGGCGTGATCACGTGGATGCACACGTTCAGCCCGGCGAAGATGTGGATCGCCGGCCTGCAGCTGCTCGCCAAGCCGCTGCTGCACCTGCACACGCAGGCGAACGTCGAGCTGCCCTACGGCGAGATCGACTTCGACTTCATGAACCTGAACCAGGCCGCGCACGGCGACCGCGAGTTCGGCTACGCGCTCACCCGTCTCGGCGTGCGCCGCAAGACGGTCGTCGGGCACGTGACGAACCCGCGCGTGCAGGAGCGCGTCGGCACGTGGATGCGCGCCGCCGCCGGCCGGCACGCGCTCGCGACGCTCAAGGTCGCGCGCTTCGGTGACAACATGCGCCAGGTCGCGGTGACCGAGGGCGACAAGACCGAGGCGCAGGCGAAGCTCGGTGTCGAGGTCAACACGTGGGGCGTGAACGAGCTGACCGCGCGCGTCGATGCCGCCACGGATGCCTCGATCTCGGCCTTGGTCGATGACTACGTCGCCTCGTACGACGTCGTGCCGTCCCTGCTTCCCGGGGGCGAGCGTCACGCTGCGCTGCGCGACGCCGCCGCGATCGAGGTCGGGCTGCGCTCGTTCCTCGAGGAGGGCGGCTTCGGCGCCTTCACCGACACTTTCGAGGACCTCGGCACGCTGAAGCAGCTGCCCGGGCTCGCGGTGCAGCGGCTGATGGCCGACGGCTACGGCTTCGGCGCCGAGGGCGACTGGAAGACCGCGGTGCTGGTGCACGCGGCATCCGCCATGGGCATCGGCCTGCCCGGCGGCGCGAGCCTGATGGAGGACTACACGTACGACCTCGTCGACGGGCGCGAGGCGATCCTCGGCGCGCACATGCTCGAGGTCTCGCCGAGGCTGTCGTCGGCGCGGGCGTCGCTCGAGATCCACCCGCTGGGCATCGGCGGCAAGGACGACCCCGTGCGTCTCGTGTTCTCCGCCGACCCGGGCCCGGCCGTCGTGGTCGCGCTCGCGGATGTGCGCGACCGGTTCCGGCTGACCGCGAACGTGGTGGATGTCGTGGCTCCGCGTGCCCCGCTGCCGCACCTGCCCGTGGGGCGGGCGGTGTGGCATCCGCGCCCCGACTTCGAGACGTCGGCGACGGCGTGGCTCACCGCGGGCGCGGCGCACCACACGGTCATGTCGACGGCCGTCGGGCTCGAGGCCTTCGAGGACCTCGCGCGCATGCTCGGCGTCGAGCTGTTCACGATCGACGAGCACACCCGTGCCCGCGACATCGAGAACGAGCTGCGCTGGAGCCAGGCCTACTGGCGCCTGGCCGAAGGGCTCTAGGCCCTGCTGCCCTGCCCCGCCCCGCCCCGCGCCGGCTCACCCCAGGTGTGAGTTGCGGCGCACACCTCGTGCAGCGAGCCGCCGGAACTGCGCCCTCGTGTGAGTTGCAGCGAAACGCCCTGGGGCTCACGTTCACTTGGAGAACGTGAGCCCCAGGGCGTTTCTGCTGCGGTCGCGATCAGCCGCGCGCGGTCTGCAGAGCCTTGAGGAACGCCGCCTGCTTGACCCACTGGTACGTCTGGCCGCCCTCGTGCCCGTTGTACGGGTAGACCTCGATCGTCTTGTCGGTCGAGCCGAGCGCGTTGAACGCCGCGAAGGTCGTCGACGGCGGCACGACGTCGTCCATCAGCGCGACCGAGAAGATCGCGGGCGCGGTGGTGCGCTTCGTGAAGTTGACGCCGTCGAAATAGGCAGCGGTGTTCCAGACCGCGTCGATGTGCTCGCGGTGGCTCGCGAGGTAGCGCACGAGCTCGTTGTACGGGTCGGACATCGAGACGGACGCCCCGTGCTCCCAGGCGGAGAGGAAGGCGACATCCGGCATCAGCGCCCACACGTCGGGGGTCAGACCGGCCGCTGCGATCGCGATGCCGCCGCCCTGGCTGCCGCCGGTCACGGCGATGCGCGCGGTGTCGACGAAGTCCCACGTGCGCACCTCGTCGATGAGGCGCGCGGCGTCGGTGTAGACGCGACGGTAGTAGTGCTGGCGCGGGTCGAGGATGCCGCGCGTCATCCACCCGGCGACCGCCGCGGTCGAGCCGTGCGGGTCGGGGGTGTCGCCACCGGTGCCCCAGCCGGAGCCCTGGCCGCGCGTGTCCATGAACACGTGCACGTAGCCCGACAGCGCCCACTGCGGGCGCTCGCCCACGACGCCGCGGCCGCCGTTGTAGCCGTTGTACTCGACGACGACCGGCAGCTTCTCGCCCTCGCGGCCCTTGGGGCGCATGACCCAGGCCTTGACGGGGTCGGCGTCGAAGCCGGGGAACGTCAGGTCCTCGACGATCAGCTCGGTGATCGGGGTGTCGGCGGGCGTGCGGGATGCCTGCGCCGAGGCGCCCTTGAGATCGGCCGCCGCGCGCGCCTCGGCGAGGGTCTCGCGCCAGAAGTCGTCGAAGTCGTGGGGCTCACGGACGGGGGGAGTGAAGGCTCGCAACTGTGCGAGCGGCATGTCGGTGAACGGCATGCTTCGACTCTACGGGCGCGGGCAACCGCTTGCCATGCGTTGCCGCGCGCCGCCGCGGTCCGTCTTTCGCGCGTTACGGAGTCATTCGCGCCTTGTGGATGGTCATAGTGCGCGGAGGACTCCGTAACGCGCGAAAAACGGAGGCAGCATCACCATAGCCGGGCGAGGGCCCGGCGCGCGCGACGTGCCGGCAACCCCGACGCGACGAGCAGATCACGCAGCAGGAGTGGCTCGACCAAGTGCTCCCACGTCCACCGCACGACCCGGAACCCTTGACTCCGCAGTGCGTCCTCGCGCCTCTTCTCGGCGATGACGACCTGGGCGGCATCCCTCGCGCCCAGCATCGCGGGGTCCAGGTATTTGACCCGCCCGTCGAACTCGCCGACGAGGTGGAACTCGGGCCACTCGAAGTCCGTGAAGAACCACTTCCCCAGACCAGGTGGCGCAGGGTGCCGCACCTGCAGTCGGGGTGCGGGAAAACCGAAGGCATCGACGATCACGCGGCTCACGGATTCGCCGACCGACCCCGCGAGCGGCGACGCGAAAGCGAGCGCGGCCTGGGCGGCTGCCCGACGATGGTGTGCGGCGGATGCCTCGAGCGCCGCCTCGACCTCCGGCGGGGTCGACCGTTGCTCCGGCCTGGCCCGGCCGCCGTTGAATGCGAAGTCGAGTGCGCTGATTGATTTCGCTCGCGACGCCCATTTCGCGAGATCGGCGAGGGTCCGTGCGGGCGCGGTCACGAAGAACTCGCCCCAGGGCTGGACGTCCTCATCGCGGAAGGCATCGGCGTGGATCGTCATGCGGGGTGCATTCCGGCGCTTCGACCCGAGCGGTTCGAGGATCTCGACCCGCGATGGGGGCCCGCCGAGAATCGGGAACCCGTGGATGCCGGCAGCCGTCTCGCCCGCGAAGACGATCGGCCCCCTGCGAGTCATGCCGACCGCTGCGGCCTCTTCGAGGAAGCGCCGATGCTGCTCGGCGCGTCTCTCGCCGGGGTCGGTGAGAGTGCCGAGGGCGGGGAGCGGTTCGCGGTAGATCCCGCGCCGCATCCGCTCGAGCGCACCGATGGCCGCAGCGTGCCGGGCCTCGGCGGAATCCGGCTCGCCCGTGCTGAGCCGGCGGGCGTCGACGATGCGGGAGAGGTCGGGCGGGAGGGGCGTCATGACGACCGGTCTAACCGAGGTCGGAGGTCGCACGACGCCACCTGACTCCCGATTGGGGACAACTCGCCGACGCTGCGGCCTGTGCTGGGCAAGACGCGGTGCGCGAGGCATCCTCGGCCCCCACCCGGCCCGCCCCGGTCTCGCCGATAAATCGCGCGCTACGGAGTTCATCGCGCGCTGCGGCGCCCCACAGCGCGCGAAGGACTCCGTAACGCACGAAAGATACGAAGCGTGAAGCGCGAGACGCGAAGCGCGCGGAACCCGCGGCAGCCGACCGCCCGCTAGGATTTACCTAAGCGGTTCAGTTGGCGTGGGACGACCCGAGCACGGCACCGCGCGACGACGCCAGCACATCAATGGAGAGGCACACGACGTCATGAGCACTGACGACTTCCGCGAGAGCGGTCTCACGTTCCCCGAGGGCTTCACCTTCGGCACGGCGACCGCGTCGTACCAGATCGAGGGCGCCGCCGCCGAAGACGGCCGGAAGCCCAGCATCTGGGACACCTTCAGCCACACGCCCGGCAAGGTCGCGAACGGCGACACCGGCGACGTCGCGGTCGACTTCTACCACCACGTCGATGAGGACCTCGACCTCATCAAGAGCCTCGGCATCCAGGCCTACCGTCTGTCGATCGCGTGGCCGCGCGTCGTGCCGGACGGCGTCGGCGCGGTCAACGAGAAGGGCCTCGACTTCTACGAGAAGGTCATCGACGGGCTCATCGCGCGCGACATCCAGCCGGTCGTCACGCTCTACCACTGGGACCTGCCGCAGGTGCTCGAAGACCGCGGCGGCTGGACCAACCGCGAGACGAGCTACGCGTTCGCGCAGTTCGCGAAGGCCGTCGGCGAGCGCCTCGGCGACCGCGTCGCCGTGTGGACGACCCTCAACGAGCCGTGGTGCGCGGCCTACCTCGGCTACGCCAACGGCCACCACGCGCCGGGGCGCCAGGAAGAGCTCGCGAGCCTGCAGGCCGTCCACCACCTGAACCTCGCGCACGGCCTCGCGCTCATCGAGCTGCGCAAGGTCGTCACGAAGCCCGACGTGAAGTACTCGGTCACGAACAACCTCGCGTCGGTCTACGCGGCCGACCCGTCGAACCCCGAGGATGTCGACGCCAAGCGTCAGATCGAGGCGCTCCGCAACCGGGCCTTCACCGACCCGCAGCTGCGCGGCGTGCTTCCGGCCGACCTCGTCGAGGACACGAAGCACATCACCGACTGGTCGTTCGTGCTCGACGGCGACCTCGAGCTGATCCACCAGCCGATCGACCTCGTGGGCATCAACTACTACAACACCGACCTCGTCGCCCGCGGCGCGGAGCACTCGACGCAGGGCTCGCCGTTCCCCGGCGCGACCCGCGTCGACTTCCTCGAGCAGCCCGGCCCCTTCACCGCGATGGGCTGGAACATCGAGCCGAAGGGCCTGTTCGACCTGCTCGTCTCGACCCACGAGCTGTACCCCGAGTACGACCTCGTGATCACCGAGAACGGCGCCGCCTACGACGACGTCGTGACGACCGACGCCGACGGCAACCGCGCCGTGCACGACCCCGAGCGCATCGACTTCCTGCGCCGCCACTTCGTGGCCGCGCACCGCGCGATCGAGGCGGGCGTGCCGCTGGTCGGCTATTTCGTGTGGTCGCTCATGGACAACTTCGAGTGGGCCTTCGGCTACGAGAAGCGCTTCGGCATCGTGCACGTCGACTACGACACCCAGGTGCGCACCAAGAAGGACAGCGCGCTCTGGTACACGAAGCTCGCCGAGACCGGCGTCATTCCCGAGTAACGGGAGAGCGCGGACAGAAGTCGAGGATGCCGTGTCGCCGCAGGCCGCGGCGGCACGGCATCCTGGTATCAGCATGGAAATCAACCCGGACAGCAAGACCGTCGACGGCATCAGCACGCTGGTGATGTTCATCATCCTCAACCTGCTGTATCTGCTGTGCTGCGTGCCCATCGTGACGATCGGCGCGGCGACGGCGGCGCTCTTCGACGTCATGCACCGCTTCGCCGAGGAAGACCGGGGTCATCTGATCCGCGGCTTCTTCGGCGCGCTGCGGCGCGAGTGGCGGCAGGGTTCGGCGGTGTACGCGATCTTCGGCGTGCCCGTGCTGCTGCTCGCCTACAGCGCCGTGTTCTGGATCTCGTTCGGCGGCTTCAACCTGATCCTCGGCATCGTCGCCGCGATCGGCTGCGTCTACGGCCTCATGGCGCTCGTCTACGCGCTCGTGCAGGTCGCGCTGTACGAGAACACCGTGCGCCAGGTCGCGAAGAACTCGCTGATGTTCCCGATGGCGCACCCGGTCACGACGATCGGCATCCTGGCGCTGCTCGCGCTCGCGCCGGCGCTGATGCTCATCTTCAAGCCCGTCATCTTCCTCTACGCGACGGTCGCCGCCGCGTTCACGGCGTACCTGATCGTGCGCATCACGGGGCGGGCCTTCGCCCAGCACTGAGCGCGCGGCTGCGGCAGACGGCGCAGTAGTCGCCGGCAGCCTCTCGGCGCACGTCGCGGCTGTCGCCCCGCCCCGCACCGGCTCAGACGAGGCGGAACGCGCTCAGCTCGAGGCCGGCGCCGAACGCGAGCTCGAGGTCGACGGGCTCCCCGGCGACGAGTCCGTCGAGGGTCGAGGATGTCGCGCCGCCCGCACCGCTGACGACGAGCTCCCCGGCCGCGGCTCTTCCGGCGGCCGCCGCAGCGCGGAACGACACGACGCCCTGGCCCGAGCTCGCGACGAGCTCCAGCTGCCGCGCGGCGCCCACGGTCACGTCGAGGAAGCGCAGCGTCACGCGGCCGCCGGCGCGTGCTCGCACCGAGGTCGCGAGCGACTCCGGCGACGTCCACAGCTCGACGCCGGTGCCGTCGTCGTAGAGCGCGACGGGGAACTCGGCACCGGCGGCCACGGCCGCGATCGGCGTGCCGGCCGCGGTCACGGGGAACGACGCGGCGAGGTCCTCGGCCGAGGTGCCGACGTGCACGCGGTAGGCCCCGGGCTCGACGACCCAGGCCTGCGTGCGCGGGTCCCACTGGGCGAAGGCGTCGAGCGGCACCGCGAGCGAGACGGTCGCGACATCCCCGGCCGCCACCACGACCCGAGACCACGAGACGAGCCGCCGCCGCGGGAACGGCCGGCGCGGGCCGGTCGTCGCCGGCGTGGCCTGCTCGTCGACCCCGACATAGACCTGCACGACCTCGGACACATCGCGCGCGCCCGTGTTCGCGACCGACACCGAGATCGTGCCGGCGTCGGCGGAGGGATCCGCGACCGGACCGGCGGCCACTTCCGACACAGAAGAGGAGGCATCCGCCAGCCCGGTCGAGCTGTAGTGCAGGCCGTGCCCGAACGGGAACGCGGCGCGTGCCTGCGCGTAGAGATAGGTCTGCCGCGACCCGATGACGTCGTAGTCGAGCAGGTCGTGCACGTCGGCGTCCGAGGCGGGCCACGCCTGCGTGAGGCGACCGTGCGGCTCGGCGGCGCCGGTGAGCACGTCGGCGATGGCGCGGCCGATCTCCTGGCCGGCGTGCGAGGTCCACACGACGGCGTCGACGAGGTCGGCGACCGCGCCGAGCGCGTAGGGGTACGACGAGACGACGACGAGCACGGTGCGCTCGGCGACCGCCGCGACGGCCTCGATCAGCGCGACCGACGGCGCCGGCAGCGACACGTGCGGCCGGTCCTCGGTCTCGCGCCCGTGCAGGTGCGGGTCGTTGCCCACGACGACGACGGCCGTGCGGCCGTGCGCCGCGGCGACGGATGTCTCGACCCCGCCCGCCACGACGTCGAGCGCCCAGTCGAACGGCTCGTCGACGAGCGCGACGTCGCCGTCGGCGCCGAGCCCGAGCCACTTCCCGGACACGCGGTGTCGCAGTCGCACCGATGCGTCGGCGGCCCCGGGCGACTCGAGGAACGCCTCCTGCACGAACCAGCCGCCGACGGCCTCGGCCGTCGCCGAGACCGCGTCGTCGGCGACGGTGACGAGCCGGTCGCTCGCGGTGGCGCGCAGCGTCACGACGCCCTCGCCCCAGCGCTCGAGCTCGAAGCGGCTTGCCGCGCCGGCGTCGGGGCCCACCACGAGCCCGCCCGACGCCGACGAAGTGAGGAATGACCCTGCGGCACCGAGGCGCACGATGTCGTTGCCGTGCGCGATGGCGGGCGCCGCCGGATTGAGCCCGTCGAAATCGTCGCCCGTGGCGATCGCGGCGAAGCCATCGCCGATCGACACCGCATACGGCAGAGAACCGGAGTACCAGTCGGTCAGCACCCGCGAGCCGAGCGCGCCGATGACGGCGACGGGCTCCGACGGGGCGAGCGGCAGGGTGCCGGACGGGTTGGAGAGCAGCACGATCGATGCGGTCGCGGCGCGCAGCGCGAGCTCGCGATGGGACGCGCGGAGCGATTCCGCGGAGGCCCCGGCCGGGGCATCCTGCACAGCCAGCTCGCCGGTCTTCGCGCGCAGTCGGAACAGCCGCAGCACGGCGCGGTCGACCTGGCTCTGCGTGATGAGGCCCGCGGCCAGCGCCTCGTGCAGCGCGGTGACGATCGGCTCGGAATCGGCGTCGTTGTCGGTGAACGAGTCGACGCCCGCGGCGAGCGACACGGCGACGGCGTGGGTGTTGTCGGGCACGAAGTGCTCGCTGCGCCACAGGTTGCTCGGTGCGCCGGCGTCGCTCACGATCGCGAGGTCGTCGGCGTCGTCGAGCAGCGAGCGCAGCAGGTCGAGGACGGGGGAGGCGTGCGCGGGGATGCCGTTGACGAGGTTGTACGAGGCCATCACCGCGGCGACCGAGCCGGCCTCGAGCGGCCCGAGGAACGCGGGGAGCTCGTATTCGCGCAGCACGCGCTCGCTGAGCGACGACGACGTGATGTCGCGGTCGGTCTCGTTGTTGTAGCCGACGAAGTGCTTGAGGGTCGGTGCGGTGAGCCACTCGCCGAGGCCGGTGCGCGGCCCGCGCAGACCGCGCGTGAACGCGGTCGCGCACTGGGCGGTCAGGCCCGGGTCTTCGGAGTAGCCCTCTTCGCCCCGCCCCCAGAGCGGGTTGCGCAGCGGGTTGACGACGGGCGCCCAGACGTTGAGGCCGAGGCGGGGGTGGTCGGCGCGCATCGCGTGCAGCTCGGCCGCGACGGCGGCGCCGACCTCTTCGAGCAGCGGGAGGTCCCATGAGGATGCCAGGCCGACGGCCTGCGGGAAGACGGTTGCGACGCCGTTCCAGGCGACCCCGTGCAGGACCTCCGCGCCGGTGTGCCACGAGGGCAGACCGAGGCGCTCCACCGCGGGGGAGTGCTGATGCAGCATCCTCACGCGCTCATCGGGCGTGAGTGCTGCGAGCAGTTCCTCCGGTGACGAAGTGTGGAGCGCCTCGGTCATGGGTGTTTAGCCGAACTTCTTGGTGACGGCGAGACGCGCGGCGTTCTGGGCCTTCGCGTTGTCCATGTCGAACTTGAGCACCGTGTCGTAGCCGAGGCCCTTGACGGTGGACTGCATCTCCTTGAGCAGGCTGTTGAACTGGTTGTCGCTCGTCGCGAGGCTCATCTTCCACGAGTACTGGATGATGATCGCCTTGGCCTGGTTGCGGACCGTCGAGATCTGCGGGCTGTCGGCCGGAGCGGCGTAGCCCGAGCCGGGGGCGACGAGCAGCTGGTTGTTCTTCTGCAGGTAGCCGATGTCGCTCGTCGCACCGCCCATCTTCGACTTCCAGTCGGTGATCACCGGGTTGGTGTCGGCCGCCTGGTAGCTGGGCCAGAACTCGTAGTTGTACTCGAGGCCCGTCGCCGGGTTGATGTCGATCGGCAGCACGGTCGTCGCGTTGAGCGCCGAGACGCCGTCGGCGAACTTGCCGCCGCCCCAGCTGGCGGGCACGTCGGCGCCGCCGCCGAGCAGGGCCTGCTGGCCGAGGGTCGTGAGCACCGGCTTCTTGTCCGAGCCGAGCTGCCAGGTGAGGCCCTCGGGGCCGGCCGCGGCAGCGGTCTGGGCGCCGCTCGCGTCGATGCCGTCCGGCGAGTACAGCCAGTCGAGGAACGCGGCGATGCGCTCGGGCTCGGCCGCCTTCGAACCGATGGCGAAGAGCTGGGTCGCGCCGTAGGGCGCGGCACCGTAGGAGAAGATGTCCAGGTCCTTCATCGGGAGGATCTCGAAGCCCTTGCCCGCGTTCAGGTTGGCGGTCGTGTTGTAGGCCGCCTTGGCGAGCCAGGGCCACCAGCTGAACAGCGTTTGGCCGTTCTGGAACTTGGCGTACATCGTCGAGTAGTTCTGCGTGGGCGAGTCGGGGTCGACGAGGCCCTGCTGGTTGGCGGTGCAGTACAGCTTGAGCGAGCGCACGTAGTGCGAGTCGGAGTCGATGATGCTCTCGTAGGCCGAGCCGTCGGCCTTGGCGAGAACGAAGCCCATCTCGTCGAAACCGTAGAAGCACGCGGGCTGCTTGCCCGCGTTCATCATGTTGCCGTCCCAGTCCTTGAACAGCGAGAAGGCGTAGGTCGGCTTGCCGTTGTCGGCCTTCGGGTGCGCCTGCTGCATCTCCTTGAGCAGCGGGACGACGTCCTCGAGGGTGTTGAGGACCGGGTAGCCGAGCTCCTTGTAGAAGTCCCAGCGCATGTACGGGCCGAAGGTCGGGTCGAGGCCCTCGGACGGGTCGGTCGGCTTGAGGGCCGTGACCGAGGTCGGGATGCCGTAGATGCCCTTCTTGCCCTTGTTGAGGTACTGCACCGCGGCGTCGTACTTCTTCGCCGAGGTCATGTCCTTGTAGTAGGGGGAGAAGTCGAAGAGCAGGCCGCCCTGGACGAGCTGGTCGAACTTCTGGCCGCGGTCGGTGACGATCAGGTCGCCGAGGTTGCCGGCTGCGACGCGGGTGTTGTAGAGGGTGTCGCCGCCACCGGCCACGTTCGGCGCGATGATGTTCAGCGACATGTTGAACTTCTGCGTCACGAGGTGGCCGAACCAGCCCTTCTGCACGCCCTGGTAGTTGGCCAGGCCGTCGAAGACGGTGAGCTCGATGTTGCTCTTGTAGGGGCCGCCGAAGGCGCTGGTCGAGCCGGTGGAGGCCGACTTGCTGCTCAGCGAGCAGCCGGTCAGGCCGGCGAGCACGACGGCGCCGGCGATGCCCCCGATGAAGCCGCGGCGCGAGACGCGCGGAACAGCAGAGTTCGTCATTGAAGTTCCTAACTGTGGTGATTGTGGAGTTGATGCGAGTGGATGCCGCTGCGTCAGCCTTTGACGGCGCCGAGCATGATGCCTTTGACGAAGTAGCGCTGGAAGAGGGGGTAGATGAAGAGGATGGGGAGGACGACGA
>WQZN01000031.1 GCA_009780695.1 Microbacteriaceae bacterium
CCGCGAACGCCGCGAGGCGCTCCCCGGCTGGCTGCACTTCTACAATCACCACAGGTTCCACACCGCAATCGGCGCAGCACCCATCAGCAGACTCAACAACCTGCCTGAACATCACACCTAGGCGGCGGATTCCCCGTCGCCCTCGGCGTTGTCGCCGCCGTCGACGCGCTTCACCGCGGAGATCTCGAACTCGAGCGTGATCTTCTCGGACACGAGCACGCCGCCCGCGTCGAGCGGGGTGTTCCATTCGAGGCCGAACTCGCGGCGGTCGATGCGGCGCGAGCCCTCGAAGCCGGCACGCAGGTTGCCGAAGGGGTCGTTCTGCACGCCGGTGAACTCGAGCGGCACGGTGACCTGCTTGGTCACGTCGCGGATGGTCAGGTCGCCGGAGACGACGAGCGCGTTGTCGCCGACCTCTTCGATGCGGGTGCTGCGGAAGACGATCTCGGGCCACTGCTCGGCGTCGAAGAAGTCGGCGCTGCGCAGGTGCTCGTCGCGCTGGGCGTTGCGGGTGTCGACGCTCGCCACGGCGAGGTGCAGCTCGGCGTTCGACTTGGTCGTGTCGTCGAAGTCCACGTGGAAGCTGCCGGTCACGTCGTTGAATGCCCCGCGCACGGTCGTCACCATCGCGTGCTTGGCCGAGAAGCCGATGCGGGTGTGCGCCGGGTCGAGGTCCCAGTCGCCGTTGAGGTGGGGGCCGGGTTCGGTCATGATCTCTCCATTGATCGTTGCATGAACGCCCTCAGTCTCTCACCCGGGCCGGGGCGCACCGCACCTGACGCACCACGGCGCGGCGAAAGGCCCCGCGGCGTAGCCCGGGCGGTGCAGCCCGAACGCCGGCGGCGGAGCAGGCGGGGAACGCCGCCGCCCCGGGCCTGCGGGGCGGCGGCTCTCCGCGATCAGTGCGACAGCGACATCTTCTCGACCTCCAGGTAGGGCTTCGCCACCTGGCCGATCGGGTCGGCGGCGTAGTACTGCTGCAGTCGGCCGCCGTTCAGGGCGTTGTCGAGCGAGGCCATGATCATCGACTCGTCGAGCACCAGCCGGCGCTGCCCGATGGACCCCGTCGTCGGGTCGACGGCGTCATAGAAGCCGCCGTCCTTCGTGTAGCTGCCCGGGTAGAGGCGCTGCAGGTTCTTGATGTTCTGGTAGGCCTGCTGGGGCGCGACGGTGAGAGCGAGGAAGCTCGCGTGCGGGGTCACCGCCGATTCCGGCGAGGGACTGCAACTGGGGCAGGGGCCCTGCGCCAGCTGCTCGCCGGTCGGGAAGGCCAGCCCCTGCACGCCGTAGGCGCTGTAGTCGCCCGTGTCGTCCGGCGTGCTCGACGGCGAGATGCCCCACACCGGGTAACCCAGCTTCTGCGTCGCGTACTTGATCTGCACCTGGACCGTGCGCTGGTCGGCGAGACCGAAGCCCTGCGGGCCCCACGCCGTCTCCGGCACCACCTGCAGCGCCATCAGCGCCTCGAACATGCCGCCGTTGTAGGTCGGCAGGAAGGTGAGGTTCGTGCCCGGATAGGTGTAGTGCCCCTCCCACACCCGGAACGGCTTGCCGCTCTGGGGGTCCTTGATGGTGGTCCAGTAGCCCTGCGGCTGGCCCTGGCCCTGCCAGGAGAAGTCGGGGTCCGTCGCGCACTGCTTCGGGGGCAGGGTGCGCCAGGTGCGCCACCACACGTCGCCGGGCATCTGGTGCAGGCCCATCCCGACATACATCGCGATGCGCGGGTCGCTGTACAGGGCGCCGTTGTGATAGCCCGCCGGGCCCGTGCCCACGTAGTAGCCGCCGTACATCTGCCCGGTCGGCTGGTCGTCGATCGACGCGTTGACGTTGCACGCGGTCTGCGCGCGGTTGTCGTAGAAGATCGAGAAGTCGAGCTGGTCGATGAGGCGGGTCGCCGTCGCGCGCAGTTCGGGGAAGGCGTTGCGGACCACGATCAGGCCGGTGGCGTACCACCCGTTGTCCACCGCGGACAGGAACGAGCAGTTGTCGGTGGCCGCGGTCGGGTCGTCGGCGCAGGTCTGGGTCGTGCCGGGGTTCGGGATGACCTGCGCCGTGCCGGTGTCGTACCACTGGTAGAGCAGGCCGTGGCTGCGCTTCAGGTGCGCGACCTCGTTCAGCGTCGCGTCGATCCGCTGCGTCGCCGCGGCCCGGTCGATGATCCGCAGGTCGTAGGCCGACGTGACGGCCCACAGGTAGGTGCCGATGTTGGCGGCCGAGGTGTATGCCCCGCGCGTCGTGCCCGGCCCGATGTTGTCGAGCGGCAGATGCGTGTGCGGGTCGACGTCGGTGTCGAAGAACTTCCAGGTGTCCTGCGCCATCGACAGGAGGTCGGCGCGTTGCGCCCCGGTCAGGCCCGCCGGAGCGGCCTGCGCACTGGGGGTGCCGGCGAGGCCGCCGGCCAGCAGAGCGCCACCCGCGAGTGCGGACACGAGCGTGCGCTTCATCGATCTGATCATGGTTCTCCTCTCACAGGGCATTGCGCCGGGCGACGGCGCCGAGCCAGGCCAGGGACGGTTTCGGGGCCCGCGCGAACGTCGCCCGGTCGACCTCGATGAGACCGAAGGTGGGGCGGTAGCCGCTGGCCCACTCGTAGTTGTCCAGCGCGCTCCAGTGCAGGTAGCCGCGCACGTCGATGCCGTCGGAGATCGTCTCGTGGATCGCCCGCAACGAGGCATCCGTGTAATCGATCCGGCGCTGGTCGTCCGCCGTCGCGATGCCGTTCTCGGTCACCAGGATGGGCGTGCGGCCGCTCTTCTCCCACGCCGAGCGGATGCCGTCGGCCGCCGCGCGGGGGAAGTACTCCCAGCCGGTCAGGGTCGTCTCGGCCCCCTCGGGCACGGGCAGCGGCCCCTCCGGGCCGACGAAGGTGCGCGTGTAGGCCTGGACGCCGACGAAGTCGTCGCCCGCCGACTGCTCGAGGTACCAGTCGTCGCGCGGGTAGCCGTACTCCCTGAGCTTCTCGAGCGAGCCCGGCTCATCCGTCGGCATGAAGTCCTGGGTCGCGATGGTCCACCCGCTCTGCAGGTCGGGGACCGACGCGAGCACCTCGCGGGAGCGGCGATGCGAGGCGAGCAGCGCGTCGGCGACCCCGAGATCGGGGTTCGGCAGCCCGTTCGCGACGAGGTTGTCCGCCTTCTCGCCCCCGGCGAGCATCGCCGCGATGTTCGGCTCGTTGATCGTGCAGACGTAGCGCACGCCGTCGCCGAGGATCGGCAGCAGGGCCTCGGTGTAGCGCGCGAACAGCTCGGGCGCCGCGGGGTTGCGCCAGAACCCCGCCGCGTTCATCCAGCGCGGCACGGTGAAGTGCATCAGCGTGACGACGGGCTCGAGCCCGAGGTCGAGGCAGGTGTCGATCATGCGGCGGTAGTGGTGCAGGGATGCCTGCGACACCACGCCCGGCTCGGGCTCGACCCGCGCCCACTCGATCGAGAACCGGTAGCTGTTCAGCCCGGCATCCGCCAGCAGCCGCATGTCCTCGGGGAAGCGGTGGTAGTGGTCGACCGCGTCGCCGCTCGGCTCGGCGATCGGCAGCCCCGGGGTGTGCTCCATGACCCACCAGTTGCTGTTGACGTTGTTGCCTTCGACCTGGTGCGCCGCGGTGGCCGCACCCCAGAGGAAGCCGTCGGGAAAGGCGAGCATCGGATCTCCTTCGTCGTTGCCGAGCCGGTTCGGGCCCGTGGTCAGGGGCGCGCGGGGTTCGGGACGGCGTCGAGAAGACGCACGGTGTAGTCGTCCTGAGGGCGCTGCAGCACGTCGGCGGTGTCGCCGCGCTCGACCACGACGCCCTTGTTGAGCACCATGATCCGGTCGGTGACGAGCCGGGCGCTGAGCAGGTCGTGCGTGATGTAGAGCATGCTCACGCCGCGGTTCTCACGGAGCTCTTCGAGCAGGGCGAGCACCCCGGCGCGCAGCGACATGTCGAGCATCGACACCGGCTCGTCGGCGATGATCACCTGCGGGTCGCTCGCGAGCGCCCGCGCGATGACGACGCGCTGGCGCTGACCGCCCGAGAGCTGATGCGGCAGCCGGCCGGCGAAGGTCGCGGCCGGGGTGAGGCCCACCGTCTCGAGCAGCTCGAGCACCCGCATCCGCACCTCGCGCCCGCGCAGCTCGACGAAGTTCTCGATCGGCCGCGACAGGATGTACTCGACCGTGTGCAGGGGGTTCAGCGCGGCGTACGGGTCCTGGAACACCATCTGGACATCCGCGTGCAGCCGCTTGAGCGCACGCCGCCCGTGCAGCCGGTCGATGCGCAGATCGCCGAACGCGATCGAGCCCGCGGTCGGCCGTTCCACGCCCGTGACGAGCTTCGCGATCGTCGACTTGCCGCTGCCGCTGGCGCCGACGAGCGCCATCGACATGCCGGGCTCAAGGGTGAAGGACACGTCGTCGACCGCGCGCACGGCGGCGCCGCGCCGCCGTGCCGGGTAGACCTTGCTCACGTTCGACACCACGATCGGCTCGCGAGCGGCGCGACGGGGGGACGGGGTCGTCGTGGGCGCGGCGACCGACACCTCGCCGCTCGCGCGGCGCGACAGCCCGGGCACGCTGACCTCGGCCGCGCGCGGGTCGCCGTAGTGGCTCAGCAGCATCCGCGTGTACGGATGCTCGGGAGCGGACAGGATGCGGCGGCTCGGGGCATCCTCGACGATGACGCCGTCATGCATGACCAGCACCCGCTCGGTCGCCTCGAGCACGACGCCGAGGTCGTGGCTGATCAGGATCGCCGTGAACTTCTCGGTCGCCTGGAGCTGCCGGATCGTGTTCATCACCGCGTGCTGGACCAGCACGTCGAGCGCGGTCGTCGGCTCGTCGAAGACGATCATGCGCGGCTCGAGCGACAGCGCGAGCGCGATGGAGACCCGCTGCCGCATGCCGCCCGAGAGCTCCCCCGGGTAGCTCGCCAGCACCGAAGCCGGCAGTTCGACCTTGGCGATCAGCTCTTCGGCCCGCGCGGCGCGTGCGCCCAGCGGCACATGGCCGTGCGCGGCGAAGACGTCCATGAAGTGGTTCCGGATGGTGCGCACCGGGTTGAGCGCGTTCATGCCCGACTGCAGCACCATCGCGAACCCGCCCTGCCGCTGGGTGCGCACCTGCTCGATGGACAGCGCCGCGATGTCGGAGCCGTCGAACAGGATGCGGCCGCCGGCGATGCGGGCCGGAGGCTTCGAGAGCCGGGTCAGGGCGTAGCCGAGCGTGGACTTGCCCGAGCCGGATTCGCCGACGAGCCCGACGAACTCGCCCTGCTCGAGGGTGAAGCCGACGCGCTTGACCGCCTCGACGGCGCGGCCGTGGCCTTGGTCGTAGACGACGGAGAGGTCGTCCACCGTGAGCAGGCTCATCGCTTCGCCGTCCTTTCACGCAGTCGCGGATTGCTGAGCCCGTCGACGCCGAAGTTGATGAAGGTCATCGACACGGCGAAGAGGGCGATCATGAAGCCCGGCGCGAACAGCTGCACCCACTGGCCTGTGAGCAGCACGTTGCTGTTCTGGGCCCAGAAGAGCATGGTCCCCCAGCTGACCGTGTTGGGGTCGCCGAGGCCGAGGAACTCGAGGCCCGCCTCGGCGAGGATCGCGGCGGTCGCGGCGCCGAAGAAGCTCGCCACGATGAGCGAAGTCATGTTCGGCATGATCTCGCGGAACACGATGCGGCTCGGGCTCTCGCCGCTGAACTTGGCGGCCGTGACGAAGTCCCTGGAGCGCAGCGTCTGCGTCTGCGAGCGCAGCACCCGCGCGCCCCAGGCCCAGCCCGTGACGACCACGACGAGCACGATCACGGCGAGACCGCCGCTGTGCAGATACGCGGCGATCACGATCATGAGCGGCAGCGAGGGGATGACGAGGAAGAGGTTCACGATGAAGCCGACCGCCTCACCCCAGAAGGCGCGCACATAGCCCCAGCTCAGCCCGACGGCGATCGCGACGAGGGTGGCGAGCAGCCCCGCGATGAGCGCGACCGAGACCGAGACGCGCGCACCCCAGATCAACTGCGAGAGCACGTCCTGCCCCACCCCGGTCGTCCCGAGCAGGTGGGCGGCGCTGCCGTCCTGGCTGTGCGGGAAGGAGCCGTCGTGCGGGTCGTAGGGGGCGATCAGCGGGGCGAACAGCGCGAGCAGGATGAACGCGGTGAGCAGGATCACGCCGAAGCGCGCCTTCGGCTCGGACCAGATCGTCCCGATCGCCCGCGCGACGACGCGCAGCGGGTTGCCGCGCCCCTCGATGACGGGCGGATCGGGGGTGACGGGGTCTGTCGTCGTAGTCATGGGGGTCACTGCCTCGTCCGGGGGTCGAGCACGCCGTACAGGATGTCGACGAGAAAGTTCGCGATGAGCACGCTCACCGTGATGATCAGGAAGAGCGCCTGCATCAGGGGGTAGTCCTGGTTCGTGACGGCGTGGAACAGCAGCAGCCCGACGCCCGGGTAGGCGAAGACCGTCTCGACGAGCAGGGAGCCGCCGACCACGCCGCCGAGCACCATGCCGAACGACGTGAACTGGGGCAGCAGGGCGTTGCGGGCCGCATAGCGCATGGCCACCGAGCGGGGGCGCAGGCCGTTCGCCTCGGCGAAGGTCACGTAGTCCTCGCCGAGCGTGTTCACCATCGTGTTGCGCATGCCGATGATCCAGCCGCCGAACGACGTGATCAGGATCGTGAGGCCGGGCAGGATCGCGTGGTCGAGCGCGTCGCCGAAGAAGGACAGGCTCCAGTTCGGCGTCGCCGTCTGCGAGTACGCGCCGCTCGTCGGGAACCAGCCGGCCACGTAGCCGAGGAAGAACAGCAGGAGCAGGGCGATCCAGAAGTACGGGAACGCGGAGAGGAACTGGCCCCCGACGGTGGGGACGGTGTCGAGCACCGTTCCCCGCCGCCAGGCGGCCACCACCCCGAGCAGCGTCCCGACCACGAAGGCGATGACCGTGACCGAGCCGACCAGCACCAGCGTCCACGGCAGTGCCGCCCCGATGAGGCTCGACACCGGCTGGGGGAAGTAGCTGTACGAGACGCCGAAGTCGAAGTGCACGACCTGGCCCAGGTAGCTGAGGTACTGCGACCACACGCTGCCCGAGGGCACGCCGAGCTGCGCCTCGATCGACGCCCGCATCGCCGGCGACACCGGCCCGTTCTGGCTGAGCTTCGCGATCGCGGCGTCGGCCGGCGACCCGGGCATCAGCCGGGGCAGGATGAAGTTCAGCGTGACCGCCGCCCACAGCGTCAGGACGAACAGCCCGACTCTTCCCCAGAAGTAGCGCACGTCGTTACGAGGCCTTCTTGAGGTGGGTCAGGATGAGCAGCGAGTTCTCGGTCCAGGTCGCGGGCGTCGCGTAGGGGTCGTCGGCGCTCGGCCAGCCCGTGAAGCTCTTGTCGCTGAACAGCCCCCAGAGGCCGCCGTAGAACAGGCTCACGACCGGCACCTGGTCGTACATCAGCTGCTGCAGCTGATCGACGATCTTCTGCTGGTCGCCCACCGAGGTCGCCGACTTGAGCTGACCGAGCAGCTGGTCGGCCTGCGCGTCGTTGAAGCGCTCGAAGTTGCCGGATGCCGCCGTGCCCACGGGCTTGGCGAAGCCGCTGCTCATCAGGGTGTTGAAGTCCTGGTAGACGCTGCCGGACCCGCCGAAGGCGCCCATCAGCAGGTCGAAGTCGCCGTTGTTCTCCGCCTGCGTGTACGCGGCGGGCTGAGGCTGGTCGATCGTGACCGCGATGCCGAGGGCCTGCAGCTGCGACTGCACGGCCTGGACCCCGCGCAGCCAGTCCGTGTATCCGTTGGCGGTCGTGATCGTGAGGTGCAGCTGCGCGCCGGACGGCCCGACGAGCTTGCCGCCCTTCGAGGAGTAGCCGGCCTTCGCGAAGTCCTGGAGCGCCTGCTTCGTGTCCTGCGAGATCAGGCCCTGGTCGGGCAGCGCGGGGTTGAGCCACGACTGCTGGTTCGGCAGCAGCAGCCCGCTCTGGCCGGCCGCCTTCACGTAGCCCTCCTCGGCGTCCGTCGCGATCGTGTTCCGGTTGAGCGCCTCGCTGAGGCCGCGGCGGAAGTCGACGTTGTTGAACGGCGCCTTGGTGAGGTTCGGCAGCAGGGCGATGGTGCCGCCCGGGGGGAACCAGTACGTGTTGTGCTGCTTGTTCGCGCCGACCCATGTCGTGTCGACGTTGTCGATGAACGAGTACGCCCAGTCGTAGCCGTTCTTGACGAGCTGCAGCGGGGTGTTGGATGCCGGCAGCACGAGCGTCTCCGCCGCCACCTTGTCGGCCTGCCAGTACGAGGTGTTCTTCTTCATCGTGTACTCGTTCGGGGCGAACGAGCCGACCACGTACGGCCCCGTCGCGACGGGGTTCGGGTCGGCCCAGGTCACCGGATCGGACACGTTCTGCCAGATGTGCTGCGGGACGATGATCTGCTGGTCGATGATCGTGGCATCCGGCACATCGGGGCCGTTCAGGTGGAACGTGACGGTGTCGCCCGAGGCGCTGACGCTCGAGATGCTCTGCCACTGGCCCAGGGTGTCGAGCGCCGGGTTCTTCTTGATGAGGTCGAAGGTGTAGACGACGTCGCTCGCGCTGAACGGCTTGCCGTCCGACCACTTCACGCCCTGGCGGATCGTGTACTGGATCGTCGTGGGGTCGACGACCTTGTCGCCCGTCGCGAGCCAGGGGGTCGCCTTGTCCTCGATCGAGTTCACGACCTCGAGCGGCTCGTACATGTAGTGCGCGCCCGTGCGCGCATTGGACGAGAACGGGTTGAAGTCGCGCACGAAGGTCGGGTTGCCGCCGTCGGCGCCGAACAGCAGCGAGCCGCTGGCAGTCGTGCCTGAGGAGCCGCCCGATGACGAGGTGTGGACGCTGCACGCGCTGAGGGCGAGCAGCGATGCCGCCGAGACAACCGCGACGAGCGCGCGGGAACGAGCTCGGGACTTGTTCATGGGATGGGCTCCTTCAGTCGACGTTGACCAGTGCTCTGCGCCGCATGCCGGAGGTACCCGGTCAGCAGCAAACAGGCACGAGTGTAAGCGCATACGGAACGTGAGGCAAGGTCCGCCGAATCGCTCCTTCGCATGCAAGAATGAACCGAACATCGTTGTCAGATCGCGGAACCACGAGGAAACAGTGGCCAAGAAGCCGACCGTCTACGACGTCGCCAGCCACGCCGGCGTCTCGATCGCGACCGTCTCGCGCGTGCTGACCAGGCCCGATGATGTACGCGCTTCAACGCAGCAGCGCGTCCTGGCATCCGTGCGCGAGCTGGGGTATGTCCCGAGCGGCAGCGCCCGCGGTCTCGCGGCCCGGCGCACCGGGGTGCTGGGGCTTCTGCTGCCCGATATCGACGCCCTGCAGGACCTGCCGTCCGCCGAGGACAGCGACCCGCACCACGTCGAGGTCCGCCGCGATCCGCCGGGGCCGTCGGAGCCGTCCACGGCCGATTTCTACTTCGACGAGGTGCTGCGGGGGTGCGAGCTGGAGGCCTGGCGACAGGGCTTCTCGCTCGTGATCTCGGTGAGCAGGGGCCGGTCGCCCGAGAACCTCGAGACCGTGCTGAGCGACCTCGCGGGCAAGGTCGACGGCCTCGCCGTCATCGCGCAGAGCGCACCGCACGACGTGCTGCGCCGCATCGGCAAGCGGATCCCGATCGTCTACCTCGCCGGGCAGCGCCGCGACGACGACTTCGACCACATCATCACGAGCAACCGCGAGGGCATGCGCGCGCTCGCCGAGCACCTCGTCGACGAGCACGGGGTCCACGACCCCGTCTACGTGGCAGGCCCGTTCGACTCCCCCGACGACGCCGAGCGCTACAGCGGCTTCGCGGAGGCGCTGCGGAGCCGCGGCATCAATCCGTCGGCGCTGCCCGTGCTGCACGGCGAGTTCTCGCGCGGGCGTGCCCGGGCCGTCGCCGAGGACCTCATCGCGCGGGACGCACTGCCCCGCGCGATCGTCTGCGCCAACGACCAGATGGCGCTCGGCATCCTCGACGGGCTGGTGCCCGCGGGCATCCGGGTGCCCGAGGACGTCATCGTGACGGGCTTCGACGGCATCGACGACAGCGCGCGCTCGACGCCGCGGCTCACGACCGTCATGCAGCCGATGCTCGAGCTCGGCCGCGCGGCGGTGCGCGCCATGGTCACCCGGCTCGCAGACCCCGACCTCGAACCCGTGACCACCCAGCTGCCGGTCACGGTGCTGCTCCGCGAGAGCAGCGAGGGGGCGATGGGGTAGGCGGGCGACGCGCTCACGCCAGGTACGGCGCCTCGTCGACGGTGCCGCTCCACACGGCCCAGTGGCCGCCGGCATCCAGCTTGTCCAGGACGGCGCGCTGCAGCGTCGTCTCGCGCGGCAGCACGGAACGATCGACCTCGCCGCGTTTGCGGAACACGAAGTACACCGCGTCGCCGTCGCCCTGGCCGAGCTCGGCCTCGGGCCGCCACAGCCGCTGGAAGCGCACCATGTTCGAGTCCGGCCGCAGCACCTCGGCGAGCTGCGGGTCGAGCAGCCACGAGCCGCAGTAGAAGCTGTGCGTCGGGTAGTCGGCGAAGTGCTCGGCGAAGAACCCGGCCGCCTGCCGGAACGAGTCGTCGACCGATTCCGGCGCGAGCGGCCCCGTCTCCGGGATGTGGGTCGAAAGAGCCCAGCCGTCCGGGCGCGTCACGAGGTTGTACTGCAGGCGCCCGAGCCAGTAGAGGTTGCCGGCGAACGACGTCGTCGCCACCCAGCCGTAGGTGTCGAGGCCGAAGGCCCCGTGCGTGCGGCGGTGCACGGCGACCTGCTGGCCGAGGTCGGCGAGCGAGCGGTCGGACAGCTCGGGCGGGATGCCCCGCGAGCGGTGGAACGCCCGCACGTCCTCGGTCGTCGCGAGCAGCGCGAGCATGGGCAGCACGCCGATGCCGCCCCAGCCGCTCTGCGCGAGGGGCTCGTCGTGGAACGGGTCGGCATCCGAGGCGATCCGGCCGATCTCGGGGCGCAGCCGCTCGGCCAGCCGCCCGATCTCGGACATCCGCTCGCCATCCACCATCGCCGCCGCGACGGCGGCGTGCACGTCGGCGCGGTCGTCGTCGTGGAAGCCGAGCGCGGTGAGCGTGCGCTCGTCCGTCGCCGTCGACAGGCGCTCGGCGAGCGCGGCCGCCGGGGTCATGCCGCCGCTCCGACCGACTCGGCGCCGAACCCGGCGTTCTCGGCCGCGACGTGGCACGCCACCTCGTGGCCGGGCTGCAGCTGCAGCAGCGGCGGGGTCACGGTGCGGCACACCGCCTGCACGAGCGGACAGCGGTCGGCGAACCGGCAGCCCGGCTTCGGGTCGATGACCTTCGGCGGCTCGCCCGCAGCCTGCTCGGCGGTCACCGTGAGGGGCGCGCGGGGGTCGGGGACGGCGGCGACGAGCAGCTGGGTGTACGGATGCTGCGGCGCCTGCAGCACTTCCTCCACCGGCCCGGACTCGACGACCCGGCCCGCGTACATCACCATCATCCGGTCGGCGACGTAGCGCGCGCTCGCGATGTCGTGCGTGATGTAGAGCAGCGAGACGCCTTCGACGTCCCGCAGCCGCGCCATCACGTTGAGCAGCCCGATGCGGATCGAGATGTCGAGCATCGACACCGGCTCGTCCGCGAGGATCACCTTGGGCCGATAGGCGAGCGCCTGCGCGAAGCCGATGCGCTGGCGCTGGCCGCCGGACATCTCGTAGGGGAACCTCTCCAGCGCCTCGCGCGCGGGGCTGAGGCCGACGGCCTCGATCACCCGTTCCGCCTCGGCGCGGCGGCCCTCGGCGTCCAGCTCGGGCCGGTGCAGCTTCAGCCCGCGCAGGATGCCGTGCGAGACGCGGTACGACGGGTTGAGCGACGAGAACGGGTCCTGGAAGACCATCGGCACCGCGGCGCGGTAGCGCATCTGATCGGCCCGGCTCTTCAGCTGGGACAAGGGCGTGCCCTCGAACAGGATGTCGCCCGAGCTCGGCCGGTACACCTGGGCGAGCAGCCGCGCGATGGTCGACTTCCCGCTGCCGCTCTCGCCCACGAGCGCGACGATCTCGGCCTCGTTGATGACGAAGTTCGCGTCGTCGACGGCGTGCAGGTCGTGCCGGTCGGCGAAGCCGCCGACGCGGAACACGCGCGTCAGGTCGCGCGCCTCGAGAATGGGCGTGCTCATCGGGATGCCTCCTCGTTCGTCCCGGCGATGACGGTCGCACGAGGCCCGGCCGGTGGCCTGTGGTCCGGCGAGTAGCGCAGGCAGCGCGCGGTGACATCCCCCGTCTCGTACAGCTCGGGCGCGACCTCGGTGCACGCCGCGTAGGCGACGGGGCAGCGCGGCGCGTACCGGCAGCCGCTCGGCATCGCCGAGAGCGCGGGCGGCGCACCGGGGATGCCGACGAGCGGCACCTTCGGGCCGCGGATCGAGGGGAAGGCCTCGAGCAGCCCCTGGGAATAGGGGTGCCGCGGGGCGTCGAACACGGCGCGGGTCGCCCCGAACTCGGCCTCCTGCCCGGCATACATCACGAGCAGCCGCTCGGAGAAGTGGCTGACGAGCGACATGTCGTGCGTGACGAACAGCACGGCGAAGCCGAGCTTGCGCTGCAGTTCCTTGATCTGGAGCATGAGCGAGCGCTGCGCGACGACGTCGAGGGCCGAGGTCGGCTCGTCCATGATGATGAGCTCGGGCGTGAACAGCAGCGCCATGGCGATCATGGCCCGCTGTCGCATGCCGCCGGAGAGCTGGTGCGGGTAGCTCTGCAGGTGGATCCGGTCGATACCGACGAGCGCCAGCACCTCTTCCGCCCGCCTGCGGATCTCGGCCTTGTCGCGCACCCCGTGCGCCTTCATGGTGTCGGCGTACTGCGCGCCGATCCGCTTCACGGGGTTGAGCGCGTTCATGGCCGACTGCATCACGACCGAGAGGTTCTGCCACCGCACGGGCGCGAGCTGCTTGTCGTTCATCGCCACGAGGTTCTGCCCGCGGAAGATCACCTCGCCGGCCGCGATGCGCGCGGGCGAGCTGAGCAGCTGCGCGATGCCGAACAGCATGGTCGACTTGCCGCAGCCGGATTCCCCGACCACGGCCACGAACTCGCCCCGGTTCACCGTCAGGTCGACGGCGTCGACCGCCGTGACCGGGCCGGCCGGGGTGTCGTAGACGACGCTCAGGCCGCGCAC
>WQZN01000032.1 GCA_009780695.1 Microbacteriaceae bacterium
AAGATCGTCTCCGAGGGTGTGAACCGCGCCCACGAGAACACCGACCTCGGCATCCTGCTCATCACGCACTACACGCGCATCCTGCGCTACATCAAGCCCGACTTCGTGCACGTCTTCGTCGCGGGCAAGGTGGCGGAAGAGGGCGGCGCCGAGCTCGCCGAGCGTCTCGAGGAAGAGGGCTACGACAAGTACGTCGACGCCCTCAACGTGAGCTGATCATGGCCACCGCACTCGCTCCGGAGAAGTTCGACGAGGTCGTCGAGTCGCTCAAGGACGTCATGGACCCCGAGCTCGGCGTCAACGTCGTCGACCTCGGGCTGATCTACGACCTCGCCTGGGACGACGAGAACGACGCGCTCATCATCTCGATGACCCTGACGAGCGCCGGCTGCCCCCTGACCGATGTGCTCGAAGAGCAGACCGGCGAGGCGCTGGACGGCGTCGTCGAACGGTTCCGCATCAACTGGGTGTGGATGCCGCCGTGGGGCCCCGAGCGCATCACCGACGATGGGCGCGACATGATGCGCGCCCTGGGATTCTCAATATGAGTGCGGTTGATCTGTCGGCCCGCGCGGGCTTCTCCATCTGATGCTGGCGGTATCCGGACTCGAGATCCGCGTCGGCGCCCGCACGCTCATGTCGGGCGTCGACTTCCGCGTGCAGAAGGGCGACAAGGTCGGCCTCGTCGGCCGCAACGGCGCCGGGAAGACCACGCTCACCAAGGTGCTCGCGGGCGACCTCGTGCCGACCGACGGCACCGTGACGCGCTCGGGCGAGCTGGGCTACCTGCCGCAGGACCCGCGCACGGGCGACCCCGAGATGCTGGCGCGCACCCGCATCCTCGACGCCCGCGGCCTCGGCACGCTCAACCTGCAGATCCACGAGGCGACCGAGCGGATGTCGTCCGCCGACCCGGCCGTCGCCGAGAAGGCGATGAAGCGCTACGCGACCCTGCAGGAGCGCTTCGAGGCCCTCGGCGGCTACGCGGCCGAGGCCGAGGCGGCGTCGATCGCATCGAACCTGAACCTGCCCGACCGCATCCTCGACCAGCCGCTGAAGACGCTCTCGGGCGGGCAGCGGCGTCGCATCGAGCTCGCGCGCATCCTGTTCTCCGACGCCGAGACGATGATCCTCGACGAGCCGACCAACCACCTCGACGCCGACTCCGTCGTGTGGCTGCGGGAGTTCCTCAAGAACTACCAGGGCGGCTTCATCGTGATCTCCCACGACGTGGTGCTCGTCGAGGAGGCCGTCAACAAGGTCTTCTACCTCGACGCGAACCGCGGCGTGATCGACGTCTACAACATGGGCTGGAAGAAATACCTCGCCCAGCGCGCCGCCGACGAGGAGCGCCGCAAGAAGGAACGCGTCAACGCCGAGAAGAAGGCGTCCGCGCTGCAGCTGCAGGCCGCGAAGTTCGGCGCCAAGGCGACGAAGGCCGCTGCCGCGCACCAGATGATGGCGCGCGCCGAGAAGCTGCTGTCGGGCCTCGAAGAGGTGCGCCAGGTCGACCGGGTGGCCAAGCTGCGGTTCCCCGAGCCGTCGCCGGTCGGGAAGACGCCGCTCAAGGCATCCGACCTGTCCAAGTCGTACGGCTCGCTCGAGATCTTCACGGCCGTCGACCTCGCGATCGACCGCGGCTCCAAGGTCGTCATCCTGGGCCTCAACGGCGCGGGCAAGACGACGCTGCTGCGCATCCTCGCGGGCGTCGACGCGTCCGACACGGGCGAGCTCGAGGCCGGCCACGGCCTCAAGGTCGGCTACTACGCGCAGGAGCACGAGACGCTCGACGTGCAGCGCTCGGTGCTGCAGAACATGGTGTCGGTGTCGTCGCACCTGACCGAGACCGAGGCCCGCAAGGTGCTCGGCTCGTTCCTGTTCTCGGGCGACGACGTGCACAAGCCCGCAGGCGTGCTGTCTGGCGGCGAGAAGACGCGCCTCGCGCTCGCGATGCTCGTCGTCTCGTCGGCGAACCTGCTGCTGCTCGACGAGCCGACGAACAACCTCGACCCGGCCTCACGCGCCGAGATCCTCGACGCGCTCGCGCACTACTCGGGCGCCGTGGTGCTCGTCTCGCACGACCCCGGCGCGATCGAGGCGCTCAACCCCGAGCGCGTGCTGATCATGCCCGAGGGCACCGAGGACCTCTGGGCGCCCGACTACCTCGACCTCGTCGAGCTCGCGTAGGCGGTGAGGCGGCCGCACGGCCGCGCCGATGTCGGAGGTCTCTGGAAGGGTTCAGCGCATGAGCGGCGACATCCTCACCTCGACCCGGTCCGACGCGCTCGCGTGCCTGCGCGAGCTCGTCGGGCGGCCCGAGGCCGAGTTCCACGACGGGCAGTTCGAGGCGATCTCGGCGCTCGTCGACGAGCGCAGCCGCGCCCTGGTGGTGCAGCGCACCGGCTGGGGCAAGTCGGCGGTCTACTTCGTCGCGACCATGCTGCTACGCCGCCGCGGCGCCGGCCCGACGCTGCTCGTCTCGCCCCTGCTGGCGCTCATGCGCGACCAGGTCGCTGCGGCGGCCCGTGCGGGCGTGCGCGCGGTGGCGATCAACTCGGCGAACCGGCACGAGTGGGAAGACGTGCTCGCCCGGCTGGGCGACGACACCGTCGACGTGCTGCTGGTCTCGCCCGAGCGGCTCAACAACCCCGATTTCCGCGACCGGCAGCTGCCGGCCCTCATCGCGCGCACGGGTCTCGTCGTGATCGACGAGGCGCACTGCATCTCCGACTGGGGCCACGACTTCCGCCCCGACTACCGCCGTCTGCGCGACCTCGTAGCCGCGCTGCCCGCGTCGGTGCCCGTGCTCGCCACGACCGCGACGGCGAACGAGCGCGTCGTGGCCGACGTGGCCGAGCAACTGGGCGGTGAGCGGGTCACGACGATCCGTGGGCCGCTCGCGCGCACCTCGCTGCGCCTCGGCGTGCTGAACCTGCCCGATGCCGAGACGCGGCTCGCGTGGCTCGTCACGCACCTCGGCGCGCTGCCCGGCAGCGGCATCGTGTACGCGCTCACGGTCTCGGGCGCCGAAGACATCGCGCGCGTGCTGCGCGAGGCGGGGCACGAGGTCTTCGCCTACACGGGGCGCACGGACGCCGCCGAGCGCGAAGACCTCGAGGGCCGGCTCAAACGCAACGAGGTCAAGGCGCTCGTCGCGACGAGCGCACTCGGCATGGGCTTCGACAAGCCCGACCTCGGCTTCGTCGTGCACGTCGGCGCGCCGTCGTCGCCGGTCGCCTACTACCAGCAGGTGGGCCGTGCGGGTCGTGCGACCGAGAATGCGGATGTCCTGCTGCTGCCCGGGCGCGAAGACCGTGCCATCTGGGAATACTTCGCCACGGCCTCCATGCCCGACGAGCAGAAGGCGTCCGCGGTCATCGCGGCGCTCGGCGAGACACCGTTGTCCACGCAGGTGCTCGAGAGCCGCGTCGACCTCAGGAAGTCGACGCTCGAGCTGCTGCTCAAGGTGCTCGACGTCGACGGCGCGGTGCGCCGCGTGCCCGGCGGCTGGGTCGCGACGGGTCGGCCGTGGGCCTACGACGCCGAGCGCTACCGCCGGGTCGCCGCCGCCCGCCTCGCCGAGCAGAACGCCATGCTCGAGTTCGAGCGCACGGGGGAGTGCCGCATGCGGTTCCTGCAGCACGCCCTCGACGACCGCGACGCGCGCCCGTGCGGTCGCTGCGACAACTGCGCGGGCGCCTGGTACCCGACCGGCGCGAGCGAGACCGCCCACGCCGCGGCGGTCGGCGCGCTCGCGCGCGTGGGCGTCGAGATCGAGCCCCGCAAGCTGTGGCCGACGGGGGCCGACCGGCTCGGCGTGTCGGTGAGCGGCAAGATCGCCGCGGCGGAGCAGCTCGAGCCCGGCCGCGCGCTCGCCCGCCTGACCGACCTCGGCTGGGGCAACCGGCTGCGCGAGCTGCTCGCCGACGGCGCGCCCGATGCACCGTGCCCGCCCGAATTGCTCACCGCGTGCGTCCGCGTGCTCGCCGAGTGGGGGTGGGCGCAGCGCCCCGCCGCCGTCGCCTCGGTGCCGTCGCGCAGACGGCCGCTCTTCACCGAGTCGCTCGCGCGCGGCCTCGCCGACATCGGGCGCCTGCCCTACCTCGGGCCGCTCGCGCCGATCGGTGCCGGCCCCACGGGCGCATCGGGCGGCAACAGCGCGTACCGGCTCGCCGCGGTCTGGGGCGCCTTCGACGCCTCCGGCCTCGCGGTTCCGCAGGGCGCGCCCGTGCTGCTCGTCGACGACCTCGTCGACAGCCGCTGGACCGTCATGGTGGCCGGCCGCGAGCTGCGCCGCGCAGGCGCCGGGGCCGTGCTGCCGTTCGCGGCGGCGCTCAGCGCATGAACCCGCAGGCCTGAGCCCGAAGGCCCCACGAGCAAGCCCACAGAGTTATGGGGGATGATCGATCGGGGTCCTCCCACCTCATCCCCTCGAAGAAGAAGCCGCATCAGCAGTGTCCGACCGCCCCGCCCAGACGTCGCTCGAGCGTCGCCGCGCGCGCGAGGTCGAGGTGCGCCGCCCGGGCGCCCTCGAGCGGAAGACGGTCGCCGTCTACGACACCGTCACCGACGGCATGGTCGGGTGGGAATTCGTCCGCACCAGGCGCTGGTTCATCTACATCGCGGCCGCCGTGGTGTTCGCGATCGCGTGCGTGTTCCTCTCGCACTGGCAGCTCGACCGCGGGCAGAAGGCCACGACCTACAACGCCCGCGTCCAGGAGAACTTCGACGCGACCCCGGTCGCCCTGCCGGCCGCGCTGCCCAAGCTCGACTCCTACCGCTTCGCCGACGACTGGAAGCGCGTCTCGCTGACCGGCACCTATCTCATCCAGGACCAGCTCTTCGTGCGCACCCGCCCCTGCGGCGACGCGACGGGCTTCGAGGTGCTGACCCCGCTGCGGCTGGCCGACGGGTCGACCTTCGTCGTGGACAGAGGCTGCATCGACGCCGGCTCGAACCCCGAGCGCCCGCGTTCCGAGCCGAAGCCGCCCACCGGTGCGGTGAGCATGGTCGTCCGGCTGCAGCCGAGCGAGGCGCGCCGCGGCTCGACCCCGGCGATCGCGAACCAGATCGAGTCGATCGACCTGGCGCAGATCAAGCAGCGCATCGGCGGCCGCGTGTACACCGGCGCCTACGGCGTGCTCGACACGCAGACCCCGGCGTCCCAGACCGCACTCGGCACGATCGTGACGAGCGCACCGACGGTCGGCACGGCGATCCACTGGTCGTACATGGTGCAGTGGGTGCTGTTCGCGCTGATCGGCTTCGGCGGCCTCGCCTACGCGATGCGCACCGAGTTCCGCCGCATCAATGCCGACGACCCGGAAGAGCGCAGGCGCGAGCACGTCCGGCGGCAGAAGGCGGCGCGCAAGAAGTTCACGGATGCCGAGGCCGAGGACGAGATCCTCGACGGCTACGTGCCGCTGTCGCGCTGGGGCCTCGAGGCGACGGCCACGATCGGGCCGGCCGGCGCCACCCCGCGCCCCGCGCTCGCCGCGACGCCGATCACCGACGAGGGCGAGCAGCCGACCCCGCGGAGCGCACCCCGCCGAACCCGGCCCGAGGTGATCGTGATCCGCCCCGCCGATGCGGCGAACGCGGGCGAGGGTGATGACTCGGCCGATCGGCCCGAGCCGCCGACCGCCGGCTCCGACGACTAGGCCGGCTGGTCCGCGGCACCGTCGAGCGCCGAGACCGTGAGCGGGAAGCCGCGCGAGCCGAGGAAGCCCTCGAGGAACTCGCGGTGCTCGTCGCACGCGAGCCAGGTCTTGAAGCGCTCGCCGGTGTGGATCTTCGGGTTGCGCCAGTCGATGCGCCAGCCGGCGGCGGCGTGGCATCCCGCGCGGGAGCACTCCTGAGCGGCGGGCTCGCCGAACAGGCTCACCGCTCGCCCCGGCGCCGCTCGATCGCACCGGGGCGCTCGACCCGGCCGCCGCCGCCCGCCTGCACGGTGTTCGCGACGACGACCGCGAAGTAAGGCAGGAAGATCGCTCCGAGCGCCGGCACGAGCAGCCACCAGCCGCGCACCCAGATGCACACGAGGACGCACACGACGCGGACGCCCATCATGATCGAGTACTCGATCATGCGCTTGTGCCGCTCCTGCTCCGGCGACGGGGGCAGTGCGGTGATCGTGTGCGAGGTGCTCTTCATGGGCTTCGGTCAAGCCTACGTCGCCCGTGCCAATACGATTCCTCTATGGCTGAGATCACCCCTCGTACCGTGCTCGTCACCGGCGGAAACCGCGGCATCGGCTTCGCGATCGCGCAGGAGTTCGTCGCCGCGGGCCACCGCGTCGCCGTCACCGCCCGCTCGGGCGAGGGCCCCGAAGGCGCGCTCACGGTGCGCGCCGATGTGACGGATGCCGCAGCCATCGACGCCGCCTTCACCGAGGTCGAGGCGGCCCTCGGCCCGATCGAGGTCGTCGTGGCCAACGCCGGCATCACGCGCGACACCCTCATGCTGCGCATGAGCGAGGACGACTTCGACGCCGTCGTCGACACGAACCTCGGCGGCTCGTTCCGCGTCGCCAAGCGCGCGTTGAAGGGCATGCTCAAGGCCAAGCACGGCCGCATCGTCTTCATCTCGTCGGTGGTCGGCCTCTACGGTAACCCGGGCCAGGTCAACTACTCGGCGTCGAAGTCGGGCCTCGTCGGCATGGCGCGCTCGATCACGCGCGAGCTCGGAAGCCGCGGCATCACCGCGAACGTCGTGGCCCCCGGCTTCATCGAGACGGACATGACGGCTGAGCTGCCGGAAGAGCAGCAGGCCGCCATGAAGAAGCAGATCCCCGCGGGCCGCTACGGCTCGGCGGCCGAGGTCGCGAAGGCCGTCGCGTGGCTCGCCTCCGACGACGCCGCCTACATCTCGGGCGCCGTCATCCCGGTCGACGGCGGCCTCGGCATGGGGCACTAGCTCAGGACTACGAGCTGCTGCGTCGCGCGGGTCATGGCGACGTAGCGGTCAACGGCCCCTGCGGCGCCGGCATCGGCTCCGCCGGCATCCGCGTCGAGCAGCACGACGAGGTCGAACTCGAGGCCCTTCGCGAGCTCGGGGGAGAGGGAGCGCACGCGCGGCGAGTCCGGCAGCGCGGCGGGGCCCGGCGCCCCCGGCATCCCGATCACGCACGCGATGCCATCGTCGTGCGCGTCAAGCCATGCGGACACGATCGGCACGAGCTCGGAGACCGCGCCGACCTGCACCGGAACGCCGCTGCGCCGCACCGCGCTCGGCACGTTCGCATCGGGCAGCACCGCGCGGATGACCGGCTCGGCCACCTCCATCACCTCGGCCGGAGTGCGGTAGTTGACGGTGAGCGTCGCGACCGCGAGGTCCTCCAGTCCGATGCGGTGCAGCCTGTCCTCCCACGATTCGCGGAAGCCGTGTCGGGCCTGGGCGCGGTCGCCCACGATCGTGAGGCTGCGCGAGGGGCAGCGGCGCAGCAGCATCCGCCACTCGGCGTCCGTCAGCTCCTGCGCCTCGTCGACGACGACGTGGGCGAACGGCCCGGCGAGCAGATCCGGGTCCGCGGCGGGCAGCTCGGCCTCGTCGACGAGGCTGTTGCGCGCGTCCTGCCCGCACAGGATCGACATCACCTTCATCTCCGAGTCGTCGGCAGCGAGCATCTCGTCCACCACCCGATCCATCCGCTCGCGCTGAGCGGCCATCGCCGCCTCGCGCCGCTGCGCGCGCCGCGCGGCCTCGGGGTCGCCGATGCGCTGTCGCGCGGCGTCGAGCAGAGGCAGGTCGGAGGTCGTCCATGCCCGGGTGTCCGCGCGCCGCAGCCTCGTCACGTCGTCGTCGGAGAGCCAGGGCGCCGCCTTCCGCAGCGCGCCCGGCGACGACCACAGCTCGGCGACCAATGCGACCGGGTCGAGCAACGGCCAGGCCTGCGTGAAGGCCGCGGCGAGGCCCTCGTCGCGCAGCAGCACCCGACGCAGCGCGGCGGTCGACGCACCCGAGTGATCGAACGCCTCGTCGTCGATCGCCTCGCGCAGCTGCTCGCCGATCAGCTCGAGCAGCTCCTCCCACACCGCGGTGCGCGCCTCGTTGTGGGGGATGCCGCGCCCCGCCTCGAACGCGACCGCCCAGTCGTCGGGTCCGAGCTCGAGCTCCACCCACGGCGTCTCGATCGCGAGGCCGGCGGCCGGCGGCCGCTCGAAGGCGGCGACGGCACCCAGGACGGCGTCGACGAGACGGCCGGATGCCTTGAGCTCCGCGGCCCGCGGATCGCGCTCCGGCCCGGCGGCCGCGCCCTCGGGGACGAGGTCGCTCAGCGTGCAGGTCAGCACGCCCTCCTCGCCGAGACTCGGCAGCACGTCGGCGACGTAGGCGAGGTAGGGCCGGCTCGGCCCCACGAACAGCACGCCGCCGCGTCGGTGCCCGAGCCGCGGGTCGGAATAGAGCAGGTAGGCGGTGCGGTGCAGAGCGACCACGGTCTTCCCCGTGCCGGGGCCGCCGTCGACGACGAGCGCGCCGCGCGAGGGGGCCCGCACGACGGCATCCTGATCGGCCTGGATCGTCGCGAGCACGTCCCGCATCCGCGGCGTGCGGCTGGCGCCGAGGCTCGCGATGAACGCCGACTGGTCGTCGAGCGCGGCACGGGCCTCGAGCCCGTCGGGCGTGAAGACCTCGTCCCAGTAGTCCGTCACCCGACCGTTCGTCCATCGGTAGCGTCGTCGACTCGCGAGTCCGTGCGGCGCGGCGTGCGTCGCGGCGAAGAACGGCTCGGCGGCGGGGGCGCGCCAGTCGATGAGCAGCCGGTGCCCGTCCGCGTCGGTCAGGCTGAGCCGGCCGAGGTAGACGGGGTCGCGGTCGTCGCCGCCGAAGACCATCCGTCCGAGGCACAGATCGAGGCCGAAGCGGCGCAGCGTGCGCAGCCGCGCACCGAGCCGGTGCACCTCGAGGTCGCGCTCCATCGCCTCGGGCCCGTCGCCGCCGGGCCTCCGCAGCAGCTCGTCACGGCGTCGCAGGAGGTCGTCGAGGGAGGCCGCGAGGCTCGTCGCGATCCTCTCGAACTGCTCCTCGTCCCGCGCGATGAGCGTCGAGGCGGCCTTGGCCGCGAGGCGTGCGGGCAGGGCGAAGACGGAGGCACCGGAAGCGGGGTCACGAGGGGTCACGGTCCCCGATTCTGAGGGCTCAGGGGGCCCTTGCCACAAGCCCCCACCCAGCGCATATCCTGGAAGTGCGGGGGCGTTCGCAGGACCCGCGACTAACCGCGCAGCCCCAGCAGAGGCAGGATCTGCGACAGGTCCTGCACATCGACGATCACGTCCGCCTGCTGGCGCACCCGCGGCTTCGCGTTGAACGCGACGGCGAGGCCGGCGATCGCCATCATCTCGAGATCGTTGGCGCCGTCGCCGACGGCGACCGTGCGCGATTCACGGATGCCCGAGGCATCCGCCCACTCCTTGAGCGCCTCCGCCTTGGCGAGAGCGTCGACGATCTCGCCAGCGACGCGACCGGTGAGCTTCCCGCCCTCGACCTCGAAGCGGTTCGCCTTCCAGAAATCGAGCCCGAGCTCTTCCCCGAGGGGGTCGAGCACCTCGTGGAAGCCACCGGAGACGACGCCCACCTTGCCGCCCGCGGCGTGCACCGTGTCGATGAGCTCGCGCACCCCGGCGGTGACGGTGAGGCGCGAGCGCACCTCGGCGAAGGCATCCACAGGCAGTCCCGCGAGCGTGCCCACGCGCTCGCGCAACGAGTCGGCGAAGTCGAGCTCGCCCATCATGGCGCGCGTCGTGATCTCGGCGACGAGCTCGGTCGTGCCCGCGTGATCGGCGATGAGCTCGATGACCTCATCGTGCAGGAGCGTGGAATCCGCGTCGAGGACGACCAGGAACGGGACGGTGATCGACGCGAGATGCTGGCTCATGGAACGACGTGGACTCCCTTTCCGACCACGACGAGGCCGGACTCGGTGACGGTGAAACCGCGCGCACGGTCGCGTGCGGGGTCGATGCCGATCTGAGCGTTCGGCTCGATGACGACATCCTTGTCAAGGATGGCACGGCGCACCTGCGCGCCCGGGCCGATCGTGACGCGGTCGAAGGCCACGGTGTCGGTGACGTTCGCGCCCGAGTCGATCAGGGTCCAGGGGCCGAGCACACTGCGCTCGACGTGGGCGCCCGAGATGACGGAGCCCAGCGAGATGATCGAGTCGATCGTCGTGCCGAGCGAGCCGCGGGCGTCGCGCACGATCTTGGCGGGCGGCGAGTTCAGCTCCTGCGAGTAGATCGGCCACTCGCGGTTGTAGAGGTTGAACACCGGCAGCGCCGAGATCAGGTCCTGATGGGCCTCGAAGAACGACTCGATGGTGCCCACGTCGCGCCAGTAGGCGCGGTCGCGGTCGGTCGAGCCCGGCACGTCGTTGTCCTTGAAGTCGTAGACGCCGGCGTCGTTGCGGTCGACGAAGTAGGGCACGATGTCGCCGCCCATGTCGTGGTTCGACTCGGGCCGGTCGGCGTCGCTCTCGACGGCCTCGATGAGCGCGTCGGTGTTGAAGACGTAGTTGCCCATCGACGCGAGCACCTCGTGCGGCGAGTCGGGCAGGCCGATCGGGTCGGAGGGCTTCTCGCGGAAGGCCGAGATCTTGTTCGGGTGCTTCTCGTCGACCTCGATGACGCCGAACTGGTTCGCGAGCGAGATCGGCTGGCGGATCGCGGCGACCGTGGCGGATGCCCCGGACTCGATGTGCGCCTCGATCATCTGCGCGAAGTCCATGCGGTAGACGTGGTCGGCGCCGACCACCACGACGATGTCGGGCTTGGCGTCGCGCAGCAGGTTGAGGTTCTGCAGGATCGCATCGGCCGAGCCCGAGAACCAGCGCTTGCCGAGGCGCTGCTGGGCGGGCACCGACGAGACGTACGAGTTGAGCAGCTGGGGGAGTCGCCAGGTCTGCGACACGTGGCGGTCGAGCGAGTGCGACTTGTACTGCGTGAGGACGACGATCTGGCGCAGATCGGAGTTGACCAGGTTGGAGAGCGCGAAGTCGATGAGACGGTACTGCCCGCCGAACGGGACGGCGGGCTTCGCCCGGTCAGCCGTCAACGGCATCAGTCGCTTGCCCTCGCCGCCGGCGAGCACAACGCCGAAGATCTTCCTCGCAGCCCTCATGCAGACGACATTAGTTGGGGCGACGGGCCTGTACTAGCGTCATGACCATGCGAGTCGACCTCTTGTCGCGTGAGTATCCGCCGGAGATCTACGGGGGCGCCGGTGTGCACGTCGCCGAGCTCGTCCGGGCCCTCCGGGCGCACCTCGAGGTGCGCGTCCACGCGTTCGGCAAGCCGCGCGACGAGCCCGATGTGCTCTCCTACGCGGTGCCCGCGGAGCTGGCATCCGCCAACGCCTCGCTCGCGACCCTCGGGGTCGATCTGCAGATGGCTCAGAACACCGCGGGCACCGACCTCGTGCACTCGCACACGTGGTACGCGAACGGCGCCGGCCACCTCGCCAAGCTCCTGCACGGCGTTCCCCATGTCGTCACGGCGCACAGCCTCGAGCCGCTGCGCCCCTGGAAGGCCGAGCAGCTCGGCGGCGGCTACCGCGTCTCGAGCTGGATCGAGAAGACGGCGTACGAGGCGGCGGATGCCGTGATCGCCGTCTCCGAGGGCATGCGGCGCGACATCCTGCGCTCGTACCCCGCCATCGACCCCGCGAAGACGCACGTGGTCTACAACGGCATCGATCTGAGCAGCTGGAAGCCGAACCCCGACGCCGACACGGCACGCGCGCTCGGCATCGACCCCGACCGCCCCGCGGTCGTCTTCGTCGGCCGCATCACCCGCCAGAAGGGCCTGCCGTACCTGCTGCGCGCGGCCAAGCGGCTGCCGCAGGATGTCCAGCTCGTCCTCTGCGCGGGGGCGCCCGACACCCCCGAGATCATGGCCGAGGTCCAGGGCCTCGTCGCCGACCTGCAGGCCGAGCGCTCGGGCGTGGTGTGGATCGAGCAGATCCTGCCGCGCGAGCAGCTCACCGCCGTGCTCTCGGCATCGACCGTGTTCGTGTGCCCCTCGGTCTACGAGCCGCTCGGCATCGTGAACCTCGAGGCGATGGCGTGCGGGCTGCCCGTGGTCGGAACCGCGACGGGCGGCATCCCCGAGGTCGTCGTCGACGGCGTCACGGGGCGCCTCGTGCCGATCGAGCAGGTGCAGGACGGCACGGGCACGCCGATCGACCCCGACGGCTTCGTCGCCGACCTCGCAGCGACGCTCGCCGAGGTGCTCGCCGACCCGGCCCGGGCGCGGGCGATGGGGCAGGCCGGTCTCGAGCGTGCGCGGGATGCCTTCTCGTGGTCCTCGATCGCCGAGCAGACGGCATCCGTCTACCGGTCGTTGCTCTGATCAGCGGATAGGGTTGACACCATGTCGAGCACCGTCGTCAGCATGAAGGACGTCACCGTCGAGCGGTCCGGGAACACGATCCTCGAGGGGGTCGACTGGGATGTCGCGAGCGACCAGCGCTGGGTGGTGCTCGGCCCGAACGGCGCCGGCAAGACCACGCTGCTGCAGCTCGCCGCCGCGCAGCTCGCGCCTTCCAGCGGCACCGTCACGCTGCTCGACGAGCCCGTCACGGACGAGACCGAGGCCGCTGAGCTGCGACCCCACATCGGCTTCGCCTCGAACGCGCTCGCGCGCCGGCTTCCCTACGGCGAGACCGTCCTCGACATCGTCCTCACCGCCGCCTACGGCATCACCGCCCGGTGGAAGGAGGAGTACGAGGAGATCGACGAGCGCCGCGCCCACCGCGTGCTCGCGGAGTGGAAGGTCGACCACCTCGCCGA
>WQZN01000033.1 GCA_009780695.1 Microbacteriaceae bacterium
CGCCGGTGGTCCGGCCCGCGCCGTGCTCGAGTGCGCCGGCATCCACGACGTCCTGAGCAAGTCGCTCGGCTCGTCGAACACCATCAACATCGTGCACGCGACCGTCGAGGCGCTGAAGTCCCTCGAGGAGCCGCGCGCCGTCGCCGCCCGTCGTGGTCTCGCCTACGACGAGGTCGCGCCGGCCCGCATCCTGCGTGCCGAGGCCCAGGCAGCCGAGGCTGCCGCTGCAGCGAAGGCAGGTGCCTAATGGCCGCGCGCCTCAAGGTGACCCAGATCAAGTCCAAGGTAAGTGAGAAGCAGAACCAGCGCGACACGCTGCGCAGCCTCGGCCTCAAGCGCATCGGCGATGTCGTCGTCCGTGAGGACAACGAGCAGAACCGTGGCTACGTCCGCACTGTCGCTCACCTGGTGAAGGTTGAGGAGATCGACTGATGGCTGACGAGAAGAAGGTCGAAGAGACCCTCGCCAAGAAGCCTGCCGCGAAGAAGGCGACCTCGACCAAGGCTGCTGCAGCCAAGGCTGAGGCCCCTGCCGAGCGCGTGAGCGTCCTGAAGGTGCACCACCTGCGTCCCGCAGCCGGTGCCAAGAAGGACCGCACCCGCGTCGGCCGTGGTGAGGGTTCGAAGGGTAAGACCGCTGGTCGCGGCACCAAGGGCACGAAGGCCCGCTACCAGGTCCGCCCCGGCTTCGAGGGCGGCCAGCTGAACTCGGTCATGCGTGCGCCGAAGCTCCGCGGCTTCAAGAACCCGTTCCGCGTCGAGTACCAGGTCGTGAACCTGGACAAGCTCGCCGAGCTCTACCCGCAGGGCGGCGACGTGACCGTCGCCGACCTCGTGGCCAAGGGCGCGGTCCGCAAGAACGAGAAGGTCAAGGTTCTCGGCACCGGCGACATCGCCGTCAAGCTGAGCGTGACCGTCGACAAGGTCTCGACCTCGGCCGAGCAGAAGATCGTCGCCGCGGGCGGCTCGATCAACTGACGACCGTCGGTCAATGACCGCGTCGGCTCTGACGTAAAGTAGAGGGTCGGTGGCGAAAGCCACCGGCCCTCTCGTCTTTCCTACGGAAGCAGGACCCCAACTTGTTCAGCGCAATCGTGCGGATCCTCCGCACGCCCGACCTTCGCAAGAAGATCCTGTTCACGCTCGGGATCATCGCGATTTTCCGCCTCGGCTCGTTCATCCCCTCGCCGTACGTGAACTTCAGCAATGTGCAGGCGTGTCTGAATGCGAACCAGGGCACGACGGGTCTCTACGAGCTGGTCAACCTGTTCTCGGGCGGTGCGCTGCTCAAGCTGTCGATCTTCGCGCTCGGCATCATGCCGTACATCACCTCGTCGATCATCGTGCAGCTGCTGCGCGTGGTGATCCCGCACTTCGAGACGCTGTACAAGGAAGGCCAGGCCGGCCAGGCGAAGCTGACGCAGTACACGCGCTACCTCACGATCGCGCTGGGCGTCCTGCAGTCCACCACCCTGATCACGGTCGCCCGCAGCGGCGCCCTGTTCGGCACCACGAGCGCCACCCAGTGCTCCAACATCCTCACCGACACCAGCTGGTACGCGATCCTGCTCATGGTCATCACGATGACCGCGGGCACCGGCCTCATCATGTGGCTCGGCGAGCTCGTCACCGAGCGCGGCATCGGCAACGGCATGTCGCTGCTCATCTTCACCTCCATCGCGGCGCAGTTCCCGACCTCCTTCTGGGCGATCGAGCAGAGCAACGGCATGGGCACCTTCCTGCTGGTGCTGCTCATCAGCGTCATCGTCGTGGCCGCCGTCGTCTTCGTCGAGCAGTCGCAGCGCCGCATCCCCGTGCAGTACGCGAAGCGGATGATCGGCCGCCGCACCTACGGCGGCAACAACACCTACATCCCGATCAAGGTGAACATGGCCGGCGTCGTGCCCGTCATCTTCGCCTCGTCGCTGCTCTACCTGCCGGCGCTCGTCGCGCAGTTCAGCCAGCCGGCCGCCGGCCACCAGCCCGCTGCGTGGGTCACCTGGGTCAGCACGTACCTCACCCGCGGCGACCACCCGCTCTACATGCTGCTGTACGCGCTCCTCATCATCGGCTTCACGTACTTCTACGTGGCGATCACCTTCAACCCCGAAGAGGTCGCCGACAACATGAAGAAGTACGGCGGTTTCATCCCCGGCATCCGCGCCGGCCGCCCGACCGCCGAATACCTCGACTACGTCCTGACCCGCGTGACGCTGCCCGGGTCGCTCTACCTGGCGCTCGTCGCCCTCCTGCCGCTGGTCGCCTTCGCGCTGTTGGGCGCCAGCAACAACTTCACCTTCGGCGGCACCTCGATCCTGATCATCGTGGGTGTCGGCCTCGAGACGGTGAAGCAGATCGATTCGCAATTGCAGCAGCGTCACTACGAAGGGTTGCTTCGATGACGGAAGCCGTCACTGAAATCGTCCGAGGCGGGGCCCGCCTCCTGATCGTCGGCGCCCCCGGCGCCGGCAAGGGAACGCAGGCCGTGTTCATCGCGGAATCCCTCGGGATCCCGGCCGTCTCGACGGGTGACATCTTCCGCTACAACATCGCGAACGAGACGCCCCTCGGCCTCAAGGTCAAGGAGATCACCGCGAGCGGCGGCTACGTCCCCGACGAGCTCACGAACGAGATCGTCGCGAGCCGGCTGAGCGAGGCGGACGCCCGGCAGGGCTTCCTTCTCGACGGCTACCCCCGCACCACCGGTCAGGTCGCCTTCCTCGACGCGTGGCTCGCCGAGCACGGCACGCAGCTCGACGCGGTCATCCAGCTCACCGCCGACACCGAGCACGTCGTCGAGCGCCTCCTGAAGCGCGCCGCCGACCAGGGCCGTGCCGACGACTCGGAAGAGGTCATCCGCGAGCGCCTCGCGATCTACGAGCGCGAGACCGCGCCCTTGATCGACGTCTACGGCGGCCGCGGTCTCCTCGTCACGGTCGACGGCCTCGGCACGATCGACGACGTCGCCGAGCGCATCCACGACGGGCTCGAGGCCCGTGGCATCCACCGTCCGGGGGCCGCCGCCTAAGGCGGTCACCGCATGCGCGCGATCCGCCGTTCCATCTACAAGTCGCCCGCGCAGCTCCGGCTCATGATCGAGCCCGGGCTCGCGACGGCGGCGAGCCTCGATGCGGTCGCCGCCCTCGTGAAGCCAGGTGCGACGACCCTCGAGCTGGACACGGCCGCCGAAGCCGCCATCCTCGCCCGCGGGTGCAAGCCGAACTTCAAGCTCGAGCACGGCTACTTCCACACCGTGTGCGCCTCCGTCGAGGACGATGTGGTGCACGGCATCCCCGGCGACCGCGTCCTCCAGGCGGGCGAGATCGTCTCGATCGACTCCGGTGCGATCTCGGCGCAGGGCTGGAACGGCGACGCCGCGCGCAGCTTCGTGATCGACGACCCGAGCCGCCCCGACCTGGTCGCCGCGCGCCGCGAGCTCAACCGCGTCACCGAGCAGTCGCTGTGGCACGGCATCGCCCGGCTCGCGACCGCGAAGCACCTCAACGAGGTCGGTGCGGCCATCGAGGACTACATCGAGTCGCAGGGCGAGTACGGCATCCTCACCGACTACGTCGGCCACGGCATCGGCCGCTCGATGCACGAGGACCCGCCCGTCTTCAACTACGCGGTGCGCCAGCGCGGCCCCGAGGTGAAGCCGGGTCTGGTCGTCGCGATCGAGCCGATGGTCACGCTCGGCGGCGCCGACACCTACGTGCGCGACGACGGCTGGACCGTGGCCACCGAGGACGGCTCGCCCGCCGCTCACTGGGAGCACAGCATCGCCGTCCACAAGGACGGCATCTGGGTGCTCACCGCCGAAGACGGCGGCGCCGCGGGGCTGGCGCAGTTCGGCATCGTCCCGACGCCGATCGCGTAACAGGGGCCGCCCAGCGCGGCGAGAGGAATGTGAGGCACGGATGTCCGAACCGATCGTCTTCATGCTCGACGTCGCCGCGGCCGACGCGGCCGAGCCCGCCGCGGGGTGGGCCTCAACGGTGCGCCGCATCGAGCCGGGCGCGCCGAGCCTGCAGGCCACCGAGCTCTCCGCCACCCGCGGCGACGGGGTGTTCGAGACCCTCGGGGTGCTCGACGGGCACCCCCAGGCGGTCGACGCGCACTTCTGGCGCCTCGCGAACTCGGCCGAGATCCTCGAGCTGCCCGCCCCGAATCTGGGGCAGTGGCGCGTCGCGATGCGGACCGCCGGCGCCACCATCCCCGTCGATCGGCAGGGCGGCATCAAGCTCGTGCTCTCGCGGGGTGTCGAGGGCACCGGGCAGCCGACCGGCTGGCTCATCGCGACCGTCGCCGAAGACGACTTCCGCAGCCGCACCGAGGGCTGGAAGGTCGTCACGCTCGATCGCGGCTACCGGCACGACCTGTCCGAACACGCCCCGTGGCTGCTGCCGGGCGCCAAGACGCTCTCGTACGCCGTCAACATGGCCGCGCTCCGCGAGGCGCGCCGGCGCGGCGCGTCGAACGCGATCTTCGTCTCCTCCGACGGGTTCGTCATGGAGGCGCCGCAGTCGACCGTCGTGATGCGCCGCGGCGACACGCTCGTGACGCCGCGCACCGACATCGGGATCCTGCCGGGAACCACCCAGCTGAGCGTCTTCGCGCTCGCGGCCGAGTGGGGTCTCGCGACCGAGAGCCGGCTGGTGCCCGCCGCCGAGCTGCTCGACTCCGACGGCGTCTGGCTGATGTCGAGCGTCGCGCTCGCGACGCCGCTCACCGAGATCGACGGGCACGCCGTCGCCGTCGACCGCGAGCTCACCGAGCGGCTGAACGCGGCTCTTCTCGCACGACGCGAGTGACCGGATGCGGCGGGTGCGCGCGCCGCGGCATCCGCAACACGCCGAAAGGCATGTGAGCATACGCCCTCGACTGGCGCTAGGGGAAGAGTTCGGATACGATTGATCTTTGGTGTCTTGCATCCCTTTCCGGGTGCGCGTCGTGCAACGTTCGAGGCACCACATCCCCCGCACGAACAGCGAACTCCGACTTCCAAGCGACAGTGAGGCTATGGCCAAGAAAGACGGCGTCATCGAGATCGAAGGATCTGTGATCGAAGCTCTGCCCAACGCGATGTTCCGCGTCGAGCTGACCAACGGTCACAAGGTTCTTGCCCACATCAGCGGCAAGATGCGTCAGCACTACATCCGCATCCTCCCCGAGGACCGCGTGATCGTCGAGCTGAGCCCCTACGACCTGACCCGCGGCCGCATCGTCTACCGCTACAAGTAGGAGTCGCTGCACAAGTAACGGCCCTGCCTTCCAGGCAGGCGCACGATGACAGCGAAGGAATCACCCACATGAAGGTCAAGCCCTCAGTCAAGCGCATCTGCGAGCACTGCAAGATCATCCGCCGCAACGGCCGGGTCATGGTCATCTGCTCGTCGAACCCGCGCCACAAGCAGCGCCAGGGCTAAGCGTGGCCCGGCGCGCCGGGCACAGCCGGGGCTGAGCCCCGGCAGGCTTCACAACTCAAAATCGAACAGGCAGCACCAGATGGCCCTCACGGGCCGGACACCTCGGGTTGGAGGCCCGGGCACCGGTTCTGCTCCACACCTCCACTCACTTACAGGAGAAAGCCAACATGGCACGTCTTGCAGGCGTTGACATCCCGCGCGAGAAGCGCGTGGAGATCGCACTGACGTACATCTACGGTGTCGGTCGCACC
>WQZN01000034.1 GCA_009780695.1 Microbacteriaceae bacterium
GACCCAACGAAAGGGCCTCTCCCATGTGCGGCATCGTCGGATACATCGGCAACCAGCAGGCGGCCCCGCTGCTCCTCGAGGGACTCACCCGCCTCGAGCACCGGGGCTACGACTCCGCCGGCATCGCGGTCGTCGGGCCGACCGGCATCCGGGTGGCCAAGCGGGCCGGTCGCGTGCGCGACCTCGCCACCGGCCTGCCCAAGCGGTTCACCGGCAAGGCGGGCATCGGCCACACCCGCTGGGCGACCCACGGGCCGGCCAACGACGTCAACGCCCACCCGCACACCGACGCGAAGGGCCTGGTCGCCGTCGTCCACAACGGCATCATCGACAACGCCTCCGCGCTGCGTGCCGAGCTGACCGACGCCGGGGTGGAGCTCGCCTCCGACACCGACACCGAGGTCCTCGCCCACCTGGTCGCCGGATCCGAGGCGACCACGCTCGAGGCGAAGGTCGCCGAGGCGCTGTCCCGCGTCGAGGGCACCTACGGCGTCGCCTTCGTGCACGCCGACTTCCCCGACCGCATCGTCGTGGCCCGCAACGGCAGCCCGCTGATCGTCGGCGTGGGCGACAAGGAGATGCATGTCGCGTCCGACCTCGCCGCGCTCGTCCGCTACACCACCACCGTCGCGCACCTCGACGACGGCGAGATGGCGACGCTGACGGCGACCGGCTTCACGTCGTACCGGCTCGGGGCGGGGGGCGCGGTCGAGGCCGCCGGCACCCGCAAGGTGACCGAGGTCGACCTCGATCCTGACGCGTACGACGCCGGCGACCACGACTCCTTCATGCACAAGGAGATGCTCGAGCAGCCGGCCGTGGCGGAGCGCGTCCTGCGCGGGCGTCTCGACGAGCGCTTCGGGACCGGGCACCTCGGCGGGCTCAATCTCGACACCCGGCAGCTGCGGGCGTTCCGCCGGGTCAAGATCCTCGGCTGCGGATCGGCGTACTACGTCGGGCAGATGGGCGCCGCGCTGATCGAGGAGCTGGCGCGGATCCCCGCCGACGCCGAGGCGGCCTCGGAGTTCCGCTACCGCAACCCGATCGTCGAGCCCGACACGCTCTACGTCGTCGTCAGCCAGTCCGGCGAGACCATCGACACCCTGCTCGCCGTGCAGGAGATCCAGCGCAAGGGCGGCTTCGTCGTCGGCCTGGTCAACGTCGTCGGGTCGGCCATCGCCCGCGAGGTCGACGGCGGCATCTACCTGCACGCCGGACCCGAGATCGCGGTCGCGTCGACCAAGGCGCTCACGAACTCGTTCCTCGGCTTCGCGATGCTCGCGCTCCAGCTCGGCCGCGGCCGCGACCTGTCGATGTCCGACGGCAAGCGGCTGATCGCGGCGCTGACCCGCCTGCCCGAGCAGATCCAGCAGGTCCTCGACCGCGAGGACGACCTCGCCGCCGTCGCCGAGCGGCTCGCCGAGGCCGAGAGCCTGTTCTTCGTCGGTCGCGTGCGCGGCTTCCCGGTCGCGCGCGAGGGCGCGCAGAAGTTCAAGGAGATCAGCTACCGCCACGCGGAGGCGTACCAGACCTCCGAGCTCAAGCACGGGCCGCTGGCGCTGATCGCCCCCGACGTACCGACCGTCGCGATCGTGCCCGACGACGAGCTGGTCGAGCGCAACGTGGCCGCGCTGCACGAGATCGCCGCCCGCGGCGGGCCGCTCGTCGTCGTCACCCACGAGGGCGTGGACCTCGGCGACGTGGTGAGCGGCGAGTGCACGCGGATCGACGTACCTCGCAGCGAGCGCGAGCTGGACCCGATCTTGATGACCGTGCCGCTGCAGGTGCTCGCCTACCGTGCGGCCACCTCGCTAGGCCTCGACGTCGACAAGCCGCGCAACCTCGCCAAGTCCGTCACCGTCGAGTGAGACCGGCGCCGACGTCCTTGCCCCGGGCGTTACCGTCTGCGCGATGGCCGACCGGCGGCCGGAGGAGGCAACCGACGATGCGTACGACGCAGGCGGCGCTCGGCGGCGCCCTCGGCGCGGTGCTGGCGCTCGGCCTGTCCGCGTGTGGCGGCGGCAGCGGTGCCACACCGGCTGCGAAGCCCTCGACCGCCGCCGCCGCGGCCGGCTACTGCTCCTTGGTGAAGCAGTCCTCGTCCGGCCTGACGCCGACGCCGCCGACCTCGCTCGGCACCAACCCTGACGCCGCCACGCTCCGCACGTGGATCGACTCGGCGGTCGCCCCGCAGCTCAAGCGCACCGCGGCGATCGTGGCCGACGCGCCGGCCGAGGAGAAGGCGGACTGGAGGGCCCTGCAGAAGGCGCAGAACGGCGTCGTGTCCGGTCTCCGCTCGCTGGTCCGACCACAGACGTTCGCCTCCTGGAGGCGGATGTCGCGACAGGCCCGCACGCTGAGGCTGGTCGAGGTCCTGCTCAAGCCGTTCGCGTCGGACAAGGGCCTGTCGAGCCGGATCGCCAGGGACGTCAAGGCCGACTGCGGCGTCGACATCCACGGCTGATCGGCGTCCGGCAGCACGCTGCGCGGGGGTCGGGTGAGGCAGCGCACCGCGCCGCGGAATGCGGCGTACGTGGCGTAGCGCACTACCGTTGAGCGGTGACTTCCCCCGACGTACCCGCCGACTCCGCCGAGCAGGGTGCCGCCAACGGCGGCGAGAGCGGCGAGGAGTCGACCACCTTCGCCGACCTCGGACTGGGCAAGAGCGTCCTCAAGGCCCTCTCCGACGTGGGCTACGAGACCCCGTCCGCCATCCAGGCTGAGACGATCCCGCACCTCCTCGAGGGCCGCGACGTCCTCGGCCTCGCGCAGACCGGCACCGGCAAGACCGCCGCGTTCGCGCTGCCGATCCTCGACCGGCTCGACCTCTCGCAGAAGACGCCCCAGGCGCTGGTCCTCGCACCCACTCGTGAGCTCGCGCTCCAGGTCTGCGAGGCCTTCGAGAGGTACGCCGCCCACTCCAAGGGCGTCCGGGTCCTGCCCGTCTACGGCGGCCAGGGGTACGGCGTACAGCTGTCCGCGCTGCGACGCGGCGTGCACATCGTGGTCGGCACCCCCGGCCGGATCATGGACCACCTCGAGAAGGGCACGCTCGACCTCACCGAGCTGCGCTTCCTGGTGCTCGACGAGGCCGACGAGATGCTCAACATGGGCTTCGCCGAGGACGTGGAGACGATCCTCGCCGACACCCCCGGCGACAAGCAGGTCGCGCTGTTCTCGGCGACCATGCCGGCCTCGATCCGCAAGCTCTCGCAGACCTACCTGACCGACCCGGTCGAGGTCACGATCGAGCGCAAGACGCGCACGGCCGAGAACATCCGCCAGCGCTACCTGATCGTCAGCTACCCGCAGAAGGTCGACGCCCTCACCCGCATCCTCGAGGTCGAGAACTTCGAGGCGATGATGGTCTTCGTCCGCACCAAGAGCGAGACCGAGCTGCTCGCCGAGAAGCTCCGCGCCCGCGGCTACGGCGCGATGGCGATCAACGGCGACATCCCGCAGCAGGCCCGCGAGCGCACCGTCGGCCAGCTGCGCGACGGCAAGCTCGACATCCTCGTCGCGACCGACGTCGCCGCCCGCGGCATCGACGTCCCGCGAATCACCCACGTCGTCAACTACGACATCCCGACCGACACCGAGGCCTACGTCCACCGCATCGGCCGCACCGGTCGCGCGGGCCGGTCCGGTGACGCGATCTCGTTCATCACCCCGCGCGAGCGCTACCTGCTCAAGCACATCGAGCGCGCCACCCGGTCGACCCTCGAGCAGATGCAGCTGCCGAGCGTCGAGGCCGTCAACGAGACCCGCCTCGCGCGGTTCGACGACCAGATCACCGAGGCGCTCGGCTCGCCCCAGATCGAGTTCTTCCGCGAGGTCGTCGGCCACTACATCCGCGAGCACGACGTGCCGGAGGCCGACGTCGCCGCTGCGCTCGCCATCGCGCTGCAGGGCGACACCCCGCTGCTGATGGAGCCCGAGCCGGAGCCGCAGCGCCGTCCGCGTCGCGACTCCGACCGCGACGACAAGGGCGGCCGTGGCGACCGGGGCGGCCGCGACCGTGACCGGGGGTCGCACGACCGTGGACCCCGCAGCGGCGGCCCGCTGGCGTCGTACAAGATCCAGGTGGGCAAGCGCCACCGGGTCGAGCCGCGGATGATCGTGGGCGCGCTCGCCAACGAGGGCGGGCTCGACCGCCGCGACTTCGGGCGCATCACGATCCGGGGCGACTACTCGGTCGTCGAGCTGCCCGCCAAGCTGCCGGAGGGTGCGTGGGAGCGCCTGAAGGAGACGCGCATCAGCGGCAAGCAGATCGAGCTGTCGCGCGACTACGGGCCGCCGAAGGGTCGCAAGCCGCGCGACTGATGAACGACTGATGGCCGCAGCGAGGGAGAACAGGTTCGCGAGCGTGGCCGGCATCGCCGGTCTCGTCGTACTGGTCGTCGCCCTGCTGGTCGCCGCCGTCCGGTGGGGGAGCAGCAACGGCGACCCCCTGGCCGGCGCACCGCACGCGTCGTCCTCCGCTGTCGCGTCCGCCTCAGGTACGCCGACGCCGACCGCAGCGACCGCCACGACCTCCCCTGTGGCGGACCAGCGCCGAGGCGCCATCGCGCACGTCCCCCGCGCGGTGATCCTGCGCCAGCTCGCCCGGGTCGCCGAGCGGATCGCCCAGCACACCCCGATGCCGACCGCACCCGCAGGCATCAGCCCCGGCACCAACCAGGCGCTGGGCTACCACCTGCTCATCGAGTTCGGCTTCGCCGCCGACCAGTGGCCCTACCTGAACGCGCTGTGGACACGCGAGTCCGGGTGGAACTACCTCGCCGAGAACAAGTCCTCCGGCGCCTACGGCATCCCGCAGTCGCTCCCGGCCGACAAGATGGCGGTCGTCGGCCCCGACTGGCGCAGCAACCCCGAGACCCAGATCAAGTGGGGTCTCGCCTACATCGCCGCCCGCTACGGCACCCCCCAGGGCGCCTGGGCCCACGAGACCAAGTTCGGGTGGTACTGAGCTGGATGGCGCGAGCGTGTTCTCGCTTCGCTCGTCCACGCTGCCGCGCCGCGGTCGAGCTGCTGCCCGGTCGCGCTCCGTTGGCGGCCTGCGGGGCGCTGCGCGGAAGTAGCGCCAGTGTCGCCTCCGGTCGCTCCTTCGTCGCTCCCTCCGGCTCCTCGGCGCGACTTCCGCGACGGCGCGCCTTACGTCGGGGTTCGGTGGCGCGAGCGTGTTCTCGCTTCGCTCGTCCACGCTGCCGCGCCGCGGTCGAGCTGCTGCCCGGTCGCGCTCCGTCGCGGTCGGTGGGTGCTGGTAGAACCTAGGCATGCGGCGGGTCTCGGTGGCACTGACACTGCTCGTCACGTGCGCGCTGGCGCTGGTGGGGTGTGGCGGCGGGTCCGGGCCGGCTCAGC
>WQZN01000035.1 GCA_009780695.1 Microbacteriaceae bacterium
CGACCAGGTTGCGCACGGTCGACGACGACGTGAAGCACACCGCGTCGAAGCCACCCGTCTTGATCATCTCGCGGGTCTCGGCCGGCGGCGGCGCCGCCCGGACGGTGCGGTACGCGGTGACGTCGTCGATCTCCCAGCCGCGCTCACGCAGGCCCTCCGCGAGGGTCTCCGTGGCGATGTCGGCACGCGGCAGCAGCACGCGGTTGACCGGGTCGAACACCTCGTCGTACGGCGGGAAGTCGGCCAGCAGGCCCTCGCTGGACTGCTCACCCGACGGCAGCAGTTCCGGCGTGATGCCGAACGAGCGCACCTTCTCCGCGGTGGCCTCGCCGACACAGGCGATCTTCACACCGGAGAACGCACGAGCGTCCAGGCCGAACGCCTCGAACTTCTCCCACACCGCGCGCACCGCGTTGGTGGAGGTGAACACGACCCACTGGTAGCGGCCGTCGACCAGGCCCTTGACGGCCCGCTCCATCTGGGCCGGGCTGCGCGGCGGCTCGACCGCGATGGTCGGGACCTCGATCGGGATGGCGCCGTGCGTGACGAGCCGGTTGCTCATGTCGGCGGCCTGCTCCTTGGTGCGCGGCACCAGGACGGTCCAGCCGTACAGGGCACGCGACTCCCACCACGACATCTTGTTGCGCTGCGAGACGACCTTGCCGACCGTGACGATCAGCGAGCCCACCAGCTCGGAGCCGGCGTCGTTGAGCGTCGCCAGGGTGGCCTCGACGGTGCGCTGCTGACGCGTCGTGCCGCGGACGGTGATCGCGGCCGGGGTCTGCGGGGCCAGGCCGTGCTCGACGAGCGCGCTCGCGGTCTCGGCGAGATGCGCGGCGCTCGCGTGCAGCACCAGCGGGCCGGGGGCGGCGGCCAGCGCCGCCCAGTCGACCTCGCCGCGCACGTCGGCCTCGGTGTGCGTCGAGCCCAGCGCCATGCCGGCGTAGCTCGGCACCGCGGACCCGGACGGCAGCCCGGGCAGCACCTCGAACACCACCTGGGTGCGGGCGACGGCCGACACCTCGGCGATCACGGAGTCGGTGGTCAGCGGGTCGCCGGCGACGAGGCGGACCACGTCGTGGCCGTTCTTGGCCTCCGCGACGAGCGTCTTGGCCACCTCGGCGGGCTCGCCGAGCGCGGGGCGGACCTCCGCGATGGGCTCGTCGGTCTCGGGGTCGCGGCCGAGCGCGGTGCCGACCAGAGCCGTCACGCCCTTGTCGACGTCCGGATCGGTGAAGGTGAGCGACGCCGACGCGAGGACGTCCCGCGCGCGGACGGTGAGCAGCGCCGGGTCACCGGGACCCGACCCTACGAAGAGGATCCGCCCGGGGCTGTTCTTACGGACTCGGCTCATCGGTGGTTCTCCAGTGCGGTCTCATGTCGATAGGAAGAAAATGCAAAATCGGGCCTTGGATGGGCCGGCAGGAACACGTCAAGCATCGGCATCACCGTCCTCGGCGATCGTCATCAGATCTCGGGCGCCGAGCTCGAGGAGTTCACGCGCAACCGCGCGCCCCAGCTCGTCCGCACGCTCGGGCGACCCCACTGTGGACGCCCGAAGCACATCGGAACCGTCGATCGCGGCGGCGCAGCCCCGCACGGACAGTTCCTCGAAAACTCGGCCCGCGTCGTCGATCGACTCGACGACCTCGGCGATCGCGCCGATCGGGGCGGTGCAGCCGGCCTCGAGCTCGGCGAGCAACGCCCGCTCGGCGACGACGGCGGCCCGGGCGGCCGCGTCGTCCAGCTCGGACAGGACCGCGATCAGCTCCGGGTTGTCGGCGCGGCACTCGACGGCCAGGGCGCCCTGCGACGGCGCCGGCAGCATCTGCACCGGTTCGAGCGTCTCGGTGATCTCGGCGGCCCGGCCGATGCGGGACAGGCCCGCGCGGGCGATGACGATGGCGTCGAGCTCACCGGACGCCACCTTGCCCAGGCGGGTGTCGATGTTGCCGCGCAGCGGCTCGATCTCGAGGCCCAGGCCGAGGGCGCGCAGCTGGGCGCGACGACGAGGTGCGGAGGTGCCGATCTTCGATCCGGGCGGCAGCTCACCGAGCACCAGCCCGTCGCGGGCGACGAGCGCGTCGCGCGGGTCCTCGCGGGTGGGGACCGCGGCGATCACCAGGTCGTCGGGCTGCGCGGTGGGCAGGTCCTTGAACGAGTGCACCGCGACGTCGACCTCGCCGGCCAGCAGCGCCTCGCGCAGTTCCGCGACGAACACGCCGACACCGATGCGCTGCACCGGACCTGAGGTGACGTCGCCCTTGGTCTTGATGATCACCAGTTCGGCGGGGTGACCGGCCGCGATCAGCGCGTCCCGGACCATGCCGGCCTGCGTGGTGGCGAGCAGGCTGCCGCGCGTACCGATCCGCAGGGTACGGGCGTCAGGACCGGTCTGGGTGGTCTTCGACAATGCCGCGTCCGTGGTCATGCCTGCGCGTCCTTTCCTGCTACGTCGGTGCCGCCGGCGAACTCGCCGAGGTCGATCGGTGCGGCGACGGCCTCCGCCGATCCGGGCCGCAGTTCGAACAGCTCACGCAGTGCGGCCGCGTACGAGTCGCCACCCGGGGTGGAGGCGAGTTGTTTGACGCGCACCGTCGGCGCGTGCAGCAGTTTGTCGACGACGCGGCGCACGGTGCGGGCCACCTCGTCGCGCTGCGGATCCTCCAGGCCGGGCAGTCGCGAGTCGAGCCGCAGCAGTTCCGCCTCGACGACCTCGGCGGCGCGCTGACGCAGCGCCGTGACGGTCGGGGTGACCTCGGCCTGGCGCTGCGCGGCCAGGTACTGCGCAAGTTCGGAGGCGACGATGTCGCGGGCGGCGTCGGCGTCGGACGCGGCAGCGCCCGCACCCGGATCCCGTTGCAGCGCAGCCATGTCGAGCACGACCACCTCGGGCAGGCCGGCGACGGACGGCTCCACGTCGCGGGGCAGGCCGAGGTCGCAGATCACGAGCGGACGGTTCGGCTCGCGGCCGGGCCGGGCGAGGGCCCGGTGGGTGTCTGCGAGGGTGACGACGGAACCGACCGCGCCGGTACACGTGACCAGCACGTCGGACTGCGCCATCGCGTCGGACAGGTCTTCGAATGCCACTGCGACAGCGTCGATTCCGTTGCCGACGGCGGTGGCGGCGAGGTGCTCGGCGCGCTCACGGGTGCGGTTGACGACGAGGATGCGGCCGATGTCGGCGCGCGTGAGGTGTGCGACCGACAGGCTGCCCATCGCGCCGGCGCCGAGGACGACGGCGGTGCGGCCGACCAGGCCGCCGTCACCGAGGATCCCGGCGGCGCGGTCGAGCGCGACGGAGACGACCGACGCACCGGCGGCGTCGATTCCGGTTTCGGAGTGCACCCGCTTGCCGACCCGCAGCGCCTGCTGCGCCAGCTCGTGCAGCGCCCGCCCGGCAGCCTGCTGGGCGTCGGCCGCGGCGTAGGCGGCGCGGATCTGACCGAGGATCTGCTGCTCGCCGATCACCATCGAGTCCAGGCCGCTGGCGACCGCGAAGAGATGCTCGGCCGCGGCCTCGCTGTAGCGGACGTACGCGTGCTTGTGCAGTTCCGGGAGGTCGAGTCCGGCGTGCTCGGCGAGGAGGTCGCCGATGTCGGTGAGCGCGCCGTGGAACGCGTCGACCACCGCGTAGATCTCGATGCGGTTGCACGTCGAGACGATCATCGCCTCCGAGATGTGGGCCGAGGCCAGCATCTTGTCCGTCAGCTTGGGGCGGTCGGTGTCGGTGACCGCGATCCGCTCGAGGACGGAGACGGGAGCACTACGGTGCGAGATCCCGACGAGAAGCACACTCACGGCCTGATCACCGATCCGTTTCTGGTCGAAGCGCCGACCGCCGCGGGTGCGGCGGCAGCCTGGGGATTACGTTGCTCGTCCGGAGGCGTGTTCCGGGCCATGTTGAACGAGAGCACCTGCATCTCCATCGCGAGATCGACCCGACGCA
>WQZN01000036.1 GCA_009780695.1 Microbacteriaceae bacterium
ATCCGCGACCGCCACTGCCGCGCCGAAGACTGCTCGACACCCGCCGCGTGGTGCGAAGCCCACCATCTGAAGCCCTGGTCACAAGGCGGCAACACCGACCTCGCCGACGGCATACTGCTCTGCAACCACCATCACCACCGCGCCCACGACGCACGCTACGAGACCCAGCGACTCGCGTCCGGAGACCTCAGATTCCACCGACGCAACTGACATCCACGGAAAAATCTTCTCGACGCGCGACCACAGGGAGCAGCCCAACGGCGCCCAACCCCCACTACGAACCGCAACCAAGAACCGCGACCACCCCAATCCCACCCCCACGACAGAGGTCGACGCTGCGAGTCGCAACCACCCCGACCGACCCCGTCGAGCCTGGCCTCCGGAGACCTCAGGATCCACCGTTGCAACTGATCGGACGCGCCACGATCCAGTCGCTCCTCGGCTCGTTCGGGGCGACCCGCTCCATCCCGGCCTGCGCGAGGACCCGGTCGAGGTCGGGCTGCGTCAGCCTCCTGGCGGTGAACGGCTGCGTCCACCGCCGTCCGTCCAGCTCGTAGGTCACGCTTGCGTCGAGGAGGTCGCCGTCGAAGGCGGCGACGTCAAGCGTCGCGGACACCGGGCCGATCCTGCCGGTCGGGTGGGGGCCGACGGCGAGCCGGTCGAACCAGTCCGGCTCGTGCCACTCGAGGAGCGCGACGCCGTCGGGGGCGAGGTGCGAGCGAACCGTTGCCAGCAGGCCGGCGCGGAGGTCGTCGTCGGCGGTGTTGACGAGGTGGCTGGCGAGCAGGACGACGTCGAACCGCTCGTCGAGCCTCAGCGTCTCGATCCTGGACTCGACGGTCTCGGCGCGCGCGACCCGCGCGAGCATCTCCGCCGAGTCGTCGACGGCCACGACCCGGTGGCCGACCGCGCACAGGGGATCGGCGATGCGGCCGACCCCTGCGCCCAGGTCGAGGATCGAGGCGCCGGCAGGTACGACGGCGTGGATCCACTCCGGCTCGCCGGCTGCGGGCAGCTCGGCGTAGACGTCGACCGGACACCCGTCCGCGGTCACCGACCTGTCAGAGGACACAGGGGAATCCTGCCCCACGACGCCGGCGGCTACCAGAGGAACGGCACCAGGCGCGAGCGTGTGCTCGCGAACTCGCGGTAGGCGTCGCCGAGCGCCGCGGTGAGGGCCTTCTCCTCGATCCGGATGCGGTAGACGAGCGCCGCCAGCACCACGGTCGACGAGACCAGCAGGCCGCACCAGTTCGCCAGCATCAGGCCGCACCCGACGAAGGCGAGGAGGAGTCCCGAGTAGCTGGGATGTCGCAGCACCCGGTAGGGCCCGCGGTCGACCACGGTCTGCCGATCGTCGGCCTTGATGACCGTCGTGAAGTAGCGGCCGAGCACGAGGAAGCACCACCAGCGCAGAAGCAGCCCGAGCCACCCCGCCACGACGCCGACCACGAAGAGGCCGCGGCCGCCGGGGACGACGGCACCCGGCAGGTGCGCATAGCTCAGCGGGAGGGCGACGATCCCGGCGAAGAAGACCAGCCGGAACAGCAGCTCGCCGAGCACGTCGCTGGTCGGTACGCCGCGGCGCAGCCGCGCCGTCTGCAGCAGCTCGCCGACGGCGAACGCCACGATGCTGATCGACAGCACGATCTCGGCGACGTGCGAGTGCGCGACGTACGGCACGGCCATGGGCTCAGCATCGCAGCAGGCGCTCGCACTCCTCGATGAGTCGCGCCCGGATGGGAGCGCCGCGCTCGGCGAGCCGGCGCTGCGCGGCGACGTACTCCGCCTTGCCCTCCGCCGTCTCGATCCTGACCGGCGTCCACGGCTCGCCGGTGGGGTCGAGGGTCCAGCCGGTCATGTCGTACGGCGCGGCGCGCATGTCGAGGATCCGGATCTCCCACGCCAGCTCGAAGGCGTCGGCGACGAGGTCGGAGGAGATCAGCGGCGAGAGCCGGAAGGCGTGCTTGTAGAGGTCCATGCCGCCGTGCAGGCAGGCCGGCTGCTCGTACGACGCCCGGTCGTCGGCCCGCGGGGAGAGGGTGTTGAACGAGCGGGCGGAGGGCGTGAAGAAGCGGAACGCGTCGAAGTGCGAGCACGCGATGCGGTGCGACTCGGTCACGGCGTCGGTCTCGTCGGCCCCGAGCCGCAGCGGCATCGGGTGCCGGTTGGCGGCAGCACCGTGGACCATCGCCCACTCGTGCAGGCCGAAGCAGCCGAAGTTGCCGGCGCGTCCGGTGGTGGCTACCAGCAGCTCGTGGATCTGCTCGATCAACGCTCGCCGATCGGTGACGAGCGGGTCGCTCGCCGGGAGGCCCGGGGTCCAGCGCAACAGCTGCGCGGGCCGGAACGAGTAGTAGGTGAAGAGGAAGTCGTGCACCGGGTGCTTGATCCCCGCCTGCCGTCGCGCGAGGTGTGGCTCGACGTACGGCGCCAACCGGGCCCGATGTGCTCTCGCCCGGTCCTCCATGGGGCTATTGTCCCCGCGTGAGCCAGATCCCCGCCGGTTGGTACCCCGACCCGGCCGCACCGCCGAGCAACCCCCAGCAGCGCTACTGGGACGGGCAGGGCTGGACCACGCACACCGCCCCGACGGCGTACGGCGCCCAGGGTGCCGTGAGGCGGCAGGCCGACCCGGCGGCGTACGGCGCGATCCGGGCCCAGATGTACAACCCGTACCCGACGACGCCCGACGGGCAGGTGCTCAGCGGCTGGTGGTGGCGGGTGCTGGCGCAGATGATCGACGGCGTCATCATGGCCGTGCCCTCGTTCGTGGTCACCATCCCGATCCAGATCCACCAGCAGCCACGGCTGAACGCCCTGACCCAGAAGCTCCAGGGCCCGAACCCCGACTTCAGCGGCTACTGGCACGGCTACATGGACCTGCTGCGCGACCAGATGCTCGCCACGCTCCCGCTCGCCGTCCTCGCCTGCGCGTACTACGTGATCATGTGGCGCTGGAAGGGCGCGACCGTCGGTCAGCTGGCCGTCGGCCTGAGGGTCCGGCTGCGTGAGGCACCGGGGCCGGTGCCGTGGGGCGCGGCGCTGCGCCGGGCCCTGGTGTTCTCCGGCGCCGGCATCCTGCCGTACATCTTCCTGGCGATCGGCCTCTGGCCGGTCGCGCTGGTCCTGCTCCTGGTCGCCGGCATCTTCAACCTGCTCAACGTCCTGTGGCCGTTGTGGGACAGCAAGCGCCAGGCGCTGCACGACAAGGCCGCGGGCACCAACGTGGTGAAGGTGCGCTGATCCCGCCCGGATAGCCTGTGCCCCGTGCGCATCGTCAGATTCACCACGGGAGACGAACCCGCCTACGGCGTCCTGACCGGAGAGCTCGACGAGTACGGCCAGCCCGACGAGGACGCGCGGATCGTCGCGCTCGCCGGAGACCCGCTGTACGTCGGCATCAAGCTGCTCGAGCAGGAGCACGAGGTCGCCGACGTACGACTGCTCGCGCCGGTCCTGCCGCGCAGCAAGGTCGTCGCGATCGGCAAGAACTACGCGGCCCACGCGGCGGAGATGGCCAGCGACGTGCCGGAGGAGCCGCTGATGTTCCTCAAGCCGAACACCAGCGTGATCGGCCCCGGCGACACGGTGATCTACCCGCCGCAGACCCA
>WQZN01000037.1 GCA_009780695.1 Microbacteriaceae bacterium
GACGGCACCCTGTCTCCTCCGACTTCCGGGACTCCGCCGACGTCCGACTGAGCCGCGCGGCGAGGTGCGCCGCCGTTCCGGCCGCTACCGGGCCAGCGATGCCGTAGCGAACGCGAGCACCTGCGGCCAGGAGATCTCCCAGGCCGCCTTGTTCACCGGATCGTCATGCCGCACGCGGGCACTGAAGCCGTGCGCGGCACCCGGATACGCATGCACGATGGTCGCGCCGGTCTCGCGGGACTGCAGCGCGGACTGCAGGGCCCCGAAGGTTCCGGTCGACATGACCGTGTCGGCGCCCGCGTGCAGCACCATCACTGGCGCCGCGATCGACGAAACCGACGCGACGGTGTCCAGCACGTGGTTCGGCTCCGCCGGATCCCAGATCGACGGATGGTACGCAACGACATTCGCGAGTTCGGCATCACGTGCGCCGAGCAACAGCGCGAACCGGCCGCCCAGGCACCAGCCGATCACGCCGACCCGCCGCGCGCCCAGGTCCCCGCGCGCGTAGGCGAGAAGCGCGTCCATCTCCGACAGGCACGCTGCGTCGTCGAGCCGACCCCTCAGCTCGAACAGGCGCTCCATCGGGGTGTCGTCGAGGCTCGGACCGTGCCACGGATCCCACACCAGCGCGGTGATCCCAGCCGCGGCGACGTCGGCGGCATACTCGCGCACCTGCTCGTTGATGCCGGTGATCATCGGCAGCAGCAGCATGACGGTGTCGCTGCCGCCGTCCGGCTGCGCCAGGTGCGCGGTCAGTTCACCGACGGCAACGGTCCGCGCCTCGACGGCGAAACCCCTTGTCATAGGATGAATCCGGGGGTGTAGCGGGCGGCGTCCGGGTTGGCGTCGACGAGCTTCTGCACCTCGGCGACCACCGAGTCGACCTGCGCGCCGGCGGCACCGACGAACGCGGTGCGATCGGCGAGAGCCTCGTCGAGCGTGGCCCGGTCGAGCGGCAGCCGCTCGTCGGCGGCCAGGCGGTCGAGGAGGTTGGGTTCCTTGCCCTCCTCGCGCATCGCGAGCGCGACGGCGACGGCGTGCTCCTTGATGGCCTCGTGCGCGGTCTCGCGGCCGACGCCCGCGCGCACCGCGGCCATGAGGACCTTGGTGGTGGCGAGGAACGGCAGGTAGCGGTTCAGCTCGTTCTCGATGACGGCCGGGTAGGCACCGAACTCGGCGAGCACCGTCAGGAACGTCTCCATCTGGCCGTCGATCGCGAAGAACGCGTCCGGCAGCGCGACACGGCGGACGACGGAGCAGAACACGTCGCCCTCGTTCCACTGCGCGCCCGCCAGCTCGGAGGCCATCGACGCGTAGCCGCGCAGCACCACCTGGAGGCCGTTGACGCGCTCGCACGAGCGGGTGTTCATCTTGTGCGGCATCGCCGACGAGCCCACCTGGCCGGGCTGGAAGCCCTCGGTGACCAGCTCGTGGCCGGCCATCAGGCGGATGGTGTGCGCCATCGACGACGACGCGGCACCGACCTGGACCAGCGCGGACAGCACGTCGTGGTCGAGCGAGCGCGGGTACACCTGGCCGACGCTGGTGAACACGTGCGCGAAGCCGAGGTGCTCGGCGACCTTGGCCTCGAGCTGCTCGAGCTTGACGGCGTCGCCGTCGAGCAGGTCGAGCATGTCCTGAGCGGTGCCCATCGGGCCCTTGATGCCGCGCAGCGGGTAGCGGTCGATCAGCTCGCGGACGCGGGTGAGCGCGACCAGCATCTCGTCGGCGGCCGATGCGAAGCGCTTGCCGAGGGTGGTGGCCTGCGCGGCGACGTTGTGGGAGCGTCCGGCCATGACGATGCCGGTGTACTCGGCGGCGCGCTCAGCCAGCCGGGCTGCGATGGTGACACCGTGGTTGTAGACGTGCTCGAGCGAGCGCAGCACCTGCAGCTGCTCGACGTTCTCGGTGAGGTCGCGGCTGGTCATGCCCTTGTGGACGTGCTCGTGGCCGGCGAGGGCGTTGAACTCCTCGATGCGGGCCTTCACGTCGTGGCGGGTGACCCGCTCCCGCTCGGCGATCGAGTCGAGGTCGACCTGTTGCAGAACCCTCTCGTAGTCGGCGACAGCCTCGGCGGGGACGTCGATTCCGAGCTCGGCCTGGGCGCGCAGCACCGCCAACCACAGCTGACGCTCGAGCACGATCTTGTGCTCGGGCGACCACAGCGCTTTCAGCTCGGGGCTGGCGTAACGGTTGGCAAGGACATTCGGGATGCGGCTCACGAGATCCCAGTTTACGGACGGACCCGAACACCCTCGTCAGCGCATAGTCGGCGGTGCCAGGTCATCGATCAGGTCCAGCAGCATCGCCCGCGCCATCGCCCGCGGATCCGGGTCGACCTCGCCGAGCGCCCCGACGACGACACCGTCGACGACCGCGACCAGACGGCGCAGCTGCTGCTCCCGCACCGCGCGGCCGGACCGGCGCAGCACCTCCGCGAGCAGGTCGTCGAGCTGTGCCCGCAACCGCAGCTGGACGTCGCGCAGCTCGGGATGCCGGGCGGACGCGACGAACCGCTCGTACCGGGCGATGAGCCGTTCCCGGCTGCCGCCGTCCTCCTCGTCCGGCCCCACCAGCAGATCCACGATGAGATCGACCGTGGCCTCGACCCCGCGGCGCCGCTGGGTGACGTCGTCGATGCGTTCGCGCATCGCGTCGAGCTCCCGGATGCCGTTGTGTTCGACGGCCAGCGCCACCAGTTCGTCGAGCGAACCGAAGTAGTAGGTGGTGGACGCGAGCGGAAGTCCGGCCCGGGACGCCACGGCCCGATGGCGCACGGCGTCGAACCCGCCCTCGAGCAACAGGTCCGCCGCGGCGGTGACCAGTGCCTGCCGACGCCTCTCGCCCTTGGGGGTCGCGGCGGAAGTCATCCCCATATCGTGCCAGCAGCACGCCCCGTGCCAGGGCGGATTCGGCGAACAGTGCGAAACCGTCCACCGACAAACGACCGACTAGCGGGGCAGCCAGCGCTCGAGGCGGACCAGCGCGTCCTCGATCTCGGCGGTCGAGCCCGCGAACGACAGCCGCACGGTGTGATCGCCGTGCGCGGTGTCGAAGTCGATGCCCGGCGCCAGCGCGAGCCCGGTGTCGGCGAGCAGCTTCGCGCACCACGACGTGGAGTCGTCGGTCAGGTGCGCGATGTCCGCGTACACGTAGAACGCACCGTCCGCGGGCGCCAGCTCGGTGAGCCCCAGCTTCGGCAGGCCCGTGAGCAGCAGCTCCCGGTTCACAGCGTACCGCCGGACATGGCCGTCGAGTTCCGCGCGGGACTCGTCGCAGAACGCCGCGACGGCCGCGTACTGCGAGATCGCCGGCGGGCACACCGTCATGTTCGACGCGAGCCGCTGCAGCGCGCGGCGCAGATGCTCGGGGACCAGCATCCAGCCCATGCGCCAGCCGGTCATCGAGAAGTACTTCGACACCGATCCCACGACGACGGCCTCGCGCGACGTCTCCCACGCGCACGCCGTCACCTGGCC
>WQZN01000038.1 GCA_009780695.1 Microbacteriaceae bacterium
ACGCACTCCGGCGGCGTTGCCGATGCTCGAAAGACGTCCAGTCTGCCAGCGCATCGGCGCCTTGCCGGCGCACGCACATCGCGACGCTCGCGACGGCCCCGGCTTTACCAACGCGGCCTAGTGCGGCACCCCGCCGCGCAGGCCCAGGAGAACCTCGGTGGGCGCGTCGCCGCCTCATGCGGCAGGCTTGGCGCCGTACAACGGCGAACCACCGGAAGGGACCATCGTGTCGGTCGACCCCACCCTCCTCGAGGACCTGGAGTGGCGCGGACTCATCGCGAGCTCCACGGATCGTGACGCCCTGAGCGCTGCGCTGCGCGAGGGCAGCGTCCGGTTCTACGTCGGCTTCGACCCGACCGCGCCGAGCCTGCACCTCGGCAACCTGGTCCAGCTGGTCACGGCCAAGCGCCTCCAGGACGCCGGCCACACGCCGTACCTCCTCGTCGGCGGCGCCACCGGCATGATCGGCGACCCGCGCGACTCGGGCGAGCGTACGCTCAACACGCTGGAGACGGTGCAGGAGTGGAGCGACAAGGTGCGCGCCCAGGTGTCCGCACTCGTGCCGTTCGAGGGTGACAACGCCGCGACCGTCGTCAACAACTACGACTGGGCCTCGGGCCTGTCGACGATCGACTTCCTGCGCGACATCGGCAAGCACTTCCCGGTCAACCGGATGCTCGCGCGGGAGACGGTCAAGCGCCGGCTGGAGTCGGGCATCAGCTTCACCGAGTTCTCCTACGTCCTGCTGCAGTCGATGGACTTCCTCGAGCTCTTCCGCCGCCACGGCGTGACGCTGCAGTTCGGCGGCTCCGACCAGTGGGGCAACCTCACCGGCGGCGTCGAGCTGATCCGCCGCGCGGACGGCGGCCACGCGCACGCGTTCGCGACCCCGCTGATCACCAAGTCCGACGGGACGAAGTACGGCAAGACCGAGGGCGGCGCGCTGTGGCTCGACCCGCAGATGATGTCGCCGTACGCCTTCCACCAGTTCTGGCTCAACGTCGAGGACGAGAAGGTCGGCGAGCTGCTCCGGATCTTCACCTTCCTGCCGCAGGCGGAGATCGAGGCGCTCGAGGCCCGCCACGCCGAGCAGCCGTTCCGCCGCGAGGCACAGAAGACCCTCGCCGACGAGGTGACGACCCTCGTGCACGGTGCCGACGAGACCGAGCAGGCCAAGGCCGCCGCGCTCGCCCTCTTCGGCACCGGTGACATCACCGCCCTGTCCGCGAAGACCGTCGGCGCGGCCCTCGGCGAGGCCGGCGCCACGGACGTCGACCGCACGGCGGGCATCCCGTCGGTCGTCGACCTCCTGGTCGCGACCGGGCTGGTGAGCTCCAAGAGCGAGGCGCGCCGGACCGTCGGCGAGGGCGGTGCCTACGTCAACAACGTCAGGATCGAGGACCCCGAGCACGTTCCGGGGGAGCCGGATCTCATCGGCGGCGAGTGGCTGGTGGTCAGGCGCGGCAAGAAGCGCTTCGCGGGAGTGCGAGTCGGCTGATGCCCTCAGGGTGGGCCGCCGACCTCCGCAGGACAGCCGAGGAACGTCTGCCCTCCGTGGTCGCGCGCTACTACGCGGCAGGGAGCGGTGAGGAGATCACCGCTCGGGAGGCGGCGGACGGATGGCGCGCGGTGCGGTTCGTGCCGCGCGTCCTGCGCGGCGCCGTCGAGGTCGACACGACCACCACGCTCCACGGCACGACCTACGCCCGCTCGTTCGGCATCGCGCCGACCTCGCTGCAGCGGTGCGCCGATCCCCGCGGAGAGCTCGCCATGGCGGAGGCCGCCGGTGAGGCAGGGGTACCGCACGTCGTGTCCAGCAACGCCGGACACCTGTTCTCCGAGATTGCCGCCGTCGGCTCGCCCTGGTGGATCCAGACCTACCTGACCTCGCGGCGCGAGGACGCACTGCCGATGATCGAGGCGGCGTGTGCGGCGGGGCCCGAGGCCGTCGTACTGACCGTCGACACGCCTGTCCCCGGCACCAAGCAGGCCGCCGGCGACGCCGACTTCGTCGGCGTGGACCTGTCGTGGCACCGCGCGAACTACGCCGGCGGCGTCGCGCCGGGGCAGCGTGGCCGTTGGGCGGGCGACCTCATGCCCGAGGACATCGAGTGGCTGCATCGGCGTACCGGCCTTCCGGTCGTGGTCAAGGGCGTCCTCCACCAGGCCGACGCGCTGGCCGCCCGCGACGCCGGCGCTGCCGCCGTCTGGGTGTCCAACCACGGCGGCCGCCAGCTCGACCGCGCGATCAGCACCGCGGTCGCCCTGACCCGCATCAGGGCCGCTCTCGGACCCTCGCTCCCGCTGTACGTCGACGGGGGACTCGCCGGTGGCGCCGATGTGCTGGCCGCGCATGCGCTCGGTGCTGACGCCGTCTTCCTCGGCCGGTTGCCGCTGTGGGCGCTCGCGGCCGACGGGCGCAATGGCGTTCTGACCTGCATGAATGCCGTCGCGGAGGAGCTCGACGAGGCCCTGCTGCTGGCCGGTGTGGGCAGGCCCGCAGACGCCGCGGAAGCACTCGAGGACCCCCTGTGAGCGCCGACACCCCACCCCGATTTGTGTGCCCGTGAGGGTGTGCCGTAATGTTCTCTTCGTCGCCAGGGAGCGGCGGGGAACAAGGCGCTGATCGTCAGATCGGCGGAGGGTTCCCGGCCCCGGGCGGAAGTCGTTCCACTCAAGACCAGCGCTTTCGCGCCGTGGCCAAAGTGGGCGGCCACAAGTGTGGACGTTGATCCCGAGAGGGCGACTCCATGCGTCTGATGTTTGAGAACTCAACAGTGTGTCATGCATTTTGATTGTGTGAATGTTTGTGTGGGTGGCCTCTTTGTGGGGTTGCCTGTGTATGTTTCGGCAATTGATTGATTCTGATGGACAG
>WQZN01000039.1 GCA_009780695.1 Microbacteriaceae bacterium
GAGACGGGTGAGTCGGGACCCATCCCCTGCCGGATGAGGGCGAGGCTGTCGAAGGTCTTGAACGTCGACCCGGGCGGCGCCTGACCGTAGGTGGCGAGGTCGGCGGCGCCGTCGGCCGGACCGTTGGCCGCGGCCAGGATCTGGCCCGTGCTCGGGCGCAGCGCCACCAGGGCGCTGGCCGGCTTGACGTTGGCGAGCAGGTTCTCGGCGACGTTCTGGAGGCGCTCGTCGAGCGAGATCCGCAGCGGCTTCGCGCTCGCGGGCGAGACCTTGTGGACCACGGTCGTGCCACCCTGCGGCGTCACGATCTCGATGGCGCTGCCGGGGCTGCCGCGCAGCTGGGCGTCGTAGCGCGCCTCGAGCCCGCTCAGCCCGACGATGTCGCCCACGTGGTAGGTGTCGGGATGCTGCTTGATGAGGTCGGCGGTGACGGGCCCGACCGTCCCGAGGAGCGAGGACGCGAACTCCTTCGTCGGCGCCAGCGGAAGCTCGGCCTTCAGCGCCAGGGCGCCCGGGATGTCGGACATCTTCGACGCCACCGACGGCGCCTGGTCGGTGCGGTAGGTGATCGCGTCGACGAACTGCGCCGTGCCCGACGCCTTGACCCGCGCCGCGTAGGAGTTGGCGTCGAGGCCGAGCAGGGCGGCCAGCCGCCGCGCCGAGGCGACCGCGGCCGAGGTCGACTTCAGCTTGCTCCGGTCGATGCCGAACTCGACCACCGGCCGGTCGGTGACCAGGTGGATGCCGTGGGCGCCGATGATGTCGGCCCGGCGGGCCTGCACGGTGACCGTGCGCAGCACGTCGCCCTGGGTGAGCTTCGGCTGCACGACCGAGGGCGACCAGTCGATGAGCCACTGGCCGCCGGTGTGCTCGGCGGTCGCGGTGGTCTGATAGCTCCAGCCGCCCTCGGACAGCGGCCACGACCAGGTGACCGGCGCGGTCGCCTTGTCGCCGTTGATCTGCGGCTCGCCGATCGAGACGCTCGGCGTCGCGCCGACCCCCTGGATGATCGCGGCGTACTGCTTCGACACCGCGTCGCTGCTCTGGCCGCCGGCGAAGGAGACGCCGCCGAAGTCGCCGTTGCTCAGTGCGCTGGCGAGCGCGTCCATGTCGGGCCCGGTGTCCTTGGAGCCGCAGGCGCACGCCAGCGCCGCCACCAGGGCGATGACGAGACCGGAGCGGAGCAGGCGCATGGCTTGGTTCTATCAGCCCCGGCTGACAGGAGCGGTCAGTGGCGCGGCTTCTTCTGCCGCGGCTTGCGGTCGCCCCGGCTGTCGCCGCCGCGGTCGTCGTACTCGCGCCGCGGCCCGCGCCGGGCCGGGCCGCCCTCGTCGGGGCGCAGCTCGATCAGCTTGCCGCTGATCCGGGTGCTCTCGAGCGCGGCGAACGTCTCCGGGCCGAGGTCGGCGGGCAGCTCGACCAGCGAGAAGTCGGGCCGGATGGTGATGTTGCCGAAGTCGGCGCGGCGCAGGCCGCCCTCGTTGGCGATGGCGCCGACGATCTGGCGCGGCTCGACGCGGTGGCGCTTCCCGACCGAGATCCGGTACGTCGCCAGCGGCTGCCCGTTGCCGCGCGAGCGTGACGACTCCCGCGGCGCCCGCTCCGGCCGGTCGCCGCGCTCGGGCCGCTCCCGGCGCTCGCGCACCGGCGGCTCCGGCTGCGCCTCGAGCAGCAGCGGCTCGTCGCCCTGCAGCACCACGGCCAGCGCAGCGGCGACGTCGAGCTCGGGGACGTTGAACTCCTCGACGTAGTGGGCGACCGTGTCGCGGAAGAACCCGACCTTCTCGGTCTCGCTCAGCGCGGCGGTGATCGCGTCGTCGAAGCGGCTCAGCCGGGTGGCGTTGACCTCGTCGACGCTCGGCAGCCGCATCTCCTGCGGCGCGGCCTTGGTGTGCTTCTCGATCGCCCGGAGCAGGTAGCGCTCGCGCGGCGTCACGAAGGAGATGGCGTCGCCCTTCCTGCCGGCGCGGCCGGTGCGGCCGATCCGGTGGACGTAGGACTCGACGTCGGTGGGGAGGTCGTAGTTGATGACGTGCGAGATCCGCTCGACGTCGAGGCCGCGGGCGGCGACGTCGGTGGCGACCAGGATGTCCAGCGACCCGTCCTTGAGCTGGTTGACGGTCTTCTCGCGGACGTTCTGCGGGATGTCGCCGTTGATCGCGGTGGCGGCGAAGCCGCGGGCCCGCAGCTTCTCGGCGAGCGTGTCCGTCTCGGACTTCGTGCGGGCGAAGACGATCATCGCCTCGAAGTTCTCGACCTCGAGGATCCGGGTGAGCGCGTCCAGCTTCTGCGGGTAGCTCACCATCAGGTAGCGCTGGGCGATGCTGGCGTTGGTCGCGGTCTTCGCCTTGACCTGCACCTCCTCGGGGTTGCGGAGGTACTGCCCCGTGAGCGCCTTGATCTGCCGGGGCATCGTCGCGGAGAAGAGCGCGACCTGCTTGTCCTCCGGCGTGGAGGCCAGGATCGTCTCGATGTCCTCGGCGAAGCCCATCGACAGCATCTCGTCGGCCTCGTCGAGGACCAGGAAGCGCAGCTCGGACAGGTCGAGCGTGCGCTTCTCGAGGTGGTCCATGATCCGGCCGGGGGTGCCGACGACGATGTGGACGCCGCGCCGCAGCGCGGTCAGCTGCGGGCCGTACGCCGAGCCGCCGTAGATCGGCA
>WQZN01000040.1 GCA_009780695.1 Microbacteriaceae bacterium
CTAGGGAAGCAGCAGGACGACCGTCTCGGCGATCATCGCGGGCTTGTCGGCGCCCTCGATCTCGACGGTGTGCTGGACCGTGAGCTGCTTGCCGGTGGGGATGTCGCTGACGGCGGCGATCCGCACGTGGCAGCGGATGCGCGAGCCGACCAGGACCGGGTTGGGGAAGCGCACCTTGTTGATGCCGTAGTTGAGCTTCGCGCCGGGCGTCTCCAGCGAGTAGACCTGCGCGCCCAGCATCGGCACCAGCGAGAGCGTCAGGTAGCCGTGCGCGATGGTGCCGCCGAACGGCCCCTCCTCGGCGCGCTCGACGTCCACGTGGATCCACTGGTGGTCGTCGGTCGCGTCTGCGAAGCGGTCGACGCGATCCTGGTCGACGGTCAGCCACTCGCTCGACCCGAGATCCTCGCCCGCTGCCTTCTCGAGCTCCTCGAACGTGGTGAAAACCCGCACGGATGTCTCCTTCTGCGCCCTTCCGAGCTCCCACCCGCCGCCCGGACCGGTGGGAGAATGCCGCCATGGAACCTACACGCGAGGCCACCGACGACCTGATCCGGTCCGCGCCGAAGGTCCTCCTGCACGACCACCTCGACGGCGGTCTCCGGCCCGCGACCGTGGTCGCCCTGGCCGCCGAGTGCGGCCACGAGCTGCCCGAGATCTCGGCTGACGCGATCGGTGCGTGGTTCCGCGCCGCAGCCGACAGCGGCTCGCTCGAGCGCTACCTGGACACCTTCGCACACACCCTCGCGGTCATGCAGACCCCGGACGCCCTCACGCGGGTCGCGCGCGAGGCCGTCGAGGACCTCGCCGCCGACGGCGTCGTGTACGCCGAGATCCGCTACGCGCCCGAGCTGCACCTCGCCCGCGGGCTGACCCTCGACGAGGTGGTCGGCGCCGTGCAGCGCGGGCTCGCGGAGGGGACCGAGGCGATCGGCGGGCGGATCGTCGTACGCCAGCTGTGCACGGCGATGCGTCAGGCCGCCCGCTCGCGCGAGATCGCCGAGCTGGCGATCTCGTGGCGCGACCGCGGTGTGGCCGGCTTCGACATCGCCGGACCCGAGGCGGGCTACCCGCCGTCACGGTTCCTGGACGCCTTCGAGCACGTACGCCGCGAGAACGGCCACATCACCATCCACGCCGGTGAGGCGTTCGGGCTGCCATCGATCTGGGAGGCGGTGCAGTGGTGCGGGGCCGACCGGCTGGGCCACGGCGTACGCATCGTGGACGACATCACCACCGGCGCGGACGGGCGTCCGCGGCTCGGCCGGTTGGCGTCGTACATCAGGGACAAGCGGATCCCGCTGGAGCTCTGCCCGACCTCGAACGTCCAGACCGGAGCCGCGCCGTCGATCGCGGAGCACCCCATCAAGCTGCTCACCGACCTGCGGTTCCGGGTCACCGTCAACACCGACAACCGGCTGATGAGCGGCACCTCGATGACCGGCGAGCTCGCCGCGCTCGCCAGCGCCTTCGGCTACGGCCTGCGCGACATGCAGTGGTTCGCCGTCAACGCGATGAAGTCGGCCTTCCTGCCCTTCGACGAGCGGCTCGCGATCATCGACGACGTCATCAAGCCCTGGTACGCCGACCACGCCGGCTGAGCCCGCGCCGCCGTCGTCGGTCGAGCAAGCCCGGGCCGTCAGGTCGCGATCGACAGCAGCGACGGGGAGATGCGGCCTCGGACCGGGCGCCGCGACACCGGAGCTGGTGCCCGGTCAGTAGGACCCGTCGGCGGCCGCGCCCTCGAGGATCGCGCGAGAGCCGGACAGCCCGAGCCGGGTCGCGCCGGCGGCGAGCATCGCCCGCGCCTGCTCGATGGTGCGCACGCCGCCGGAGGCCTTCACCTGCAGGCCGGGGACCGTCTCGTGCATGAGGCGTACGGCGTGCTCGGTGGCGCCGCCGGCCGGGTGGAAGCCCGTCGAGGTCTTCACGAAGTCGGCGCCGGCGGCCTCGGCCGCCTTGCAGACGCCGACGACGTGCTCGTCGGTCAGCGCGGCCGACTCGATGATGACCTTGAGCACCACGGGGGCCGGCGCCGCGGCCCGGACCGCCTCGATGTCGGCCCGCACGTCGTCGTACCTGCCCTCGACGGCGGCGCCCACGTCGATGACCATGTCGATCTCGTCGGCGCCCAGCATCACCGACTCGGCGGCCTCGTTGGCCTTGACGACCGAGGTGTGCTTGCCGCTCGGGAAGCCGCAGACGACCGCGAGCCGGAGGCCGCCCGGGAGCGCCACGGGCAGCATCGAGGGGGAGATGCAGACGGAGTACGTGCCGAGCTCGGCGGCCTCGGCGATCAGCGCCTCGACATCGGCGCGCGTCGCCTCGGGCTTGAGCAGCGTGTGGTCGATCATCTGCGCGATCTCGGCAGCGGTCAGCGTGCGGGCATCCACGCATCCGAGTCTAGGCCGTGTTGGTAAAGCCCCGGCCTGCTGCGCGCCGCGCTGTACGCACTCCGGCGGCGTTGCCGATGCTCGAAAGACGTCCAGTCTGCCAGCGCATCGGCGCCTTGCCGGCGCACGCACA
>WQZN01000041.1 GCA_009780695.1 Microbacteriaceae bacterium
CGCCGCCGCCGTGCTGAGCGGCATCGGGCTGGCGTGGTGGTGGGTCGAGAGCCGGCAGAGGCTGGCCGCGCCGTTCGACGCCGACGTGCAGATCCTCGACCACGGCCAGGCCGCACAGCTCGGCACCGTCTACACCGTCGTCTTCCTCCTCGTCCTCGGCGGCGCCCTGCTGCTGCGCCGCTCGGCGCTCCGCGAGGAGGAGCGGCGGGCGCTGCAGGCCCGGGCGGGCGAGGTCGAGGGGCAGGCCGCGGTGGTCGCCGAGCGGGCTCGGCTGGCCCGCGACCTGCACGACGTGGTCGCCCACCACGTCTCGCTGATCGCGGTGCGCGCCGAGACGGCGCCGTACACGGACCCGGAGATCGGCGAAGTCGGCAGGCGGGTGCTCGGCGACATCGCCGCCGATGCGCGAATGGCGCTCGACGAGCTGCGCGGCGTGCTCGGCATCCTGGGCCGCGCCGGTGACGCGGAGCGGGCGCCGCAGCCGACCTGGTCCGACATCTCCGCGCTCGTCGAGCGCAGCCGGGCGGCGGGTGTCGACGTGCGGTTGCAGGGGGAGACGTCGGCCCAGGTCTCGGTGGGCGCGGGCTATGCGGCGTACCGGCTGGTGCAGGAGGCGCTGACCAACGCGCGGCGGCACGCTCCCGGGGAGCAGGTCGAGGTCGAGCTGGCGGCGACCGGCCGGCTGCTCTCGGTCCGGGTGGTCAACGGGGGTGCCGCCGCCGCGAACATCGGCGGACACGGCCTGGTCGGCATGCGCGAGCGGGTAGAGGCGCTCGGCGGCCGGTTCCGCGCGGGTCGGGAGAACGGGAGCTTCGTGGTCGAGGCGACCCTCCCGCAGACGGCGACGGAGGACGTCGCGTGACCACCGTCGTGGTCGCCGACGACCAGCCGGTGATCTGCGCCGGGTTCGCCGCACTGCTGGACGCCCAACCCGACCTCGAGGTCGTCGGTACGGCGCCCGACGGGCAGGCCCTGGTGGGTCTGGTCGAGCGCACTCGCCCCGACATCGCGCTCACGGACATCCGGATGCCCGTCATGGACGGCATCGAGGCCGCCCGCCTGATCACCGCGGACCATCCGACGCGGGTCCTGATGCTGACCACCTTCGACCTCGACGCCTACGTGTACGACGCGATCCGCGCCGGTGCCTCGGGCTTCCTGCTCAAGGACGTGACGGCCGAGCGCCTGGTCGAGGCGGTGCGGATGGTCGCCGACGGCGCGATGCTGCTCGCCCGGCCGCCAGTCGGCGCCTGGTCGCGGCACAGTTCGACGGCCAGTCGTGGTCGCGGCCCGAGCCGCCGGCCGCCGGTGATCTCAGCCCGCGGGAGCGGGAGGTGCTGCTCGAGCTCGCCCGCGGTCGGTCCAACGCCGAGATCGCCGGGGATCTCCACGTCGGCGTCGAGACCGTGAAGTCCCACGTCGGGGAGGTGCTGCGCAAGCTCGGGCTGCGTGACCGCATCCAGGTGGTCGTCTACGCCTACGAGCACGGGCTTGTTCGCTCCTAGCGGACGAGATTTCGGTGCGTGCGGGAACGCGTAGGCTGGGCGCGGGGTTTGACCCTGTGTGACCCCGGAGTCTGGAGGAGCGAATATGTTCGAGCGGTTCACCGACCGAGCCCGACGCGTCGTTGTGCTGGCCCAGGAAGAGGCCCGCATGCTCTCGCACAACTACATCGGCACCGAGCACATCCTGCTCGGCCTGATCCACGAGGGCGAGGGCGTCGCCGCGAAGGCGCTGGAGTCGCTGGACATCTCGCTGGAGGCGGTCCGCGCGCAGGTCGAGGAGATCATCGGCCAGGGCCAGCAGGCCCCGTCGGGCCACATCCCCTTCACGCCGCGCGCCAAGAAGGTGCTCGAGCTCTCCCTGCGCGAGGCGCTGCAGCTCGGCCACTCCTACATCGGCACCGAGCACATCCTGCTCGGCCTGATCCGTGAGGGCGAGGGCGTCGCGGCCCAGGTGCTGCAGAAGCTGGGCGCCGACCTCAACCGCGTGCGCCAGCAGGTCATCCAGCTGCTCTCGGGCTTCCAGGGCAAGGAGCAGGGCGGCCAGGCGGCCGCCGCGGCTACGGCCGGCGGCTCCGCGGAGGCGCCGAGCTCGAGCCTGGTGCTCGACCAGTTCGGCCGCAACCTGACCCAGGACGCGCGCGAGGGCAAGCTCGACCCGATCATCGGCCGCCAGCCACAGATCGAGCGCGTGATGCAGGTGCTGAGTCGGCGTACGAAGAACAACCCGGTCCTCATCGGCGAGCCCGGCGTCGGCAAGACGTCGATCGTCGAGGGGCTGGCCCAGGACATCGTCAAGGGCAACGTGCCCGAGACGCTGAAGGACAAGCAGATCTACACGCTCGACCTCGGCGCGCTGGTCGCCGGGTCGCGCTACCGCGGCGACTTCGAGGAGCGCCTCAAGAAGGTCCTCAAGGAGATCCGCACCCGCGGCGACATCGTGCTGTTCATCGACGAGATCCACACCCTCGTCGGCGCCGGCGCGGCCGAGGGCGCGATCGACGC